>NZ_CP108381.1:3690000-5055478 GCF_035956715.1 Nocardia sp. NBC_01329 | reverse complement strand
TCGGCGACGCGGTCGACAAGAAGACGGGCGGCAAATACGCCGGGCAGGTGGACAAGGCGCAGGAAGCGGCCCGGAAAGCGGTACGCGACCAGAAGAAGTAGCGGGGCGCCGGATGGCTCGGCCTTTGTGCGGATCTGTGGCTCCGGCCTCTTACAGCAGGATCTCCAGGGTCACTGCCGAGGCGCATACCACTGTCACCACGGCCAGCGCGAAGGCGTCGTTGCGGCCGGGGCCGGCCGGGCGTGCGGTGAGCTGACCGGTCCCGCCGCGTGCGGTGATCGCCTCACCCAGTTCCCCGGCACGCCTGGTGGATACCGCCATGGCGGCGGTGAGGATATCGATCACCGGATCGGTGGTGCGATGCAGCAGATCGGGTTTGGGGCGTAGCCGGCGGGCGGCGCGCAGGATACGAATCTCCTCCAGCAGTAGCGGGAGTCCGCGCAGGGTCAGGGCGACCACGACCGCGAGCTCATCCACGGGGACCCGTAGTTTGCGTAGTGGGCGGCCGAGAGTGGCCAGCGCGGGAGCGATTTCGCTCATGGGGGTGGTCCACGCGACGAGCATGGACGCGGCCACCAGGATCAGTCCGAACACGACCACTTGTGTGTAGCGCAGTACGGCGGTGCCGCCGACGGGCACATTGATCAGCGCACCCGCTCCGATCAGCAGCCAGAACAGGAACGGCAGGCGGGGCAGTACTCCGAGCGGCAACCGTGCCACGATGCCGATCGCGATCAGGAACACGATCATGATGCCGAGGATCGGCCAGCTCGGCAGGATCATCAGCAGCAGACTGATCAGGAACGTGGCGATCATCTTGGTCCCGGCCCACAGATTGTGGACCGGGCTGGTCACCGGGACCCGGCGTAGCAGCACAGTGCTCATCGCGCACCCCCGTTGTCGATACCGTGCGCATCGCCGCCGCGCAGCCGCCAGGCGGGCTGCCCCGGCGCGGGTTGGTGCGCCGGGCCGGGCGGATGGGCAGGCGGAATGGGCGCGGTATCGGATTCGGTTCCGGGAACGGGGACCGGTGCGGACTCGGTCTCCGGGATCCGGCCCGCGCGTAGGTGGACGGTGCGGTCGCAGATGGTGGCCACATCCTCGACATCGTGTGAGATGACGATCAACGTGAGACCCGAGTCACGCAGGCGTGCCAGCAGTTCGACGATATCGGCGCGACCCTCGGGGTCCAGTCCGGCCAGTGGTTCGTCCAGCACCACCACCTGCGGGTGCGCGGCGACGATGGCCGCCAGCACCACTCGTTTCGCCTGCCCGCCACTGAGTTCTTCGATGGACCGGGTGGTCAGCGCGCGGTCCAGGCCGACGGCGTCGAGAGCTTTGCCCACGGTCCCGGAACCGGTGCCCTCACCACCCCAGTCGGCGACCTCCTCGCCCACGGTCTGCCGCTGCAACTGCAGCCGTGAATGCTGGAAGGCCAGTTCCACCCGGCCGATCTGTTTGCTGACCGGTTTGCCCGCCAATTCGCAGCGGCCGGTGCTGGGCGCGATGAGCCCGGCCATGATCCAGGCGAGCGTCGATTTCCCGGATCCGTTCCCGCCGACGACCAGCAGCGCCTCTCCGCGCCGCACCGACAGATCGACCCCGTGCAGGGCGGGCGCCTCCCACGGTGTGCCGCGGTTGTAGGTGTGCCGGACCCCGCGCAGTTCGAGCAGCGTGTCGCCCATGGGGCGGCGGCGTCGCGCTCGGGCCGGTTTCGGCCAGGCCGGTAGATGGTCGACCATCCGGCCCCCGGCCAGGTGCACCACACGGTCGGCGGCACCGGCGTCTGCCTCGTGATGGGTCACCAGCAGCACTGCCATGGCATGCCGCTTCGGCAGCCCGGCCAGCAGGGCCACCAGTTCGGTGCGCCCCTCGGGGTCGATCATCGAGGTGGCTTCGTCGGCGATGAGCAAGGCCGGTCTGCGGGCCAGCGCGGCCGCGACCGCCAACCGCTGCTGCTGACCGCCGGACAGGGTCGCGGTTTCCCGGCCGCCCATCCCGTCCAGTCCGACTTCGTGCAGCAGGGCGTCGATATCCACCTCGGCCGCGAGCGCGGCGGGCAGCCCCCAGACGACATCGTCGGCGACCAGTACGCCCAGGGTCTGGCTCTCCGGCCGCTGGAGGACCAGCGCTGTTCCACCGAGGTGGCCGAGACCGGCCGAACCGGGCCGGTCGACGGAGCCGCTACTGGGCGGGAGCCCGGCGAGCAGCCGGGTGAGGGTCGATTTCCCCGATCCGTTGTGCCCGACCACCGCGACGAATTCGCCGACCCCGACCCGCAGGTCGATACCGGTCAGCGCCTCCGTCTGGGCGCCGGGATACCGGTATCCGGCGGCGTGCAAGGTCACCGGCAGGGGGGCGATGGGGCGGTGGTCGGCGGGTGCGTCGAGCCGGTCGGTGCCGGGTAGCCAGCTGAGCCGGTCCAGAACGGAACCGAGAACGAACCAGGACACCAGTGCGGTGACCACTGTCCCGATCAGGACCGTGCCGCCGATGTAGAGCCACCACCACTGCAGCACCACATCGGTGAGGTGCAGGACGCCGCGGCCCAGCGGCTCCAGCTGGCGCTGGCGGGAGGTGAGCTCGTTCAATCCGGTCGCGGTGTTGCGGATGGTGTCGAAGAGCAGGTTGCGGGTCGCGGAGAAGGCGAGCAGGAATCCGATCGAGAACGCCCCCCAGGCGACGCCCGCGAGAATCGACAGGCCGGTGACGGCGATGATGCCGCCGTGGCGGCGTTTGACGGTGCCGACGATGCCGCCGATGGTGGCGGTCGCAACCATCGCCATGGCGGCGGCGAGCCCGGCTGCCACGAAGCTGACCAAGGCGGCCGATACCGCGGCGGTGAATACGGCCCGGAAGCGGTAGCGGTGGGCGAGCAAGCCCATGGGCACCGCCGCGACGAGCTGGAGCGCGGCGGCGAAGGGCACGATGGTGCCGATGGTCACCAGGCCGACGGTGACACCGCCCAGTACCGCCGCGGTGGCGAGCTCGATCGGGCGCAGCGCGGTGCCGGGCTCGATTGAACGCAGCGCGGTGCCGGGCTCGATCGGGCGCAGCGCGGTGCCGGGCTCGATCGGGCGCAGCGCGGTGCCGGGCTCGATCGGACCCAGCGCGGGCCCGGGCTCGGGCGCGCCGGGCGCGGTTGCGCCGGGGCCTCGGTCCGGTTCGCCGGGGCGGGTGGCTGCGGACTGGTCACTCACGAACTCAAGTCTGCCAGCCGGGCGGGTGGGCGCGAATCGAAGGTATTGCAAGCATGCGCATTGACGCATATGTTTGTCGGGTGGGACATGATCATACGCATCACGTATCACCGGAGAGCGCCTCCGGGAAGTATGTCGGCCGGCTGGCTCTGGCACTGGCCATCGGCATGGGATTCATGCTGATCGAGCTGGTGGTCGCCCTGACCACCGGTTCGCTGGCGCTGCTGTCGGATGCCGCTCATATGCTCACCGACGTCGTGGGAATCGCCATGGCGCTGTCGGCGATCATGCTGGCCCGAAATACCCGCCCCAGCTACACCCGTACTTTCGGCTACTACCGCGCCGAGGTGATCGCCGCGCTGGCCAATGCCGTGCTGCTGTTCGCGGTCGCTGGATATGTGTTGGTCGAAGCGTTGCGCCGGTTCGGCGAGCCGCCGGAGGTACCCGGCGGCCCGGTACTGGCCGCCGGTGCGATCGGCCTGGTGGCCAATATCACGGCCTTCCTGCTGCTGCGCCGGGGCGCCGAGGAGAGCCTCAATGTGCGCGGGGCCTATCTCGAGGTGCTGGCCGATATGGTCGGTTCGTTCGGTGTCCTGGTGTCCGCCGCGATCACGTTGACCACCGGCTGGCTCTACGCGGATATGATCGTCGGCGTCGCTATCGGCCTCTGGGTACTGCCCCGCACCTATCTGCTGGCGCGGCGATCGCTGCGCATCCTGTTCCAGCACAGTCCCGAAGAACTCGATGTCGAGCGGGTGGCGGACGAACTGGCCGCCGTCCCCGGGGTCCGCGATGTCCACGATCTGCACGTCTGGACTCTGACCTCGGGCATGGAGGTCGCCTCGGCCCATATCACCACCACGGGCACGGACTCCGGGGACGAGATCCTGCGCGCGGCCCAGCGGCTGCTGGCCGAGCGATTCCATATCCAGCACGCGACCCTGCAGGTCGAGACCACCGATACCGCCCGACGCTGCGCTGAGCTCTCCTGGTGACCCCATAACTCTCAATCGAGATATTCGGCCATAATGTCGGCATGGTGCAGAGTCCGTCGATTCGGGACTGGGACTTCCCGCGTGGAGTCGCCAGTGTCGCGCTCATGGCCGCATACGGCGCCGAGCACGGAGTCCCCCTATCGGCGCTGCTGCGCGGTACCGACCTCACCGAAGCCCGGCTGCACGATCCGGACGCTCAGATCGACGCGCACACCGAACTCGCGGTGGTCCGCAACCTGGTCCGCGAACTGGACCGTCCCGGAATGGGAGTCGAGGTGGGCCGGCGCTATCGGATCACCACCTTCGGGATCTTCGGGTTCGCCTGCGTCAGCAGCCCGACACTGGCCGAGGCCATCGATTTCGCCCTGCGCTACCTCGAACTGAGTTTCACCTTCTGCCTACCGGTGACCCAGTGGGAGGACGGTGAATTCATCGGCCGCATCCATGACGAATCGGTGCCCGCCGATGTCCGTCAGTTCCTGGTCGAACGGGACGTGACGGCCATGCACCAGGTGATGAGCGATCTGCTCGGTCGCCATCTGGCCTTGTTGCGCGCCGAATTCCGATTCCCCGAGCCGTCCTACGCCGACCTGATCGCCCAGGTGACCGTGGCCCGGCCGCGATTCGGGCAACCGCACAACCTGGTGGCGATCGATCCGTCGATCCTCGATCAGCCGCTACCACAGGCCAACGAGCACACCCTCGCCATCTGTCTGGCCCAGTGCCGGGACCTGGTGCACCGGCGGCGGGCGCGGACCGGGATCGCCGCGGAGGTCCGGGCCCGGCTGGTGCCCCGTGGCGGTATGGACGGCCTCGCCGCGCCACCCGGTATCGATACGGTGGCCGCCGATCTGAACCTGAGCACCCGCACCCTGCGCCGCCACCTCGACGCGGCCGGTACGAGCTACCGTGCGTTGCTCGACGAGGTACGCCAAGCCCTGGCCGAGGAGATGCTGACCACCACACCGCTGTCGGTGAGCGATGTGGCGATCCGGCTCGGCTACGCGGAGGCCTCGACCTTCATCTACGCGTTCCGGCGCTGGACCGGCGGCACCCCCGCCGCCTACCGCCGCACCCGCGCCGGCCGGTACTGACCGGCGATCAGTACGGGGTTCCGATCCAGCCGCCCATCGGGACCGAACGGAAATGCGTGATCAGCCGGTGGTTGTCGTCGACCACATGCAGTGCGACCGCCGGATCCGGCGCGTAGTCCATCACCCGCTCGGGTGGCGCCAACTCCCATTCACCGCCCAGCACCGACGCGGTACTCGGCCCCATGAGCAGCGGGCGGCCGGCGAACGTGGCGACCGCGGCGGTATGCGCGTGTCCGGCCAGGATTCCGATGATCCGCTCGTCCGCGGCGACCACCGCGGCCAGCCGCTCCGGGCCGGCCAGGGCGATGGAATCCACGACCGGGCTGTGCAGGAAAACCGGCGGATGATGCAGCGCCAAAAGAACAGCATCGTCGGGAGGGGTTTCGGCGAGTGCGTTGTGCAACCAGTCGTAGGTATTGTCGGTCAGCCGCCCGGCCGACCGACCGGGGACACTGGAGTCCAGCAAGATCGACGTCAGGCCACCGACCCGGTGCACATGATTGATGGGGTCGTCGGTCGGGGGAACTCCCAGCAGCACCTCACGGAACGCGGCGCGGTCGTCGTGATTACCCGGAATCGCGAGAACCGGCAGATCGGCCTGGAGCGCCGACCGGGCCTCGGCATACTGCTCGGGCTTCCCGGCTTCGGTGATATCGCCGGTCACCACGATCACATCGGGGCGCCGCCGCAGATCCGCGAGATAGGCCATGACCCGTTGCGCACGTTCCACGTTGCGGGTACCGAGATCGAAATGTGTATCGCTGACCTGGGCCACCAGGATCATCGGGCCTCCTGTGTCCGACTGCGCGCCTCGGGCGCGCCTCGACCCTTCCAAGGGTCTCGTAGGACTCGACACCGTGTGGGTCCCGGTCGGTGCTGGGTCCATCAGCCAGCTTAGGGGAGGAGACCGGCAGAAATGTTACGGGTATGAGGGAGGCCACCGGCGGCGTGCGCTGGGCGAGGTGTGGCCGCGGTCGCGTGGCTATCCGGGGTCCACGGAATCCGCGAGGTCACCCGGGTTCGGGTAGCGCCGGCGGTGGGACCGGTAACGGCGACCAGAAGTCGTCACCGGGTGGGGCTTCCAGGGACAGCCGGCCGTCGGGGCGCCAGTCGGCGGACAGGGTCAGCCGCCAGGAGTGCAGATGAGTGCGCACCTCGGCCCCGGAGCGGTCGAACAGGGGATCGCCCAGGATCGGGTGGCCGATCCAGGCCAGGTGTACGCGCAGCTGGTGGCGGCGGCCGGTGATCGGGCGCAACGCTACGACGGTGCGGGCGGGGTGGCGGGCCAGCACGGTGAATTCGGTGGTCGAGGGATAGTTCTTGGTGTTCAGCAGGTCCGACTCGGCGACGGACCAGCGATCGTCGTCGCGCCGGATGGTTTCGCGGGGGGCGGCGACCCGGACACGGTTCTTGCGGCCCACGCTGAGGGGAAGTTCGATGGTGCCGGTGTCGGGGAGTGCGGGGGAGCCGGAGTCGACGATCGCGAGGTAGACCTTCTCGGCGGTCTGCTTGTTGAACTGGCGGGTCAGCGGACCGTGGGCGGCCAGTTCTCGGGCGAAGAGGATCAGGCCCGAGGTCACCTTGTCGATCCGGTGTACCGGGTACAGCTTTTCGCCGTGTTCCTCGGCGGCCGCCACGATATCGCTGTCGTGGCGCTCCCCGGTGACCGAGATCCCGGCCGGTTTGTTCAGGGCCAGAATCGCCTCGTCCTCGGTGAGCAGGCTGCGGGCGCGCAGCTCGGGCCAGTCGATATCCACCGGTCGAGCCTAGGCCCACAACAGATCGCAGCCTGTCCCGCCGGTCACCAGGTGAACGCGCACTGATATCACGAAACTCCCGGAATCCCGGGTGGACCGGAAGTCGGGCGCCGTAGAGGCACAATGGCGGCAGCAGGCCGTGAGTCCGTGATATCGCACCACGGCGGTTCGGGAGGGTTACATCTTCCCGGCCGCGTTCGATGATCGAATCGCCCGTTCGAGCGGGTTGGCGTGGACCAGGTGTCCGACGGGCGCGAGAGCTCAGCCGGACCGATCTCACCGGGAGTGATGGTGGCCTCTTCGACTCCGCGCAACCTCGGCCGCGGCACGGCCGGCGACCGTGCCGTGACCGGCGGGCGCAGCCTGATGCTGATCCTGGCCACGGTGGGGTTCGCGCTCAACTTCTGGGCGTGGGCGCTGCTCAGCCCGCTGGCGCCGCGGTTGCGCGACGAACTCGGACTGAACTCCTTCCAGGAGGCGCTCGTGGTCGCCGTTCCGGTGATCGTGGGTTCGCTGGGGCGGATCCCGGTCGGCGCGCTGGCCGACCGCTACGGCGGGCGCCTGATGTTCCCGGTGGTCTCGCTGATCACCGTGCTTCCGGTGCTGTTCCTGGGGCTGGTCGGGCATTCGGCACTGGCGACGCTGCTGATCGGCGGTTTCCTCCTCGGTGTGGGTGGCACGGTCTTCGCGGTCGGTGTGCCGTTCGTGAGCGCGTGGTTCCCGCCGGAGAAGCAGGGGCTGGCGATCGGTGTGTACGGCATGGGTATGGGTGGTACCGCGATCAGCGCCCTGACCACGGTGCGCCTGGTTGATGCGGGCAATACCGCCACACCTTTCCTGTTGTGTGCGCTGGCCCTGGTGATCTACGCGATCGTGGCCTGGTATCTGTTGCGTGACGCCCCCGGCCGCACACCGCCCACGGAGTCCATCACGACCCGGCTGAACCAGACGGTACGCCTGCCGGCGACCTGGGCTGCTTCGGCGCTGTACGCCGTCTCGTTCGGCGGTTTCGTGGCGTTCTCCGTGTACCTGCCCTCTTATCTGCGCACGGCCTACGACCTGTCGCAGACCGACGCGGCCAACCGGATGGCCGGGTTCGTCCTGCTGGCGGTGATCATGCGACCTGTCGGTGGCTGGCTGGCGGATCGCTTCGACGCACCGACAGTCCTGGCGACCACGCTGTGTGTCGTCGTGATCGCCGCCTCTGTCCAGGCCGCGACCCCCGATCTCGCGCCGATCGGGACGATCGCCTTCCTCGCGCTGGCTGCCGCGCTCGGTGCCGGTAGCGGCGCCACCTTCGCGCTTGTCGCGCTGATCGCGCCCCCGGGCAAGGTCGGGGCGGTCACCGGGTTCGTGGGGGCAGCCGGTGGGCTGGGCGGTTTCGTGCCGCCGCTGGTGATGGGCGCCGTCTACGAGACGACCGACGACTACGGGCCGGGTCTGCTGGCGCTCGCCGTCATCGCCCTCGTCGCGCTGCTGTTCACGGTGATCGTCCTACGCCGGGAGGTCGACCACGGCCGGACCTGATCGTCCCGCCTCGCGACGGTGCGATATCTCCGCCTTCGCTGCGGTCTCCGCGGACCGCGTGTACCTGCTTCGAAGGAGGCTTTATGACCCACGCGCGACGTGGCTCCAGTGGTGCTCGGCTCGACGACGGACTGACCGACGCGCTGGTGGGCACTCGGCGGTTCTTCACCCGCGCCGAGGTCTCCCCGGATCGGCGGGCGATGTTCGAGGCCGGGGGTCGGCAGGCGGACGAGTTCTATCGGGACCGCTGGAGTCACGACAAGGTGGTGCGGTCCACCCACGGAGTGAACTGCACCGGATCGTGTTCCTGGAAGATCTATGTCAAGGACGGGATCATCACCTGGGAGACCCAGCAGACCGACTATCCGTCGGTGGGCCCGGACAAACCCGAATACGAGCCGCGCGGATGCCCGCGTGGCGCGGCGTTCTCCTGGTACACCTATTCGCCCACCCGGGTGCGCTATCCGTACATCCGGGGTGTGCTGCTGGAGATGTACCGGGCCGCGAAGGCGGCGACCGGCGACCCGGTGACCGCGTGGGAGACCATCGTCGAGGACCCCGAATCGGCGCGACGCTACAAATCCGCGCGCGGTAAGGGCGGTCTGGTGCGGGCGACCTGGGATGAGGCGACCGAGATGATCGCGGCCGCCCATATCCACACGATCGCCCGGTACGGGCCGGACCGGATCGCGGGATTCTCGCCGATTCCGGCGATGTCGATGGTGTCGCACGCCTCGGGTGCCCGGTTCGTCTCGCTGGTCGGCGGGACGATGCTGTCGTTCTACGACTGGTACGCGGACCTGCCGGTGGCCTCCCCGCAGGTCTTCGGCGACCAGACCGACGTCCCGGAGTCGGGGGACTGGTGGGACGCCGGATATCTGATCATGTGGGGGTCGAATCTGCCGGTGACCCGCACCCCGGACGCGCACTGGATGACCGAGGCGCGTTATCGCGGGCAGAAGGTCGTCGCGGTCTCCCCGGACTACGCCGACAATGTGAAATTCGCCGACGAATGGCTGGCCCCGCATCCCGGTACCGACGGCGCGCTGGCCATGGCCATGGGGCATGTGGTGTTGCGCGAGTTCTTCGTCGAACGTGAAGTGCCGTATTTCGCGAGCTATGTCCGCCAGTTCACCGATCTGCCGTTCTTGGTGCGGGTGGAGGAGACCGCGGACGGCTACGTCGCGGGCAAGTTCTTGACCGCCGCCGATCTCGACGAATACGCCGAGGTGGAGAACGCCGCCTTCAAAACAGTGGTGCTCGCCGCCGACGGCCGTCCGGTCGTCCCGAACGGCTCGGTCGGTCACCGCTACGGCGAAACCGGGATCGGGAACTGGAATCTCGATCTCGAAGGGGTGGTGCCGCAACTGACAGTGTTCGGCAGAACCGCGGTACCGGTCTCGCTGCCCCGGTTCGACACCGTGGCGGGTGAGGACCCCACGATGCTGCGCGGCATACCGGTCCGGCGGGTGAACGGCCACCTCGTCACCACGGTGTTCGACCTGATGCTGGCGCAGTTCGGCGTGCACCGGAAGGGATTGCCGGGGGAATGGCCGGTCGACTACGACGACCCCTCTCAGCCCTACACCCCGGCCTGGCAGGAATCGATCACCGGTGTACCGGCCTCGGTGGCCCTTCGGATCGCGCGCGAGTTCGCGGGCAACGCCGAGGAGAGCAACGGCCGTTCGATGATCATCATGGGCGCCGGAACAAACCACTGGTTCCATTCCGACACCATCTATCGCGCGTTCCTCACCCTGACCACACTCACCGGATGTCAGGGCGTGAACGGCGGGGGTTGGGCACACTATGTGGGCCAGGAGAAATGCCGTCCGGTCACCGGATGGGCGCAGCTGGCCTCGGCGCTGGACTGGTCGCGGCCGCCGCGGCAGATGATCCAGACCGCGTTCTGGTACCTGCATTCCGACCAGTTCCGCTACGACTGGTTCGGCGCGGACAAACTCTCGGCCACACCCGGTGCCGGACAGCTGGCGGGGATGAGTACCGCCGATGTGATCGCGCAATCCGCGCGGCTGGGCTGGATGCCGTCCTACCCCACCTTCGACCGCAACCCGCTGGAACTGGTCGAGGCCGCCGAAGCCGAGGGTGGATCGCTGGCCGGTTACGTGGTGTCGGAACTGCGTTCCGGCCGGATGCGCTTCGCCTGCGAGGATCCCGACGCACCTGAGAACTTCCCGCGGGTGCTGAGTGTGTGGCGGGCCAACCTGCTGGGTTCCTCGGCCAAGGGCAACGAATATTTCCTCGAACATCTCCTGGGCACCGAATCCTCGTTGCGCGCCAAACAGACCCCGGCCGGGGCACGCCCGCGCGATGTGGTGTGGCGGCCCGACGCCCCAAGAGGCAAGCTCGATCTGCTGCTGACCCTGGATTTCCGGATGACCAGCACCACGCTGTTCTCCGATATCGTGCTGCCCGCGGCGACCTGGTACGAGAAGCACGATCTGAACACCACCGATATGCATCCGTTCGTGCATTCGTTCAACCCCGCCATCGCGCCGCCTTGGCAGACCCGCACCGATTGGGACGCCTTCCGGGCGATCGCGGCGAAGTTCAGCGAACTCGCCGGACCGCGGCTCGGGGTACGCAAGGATGTGGTGGCGGTCCCGCTGTTGCACGACACCCCCGACGAACTCGCCACACCGCACGGCCGGGTCGCGGATTGGAAGACCGGGGATATCGAGCCCATCCCCGGTGTGACCATGCCGAAACTCGTGGTGGTGGAACGTGATTACGGTGCGATCGCGGCGAAGATGGGTGCACTGGGCCCGCTGGCGGAGAAACTCGGCGGCACCACGAAGGGCGTGACGTTCGATTTCGGGCCCGAGGTCGAATATCTGCGGCACAAGAACGGGGTGATCCGCGGTGGCCCGGCCGACGGCCGGCCGTCGCTACAGCGCGGTATCCAGGCCTGCGAGGCGATTCTGGCACTGTCCGGCACCACGAACGGCCGCCTGGCCACCGAGGGGTTCCGGAAACTCGAACAGCGCACCGGGGTCCGGCTCGCCGATCTGGCCGCCGAACACGAGGGCAAACAAATCACTTTCGCCGATACCCAGGCCGCTCCGGTTCCGGTGATCACCTCGCCGGAATGGTCGGGGTCGGAAACCGGCGGCCGCCGCTATTCGCCGTTCACCATCAATGTCGAACGCCGCAAACCCTGGCATACGCTCACCGGCCGCCAGCATTTCTATCTCGACCACGATTGGATGACCGAACTCGGCGAGGGGCTACCGGTGTACCGGCCGCCACTGAACATGGCCGCGCTGTTCGGGGAACCGGTACTGGGCTCGACGGGGGAGCTGGGGGTCACCGTCCGCTATCTCACCCCGCACAGCAAATGGTCCATCCACTCCGAATACCAGGACAACCTGTTCATGCTGAGCCTCTCGCGCGGTGGGCCCAATATCTGGATCTCGCCCCGGGACGCGGCGACGATCGGTGTCGCCGACAACGAATGGGTGGAGGCGGTCAACCGTAACGGTGTGGTGGTGGCCCGGGCGGTGGTCTCGCATCGGATGCCGGCCGGAACCGTGTACATGTACCACGCGCAGGACCGGCTCATCGATGTGCCGATCAGTGAGACTTCCGGGCATCGGGGCGGTATCCACAATTCGCTGACCCGGCTGCTGGTCAAACCCAGCCATCTGATCGGTGGATACGCCCAGCTCAGTTTCGCGTTCAACTATCTCGGACCCACCGGTAATCAACGCGACGAGGTGACCGTGATCCGCCGTCGCAGCCAGGAGGTGAGCTACTGATGCGGGTGATGGCACAGATGGCGATGGTGATGAATCTCGATAAATGTATCGGCTGTCATACCTGTTCGGTCACTTGCAAACAGGCGTGGACGAACCGGTCGGGCGTGGAATACGTGTGGTTCAACAATGTGGAAACCCGGCCCGGACAAGGATATCCGCGCACTTATGAGGATCAGGATCGGTGGCGCGGCGGGTGGGACCTGAATCGACGGGGCAGGTTGCAACTCAAAGGTGGCGGCCGGTTGCGCAAATTGTTCACGATCTTCAGCAATCCGATCCTGCCCGCTCTGAGCGACTATTACGAACCCTGGACCTACGACTACGAGAACCTCACCACCGCACCCGCCCAGCGTCACACCCCGGTGGCCCGGCCGAAATCGCTGATCACGGGCGAGGACACGAAGATCGAATGGTCGGCGAACTGGGACGACGATCTCGGTGGCGCACCCGAATTCGGTGATCGTGACCCGCTGCTGCGCAAACTCACCGAGAAGGTGCGTTTCGAATTCGAGCAGACCTTCATGTTCTATCTGCCGCGGATCTGCGAGCACTGCCTGAACCCGTCCTGCGCCGCGTCGTGTCCGTCGGGCGCGATCTACAAGCGCACCGAGGACGGGATCGTCCTGGTGGACCAGGACCGCTGCCGGGGCTGGCGGATGTGTGTCTCCGGTTGTCCCTACAAGAAGATCTATTTCAACCATCGCACCGGGAAAGCCGAGAAATGTACCTTCTGTTTCCCGCGGGTGGAGGTCGGATTACCGACGGTCTGCGCCGAGACCTGCGTAGGGCGGCTGCGCTATATCGGGCTGGTCCTCTACGACGCCGACAAGGTGCTGGAAGCCGCGGCCACACCGGACGAACAGGGACTCTACGAAGCGCAGCGGGAGGTTTTCCTCGATCCCGCCGACCCCGAAGTGCGGCGGGAGGCCGAACGCGCGGGTATTCCGTGGGATTGGGTGGAGGCCGCGGACCGCTCGCCGATCTATTCGCTGATCAATACCTACAAGGTCGCGCTGCCCCTGCATCCGGAATATCGCACTATGCCGATGGTCTGGTATATCCCGCCGCTGTCACCGGTGGTCGATATCGTCCGCGATACCGGTCACGACGCGGAGGATCACGGCAATCTCTTCGCTGCCATCGAGGCACTGCGCATTCCGGTGGACTACCTCGCGCAACTGTTCACCGCCGGCGATCCCGGCCCGGTGAACGCGGTGCTGCGCCGGCTGGCCGCCATGCGCAGCTATATGCGCGATATCAATCTCGGCCGTGAACCCCAGGAGCGCATCGCGGCGGCGGTCGGTATGACCGGGGAACAGATCTACGATATGTTCCGGCTGCTCGCCCTGGCCAAATATGACGAGCGCTACGTGATCCCGCCCGCGCACACCGAATCGGCGCACGGGCTGGAAGAGCTCGCCACCGATTGCAGCCTGGACTACGAGGGCGGCCCGGGAATGACAGGCTCCGGTCCGTTCGGGGAGAGCTCGGGTGGAGTTTCGCCTATCGCGGTGGAGAACTTCCGGATGCTGCGCAACCGGCAGACCGCGGATACCGCGACCAGTGTCGGCGGAAGCGGCCGGGTGAACCTGCTCAACTGGGACGGAAAAGTCCCCGACGGGCTCTTCCCGCCCGAGGGCAGCCCGCGATCCGGCGACGCGGACGAGCAGCGATGAAGGCGGCGAAAGGTCTGGACCCGGCCGCTCGTGCCGCCGCCTGGCAGGTGCAGTCACTGTTGCTCGGCTACCCGGACGAATCCCTGCGCCGCACCATGGATCTCCTCGGCACGGTGGCGGCGACACTGCCTCCACCGGTCGGGGCCCCGCTCAGCCGGTTCCTGGGTCGGGTGCGGACCCGGTCGGTCTTCGAACTCGCCGCCGACTACGTGGCGACCTTCGATCATCGCAAACGGTTCAGCCCCTATCTCACCTATTTCGCCTACGGCGACACCCGGAAACGCGGTGTCGCCCTCCTGCGTTTCAAACAGGCGTATCGCGACGCCGGGCTGAAACTCTCCGACGAGGAACTGCCCGACCACCTGTCCGTGGTGCTGGAGTTCGCCGCCTCCGGTAACGCCGAAACCGGGTTACGCCTGCTCACCGAGCACCGGGCCGGTCTGGAAGTAATGCGTCGGGGCCTGCGCGACTCCGGCTCGCCCTGGGCGGACGTGCTCGAATCGGTCACCGCCACCCTGCCTCCGCTGGCCGGCTCCGAAGACGACGCCGTAGCCCGGCTCATCGCCGACGGTCCACCCGAGGAAGCCGTCGGCCTCGCTCCGTTCACCCCACCCCAGTACCTCCCCGATCCAGTCGTGGCCCGGCGCGGAGCCGGCCCCGCAGACCTGGGCACACCATCCGTCTACTCCGGTCGGTCTGCCTCAGCGGTCGGGGCCCGCCCCGGTTCTGGAGCGACAGAGCGAAGGAGCGCGGCGACTGAGCGCCGGAGTGAAGAACCGGGGTCAATAGGGCCCCGACCCCGCGGCGCCGGAGGCGCCGCCATCAACACCGAGGCGCGTCGATGAACGTCACCCCGCTCGCCGCCCCGGGCGAAAGCCTCACCGCCGGCGACATCCTGCTGTGGGTCGCACTGCCCTACGCTTCCATCGCGATCTTCCTGGTGGGCCACTACTGGCGCTACCGTTACGACAAGTTCGGCTGGACCACCCGTTCCTCGCAGCTCTATGAGAACCGGCTGCTGCGGCTGGGCAGTCCGCTGTTCCACTACGGGATCCTGTTGGTGATCCTCGGCCATATCGTCGGATTGCTCATCCCGGAGGGCTGGACCGAGAGCGTCGGCATCGGTGACGGGGTGTACCACGCCGCGTCGACGATCCTCGGGATACTGGCCGGAGTCGCTACTCTCGCGGGAGCCGCGATCCTCATCTACCGCCGCCGCACCACCGGGCCGGTGTTCTCCGCGACGACCACCAACGACAAGATCATGTATGTGCTGCTCATCGGCACCCTGCTCCTGGGATTCGGCACCACGGTGGTCAACAATGCGAACAACCACCCCCACGACTACCGGCAAACGGTCTCCCCGTGGTTCCGCTCGATCCTGTCCTTCCGCCCGGACACCGACCTGATCCTGGCCGCCCCCATCGGTTTCCAGCTGCACGCGCTCGCCGCCTGGCTCCTGTTCGCATTCTGGCCGTTCACCCGGCTGGTTCACGTCTTCTCGATGCCGATCGGATATCTGACCAGGCCCTATATCGTCTACCGCAGCCGCGACCGGGAACTGGGTTCCCGGCCGGAGCGGCGGGGGTGGGAGCGGATCCAATAACGTGAAGCGCCTCAGAGGAAGTTCCTCACGGCCGATGCCGTGGCGGCCTCGAACTCCATCGAGGGTTTCAAAGTGGCCACCGTTGATGTCGAGGACCTCCTGGCCGGAGAGCACGATGTGGACATCTCCGAGGAGAACCGCGCGGAGACGCTCGCCTATGAGCAGATGATGACCTATATCCAGACCTTGCACGACGTCGAAGACTTCACCTACGTCAAAGAGATGCTGAATGCCCTGCATTGGATGTTGCAGGGACATCGTCATTCACCGCGCAAACCGGCGGGGCAGTGGCGGCGTGGACAGGTCTATGTAACCGATGCCCGCGACCCGAGTATTGCCGCGTACACCGCCCCGGACGCCGACGCGGTTCCCCGGCTCATGGCGGAGTTGGTGGACTGGCTCGAAACCGCGGACGGGACGCATCCGCTGATTCGCGCGGCCATGGCGCATTTGCATCTTGTCTCCATCCATCCGTGGGCCGACGGGAACGGCCGGATGTCGCGCTCACTACAGACGCTGATGATCGCTCGGGAGGGGGTGCTGGCCCCGGAGTTCTGCTCGATCGAGGCATGGCTCGGCCGGCCGGGTAATACGTGGGAGTACTACCGGGTGCTGCGACGTCTCGGCAGCGAATATCGTCCCGGCCAGGATGTATCGGAGTGGGTCCGGTTCAACCTGACCGCGTACCACCAGCAGGCGCAGTCCGTGCGTGCGCGGTTCGTCCGATCCGGGCGGGTATGGGAGCAGCTATCGGAGTTCGCGACCGCCGAATCGCTCGACGAACGTCTGGTCACCGCGTTGCACGATGTGGCGATGTCGGGTCGGGTGCGTCGGAGCCGGTACGAACAGAGTGAAGGTCTGAGTGTTCAGCAGGCCCAGCGTGACCTGCGTGAACTCGTCCGCAGGCGGATTCTGGAACCGGTGGGGCGCACTCGCGCGCGATTGTATGTCGCCGGTTCGTTCTTCCCCGAAGCTGTTTCGGAGACGGCGCGCACACCGGTGACATTGACCGACCCGTATGCGCCGCGCACCTGATGAAACCGCGCCGCAGCGCTTTCTCGGGAGCGATATCGATCGAGGGTCGGTGACGCCGAACGCGGTATGCGCGCCGTATCCACAGATCAGGTAGCTGGAACTGGGTCGTTGGGGATCGGCCGGACGGGCTGGGGCCCCGCAGGGGTTTCGGGCGGAATCGGTGTGCGTCGGTCGGCGAGCAGGGTCGCGCCCGCGCTCGCCCCGACCACCGCGGCGATACCCGCCCACTGCAGCGGCCGCAATGTCTCGCCGAGCAGGGCGAGCCCGGCCAGCGCGGCGACCGCCGGTCCCATGCTCATCATGACGCCGAAGGTCGAGACCTCCATGTGGCGTAGCGCGTTGAGTTCGATGGCGTGTGGGACCAATGAGGTGAGTACGGCGACGGCGACGGCCCCGGTCAGGAACCAGGGATCCAGTGGGAGGTCCTCGGTGCGGGTCAGCAGTACCGGGACCGTGACCAGGGCACCGAGTCCCAGGGCGAGGGCGAGGGCGTCGTTGGTCGGGGTGTAGCGGGCAACGGCTTTACCGAAGACGATGTAACCGGCCCAGCCGAGTCCGGACAGCAGTGCGAAGCCGATTCCGGTCCACGAGGCGGTTCCGGCGGAATCGGTGAGAAGTAGTACTCCGGCGCCCGCGGTCACGGCCAGGATCAGGTTGCTCGGGCGCCAGGAGGTGAACAGGGCGACGCAGAGCGGGCCGAGGAATTCGATGGTGACCGCCATACCGAGTGGTATGTGCTCGATGGCGGCGTAGAAGCAGAGGTTCATCATTGCGATGGCGGCGCCGAGCGCCACGATACCGGGAATCGCGCGCGGGTCGATCCGCAGGGACGGGCGCCAGATGAGGATCGCGAGAAGGCCGGCGAATGCGATGCGCAGGCATACCGTTGTCTGGGCGCCCGCGATTTCTATCAAATTCTTGGCCATGGCCGAGCCGAGATGAATGCATATCATCGCGGCGACTACGAGCATGTGGGCCGGTATGGCCGGGGCTCGATATCCACGTCCTGACCTGCTCGGTAAGACGGGATCGACTGCTGGGGTGAGTGACACGGCGTCACAGTAATGGTCGAAACTACTAATAGGCATTTGTAATTTTTCCCGCGGGCGGGAAATGCACGGCTTTTCTGTGTTTCCGGGCCTTCCGTTCACGAAATGTTGACAGGACCGCCTGAGTTTGTAACTTGCCGGTCGGCTGTATGGGCCGGCCGATCGTATGCTCCGGCGAAGGCGTGATCAAAGAAAGGGCGAGGCGCGGTCGGAAGTCCGAACGTCTCGGATTTTCGCAGCCGGCCCCGGAACGCAAACCGTTCCGGGGCCGTGCTGTACCTGTGCGTCGTGGGCCCGAGGCTGTGGTTCGGGCTTGCTGCCGGTCGGCCGGGACCACGTCGCGGCCCGGGTCAGAAGCGGCGTGCTCCGACCGCGGGCGAATACGACAGCGGGGATATCTCCACGGTGTCGGTCGCCGCGTGGATCACTTGACCGTCCCCGGCGTACAGCGCGGAATGGCCGCCGCCGCTGTAGGAGATCACATCGCCGACGTGCAGCTGATCGAGCGAGACCGGGGTGCCGGCGGACAGCTGGGACCAGCTGGTGCGCGGTACCTGCACTCCGGCCTGCTGATATGCCCACTGCACCAGGCCCGAGCAGTCGAAAACATTCGGCCCGGCGCCGCCGGAGACATAGGGTGCCCCGAGTTTGCTGCGCGCCGCCGCGACCGCGATATCGCCGACCGGCGGGGCGGGGGAGATCTGTGGGGCGGGTATGCCGATCCCGGGGATTCCGGTCGGCAACTGGATCTGATCGGGGAGTTCGAATGTGCCGAGGCCGGGAACGGTTATCGGCTGAGCTCGAGCGGGTGCCGTTGTTCCGAGAATGGCGCCGGCCGCGGCGGCCATGAGGACCAGTGCGGCACAGCGCTGACGTATCGGTACAGACTCCATAATTGCGGTCCTCCGTGCTCAGGTCGAGAGCCGGTGGATCACAACGACTTTCACCGCCGATTGCGCGGCGAGAACATCACCGACTGCTCGAACAGCGTTGGAAATACACCACAGCTATATGTCGGTCCTGCAAACCCGGGGAGTCATGTTTCGCCGAAATGCGCGCCGATCCGGAAACGACACGGACAACATTGATCACGAAACGGTAACTATTCTAATTTCCGCAGCGTAGGCGCGGGGTCGATATCACTCCGGCCGATATCTGGCCTTGATGTGGAACCGCTCGCCCTGCGGGCCGTAGATGCTCAGGTATTCCACGGGGTGCTCGTCGGCGTTGCCGAACCAGTGCGGCAGGTGGGTGTCGAATTCGGCGACCTCGCCCGGGGTGAGGATCATGTCCTGGTCGCCCAGGATCAAGCGCAGTTTGCCGTTGAGGACGTAGAGCCAGTGGTAACCCTCGTGGGTGCGCGGATCGGGCTGGGCGGCGGCGCGGCCGGACAGGATCTGCTTGTAGGCCTGTAGTCCGCCCGGTCTGCGGGTCAACGGGATGAAGGTCTGGCCGTGATGGGTCACCGGACGGGTGTGCACCCGGGGGTCGCCGGTCTCCGGTGCGTCGACCAATTCGTCCAACGGCACCTGATGGGCCTTGGCCAGGGGGAGCAGTAGTTCGAGGCTGGGTTTGCGCTGACCGGATTCCAGGCGGGACAGCGTGCTCACCGGGATGCCGGTGACCTCGGACAGCGCCGTCAATGTGGTGCCGTTGCGGCGGCGCAGCTCGCGCAACCGTGGGCCGATCGCCTCGATGACTTCGCCGAACTCCTGATCCATCCCTCTATTGCAGATATGGCAAATAAATTTGTCAAGCCAGCTGTTTGCCCGGATGCTGGGCAGCGCACCTCGACCACATCAGGAGAAAACGCATGGACCAGCAATTCTGGGACGATATGTACAGCGGCAGCGACCAGCACTTCAGTGGGTTGCCCAACGATGCCCTCGTCACCGAAGTGACCGGGATGACACCCGGCCGAGTCCTGGATCTCGGCTGCGGTGAGGGTGCGGACGCATACTGGCTGGCCGAGCAGGGCTGGCAGGTGACCGCCGTCGACATCTCGCAGGTTGCGCTGGACCGCGCGGGGGCCGGGCATCCGGAGATCGCCTGGCAGCGCGCCGATATCACCGTCGCGCCGATGCCGGCGGGTTCGTTCGATCTGGTCTCGGCGCACTACTTCCCGATCGCCCACCAATCGGACCACGCCACCGTGCGCGGACTGCTCGAAGCCGTGGCTCCGGAGGGGACGCTGCTGTTCGTCTCGCACGACCCCACCGAATTCCCGCCGCGCGAAGAGAATCCGCATGGTTTCGACCCGTACGACTTCTATCAGCCGTCCGAAATCGCGGGGCTCCTCGGCGACGAATGGACCATCGAGGTCGAGGACCGGCGTGATCGCAACCGGCCCGCCGCCGGCCATCAGATCAAGGATCTCGTCCTGCGGGCGCGACGGGCGGGCTGAGGTCCGCAGCGCGCATCACCTGCGCGGCCACACTCACCTCGGATTCCGGTAATCGGCCGGGACCGCGCGTCGGAACCCCATTCGGTCAGAGCGAATTGCTATCGTCGGCTCCACCTGTGCGCGGAAACCGGAACCACGAGGTGGAGGGTTTGTTCATGCGGCTGTACCGGGTTCACGGGCTCGCGGCCGCCACCGTGGTCATCATCGTGACCGTGATCCTGGTGGTGGCAGCGCAATACGCACGCCACCCGGTCCATCGCGATACCGCGCCTGCCGCGTCACCGGCCGAGCTCGCCCAGCAGTGGACCGCCCTGCACGACGGGCCGCAGCCGTATCCGGAAACACAGATCGACAAAGACGTGCTGATCACCATGAGCGACGGCGTCGTACTCAAAGCCGATGTCTACCGGCCCGCCGCGGCCGGTGGCGCGGCCGAGACCCGGCCGCTGCCCACGATCGTCACCATGACGCCGTACTCGAAGATGATGTCGAGTCTCATCGATTCGGCGATGGGCGATCCCGAAGTGCGGCAGTGGACCATGGACCTGGTACGCCGGATCAACCTGACCGGCACCCCGATCAGCGGCTTCGAGGATCTGCTGCACGCCCTCGACGGCGGCACGGTGGCGACCGTGCTCGGGCTCGACAGCCAGCTCGTCCGCGCCGGATACACGGTCGTATCGGTCGATGTGCGCGGTACCGGGCAGTCGCAGGGACTGTGGGACACCCTCGGTGAACGTGAACAGCTCGACACGCGCGAGGTGATCGAATGGTCGGCCCGTCAGCCCTGGTCCAACGGACGGATCGCCATGAGCGGCGGGTCCTACGCCGGGATCAATCAGTTGCGCGCCGCGGAGAACGCGCCGAAACCGTTGCAGGCCATCTTCCCGGTCGAACCCGGTAGCGATCTCATGCGCGATGTGGTGGCACCGGGCGGCGGAGTGGGCGTGACCTTCCTGCCGCTGTGGCTGAACCAGGTGAACCAGGCGAAACTCATGCCGGATGTGAAGTCGATGCTCGACGGCACCTTCGACTGGCAGTGGCTCAGCGACCGGATGGCCGATCCCGCGACGAACTACGACCTGCTGGCCCAAGCCCTGCTCACACCGTCGTTGCGCAATATGCCACCGGCGCTGGCCGACGCGTTGGACGAGAACAGCGCCTTCCGGCAGGGCATCATGGGCCATCCGGAGAAGATCACCGTGCCGACCTTCGTCTACGGCGGCTGGCACGATATCTTCGCCAACAGCGCGACCACTCTCTACAACGACATCCAGCTGCCGCCGGGGCGTAAACAGCTCATCGTCGGCGATACCTATCACGCCAACCCCGGGTCGGGAACGGGCCGGGCGGGGTCCCCGCCGCGATTGGACGTTCTGCAGCGCGCGTGGTTCGACCACTGGCTCAAGGACATCGACAACGGTATCGCCGGTTACGGCCCGGTGATCGTCTGGGAGCAGGGCGGCAACTGGGTGGTGATGGACCAGTTCCCGCAGCCGGGTATGACGCACCGGCGGGTCTATCTGTCCGGCGCCCCCAGCGGCACCACCGACGACAGCGTGCACGACGGTTCGCTCGTCGGGCAGCCGGACGGAGCCGACCGGCTCACGGTGGCGCCGGGTCTGACGAATCTGTGTTCGCGGGATATGGCGCAGGGATCGGCGGGGATCGGCGCGGTACTGGATATGTGCGCCAAGGATTCCCGGATCGCCGAACGCAACGCGCTCACCTTCACCACCGAGCCGATCGCCGAACGCACGATCGTGTCCGGTCCGATCAACGTGCACCTCAACACGGTCCACGACGCCCAGGACGGCTACTGGAACGTGACGGTCAACGATGTGGCGCCGGACGGCACCTCGACCGTGCTGAGCACCGGCCAGCTCACCGCGTCGCTGCGGGCGATCGACGACGCCCGCAGCACCCGGTCACCCAACGGAGATCTCACCGCGCCGCACAACCCGCTCACTCTCGACAGTGTGCAGAAGGTGGTGCCCGGCGAAGCGGTCACCCTCGATATCGCGGTGATTCCGATCCAGGCGGTGCTGGCGCCGGGGCACCGGCTGCGGCTCGACGTTTTCGCCGGTAACTCGCCCAAGGCGCTGGCCTTCCGGCCCATGCTGAACGACACCGAGCTCAAACCTCAGCATCTGGCGCTGGATCCGGCCGCGCCGAGTTTCATCAATCTCCCGACCGATCGGCCGCTGTTCGTCTCGCGGAGCGAACCGGGCCGGGCGGCCCCGCCCTCGGCGCCGGTTCCCGCACCGCGATCGGCCCCGGCGCCGCAGTCGGCGCAGGCCCCCGGCTCGCCCGCGATCCCCACCACGCCGCAGGCGGTCCCCGCCCCGGAGCTGCCCCCGAACTCCGCCCCACAGCCGGTGACGACCGCCCCGCCGCCGACGGCGCCCCCGGCTCCCGCGCCCGCTCCTGCCCAGGCGCCCGCCCCCGTCGAGGCGCCCGCTCCTCCCGTCGAGGCGGTCATCCCTCCCGTCGAGGTGCCCGGGCCCGCGCCCGCTCCCGCGCCCGCGCCCGCGCCCGCTCCCGCGCCCGCGCCCGCGCCCGCGCCCGCGGCGGCGCCGCAGGTGGCCCCGGCCGCGGGGTCCTGGTCCGCGCGGCCGGGTCGGTAGCTGTCCGGGATACCGGCGCCATGACGCAGATCACCGAACGATTCCTCCCGTCCCGCCGCCAGGCCGCCGCGGCGTCGTAAGGTTTCGGCCATGGTGTCGCAGGAGAGGGCCGAATCGGTGCGGTCGGCGGCAGAGGCGAGCCTGCTCGCCGGCCGTCGGCGCTACAACCGTATCGAGGTCGCCGAAAAAGCCGAGGTATCGCCGGAGCTGGCCAGACGGCTGTGGGTCTCCCTGGGTTTCCCCGCCAGCGAGGACGACAGTGCGCGCGATTACACCGACGCGGATATCGCCGCGATCCAGCGGTTCCGGGAGGTCGGGATCCTGGCCGGGGCCGATGCCCGCCAGCAGGCCGCCACCGCCCGCACGATCGGACAGACCATGGCGCGCCTGGCGGAATGGCAGGTCGATCTGGTGCTCGCCGAGATCGATCGACGCGTCGCCGCCGCCGGAGCCGACGGGGACCGCGCACAGATCACCCGCACCGCGACCGCCGAAACGGTGGAATTGCTGGAGAGCCTGCTGTCCTACGCGTGGCGACGGCACCTCGACGCGGCGCTCGCGCGCAATCTGGAGGAGACCGGCCCGGCCGAGGATTCGACCAGGGTGCTGGCCGTCGGCTTCGCGGATATGGTCGGCTACACCCGGCTGACCCGGCACCTCCATCCGGACGAACTGTCCACGTTGCTGGAAGCCTTCGAGTCCACCACCAACGACGCCATCGCCGAGAACGGCGGCTGGGTTGTCAAGAACGTCGGTGACGAAGTCATGTTCGCGGCCGAATCGCCGCTGGCCGCGGCCCGGATCGCGCTGGCGCTGCAGGAATCCACCATGACCGTGGGCACCACCCCGGAACTGCGGGTGGCCATCGCCTACGGGCCGGTGCTGCAGCGTTTCGGCGACCTGTACGGCTCGGTGGTGAACATCGCCGCCCGGCTCACCGGTGTCGCCCGGCCGGGCACGATCCTGGTGGACGACGGTGCCGCGGCCGCACTGGACGGTGAGACGGAACTGGATATCCGGCATCTGCGCAGTGTGCGGGTGCGCGGGTTCAACCGGCTGCGGCCGCATCTGCTCCGGCGTAACGGGAAAGCCGGATCCTGAACCCCAGGCGGCGATCCCGCTGCGGCAGGCGGCCGCGGACTGCGACGCGGTGATCGTCAACGGGCTCTAGCGCCACTTCAGTAGCCCGTCACTTCAGCAGCCCGGCTACTGCAGTAGCTGAGCCTTGGCCGCCGCGAACTCCTGCTCCGAAAGAGTCCCGGAATCGCGCAACCGGCCGAGACGCTCCAGCTTGGCCACCAGGTCCTGTTCGGACTGCGCGGGTACGGGCGGGGCCTGCGGCGGCGCGTACTGCGCCGGAGGCTCCTGGTAGACCTGCTGCGGTTCCTGGTATGCCTGCTGCTCGCTCGCCCGGCGCTGGGAGCGACGGTCGAGGGCATTGGTGGTGGCGCGGGCGGTACCCGCCACCACGGCCGTCCGGGCGACCGTGCCGAGCAGCCCCGGCCGTCCTACGCGTCCTGCCCTGAACACCATGGCCGGTCCTTTCTCACGAGGCGGCGAGCGCCGCGTCCACGGCGTCGCGCGGAATCTGGACGTGCAGCGCCAGTTCGCCGCCGGCAGCGGCCACGGTAGCGCCCAGCCGACGGGCCCAGGTCTGTTCGTAGACCACCACCACGGCGGAGGTGCCCGGTTCGAGGGTGTCGCGGACGATATCGAGATCGGCGTCGCTGACCAGCCCGCGCGGGTCGACGGACAGCCCCGCCAGCCCCACATCCTGCAATGGCTCGTCCACCTCGAGCTGGACGATATCGCCGTCCGCTGTTCTCGCCAGATAGATCAGGTCGATGATGGTGGCGTCGCCGTGGTCGACCACCTCGCGCAACGCGTCGACTACGGAAGGCGCGACCCGGTCGGCGGGAAAGGCCAGTACGGCCAGTTCGACAGGGCCCAGGCGCTCGGTCGTCATAGCTGTCGATCCTGTGCCGTCGACGCGCGCGCCACATCATCCGATTCGGGTGAAACCGCGCCGCGGGCCGGTGGGAGTGCGTCGATCTAGGCTGGCGGAGGTGACCTCCTCCGAACCGACCCCGACCGGTCGTTCCATTGTTCTGAAGACCCGGAGTGCGCGCGCCGAGATCGGTACTGTGGCCGCTGTACTGCGGGGTCTGGCCGTCGACGGTGTCGCGGTCACCGAGCCGGTTCCAGCGGATGCCACACCATCGATGGGTGCCGGTATCGTCCTGGCGCCGTGGCCCAACCGGGTCCGCGACGGTATCTGGATCCTCGACGGGTTACCGCAGCAGCTCGATATCACCGAGGTGACGCGTTCGAACGCCATCCACGGTTTGCTGCGCAATACCGACTACGAGATACGGCAACAGTCCGCCGGCACGGTGACGTTGGGCACGCTGATACCGCCACAGCACGGCTGGCCGTTCCTGCTGGACACCTGGGTGCGCTACGAACTGCACGCCGACGGGCTCAGCGTGACCCACGGGGTGGTCAACCACAGCGAACGGTCCGCGCCCTATGCGGTCGGCGCACACCCGTACTTCCGGATAGGCGCGACCCCGATCGAGGATCTGGTGCTGACGGTGGCCGCGGAGACGTACTTCGAGACCGATGCCCGGATGAATCCGGTGGCCGAACATCCGGTCGAGGGCACCCGCTACGACCTGCGTGCCGGAGTACCGCTCGCACAACTGGACCTGGATACGCCGTTCGGTGGGGTGACACCCGCGGCGGCGGCCCGGCTCACCGCACCCGACGGTGCGACGGTCGAACTCGCGGGGGATGCCGGGTGGGAATACCTGCAGGTCTTCACGCCCCGGGAGTTCCCGCGCCCGGACGGTAAAGGTGTCGCTGTCGCACTGGAGCCGATGACCGCGCCGCCGGACGCGTTGAACTCCGGTCGCGGCCTACGACACCTGGCACCCGGACAACGCTGGGAGGGGGGTTGGCGGATCCGCTATACGCCGGCGCCGGCATCGACCCCGTGAACTGCCCGGCCGGCCCGGAACAGAACCACCTCGCGACGCGGTAACCGGATCCGGAAGCCGCAGAATCACCGCGGCTCGGAAACCGGTTCACCTGTCGGCGAGTACCAGCGCGAATCGGTGGTCGGGATCGGCCCATGCCCGGCGCGTCCGGAAACCGGCTGCGGCCAGTTCGTTACGGAGAGCGGGTAGTCGGAACTTCGCCGAGATCTCGGTACGGATCTGCTCGCCGGCGGCGAAATCGGCCACCAGATCCAGATCGGGAACCGTGACCCGCATCGGCTTCGTGGCGGCCAAACGCATTTCGACCCATTCGAGATCGGGATCCCATACTGCGAAATGCTCGAATCCGAGCGGATCGAAATCCGCGCCGAGACGGTCGTTCAGCACATGCAGCACATTGCGGTTGAACTCCGCGGTCACACCCGCGGCGTCGTCGTAGGCGGGGATCATCACGGCGGGATCGGTCACCAGCCCGACGCCCACCAGCACCTGTTCGCCGGGTGTGAGCACCCGGTGCAATTCGCCGAGGAACGCGGTGCGGTCGAAAGGCGCCAGGTTGCCCAAGGTGCCGCCGAGTAACGCGACCAAGCGGCGGCCACCGTGCGGCAACGCCCGGAGCATGGTGGTGAAATCGCTGACGATTCCGTGGATGGACAGATACGGGAACTCGTCGCTGGCCCAATCGGCCGCGGCCCGCAACGCACTCTCGGAGACGTCCTGCGGTACGTAGGAGCACAGTGATCCGTGCGCGCTGAGCGCGTTCAGCAGCAGTCGCGTCTTCTCCGGAGATCCCGAACCCAGCTCGACCAATTCGGTCGCCCCGGAGGCCTGGCGTGCGATCTCATCGGCGCAGCCGTGCAGAAGCGCGCGTTCGGTGCGTGCCGGGTAGTACTCCGGGAGCCCGGTGATGAGATCGAAGAGTTTGCTGCCCCGGGCGTCGTAGAACCATTTGGACGGAAGCCATTTCCGGCGGCTGGACAATCCCCAGAGCACATCGGTCCGCAACTGCTCGCGGAGATCGGCCTCCGTGAGCTGAATATCGAAAGTAGGTGCGATAGCCATTTGGATCCCTCTCCTTCCGCGGCCGTTGCCGGAAAACGTATGGCAACGGCGGCGGAGGGACATCCGCCATCCCGAGCGGAATATCCGCACTGCCACTCGGGACCGGATGACCGCTGCGGGCTCGGCGAGAACGACTGGCCCGCACGCGGGCGATGCCGGCGGTGGCGTCGGTCACAGTGCGCGCCGGATCGCATCCGTTCAGCAAACATGACGGGCGGCCCTTTCCAGGAGTCTGCGGCCCGGCAGTTTCCGGCCATACTTCGACCACAGGCCGCTATTCGGCCGATCCGTGGCCGTTCTGCAACCCTTCCTCCGCTTGACACCCGATAGCGGTGGCAGCATATTGGCTACTGTTCGGACAATGATCGAATACCGCGACGAAGACTGCACGCACCGCTCCGCGACAGGAGAGTTGGATGCCGCTTTTCTCGCCGGGTTTCTCCGGTCGACGCCGCGATACCGCCGCCGATGCGTGCCCGCCCCCGGGGCGTGATCGCGCCAGGGATTTCCCCGGGCTCTCGACCGGTCCGGCACCGGGCGTGCACCCCGGGAACCGGGCCCTGACCGTCACCGGCGAGGCCGATGACCCGACCGGGCGGGATCGGTTCCGGGCCCACGCCGCCGCGGCCGGCCTGCTCCGTGCGCGATCCGGAACAGTGCCACTACCTCGATGAACTGGACTACCTCGAGGATGGACTACCTCGAGGAACTGGACGTTTTCGGCGGATCGAGGCCCGGGTGGACTTCGCGTACACCCGGCGCGGCGCCCGTCGACTGCCCGCGACCGGCGGGCCGGCTCGGATTGCCGGCCCGCCGGTCCACGACGTTGCCCGGCGCCCAGGACCGGTGATCTTCTTCTCGGTTGCGGCGAATTCGTCGGCATGATCCGGTTCGATTCGTAGAATGCCCAGTGTGCGAGGCGTTTCGGCGCGCGCACGGGATTCGGCGATGCAACCCCGTGGTTGACGGCCTAGAATCGTACCCAGAACTTCTCGTGGTTAAACCAGCCTGCCGGCTGGACCGGGCCCGCGGGCAGGTAGGAGAGCGTCAGTGGACCTCGAAGAAGCGCGTCGTTTCGCGGCGGGGGTGTGGAGCAGGGCGGATCTGACACGTACAGAGCGCTTGGCGGCGGTCAAGGCGGATGGGCACGCCCGCGGTAAGGAGCCGTTCGATCTGGGTCGGCTCGAAGCGTTGTGCGATACGAGCGATGCGGGACGGATGGACCCGATGTCTTGGCGGCATCGTCGTTTCGAGCTGATCTACTACAGCCATCCGGAGATGATGAGTATGGAGGATCTCGCCGACCACGTCCTGATGACGCAGGGCTTCGGCCCGTCGATCCGCCCGATCGACTAGGTCGAGCCCGCCACTCAGGACTTATTCGCACACGCCCGGTGCTGCGGATACCTCCCAGAAATCGGCGTAGCGACCGCCGCGACGCAACAGTTCGTCGTGACCGCCCTCCTCCACGACCCGCCCCTTGTCCAGGAAGACGATTCGATCGGCCCGCTGGACCGTCCGCAGCCGATGCGCCACCATGACGACCGTCCGGCCGGCCATGAGGCGTTCGATACCTTCGTGCACGGCTGCCTCGTTCACCGGATCCAGCGCCGAGGTCACCTCGTCGAGCAGTACGATCGGCGCGTTCTTCAGCAGCGCTCGCGCGATGGATACGCGCTGGCGTTCACCACCCGACAGCAGCGCCCCGCCTTCGCCGACCTTCGCCGACCGGCCCCCGGGCAGGCGTTCGATCACATCGTCGAGACGGGCCGCGGTGGCCGCCGCGCGGATATCGGCCTCGGTGGCGTCGGGTCGGCCGAGACGGATGTTGTCCTCGATCGTGCCGTCGAACAGGTAGACGTCCTGGAACACCATGGCGAACTGTGCGGTGGCCACCGCGGTATCGACGGCCCGCACATCCACACCACCGACCCGCACGGTCCCGGCGTCCACATCGTGGAAGCGCGCGATCAACTGCAACACCGTGCTCTTACCCGCGCCCGACGGGCCGACGATGGCGAGCCGCCGGCCTTCCGGCACCGAGAGCGACAGGTGGTCTATCACCGTGCGGGCCCCGTGCGCGAATACGACGGACTCCAGCTCCAGGCTGTGACCGGCCGGGCGCACCGGTTCGGCGGCTTCCGGCAACGGTTCGACGCGCAAGAGGTCATCGAGCCGCGCCAGTACCGAATGCGCGCTGCGCAAGCTGCCGCCGATCTCGGAGAGCGACAGCAGCGGGTCGGCACAGCGCGCGGCCAGCACCAGAATCGTCAGCAGTTCCGCTGCGCCGATATCGCCACCCAGGGCCAGATAGGCGCCGAGTGCCAGCAGCGCGGTGAACATCGCCTGCACCGTGACCGCCGAGCCCACCGCACCGAACAGTGCCGCCGCCGTGGACCGCCGGTTCGCCGCCTCGACCTCGCGCAGCGAATCGTCGAGCAGCCGGAAACGTTCCCCGCTCCGGCTGCCTGCCCGCAGGACCGGCTGGGCCTGCAGATATTCGATGACCCGCGCGGTGGACTCCGCGTCCCGGGTGTGCCGTTCCTCGTCGGTGGCCGCCGCCGAACGCCCGGTTCGGATCTGAACCAGTGCCACGACCGGCACCGCCGCGAGCGCGGCCAGCCCCATCCGCCAGTCGAAGGCGAGCATGACCACGACGATGGTCAGCGGTGTCACACAGGCGGCGACGAACGGCGCCAGCAGATGTGCGATCACCCCCATCGCCTCGAGAATCCCGCGCCCGGCCAGCACCGATACCTGCCCGACCCGGCCCGGGCTGTACCAGCCGAGGGGCAACCGGGCCAGGTGATCGCCGAACCGGTGGTAGAGGCCCAGCAGCAGCGTGGACCCGACCCGGAAGCCGGACAGATCGCTGAGATAGCGCAGCACACCGTAGAACGTGACGGCGGCCACGAACGCGATCAGCCAGGGCCGGGCGTCGCCCGGTACGCTCCCGAACAGTGCTCGCAGCACCGGGACCAGCAGGGCGTAGGACAGACCCTCGGCGACCGCGGTCACCGTCATCAGCGCTACGGTGCGGCGCACCGGCCGGGCGTACTCGGGACCGAGCACCCGCAACAACAACCGGATCATCGCGGCATATCTCCTTGTAGCAGTTCACTGTCGGTTTGGATGTCCAGCGAGTGTCGGTCGAGCTGGTACGCGGCGAATCTCCCACCCGCGGCGCGCAGTTCGGCGGGGGTACCGCGTTCGACGATCGATCCGTTCTCCAGCATCACGACGGTGTCGGCGGCGGCGATCGTCTCCGGCCGATGGGCGATGACCAGGACCGTCCGATCGTCGGGCCGTGCCGCCAGTGCCCGGCGCACAGCCAGCTCGGTCCGCGGGTCCGCGAAGGCGGTGGCTTCGTCGAGCACGAGCACCGGCGTATTCGCGAGCAGGGCGCGAGCCAGGGAGATCCGCTGTGCCTCACCGCCGGACAGCCCGGTCTCGGCACCGAGGACCGTCTCGTATCCGTGCGGCAGTTCGAGGATCCGGTCGTGGATGTTCGCCGATTTCGCGGCGTGAACCACCTCGTCGAGACCGGCCTGCGGGACCGCCAGCGCGATATTTTCCGCGACCGAGGCGCGCAGCAACCGAACATCCTGGAAGACGAAGGAGACCGTCCGGTAGAGGTCTCGGGTGGCGAGGTCACGCAGGTCGACTCCACCCAGCATGATCGCGCCGTGGTCCGGGTCGAAGAAGCGCGGCAGCAACTGGACAAGCGTGGATTTCCCGCTGCCCGAGGGGCCGACCAGTGCGGTGACCGTGCCCGGTTCCAGGACCAGATCGATTCCGCGCAGTACCTCGTGTCCGGGGTCGTAGCCGAAGCGGACGTCCCGCAACTCCACCCGGTGGCCGGTGGGTGTGCGGGGTCGCGCGGGTTCGGGCAGCGGGGGCCGGTCGAGCACTTCGCGGATCCGGCCCACCGCGCGCCGGGCGGCCTGCAGATCGTCGAAACCGTGTCCGAGGGCGGCGACCGGGGCGGTCAGTCCCAGACCCAGCAGTAGGAAGGGCAGCAGGTCCGCCGGGGCCAGTTCACCGGAGGTGATCAGCGCGGTACCGCCGGCCAGCACTACGGCCAGCACGAACGGGGGTGAAAGCGCCAGCTGCATCCCTGCGGCGAGCACCGACATCCCGCGCACCCAGCGCAGGAATACCGCGACGAAAGATTCTGCCGCCGCGATGAATTCCCCGTGTGCGCGTTCGGTCCCGCTGAACGCTTTCACCACTGAGATGCCCTGGACGAATTCGACCACGGAATTCGATATCCGTCCCATCGCCGCGTCGAACTCCTCCTGTTCACGCAGCCGGGCCGGGAGCATCATGAGCGGGACCAGCGCAACCGCCAGCAGTACCGGTATCAGCGTGATCAGCGTGAGCCGCCAGTCGACGGCGCACAGATAGATCAGCGATACCAGCGGCACCACGAACGCGGCGACGAGCTCACCGGGAGCATGGGCGATGAACGGATGAACGGCGGCCACATCCTCACCGACGACCTTCGCCAGTTCGCCGGTCCGGCGACGGGAGAACCAGCCGATCGGTACCCGGGCCAGTCGCTCGGCCAGCTGCCGCCGGAACGCCAGCTGTACCCGGGCGTCCAGTAGGTGCCCGATTCCGGATGCCGCCGCCGTGCACAGCAGTCGCACGAATAGACCGGCCGCACCCGCTGTCACCACGATCCACACGTGGCCGTGGTCGATCGGATCGGAGGACAGCAGGGTGCGGCCCAGTTCCACCACCGCCAGCAGCGGCGCCAGACCGGCTACCGCGCCGACGATCTGTAGCACCACTACGGCGCCGAAACCGCCCAGGTAGGGGCGCAGCAACCGCGTCGGGTTCGCCGGCAGCGGACGGCCGAGCGGCGGGCATTCGATGCCTCTGACGTCGTTCATAGCGCTCCTGGCTTGCAGTCGAGTGGCGAGCGGAACGCCACGTCTCCCGGTGGGCACGGAAACACGGGCCCACCGGTACTTTCCGGATACGACTGCAAGCATCTGCGCGGCCCGGCGCGATGTATTGGATGAATGTTCCAGCCGAGACGGCCCTGATCAGTGCACGGGCACGTACGCCTGCCCAGCCCAGGCCATCTCGTCTACGGCGAGCCAGGGAGCGGCCGCCATCGCCCGGGGAGTTATCCCGGCGAAGGCCACCATGTCCCGATTGAGATGGGATTGGTCGGCGTAACCGCTGTCCGCGGCCACCAGCGCCGCGCTGTGTCCGGCGGCGAGCCGGTGCGCGGCGTGGTCGAAGCGGACCAGCTGCGCGGCGCGTTTGGGGGTGAGCCCGATCTGGGATCCGAATCGCGACCACAACCGCTTACGGCTCCATCCGGTCTCGGCCGCCAGCCGCTCGACCCGGACCTGCCCCCGGCTGTGCACCATTCGCGCCCAGGCGAACCCGACTTCCGGATCCACCGCGCGTCCTGTCTCGTAGCGGCGAACGAGGGCGGCTTTCGCGATCGTGAACCGCTCGTCCCATGCACGGGCGGACTGCAATCGCCGGCGGACCCGTTCGGCGTCGGATCCCCACAACTCCTCGAGCGGGACCATCGCCGCCCCCAATTCCGCGCAGGTACCCAGCACTCGGTATGCGACCGCCGGCGAAAGCCGGATCTGCAGGCAATCGATTTCGGTGCCTACCCCGCGCACGCTACCGGGTAGGAATCCGGCGAAGATCCCGCCGCGCAGCTGTCGGTCGTTCGTATCGTCGACGAGCCGTCCGTCTCCGAAATCTATGAACATCGTGAGTGCCGGGTGCGGGATAACCCGGATATCGACGAGATCCGCGGTCCGGCCCCGGAATCCTGCCATCTCGATCCCCGCGAGCCGATCTGCCCGGGTCGGGATCGCGATATCCCACAGTCCCGCGGCGGCACCGGACGACTGGACATATCCCATGGCGCAATATTACGGACCGCCGGCGGCCAACTCGAGTTCGCAGCGGCCCGGGGCCCGCGTGTTCGGCCGGAATGCCCGGCCGCGCGGATCGCGGCCGGGCGGCCTGGTCTACCGGGCGGGGGCGGTCCAGGTGACCGGGAGTTCGTGGACGCCGTAGATGTTCATATCGGTCCGCAGCGGTACCTCCCCGGCGGGAACGGCGAGCCGCAGCGTCGGAAAGCGGCGCAGCAGTCCCGCGAAACCGGCGCGCATCTCGATACGCGCCAGCTGCTGGCCCAGACATTGGTGCACGCCGTGGCCGAAGGACAGGTGACCGCGGGCCCTGCGGCGGATATCGAGAGTGTCCGGGTCGTCGAAACGCCGGGGGTCGTGGTTGGCGGCGAGTAGGGATACGACCACGGTGGAACCCCGCGGGATCGTTTCGCCGCCGAGTTCGAGGTCCTCGGTGGCGTAGCGGTAGAAGATATCGGCGACCGACAGGTAACGCATGAGTTCTTCGACCGCGTCCGGCATGAGGTCCGGGTTCGAGCTCAGTTCGGCCAGCTCCCCGGGGTTCTCCAGCAGTGCGAAGGTGCCCAGTGCCAGCATATTGGCGGTGGTTTCGTGGCCGGCGAGCAACAGCAGGAAGGAGATGCCGGTCAGTTCCTCGATGGTGAGGTCTTCATCGCGGGCGAGGTCGGACAGGATGTCCTCACCGGGTTCGGCGCGTTTGGCGGCGACCAGTTCGGCCAGATAACCCATCATCGCGCCGTAGGCGCCCATCTTCTCCTCCAGCGGCTGGTCCCGGAGCAGGAACTTGGCGGAGTTGGTCTGGAAGGTTTCCCGGTCTGCGTAGGGAACACCCAGCAGTTCACAGATCACCAGCGACGGCACCGGCAGCGCGAATGCCTTCACCAGATCCACCGGCGGGGCCAGTTTCGCCATCTGGTCGAGTTGCTGTTCGACGACCTCTTCGATGTGCGCTTCGAGCTCCTTCATCCGCCGGACGGTGAACGCGCCGATGAGTTTGCGCCGCAGCCGGGTGTGGTCCGGCGGGTCCATGGCGACGAATACACCCGGAATCTGCGGGGACGGTTCGGTCTGGGCAGGCATGTCCGGGCTCGCGTCGAGCGCGTGCAGGACACCGATGTCCTGGCGGGAGCTGAAGCGGGTATCGGCCAGAAGAGCACGGACCTCGTCGTAGCCGGTGACGAGCCATCCTTCGTGGCCGTCGGGGAAGATCAACGGGCTGACCGGGCGGGTCTCGCGCAGCCGGGTGATCGCCCGGGGCGGGTCGAAGGGGCCCGCATCACGGTCGATGGGAAGGCCGTGCGGGACCGAGGCAGTGTCGCTCATCGTATTCCTGTTCGTGGTGTTTGTTCGGTGTCCGGGCTGCGGAGCGCCGGGTCATGGTTCGAGGAGGCCGATCGCGGCCGCGGGACAGCTGTGGGCGGCTTCGCGGACTGTCGGGTGGTGCGGGGCCGAAGGGGTGGGATCGAGGACGCGCACCCGGCCGTCGGCCTCGTCCTGGTCGAACACCGCGGGTGCGATCAACGCGCACATACCGGCGCCGATGCAGCGCTCCCGGTCGACCCGGAGTTCCATCGGTTTCCTTTCCGACCGGGCGCCCGGACCGACCGGGCCGGGCGTCGCGACTGCTGGGCTTTTCATACGAGAACTGTCGCTGGGCACCCTGATATCGGCCTGACATTGCCCTGACACATCCACTGACACGGTGTTCGTCCTGGTCATCGATCTGATCGTCCGGTGACGACAGACTTCACTGCCCCGACCCTCCACGACTACGGTGGGATTTCGGGGAAAGGAGAGAGGCTCCTGGCTTTTCTGGGTCCCGCCCTGTCAGTCGGCGGAGGTACCGAGATCTACTCGGCGGATTCACACATGAACACGGATCACGGACTGGATGGGGAACCGAATGCTCTCGGATTATCAGCAACAGCTGCGCGACCGCTTGCTGGCTGCCCCGGTCGTACCGGCCCCACCGCCCTGGCACACAGTGCTGGATCGCGGAACGCCTATCGGTGGGCTGCTGGGCATCGGCTTCGCCGTCCATCCCGACGACGGACGCGACCTGGTCCTGGTCGTCTCCTCGGAGGGCCACGGACTCTTCGACACCGTCACCGGCGAGAAGATCGCCCGAGACCGCGATCCTGACCCCGACACCAGCACACCCGATGCCTCCGCGGATCTGACCTGCCCGGGACTCGGACCGATCACCGGCACCCGGGTCCACATCGCCGGTCTCTTCGGCGGAGGCCTGCATCACACGACCTCCGATGGCTGGGCACTGGACATCGTCACGCCCGAATGGCCCAACGAACGCGTCCTACTCTCAGCAGGCGGCAACATCTACGCGGACCCTCCAGATCAAGGCTGGTGGCACATCTTCCACTCCGACTACTCCACCTTCCGCGCCGCCGGATTCTCCCCCTCCGGCCGGACTCTCGCAGTCGCCACCAGCAGCGATCTCACCCTCTGGACCCGGCCGGCCGTCGACATCCCCACATGAACACCGAGCCACCGGCCCGCTGCGGCAGAATGGTCCGGTGCAGATCGCGTTGCTTGGACCGCTCGATATCCGAGCAGACGACGGGGGCCCCATCGAGGTACCGGGTGTCCGGTTGCGGGCGTTGTTGATCGCGTTGGCTCTCGAACCCGGTCGTGCCGTCGCGAAGTCGACACTGGTCGACTGGATCTGGGGTGAGCAGCCGCCCGCCGACGCGGTGAACGCCTTACAAGCGCTGGTCTCGCGGCTGCGCCGGCTGTTGCCGGACGGATCGCTCGAGGGGCAGGCGGGCGGATACCGGCTCACGGTCGAACCCCGCGCGGTCGACGCGGCGCGGTTCGAACTGCTCCTCGACCGAGCCCGCGGCGGTGACGACACGGAACGGGCCCGGCTGCTACGCGAAGCTCTCGATCTGTGGCGCGGTGCGCCGATGCAGGACCTGGATATGCGCGACAGCGAAGCCGTCGATGCGCTGATCACCCGATTCGAGGGGCTGCGCTTGGCCGCGGCCGAGGACCTCTACGAGTCGGAGCTCCGGCTGGGCCGGGGCGCGCAGCAGGTGAGCGAGCTGACCGATCTGGTGGCCCGCCACCCGGTGCGGGAACGGCTGGTCGTGGCGCTGATGCGGGCGCTCGCTGCCGCGGGCCGTGGGTCGGAGGCTCTGACCTTGTACCAGGACACGCGGGAGGCGCTCGCCGACACGCTCGGGGTGGATCCCTCACCGGAACTGTCCGCGTTGCATATCGCGCTGTTGCGCGGTGAAGTGGGCGCGCAGAACCACGAACGCAGGACGAACCTGCGCGCCGAGCTGACCGGATATGTGGGCAAATTCGCCGATATCGCCGCCGTGCGCGATCTGATCGCGAAACATCGGCTCACCACCCTGACCGGGCCGGGCGGTTCGGGGAAGACCAGGCTGGCGCTGGAGACCGCGCAGACCCTGCTCGACGACCTGCCGGACGGGGCCTGGCTTGTCGAACTGGCGTCGTTCGGGGCGAACGGTGATGTGGCGCAATCGGTGATCGCCGCCCTCGGTCTGCGGGACGCGCTGCTCGGCGGCACCCCGGACGCGGAACCGGTGGACCGGCTCGTCGCGGCGATTCGCGACCGCGAGACGCTGTTGATCCTGGACAACTGCGAGCATGTGATCGAAGCGGTGGCTACCTTCGCCCACCGGGTGCTCGGGGAGTGCCGGCGGTTGCGGATCCTGGCCACGAGCCGGGAACCGCTCGGCATCACCGGTGAGGCCTTGTGGCAGGTCGAACCGCTGGCGTTACCCGCCGAGAATGCCGATCTCGCCGAGATCGAGGCTTCGCCGGCCGTCCAACTGTTGCGGGACCGTGCGGGCGCGGTGCGTAAAGATCTCACCGGTGACGCCCGCGCGCTCGCGACCATGGCACGCGTCTGCCGGGCGCTCGACGGGATCCCGCTGGCGATCGAATTGGCCGCGGCCCGGTTGCGGACCATGTCCCTCGAACAGCTCGCCGACCGTCTCGACGACCGGTTCCGGCTGCTGACCGGCGGCAGCCGCACCGCGATTCCGCAGCACCGGACATTGCGCGCGGTCGTCGACTGGAGTTGGGAGTTGCTCAGCGACGCCGAACGGACGGTGCTGCGCAGGCTCGCCGTGTTCTCCGACGGCGCGAGTCTGGCCGCGGCCGAACAGGTCTGCGCGGACCCGGAAGGGCAAGGGGGCGCGGGTAACCCGCTGGTCGAGCAGTGGGAGGTGCTCGAGTTGTTGACCGCGCTGACCGAGAAATCGTTGCTGCGCACGACGGGCGAGACCGAGCCGCGATATCGGATGCTCGACACGATCCGGCAGTACGCCCGGGGCCGGCTCGACGAGGCCGGGGAGTCGGAATCGGCGCGCCGAGCACATATCGCGTATTTCACCGGCCTCGCCGAGACCGCGGAACCGCACTTGCGCCGCGCCGAACAGCTGGAGTGGCTCGCTGTCCTGGGGGCCGAGCATCACAATCTCGCTGTCGCGATGCGCGGCGCGTTGGCGGCCGGCGACGCCGCCGCGGCGGTGCGGCTGGCCGCGGCCGCCGGCTGGTACTGGTGGCTGGCCGGGTACAAGGCCGAGGGGCTGGAGTTCGTGACGGCGGTCGCCGATCTGCCCGCCGAGGTGGACGACGCGACCCGGGCCATGGTGTACGCGCTGGTCGTGCATTTCCTGAGCTCCGGGCGCAACGACGCGAACCAGGTGGGGGAGTGGATTCGCAAGGCCTACGAAGCCGGTCGGGGTGTGGATGCCGGGCATCCGGCCCTGGCGTTCATCTCCGCCCTGGAGAGCATGTTGCACGGACCGGAGGCCTTGCCGACGGCGTTCGAACCGCTGCTCACCGACGCCGACCCCTGGGTGCGTGCCCTGGCCCGGCTACAGATGGGCAAGATGCGGATCGTGCTCGGCCAGGACGGACCGGTCGCGGGCAGCTATCTGGACGGCGCGCTGTCCGAGTTCCGGGCACTCGGCGAGCGGTGGGGGATGTCGTTCGCGCTGACCGAGGCGGCGAACCGGCACGCCACCCACGGCGAATTCGCCGCTGCCTGTGAACTTTTCGAACAGGCCCTCGCGGTGGTCACCGAGATCGGCGCGACCGAGGATATCGTCGGGCTGCTGTCACGGCAGGCCCAGTTGTACTGGCTGGCCGGTGATATCGAGGCGAGCGCGGCCGCCGTGGCCGAAGCGCAGCGGTGCGCGGGTCGGGTCGCCTGGCCGGTCGCGCTGGCCGAGTTGGCTCTGGCGAAAGCGGAGTTGGCCCGGTGGAGCGGCGAGACCGCGCAGGCATACGAGCAGATCGGGATCGCGACAACCGTATTGGGCAGCGAAGCCGAGACGCCGCAACTCGCAGCGGCGATCCATACCGTGCTCGGTTATCTCGCGACCGATCTCGGGGAGGCACGGGAGCACCATGCCGCGGCCTTCCGGGCGGCGACCGAGGCAGGGCATGCGATTCTGGTCGCGCAGGTGATCGTCGGGATCGCGGATCTGGCGCTTCGTTCGGACCGCGACGTAGAGGCCGCGCGGCTGCTCGCGGTGAGTGTCGCGGTCCACGGGGGTCGCGATCTTTCGCAGCCGGACGCGGCCCGGGTCGAACGGACAGCACGAGATCGCCTCGGTGAAGCGGACTTCACCGAGGCGACGCGGGAGGGTGCGTCGGCGGACTGGCAGGAACTGGCGGCCGTCACGCTCGCTTGTTGAATGTGGTCCGGGACCACAGGTAACCGACGACCGCGAACCCGGCGCACCAGGCCAGCGCCGCTGCTGTGTGTCCACCGGACGGGGTGCCGGCCAGGAAGCCGCGCAACGATTCGATGATCGGCGTGAACGGCTGATACTGGGCGAACTGCCGGACGCCCTGCCCCATCTTCTCGGCCGGCACGATCGCGGTGCTCACGAACGGCAGCATGATCAGCGGTACCACTCCCATACCCGCGGACTCTGGTGTTTTCGCCGCCATACCCAGTGCCACCGTGAGCCAGGAGGCCGCGAACGAGGTGGCCGCCAGGACGCCGAGCGCGCCGAGCCAGTCGATTCCCGTCGCCGGTGGCCGGAACCCCAGCGCGAACGCGACCGCGAGGATCGCGACAACAGCTACCGCGTTGGTCAGGATGGTCGCGACGACGTGGCCGGTCAGTACCGCGCTGCGGGAGACGTCCATGACCTTGAACCGGTTGATGATGCCCTTCGACATATCCGAGCTCACCGCCACGGCGGTGCCCGAGAGTCCGTAACTGACGGCCAGCAGCAGCATTCCGGGGGTCGCGTAGTCGATGTAATCGCCGCCGACGTCGAAGGCGCTGCCGAATACGTAGACGAAGATCAACATCATCACGACCGGCATGAAGGCCGCGTTGAAGATCGTGACCGGATTCCGGGCGATGTGCTTGAAGTTGCGGCGCAGCATGATCGACGAATCGGCCAGCGGTGCGGTGATCGTGCTCATTTCGTGTTTACCTCCGTGGTCGCGTGGCCGGTCAAGGAAAGGAAGACATCATCGAGATCGGGAGTGTGAACGGAGACCTCGGTGGCCTCGAGTGACGCCTCGTCGAGCCGATCCAGCACATGGCGTAGTGATGTGGAACCGCCGTCGCCCGGAACCCGCAGGGACAGCGCCTCGTCGTCCCGAGTGGAATCGGGCATCACCCGTGCCGCCGCATCCAGTTCCGCGACCTGGGTGAACCGCAGCCGTATACAGCTGCCGGGCACGCGGCGCTTCAACTCGTCGGCAGTCCCCTCGGCGACGATGCGCCCCCGGTCGAGCACTGCGATCCGGTCGGCCAGCTGGTCGGCTTCCTCGAGGTACTGGGTGGTGAGGAATATGGTCACCCCCTGGCCGGTCAGATCCCGCACGATCTCCCACATGGTGCGCCGGCTCCGCGGATCCAGCCCGGTGGTCGGCTCGTCCAGGAAAACGACCTCCGGCCGGGTCACCAGTGTCATCGCCAGATCCAGCTTCCGCCGCATACCGCCGGAATAGGTGGCGGCCCGCTTCCGCGCCGATTCCGTCAGATCGAACCGATCCAGTAGTTCGGTGACCACCTGCTTGCGCTCGGCACCTTTCAACCGGTGGATATCGGCCATCAACTCCAGGTTCTCTTCGCCGGTCAGCAGATCGTCCACCGCCGCGAACTGCCCGGTGACCCCGATGGATGCCCGCACCGCCTCGGTCTCGGTGGCGATGTCGTGTCCGGCGACCCGCGCTGTTCCGCCGTCGGCGGTCAACAGGGTGGTCAGCACGTTCACCGTGGTCGTCTTACCCGCGCCGTTGGGGCCGAGCAGGGAGAAAATCGTGCCGGCACCGATATTCAGATCGATACCGTCGAGGACGGTTCTGTCCCCGTATGCCTTCCGCAGCCCCGAGGCCGCGATCGCTGTATTGCTCATGGAAAGTACTGTCGGCGGCCCGGCTGATACGGCCCTGACGCCGACCTGACATGACTGCTGACACGATGGGTCTCTGGGATACCGGTCACCGGCGGAATCGGCCGGCTCGGGCGCGTGCTCACGCCGTCCCGCGCCGCAACGGGTGCCGGATGTCGGTTTCGTCCAAGACACCGGTGGCCGCTGTTCCTAGGCTGACCACCGGCACGATCCGATGCCCGATACTCAGGAGGAACACATGGCACGCGAACTCGTCTACACCGGCTTCATGTCGCTGGACGGCGTTGTGGATTCCCCGGGCGGCAAGGCCGAGGGGCACCGCAGCGGTGGCTGGGTGATGGACACCGAGTTCGTGCCCGAGGCGTACTCGCTCAAGGGGGAGGAGCTCGCCGATACGTCCGCGCTGATGTTCGGTCGCCGCAGTTACGAGGCGTTCGCCCCGACCTGGCGCGATTCCGAGGACCATGCCGCCTACAAGGACCTGCCCAAGTACGTCGTCTCCGCGAGTCTGACCGACGACGCGCTGATCGACGGGTGGGGTCCGATCACGATCCTGCGGTCGGCAGACGACGTCGCAGAACTGAAGCAAGCCGACGGCGGCGCCATCTACATCCACGGCAGTGCCGAACTGGCCCGGAGCCTGTCCGACGCCGACCTGATCGACCGATACAACCTGCTGGTGTTCCCGGTGCTGCTGGGAGCGGGCAAGAGCCTGTTCAGCCGCACGGATCGCGAGGCACAGGAGCTACGGGTCCGGGATTCGGCGACCTACTCCAACGGCGTGACCAAACTCGTCTACGACGTGGTGCGCTGACCGGGATCGAGCGCGATCACACCGCCGGTCCCGGCCCGCAGCTGCTGGGCGGTCCGCCCGACATACCGGCGCAGCGCGCGGGCGAGATGCGGCTCGTCGTAATACCCGAGCTTGTCGACGACATCGCCCGGCGCCTCACCCGAGGTCAGCAGCAGCGCGGCGGTCCGGGCGCGTCCGAGGTCATTTCCGAGACATGCCCGCTGCGGCAGGTCCACACCGATTCGACCCACGGCGAATCCGACGCCCGCGTCCCGAACAGCAGTCCCACCCTCGGAATCCTAGGCCGAACTGCGCCTACAGGAGGCGCGGAACTCCCGTTCCGGTAGGGCGGTGTCCCGGAAACCGGCCGCGGCGCGACTCGGCATTGCCACCCGACGCGGGGCCGGAGGACACTGGAGGCATGGTTGACAGGGAGCAACGGACACCCTTCTACGGGGTGGTGCTGATTCTCGCTGCGCTCGGTGCGTCGCTGGCGGTCAGCTATTACGGGCCGATGTGGTTGCGGGTCACTGTCTATATCCTCACGGTGCTGGCAATCCTGGTCGGCGGTGTGATGACATTCCGGGATTACACGTACTGACGTTGCGGGTGCGGAGGTACGCCCCGCTCAACAGGGACAAAGGCCCCGGTGTGCAGGTGCGGCTACCGGGGTGGAAAGACCGGCGGCGACTCGTTTGTGGTTCCGTACGGCGCTGATCCGATAGTCGCTCGATCGAGGATTCCGGTAAGGATCTTCTCGACCTCGTGAACCCGGTATTCGAGCCGCGCCGACCCCAGGTCGGCAGCGTCTACGCGCACCCTCTCCAAGGTTTCCCGGGCGGCGATCTGCTGCCCACCGCGCGCGTACGCTTCGGCCAGCCAGGATCGGTACAGTGCCGCCTCTCGTTTCCGTTCAGCTGGAAACCGCGCCAGGACCGGCGACAACAGCGCCTCGGCGGTGGCAGCGTCCCCCAGCTCCACCGCGCTACGGGCGCGCATCACGTCGATCTCGTCGCGGTTGAGCCAGTACGTCCAGTCGGGTTCGTCGTCGCCCGGTCGGCGGCGGTCGTATTCGTCGTCCACCGCGTCGAGCGCCCGTCGCGCCGCCTCAACATCACCCGCCTTTGCCGCAGCCCACGCGACTCTCTCACCCAGCAGCGCGCACACCACAGGTGGCGCATCGGCTGAGGCGCCCCGCAGTGCAGTCCGCGCCAGCAGCGCGGCGTTCCGTGGGTCTGCGATATTGGCGGTCTGGTAGCTCAGAGTTGACAGCAGTTGGCCGGCGAGCGGCCGGTCTCCGGCCTCGGTCGCGGCTGCCATACCGTCCAGGTAGATCCGCTGTGCCTGGTGGTAGCGCCCAGCGTCGGCGTAGACCCATCCACCGAGCTGTGCGAGTTCGCCGACAACCCGAAGCAGCCGCCGCCGCACCGGCGAAGAATGCGAGCCGTCGCGCACCACCGCGCGGGCGGCGTCCAGATCACACCTGACGACCGAATGCAGTGTGCTCCCTCCCACTGCGTCGTCCAGACGACGTAGCTCCACCACCCGCCGTTCCATCTCAGCAGCCAAGCTCGACCCGACCCGCCGTCCCGCCGCCATGTGTTCGTGCGGGGGCGGATCGGACAACAGCCACTCGTGTGCGATGCGAAGCGGATCGCCGGGCGGCGGCATCAGCACGTCGGGGTCGGTGCCCAGTGCGTCCGCGTACGCCTGCCGGATCTCATTGCCGACAGGTCGCTGGCCGCGCTCGACCTGCGAAAGATAAGCCGCGCTCCAATGGGTTTGCCGAGCGAACTCACGCAGCCCGAACCCTGCCGCCTCGCGCGCAGCGCGCAGGGCCGATCCTGTGGTCTGCTCCGACAAGACGGCACCCCTTCCACGTCGACGATCAAGCACTGCAAACAGTGTCTGCCACCTGCAAACACCGTAAGCGTTCCGACGCCGAAACCATCCGCATAGCGTCTTTTTTTGGGCTCACCGCCGGGTAGATCTCCGACACCCGCGGGCGGGTGCATTCCAGGTCGGAATACAACAGCAGGGGGACCAACGATGCTCGAACACAGCCGGCCGGTCGCGTTCGGATGGGTCGACGACGACGTGAGCTCTGCCCCCGGATGGGACCGGGCGCGGGTATCGAGGTTCGCGCGGCGCCTCGGCTACCGGGTCATGTGGCCCGATGAGCGTTCGGTGCTGTCGGTCGCCGAACAGACTCGCAACGCCGGGGCCGAGGTGGTGGTCCTTCCTTCTCCGGAGCACCTCGGCCCGGTGGAGTTGAACAGGGTCATGGATGTTGCCGATGTGGAGACGCTGTCGCCTCGGTTGTCCTTCGCCCGATGGTCGACCCCAGGAACCGAGCGATGATCACGCTCGGATGGGTGGCCGTGATAGGTCTGCCGGTAGCCGTGCTGATCTGGGCACTGTGCTGGCCGGGTGATCAAGGCTGAGCCGAGGAATTCTGTGTAGTGACTGCGCTGCCTTTACTCGGCCGTGTGCTGCCGCCCGTCCCTTCATCGTGACTTGTACCGAAAACTCGATTCATCCGGAAAGGGCATTCTGCAAAGATCTGGTTCGCGAGAGCGGCGCCGTTCTTCCGTCGACGGTCGCCCGAAATCTGTTCTACGCACATTGCACTTTTCGATCATTTGGGCCGAGACCGTGAGAAGGCCGATCAGTCCGCCAGGGCTTCCTGCTGGTGGTGGCATATCGCGGCGACCATCGCACGTACGCTTCGGGCGATCCGTATTTACGGCTCGAACCATTTCCGGCCTGCCGAACGCCGTCGGCACCCTGCGTAACATCGAGCGGCTCTGATACGAAGATCAGATGGCGCCGCAATCAACAAACATCGAGGGAGTTCCATGAAGAAGACGCTTGTAGCCACCGCACGAATCGCAGCCGCCGCTCTTTCGGGTGTGGCCGCCGTAGTGGTCGTCGGTTCGGGCGCCGCCCAAGCGGCGCCACAGGATTGCGCCGTCCAACGTGACCTGTTGGGTGCGTCGGCCACGTGCGCACCGGACGGGGGAAGCAACTACGTCCTGCATGTCGACTGTTTCGGCCTCTACGCGAGCGGGCCGTTCCCGCTGTACGGTGTCGGTTCCTATTCTGTTCTCAGCTACCCCTTCACTCCGGAAGGCCAGCGCATCACCGCAGGCTGCACGGGAATGGGTCCCGGTGTCGTCGCCGTGCCCACCAACGCCTACGTCGAGATCTATCGCGGCTGAGCGGCTCACCGATCACCGAGAGACCAGTTCGGAACCATGATCGAACTGGTCTCTCGTGCTGTGACCACACCCGGCCGTCGTCGCCCTGGCCTCGTGGTCGAGAAGTCAGGGACTTCGACCGATTCCTGGTCTTCGGTGCGGACGGGGTCGTCTACGAAGCTCCCGAGCCCGTATGGGACGAGAAACGCGTCACGCGCAACCGCTCATGATTCGCTCTTCGCTATGTATCACGTGTGTGATTCAATTTGTGAATGCCGGCTCGGATCGATGCGGAAAAGCGACGCCGGGACGTCGTGGAGGCGGCGTTCCGTCTCGTGGTGTCCGAAGGTCTCACCGGTCTCTCATTGCGTAAGGTCGCCGCGGAATCGGGGTTGAACATCGGCTCCGTGCGCCACTACTTCGATGATCACCGCGACCTCCTCGTCGCGGCAGTGACGGAAGTCGGTGACCGCATGGGGGACAGGCTGACCCGCCATTCGACCGGAACTCTGCGCGGGCTCACCGGTACACCGGCCGTCGATGCCCTACAGGCTCTGGTCGAGGAATTGCTTCCGATCGATGACGAGCGCCGTGCCGAATCGATTGTGCTGCTGGAGTTCATCGTTGCCGCACGAGTGAATCCGATCTTCCGGCCCGCGACCGAACAGATGGCTGTCGATCTGCACGACGTGATCACCGACGCGCTTCGTGTTCTCGAGGTACCGGAGCCCGGTGAGCAGGCTCGACGACTGACCGCCATCATCGGTGGCTTGACCATCGATATGGTCACCCCGCACGGCTCGATCAGCGTCGAGAGCCTCCGAAAGACACTGCGGGCACATTTGTTTTCGATATTGCCGCCGGCACGGTCATGAGGAGATGTGCCAGTATTCGGCGTATCGGCCGGCGCGGCGCAGTAGTTGCGCGTGGCTGCCCGCCTCCACGATTCTGCCGCCTGCGTCCAGGAATACGATGCGATCGGCGCGTTGGACGGTCTGTAGCCGATGCGCCACCGTCACCACGGTCCGGCCCGTCGTCAAACGTTCGAGGCCGGTCTGCACCGCTTCCTCGTTGATCGGGTCCAGGGCGGAGGTCACCTCGTCGAGTAGCACGATGGGCGCGTCCTTCAGCAGAGCCCGCGCGATCGAGACCCGTTGGCGTTCACCGCCCGACAGCAGAGCACCGCCCTCACCGACGTCGGTTGCCCAGCCGGCGGGCAACCGGTCGATCACCTCGTCCAACCGTGCCGTGGCGGCGGCGGCCCGCACCTCGGCGTCGGAGGCGGCGGGGCGGCCGAGTCGGACGTTCTCCTCGATCGTGGCGTCGAAGAGGTAGACGTCCTGGAAGACGATGGCGATCTGCGCCATCAGGACCTCGGAACCGATCGCGCGCACGTCTACACCGCCCACGCGCACCGTGCCCGCGTCGACGTCGTGGAAACGTGCCAGCAGTTGCAGCATGGTGCTCTTGCCCGCGCCGGACGGCCCGACCACCGCGAGGGTCTGTCCTTCCGGTACGAACAGCGATACTTCGTCCAGCACCGTTCGGTCACCGTGGCGGAAAGTGACGGATTCGAAGGCGAGGTCGTGTCGTGTCGGCTCGATCGGTTCCGGCGGTTCGGACAGTGTGTCGGTCTGCAACAGCGCGTCCAGCCTGGTGAGCTCGGAACGGGCGCCGCGCAGTGGGCCACCGAGTTCGGTCAACGACAGCAGCGGATCGGCACATCGGGCGGCCAGCACGAGAACCGTCAGCAGCTCCACCGTGCCGATGTCACCGCCGAGCGCGAGGTGGGTCCCCAACACCATTATCAGCGCGAATGCCGTCTGCACAGCGAACGCCGAACCGACGGTGCCGGGCACCACCGAGGCGACGGTACGGCGAGTGGCCTGCCGGACTCCCACCAGTGCGTCATCGAGCAACCCGAAGCGTTCAGTGCTCCGGCCGCCGGCGCGAAGAACCGGTTGGGCCTGGAGGTACTCGATGACGCGGTCCGTCGCCTGCTGGTCGCGTGCGGTGCGCTCGGCGTCGGTGGCACCGAGCGCGCGCGTTGTCCAGACCTGGATCGCCACGATCACCGGGACGGCGGCCAGCGCGGCGAGCCCGAGTTGCCAGTTGACCGCCAGCATCACCACGATGATCGTCAGCGGAGTGACGCAGGCAGCGATGAACGGTGCCAGCAGGTGCGCGATCACCCCCATCACCTGCAGGACACCGTTGCCGGCCAGCACGGATATTTCGCCGACGCGGCTCTTGTCGTACCAGCCGATGGGCAGCCTGGCCAGATGATCGCCGAGTCGGTGGAACAGGCCGTGCAGCAGGGTGGTTCCAGCACGGAAGCCCGAGAGATCGCTGAGGTAGCGCAGCACGGCGTAGCCGGTGATCGCAGCCCCGAAGGTGAGGAGCCGAGGCCACACATCGTCGGGCGTGGGCCCGAACAGTGCGCCCAGCACGGGTATCAGCAGTCCATAGGACAGGCCCTCGGCGATCGCGGTGATCGTCAACAGCATCACGGTGCGGCGCACCGGCGCGGCGTACTGCCGTCCCAGCACACGCAGCAATATCGGAATCATCGGGGGACCGCCGATCGGTGAGAGTTCCAGAAGGAGGCGAATTTTCCGGCTCGAGCCAGCAGTTCGGCCGGGGCGCCGTGCTCGACGATGGATCCGTTTTCCAGCATGACTATCGTGTCGGCGTCGGCGATCGTCTCGAGGCGGTGGGCGATGACCAGGATCGTCCGATCGCCCGGCAACGTTGTCAGAGCCCGGCGTATCGCCTGCTCGGTCCGGGGGTCCGCGTACGCGGTCGCTTCGTCCAGTACCAGCACCGGGGTGTCGGCGAGCAGTGCGCGGGCGATCGAGATCCGTTGTGCCTCACCACCGGAGAACCGGAAATCCTGGCCGATCACGGTGTCGTAGCCACGTGGAAGCTCCATGATCCGGTCATGGATATCGGCCAGTTCGGCGGCGCGAATCACATCGTCGAGCTCGGCATGCGGGACGGCGAGCGCGATGTTGTCGGCGACGGAGGCGCGCAGCAGTCGCACGTCCTGGAAGACGAAGGAGACCATTCGATACAACGTGCGGCTGTCGAGTTCGCGGAGATCGACACCGCCGAGCAGGACCGAACCGTGAGTCGGGTCGAAGAATCTGGGTAGCAGCTGGACCAGCGTCGACTTGCCGCTTCCCGACGGTCCGACGATCGCGGTGAGCGTGCCGGGCTCGAGGTCGAGGTCGATCCCACGCAGAACCTCTCGAGCGCCGTCGTAGGAGAATCCGACTGCACGGAACTCCACCCGACGGCCGTGCGGTGCGATCGGACGGACAGGTTCGGGAAGGGGCGGTACCGCGAGCACGTCCTCGATTCGCCCGAACGCGCGGCGGGCTGCCTGGACGTCATCGAAGCGGTGGCCGAGAAGTGCCGATACCGGAGCGGTCGAGCTCAATCCGAGCAGTAGGAAGGGCAGCAGGTCGGCCGCGACCATCCCACCGGTGGTGATCAGCGCCGCACCGCCGGTCAGTACGACCAACAGCACGAAAGGAGGGGCGAGCGCGAGTTGCATCCCGGCGCCGATCATCGACATACCACGTACGAATCGGTCGAAGACGCCGACGAAATCGTCGGTTGCGGCGATGAACTTGCGGTGGGCGCGCCCGGCAGCGCCGAATGCCTTGACCACCGCGATGCCCTGGACGAATTCGACGACCGAACTGGCGATCCGCCCCATCGCCGCATCGAGCTCCTTCTCCGTGCGCAGCCGCTGCGGAGTCATCATCAACGGGATCAGCCCCACCGCCAGCAACAACGGGATCAGCGTAATCAGTGTCAGGCGCCAATCGACGCTGAACAGATAGGTCAGCGACACCAGCGGCACGACGAAAGCCGAGATCAGTTCGCCGGGGGAGTGAGCGATGAACGGATGCACGGCGCTGACGTCATCGCCGACCACCCTGGCCAGTTCACCGCTTCGGCGGCTGGAGAACCAGCCGATCGGCACCCGCCCGAGCCGTGCGGCCAGTTGGCGGCGCAACATCAGCTGCACGTCGGTGTCGAGGAAATGGCCGACCGCGGACGACGCGGCAGTGAACACCAGCCGGACGAACATGCCGGTCGCTCCCGCGAGCACGACGAACCACACATAATCGTGATCGATGGGTCCGGGCGACAGCAGCACCCGGCCCAGCTCGACGACCGCGAGCATCGGTGCCAAACCCGCGACAGCGCCGATGACCTGCAGGGCGGCAACGGCAACGAAACCTCCGATATACGGGCGCAGGAGCCGTCCCGTACTCACCTGTCGGTCTGCCACCTCATCGTGGCGGGCCGACGGCGTCGACCGATCCTCTGCCACAGCGGGCGCGTTCATTGCTTTCCCGGCGAGGTGTCTGTGGCGGTGCCGCCCATGGCTGTCTCGTGCAACGCCGACAGTGCGGCGTCGATGGGATGCGGCTGCGGTGCGCCGGTGTCGTCGAGCCTGTTCCACCGTTGCAAATTCACCGCGACGGACAGCTGTCGTTCGCCGTCCTCGCGGATCATGGCGATCGCGCCGGCGCCCCAGGTCGAGCCGTCATGGCCCCAGAAGACGCCGCGGCCGGGTGCATCCCACCGATGCAGGCCGAGGCCGTACTGGACGATCTTTCCCTCGAAGGAGATCACCGGGACGGTGCGTTGCATCTGCGCCAGCGACGACGGCTCGATGATGTCGCCGGCGAGCAGCATCCTGAAGAAGCGGTTGAGATCGGCGACGGTCGAGATCAGCGATGCGGACGGCCTGGTCCACGACATATCGAAGACGCTGTAGTCACGTGGTGGGTCGACCTTGCCGAACCAGGCCTCGTACATCTGTGAATGCGGTCCGTCGATATGCGTTCCGGTCGGAAGTTCCGTGTCGCGGAGCCCGGCGCGCTCGATCACGTCGGTGGTGATGTACTTCTCCGCCGCGATCCCGGTGACCTCGGTCAGGAGTTCGCCCAGGAGCAGGTAGTTCGTGTTGGAATACACCCCGGGTGTCCCGCCCGGTGTGCCGACGGCGGGTGCGGTGACTCCCAGCTCGATCAGGTCGGTGGGGTCGAAACGCCGCAGCCGGTTGTCGTCCAGGCTTTCGGGGCCCGTGTCGGCCAACGCGGGGAACGCCCGCAACGAGTCGTAGGCGTGAAAGAGGTATTCGGCGAGGCCGCTGGTGTGGTTGAGCAGCATCCGGACCGTGATCGCCGCGCCGCGTTCCCCGGGGACCAGATGCGGTAAGTAGTGACCGATCGGTGTGTCCAGCTCGATCCGGCCGTTCTCGACCTGCCGCAGTACGGCCGCGGCGGTGAACGTTTTGGTGATGCTGCCGACCCGGTGTCGCATATCAGGCGTGACGGGTCGGCCGGTGGCGAGGTCGGCGACCCCGGCGGCGCCGCGCCAGAGTCGGTCGCCGTCACGCACCTCGGCGAACACGCCCGGCATACCCGCACGGTGGAGTTCTTCGAGCGCGGCGGTCAGGTCCGCGGAACCCAGTGAATTCGTCATTGTTCGTGTCCTTTTCGATCGATGGGCGGCGGAGCGGTCGCCGGTAGCAATGACTTTGTCCCCATTATGCACGCGGTGCGTGCAACATCAAGTGCATGCGTTAGACTGGGCTCCGGACGAGAGGAGCGCAATGGCAGGCCGAAGGCGTTGGTCGACCGAGGAAATCCTGGACACGGCGACGGAACTGCTGCGCACGAGCGACGCCGAATCGTTCAGCGTGCGCAAACTCGCCGCAGCGCTCGGGACCGATTCCTCCAGCCTCTACCGGCACTTCCGCAACAAGACCGAACTGCTGCGCGCGGTCGCCGACCGGATCTTGCTGGCCGCCATGGACGGCTACCGCCCCGAGGGCGACTGGAAACAACGCATCACCGCCACGGCCCTGCGCCTGCGAGAAGCCTTCGGGCAGCATCCCCAGCTCGCGGCGATCTGGGGGCGCTACGCGTCAGGCGGATCCGGTTCCCGGCTGGTCATGGAAGAAATACTGCAGGCCCTGCGAGACTCCGGCCTCCCCGACCAGGAGATCCCGACGCGCTACCACCGGCTCGCGATCCTCGTCGCCGCGTTGATCGCCTCCGAGGCCGGGGTCAGCGCTCTCACCCCCGACGAGTACGACCAGGGTATGGAGCTGTTCCGCGTCGCGGTACTGGGCGCCGACCCCGAACGCTTCCCTGCCCTGGCCCACTTCGCGCGCGACGTCCGCCCCCTCGGCGCAGAACGTCGCATCGCTTTCGAAGAGATCCTCGCCGCCCAACTCGCCCACATCGAGGCCGGAATTCCCTGACCGCGGGAAATGGATCTGGACGACGCGCAACAGCGCAGCGCCACCACATTATTTACAACGTGGTGGCGCTGTTCACGCATGGACGAAGGGCGGCCTACGAGCGGTAGGCGTCGCGCCTGTGCCGAACCGAGTGGATTTCGACCGCGTGCTTGTCCTCGTTGATGCGGTAGACGATTCGATAGGTGCCACGTCTAGCTGAATAGAATCCATCGAAAGGCTCATCCAGGGGCTTGCCTACTCGGTGCGGATTGGTGGAGATCGGCCCGGTAATAGTCTCCATGGCGGCAAACGCGACATCAGCGGGCAGGTTCTCGTAAATGTTGCGGCGAGCCTGGGCGGATATGATCACGGAGTAGGGCTCGGGTGCTGTGGTCACGCGGCACCGCGACGGCGCTTTTCCAGCTCAGCGCGGACCTCATCGACATCGAAGGTGTCGCCGGAGGCGAAGTCTTCGATGGACTGGCGGAGGTCGGCCATGGTGTCGCTGTCGCTCAGGATCTCCAGTGTCTCCTGCATCGACTCGTACTCGGCGACGGAAATCAGCATCACGTCGGCACGGCCGTTGCGAGTGATGGTGAAATGATCGTGCTCGCGCGCCACTCGGTCGGCGAGCTCGGCAATGCGCGCCTTGGCCTCGGTAATGGGGATGATCTCCATGTGGACATGATATCGGTCGGTCATAATTGCGACCAGTACTCTGACCTATTGGGTGGCAAGGGTGACCTGTCGATCGCCGGGCGCGAGTCGCGCGCCGCCGAATGGGCGTCCGTTATTCGGTCGCGCCGGGCGAGGCGGGTCGTCGCTCGGCGGCGATGATCGAGCTCGCGATCGCGGCTGTCGTCGCCAGTGCCAGCCCAGCGAAGAGGACGAGGGTCGGCCTGTCGGGGTGGATCAGGGACTGACCGCGACGGGCTTGCCAGGCCACCCCCGCCAGCAGCCCGATGTAGCCGAGCGCGACGATCCCGATCAGGTGTGCGCGCACTCTCTCGTCGCGCAACCATGGGTAACGAGTCGCGAGTACGACCAGCAGGGCAGCGGTCAGCAACATTATGTGAATGCCGTGCATGCCGATGAAATGTGGCACTCGCATATCGCCGCCGGTGGTACTCCAGTTGGTTATAGGCATGCCGGCGCCGTCAGGATCTCCGATGCCGTGCGCGCCGAACAATGTCACCGTCGCACCGTCGGCGTCGGCGACTGTCCGTTCGCGAGCATTGACGCCGACGCCCAACCAGAGCGGCACGGTCGTGCCGATTGTGGACAGGACGATTCCCGCGCGCATCGCCCTGGACAATGCTTGATCGCAGGTGCGTTGAATGAGCACCACAACCGCGATGGCCAGGTTGGAGAAGAAGATTGCCGGTACACCGTTCTGGAATATCGCAACAAGCACCCGATTCACGGGATCCGCGTCACCGACATTGAAATGACTGAACGAGCCACGCGCCGCGATGATGGTGATGAGTCCGACCTCGATCACCGCGAACACCGCGAACACGACGCCCATCCACCAGCCCACGCGTCTTCCCCTATCCAGCTTCGCGAGCAGCCATGCCAGGGTGGCAGCGTAGATGCCGAATGCGAAGCTGAATTTGAGTGGCTTCAGCCATATCGACTCGCCGAGCAATTCGCGGTCGTCCACCAGCAGGCCGAGACCGGATACGAGCACGAGCCCGGCCAGCACGGCCGAACTGACCATCAATGGGCGATGCCATTTACGCCGGATTTCGAGGAGGGTCATGGAATTCCCTTATGGCCCGGCCGGAGTCAGGCCGTCTTGGGGGTGGCACGCATGCTGACGTACACACATGGGGAACCGTCGGTCATGGTGGAGAAGACCACGGGGGTGTAGTCCTCGCCGCCGAGACCGAACTCGGCGGCGAACACCGTGTCCGACACCGGCACCATGTCGGCCTCCAGCGGCGGCGACAGGTGGGCCATGCTGCCGGTGAACTCGTATCGAATGTGCGCGCGGCCGTGGCCGCTTGGGGTGATGGTGGTGCGAACGCCCTCGCGCTCGTATTCGCCCAGCAACGGTGCGAGGTCGACCACGGGCGGGGTCGCCGGCGCGGCGAACAGCGGCGGCATCTGCGCCCCGGTCAGTTCTGCCAGCAGTTCCCGGAAGAGGGTGTCATAGAGGCGGACGAAGCCACCTCCATTGGTGAGCAGGGCTATGGCCACACCGGCGTGCGGGATGACGCGCAGGTAGCTGTGCTGTGTGACGGCACTGCCGTCGTGACCGAAACCGAAGACCCCGTTCCAATTGTGCAGCGTCCAACCCGAACCCCAGGCGTCGGCGGAGACAGTCCACTTGTCCGGGGTCTCGACCTCATGGTGTTGCATGACGGCGACTGCGTCCGCGGACAAGATGCGGGTGCCATCGGGGGCGAGTCCGCCGTCGAGGTGCATCTCGGCGAATCGGGCGACGTCCCCGGCGGAGACGATGACCCGCGCGGCCGGCGACGTCGAGCGCGGCATCATGTCCCATACCGGTGCCGGTTCGGGATCTCGGCCCGGTTCCCCCATATGACCCATGGCCACCCGGAAGCGCAGCGCCTCCTCCGGCAGTGTCATCGAATGCTCCAGGCCCAGCGGGGTGAACAGCATGTCCTTCAACGCCTGATCCCAGGTCTTGCCGGTCAGCACCTCGATGACGCGGCCGAGCACGACGTATCCGAGGCTGCCGTAGGAGAATGCCCGGCCCGGAGGCAGATCCAGCGGGACCTCCCGTGCGGCCTGCACATACTCGGCGATGCAGTCATCGCCGCGCCCGCTGTCGTACATGAAGTCGTTGGTGACGCCGCCGGTGTGCGAGAGCAACTGCCTGATGGTTATGGCCTTGGTGGCTGCCGGGTCCGGAGTGGCGAACTCCGGCAGTACGTCCACCACCGCGGCGTCGAGGTCCAGGTGGCCGGCGTCGACCAGCTGCATGATCAGCGTCGCGGTATAGGGCTTTGCCAGCGATCCGGCCAGGAACACCGAGTCGGTCGTGACCTCGACACCGGTGCCGCGATGCAGCACTCCGCTGGCCAGTTCGTGGATGATGCCACCTTCCAGCACGGCCAGTGATGCGCCGGGTACATGGTGCGCGGCGCGGAGCTCGTCGAGACGGGTCTGCCATCGGGCGATATCGAAACTCATCAGGTGGATCCTTTTCGTGAGGTGTCTGCCGGTCCGCGGCGGTCGCGAGCCCGGGTCAGGGCAGCAGGAATCGCGGGCCCGCGGCACGAGCCCGTTGGTGAGATGTTCAGGTGGTTTGCCTGCTGCTCGCGCCGCCGGTCGCCGAAGGGACCGTCAACCGGCTCACAGGGAGGTGCTAGGCGTGAGTTGCTGTCTCGGCGCCGGGCAGGTCGCGCGTAGCGCGAAGCTCGTTACGGCGCGCGGCCCATTCGGCGGCGATCGCAGGCATCCGCTCGGTGAGGAAATCGGCGAATGCGGCCGCCTCCAGCAGGCGGGATCGCCGGGTATCCGGCGCACCATCCAGGAGATCGAGGCCCCGCTGGGCCAAGCTCGCGAGCGACCGATGGCCCTCGGTCTTGTCGAGTAGCCGCACCCAGATCGCGGAATCGAGTTCGACGCGGTCGCCTCTCTCCCCGGCGGCGCGGGAACGCTGGATCCACGACCACTCCTCGAGTTGGGTGACGGCGCCGGCTACCGCGCTGCGACTCACGTGCAACCCCTCGCTCATCTCCGCGATGGTCTGCTGCGCCGGATCGCAGATCAACAGCCACCCGACCACTCGCCCGGTCATCGGCGGCAGGCCGTTCTGGCGCGCGAAGTGCCGGCCCACTGCATCGGCGAAGCCGAGCTCAACTTCTTCTGACGACATACCTCGAAGCATACAAGATTACTTCCTGAGATGACAGGAATTTCTGTCATCTCAGGTCTGGCCGCCGCTTCCGACTCCGCGGATTCCGAGTCCGTCTGCGCGCGCAGCGCTGCAGCAGGCGGCGCTGATCGCCTGCAGTCCAGGGGAAAGGCCACCACCACAGATCCGGCGGCGGAGCTGGGCATCTGTGCGGACGGAGTTCCGGGGCGTGCATTGGGCTGTAGGACGCCGGGATTCGTGTCGCGCCGGAGCGATGAGCGAACACACCGAAGAACAGCCGACGGCGTCACCTGGGGAATTCGAACTTCGGCCGGAAAGGAATTCCGGCCGTGGGCGCGTCGGTAACCGCCCTCGCGGGGGCGATTACCGACGGTTCGGGCGCTCGGTATCCGAACTCTGGCGTCAGATGATGTGATCGTGGCCGGAGCGGCGTTCGTGGTCGATCTCTCTGTCGCGTTCGCGGTCGCTCTGATAGTCGGTTTTGGCGTTCACGTTCCACGAGAGCGGGTGTGCGCCGGGTCCGCAGTCCAGGCTCAACCGGATTGTGGATTCGGGGCGGATCCGTGCCTCCTGGGTCAGCGGGCGGAGGTCGCTGCACAGTACAAATGCTCCGGCGGTTGCCGGGCCCACATCGGTATTCGTGCATTCGAGATCGACACGGCTGTCGACCGGGACCTGTGTGCAGAACGCGTCACCGGGCGGCAGCGCCCGAGCGGGCCCCGCGCCGACGGTCGTCGATACCGCCATGGCCGCGAGACCGGACATCGCCGCGCCCACGATCGATAACCGCCGGGCACTTCTCTTGGGAATGGACACCGAGCTTCTCTCTTTCGCTGCACTACAAGGCAATTTCCGAAATTGTATGTATCCGGAGCCGAACTACCAGCGGCGGGAAGAATTCCCGACGATGGTCATCGTCCAGGTAATCAGGATGGCGGAATTCTCCAGCCGGGCCTGGCCATGGGCTGCTCGGCCCGAGCGATCGTGGCGTCTGTCGAGGGTCAGCCCTGGTCGGCTGTCGATATCCGGTCGTCGGTCGAGGCGGCGGCTGGGGTCGGGCGGTCTGTTCGCAGCAGGGCAGCTATGAGGACGGCGCCGAGGACGAGGATGACGGCCGCGATCGTGAGCGCGAAGGAAAAGCCCGCCGAATCAGCGGAACCGGCCGAGGCGCCACCGTGGCGTTCGGCCACTGTGACCAGGGCCGCGACGCCGATCGCGCCACCGAGCTGCTGCACAGAGCTGAACAACGCCGAGCCGAGGCCGGCGTTCTCCGCGTTGGTGCCGGTGACCGCGGCCGCCGTCAGGACCGGCAGGCTCAGCCCGCATCCTCACCTCGTCCGCACTCGCCGCGTCGGAATTACCGTTTTCTACGTGACGCGGCGGCCGGCACTTGGTCAGGGCACTACGCCTACGCGCTGCGCCAGCCGTCCCAGGTCCCCCGTGGTGAGATCGCGCTGAGCCTGGCGCAGCATCGAGCCCACCAGCTCACGCACCGGCGCCATCCCGCGCACGTGTTGAGGCGCGGCGTGCTCTCCCCGCAGCAGCGCGTTCAATGCCGCACGGTGATCGCGCTTCATCGCGTGCGCACGGCCCAGTTCGACGAAGAACTGAGCGTGGCGGACTCCGTTCGGGAGGTCGGCCGGAGTCAGGGTCTCCGCGATCCGCAGCGCTTCGGCGGGCTCCCGCCGCTCGACGGCCGAACTCATTTGCCACAGCGCAACGTTGGCCGGACCGAACGTGCGATTGCGCGCGGTACTCGGTCCCGACGGTGCGTCGGCCAGCCGCTCCGCCAGTTCCGCCGCCTCCTCGAGATGTGATGCCGCATCTGCTCCGGCCAGGGTCTCCGCGAACCCGGCCTGTAGGCGTGCCATCCCGACCGTCTCCAGCTCCCCGCGCGTGCGCGCGTCGGTGGTCAGCCGGTCGGCCGCCCCGCTCGCAGTTGTCAGGGACGCTGCGAGTGCACCGGGGCGCGCCGCCAGAATCTGACTCTTGAGGAACTGCGCGGCGGCGACCGGGGCCAGTGAATCGGCGCGCTCGGCGGCCCGCTCGGATTCCCGCACGGCCGTCCACGCCAGGGCATCATGGCCACGCTGTCGGAGCGCAGAGGACACCCCATAGGTGGTGGTCGCCAGCAGGTCCCACGCCGCCGTGCTGCCGTCGCCGGTCAGCCTGTATGCATCGGTCAACAGATCGGGCAGCAGCGGACCCAGCGCCGCATAGTCCCCGGCATGGCGCAGCCGCGACGCCAGTTCGACCGCCTCCGTCAGTTCGTCCAGGGTGCGTGGCGGGCGGGTGTCGGTGATATTGCCCTGTGTCCACAGCGCGGTTTCGATATCGGGGACCGACCGGTGAAATGCGCTGGTGGACGGGTCTATCCGGTCCTCGTCGCCGGTGAGGTCGCCGAGTGTGCAGCCGAGTGCGCCGGCCAGCGCCAACAGGGTGCGCCGGGAGTCGACCGGCCGTAGCCCGGTCTCGTACTTGGCCAGCACCGAGCGGCCGATACCTGCGCGGTCGGCAAGCACCTGCTGTGAGATTCCGCGCCGCGCCCGGATCTGGCGCACCCGTTGCCCTATGTAGGTGTCCGGTTCGTCGGTCATGCCGCGCACCTGCGCTTTCCCTGTCGAGTACCCACGCCTCGAGTGCATTGTCCCCTATGTCTCAGGCGACGTCCTGGCGACCGGACGCGGACCCAGATGTTCCCTCCGGGAACAATTTCCGCTCGTCTCGGCATGACGCTCTGCACAGCCCCGCCGCCGAGTGGTCGAGCCCTCGGCGGCGGGTGCCTACCAGCCGGGGATACGACAGGGGACCCACGATGCAGAGCGAGACACCGAAGGCGATCGGCCTGATTCGCAAGGACGCGCACGGCAACGGAATAGATATCCACCAGGTGGCGCAGCGCTACGGCTACCGCCTGGTGCACACCGTGTATCTGGACTGCGGGCCACTGGCGACCGCGCTCATCCTGACCGGCGCTCTGGTGGAGCACAACGCCATCGCCGTGATCGTGCCGTCGTTCGAGCACGCTGACCCGGTGCGGAACATGATCACCGAACGGGCGGCGCTGGCGACCCCGATGCAGGTGTATCCGCGCGGGTACCGGTGGCCGATCGTCGATATGGACCGACGGTGGTAACCGCGCTCGGCCTGGCGGTGGCGGTGGGGTTGCCGCTGGGCGTACTGCTCTGGGCAGTGTTCTGGCCCCAGCCGGGCCGGGACGACGACGGTGGTTCCGACCACCCATAACTCTGTGCGGTGACGACCGCTCGAATACTCGTTCCGTGACCAATGGGGAGAAGGCGGTTTATATCGGATCTGAGGAGCGCGGCTGATTTGGGGCGCGCCCCACAATGTTATGGTGCGGGTACCATAACCTTATGGGCCTGAAGAAGACGACGGTCATGGTCGACGAGGCCGACCTCGAGCTGGTGAAGATGGCCGCGGCACGTGAAGGGCGGCCGGAGTCCGAGTATTTTCGTGAAGCTTTTCATCTGGCCGCGATACGCACTCGCCGATGGGATGAGGAGTGGGATATTCCCGTACTCGACTACGGGCATGCGGTGTCGGCGGATGAAATCGATAGCACTGTGCGAGAAGCGATCATCAACACCGAATCCGATGCTGGATGATCGTGATCGGCGACACCTCAGGTCTGGTCGCCGCTATCAACTCCGCGGATCCCGAGCACGTCCGCGCGCGCGCAGCGCTACAGCAGGCGGCGCTGACCATCGTCTCCCCACTCGTATTGCTCGAAGTCGAACACATCACCACCCGAAATCTCGATCGTCGAGCCGCATATGCGGTTAATGATTGGTTATTGGCGCAGGAGCGCACCGGACGCATCGAAGTACCAACGGTCTCGGCGGACTTGTTGCGGGTCGCGCGCAGGGTGCAGAACAAGTACCTGGCCTTGCACCTGGATCTCACAGACGCTACCAATGTTTCATTGGCGGAACGATACGAAACCGTGGCGGTATTGACACTCGACCGACGTGATTTCCGCGCAATCAGCCCGCTTACCGGTGATGCCGCGTTCCGCCTGTTGCCCGATGATCTCTAGACCCGACAAACAGGCGAGATACCCGCTGGATTCCGGGCACTGCGTCGCACCCCGAGCCGGCGATATTCGCGCTCTCGGTGTTGTCGGGAGTCTGGAGCGAGCCGACGCCGCCGTCGAAACCTTTCACAGCGGCGAAGGCGCTGCCGACCTCATTGACGAATGGTGAGGAACCGTTCGGCGAATCGGGATAGTTCGTCGCGCTGCTCGTTCGGGTCGGGGGAGCCGGCGCTCATCACCACCCGGTCCACGCCCTGCGCGGTGAAGGCGGCGAGCCGCTCGTCGGTCATGTCGAATCCGCTCCAGCGGGTGTACTCGAGGCGTTCGGGGTCGCGTCCGGCTTCGGTGGCGGTCACCCGCGCCAGCTCCCACTGGGACATGCGCTCGTCCGGGAGCAGGGCACCCCCGGCGAAGTATCCATCGCCCCGCAATCCGGTGCGCCGTGCCGCCGCGCGGCTCGAGCCGCCGATATGAATCGGAAGCGTGGTGTCGCGATAGGGCTGCGGGAACTGGACGAGGTTGTCGAAGGCGAAGAACTCGCCGTGGAAGGACACGCCCTCTTCGTTACCGGACCACAGCAGCCTCAAGATTTCGATGGCCTCATCAGCCCTCCGGCCCCGGGTCCGGTAGTCGACTCCAGTGGCCGTGGCCTCGACTGGGAGAGATCCCAGCCCCACGGTCAGCAATCGCATCCGTCCCTTGGACAAGACGTCGATGGTGGCCAGCTGTTTGGCCAGGACGACGGGGTGTCGGTAGGGCAGCAGCAGGACGCCGGTGCCCAGAAGGAGCCGATCGGTGGCCGCCGCGACGTAGGCGAGCGTGTCGAGCGGGTCGAGGAACGGCAGCGTGGGCGGAACCTCGAAACCGTGTAGCTGCGCTCCCGGATGCAAGACCAGGTGCTCGGGCAGATACAGCCCTTCGAACCCGCACGCTTCGGCGTGCCGCGCGTAGTCCGCGATCTGATCGGGATCGGTCCCGAGGTGGGCGGTGCTGTAGCTGACGGCGAATTTCATTCTCTGCCTTCTGGTCGGGCCGGCTGGTGGTTCACGGGGTATCCGACGAGCACAACCGACTCCGCGGTCAACCGAGTCCCGCTGCGAGGAAATTCCCCGCAGACGCATCCGCACAACCATGGAGATCGGGTGTTGCACCAACCCGACAGGCACCCGGCTGCAGCCAGGACCGTGGGGACGTGGGGAATGCCTCCCGGCGGGAAGCCCTCTCACAGGCCAGCCCCTACCCGGACGAGGAGCTGCGGCATCGCCGGCGCAGACATCGAGGGATCCTGCCGCGTGCGCGCCACCGGCACCGTCATAAGTGACAGGACTCAGAGCCGTAACGTTGTCACGCTTGCCGCCATGATCATCGGGCGATCACAGCTGTCCGATCTTTAGCTACCGCCGTCGGGCTGCATGGATTCGGCACCTGGCGCCTGGACCGTGGACGAGCCCGGGAAAGTTCTGAATCTTCTGCCATCGGTCTCCTGTGAACGGTGTATTCACAAAGGTGACGTGGTCGGCGACGTCGGCCCATGCGGAGCAGTTCAGGACGCTCGCACCGCGGACATGCAGGAACTGCCCGAGTAGTCCAGGAATAGGAAGCTGATGCGACTGCAGGGCCTCACTCATCAGGTCGGTCCACTGACGGCCGTCTTCGGAAGACCGGAAATCGAAGGTGCTCACCACTACACAGCCGATCGGCCGGACGTCGTCGAAAACCGAGCTGTGCCGCAGTCTGTAGGTATCGGCTTCGCGCGGCCATGAATCACCCTGTGGCGGCTCGGCTTCGGCAGCACTCCACTGCCGGTAGGCGATCACTGAATCACCACTCATGTTCACCAGGCACATCAGCGAAAGCAGCCCGTCCGGTCGGTCGTGCCATGACGCCATCACCTGCTGTGCGGTCGTGGAGATCTGTGGCGGGCTGTCCACGTGATGACGATCGATGGTCACCATCATGTCGGAGCCCGCCAGATCCTGGAGTGAGTATTTCGTCTGGTTCACGACTTCTCCTTCGACTTTGTATCAGTGCTGTTGGGTGAGTGGCGTGTCGCGGAGGAATGCAGCGAGGCAGACGATGACCGCGGAACAGATGCCCGCGACAAGAAACGTATCGGCGACTCCCGTGGCGACGGCCGCGCGCGCCGCCTCCCGCATCTGCCCGGGCAGGACTGCGACATCGTTGTGCACGGCCGCTTCGCCGAACGACGCTCCAGTCCAGTGCGTTCCGCTGAGGGACCGGGTCAGCTGCCAGGTGTATACCGCGCCGAGCAGTGAAACGCCTAGTGAATTGCCCAGGTTCCTGGCGAGCATGGCTGTCGCGCTCGCTGCGCCGATATCGCTGACTGCCACGCTGTTCTGGGCGATGACCACGGTCAGCTGCATGAAACATCCCATGCCGACACCCACGGCGATCATCCCGGTGACAACGAGGAGCTGGGAGGTGTCCACGCCGATCCCGGCAAGCAGCATCGACCCCGCCGTCATCACCACACCCCCGCCGATCGGGTAGGCACGGAATCTTCCGGTTCGTGACACCAGGACACCGACCAGCGGTGCGGTTACCAGCATCCCGCCCAGCAGTGGTAGGAGCAGTAGGCCGCTGTTGGTAGCCGACGCCCCTTGGACGACTTGCTGATACAACGGCAGAAACGTCACCGCGCCGAACATCACCACGCCGCTGAGGAAGCCGAGTAGCGCGGCGAGACTGTAGTTTCGGCTCCTGAACAAGGTGAGCGGCACCACCGGTTCGGCCGCGCGTCGCTCCCAGGTGAAGAAGACACCGCCGGAGAGACATACGGCGACTGCCGAGGCGATCACCACCGAGGAAATCCCGTCACGGACGGCTGTCGTCAGCACGGTGAGCGCGATGATCCCGACCGCGAGCACCAGCATGCCGACCACGTCGACTTTTCGGCGATCCGGTGTCCGTGGTGGCAGTTTCAGTTGTGTCACCAGCAGGACCAGCGCTACTGCACCCAGCGGTAGATTCAGGTAGAAGGCCCAACGCCATCCGATTCGGTCGGCGCACAGGCCACCGATCACCGGCCCGGCGAGGATGGCCAACGGCATGATTATCGCCATCAGGCCCTGATACTTCGCCCGCTGCCGGGGTGCTACCAATTCACCGACGATCGCGATGCCGCCGACCAGGAGCCCGCCCGCGCCGAGCCCCTGTACGGCACGGAATGCGATCAGCTGGGCCAGGGTTTGCGCGGCGCCGCACAACGCCGATCCGGCGAGGAACAGCGAAAATGATGCCAGGAAGAGCTTTTTTCGGTCGAACAGATCCCCCAGCTTTCCCCAGATCGGTGTCGTTACGGCGGTGGCCACCGCGAATGCCGTCACCACCAGCGATAGATCGGCGAAACCGCCGAGCTCCTGCGCGATGGTCGGAAGTGTGGTGGCGACAATGGTGAAGTCGAGGTTCGCCACCAAAAACGCGATGACGAGGCCGCTCATCGCCGCATAGATCCCGCGCCGTGGCGACGGTTCCTGCGAGGTAGGGGCCTCTTCGCGTGGTTCGACAGACATGTCCAACTCCGATGTACGGTGTATTCGTGTTCGTACAATGTATCTCTAGAGGTACGTTGTACGAAACGATGTTAGGATCGGCAACACATCAACCGAGAGGGCAGTCCGTGGCAGGTGTGAGTGACAGATCCGGGAGCAAGCACACCGGTGGCGGCACCATCTGGGAACGGCTCGGCGAGCAACCGCCGGCCTCGCCTCGTGTGCCCCTGAGCCATGATCGGATCGCGCTGACGGCAATCGAGCTCGCCGACAGTACGGGCTTGGCAGGAGTGTCCATGCGTCAGCTGGCCGAACAGCTCGGCGTGCCGACGATGGCCCCCTACCGCTATATCTCGAGCAAGGACGACCTGTTCGAGCTGATGATCGATATGGTGCACGCCGACCTCGCGCTGCCATCACCATCGACGGGATGGGAACAGGTGCTGCGCGCCTACGCAAGGCAGATCCGCGAGGTTACCCTCTGCCATCCCTGGCTGGTCCAGATATATGCCCGGCTACCAGGAGTCCTGACTCCGCGTATGGCCGACATCGCTGAGCAGGCACTTGCGGCGATGAAGCCCCTGAGCGTCGACGTCGATACGAAGATGGCAATCCTCGCGACGGTCACCGCTTTCACTCATGGCGCGGCCGCGGCCGAGGTGGCGCAGCGGCTGCTGATGGACCGGCGTGGCTGGGACTCCGACGACGATGTTCGCAGCGCGTATCACCCGTATATGGCCGAGCTCACCAGCTCCGGCCGCTATCCGGCGCTGTCGGACTACCTGGTCGACGGATCCAACGACGACGGCGCCGCATGGCAATTCGAATTCGGTCTGACCTGCGTGCTCGATGGAATCGAGTCCAACCTGTCATGACAACAACATCCCCTCGCCAAGTGGCGGGAATCATCGCGGACGCCTGTACCAAGGTGTTCCTCGCGGTCATCTACACCGCTGGCGCCGCAGCACTCGGCCATCGGCTCGGCGTTGAAGCCTGGCTGATGATTGCCTGCGCAGCTGCCCTGCTGATCTGCGGCGGAATCGAGATCGGGTACGTCCGCAGCCGTCCGGTGCGCACCTATACGCGACTCATGGTTACCTACGACACCGGCTGGGTGCTGGCGACAATCGCCGGCCTGCTTCTCGCATGGCAGGGCAGCAATGCCGCCGGTGAGGTCTGGATCGGATACCAGGCGGCAGGCGCCATCGTGTTCGCCGCACTGCTGGTGGTCGCGCGCGCTCCCGGTTCGGCGTTCGGCGGCACCGCGAGTCCATGACCTCCGAGGTCATCGCCTGACCGCATTGCCTCGATTAGCGTCGGCACCGTTGGTGATGGGACAGCGATCGGAGCGATGATGAACAGTGGCGGCGAGGTGGCCGCGGTGACCGAAGGTTCGCTGCGGCACGGCATGCCGTATCTGGCGTTCGGTAGTGGCCGGCCGCTGGTGTTTCTGCGCTGGTTCACCCCCGATCATGCCAACCCGACCGGGCGGATGCGGTCCTCGGAACTGAAAAAGCTGGCCGGTCTTGCCCGGCATTTCCGGGTGTATGTGGTGGGCCGGGCGCCGGGTACAGCGGCTGGTGCCACCATGTCCGGTCTCGGCGACGAGCATGCAGACGCTTTGCACGCCCAATTCGGCGAACCGGTTGATGTCCTCGGTGTGTCCTCCGGCGGTTCGATAGCCCTGCAGCTGGCCGCCGATCATCCCGATGTGGTGCGCAAACTCGTTGTGGTGTCAGCGGCGTGCCGGTTGGATCCGGTTCTGCGGACCGGTCAGCGCCGCTATGCGGAGGCAATACTGGCGGGTAGGCGCGGGCTACACCACTTGGCGCCGGCCACCGTCGCCAATCCGGTAGGCGCCCGGCTGGCCGGGGCAGCGATGTGGCTGGCCGATCCACTGGTTCGGCCGAAGGTACCGGCCGACACCCACCACTTCTTGGTGGCCGAGGGCGGTTTCGATCTCACCGGAAGGCTCGGCGAGATCACGGTGCCCACCTTGATCGTCGGCGGCGACCGCGATGGCTCCTACAGCACCGAGACCTTCCGGCACACCGCCGACGGCATCCCGGACGCGCGTCTGATCCTGTACCCGCGCACCGGCCATATCGGCACCGTCTCGCATCCACGTTTCGTGGGCGACGTCGTTCGATTCCTCGGCGATTCGAAGCTGTAGCCGCCGTGAGGGCGGTAGTGGCCGAGTACCCACCGGCCGATGGCCGGGACGGCGGCGGTGTGCGGCGCAGCACCTCGTTTTCTTGCTCCAGAAGACGGTCACGGTGACGCAGTTCCCGCAGTTCCGCCGACTCGCCGGTCGTGCCGCGGCCCGGCTTTTCTCCAGCACCGATATCGGCTTGTCGCATCCATTTCGACAATATCGCCGGGTGGACCCCGAAAATCGGCCGCGAACCGGTCGAACGTCACGCCGTCCTCACGGTTACGGGTAACCAAGACCACGTCATCGCGGAACTCTTTTCGGATACGGCTTCGGCACAGTGACATCCTCGAGCCTGCCCTCGGCAAGTTCGGTCGGAAACGCTTCGCAGGATTGTGCCCTCGGCGGGGCGTGTCGAACATGAGAACGGTGATGACCTGCGGTTTTCGGCCGGGCGGTTGGTGATCGAAGCCGAATATCAGCTATAGGTGGTGGTGCCGTCGTCTTGCGGTGCCGCTTGCCATCGTGCCTGGGCGACATCAAAGGCGGCAGCAGTGCGGTCCAGAAAAAGGGTTGGAAGCTGCTGAACGACAGTCGTTTCAAGAAGTAAGGTAAGGAGTGCGTTAGTGGCCAAGAGCCCATACATCGCCATCACACTGTTCAAGTTCACCTCCGACGCTCCGGACTACGTGCCCCTGTATAGGGAGGATGTGACCCTTCTGTACGCGGACACCGAAGCGGAAGCGCGAGAACTCGCCGAGAAGAACTTCCGGAGCGACGCGGAGACCTACAAAAACGAAGCCGGCTACAACGTAACCGTCACTCCGACGGCAGTGATCGACGTCGTGGCCGCATTGATCGACGACCTGTCCGAGGGCGGTGACTTGTATTCACGCCACTTCCATGACTTCGAGTCCTACTCGAAGTGGGAGCCAATGCTCAACGACTGAGTTTCCGACAATGACGTGATGACTATCGGTCGTGGGCTGCCGCCGCGGACACGTTCCCGGCACAGCCCACGACCATCGTCGTTTCAAGAGCCTCTGGGGCCATTGTTCGTCTCCGGTCTGCTCGACCGCGGACACGCTCCGAACACGAGAATCTGACCCGGTGGAACCGAACAACAGCGCGCCACGTCGAATGCTGTAGCAGAGCAAGTTTCGAACCGGCTCGCCACATCGACGAACAGACGGTGCAGGACGCGCCGGAGCAGGGGGAGGACTCAAATGCTGATGGATGTATCGGCGGTTCAGGGCATCGCCAGGGCCCTGGCCGCCGGGGATGCGGCTTGTGGTGCGCAAGGAACGACCACATTCGGGGGCGCAGTTCCCCGGCCGGTGTGGCTGGTCTCGAATCCCACAGGCGTGTCGGAAACGCGCTGTGCTGCATCATTGACCGTCCAGTCGTCGTCGCCGAGGTCGTCGAGAGCAGGCAGATGACCCGGCCGCTCTGACCGCAGTCGCAACCCGCATCGGATACGGCGCCAACGCCCGCCACGGCCGGGCGTTGCTGCGGACGCGCGTCACGGGCAGCGGTGCCAGCCTGCTGTTGTGTTGTCTGACGAGACTCCGACCGCGAAGATGCATCACACCTCAGGGCTACGGCAGGACCGTGCGGGGCGTCCCCGAAGTCGGTGGTCGGGCATGACCATTTCTCCGTTGGGCGCGCGTTCCCATGTTCGCTGTGCCCTATACGGCACACGGGCCAATGCGACTGACCTGCGGTTTTGTAATTCAGGCTCGTCAGGATCGCAAGGGCGAAGCCGCTGAACTGCGGAAACCTGTCGCAGGTTTGTGCCCTCGGCAGGATTCGAACCTGCGACACCCGCTTTAGGAGAGCGGTGCTCTATCCCCTGAGCTACGAGGGCCGGGCCGTGGCCGGTGGGAGGAGTCTACCGGGTCGTCCGCCGCGGGGCCGCATCGTGGGGAACGGCCCCGGTGAGCGTCACGCCGGGCGGCTGGTCTCGTAGTCGGCGGGGTCGAAGCGGCGGGTTTTCCAGCGGTAGAGGATCGTGGCCCCCGGCCAGTTGTTGGTGATGCGGCCCGAGGCGTTGCGGTACCAGCTGGAGCAGAAGTTCCAGGGGGTGTCCTTCAGGCGCTTCCGCAGCCAATCGTCCCACCGCTGTTCGGCTTCCGCGTGCGCGGATACGCCGTGGCCGGGGTTGTCGCGTAGGTATTCGATGGCCTGGCGGATGTAGCGGGCCTGCGATTCCAGCATGTAGACGATCGAACCGGAGCCGACATTGGTGTTCGGGCCGTACATCATGAACAGGTTGGGGAACTTCGGGACCGAGACGCCGAGGTAGGCGCGGGCGCCTTCGGCGGCCCAGGTGTCGGCGAGTTTGCGGCCGTCGGTGCCGTAGATGTTCATCGGGGCGAGGAATTCGGTGCCCTTGAAACCGGTGCCGTAGATGATGATGTCGACTTCGTGGTGGATTCCGTCGGCGGTGCGTACGCCCGTGGGGGTGATCTCGGTGATGGCGTTGGTCTCCACTGTTACGTTCGGCCGGGCCAGCGCGGGGAAGTAGTCGTTGGAGAACAGGGCCCGTTTACAGCCGGGGGCGTAGTCGGGGGTGAGCTTCTCGCGCAGGATCGGGTCGGGGACCTGCCGGGCGCGGTGGCCGTCGGCGACCTTCACCACCGGCTTCTGGATGGCCTGGATATCGGTGAGGGCCAGTGCCATCACTTCGAAGAACATCCACCAGCCGAAGCGTTCGGCCCAGCGGACCGGGGGGACGTACTTGAATACGGTGTGGTGGCGGGGTTCGTATGCGGCGTCGGCCTTGGGCAGTACCCAGGCGGCGGAACGCTGGAACAGGGTGAGGTGTTGCGCGAGTGGCTGGATGCGGGGGATGTACTGGATGGCGCTGGCGCCGGTGCCGATACAGGCGACGCGTTTACCGGTGAGGTCGGCGGAGTGGTCCCATTCGGCGGAGTGGAAGGCGGGGCCGGTGAAGGTGTCGATACCGGGGATGTTCGGCATGGCCGGCCGGGAGAGCTGGCCGACCGCGGAGATCAGGACCTCGGCGGTGAGTCGGTCACCGCCGGTGGTGCGGATCTGCCATTTCGCGCTCGCCTCGTCGTATTCGGCGTCGCTGATCTCGGTGCCGAAGCGGATATGGCGTTCGAGATCGTATTTGCCGACGATGCGGCGCATGTATTCGTGGATATCGGCCTGTTCGGAGAAGCGGCGGGGCCAGTCCGAGCGCGGCTCGAAGGACCAGGAGTACAGCGGGGACGGCACATCGCAGGCCGCGCCCGGGTAGGTGTTCTCCCGCCATACGCCGCCGAGGTCCTGGGCGCGTTCGACGATGGCGAAATCTCTCACGCCCGAACGCAGCAGTTCCAGTCCCATACCGAGCCCACCGAACCCGGCCCCGATGATGATGATCGACGGCGATGTCATGTTCTCAGAGTAGGTCGGTGCGCGGTGGGCCCGAAGAGAACGACGGACAAGGAATCGATATTTTCGGCCATCGAAAAGGGTCTTCCCGGGCGATGCGCGTGCATATGTAAGCGAGTGCTCGACAACTTCGGGTGATGAGGTCGCGGGGATATAACCGGTGGTCCGTGAGCTCCGGAGCTGCGGATATTCGTCCCATCAATGGGTCATGAACCCGGCTCGTGTCTCGTTTGGATGTCATTTCGTTATCTGACTTGGCGGCGGGCCGGATTCCCCGCTATCACAGTTGTGTGCTCGGCGGCGATGGCGCAATGCCGGTGGCCCGCAGGGGGCGTCGCGGGCATTGCGTCCCATCCCGCCGTCGGGCGCCGATCTCAGGGCTCCTCCGGCCCGCGCTGACCAGCGGTGCCCGGAAATCCTCCCGTTTCCGTCGACCTTCACCACGCCCGACTACTCCACGGTAGTGTTCGGCTGTGTGATGTGAGTCATGTCCGTTCCTGTGTCTCACCGGGACGGCCGGACTCACCGCACCGTCGCCCGCCGCCCAGATTAGTTAGGGGTATTTCCGATGCTGAGCACCATGATGGACGACCAGCTGTCATTGGCCACACTGCTGCGCTACGCGTCCACCTACGTCGGTGATTCCACAGTCTCCACCTGGACCGGGGACGGGGTGCGCACGATGACCTATCGCGAGGTCGGCGCGGATTCCGCACGCCTGGCCAACGCGCTGACCGACCTGGGTATCGGCGAGGGCGACCGCGTCGGCACCTTCATGTGGAACAACAACGAGCACTTCCTCGCCTATATCGCCATCCCGGCGATGGGCGCGGTGCTGCACGCGCTGAACATCCGGCTGTCGGCCGAGCAGCTGATCTACGTGGCCGATCACGCCGAAGATCAGGTGGTGCTGGTGGACGGCAGCCTGGTCCCGCTGTTCGACCAGTACCTACCGCAGCTGAAGAAGGTCCGGCATGTGATCGTGGTCAACGGTGATGTCGCGACGGTGCACGCGCCGGAGGGGGTGACCGTGCACGATTACGCGGAGCTGCTGGCGAAATACCCGGCGGAATACGACTTCCCGGTGCTGGACGAGCGCACGGCGTCGTCGATGTGCTACACCTCCGGCACCACCGGCGACCCCAAGGGCGTCGTCTACTCGCACCGGTCCAACTGGCTGCACGCCATGCAGGCCGTCATGCCCGCATCGATGGGTATCCGCAACGACGACACCATGCTCGCGATCGTTCCGCTGTTCCACGCCAACGCGTGGGGGCTGCCGTATGTGGCGCTGATGTCCGGCGCGAATCTGCTCATGCCGGACCGGTTCCTCCAACCGGCGCCGTTGCTGGAGATGATGGACGCGGTGCGGCCCACGTTCGCGGCGGCGGTGCCGACGATCTGGGGCGGGGTACTGGCCGGACTCAACGCCGCCCCGCAGGACATCTCCTATCTGAGCAGGGTCGTGGTGGGCGGTGCGGCCGCGCCGCCGTCGATGATGAAGGCGTTCGAGGAGAAGCACGGTGTCCGGGTGATCCACGCGTGGGGGATGACCGAGACCTCCCCCCTGGGCAGTGTCGCGCAGCCGCCGCAAGGGGTTACCGGGGAGGATGTCTGGGCGTACCGGGTGACCCAGGGGCGGTTCCCGGCCGGCGTCCGGGCTCGCCTGGTCGGTGACGACGGGAAAGTGGTGCCCGACGACGGCACTTCCCTGGGCGAGGTGGAGGTCCGCGGGCCCTGGATCACCGGCGCCTACTATTCGCCCGACGGTGCGGACGTGGATCCGAGCAAGTTCGACGACGGGTGGCTGCGTACCGGTGATGTGGGCAAGATCAGCCCGGACGGCTATCTGACCCTGGTGGACCGATCCAAGGATGTGATCAAGTCCGGCGGTGAGTGGATCTCCTCGGTGGATCTGGAGAACGCGGTGATGGGTCACCCGGCGGTGGCCGAAGCCGCGGTGGTCGGTATCCCGGATGAGAAATGGGACGAGCGCCCGCTGGTGGCGATCGTGGTGGCCGAGGGCGCGACGGTGGAACCGGCGGAACTGCGGGAGTTCCTCGCGGACCGCTTCGCGAAATGGCAGCTGCCGGAACACTGGGCCTTCATCACCGAGGTGCCCAAGACCAGTGTGGGCAAGTTCGACAAGAAGCGGCTGCGAGCGCAGCACGCGGATGGTGAGCTGACGGTCACGACCGTCAGCTGACGGCTCACCGGGCCGGGGTCGCCCGGTCCGGATAACGGGTCCCCGGCGCGAATTCCGCGCCGGGGACCCGTGTGTATCAGCAGTTGCGCAGTTCCGGGCTCTGATTGAGCAACTGGTTGCGGGGGCTGATGAACCGGCTGTAGGTCTCGCCGCCGACCGCCGACAGCGGGAACGCCGCCACCCGGTGGCAGTTCTGGAACGCCAGTTTCACGCCGAAATGCCGTTCCAGCCCGCCCCGGATGGCATCCGAGGCCAAGGCGCGCAGCAGTTGACCGCGTGCTGTCTCGTCGGGCGGAGGCACCTCGTTGTCGGCGAATTCCGCGGTACCGGAACCGAGTTCGGTCGCGACCCGGCTCACGACCTCCCATGCGTAGGGCAGCGAGACGCGGACGCACTCGACGAATTCGGCGTCGGTGACGTCACCGCGTTCGGCACGTTCCAGCAGAGCGGTAGGGACATCTAGGGACACAGCGACCTCCTGGGGTCAACTCGTCTTCGGCTGATGGTGCGGAAACCCGCGTGCAGATCTGCCGGGCCGAGTCTAATCGAAATCGGTTGTCAATAGCGGTGTAATGGCCGCGAAAGTTGTTCGAGTGGCGAAGCTTTCGGAATAGCGGGGTCATTGCCCGGGCCGAGTGGGAGGTCTCCGGCGGGGCGGAACGACCGCTTTCGCAGGTAGTCCTGTTGCTGTCCGATGAGGTTGCCGGAGTGTGTCCGGGTCGGGCCGGCGGATGTGGCCCGGCTCGCAAATGTTACGAAAAAGGTAGTGTTCACAACTTGGTCCGCGATGCTGTATTGCCCATTTGAACTGGGGGTTTATGGATCAGGTTGCGATATGGTCACGGGCCGGTAGAGTTACCATCACAACGGATGCCGAAACGTTACGTTTGCCCGGCTGGAGTAGCTGGATCCGCGTACGGCGTTCGTGACCCTGATGATCGGATAGCGAGGACGGACCTTTGGCGCACCATCGATTAGGCCCCAGCTCCATCACCGTTATGAGCCTGATCGGTGACGAGGTCCAGGTCCGCCCCCGGCGCCATCGCGCGGATGTCTCTGCGGCCGAAAGGGTCCGCGCCGCCGCCGGAGCCGCCGTCGCGGCCGGCGCGCTGATCGGTACCGCTTCGCAGGTCGCTCCCGCCATCGCCTACGCCGCGCCGTTGCTGCCCGGCGGTGAGAACTCCGAAGCGGTGAAGGCCGAGCCGATCGCCCCCGCTTCGGATGCGCCTGCCCCGGCCGCCGCGCGGATGGCGCAGGCGGCGCCGATCGCCGATACGCAGCCCGCACCGGTTCGAGCCGCACCGATCGCGGCGCCGGCCCCCGCCCCGTTCGGTCTCCAGAACCTGCCGCCCGAGGTCGCCGCCCCGCTGACCCAGGCCGAGCAGGCGATAAAACAGCTACATCAGCAGATCGCCCCCGCGGCGGCGGTCCGGCCGGTCGCCGGTGTCGTGAGCTCTACGTACGGCAGCCGCTGGGGCGCCATGCACTATGGTGTCGACTTCGCCGATACACTCGGCGCGCCGATTCATTCGGTGGCCTCCGGCACGGTGATCGAGGCAGGCCCGGCCTCCGGATTCGGAATGTGGGTCCGGGTACTGCACGACGACGGGACCATCGGTGTCTACGGGCATGTCAACGATATCTACGTCAGCGAGGGACAGCGGGTGAACGCGGGTGATGTGATCGCCACCGTCGGCAACCGCGGGCAATCGACCGGCCCCCATCTCCATCTGGAGATCTGGGACCAGGGTGGTAACAAGATCGATCCGATGCCCTGGATGTTGTCGAAGGGGGTGCCACTGGAGTGGGGACCCTCGCACTGAGATCGACAGAATCGCTCGACCGTCCGATCCTTGCCACCCCCACGGGGTTGCAGGCAGAACTGCGAACGCACGGTGTGACCGAACTGGCCGATATCTTCGAACCCGATTCGATCCACGGCCGTGTGTACGCGGCCCTGGTCCAGCGGCCGCGTTCCGGGCTCGCCGATATCGCACGGCACACCGGACTGGCCGAGACCGAGGTCGAGAACGCGCTCGACGAACTGTGCGGGTTGCGTGCCGTCGTCCGGCTCGCCGACTCGGACGGTATCCCGCGTTGGGATGCGCACGCACCGGAATCGCTATCGGAAGCCGAGGCCCGGCGGCGGCGCCAAGAGATCAGCACCATGCACGCGGCCGCGGCGCGGCTCAGCGAGACCTTCCGTTCCGTCCGGCGTTCGCAGGGCTGGAACGGCGTGATCTCGCCCGTCTTCGAACGCGCCGAACTGCTAGCCGATTTCGAATCGCTGCACGCGAACGCCGACTTCTCGGTGAAGATGGTCGAGCGCAGTCCGCACCTGAGCGACCCCGAACGCGACACCCGCATCGCCGAGCTCAAACAGGCCCGGATGGCCGAGGGCGTGCGGTATCGGATCCTCTACCAGGACACGATCTATCAGGACGCCGACCGCCTACGACATACCCTGGCCACCAATGCCCGTGGTGCGCAGGCGCGCACGCTGCCCGATCCGCCGTTCAAACTCATCGTCGCCGACGACGAACGCGCCAGCCTGGTGCTGCACACCGACGAACGCCGTCCCGATCCGATGGCGCTGCGGATCAACGGCTCCCCACTACTGGATATGTTGATCCGCAGTTTCGATGTGCTGTGGACGTTGTCCGCGCCGATCTCGGTGCAGCCGGAAGCCGACGAACTCGACGAACGCGACCGCGCGATCCTCACCATGATGGGGATGGGCGCGACCGACGATACGATCGCCCGCCGGCTGGGGATGTCGCGGCGTACCGTGGTCCGGCGCACCGCCCGGCTGCTGGAGCGGCTCGGCGCCAGTACCCGGTTCCAGGCCGGGGTACAGGCGATCCGGCGCGGCTGGCTGTGAAGCGATTCGGGCGGCGGGCGACGCTCGCACCGGTCCCGCGGGGATAGCCGAAGCCGGTCTGCGGCAGCCCTGCCGGGGCGCCGTGGTCGGCTCCCGGCGGGCTCGTTCCCCGGGCAGCGGGCCGGGGCGCTCCCGAATATGATGGCCACACCGCGCCGGCCCGATCGAGATGCCCTTCCGCCCCAGTAGGGCACGCATGAGGCCGGGTCACGGCTCGATGCGAGAGGTGAACGCACCCGAATGCACACTGCCCGCCGTCCTTTCAGTGTCACCCGACGGCGTCGTTCGGGCAGTCCGCTGTTCGCGCAGCTGCTGACAGCCGCGGTCGAATCCGCGGCCGCCGAGGTGGCGATCCGGTTCAACCCGACCGGCCGGCCCGGCGACCAGCGGGAGATGACCTACCAGGAACTCGACGAAGCATCGTCACAACTCGCACGGGAACTGATCGAACGCGGAATCGGCCCCGGCGATGTGGTGGCGATCGGACTCGCGCGCAGCCCGGAGTCGGTCCTGGCGGTATGGGCTATCGCGAAAACCGGTGCCGCCCACCTTCCGATCGACCCAGCCCTACCCGGCGATCGAATCGACCGTATCGCCACCGACTCCGGCGCGGCTCTCGGCCTGACCACCTCCGGGCACCGGTCCGCGCTCGGCCGGTCGCTGTACTGGATGGAACTGGACGATCCCGTGCAATCGGTCCGGATCGCGCGGCGACCGCGCCATCCCCTCTCCTATGCCGACCGGGTCCGGATGCTCGACGAACGCCATCCCGCCTATATCGTGCACACTTCGTACACCACCGGTGACCCTGTCGGGGTGGTGGTCGCGCACAGCGGACTGGCTCCGATGGTCGCCGCAGCCACCGATCTCTACGGGATCACCAGTGATTCCCGGGTGACGCATATGTGTTCCCCGAACTCCGACGTCTCCGTTCTCGAACTGCTGCTGACCTTCACCACCGGCGCGACGTTGGTGATCGTTCCCGCCGGCGTGCTCGGCGGGCGCGACATCACCGAACTGCTGGCCCGGGAGCGGGTGACCCATATGATCGCCACCCCCGCCGCACTGGAATCCGTCGACCCGGCGGGACTCACCGAGTTGCAGGGCGTCGCGGTGATCGCCGGCGAATTCGACCCCGAACTGGTCCGCCGATGGGCGCACGGGCGCAGCGTTTTCATCTCCTACGGCTCCGCCGAGACCACGGTCATCGCGACCGGAACCGACACGATGAGTCCGGGGGAGACGATCACCGTCGGTACCGCGCTGAACGGTTTCGGTGCGTTCGTGCTCGACACCCGGCTGCGGCCGGTGCCGCCCGGTACAGCCGGTGAGCTCTATCTGTGCGGGCCGGCGCTGGCGCACGGCTACCTCGACCGGCGTGGGCTCACGGCGCAACGGTTCGTGGCCGGGCCCGTCGGTGCCGATCCGGGTCGGTCGGGAACCCGGATGTTCCGTACGGGCGCTCTGGTGCGCCGGATCCGGACACCGCGCGGCGAAGAGATCGAATATCTCGGCCGCGCCGATTCGCCGGTGCAGATACGCGGGTTCGGAAGCGAACCAGGTGAGATCGATGAGCCGCCCAGCCCGCTTCCCGCCGTGGACCGTTCGGTCGCGCTGCGCCGGGGACCGGTACCGGCCACCCCGCTGTTCGACGCACTGCCGCGCCCGCACTGGGTGGCGGGTCCCGGTGGATACGATCGCGAAGCCCGCCCGGAACCGGTGCCCGAGCCGACCGGTTCACGGCCGCCCTCCGGGGAGGCCGCCCCGGTGGTTCCGCCGGAGTTGCCCGGGGGCGGTACCGGTGAGGTACCGCCGACCCCGATGCTGGCCGAGTGCCTGGCCGGGGGCGTGCATTCCGGTTTCGCGCAGACCGTGGCGCTGACACTGCCGGAAGGGATCGATCGTGCCGGGCTGGCCGCCACATTGGGTGCGGTGGTGGGTCGTCACGATATGTTGCGGGCCCAGTTGGTGGCCGAGGACGGCCGGTACCGGCTCGAGGTTCCCGCTACCGGACCCGTCGCGGTGACCGCGCGGGTCTCCGAGGTGGAGGTGCCGGCGGGGGCCCGCCCGGCCGAACTCGCGGCGATCGCCGGTTCCGCAATGAATTCCACTGTGGCGCAACTCGATCCGCTGGGTGGTCGGATGGTCGCCGCGACCTGGCTGCGCCGCACCGGTTCCCGCGACGCGCTGCTGCTCGCCGTGCACCGGTATGTGGTCGACGGCGAGTCGTGGCGCATCATCGTCGCGGACCTGACGGCGGCCTGGACTCAGGTGGTCCAGGGCCGGTGCCCCGAGCTCGCCGCGGTCTCCACCTCGTTCCGGCGCTGGTCGCACGCGGTGGCCGGAAAGGCTGTGGAATCCGGATCCGAACTCGCCCATTGGCGTGCGGTACTGGCGACCCCCGATCCGCTGCTCGGGTCGCGGGCGATCGATCCCACCACCGATACGCGATCGACGGTGCGCCGGTTCGTGGTGGAGATTTCCCCGGATATCGCCGAGGTGGTGCGCACCGAGGTTCCCGCGCTGTACCGCACGGGGCCCGTGGAACCACTGCTGACAGCCCTCGCGCTGGCGGTCCGGAACTGGCGGGCCCGGCGCGGCGTGGACTGCGCGACCACCCGGATCCGGGTGTACGGCGACGGGCGTGCGGCATCGGTTCTGCCCGGGGCGGGGCTCACCCGCACCGTCGGCTGGTTCACCACGGCCTACCCGGTGGCCCTCGATCTCGCCGGCATGGATCCCCGCGCCGCGCTGGCGGCGGGCCCGGTCACCGCCGCGCTGGTGCGATCGGTGAAGGAACAACTCGTCGCTGTACCCGGGCAGGGTATCGGTTTCGGCCTGCTGCGCCGGCAGGCACCGGACGGTGCGAGCGAACTCGACGGCACAGTGGCGCAGATCGGCTTCGGCTACCTGGACCGGGCCTTCGCCGGTCCGACGTCGGCGACCGGCGAGGCAGCCTGGCTGCCCGCCGATGAGCTCGGTGGTTTCGATGCCGAGTTCGAGCGGGATACGCCGGCCAGCGTGGTGATCGATACCGGTGCCGTCACCCGGCCCGACGGTGGAATCACCCTGTCGTTCACCTACGTAGCCGATATCGTCGACGAGCCGGCGGTCCGGGAGCTCGCCGACGAATGGCTGGCCGCCGTCAACGCCATCGCCCGGCACACCACCGATCCCGCGGCGGGCGGTCTGACCCCTTCGGATCTACCACTGGTCCGGGTCGGCCAGTCCGAACTCGATATCTGGCGCACCGGCTATCCGGATCTGGCCGAGGTGCTGCCGCTCTCGCCACTGGGTGAAGGGCTGTACTTCCGGTCCCTGATGACAGTCGGCGCCCCCGACGATTACGTGATGCTGTTCGCCGTCGAACTCGGCGGCGTGATCGATACGGAGCGGTTGCACACCGCCGCGCAGCGTCTCGTCGATCGGCATCCGGTGCTGCGCACCGCGTTCGTGTCGGCGTCGGACGGGGCGCCGGTGCAGTTGGTGATCGAGGGCGTCGAGGTGCCGTGGCGGGTGGCCGACGATGTCGGCGACTACGAGATCCCGGAACTACTGGAGAACGAGCGGCTCACCCGCTTCCCGCTCGACTCCGCGCCGCTGCTGCGGATCACGCTGTATCGCACGGTTTCCGGTCGCGCGCACCTCGTGCTGGCCGCGCATCAGCTGCTCTTCGACAGCCGGTCGATGCCGATTCTCGTCCAGGATCTGCTGACCGCCTACGCCCGCCACGGTGATCTGTCCGCGCTGCCCCCTGCCCCGGCCTATAGAGACCATCTGCACTGGCTCTCGCAGCGGGACACCGCGGCGGCCCGGGTGCGATGGTCGGAGGTGTTGCGTGGCGCCCGGCCGACCGCACTGGCGCCGGTGCTGGCCCCGCCCGAGCAACCGGGAACCGGTATCGGGGAGGTCGATCTCGTACTCGGCGAGATCGAGGCGACGGCCCTGGCTGCCTACGCCGCCGACGCCGAGGTGCGGGCAGGCACGGTGGTGCAGGTCCTGTGGGCACTCGTACTGGCGGGACTGACCGGTGCCGAGGATGTCGTGTTCGGGGCGGTGGTACCCGGTCGACCGGCCGAGCTGAACCGGGCCGGTGATGCAGTCGGTCTGTTCACCAACACGATCCCGGTGCGTGTGCGGTTCGATGCCGAGTGGACCGTGCGGGAATTGCTGGTCCGTCTCCGATCCGAACAAGATGCCCTGGCCGAGCACCACTATCTGGGTTTGGCCGACCTCGCGCCCGGTGTGGCGGGACTCTTCGACACCCTCCTGATCTACGAACCCCGGCCGGTCGCCGCCGAGGTACGGCGTGTGGCGGGTGGGGGAGTCGACGGGCTCGAAGTTCTGGATCTGGTCTCGCGGACCCGCACCCACTACCCGGTGACCCTGATGGTGGAATCGGGGGACCGGTTGGCGCTGCGCTTGTCGTATCGGCGCGATCTCGTGGCCGAACCCGCCGCCCGTGCCCTGTCCGGGCTGCTGCACGCACTCGTGGGGCAGCTGCTGGCGGTGCCCTGGGCACCGGCGTCGGCCCCGGTCCGGGACTGGTGGCGTGGTTCCGGCAGGCCCGGCGGGCCCGGTGAGCTACCCGCGGACCGGCCGCGTCCGGACGTCCGGTCCGGCGGGGTGGGCCAGCTGTCCCGGGAGCTGAGCCTCGATATCCTCGATTCGCTCAACGATGTAGCGGCACAACAGAATGCGTCCGCTTTCACGGCGGTGCAGGCGGCCCTCGCGATTCTGCTGTCCCGGCTCTCCGGGCACCGGGATATCGCGGTCGGCGCGTTCAGCACCGACGAATCCGCGCCCGGGCTGTCCGTCCTGCGGACGGCGCTGGATCCCGCACTGCGCTTCGGCGAACTGCTCGCCACCGCCCGGGCCGCCGGTGGCGGGGGCCTCGCCGGTCGCGGCGCCGAACGCCTCGGGCAGCTGGTCGATACGGTGCGTACCGCGGCCGGGCAACCGCCCTTCCGGGTGCTGCTGGCCTCCGGCGAGGGGCCCGCGAAACTGCCGGACACCTTGGACCTGCGCGTGAACCTGATCGATACCGGTATCGAGGCGCGATTGACCTTCACCTACGCCCGCGATCTGTTCGACGCGCCCACCGTCGGCGATCACGCGGACCGGCTGCTGCGGCTCCTGTACGCCGTGGCCGCGGACCCGGGGCTCGTCGTCGGTGATATCGATCTGCTCGCCCCCGGCGAACGCGATCTGGTACTGCGGGAATGGAACAGCGGCGGTGTCCGGGTTCCGGCGGTGACACTGGTCGATCTCATCGAGGCTCAGGCGCGGCTGCGCCCGCGCGCACCCGCCGTACGATCCGCCGGGACCACGCTGAGCTTCGAAGAGCTGTTGCGCCGTTCCTACCGGGTGGCGCGCGCGCTGATCGCGGTCGGCGCCGGCCCGGAAACCTTGGTGGCCGTGGCGATGCCGCGGACCGAGGAGTTGCCGGTCGCGCTGCTCGGTGTCCTGCTGTCCGGGGCGGGCTATCTGCCGGTCGACACCACTCACCCTCGGCAGCGACTGGAATTCGTCCTCACCGACGCCGGCCCGGTCGCCGTGCTCACCACTGCCGCCGAACGTGCCGCGGTACCGGCCCGGGACCTGCCGGTGATCCTGCTCGAGGACACCGCGCGCAACTCCGCCGAACCGGTCACCGATGCCGAACGCCGCTCCCGACTGCGCCCGGACAACCTGGCCTATGTCATCTACACCTCCGGATCCACCGGCCTCCCCGACGGTGTGGGCGCGGCGCACCGGAACGTGGTGGAACTGTTCGCCAACACCCAGCTGCTGTTCGAATTCGACGACGCCGATGTGTGGACCCTGTTCCACTCCTTCGCCTTCGACTTCTCGGTGTGGGAGCTGTGGTGTGCGCTGGCCAGCGGCGGATCGGTGGTGGTGGTCGACCGCCCGGCTACCCGCTCGCCCGAACTGTTGCGCGAACTGCTCATCCGCGAAAAGGTCACGGTGCTCAACCTGACGCCGTCGGCGTTCTACGAACTCGCCGAGGCCGATCGCCTCGCCGGGCCCGGCGAGGCGGAGTCGCTCGCTCTGCGCTATGTGGTGTTCGGCGGGGAATCGCTGGATCTGCGCCGGCTGCGGCACTGGTACGAGCGGCACGGTGGCCCCGGCGGCGCGGATGCCGATTCGCCGTGGCTGGTGAACATGTACGGCATCACCGAGACCACAGTGCACGTCTCGTTCCTGGCGCTCGACGAACAACTCGTGGACAACTCGGCCAGTGTGATCGGCCGGGCGCTACCCGGGCTGGACGCGTTCGTACTGGACGAGCGGCTGCATCCCGCGCCGGTTGGGGTGCCGGGCGAGATCCATGTGGCGGGTGCGCAATTGACCCGTGGTTATCACGCACACCCCGGCCTCACTGCGACCCGGTTCGTGGCCGATCCATTCGGCCCGCCGGGGGCGCGGATGTACCGGTCCGGCGATATCGGCCGTTGGGCAGGTTTCGGGGGCCGGGCGAACCTGGAGTACGCCGGACGCGGTGACGCGCAGGTACAGGTGCGCGGGTTGCGGATCGAACTCGGCGAGATCGAAGCTGCCCTGCTGCGTTGTCCCGGGGTGGCCGGTGCGGTCGCACTGCTGCGTACCGGCGACCGGCTGATCGGCTATGTGGTGCCGGCGGTGGACCGGGCGGCGGCGGTAGATCCGGGACAGCTGCGCGAGCAGGTCGCGGAATTCCTGCCCGACTACATGGTTCCCGAGACCGTCGTCGTGCTCGATGCGCTGCCGCTGACTCCCAACGGCAAGCTCGACCGGCACGCCCTGCCCGATCCGGCCGGCACCGGCGAGGTGCCCTACATCGCGCCGGCGGGCCGGGTGGCGACGGTCGTGGCGGATATCTTCGCCGACCTGCTCGGCGCCGAACGTGTGGGTGCCGACCACGATTTCTTCGCTCTCGGCGGGAATTCGCCGGCGGCGGTGCGGGCGGTGGCCCGGATCAACGCGGCGCTGTCGGCGGACATCACGGTACGCGCTCTGTTCGACGCGCCGACGGTCGCTGGGCTGGCTGCCCAGGTGGTGCCGGGGGGGCCCACCGAGGTGGAGCGTCCAGCGCTGGTGCGCGTCGATCGGCCGGAACGGATTCCGCTGTCACCCGCCCAGCATCGGATGTGGTCGCGCCACCGTGCCGATCCGGAGTCCGCTGTCGACAATCTCGTGCTCACCATCGGACTCACCGGCGCGCTCGATATATCCGCACTGCGCTATGCCCTCTCCGATGTCCTGGAACGTCACGAGCCGCTGCGCACTCGCTACCCGGCGGATCCGGATGGGCTGCCTTACCAGGAGATCCTGCCGGTGGCGCAAGCGGTGCGTGGCGGACTGGAATCGGTGAGCACCGACGATATATCCGCCCGGATCGGGGAAATGCTCTCGGCCGGTTTCGATATCGGCGCTCAGGCGCCGATTCGCGGACTGCTGCTCACCACCGAAACCGATGAACACGTGCTGGCGCTGGTGGTGCACAATATCGCCGCCGATCAGGCCTCGTCGACACCGCTGACGCGGGACCTGATGATCGCGTACCGGGCCCGGGTCGGGGGGGAATCACCGCGCTGGTCGCCGCTGCCGGTGCAGTACACCGACTACGCCGCCTGGCACCGCGCGGTGCTCGGCGTGGCGGGCGACGAGAATTCGGTCGCGGCAGTGCAATCGGCGTACTGGCGGGATCGGCTGCGGGGTCTGTCCGGCGGACCGGAACTGCCGCTGGACCGGCCCCGCCCGTCCCGGCCGTCGATGCGCGGTCGCAGTACCGGTTTCGCGATGTCCGCCGAGGTCCACGAGGCACTGGACCGGCTGGCACGCGATCGGGGTGCGACTCTATTCATGGTGTTGCACGCCGCGGTGAGTGTGCTCCTGCACCAGTTGACCGGTGCCGACGATATCGCCGTGGGCACCCCGGTCGCGCGGCGCGAGGAGCGCGCGCTCGCCGACCTGGTCGGCCTGTTCGCCGATATGCTCACGCTGCGCACCCGGCTCGAACCGGATCTGCCGTTCGCCGAACTGCTCGACCGGGCAAGGGAAGTCGATCTGGCGGCGTTCGCGAACGCCGATATCCCGTTCGAACAGGTCGTGGATGTCGTGGCACCGGTCCGGGCCGCCGCGCCCGACGCGCTGTTCGGCGTGGTGCTGTCGGTGCGCGACGACGAACAGGCCATTGTGCACCTGCCGGGACTGACCGTGCGGGCACCGTATCCCGGCGCGCTCGCCGCGAAATTCGATCTGTGGATCGATATGGACCCCGGGCGCGAAACCGGCGACGAGCCGGGTGAACTGCGTGCCGCGCTGACCTACCCGGCGGATCTGTTCGACGAGTCGACGGTGCGGTCGATCGGCCGCCGATTGGCGCGGATCCTCACCGCTGTCGCCGCCGATCCCCGGGTTCCGGTGGGCGAGCTGGATATTCCGCATACAGCTGTGCGGAAACGCGAGATCGTCCCCACCGATCCGGTCGCGCCGACCGCCACCGCGGGAACCGCGCTGGCACAGATCCTCAGCGCATCGGTCGAGGACGATCCGGACGGTCCGGCGGTGGTATGGGGCGAGTCGGCGGTGACCTACCGGGATCTCGATGCCCGGTCCTCGCGACTGGCTCGGGTGCTGATCGCTCGTGGGTACGGGCCCGGCACGGGCGTCGTGAGCGCATTGGATCGCGGTGTCGACGCGGTGGTGGCCGTCTGGGCGGTACTCAAGGCCGGCGCCACGCTGGTACCCGCGGACGCTCTCGACGTCGCGACCGCGGCCGATCTGGTGATCGAGGCCGGACTGGCAGTAGGGTCCGCCCCGGCGGCGCCCGCGGTGAAATGGCTGCTGCTCGACGATCCCGTGGTCGCCGGTGAGATCGCCGCCGAATCTCCGCGCCCGGTCACCTATGCGGCCCGGGTGCGTCCACTGCGCGGCAGCGATCTGGTGACGGTGGACGGCACCGGGACTCTGGTGAGCTACGACCGGTTGGCCGTCGCGGTGACGCGGGTGCACTCCGCCGCGGCGCTGACCTACGAGGCCCGGACATACCGGGTCGGCCGCGGCGACAGTCCGGCGGGGCTGCTGGAAACCGTGGCGGCAGGCGCCGCGGGTGCTTCCATGGTGCTGCTCCCGGAACAGGAGCCGGGCGCGACCCCGGCCGGCGAATGGGTCACCCATCTGTGGTCGGACAGCGTGAGTCTGGATGCGCTCGACCCGTATGAGCTGGAAGACCTGCTCGTACTCGTGCTCGACGAAGCCGATCGGCCGGGTGCGGACTGGGCGGAGATCGCCACGGTGCTGGATCTGGCCTCGCTGCTGGACGGCTGAGGAACGGTATCGGACAGGGTCCGGCTTCCGCGGGGTGTAGCTGTGTGCGTCCCCGCCCGGTAACCTGCCGGGTGCCATACCGGGTACCGGCGCATTGTGGCAGGCTGCTGTCCAAGCCACGGCGACGGCCACGGCGCGGCGGTGAAGTGCGATAGGCAGGCGAGGCGGACAGATGGATGCGGTAGTCGGTCAGCGGTGTGACCATCTTCGGAGGGCGAAGTCGGTATGACGCGGCCAGTCCGGACCCGGCCCCACCGAACCCGGCGTCCCCGCGTGACCACCCTTCCGCAGCTGATCGCGAACGCTGTCGAGACCAATCCCGACGGTGCGGCGCTGGTCCTCGCCGACGGCACCGGCCCGCTGGAACAGGTCAGCTACGCCGATCTGGACGCATGGTCGAGCCGGTTGGCCAGATCGCTCATGGCGCGCGGTATCGGTCCGGAGGATCTGGTGGCCGTGGCCATCCCGCGTTCGCTGGACGCGGTGCTGGCGGTTTGGGCGGTCGCCAAGACGGGTGCGGGTTTCGTACCGATCGATCCCGCCTATCCACCGAACTGGATCGCACATCTGCTGGTCGACATCGGTGCCGTCTACGGGCTGGCGGTGTCCTGGGTCCGCAACGAGCTTCCCGACGAGATCGAATGGCTGCAGGTCGATACGGTCGGCGCCGCCCGTGCGCTGGAACAGTTCTCCGCCGAGCCCGTCACCTACGCCGATCGGATCCGGCCGCTGCGGGCCGAGCATCCCGCCTACGTCAGCTATGCCAGCGACGCGGAGTCCTCACCGGACGGCGTCGTCGTGACCCAGGCCGGTCTGTCCGGTCTGTGTTCCGAACAGCAGGGCCGTTACCGGGTCGAACCCGAGGACCGCACCCTGAACTTCGCGCCGCTCCCGTCGGATTCGTCGGTCCTGGAACTGCTGCTCGCGCTCGGTGGCGCCGCGACCATGGTGGTGGTGTCGCCGCTGGTGTCCACGGCGGACGAACTGACCGAACTGCTGCGCCGCACCGGGGCCACTCATGCCTATCTGACTCCCGACGCGTTGGAGGTGATCGATCCATCGGGCCTCGACGAGCTGGGCGTGGTGATCACCGGTCGCCGGCCGTGCCCACCCGAGCTGGTGTCGCGCTGGGCGATTCCCGTCAGGGCGGGTTCGACCAGGGTTCTGTATCAGGGTTACGGTCCGGCCGAGTCCACTGTCATGACCAGCATCAGCACCGCACTGACACCCGGCGGGCCCGCGACCATCGGCGCCCCGATCCGCGGCGTAACCGCCCATATCCTCGACGAACGACTCGCGCAGGTGCCCGACGGCGAGACGGGCGAGCTCTACCTCGGCGGACCGCAGCTGGCGCGCGGCTATCACCGCCGACCCGGACTGACCGCACAACTGCTGATCGCGGACCCGTACGCCGACGACGGTTCCCGGCTCTTCCGCACCGGTGACCTGGTGCGTCGCGCCGGCGACGGCGAGATGGAATATATGGGGCGGATCGAACTGCCGGCCCCGCAGCCGGGGACCCCCTCCTGGCCGGCCGGAACTGTTCACGGCACCGAAGACACACCCGCCGATGAGCCGGCCGCCGCTGCGGCCGAACCACCGCTCGATTTCGAACAGAGCCTGCCGATCCGCGAGACACCGGCCGGTCGGCCGAGCCCCGCTGCCGCGGAACCGGAGCCGTCGGCCGGCGAGGATTCTTTCGCCGGCTACGGCCGTCCGGAATCCGGCCGACCCGATACGGCGGCCGCGCGTCCAGTGACCGACAGCCGTCTGGCTTCCGAACAACGCGATATGGAGCTGCCCGGTCGCGGTTATCTGGAGATGCCGGACCGGCAGTCTCCGCTGGGCGGACGGGGTGCCCGGACCGCGGAACCATCGGCGCCGCCCGCGCCCGCCGCTGTGGAACCGGACGCGAAGCAGTCGCAGGATGCCGCTGCCGAATCCTGGCTCAGCGGCGGCTATCAGTTGGTTTCGCCGACCGACCCACAGACCGCCCGCGGGGGTTCGCTGCCGTCGGCCGGTGGTGACGCACTGGCGTTCTACGAGAACACCCCGGCCACTCCGGTCTCGCCGCGGACGGCGACGGGCCGGGCGCCGAGGCCCGCGGTGCGCCCGGAGGAATCACACGGCTCGGACTTCCCGTTCGGTGCTCGGAGAACCGATTCCCCCAGCCCCCTGTGGCCGAGTTCCCTCGGCGTCCGGACCGAGCCGACCGAACCCCCGGCGCCGGAACCGCCACCGGCACCGAGCGAAAGCCCGGTTCCGCTACAACGCCCCGAGCTCATACCGCTCTCACCGGGGCAGTTGCGGTTGTGGGAACGCAACCGGTTCACACCCGACGAAGCTTCCGACACCGTCACCGCCGCGATGACGCTGACCGGCACTCTCGATGCGACGGCCATGCAGGCCGCCGTCGCCGATGTGGTCGACCGGCACGAAACGTTGCGCACCGTCTATCCGGAGGTCGGTGGCGGGCCGCATCAGGTGGTGCTGCCGCGGGAACAGGCCGTGCCGGAAGTAGTGGCCGAACCGGTCGGCTCCACCGAGCTGGCGGATTGGCTGGCCGCGTTGTCGCGGACCGACTTCGACGTCGCCGACCCCGAACAGGTGCCGGTCCGGTTCGCGCTGGCCGAAACCGGCGCCCGGGAGCATGTGGTCGCCGTGGTCGTGCACCGGATCCTCGCCGATGAGATGTCGGCCGGGTTGCTGCTGCGGGATCTGTTGCGAGCGTTCTTGGGCCGGCGCAATCGGTCACGCCCACTGTGGCAACCGCTGTCGGTGCAGTACCTGGACTACTTCCTGAGCCGGCGAGCCGACCTCGGCGAGGTCACCGACCCGGAATCGCTCGCCGCGCGGCGGCTGGTGTTCTGGCGGGAATACCTGGCCGGGCTGCCGCCGCGGCTGGAGATCCCGGCCGCGGTTTCGCACGCCGGGGCGGCCGGTCACGGGGTGCACGGTTTCGAGATCAGTACCCGGACCCATCGCCGAATCGCCGATATCGCCCGCCGGGGGGAGGTCTCGGAGTTCATCGTGGTCCGCGCGGCGTTCGCGGTGCTGCTGGCCCGCTCGGCCGCGGTCACCGATATCGTGCTCGGCAGCTCGGTGCGTGGTCACGACGAACATGAACTCGACGACGCGATCGGGCCCTACGCCAATACCGTGGTGCTGCGCACCCGGATCGACCCGGCCGAATCCTTCCTGGACCTGATCGCGCGGGTCGCGGAATCCGATCGGGCCGCCTTCGCCCACGCCGATCTGCCTTTCGAGATCCTCGACGCGGCGATCGGCGGCGGTGCGCCGCTGTTCGATATGGCCATCTCGCTGCGGCACAACGATGTTCCGCGGCTGGAGATGCCGAGCCTGTCCACCGAGCCGATCGATATCGCGAGCTCGTCCACGGAGTGCCTGCTCCGGCTGGTCATCGACCCGCATCGCGCGCCCGACGGCTCACCGGACGGCATCGCGGCTGCCTTCCACTATGTCGCCGATCGGTTCGATGCCGCCGCTGTCGCCGAATTCGCGCACCGGTTGCAGCGGGTGCTCAGTGTCGCGGGTGGTGATCCCGATGGTCCGGTCGGGGATATCGATCTGCTGTCGCGGGCCGATCTCGACCGGTTGCTGGTGGTCTGGAACGACACCCGGTACCCGGTGGCGTCCGATCTGCTGCTCGACGGTTACCGCCGCACCGTCGCCACCCGTCCCGATACGGTGGCGGTGGCCGACGCGGAATCCGAGCTGACATACCAGCAGTTCGATGCCCGGGTCAACCGGTTGGCCCGGCGGTTGATCGCGTCCGGGGTCGGCACCGAAGCCCCGGTGGGTGTGGCGGTCCGCAACTCTTCCGAGCTGCTGGTGGCGATCTACGCGGTGCTGACCGCCGGCGGGGCCTGCCTGCCGCTGGACCCGGACGATCCGGCCGACTGGAACGCGCAACTGCTCGAGACCGCGCGACCCACCTGTGTCCTGGTGGGCCGATCGGACGAACCGCGACTGGCGGCAGCCCTGAAAGCGACCGGGAGGCAACCGGCACCACCGGTTCTCGTGCTCGACGCCGCGGACCTCGCCGGATACTCCGCCGATCCGGTCCGCCCCGAGGAACTGATCCGCCGGGTGCTGCCGGGTAACACCGCCTATCTGCTGTGCGCATCGGTTTCGCCGGACGGACCGGAGCTGGCCGTTCTCTCGCACAGCGCGATCAACAACCAGATCACGCTGATGCTCGCCCAGTACCCGATGGGTTTCACCGACGTCTATCTCCAGCGGAACCCGCCGACGCGGGACACCTCGCTGTGGGGAACCTTCCTGCCGCTGCGGGCGGGCGCGGAACTGGCGCTGGCCCCGGCCGGAATCCAGGATCCAGAGCAGATCGCGGAAGCGATCGCCGCGCGCGCGGTCACGGTCACCGATTTCGGACCCGATGAACTCGCCGCCTTCGCCGGCCATGCCGATCCGGGCCCGGTGCGCAGTCTGCGCGAGGTCTTCGTCACCGGTGGGCCCTTGGCGCCGGCAGCTGCGGCAGCGTTGCGGCAGCGTTGCGGTGCGCGGGCACAGAACCTGTACGGGACCTGCGAGACCGCGGTTTCCGTGACCTCGTGGCCCGCCGCCGGATCTCCGGAACGGTCGGTCCCGATCGGATTGCCGCAGTGGAACACCCGGGTGTATGTACTGGATTCGCGACTGCGCCCGGTCCCGCCCGGTGTACCCGGTGAGCTGTACCTGGCCGGTGACCAGCTCGCTCGCGGGTATGCCGGCCGATCCGGTGTGAGCGCGGACCGTTTCGTGGCCAACCCCTTCGGGTACGGCCAGCGGATGTACCGGACCGGGGATGTGGTGCAGTGGCACGAGGCCACCGCCACCACGCCGCAGCGCCTGGATCATCTGGGCCGTACCGACGATCAATTCGGCTACCGGGGTCATCGGGTCCGGCCCGCCGCCGTCGCGGCCGCGCTGCGCGCCCTGCCCGGTATCGCCGAGGCTGCGGTGCTCACCCGCACCTCGGGTCCGGCCGTATCGTCGGCCGCGCGTCCCGGTGCGCGCCTGGTCGCCTATGTGGTGCCCGAGCAGGCCGGGACCGAACCCGATCTCATCGGAATCCGCGACGCACTCGCTCGGACGGTGCCGCGCCAGCTGGTGCCCGCGGCGTTCCGGGCGGTCGACCGGATCCCGCGGTCCGGCACCGGCGTGCCGGACCGCGCACAGCTGCCGGATCCCGACAGTGTCGCGCCGCTGCCTCCGGATCCGGGTCCGTGGGCCGGAGACGTTTCCGCCGAACTCGACCTCCCCCCGCACACTGCGGAATCCGTTCCGCCGGTGGCGGATCCGCTACCCGCCGCTGCCTCTTCGACCGGTCTGTCCGCCGGCCCCGCACCGGAACCGTTCACCGCTACCGCTGCGGAGACCACCGGGGAACTTCCCGCGACTCCGACAGCGGCGCGGCTGCTGGACAATCCCGTCCCCGGTGTCGAGATCCGGTCGATCGTGCTCGAACTGCCCGCCGACCGTCCGCTGAGCCGAACCGAGACGGCGGTCCGGTCGCTGATGGTTCGGCATCCGATGCTGTCGGCGCGGTTCGATGCCGGCGAGCGGCCGGCCATCCTGTGGATTCCACCGCGGGAACAGCGGGGTCAACGGCAGTACTGGTGGCTCGGCCCCGAGTCCGGCGAGAACACCGTCGCCACCGACGATGTGGTGCAGGCCGCGGCCGATGCGCTCGACCCGGTGTCCGGTCGCAATATCCATTTCGTCGTCACCGGTGCCGAGCCGGAGCGCCGACTCGTGGTGGTGGCCAACGGGCTGGCGGTCGACGACCGGTCGTGGCGGATCGTCGTCGACGAACTGATCGCCGGCTGGGCCGCCGCCGATCCCGCCGCGGCCGCGCCGGAGAGCAAACTGCCGCAGTTGGTCCACGCCCTGGACGCGCGCGCCCGCTCCATCGAACTGCTCGACGAGTCCGGCTGGTGGCGCCGCAATGCGGCCGGCGCGCAGATCGCGGCACCGCTGCGATCTGCCGATCTGCGGCCCCGGCGCCGGGTCTCGCTGGCCATCACGGCCGAGGGCACCTCCGCTGTCACCGCCGCGGCCGACGTCTATCGGGCCACCGTGCCCGAAGTGCTGTTGACGGCCGTAGCCCTCGCTCTGCGTACCGGCGAGCAGGGCACGGTCGCCCGCGCGATCGGCTCCGTGGTGCGCTGTGATGCCGACGCTCGTTCGTTCACCAGCGGAACTGCCGATCTGGTGGGCGGGTTCGCGACCGAATTCCCGCTCTCGGTCCGCCTCGCCGATATCGATACCGCCGAGGCGCTGGTCGGCGGTGCCGCCGCGGGAAGCGCCCTGGTCCAGATCCGCGATCTGTACCGGTCGGTGCCCGACGGTGGCGCGGGCTACGCGCTGCTGCGATATCTGAACCCGGAGACCACCGCCGAATTCGCTGCCGCCGAATCGGGCCGGTTCACCCTGCGCTACCGGGACCTGCGCCCGGCCCGGGTGCATACCGACGGCCCGGCCGACGGAGTGCCGCTGATGCTGACCGTCGACGCCACCGACGACGGCCTGCTGTGCCGGTTCGACTACGCGACAGAAGTCTTCGCCAGCGAGGATGTGAAAACCTTCGCCGAGCACTGGGTCCGCGCACTGGGTGGTTTGGCCGAACACGGGTTGCGCCCGGGAGCCGGTCACGAAAACCCCGCAGCCGAAAACCCCGCGCCCGAAAACCCCGCGCCCGAACCGGAGCCCGCACGTGCGCTCGAACCGGATCCGGTCCCGGATGCGGAGGTCACCTCACTGCTGCGCCCGATCACCGATGCACCCGGTCCCGCGGCGAGCCGTGGTCCGCTACCGCAACGCGCCCCCGCCGCCCCCGCCGCGCCCGTTGCGTCCGCGGACTCCGCCGCCGATTCGTCCGCTTCGATCGGTTTGCCACACCGCAGACCGGGCGAGGCAGCCGGACACAATGCGATCGCGACACCGTCGCTGCCGCAACGCCGCCCGCGGCCGGAAACGACCCCCGCTCCCGTCTCGGATCCGGGCCTTGCCTCGCTGCCACGGCGCCGGCCCGAGCCCGAGTCGGATTCCGCGCCGGCCGCCGCGGAACCACTTGCGACAGTCCGTGCGGCGCTTCCCCGGCGTCGGCCGCGATACGACAGCGGCACCACGGCCGAGCCGGTGCCGGGGGCCGTCCCCGAGACTTCGCCGGCTCGTTCCCGGTTCGAGGACGCGGGTGGATCTGTATCGGACGGTGTGCCCGAGGATTCCGCCGACAGTTCGTCGATCTCGGTGCCGCGGAACCGTTCCGGGGAAGTCGCGGAAACGGAGCTGTCCGGCACGGATCCGGAACCGGCCGAAGCTCCCGCCGCGATGCCGGGTATTTTGCCTCGGCGCCGTTCTCGGCTCGACAGCGCCTCGACCGCGGAGCCGGTTCCGGATGCCGCCGATCCGGCACCGGTGTCGTTGCCGCGTCGGCGGTCGCGGGTCGGTGAGCAGTCCGATGCCGACCTCACTCCGACCGCATCGGAGTTCGCGTCGGATCCACTGCCGCAGCGGGGCTCGGGCTTCCCTGCGCCGGACGCCCCCGCTGCCGGCGGTTCCCAGCCGGCGGCGCCCCCGCTGCCGCGACGCAGGTCCCGGCCCGTGGTCGAAGCCGATGCCGATCTCACGCGCGACCCTGTTCGCGCGCCGCTGCCGAAGCGCGAGACCGGCGGCGACGCGGTGGCGGAAGCTCCGGGGGAGCCGCTTCCGGCCCCGCTGCCGCGGCGTCGCCCGCAACCCCTCCGCGACGAGACGGAGGGACCCCGGGACTGGACCCTGAGGCGTTCGCGGCCCGCGCCCCCACCGGATCCGGAGTTGACCGCCGAGCCGGAGCTGACCGCCGAGCCGGAGTCGACCGCCGAGCCGGAGTCGACCGCCGAGCCGGAGTCGACCGCCGATCCCGAGCTCACCGCCGATCCGGAACCGACCACCTTCCTGCGTCCGATCGCGGATGTGGAGACCACCGCCTATATGTCGCCGGTTGTCGATCTGGGAGGACGCGACGATCAGAGCACGCTGCTGACGCTGTTCGACGAACAGGTGACCCGCACTCCCACGGCGCCCGCCGTGCGGCAGGGGGCACGGGTGCTCAGCTACAGCGAACTGGACCGTAAGTCCCGGGCGCTGGCCGTGGAGCTGATCCGGTTCGGTGTCGGTGCGCAGACCCTGGTCGCTGTGGCCATGCGTCCCGGAATCGACCTGGTCGTCGCGGTCTGTGCGGTACTGCGCGCCGGTGGCGGATACGTACCGCTCGATCCCGGGCGTCCGGCCGGGGAACTCGACGAGTCGCTGGCCACGGCGGCACCGATCTGTGTGCTGAGCACCTCGGACGAGGGAGTCACCACCGGTACCGGTATCTCGGTCGTCGCGATCGACCTGCTGTATCTGGACCTGCCCGCGGACCCCGCCGCCGATCCGCCGGTGGTCGCCGACGACCTCGCCGATATCCGGTACATCCCCGGTGGGGCGGCCGGTGTCACGAGCACCCACCGGCAGTTGGTCGAACGGCTGCGGCGAGCGCAGCGCAGCCATCCCTACGATTCGGCCGATCTGGTGCTGCACGCGGCGCCGACTGTCACCGATATCACGCTGTGGGAGCTGTTCCGGCCACTGCACCACGGTGCCCAGATCCTGATGCCCGATCATCCCGGCCGGGCCGCCGACCTGTCCCGTTCGATCGCCGCGAACCGGGTGACGATCGTGCATGTCGTTCCGGCGCTGCTCGACCGGTTCCTCGATTCGGTGACCGACGGCGGCGGCCGGGCCGCGCATCCGAGCCTGCGCCGGGTCGTCGTGGACGGTGCCGCGCTGCCGCCCGGTGGGGTGGAACGGTTCATGACGTTGCTGCCCGGCGCGGAACTGGTCATCTGGTACGGCCACAACGAGACCGGCGTGATCACGGTGGGCTCGGTCGGCGGCCGGCCGGTCACCAACGACCGGGTGTACCTGCTCGACGAGCGATTGCGCCCGGTCCCGCCGGGTGCCGTCGGAGAGATGTACATCGGCGGCCCACAGCTGGCCCGCGGCTATTACGCCGCCGCCGCGGCGACGGCCGCGCGGTTCGTCGCCACCGGTGGTGGTAAACGGTTGTATCGGACGGGGGACCTGGTTCGCCGCCGGGACGGTGTGCTGGAATATCTCGGGCGTGTCGAACGGGTCGGCGGGTCGCTCATGAGCGGGTCCCGCCGGGGCGGGCATGATTGACCGCGGCCCGGAGTACTCCGAGTCACCGAGCGGGCGCGCGTTCGTATCGAGTCGCCGCGATCGAGTCGCCACGATCCGCTCGACCGGAACGAGATGTTCGGGCAACGCTACGGTAACGATATGTCCGCAAAGTACGACTACAGGTACAGAACTCCCGGGGTGGCCGACAGCTGTCCCGTTACTGTGAGGCGTTCAGGTCCTGGAGCCGGTAATTGCGGCGCGGAAAGAGCCCGAATAATAATTCGAGACGAAGCGAAGGTGCGAAATTGATACGTCGACTCACCCGGCGCGGCGGTAAGCGCGCTGCGGCGATGGTCGCGGCCACAGCAGTGCTGACCGGTGTGATGACGGGTCTCGGCGGCGGTAGCGCCGCCGCGGCCGACCCGATCATCGAATCCAAAACCCTGCTGGCCGACCCCACCGCGCCCGACGGGTCACGCATCGTCAAGGCCGAGTACAAGGACGATCGCAGTCTGCGTCTCTACGTCTACTCGGTGGCCATGGACAAGGACATCGTCGTCGACGTCCAGCGCCCCGCCGATGCTTCCGAGCCCCGCCCCACCCTCTACCTGCTCAACGGCGCGGGTGGCGGCGAGGATTCGGCCTCCTGGCAGGCCCAGACCAACACGCTCGAATTCCTCTCCGACAAGAACGTCAATGTCATCCAGCCGGTCGGCGGCTCCTGGAGCTACTACACCGACTGGATCAAGGACGACCCGGCTCTGGGCCGCAACAAGTGGAAGACCTTCTTCACCGAAGAGCTTCCGCCGCTGGTCGACGGCGCGCTGGGCACCAACGGCGTGAACGCCATCGCCGGTCTGTCGACCTCGGGCACCACGGTGCTGGCCCTGCCGATCGCCAAGCCCGGTCTCTACAAGGCGGCCGCCGCCTACAGCGGTTGCGCCCAGACCAGCGACCCGGTCGGTTCGGAGTTCGTGAAGCTCACCGTCAACACGTGGGGTGGCGGCAACACCGACAACATGTGGGGCCCGGAAGGCTCGCCGGAGTGGGTCGAGAACGATCCGTTCGTCAATGCCGAGGGGCTGCGTGGGCTCGGTCTCTACGTCTCCACCGGTAACGGTCTGCCCGGCCGCTGGGACACCCTGAACGGCCCGCATACGCTGCCCGGCGCCTACGGCCTCGCCAACCAGATCCTGGTCGGCGGTGTCATCGAGGCGGGCACCAACTACTGCACCCACAACCTGCAGACCCGGCTGGATTCCCTCGGGATCCCGGCCACCTTCAACTTCCGCGATTCGGGCACCCACTCGTGGGGCTACTGGGAAGACGAGTTCAGGGCTTCCTGGCCGGTTCTGGCCGGTGGCCTGGGCATCTAGTTCCCGCCCGCTCTCATGCCCGTGCCGGGGCGGCCGCGTGCCGCCCCGGCACGGGCGTTTTCGTAACCCGCTGTATCAGATGCCGCGACCGGGCGGGGCGAAGACGATATCGGCGCTCTCGGCGCCGGGGGCGATGACACCGAGCAGTGCGCTCGCTTCCGCGGCCACCGCTTCGGTATCGCCCGCAGACAGCGGCCGATCGTAGGGGCGCACGGTGATCGTCACCGACGCGCCGGTCCGGTCGACGGTCCAGTCGCCCGCGGTGAACCCGTCGACGAGCAGGATCTGCGGCGCCGGCCGCTGGGTGCGATAGCCCTGTCTGCCGTGTGCCTCGGTGATCACCCGGCTGCGGTCCGCGTGCGAGAGCAGGAGGTTGTCGAAGTCGTAGAGGAACCGGGGCGGAGCCGGTGTGTCGGGGTCGGGGCGTGGGGCGTCGGGCAGATCGAACAGTTCCCGCCCGTCCTCGTCGGTGAAGACCCTCAGGTCCGGCCGCATCGGCTCGACGATCTCACGCAGCCGTGTCAGTCCCGACCACATCTGCACGTCTTTCACCTCGGCCGGTCCGAAGGCCGACAGGTAACGCAGGATCAGCCGCTCGAGCGACGCAGGAGCGGCGTCGGCGGGCCTGAGCCACGCATCCAGGGTTGTGTGGGCTATGGGCCCGCTGCGGCCCCAGACTCCGCGTGGGGGCACCTGGACCAGCGGCGCCTGGTTGCGGATGGCGTAGACCAGTGAGGCGGTGGCGCGGCCCGGCCAGCGCAGACCCAGCTGTTCGCCGAGTTGTCTGTTGGTCAACGGTCGGGGCGCGAGCAGTTCGATCCCGTCGGCGACCAACTTCGCCATCTCGATGCCCGCGACGGGTTTGCCGTGTGTGTGGTTGCGATACAGGTCGCGATCGAGCACCGGCTGGATCAGGGGCCGTAGTGCGCGGGCGTCACGCGGGGTCACCAGATGGATCGTCGAACGCATGAGGGCGATCCGGACCAGGGTGCGATCAGTCAGCAGATCGGCCGCCCGACCGGGCACGAATCCGGCCAGGCGTGACCACAGGCCCACGTACCAGCTGTGCGGGGTCTGCGCCTGGAGCCCGACCAGATGTTCCACCGCGGCGGCGACGGATAGTTCGCTGCGGCGCAGCAGCAACTGGCGCTCCAGGGTGGCGCGGTTGAGTGCGCGGCGGCTGAGTACCTGCGTCATCGGCGAAACCTTTCGACCCGATGATCATTCGGGCCGAATGGTTCCCGTGCAACTCCGCTAGTGCTTGCTCGGCAGGGTGCCGATGTGCGCCGCTATTCCGTGAAGACCGCTTTGCGTTTGCCGAGCATGGCGCCGGCGCCCTCGAAGAAGTCGGGGGATTGCAGCAGCTCGACCTGTCCGGCCTTCTCGTCGGCCAGCGCCGAGTCCAGCGCGGCCAGGGTGGCCCGGTTGAGCGCCTTCTTGGTGAGTTCGAGGGCGCGGCGTGGACCGTGCGAGATCTTCTCGGCGGCGGCCTCGACAGCGGCATCCAGTTCCGCTGTGTTCGCCAGGACCTCGGTGAACAGCCCCTCGGCATGCGCCGCGGGGGCGGGCAGGCGTTCACCGAGCAGCGCCATCCGAGCCGCCAGCGGGCGACCGGCCGCCGCGGCGACCAGGGCGGCGGCTCCGCCGTCGGGCATCAGGCCGATATTGATGAAGGCCAGCAGCAGGTAGGAGTCGGCTTCGGCGTAGACCAGATCGGCGGCCAGCGCGATACCGACACCCACCCCGGCGGTCGCGCCGCGTAGTCGGACGATCACCGGTATCGGGAGGTCCACGATGGCGCGGACGAGCCGGTTCGCGGCATCCATCACCTGGTCGGGGGTGATACCGCGGGCACCTTCCTCGGCGCCGGCCGCGAGGTCGGCGCCGGTGCAGAAATCGCCACCCGCACCGGTGAGCACGACCACCCGCACGGCTTTGTCCGCTGCCGCGGCGAGGAAGGTATCGCCCAACGCCACCAGGGAGTCGTAGTCGAGCGCGTTCTTGCGTTCGGGCTTGGTGAGGGTGACCCGCAGTACCCGGCCGTCCTGCACGGCGGAGAAACCGGTCGGCTGTGTTGCGGGGGGAGGTGCGGGGGAAGGTATGGGGGAATCTGTGTCGACCATGCGCGCTCCATCGGGTGCGGTCCGGTGCCAACCGGGTGGCGAATAGCGGTTAACGTTGCGAATTGTGGTTAACTTAGGTTGACTTGTCGGGCGCTGTCAACACTGGCGGCGCCGCCGACGGAACGGAGAAGGCATGGTCGCGGATAGCAGCCGGGTGGACCCGGTGCGCGTGCGTCCGGCCGACCGTGGCAACGGCCAGGGCGGGCGGCGCCGCCCCAAGGACCGCAAGGTGCAGATCATGCGTGCCGCGGCCCGGGCTTTCAGCGAACGTGGCTACTATCCGGTCGGCGTGGACGAGATCGCCGCCGAGGTCGGGATCTCGGGTCCCGCACTGTACCGCCATTTCGCCAACAAGTACGCCCTGTTGGTCGCCGCGGCAGAGGAAGGCGCGCGGCAGCTGCTCGAAGCCGCGCGCGCCGCGGACGAGCCCGGGGCGAGTCCGGACGACCGCCTCGACGCCCTCATCCGGGCCGTCGCCGAGCACACCATCGAGATCCGGCGCGAGGCCGGTCTGTACCGGTGGGAGGGTCGCTATCTCGAGCAGCCCGATCGCGCCCGGATCCGCACTCTGTACAACGAGATCAACAGCACCTTCGCCGCGCCGATCGAAGAACTGCGCCCCGGCGCTCCGCCCGAGGACATCGCTCTGCTGGCTGCCGCCGTGCTGAGTGTGATCGGCAGTATCTCGGCACATCGCACCGCACTGTCCAGCGCCAAACTTCTTCCACTGCTACGCGATATGGCCTGGTCGATCCTGCGCGCCGAGCTGCCGCCCGCACCCGGGACCGATGAACCGAACAATGTCGCGCGCGGGCTGCCGGTGACCTCCAAACGTGAACAGCTGCTCACCGAGGCGATCCGGATCTTCGGCCGCCGGGGCTACCACGAGGCCAGTATCGAGGAGATCGGGGCGGCCGTCGGGATCAATGCCTCCAGCGTCTACCGGTACTTCAGCAGCAAATCCGACCTGCTGGCCGCCGCTTTCCACCGCACCGGCGACCGGCTGGCGTTCGCTATCACCGAGGCGCTGGCCGAGGCGAGCGGGCGCGCCGACGCGGTCGACAAGATCGCCGACCGTTACGTCCGGCTCAGCTTCACCATGCCGGAGATCATGCCGGTGTACTACGCGGAATTCCCGAATCTGCCCCCGGCCGAACAGCACAAACTCCGTGCGATCCAGCGGCAGAACGTACACGAATGGGCCAACCTGCTCGACTGTGACCAGATCGAGGCCCGCTTCCGGGTGCATTCGGCGATCGGCCAGGTCATCGATGTGGGCCGGTTGATCCGCTTCGACTCCCGGCCTCGGCACATGGCCCGGGTGCACGCCCTCATGATGGCCGTGCTGCTCGGATCTTCGAACGTCTGACCGGCACTACCGCACCGACCCCAGCGCTGCCGCCGAGTCTGGTCACCGGCTCGATCGGCATCACCTCATCGGCATGGGAAGAGCTCGCGCGGCTCGCCGGAGATCCGGACCGATAACACCGAACCGGTCCGGCGACGAGGAATCCGGGGGTCGCGTTCAGCCGTGCCGGAATCGGAACACCGTGCGTGCCAGGCGGAGTCGGCGGCCGTTCCGGTTGAAGCTGGACAGGCCCAGCGGTTCCCCGTAACGGTTGCGCGCGATCGACAGGGTCCGGCTGAATTCGCGTAGACCGTGTATGCCGTGGCTGTGTCCCTGACCGTATTCGCCGATCCCGCCGAACGGCAGGGCCGGGATGCTGGCGTAGGTGGTGGCCGTATTGACGGTGACCACCCCGGCCCGCAGCCGTTCGGCATAGACCTCGACCTCGGCGATATCGCGGGTGAACACCGATACCGCGATACCGCGCCCGGCGTCGTTGATCCGGGTCACCGCGTCGTCGAGATCGCGCACCTTGTTCACGATCAGGACCGGACCGATGCCCTCCTCGGTGATGGCGATACTCTCTTCCGGCACATCGACCAGCACGATCGGCTCGATATACGGTTCGCGAATCGAATCCAGTCCGCCGACCACCGCGCGCCCGCCGCGCGCCAGGGCGTCACGGACCTGTTTGCGCACCACCTCGGTCTGTGATTCCAGGATCATCGGCCCGTAGGACGAGCGCCGGTCCGCGCCGGGTTTGAGTGCGCGTGCCCGGTCGACCACCAGGCCGAGGAACTGCTCGTAGACCGAGGCCGCGACATAGGCCCGCTGGACGCCGGTCGCGTTCTGGCCCGCGTTGGCCATCGACCCGAACACCGCGGCATCCGCGGCGTCGTCGAGTTTCGCGTCGACGTGCACGATCATCGCGCCCTTACCGGAGTTCTCGACCACCACGGGGGTCATGGTCTGAGCACACAGCGAGATCACCTCGCGGCCTTCGGCTTCCGGCCCCGCGTAGGCGATTTTGTCGACGCCGGACCGGCACAGCGCGGCCGCGGTGGAATCGTCGCCGGTGACCGCCGCGAGGACGGGCCGGTCCGGGATGACCTCGTGCCAGGTGTCGGCCAGCCACAGTCCGGTACCGCTGGTCACCTCGTGCGGTTTGAAAACCACCGTGTTACCCGCGGCCATGGCGTAGGCGATCGAACCCATCGGCGTGAAAACCGGGTTCTGCCAGGGGCCCAGCACGCCGATCACCCCCAACGGCAGATAGCCGACCGAGGCCCGCTGATTACGGGTCAGCCAGTTGGAGGCCAGTGGACGCCTGCCCAGCGCCCGGTCCGCGTTGCGGGCCGCCCAGTCCAGGTTCTCCACGGCGAGCATGACCTCGATCGCGGCCTCGGCCTCGGGTTTACCGGTCTCCTCGCGCAGGATCTCCACCAATTGCGCGGAGCGGCGCGCTATCACGCGTTTCCACTCCAGCAGAAGCCGTCTGCGGGTTCCGAAACCCGCGGTCGACCACCAGTTCTCGACCGTTCGCGCGGTGTGGACCGCGCGTTCCAGATCGCTGGGTCCGGCGACGGGATAACTGCCCACGACCTCACCGGTCCGGGGGTCGTGGGATGTGAGCACGCTCGGTCGGCCGGATCCTCCCGAACGCGCCGCCACCTCGGGCTGCGCGGTATCGGCCATGAAAATCAGATTATGGTGGTGCGGTAGCGCCGACAAGGTGCCGGTACTGCCCCTCGACTGTCCTTGCACCGCCGACCAGGGTGGATGACCGACCACAGCGCTGCTGTGAGCAAAGGCACAATTGGTTCGACCCCGCCCGGGGAAATGGCGCCCCGTCTCCGAATCGGTAACATCGCGCCCGGCGCCAGGGATCATTCAGGGGGATACCTGTGCGCCGGTCACCCCGCAGCCCATCAGGCCGATAGTGGAGAGTTGATGCCGAGTTCGAACGAAGCTGGAACAACCGCCGGCGAGAATGCCCCGCCGATTCGTTCGGTGGATTCCCGCCCGCCCGGCCGGGACATATCGAAATCCGGGACCGGCGGCGCACCGGGGGCTCCCGGGTTCGCCCTCACCAACGGCTCCGGTGCCGCCGGTACCGCTTCCACCGACGCGGTGCTGGTCGAAAACATCACCAAATCGTTCGGTGACGTGCACGCCCTGCGCGGGGTGAGTTTCTCGGCCGCCCGCGGCACCGTGCTCGGAATCCTCGGACCCAACGGCGCGGGCAAGACCACCGGCGTGAAGGTCCTCTCCACTCTGTTGCGGCCCGATTCGGGAAACGCCGTCGTGGCCGGTCACGATATTCGCAAGGATCCGGCCGGGGTGCGCCGGTCGATCATGATGACCGGTCAGTACGCCGCCCTCGACGAGAATCTCTCGGGCCGGGAGAACCTGGAACTCTTCGGCCGGCTGATGGGTCTGGGCAAATCGGCGGCCCGCGGACGGGCGGATACGCTGCTCGCCGAATTCGACCTCGTGGCCTCCGGCCGGCGTCCGGTCCGGCAGTATTCCGGCGGTATGCGGCGGCGGGTGGATATCGCCTGTGGTCTGGTGGTCCGGCCGGAGGTGGTGTTCCTCGACGAACCGACCACCGGTCTCGACCCCCGCAGCCGCCAGGGCGTATGGGATCTGGTGAGTGCGTTGAAAGAGCAGGGCATCACCGTGCTGCTCACCACCCAGTACCTCGAAGAAGCCGATGTGTTGTCCGACAACATCATCGTGATCGACAAGGGCACGGTGATCGCCGAGGGCACCGCCGACGAACTCAAGGAGAAGACCGGCGGCAGTTACTGCGAAGTCGTGCCGCTGGATCCGACCCAGCTGGGCCGGGCCGCCGCCGCGCTGGGGGATCTGGTTCCGCCCGCCCACGCGATCGACCTGGGCGGTTCCGAGCGACTGTCCATTCCGGCCCCGGACGGCGCCGCGACCCTGACCGAGGCTTTGCGGCGCTTGGATGCCGCCGATATCGCGCTGGCCGATATCGCGCTGCGCCGACCTTCGCTCGACGATGTGTTCCTGTCCATCACCGGGCGTACCGGCGGCGCCGATAAGCCGGGGGCTCCCGCGTGAGCGCTCCCGCGGTGGCGCGCCCCGACTTGTTCGCGGACGTCGCGCACCGGCGGGTGTCCTCGTTCGCGCAATGGCGGGCGCTGACCGGTCGCGTCGTCTGGACCATGTTCACCAAGGGCGAGATGATCGCCGCGATCGTGATGCCGCTCGTCTTCACCGTCGGTTTCTACCTACCGCTGCGCTATGTGATGCAGTTCCAGGGCATCGACTACGCGCAGTTCGTGATGCCGATCGTGGTGTTGCAGACCATGGCGTTCACCATGATGTCCAATGCGCAGCTCGCCGCCGGCGAAGCACTCACCGGATTCAGCACCCGATTGCAGACGATGCCCGTCGGCCTGCTGGTGCCGTTGACCTCGCGGATCGCGGCGGGCCTGGTGCGCTCGATCATCTCCATCGCCGCGGCTCTGATCTACGGCCATGTCATCGGTTTCGAATTCACCGCGGGATGGGGTCAGACGGTGGGATTCTGCGCCTTCGCGGTCGCCGTCGGAACGGTGCTCGCGATCGGCGCGGACGGGCTGGGCAGTCTGACCAAGAGCCCGGCCTCGCTGAGTCAGGCGCTCACCCTGCCGACGTTGATCTTCGGCATGATGTCGTGCGGTTTCGTGCCCGAGGCCGGATTCCCCGAATGGGTCCGCCCGTTCGTCCGCAACCAGCCCATCACCCAGTTCGCCTACGCACTGCGCGATATGGCCGGTGACGGCGTGACCTGGGAGGTGCTTCGAGTGGGGTTGTTCTGGCTCGTCGGGGCGGCCGTGGTGTTCACACCGTTCGGAGTCTGGGCGAGTGTGAGGCGGGCATGAGCGAGTCAGGCCCGGAGGCGGTAGCGGAGCGTGACCATGGAGGGCCCTCGCTCATGACCAAAGGACCCAGCATGAGCGAGTCAGGCCCGGAGGCGGTAGCGGAGCGTGACCATGGAGGGCCCTCGCTCATGACCAAAGGACACGGCATGAGCGTTATCGAACGAACCGCGGGGACCGATGGGCCGCCGGTGGATCTCGCCGCGCTCGACCTGCCGCGGGTCACCGCCCGGTCCGAGCGGTCGCCGGTGGTGTGGGCGGTGCACAGCTCCATCCAGTGCAAACGCCTGCTGACGGCCTGGCTGCGCGATCCGGCTACCACCATTCAGACCATCGTGTACCCGGCACTCACCCTGGTGATGTTCTGGATCGTGCTCGACGATTCCATCTCCGGTTTCACGGGTAAACCCGCCATCTACGGCACAGTTCCGATGATCACTCTGGTAGCGGCGATGACGGGCGCGGTGGTCAGCGCCCTGGGTTTCAAGGTCGAGAAGGCCACCGGTCTGCTCGGCCGGTTCTGGACGATGCCGATCCACCGTGCTGCCGGCTTGACCGGCCGGCTGTTCGCGGAGGCGATCCGGATCATGATCACCACGATCATCATCGTCGCCGTGGGCTTCGGTCTGGGATTCCGCTTCGATCAGGGGCTGTGGGCCGCGCTCGGCCTCTTCGGGATCCCGATCCTGTTCGGCATGGCGTTCGCGGTGTTCATCACCGCGCTGGCGACCTTCACCGAGGGTCCGCTGCTGGTCCAGCTGGTCGGGATCGTCACGAACCTGCTGCTGTTCTTCAACTCCGGGTTCGTCCCGGTGTTCGCCTACCCGAGCTGGTTGCGGTCGACAGTCGAGAACCAGCCGATGAGCTGCGCCATCGAGGTGATGAAGGGGCTGTCCTACGGCGGTCCGGTCGCCGAACCACTCGGCGACACCCTGCTCTGGGTGGTCGGGACCGTCCTGGTGTTCGGCTATCCCGCGATCCGTGGCTACCGGAAAGCCGCCGAGAACAGCGGCTGACCCCGCGTCGGCCGGCTACTTGCGGGATCCGGCGGATCGGGTCCCGGAAGTAGCCGGTTCGAACGGGTAGCCGACCCAGCGGTCGCGATTGGTCCAGCCGACCAGGTCGTAACGCCAGCGGAACGGCCAGGTGCGGGAGACGGTGTTGAACAGCACTGCTCCCAGCGCCGCGTAGTCGTCATGGGCCGACAGCAGCGCGCGCTGCCCGCGCGGTGACGCGGAGAAGAAGGAGTCGAACATGGCGATGGACTGTTCGGTGGTGAGCCGGCCCAGCCCCCACAGGCCGCGCATCCGCATCCAGTAGGTGAGGCGGGCCTGCCACGGCCACAGCGCGGCGATCGGGTCTTCTCCGGCCAGGATCGCGGTGACCGCGGTATCGGCGGACGCGAACGAATCGGCGACGCTGTAGCCGGTGCAGGGATGCATCATCCCGCCCCGGGACCCGTAGGGCACCGCCCGCCCGACGCCGTTCTTCGGGGGCGGGGTGTCCAGCGGATAGTGCGCGGCCTCGCTCGGCTCCTCGCCGGTCAATTCGATACCGTGCGCTGCCAGCCGCGCGAGGGTGCGTTTGCGGAGTTCGTGCTGCGGCATCCCGCCCCGCAACCCGAGGCTGGTCTCCTCGAAGATCACGGTGCCGTCGCCGAGTGGCACCGAGTACAGGAACGACGGCGGCTCATCGGGTCCGGCCCCGTTCTCCGGCCGCCAATCCAGCAGCAGTCCTTCACCGTCACCGACCATCGGCGCGGCGGTCTCGGCGTTCACGAAGATCCCGTGCGCACTGGCCGCGCGGCGATCGCCGGGCGCCGGCATTCCGCGCGCATCGACCACCACCGCCGCTCGGATCACGGTGCCGTCGGCCAGCCCGACCTCGCGCGCGTCCACCCGGGTCGCGCGCCCCGCGTACACCCGGGCGTCATCCAGCGGCAGCGCGTCCCGCAGCAGCGGTTTCGACAGCACACAGTAGGGGCGTTCGATCTTGATCTCGGAGGTCGTCCAGACAACCGGCGCGGGAATCCGGCTCGCGATCACACTGTGCGGCAACCAGTCCGGGAGTTCATCGACCCAACAGGAAAAGGTCGGCGGCCACAGCCGGCCGGGGCGGGGATCTACGGCGGCGACGCGCAGCCCGGCCACCACGGACCGGTAGGCGAGCACCCGCCCGGAGGGGCCCAGCCCGACGACACAGATATCGAACTCACCGACCGCGCTCTCTGCCATGTATTGCATTCAACGGGGTGGGGCGGGGGAGAGCAACTGGGGGCAGTTCCTACCAGATGGGGTGGGCTGTGTTTTTGGCGCGCTGGCGCGCGCGGGGGTTGAGGCCCTGAGGTCTCGCCGTTCAGGCCTCGAGACTTGCGCTTCGCGCGTGCGCTTCGAGGCCTGAACGGCGAGACGGCCTCAACCCTTTGGGGTGTCTCGTAAGACTCGACTCATGCGGTTGCGTGGCATTCGAGGTCCTGGTCGCAGGCGGGCTCGTATGTATTGATGATCACTGGTGGCTGGGGGAGTGTCGGCGGATTCCGATCGGGTGGTGTGGCGTCTGCGGTCAGTTCTTCGGGGTGACCCAGGTTGTGATGTCCGCGTGTACTACTTCCTTGCCGGTTTTGTCGTAGATCGAAACGGGGACCGTGAGGTCCTGTCCTTCGGTGATCGTGGCGAAGTCCGGGACCGTCGTCAGTTCCGCGACCGCCCGCAGGCCTGTGGTTGCTTTTGTCAGGTATTGCACCTGCATCGCCTTGGGGATCCAGCGATGGGTGGTGGGGACTGTCGCCTCGCTCAACATCCCCATCGCGATCTCCGCGAGGTTGCAGGCCGCGATGGCGTGGAAGGTGCCCAGGTGGTTGTGCACGCCGAACCATTTCGGGGCCTTGACCTCGCACCGGCCGGGTTCCAGCCGGACCACCCGGGGCAGGACCGTGGCGAAGTACGGCACCCGGGCGACCATCGACAGGGAGAACAGGCCGTGGCCGAAGGGGTTGTCCGGCAATTTTCGCCAGCCGCGGTAGGTGCCGGTCTCGTTCGTCATACCGCTATCTTACTCATCGGTAAGATAGCGGGGGCGCGGTATGGTCGCCGCAGTGCCGGACCTCGGCCGACCCCGATTTGAAACGTCTCGGGGGGCTCGTGCATACTGTTCGGGTTGCCTTGCCCCGGGTGGCGGTTGTTTCCATGAAACAACCAGGCCGGGCGGGGTGAGTAATACCAGCGAGTACCTCACCGTTCATCGGTGTGGGTACGTCCGGGACTCAGTTCCGAAGGCCAGGATCGAAGTTTTCTTCCGGGGCCGAGGAATGAGCGGAGGGGCGACACGCCCGACCGCGTGGACCGGAGAACCATGACAGATGAACAGCGGCGCGGATCGAGGCATGCCTCGATCGTGGTCTCCACTGTGCCGGATTTTGCCCGGGCGAAGGCCCTGCGTAGTTACGCGGGCTGCCTCCTCCGGGCCTGATTCGCCCAGGCTGAGACGTCATCGTGTGTTCGGGCTGTGCAAATGAAGGTGGTACGGACGCCCTAGCCGGTATCCGGATCACGGACGAAAGCGGAGAAAAGGACACTTAGCGTGGCGGGACAGAAGATCCGCATCAGGCTCAAGGCCTATGACCACGAGGCGATCGATGCGTCTGCGCGCAAGATCGTCGAAACGGTGACCCGCACCGGGGCCCGGGTCGTCGGGCCGGTGCCGTTGCCGACCGAGAAGAACGTGTACTGCGTCATCCGTTCGCCGCACAAGTACAAGGACTCGCGCGAGCACTTCGAGATGCGTACGCACAAGCGGCTTATCGACATCCTCGACCCGACGCCGAAGACGGTGGATGCGCTCATGCGCATCGACCTGCCGGCCAGCGTCGACGTCAATATCCAGTGACGGGGACTCGAGCTATGACTGACAACAAGAATCAGCGGACGGCCGGCAGCGATGCCAAGAGCCGGCCTGCGGCCGGCATCCTGGGCACCAAACTGGGCATGACCCAGGTGTTCGACGACAAGAACCGGGTCGTCCCGGTCACCGTCGTCAAGGCCGGACCGAATGTGGTCACCCAGATCCGCACCGTCGAGCGCGACGGCTACAGCGCCGTACAGGTCGCCTTCGGTGCCATCGACCCCCGCAAGGTGAACAAGCCGGAGTCCGGTCAGTTCGCCAAAGCTGGTGTCACCCCGCGCCGGCACGTCGCGGAGATCCGCATCGCCGACGCGTCGACCTTCGAGGTCGGCCAGGAGATCTCGGCGGAGGCCTTCGAAGAGGGCGCCTACGTCGATGTGACCGGCACCAGCAAGGGCAAGGGCTTCGCGGGCACCATGAAGCGTCACGGCTTCAGTGGCCAGGGCGCCTCCCACGGTGCGCAGGCTGTGCACCGTCGCCCGGGTTCCATCGGTGGCTGCGCCACCCCCGGCCGCGTGTTCAAGGGCATGCGCATGTCGGGCCGGATGGGTAACGACCGCGTCACCACGCAGAACCTGTCGGTTCACAAGGTGGACGCCGAGAACGGCCTGCTGCTGATCAAGGGTGCGATCCCGGGTCGCAAGGGCGGCGTCGTGATCGTCAAGAGCGCCGTGAAGGGTGGTGCGCACGCATGAGCAGCTCCGCTGTGAGTACGAAAAAGGCGAGTACCGAGAAGGAATCCGCCGTCCTCACCGTGCCGGTGAAGGAACTGGGTGGTAAGACCAACGGCACCGTCGATCTCCCCGCCGAGATCTTCGACGTGACCGCCAATATCGCGCTGATGCACCAGGTGGTCGTGGCCCAGCAGGCCGCCGCTCGCCAGGGCACGCATTCCACCAAGACCCGCGGTGAAGTCCGCGGCGGTGGTAAGAAGCCGTACCGGCAGAAGGGCACCGGCCGCGCCCGCCAGGGATCGACCCGCGCCCCGCAGTTCGCCGGTGGTGGCATCGTGCACGGCCCCAAGCCGCGCGACTACAGCCAGCGCACCCCCAAGAAGATGATCCAGGCCGCCCTGCGTGGTGCGCTGTCGGATCGGGCGCGTAACGAGCGGATCCACGTGATCAGCGAACTCGTCGCGGGCCAGGACCCCTCGACCAAGACCGCGAAGACCTTCCTGTCCGAGCTCTCGGATCGTAAGAAGTTCCTCCTGGTCGTCGGCCGCGACGACGTCGCCGCCTGGAAGAGTGCCCGCAACCTGGAATACGTGCACACCATCGCACCGGACCAGCTGAACACCTACGACGTTCTGGACAGCGACGAAGTCGTGTTCAGCGTCGAGGCGCTCAACGCCTTCGTGCACGGCCCGGCAGAGGCTGCACAGGAGGAGAGCAAGTGAGCACCATCGCCGATCCGCGCGACATCCTGCTGGCGCCGGTCATCTCGGAGAAGTCCTACGGCCTGATCGAGGAAGGCACCTACACCTTCCTGGTTCACCCGGACTCCAACAAGACCCAGATCAAGATCGCGGTCGAGAAGGTCTTCGGGGTGAAGGTCACCAGCGTCAATACCGCCAACCGTCAGGGCAAGCGCAAGCGGACCCGCTTCGGTTACGGCAAGCGCAAGGACACCAAGCGCGCGCTCGTGACCATCTCGGCCGACAGCAAGCCCATCGAGATCTTCGGAGGCCCGGTCGCGTAGGCGGCGGGGAATCCAGAAAGCAGAGAAGAACTCATGGCAATCCGTAAGTACAAGCCGACTACCCCGGGCCGCCGCGGGTCGTCCGTCTCGGACTTCGCCGAGATCACCCGGACGACCCCCGAGAAGTCGCTCGTCCGCCCGCTGACCAAGAGCGGTGGCCGTAACGGCCACGGCCGGATCACCACCCGGCATCGCGGTGGCGGTCACAAGCGCGCCTACCGGCTGATCGATTTCCGCCGGCTGGACAAGGACGGCGTGCCGGCCAAGGTCGCTCATATCGAGTACGACCCCAACCGCACCGCCAATATCGCACTGCTGCACTACCTGGACGGCGAGAAGCGCTACATCATCGCGCCCAAGGGCATCGCCCAGGGCACGAAGATCGAGTCCGGTCCGACCGCGGATATCAAGCCCGGCAACAACCTGCCGCTGCGCAATATCCCGACCGGTACCACCATCCACGCGGTGGAGCTGCGCCCCGGTGGCGGGGCCAAGATGGCTCGCTCGGCCGGTGCCAGCATTCAGCTGCTGGGTAAGGAAGGCCCCTACGCCACGCTGCGTATGCCCTCCGGTGAGATCCGCCGCGTCGACGTGCGCTGCCGCGCCACCGTCGGCGAGGTCGGCAATGCCGAACAGTCGAACATCAACTGGGGCAAGGCCGGTCGTATGCGCTGGAAGGGTCGCCGTCCCACGGTCCGTGGTGTCGTCATGAACCCGGTCGACCACCCGCACGGCGGTGGTGAGGGCAAGACCTCCGGTGGTCGCCACCCGGTCTCGCCGTGGGGCCAGCCGGAAGGCCGTACCCGTAAGCCGAACCGTCCGAGTGACAAGCTCATCGTCCGTCGCCGTCGCACCGGCAAGAACAAGCGCTAAGGAGGAGGTAAGAAATGCCACGCAGCCTCAAGAAGGGCCCGTTCGTCGACGACCACCTCCAGGCGAAGGTGGACGTGCAGAACGAGAAGGGCAGCAAGCAGGTCATCAAGACCTGGTCGCGTCGTTCGACCATCACCCCCGATTTCATCGGCCACACCTTCGCCGTCCACGACGGTCGCAAGCACGTGCCGGTGTTCGTCTCGGAGAACATGGTCGGGCACAAGCTCGGTGAGTTCGCGCCGACGAGGACGTTCCGCAGCCACGTCAAGGAAGATCGGAAGAGCAAGCGGCGATGAGCGAAGCGAAGAGCCAACAAGCACTGTTGAGCGCCGAATCGAATCCGACCGCGCGCGCGACCGCCAAGCACGTGCGCGTGACCCCGATGAAGGCCCGCCGAGTGGTGGACCTGGTCCGCGGTAAGCGCGTCTCCGACGCGCTCGACCTGCTGCGCTTCGCCCCGCAGGCCGCCAGCGAACCGGTCGCCAAGGTCGTGGCCAGTGCCGCGGCGAACGCCGAGAACAACCTCGGCCTCAACCCCGACACCTTGGTCATCTCGACGGCGTATGTCGACGAGGGCGCGACCATGAAGCGTTTCCAGCCGCGGGCCCAGGGTCGCGCGTTCCGGATCCGCAAGCGCACCAGCCACATCACCATCGAGGTCGAGAGCGTCCCCACCGTCGGTGGCACTCGTGGCCGCCGGAAGGGAGGGGCAAAGTAAATGGGACAGAAAATCAACCCCCACGGCTTCCGCCTCGGTATCACCACCGACTGGAAGTCCCGTTGGTACGCCGATAAGCAGTACGCGGAGTACGTCAAGGAAGACGTCGCCATCCGCAAATTGCTGGCGAGTCCGATCCCGGTGCCGAAGGAACGTCCGGTCGAGTTGGACCGGGCCGGTATCGCGAAAGTGGAGATCGAGCGTACTCGTGACCGGGTCCGGGTCGATATCTTCACCGCGCGTCCGGGCATCGTCATCGGTCGTCGCGGCGCTTCGGCCGACCGTATTCGCTCGGAGCTGGAGAAGCTCACCGGCAAGCAGGTCCAGCTGAACATCCTCGAGGTCAAGAACCCCGAATCGGATGCCCAGCTGGTCGCCCAGGGTGTGGCCGAGCAGCTGTCCAACCGGGTGGCGTTCCGTCGTGCGATGCGTAAGGCCATCCAGTCGGCCATGCGTTCGCCGAACGTCAAGGGCATCCGCGTGCAGTGCTCGGGCCGCCTCGGTGGCGCCGAGATGTCGCGCTCGGAGTTCTACCGCGAGGGCCGTGTCCCGCTGCACACCCTGCGTGCCGATATCGATTACGGCCTGTACGAGGCCAAGACCACCTTCGGTCGTATCGGTGTCAAGGTCTGGATCTACAAGGGCGATATCGTCGGTGGCAAGCGTGAGCTGGCCGCCCCGAGCGCGCCGGCCGGGGATCGCCCGCGCCGGGAGCGCCCGAACCGCCCGCGTCGTTCCGGTTCCTCCGGCACCACCGCGACCAGCACCGAGGCCGGGCGCGCCGCTACCGCGGTGGCCGAGCCCCCGGCAGAAAAGCAGGAGGGCTGACCAATGCTGATGCCCCGCAAGGTCAAGTTCCGCAAGCAGCATCACCCGAGCCGCAGCGGTCTCGCCAAGGGCGGCACCTCGGTGACGTTCGGTGAGTTCGGTCTCCAGGCGCTGGAGCCGGCGTACGTGACCAACCGGCAGATCGAGTCGGCGCGTATCGCGATGACCCGCCACATCAAGCGTGGCGGCAAGATCTGGATCAACATCTACCCGGATCGCCCGCTCACCAAGAAGCCGGCCGAAACCCGCATGGGTTCCGGTAAGGGTTCGCCCGAGTGGTGGATCGCGAACGTCAAGCCGGGCCGCGTGATGTTCGAGATGAGTTACCCGAACGAGGAGATCGCTCGCGAGGCCCTGCGCCGCGCGATGCACAAGCTCCCGATGAAGTGCAGGATCGTGACGAGGGAGGAGCAGTTCTGATGGCAACCGGTACCCCTGCCGCAGAGCTCCGCGAGCTGACCGAAGAGGAGCTCGTCTCCCGTCTGCGCGAATCGAAGGAAGAGCTGTTCAACCTGCGCTTCCAGATGGCGACCGGTCAGCTGACCAACAATCGCCGGCTGCGTGTGGTGCGTCACGAGATCGCGCGTGTCTACACGGTCATGCGTGAGCGCGAGCTCGGTTTGGCCACCGCCCCCGCTGACAAAGGGGACGCGGCGTGATCGGTCAGCGCCTGGAGGCGGCAGCTTGCGTAACCACGGAAGGCGCCCGAGCACGCCTTAAGGAGACAGCATGAGTGAAAAGGTGGAGGAGCAGCGCAGCACCCGCAAGGTGCGGACCGGCTACGTTGTTTCCGACAAGATGCAGAAGACGATCGTCGTCGAGCTGGAAGACCGTCACCGGCACAAGCTCTACGGCAAGATCATCCGCACCACCTCCAAGGTGAAGGCGCACGACGAGAACGAGACCGCCGGTGTCGGCGATCGCGTGCAGCTGATGGAGACCCGGCCCACGTCGGCCACCAAGCGGTGGCGGCTGGTCGAGGTCCTGGAGAAGGCCAAGTAAGGTCGCTCTTCGGCTGCGAAGGTCGTAAACGTAAGGCCCGCTTCCCGGTTCGGGAAGCGGGCCTTCGTCGTTTCGGGGTTCGTTCGGTGGAGGGGTTGTTCGAGCAGCGATCCGAGCACACGTGGCTGGTACCATATATGGCATGATAAAGACGACCGTCTACCTCCCCGAGGAATTGGAGGTCCGGCTCGATGCGGAGGCCGCGGCCACCGGGGTGAGCAAGGCGGAACTCATCCGCCGCAGTATCGCGATGCTGCTGGACGCCTCCGAACGTCCACGCGACAGCGCACCACTGCCGGTCTTTCACAGCGGGCGTTCACGTGGCGTCGACGAGATGCGCGACGATATCTACCGCCAGATCAAGCAGCGGTCGGCGCGTCGGTGATCATCGTCGCCGACACCTCGGCACTGTTCGCCGCATTCGATGCCGACCAGGAGGAACACCAGCAAGCACTGTCGGTGATGGAGCACGAGACGCTGATCATCTCGCCGCTGGTGCTGACCGAGCTGGACCACCTGACTCGTCGCGATCTCGGCTTCCCCGCGGCGATGAAGATTACCGATGCGTTGCTGGCGCGAACGATCGACGGAAGTTACCGGCTCGCCGAACTGAAACACGTCGATCTGTCCACGGCGCAATCGGTCCGCGCCAAATATGAAGGGTTGCAGCTCGACCTTGCCGATGCGGTGGGTGTCGCGCTCGCCGACAAGTACAGAACCGACTGCGTCTTCACCCTCGACCAACGCGATTTCCGTGCGATCGAACCACTGACACCTGGTCTCCGCTCATTCCGGATCCTGCCCGCTGACAAGTAGTGCGCTACGTCCAGAAGTCGCGTGTGGTCGCCTTTGGGCCCGCGTCGGCCACTGAGCGATGGCGGTCAACGGTGGATCGGTCACTACCTTCTCGGCTGCCCAGCCACTCTTTCGTCCGATCTTCGTGGTGTGTCGGGGTACCCGAAATGTGATATACGGGAGGGCGGTTGACCGACCGGGGGGTACCGACGCTACGGTGTACGAGCTATGAGCGACGCTGCGACAACGATTTCGGGGGCCTGGCAGATCGAGGACGGCACAGCGGTAACCTTCCGCGATGCCGCGGTGGCCTGGGCAATGGCTGCTTACGAGGTGCTGGGCGAGACCGCGACCGAGTACGGATATTACGTCACCGTGCAGGAATTGGCCGAACGGGTGCAGGAGATGTCGGGGGTGCGTACCGACGCCCCGACCCGCACCTGGATGGACGCGATTCTGCGTAAGGTGGCGCGGCGCTGCCACAATGCGGGTGAGCCGCCGCTGACGGCGCTGTGCGTCAAACGCAATCTGAAGGTCGGCGACAGCTACAGATATGTGCTCGAACTGGCCGCGTTGCCGATTCCGGCCGATATCGAGACCCACGCCGCCTACGCCCGATGGGCCTGCTACGCGGCCTATGGCGCGGATGTCCCGGCCGACGGCGGCACGCCGCCGTTGATTCCGCGTGGCGGGAGCGCTCGGCAGGCAGCGGCCGCCCGGCAGGCAGCGGCCGAATCAAATCCCGGGGCGCGCACCGTGGTGTGTTCCAGTTGTTTCATCCAGTTGCCGGCTACCGGGGTCTGCGAGCACTGCTGACCTCGGGCCGCGTGCTCGGGCCCGTGTGGCCGGCCCGAGTACGCCGCTCACCCACCTGCTTCACGCCAGCGTCGTATGCCAGAGCAGCGCGGCGGTGAGCGCGCCGGCCCCGTTGACCGCCCAATGCAGGGCGATGGGAGCCAGCAGGCTGCCGCTGCGGTGGCGCAGCCAGGTGAATACGACGGCTGCGGCCGCGGTGGCGGCGACAGCGATCAGCACGCCGATGAACTGCCCGAGCGTCCCGCCACCGATCAGGCCGGACAGGCCGCGGTTCCCGGCGGTGAGTCCCAGGGACGAAGCGATATGCCAGAGTCCGAACAGCAGTGACCCGGCTACGAATACGCCCCGGGCGCCCCACGCCCGGTCCAGGGTGCCGTGCAGAACCCCGCGGAACGCGAGTTCCTCCGGGATCACGGTCTGCAGCGGGATCACGATCATCGAGGCGATGAGTGCGCCGGAGACGGTGGCGTAGCGGTCGGCCAGGAAGAACGGGCGGGTCAGCGGTAGCGCGGCTCCGATTATCACCGCTGCGAGCACTACCCCGATCGCGGCGAGGGCGTATTTGGTTCCGGTCCGCCAGTGCCGTGGCGAGAGGCCCAGCTCCGACCAGTGCAGGCCGCGCCGGCGCATGAGCCCGAGCAGCACCAGGGCGGCGATCGGCACGCTCACGATATTCGCCCACACGGTGGTGAAGTGGGCGATCAGGTTGGTGCAGGTGAGCACGAGTACCACGACCGCCACATCGGCGTAGGCGTGGACTCGGGGTCGCGGAGCAGCTGTTTCCTCGGTAACCGGGTAGAGCATTCGGCCCAGTGTACGGATGGGTCGAGTGGCTTCCGGACGAGCACGGAGCCGGCCCGCGGGTGTCTCAGCGAGCCGGCGCGGGCTCCCGGCCGGCGGCCCAGCCACCCGGGTCGGTCCATGCCTGGAGGGTGCGAGTGCTGTCGAAGCGCCTGTTCGCACCGGTCACCGGGTCGGTGAACTCGAGGGCGGCGGCCAGTAGTTGCAGCGGGCGGGTGAAGTCGTGGACGGACTTATCGGTGATCACCGGATAGAAATCGTCGCCGAGAATGGGGATACCCAGCGAGTTCATATGTAGTCGCAACTGGTGGGTGCGGCCGGTCGTGGGATACAGCCGGTAGCGGCCGATGTCGCCGCGCCGCTCGACCAGTTCCATCCGGGTGCGGGCGTTGGGCGGGCCGGGCACCTCCTGGGCGGCCAGGATGTTCTTCTCCTTGATGATGCGGCTCTCGAGTGCGAGCGGGAAGAGCAGGCCGCTTCGGTAACCGGCGACGGCTTCGTATTCCTTGCGCACGAGCTGCCGCTGGAACAGGGTCTGGTAGGCGCCGCGGCGGGCCGGGTCGACGATGAACAGAACCAGTCCGGCGGTGGCGCGGTCGAGGCGATGCGCGGGGACCAGGTCCGGCAGGTCGAGCTCACGCCGCAACCGCACCAGTGCGGTCTGCAGGATATGACTGCCGCGGGGAATGGTGGCCAGGAAGTGTGGTTTGTCGACGACCAGGATGGTGTCGTCGCGGTAGACGACCGGCAGGTCGAAGGGCACCGGTTTCTCGTCGGGCAGATCGCGATGGAACCAGATCGCGCCGCCGGGAACATAGGGAGCGTCCGGTGTGAGCGGTCCGTCGAGGTCGACGATCTCACCCGCGCGCAGCATTTCGTCGATCCGCGCGGGCGCGACGCGGGGAAGCCGGTGGACCAGATGGTCGCGTACGGTCGCCCAGTCGCCTTCCTCGGGCAGCCGCAATCGGGCCGGGTCCAGCCCGAACCGTTTCGGCAGCGGAGGCTGCTGCCTTCTTCTCACCGGTCGAAGCATAGTCCGCGTGCTGCGGGTGATCCGAGTGCGCGGGTGGATGCGCGGGGACGGATCGGCAGTGCGGACGTCACTGTCAGGGCTGGGAACACGCCGCCGATCGGATTTTCGCGCCGCGGCAATTCTGTTGCCGCTGCGATGAACTGCGCGTCGTCCGGCAGTGCCGGACCGACTACCTCGGTTTTCAGTTAGAGCGGATCTGTGAAGAAGCGGCGTTTCTCACAGTCCGTCCCGCTGGTCCTCGTCTCTGTGGCGGCTACGCTCTTCTTGACTTAGCCTAGCCTAAATTAACTTTGGTTAGAGTACCCTAAGTCGTCGAGGGTCCCGGTTTGCGAGAGGCGTTCTCATGGTGGTTACTCGTCCAGAGGCGAGTACTGAAATCGATGTCCGAGCGGAGGTCGGATCGGTACTGGGGATCTCACCGGAGGCTCTCGAACCCGATGCCGACCTGGTCGGACACGGCCTCGATTCGCTGCGGATGATGCGGCTGGCGGGTCAGTGGCGTAAACGAGGACGTGACGTCGACTTCGCCCGGCTCACCGCCGCGCCCACGATCCGCGCCTGGAGGGCGCTCGTCGCCGGGCCGGTCGCCGCCGCGTCCGGGGAACAAGCGCCCGGTTCCGAAACTGCCGGTGATGAAGCGATATTCGATCTCGGTACCGAGTTTCCGCTCGCGCCGATGCAGCACGCCTATTGGATCGGGCGGTCGAACAGTCACGCGTTCGGCGGTGTGGCGGCACACCTGTACATCGAATTCGACGGCGGGGAGATCGACCCGCACCGCTTCCGGTCGGCCGTGGCCGCTCTGCTGCGACGTCATCCGATGCTGCGGGTCCGGATCCTGCCCGACGGGACACAGCTCATCGGTGCCCCGCACTCGGAGGCCATCGCGGTTCACGATCTGCGTCACGAATCCCCTGATGCGGCAGCGGCGATCCTGGAGCGGAGCCGGGAGCAGGGCACACACCGCGCCCTGCCGATCGAAGACGGCGCCGTGTTGCGCGCGGAGCTGACCCTGCTGCCCGCGGGTGGTAGCCGAGTCCACCTGGATGTGGACATGATCGCGGCCGACGCGATGAGCTACCGGGTGCTCGTGGACGATCTGGCGCGAATCTATCGAGGCGAGGAACTACCGGAACTGGCGGTGACGTTCCCGGCGCTGTCGGCCCGGCGCACCGGTCGTCCCGCACGAGAAGCGGATATCGCGTGGTGGCGGGAACGGATACCGGATCTGCCCGGCCCACCGGAACTTCCGGTGAACACAGCGGCGCGCAGCGGAGACGCCGGACCCGCGACGGTCCGGTTGCACCACGCGATCGACGCGGTCGACCGCAAGCGCCTCGAGGAGCACGCGCACCGGCGTGGCGTCACGCCCGCGGCAGCGGTGGCCGCCGTGTTCGCCGAGGCGGTCGGCACACATTCGAGCAGTCCGCGTTTCCTGCTGACGGTGCCGTTGTTCGACCGCGACCCGGTACATCCCGATGTCGACCGGGTGGTAGGGGATTTCACCTCCTCGCTCATCGTCGATGTGGACCTGCGTGAACCGCAGACGTTGGCCGAACGCGCCACCAGCATGCGAACGGCCCTGCACGAGGCGGCCGCCCATGGCACTTTCGGCGGTCTCGACGTACTGCGCGAACTCAGCCGGGAGCGTGGGGAACCGGTGGTGTCGCCGGTGGTGTTCACCAGCGCGCTCGGCCTCGGCGAGCTCTTCTCCGAGGCAACGACCGAGATCCTCGGCGAGCCTTCCTGGATCGTCTCCCAAGGGCCGCAGGTACTACTGGACGCGCAGGTCACCGAGATCTCGGGGGGCCTGCTTCTCAACTGGGATGTACGGGCCTCCGACCTCGAGCTCGGAACCGCGCGGTCGATGTTCGACTACTACATCCGGCTGCTGGACCTCCTGATCGCCGGCGAATGGGACGAGCCCGCACCGGATCCGGTCTCCGACGAGGTGCGCACGCAGCGGCAATCGGTCGAAAAGCCGCTGCCCGTCACCGATTTCTCCGACGGAACCCTGCACGGTCGTATCCTCGCCGACGCGCCCCGGCGCCCCGATGCGCCGGCGATCATCGGCGAACGGCGGAGCTGGACGCACGCCGAACTCGCCGCCGAAGCCCGGCGGGTCGCCGGAGCTCTGCGAACGAGCGGGGTCACACCCGGTGACACCGTGATCATCGACCTGCCCAAGGGCGGCGACCAGATCGTGGCCGCGCTCGGAACGCTCACCGCGGGCGCCACCTATGTGCCGGTATCGCCGGTACAACCGCAGCTGCGCCGTGACCGGATCGCCGCTGTGGCAGCGCCCGCCGCGATCCTCACCGATTGCCTCGAGCGCTGGCCGGACTCGTCGAGCCACGTACTGGACATCGACGGCGCGCGCACCGCGGAACCGATCGAACCGTCGGCAGTGGACACCGGCGCACCGGCCTATGTGCTCTTCACCTCCGGATCGACCGGACTGCCGAAGGGTGTGGAAGTGCCACACCGCGCCGCGGTCGCCACGCTCACCGATCTGGCGCACCGCTACCGGTTGGGCCCGGCCGACCGGAGCCTCATGGTGTCGTCGCTGGAGTTCGATCTGTCGGTATTCGATATCTTCGGCCTGCTCGCGGTCGGCGGGGCCGTCGTGGTGCCCGGCGACGACGAGAGCACCAAGGTCGACAGCTGGGCCCGGTTGCTGCGGGAACACGCGGTGACCGTCCTCAACTGTGTGCCGTCGATCCTGGGCATGATCCTCGATATCGCGCCACTCCCGCCGAGTCTGCGGGTCGTGCTGATGGGTGGCGACAAGGTCGATGTCTCGCTGCTGCACCGGGTCGCCGAACAGCTTCCCGCCTGCCGGGTCGCCGGACTCGGCGGAACCACCGAGACCGCGATCCACTCGACGGTGTGCGAAGCGTCGGATGTTCCCGGCGGCGCGACATTCGTGCCCTACGGCGTACCACTCGACGGCGTCCGCTGCCGGGTCGTCGACGTGCTCGGCCGGGATCGCCCCGACTTCGTGCCCGGTGAACTGTGGATCGGCGGGGCCGGAGTAGCCGCCGGGTACCGGGGCGACCCGGCACGTACGGCCGATCGGTTCGTCCGGCACGACGGCCTCCGCTGGTATCGCACCGGCGATGTCGTGCGGTATCTGCCCGGCGGATTCCTGGACTTCCTGGGCCGCGCCGACCATTTGGTCAAGATCAGGGGCTACCGGATCGAACTGGGCGAGGTCGAAGCGGGTCTGCTGGGTCTGGACGCGGTGACCGGTGCGGTGGCCTGGTCGGACGGTCGCGATCTTCGGGCAGCGGTCAGCGCGACCGGTGCGGCCACGGGCGAGCGGATCCGCGAGTCACTCGCGGAAGTTCTGCCGCCGCACATGATTCCCCGGTCGGTGACGGTGCTCGACGAACTACCGCTGACATCGAACGGCAAGTACGACCGCAGAAAAGTACGCGACCTGGTCACGCCCGATCAGCGGTCCGAGTCCGTGGCGCCTCGAACCGCGCTGGAATCGGCGCTGGTCGCGCTGCTCGGGCAGATCCTGAGCACGCGTCCGCTGGGCGTCACCGATGATTTCATCGCCCTCGGCGGTGACTCCGTGCAGGCGACGGCGTTCGTCGCGCAGGTGCGGCAGTGGCTCGACGCACCGAATCTGACCGTGGCCGATATCTTCCTGCGGCGGACGATCGCGGGACTGGCGGACCGGCTGGTCGAATTGGAAGGCGCCCGGACGACCCAGGTGGCCGAAACCTTCCTCGAGGTGATGCGGCTGACCGACGAACAGGTCGAGGCGGAGGTCACCGCGGCCGCCACTCCCACCGCCCCATCGTGGCAACACCAGCTCCACTCTCGACCGATCGATATCGGCAGGGATACCGAGATCGTGCATCGCTGGCTCGTCGCGCCGAAGGCCAAATACTGGGAGATGCTGAACAGCACGCCCGCCGAGGTGGAAAAGATGATCCGGGACAGCGCGGGCCCCGGCGGATCGCAATTCGGTATGCGGATCGGCTATCTCGACGGCGAACCACAATTCCTCTTCGAGCTCTACGACCCTTCGGCGAGCGAACTGGCCGCCCCCGGCACCGGCTATACGCCCGAGGACGGCGATCTCGGAATGCATCTGCTGGTCGCCAGCAGTGAACGCCGCATTCCCGGGTTCACCGCGAACGTGATGCTGCACATCATGCGGACCGCGTTCTTCGAAGCCGGCGCGCAGCGGGTGGTCGTGGAGCCCGATGTCAGGAATCTGGAAGTACAGCGGCTCAATGCCGCAGTCGGCTTCGTGGTCGCCGGCGACTATCCGGTGGCCGGGAAAGTGGCACGACTCAGTTACTGCACCCGTGCCGATTTCGTCCGGGTGACCGATAACGGGCGGTTCGTCGCCGCCGCCGATCAGCTTCCGATTCCTGAGAAAGCAGCGCTTTGAGCAGTTCAGACTTATCCGAACACAGAGCTACCTACCGGCAGATCTACAGCACCAGGATCGCGAAGAAGATCCTGTCCGAATTCTGTCACGAACGTTTCGTACGACCGGTCGAATCGTCCCCCGGTGAGTACCTGGTCCGATCCGATGATCAGCAGACGGAGTACCGGTTCCGCGCCGAACTGTTGTCACTGGACAGTTGGAACATCGATGAGACCTCGCTGCGGCGGATCCGCGAGGGTGCGCAGTTGCCCATCGACCCGGTGCGCCTGATCGTCGACCTGAGCGGTTCGCTCGGCATTTCCCAGGACGCGCTGCCGGAGTATCTGGAGGAGTTCGTCAACACGCTCTCGATCAGCGCCGGACGCCCGGATTCCCGGCGGATCGCGGCGGTGGAACTGGCCGCCGCCGACTTCCAGACGATCGAAGCGACGATGACCGAGGGGCATCCCTGCATCGTCGCCAACGCGGGCCGGCTCGGATTCAGCGTCGACGATATCGAGCGCTACGCACCGGAATCGGGCCGGCGTTTCCGCCTGACGTGGGTGGCCGTGCTGCGAGACCACTGTGATTTCGCCGCGGTCACCGGTGTCGACTACCAGCGCCTGGTAGAAGGCGAGCTCGGGAACGAGACACTCACGCGGTTCGGCGGCGTGCTCACCGGCCTCGGCCTGGACCCGGCCGCCTACTACTACATGCCGGTGCATCCGTGGCAATGGGCGGCGAAGATCGCGCGGATCTACGCGATCGATATCGCCGAGCACAAGATCGTGAGGGTGGGCGAGGCACCGGATCTGTACCAGCCCCAGCAGTCCATCCGGACCTTGTTCAACATCACCCATCCGTCCCGGCACTACGTGAAGCTGGCGCTCTCGATCGTCAATATGGGCTTCACCAGGGGAATGTCGGCCGATTACATGCGCACCACCCCGCTGATCAACGACTGGGTCCGTGAGCTGGTGGACTCCGACGAATACCTGAGGTCGGTCGGGTTCCGGATGCTGTACGAAGTCGCGGCGATCGGCTACCGGAACCCGGAATACGCGACGATCACCCGTCCCGGTTCGGAATATCGGAAACTGCTCTCGGCGCTGTGGCGCGAGAGCCCGATCCGGCTGGTGAACGAGCGCGAACAGCTCACCACGATGGCCGCTCTCCTGCATATCGACCATCACGGTGTGCCGCTGATCGAAGCCATCATGGGCCGCGCCGATATTCCGGCGCAGGATTGGCTGCGCCGCTACCTGCGTGCCTATCTGCACCCGATCATCTATCTGCTCTACCGATACGAGCTCAAGTTCTCGCCGCACGGTGAGAACCTGATCCTCGTTCTCGACTCCGGGATCCCGGTGCGCGCCGTCCTGAAGGATATCGGCGAAGAGGTCTCCATTTTCGGTGCCGCCGAGGACGTTCCGGATTCCTGCCGCCGGGCGGTGTCCGAGGAGGCCGACGATATCCGGAACATGGGTGTGCTCTCGGATGTCTTCGACGATTTCCTGCGCCATCTCGCGGCCGTTCTCCATTCGAGTGGGCTGATCGCGGACGGGACTTTCTGGAACATCGTGGCCGAGAGCGTCGTCGAATTCCGGGACCAGCACCCGGATCTGGAAGAACGGTTCCGCAGATGGGATCTCTTCGCGCCGACCTTCCGGGCGATCCATATGAACCGGCTCCAGCTGTCGAACAATCGCCGCATGGTGAACCTGGGGGATTCGTATTCGACATTGGTCGACGCGGAACACGAACTGGTGAACCCGATCGCCGCTCATCGGCCGACCGTGGCGGGACAGCCGATCGAGGAGGTGGCGGTCTCGTGACTGCCGGCAGTGACGACGCGTTGACCATGGAGATCATCCGGGATGCCCAGGGTATTCCGCATATCGTGGCCGATTCGGCCGCGGGTGCGCTGTTCGGCCAGGGTTACGCGTGCGGTGTCGATCGGGCCTGGCAGATCGAATTCCTGCGCCTGCGCGCCGAAGGCCGCACCGCGGAGGTGTTCGGCGCCGCGGCGCTCGGCTGGGACGAGTTCGCGCGGCGCGCCCGCATCGAGGCCGCCGCCCGGCGGATCTACGAGGTTTCCTCCGCGCGTACCCGGGGCCTGATCCGGGCCTATGCCGACGGCATCAACAGCACGCTGGACACGGCTGACGCGATCGAACTGACGGAATTCGACCACCGCCCCGAGCCCTGGCAGCCGTGGACCCCCATCGCGGTGTTCATCGTGCACCACATCCTGTTCGGGCGATTCCTCACCAAGCTCTGGCGGCTGCATGCGTGCCGGTCGCTGGGCGGTGAGGCGCTGGCGCTGTTCGATTGCGAAGGTGTGGACGAGCACAGCACGGCCGTGCCCGATCGACCGGACGACGCGTTCATCGCGGAAGTACTGGCACTGACCCGCGAGCCCGCCGCGCGGCAGGGCGAAACGGCCGGTGAGTCTTTCGGCGATGCCATCTCGGGCAGTAACGCGTGGGGTGTCGCCGCCGCGCGGACCGCGACGGGAGCGCCGCTGATCGCGGGGGATCCGCATCGTTTCCTGGAGCTCCCCGGCATCTATCAGCAGTTCCAGCTGGCCGCACCGGAGTTCGACGTGGTCGGCTTCGCCTTCGCGGGTGTGCCCGGAGTTCCCCACTTCTGCCATTCCGGCACGGTGGCCTGGGGCATCACCAACGCCATGGGCGACTATCAGGACCTCTATCTCGAAAAGCTCGAACGGGTGGGGGGCGAGATCCACGCCGAGACGGTCGCGGGTACGCGACCGGCCCGGTCGTGGACCGAGGAGATCCGGGTGCGCGGTGGTGCGCCGGTCACCGTGGAGATCATCACCACCGATAACGGCTCGGTGGTGTTCGGCGGGCCGGAATCGACCTTTTCGCTGAGTTTGCGCAGCCCGCTGCTGAGCGATCCCGAGGCGACCTTCGACGCCGCGATGGACCTGCTGTTCGCGAAATCGGCAGACGATGTCGAACAGGCGCTGCGGGGGTGGACCGAACCGGCCAACCGGATCGTCATCGCCGATTCGTCCGGGCGGCTGACCCACCACGTCGTAGGGATGATGCCCGTCCGCGCGGCGGAGAACTACTGGCTGCCGGTGCCGGGCTGGGACGAGCGCTATCAGTGGCGCGGTTACGCGACCAGTTCGGTGCGCGACGAAGAGTTCGATGCCGCCGTACCCGATTTCTCGGTGATCGCCAATCAGCGGATCTCTGACGCGTTTCCGCTCCAGCCGGTCACCACCGAGTGCGCGGCGCCGTTCCGCGCAGATCGGATAGGGGCCCTGCTCGGCGACAATTCGGCGGTATCGGCCGCCGACTGCGGGCGGATCCACACGGATGTCGTGCTGGATCAGGCGGAGATGATCCAGCGCCTGCTCGATCCGCTGACGGGGTTGGGCGCCGGTGCCGCTCGTATCCGGGAGCGTCTGCTCGAATGGGATCGCGAGATGCGGGCCGACAGTACCGACGCCTATATCTACGCGGAGGTGCGTGCGCGGCTGGTCGCGGCGGTAACCCGGCACGAGGCGCTGGCCGGACTCGCCGAACCGCATCCTTTCCCGCGGGTGTTCGACCCCTGGTTCGTCGCGCGAACACGGATCGCGGCGGCGCTGGATACCGTGCTGACCCGGGCGCCGGGTCTGGGCGTGGATATCGGTGGGCTGCTCGCCGAGGCGGTAGCGGCCGTCGCGGTGCACCTCGACGAGCTCGACGCCGAGCCGACCTGGGGGAGTGCGCACGTGCTGGCTCCTATTCACGGAATGGATCTCGTCGGCGCGACTCCCGCACACCTGGAAATGTCCGCGCGGATCAGGCCGCGCCCGCAGCCGCTGGGCGGTGATGCCGAATGCGTTTTCGCCAACGGCAGTGCGGTGGGGTTCTCCCACGCGTGCAGTGTGGGTTCGGCTGCCCGCTACGTCTGGGATCTCGCCGACCGCGACAGCGGTCGATGGGTCGTACCGCTGGGTGTCAGCGGGGATCCACGTTCACCGAACTTCGAGGATCAGGCGCCGCTGTGGGCACGCGGTGAACTGATCGACATCGTCAGCGACTGGTCGGTGTTGCGGGATACCGCGTGCCGGCACGAGGTCTTCCGCCGTATCGCGGGAGCGGTCGACGATTCCGGTAGTACCGGCACGTACCGGCATATGCGAACGGTGTGCCCGGCGCCCGCGCAGTCCCCGAACGGCTCGATGCTGGGAGAAGCATGAACGAATTGACCGACACCCGGCTGGAACTGCTGAGACAGCGGCTGGCTGCCGCCGGGCACCGCACCGGAACTGCCACCGCGGATGCGCCCGCCGGCTCCCCGGCACCTACGGGCCGGCTCGGTATCGCCGAACGCCGGATGTGGAAGATCTACGAGCTCGACCCGGAATCCATCTCGCACAACATCGGGCTGATCCTGGACTTCGCCGGCCCCTACACCCCGGACACGGTGATCGCGTCCTTCGACTCGATGATCCGCGACGCCGAGGTGCTCGGTTCGGTGATCACCGTCGACGAGGACGGTTCCCCGCGCCGGGTACCGGCCCGCTGGGACGGTCGCTGGGTGGAGCCCGGGGTGGTCTGGGAGTGGGGTGCCACGCCCGAACCCGAGCACGCTCCGGCCGACGTGCCCGCACCGGGCCGCCGGGTGGGCCGGGACGAGATCCGGGCGGACGCGGCGGCTTTCGCGACCGCGCCGTTCCGGCTGGCGAAGGAACCGCCGCTGCGCGCGCGCATCTACGCGGGTGCCGATGGCGGGGTGACCGTTGTCCTGGTCGTCCACCATCTCGCCGTGGACGATACGTCCTGGTCCTTGCTGTTGGGGACCCTGGTTTCCGGCGCTCGGCCCGGAGCCTCCGCCGAGGCGAACCGCTCGCTGCCGGCGGTGGCCGCTGCCCGGCCGGAAGCGGTGGACCGTGCGGTGCGGCACGCGCTCGCGACCTGGGCTGCCGACGATATCCGGTTTCCGCTGTCCGGATCGCTACCGGAGCTCAGTGCCGCGGACAGCTGGCTCTCGCCCCTGGCCGACAGTCGCGGTGAGCGCCTGGAACACCCGATCGAACCGGCCGATATCGCGGCACTCGAAGACGTCGCGCGAGAGGTGGGCGCCACCCCGAACGCGCTGTACATCGCGGTGTGCGCGTTGAGCGTGTACGCGATCACCGGCGCCGCGGATCATGTTTTGCTGGTCCCCGCCGACAATCGCCGTGCGGGGGAGGGCCAGGGCCGGGTCGGCTACAGCGGGAACATCGTGCCGATGCGCTTCACGTTCGTACCCGGCGTGAGTGTGAAGGACGCCCTGCGGGCCGCGGTCGCTTCGGTGTACGAATCCATGGAATTCTCCTCCATCGATTACGGCACCGTCCTCACCGCGCTACGCGCAGCCGGTGGGCGCTTCCCTGTGGCCGAGATCATGGCCTCGGTGCGAAATGCGCCGCTGCGCGATATTCCGATTCCCGACGGTGCGCGCGTCACCTGCGAATCGGTGTTCAACGGCGTCGGAAATTACCCGCTGACTCTCGCCTTCGAGATAGGTGAAGACGCTCGAATTCATTTGGAGGTCGATTATCAACCCGAAGTCGTAGACGATGCGCTCGCGCGCCGTGCCACCCAGGTGGTCGCCGCGCTGGTAAAGCGAGTACCGCTGGCACTGGACATCGCAGCGGACGAATTGGTCCGAGCGGTCGGCGCGCCGCGGATCGGGTGACCGGCGGCCGGCGCCCGAGTAATCGCAGACCGGGCGGCGCTTTTCGGCCGTCGGCATCCGTAACGGTTCCCGAAAACACGCGGCGATACAGCCGGAGTGCTCGAGAATATCTCTGATCGCAGCGAAGCGGCCTGTCCGCGCATACATCCCTGCGAAATTCGACCGGGTTCGCACGAAGAGTTTCGGCATGCTCGGTGGAAAATTAATCCGTTATCCATGTATTGACGTAAATGGGGCTTTTCGTGTCACCTGAATCAGTAACCTCATGGGGGAGATCGTCCAGATTCGCCCGCCCGGGCGCGGGCTGGTCGGAAGTCGGTAGCGGACTGGCACAGCTCGCGACGGCGGTCGAAGGGAGCCACCATCACTCCCCGCTGCCGTCCGGGGCGCCGGCCGAAATGCTCACGGCGGTCGCCGAAGCGCTCGGACCGGAGCGGATTCCGGAGACCGGAACCGGCGAACCCGCCGCGCTGGCACATCTGGCCCGGCTGATCGCGGGCTACGGGCTGGATCTGACGCACAAGGCATGTGCCGCGCATCTGCAGCCGCCGCCGCTGACAGTCGCTGTCGTCGCGGACGCGCTGGCGAGCGCCACCAACGCCTCGCTGGACACCTACGACTCCGGCCCCGCGACGCTCGCGATCGAGAAGTGGACGATCAACGCGCTGGCGCGACTGGCCGGCTTCACCGAATCATCGGGCGGCGTCTTCGGTCCGGGCGGGTCCTATTCCAATCTTCTCGCCCTGCTCATCGCCAGGGATTACGGTGCCGCGCAGCGCGGAATCGATATCCGGTACAACGGGGTGGGGGCGCTACCGCGTCCGGTGGTGTTGTGTTCACGGGTCGCGCACTTCTCCGTGCACCGCGCATGTGCCGCGCTGGGTCTGGGTGAAGCCGCCGTGATCCCCATCGAGGTCGACGCCGACCACCGGATGGTGCCGGAGGCCCTGGAGGCGGCGCTGGCCGGCCTCGGTGAGAGCCACACGCCGGTCGCCATCGTGGCTACGGCGGGTACCACCGACTTCGGCACCATCGATCCCCTTCCCGCGGTGGCCGATATCGCGGCGCGTTACGGGGTGTGGCTGCACGTCGACGCCGCCTACGGCTTCGGATCGTTGTTCTCCGACAAACTCTCGGCGCTGCTGGCCGGGATCGAACGTGCCGATTCGGTAACCCTGGACCTGCACAAGGTCGGCTGGCAGCCGGCTGCGGCGAGTGTGCTGCTGCTCGCCGACGCCCGGCGATTCGCGTCGTTGAACCGGTCTGTGGCCTACCTCAACCCGGACGACGATGTCGAGGCGGGCTACGGGGGTCTGCTGGGGCAGACCTTGCAGACCACGCGGCGCCCGGACGTGCTCAAGGTCGCGGCGACGTTCCTGGCCTACGGTCGCCGGGAACTGGGGGCGATGCTCGACACCTGTCACGAACTGGCCTCCCATGCCGAACGTCGTATCGTCGCGGAGTTGCAGCTCGAGCTGGTCGCGCCGGTCACCCTGACCACGGTGGTGTTCCGGTATCGCTGTGAGGATCTGGATCTGGATCAGGTGAACGCGGAGGTGCGCCGCCGTCTGATCAGCTCCGGCAAAGCTCTCATCGGACGGACACAGGTGCGGGTCAACGGCGAAGGCGAGCCGCGGACCTGTCTCAAATTGACGCTGCTGAACCCGGAATCGAGTGTCGCGGACATCGACGCGTTGTTCGACGAATTGCTGCGTGTGGCACTGGAAGTCGAATCGGAAGGTCTGTCGAGCAGTGTCGGGGAAATGGTGAAGGCCCATGAGTGACATCGAATCGGTCGATATCCTGGCGATAGGCTGCGGCCCGTTCAATCTCGGACTGGCGGCGCTGGCCTCGACCGTCGACGATATCGAGGTCGTGGTGGTCGACTCCGTCGCGGAGTTCCGCTGGCATCCCGGCCTGATGTTCGAGGAAGCGAAACTCCAGGTCAGTTTTCTCTCCGATCTCGTCTCGCTCGTCGATCCGACGCATCCGATGTCGTTTCTCGCCTACCTGGCCGATGTCGATCGGTTGTACCCGTTCCTGGTCCGGGAACAGTTCTTCCCGACCCGGCGCGAGTACGAGGCATACCTGCTCTGGGTGGTGGAACGGCTGCCGTCGTTGCGCTTCGGGACGACTGTCGACGAGATCCGCTGGGACGACGGGCTGGGACTGTTCGAGGTCACGGTGACCACTGCGGGCGGGTCGGCGATGATGCACGCCGGTCACGTGGTGGTGGGGGTCGGCACCGAACCGGCGATACCGCGTGAACTCTCGACGACCGCACCGGCGCTGGTACACAGCTCCGAGTACCTCTACCACCGGGACGAAGCACACGCGGCGAGCGCGGTGACCGTGATCGGGTCGGGCCAGTCCGGCGCCGAGATCGTGATCGATCTGCTCGAGGCGAACCTCGACGGCGGGCCCGCGGTGCGCTGGTGGACCCGCACTCCGTGGTTCGCACCGCTGGACTTCACGAAACTCTCGTTGGAGATGACGACCCCGGCCTATATGGAGTACTTCCACCAACTACCGGAAGCCACCCGGGACCAGGTGCGGGCCGGTCATTGGCAGTTCCACAAGGGGATCTCGGCGGAGACCCTGGATCGGCTGCACGACCTCCTCTACCGTCGTGAACTGCGCGAGAAGGTCGAGCCGGTACAGCTGCGCAACGGAGTCGCGGTCGAGGGTCTCGACACCTTGCCCGATGGACGGCTGCGGATCCGCGGCCGGCACCTGGACACCGGATCGCCGCTGTCCCATACCGCCGATCTGGTCATCGCGGCCACCGGGTACCGCTATCGTAAGCAGGATTTCCTGGCCCCGATCGACGAGCGGCTGCGTCGCGATTCCCGCGGGCGGTTGGTCGTGGACCCGAATCACGCGGTGGCTGCCGACGACGAACTGGCCGGGCGCCTGTTCGTCGCCAACGCCGAGGAGCACACGCACGGTGTTTCCGCACCGAATCTGGATATCGGCGCGGTGCGCAACGCCAAGATCCTCAACACCGTCCGGGGCCGGGAGGTCTACCGCCTGCCTCGACATACAGCATTCACCAGTTTCGCTGTGACGCAGGAGGACATGGACGAGTAGCCCCTCTCCTCGTGGTGCCACATCCGCATTGTTCGCTTTCCCATTTGCCCCGGCCGACTGTGGTCCGAATCCCGGCCCGGCCGAAATTCTCGATTCGTTTCCCTAGGAGTTCCCGATGTCCGACCGTATCCACGCAGCACTGAACAGTATTCTGGAAGAAGATCTCGACCTGGCGCTCGCCGACGTGACCCGATCATCGCTGCTCATCGAGGATCTCGGGCTCGATTCGGTATCCTTTGCCATCGGTGTGGTCGCCATCGAGGAGCGGCTCGGTGTCCAGCTGACCGACCGGGAGATGGCGGACGCCGCGTCGGTGGGCGATCTGGAAGACCTCATCCGGTCGAAAGCCGAGGGCGTCACCCAGTGAGTATCGGTACGCAGGCCGAGTCGTACGACGAGCTGCTCGCCCGAGCGTTCGACGATCGTGTTGTCGCGTGGACCGAACAGGCCGAGACCGAGAAGAAGTTCCCTCGGGCCCTACTGGAGCATCTGGGCGCGGCCGGCGTCTTCGAACGCAAATGGGCGGATCGCAAACTCACCGACCTCGGTGAGCATTTCGCCCTCGCCTTCCAGCTCGGCGCCCTCAATTCGGCGGGTATCGGTGTGGGAGTGAGCCTGCACGATTCCGCGATCGCGATCCTGCGCCGCTTCGCGCGCAACGATTTCCTCCGAGACCTCGCCGACCGGGCCATCCGTACCGAGGCGGTGCTGTGCATCGCGGCCTCCGAGGAGTCCGGAGGCTCGGATCTGCAGAACGCCCGGACCACCATCGAACCGGAGGACGGCGGCTACCGGGTGGTGGGACGTAAGAAATTCGTCTCGCTCTCCCCGATAGCCGATCACATCCTCGTCGTCGGCAGAGGCGCTGCCGGCGGGTCGACCGCCGACCCCGGCAATGTGGCGCTCGTCGCCGTGCCCGCCGCCCAGGCGACGATCGGCACTCCGTACGAGAAGCTGGGTGCCGGGCCGCTGGATACCGCTCCGGTGGCCTTCGACACCTGGGTTCCGGCGGATGCCCTCGTCGCCCGCGCGGGCACGGGATTGGCGGTGATCAGCTGGGGTCTGGCCCATGAGCGTCTATCGGTGGCCGGCCAGATCGCCGCGGCCAGCGACGTGATGCTCGGCGTGACGCTGGCCCGCATGATGGATCGAACCCAGTTCGGTCAGCGGCTCTACGACCACCAGGCGCTGCGGTTACGGGTGGCCGATCTGCAGTCCCGGGTCGATCTGCTGCGCTACGCGCTGGCGGGTGTCGCCGGCGCCGGAAAGATCAATCTGCGCACCGCCGCCGCGTTGAAGGTCACGGCCGCGAATCTGGGCGAGGAGGTGGCCTCGGAATGTCTGCACATCTTCGGCGGTATCGGCTACCTCGAGAGTGAAACCCCGATCGGGCGCTGGTGGCGGGATATGAAACTCGCACGCGTGGGCGGTGGCGCCGACGAAGTGCTGTGGGAGCTGGTGGCGGCGGCGATGAAACCTGATCGGGAGCGCTACCAGAAGATTATGAAGAATCAGGTGGATCACTCATGAACAGTCCTGCCGGCACGGGCGCCGCGACCGCGTCCACTGTCACCGAGCTCGCACCACCGGACCACACCTACCTGCATCTGGACACGAAGAGTCGTCCGATGCACTGGGCGATGGTCCTGGAACTGGATACCGGCGGCCCGCACCTGACCGTCGAGGAGGTGCGTGCGCGGGTGCGTGAGCGCGGCGCGCTATTCGATATCTTCCGCTCGGGGGTCCGCGACGGCCGGTGGCGGAAACCGCAAGTGGTGCTGGCCGACAGTGTGGACGTCGACCGGCACGTCGCGTACGCCGAGTACGCCGATCCCGCGGACCTGCGACAGCGCCTGGCGGCCCTGCACGAGACACATCTACCGCGTTCCGCGCCGTTCTGGGATATCACCCTGTTCACGCCGCGCGGTTCCGGCGCCCAGTTCGTCGTGCTCCGTGTTCATCACAGCCTGTCCGACGGTATCGCCGGCGCGGCGTTCGCCGCTCTGCTGGCTGACGGAACAGCCGATGAACTCGCGGAGTTCGAGCGATTCGCGACGAGCCCGCGCTATCGGATCAGCGAGATCGAGCCGGCGATGCGGAAGGAAGCGAAGACCGCCTTCGACGAGCAGTGGAAGGCGGGGCGTAACGGCCGCGGCTGGCCCGAGCTGACCGGTACGGGCCGGCGCGAGGTCGCGCTGCACAGTGTTCCCACCCGGACGCTGCGGCGGATCGCGAAGCACAACGGCGCCACTGTCCACGAGTTCCTGTTGGCCGCGGTCGGACGCACCGTCAGTCTCGCTCCGCCGAACACGGGAAAGCCACAGGCCGAAACCATTCGGGTCACGCTTCCGGTCACTCACGACGCCGCATTCCGGCACACCGGGAACGCGGTTCTGGTCTCCTTGCTGAACTTGCCCGGAAACGAGGCCGACCTCACTCGGCAGATCGAGCGGTGTCGATCGGAGCTGGCCCTCGTCGAGGCCCGGCGGCCGGAACTGGCACTGGCCGCCACCGATGATCTGCCGAAATTGCCGTGGCCGCTGGCTCGCGCGTTCGCCAACGCCTCTATGGCGCGGATGAGCCCGGATATCCATATCGGGATCAATCCGGGCTTCTCGCGGATTCGTTCCGTGCTCGGGAAGAAGATCACCGAACTGACCCCGATCTCGCCTCTGGTGGGCTACTCGTTCTCGGTGACCGTCCTGATCCTGGGGAACAAGACATCGTTCGGCATCGTCACCGACCCGGCGGCCCTCCCCGGCAGCTACGCCGAAACCTTCGTGGCGCAGTTCGACCGGGTGTTGAACGAGGCCGCGAAACCGGAGGACTCTTCGCTCCGGGTAACCGCTCTGCAGGAAGAAAAGTGAACGTACCGATGAGCAGAATCACCCAATTGCTGTTCGAACAGCCCGTTTCCGAGACGACCGGTCTCTGGAGCGGTGACGATCCGGCGGATCTGACCTTCCGCTCATGGGCGCAAGTGCGCTCGACGGCCGCGAAAGCAGCCGCGGGGCTGGCCCGGGCCGGCGTCGACCACGGGAGTTCCGTCGCCATTCTCGCCGGCGGCGCCGCCGATGTCGCAGTGCTCGTCCAGGCGACCTGGATGCGGGGCGCGGCGTTCACGATGCTCCATCAGCCCACGCCGCGCACCAACCTGGAAACCTGGGTCGAGGACACCCGCGCGGTGATCCGGATGCTGGACGCCCGGGTGCTGGTGGTCGCGGAGCCGTTCACCGATGCCGTGCGCGGTCTGGATCTGGGTGTCGTGATCGTGCCGGTCGACGAGATCTTGACCGCCGCGCCGGAACAGGCACCGGTGCCGACCGGTGAAGACGATATCGCCGTTCTGCAGCTGACCTCCGGGACTACGGGAGTACCGAAGGCGGTGGCCATCTCCTACCGGAATCTACACCGGAACCAGCAGGCCATGGTGAGTGCGGCCGGTTTCCGGCCCGATGATGTAGCCGTCAGCTGGCTGCCTCTTTACCACGATATGGGCATGGTGGGCCTGTTGATGACACCGATATTCGCGCAGGCGACCACGGTTGTCATCACACCGCTCGCCTTCCTGAAGAATCCGCTGTCCTGGGCCGAACTCATCACCCGGTTCCGTGGCACCTTCACCGCGGCACCGAATTTCGCCTATTCCGTGCTCGCGCGGCGGCTGCGGCGGGCTGCCGACGGTGCCTACGACCTGTCGTCGTTGCGTGTATGCGTCAACGGCGCGGAGGCTGTGGACGAGAGCACGCTGCGAGAATTCATCGATGAAGCGGCGCGGTTCGGGCTCCGACCGGAATCGCTGATGCCCGCGTACGGGATGGCCGAGACCACACTCGCGGTGTCGTTCACCGGGGCGGACGCCATGTACTCCGTGGATATCGTCGACGCGGACCTGGCCGAGCGCGACGGCATCATCGGGCGCGAGCCCGCCGCGCGATCACGGACTCTGATGCGACTCGGGGTTCCCGTTCCCGGGATCGAACTGAGGGTCGTCGACGAGTCCGGGGTCGCGCTGCCCGCCGACCGTATCGGCACGCTGTTGGTCCGTGGTGACGCGGTCACCACGCGCTACCTCGGACCGGACGGATACGTCTCGGCCGTGGACGCCGACGGCTGGTTGTCCACCGGCGATCTCGGATATCTCACCGAGAACGGTGAAGCCGTGGTGACCGGGCGCAAGAAGGACGTCATCATCGTCGCCGGCCGCAATATCTCACCGGTGGTCGTGGAGCGAGCCGCTGTCGGTATCGCCGGTGTACGCCCCGGAAGTGTGGCCGCGCTCGCGGTCCGGCTACCGAGTATGGCCCGGGAAGGTATCGCGGTCATCGCCGAATCCGATGCGGCCGATGATGTGGACGAATGTGAACGGATCCGGAAAGAGGTCGCCCGCGCGGTCTTCGACGATGTGGGTATCGCACCGGCCGTGGTCACCGTGGTGCGCAAGGGCGCGTTGCCGAAGACCCCGTCGGGGAAGCTACGGCGGGCCTCGGCCGCGAGCTTGATCCCGAGCTGACAATGCGGAAGGGACCCGCGCCGCTTCGTCTCGGCGTGGGTCCCTTTCCCGTTGCGAGTCAGCGGCGTTCGGCTGCCCGGCGGTAGCCGCGTACCGCCACCGGGCCGAATACCACGACCAGGCCGACCGTCCAGGCGACGGTGGTGGCCAGCGGTGCGGCCACCGGGCCGCCCTCGGTCAACCCGCGGACCGCATCGATGGCCGGGCTCATCGGCTGATGCCGGACCACCGGCTGCAACCAGCCGGGGTATTCGGAGACGGGTGCGAAGCCGCCGTTGAAGAACAGCAGCAGCAGGAAGAGTCCACCCAACTGCTGTACGGCCTGCCTGCCCGAGGCCACCGTCGCCATCGCGATAACGGGTACCGCGATACCGATCGCGAACACCATCGGGACGAGGACGGCGCCGATACCGGCGGCGATGCCGTGTTCGAGGCGGAATCCCAGCGGTACCGCGACGCAGAACAGGACCACGGTGGCGATCCCGGTGCGCAGGGCTTCGGCGATCAGGCGCCCGGCGATGAAGCCGGACCGGGGGACCGGCAGCGTCCACATCCGGGCCAGCAGGCCGGTATCACGTTCGTGGATCAGGCTGATCGCCGTGGCGAGGGTGCCGAACAGCGCGCCGACCAGAGCGACCAGCCCGGTATTGCCGTAGACGCTGTCGCCGCCGCCCATCGAGGTCACGGTCTTGCCGAGAACCAACTGGAACATCAGCAGCATGAAGGCGGGAAAGACCAGTGATTGCACCACGATTCCGGGATCGCGGGACCAGGTGCGCAGTAGCGCGCCCGCCTGGACGAAGGAGTGCCGCACTCCCGGCACGGTCTGTCGCGCCTGCCATATCCGGGGCGTCGTGATCGTCGTGTTCATCGTTTCACCTGTGCTCGGCCGGCTGTGATTATGGCCGCGCCTCCCGCGGCGAGGAGCCCGGCGGACCACGCCAGGGCTGCGGTGAGGTCGATGCCGGTCCCGGTCGCCAATTCGCGGAGGGTACCGGCGAAAACGGACAGTGGCTGGTTCCGGACGAAGGGTTGCGCCCAGTCCGGGAAACCCTCGGCGGGAACGAGACCGGTCGATGCCATCACCAGGATCAGTTGCGGGATCATCAGAATGCTCGCGATGGATACCGAGTTGCGGGCGACCGTGCCGATGGCGTCGGTGAGCATGCTCAGCGCCAGCCCGAACACGACGACGAGTGCCATGAAAACGAGCGTGTGCCACAGCGATCCCTCGAAGCGGAATCCCAGTGCGTAGCCGATGGCCAGACCACCGGCCAGGGCCAGCACCATGCGAACGACCACCCAGGCCATCCGGCCGAGGAACGGTGTGACCCGCGGGATGGGCAGCGACATCATGCGCTCGTGCACCCCGGCGCGCGCATCGTGCCCGGCCGACTCGGTAGCGGTGATCGCGGTGAACAGCCCGGCCTGCAACAGGATGATCGGGGTCAGGAACTGGGCGTAGTCGGCTCCGCCGAGTTCGAATTGGCGGTGTAGCGGCACGTAGAAGCAGAGGAAGAAGACCACCGGCCCGAGAACGGCGAAGACGACATCGCCGGATCGGAATGCCGCCAGCACTTTCTGGCGGGCCAGCGTGGCGGTGGCCGCGACCGGTCCCACCGAGGTCCGGGCCACCGCACCGCCCTGGCCGCCCTGGGAGCGGGTGCGGGGTGTGGTTTCGACGGTGGTCGTGGTCATCGTGGTGTCTCCGTCAACTGGAGCAACACCTCGTCCAGCGACGGCTGCCGGAGGCCGATATCGACGACTTCTATCCCCGCGTTCTCGAGCCGGGTGATCACACCGGAAACGGTGGACATACCGTTCGGGGCCCGCACCACGAGCCGCGGGTGCGCCTGAGCTCCGGAGGCGGTCCCTTCGCCGGGCGCCTCGACCAGTTCCAGACCGTCGAGCAGGGTGAGTACCCGGGCGGTGTCGTCGCGTTCGACCAGGGTCACTTCGCAGACGGCCGCGCCGACCTGCTGTTTGAGGCGGCCCGGCGTCCCGGCCGCGACGACCGAACCCTGGTTCAGCATCACGATGTGATCGGCGAGACGGTCCGCCTCCTCCAGGTACTGGGTCGTCAGCAGCACCGTGATCCCTTCACCGCGGAGCGCGGCGACGGTATCCCAGACCGCTGCGCGGCTGCGCGGGTCCAGGCCCGTGGTCGGCTCGTCGAGGAAGAGCACCTCGGGGCGGGTGACCAGCGCGCTCGCGATATCGACCCGCCGTTGCATACCCCCAGACAGCGCGCCGACCCGCCGGTCACGTGCCGAGCCCAGATCGAACTGTTCGACGAGTTCGTCGATCCGGATGTGCAGGGCGCGCCCACGCAGGCCGGTCAGCCGCCCGAACACCGACAGGTTCTCCACCGTGGTGAGTCCCTCGTCCAGCGAGGCGTATTGGCCGGTGAGTGAGACCAGTTCGCGCACTCGCGCCGCCTCGGTGACCACATCCCGGCCACAGATACGGGCGCTGCCCGAGGTCGGTCGTTGCAGCGTCGACAGGAGTGTGACGGTGGTGGTTTTACCACTGCCGTTGGGTCCGAGGAGGCCGAGCACCTCACCGCGGGCCACCTCGAACGAGATGCCCTTCAGGGCGGATACCGCGCCGTAGGTCTTGACCAGTTCGGTGACCTGGATCGCGGGTTCCGCCGACGCCTCTGCTCTTTCCCGGGTGGTCATGCCGCGAGCGCCGGGTGTTCGGGCCGGGGCGCGTGCCCGGATGTAGAACCCGCTGCGGGCCGCCGCGGCGGATATATCGAGCCGGACGGATCCGCGGCCGGTGAATCGGCGATCAACGACATGGCACTCGCTCCTCCCATCGGACGGGTGCCGCTTCCGCTCCCGCCGCTTTGTTAGGCAAGGCTATACTATCTTTCCTGAGTTCCGGTGATCGGAATTGCGCTGCTCACCAATGCCATTCGTGCCGAGTCCGGACCGGGCCGCCTCATTGGCAGCTGCCGGGGGCTACCGCCAGTAGCCCTGGGCCTTGATCTGCGTTTTCGGTAGGGCGTGGGTGGTGCGGAAGGTTTTCACCATGGCGCGGGTGGTGGCCGCGTCGCAGGCCGCCCAGGCGAACGCATCCGGGCCGACGCTGAGCTCCTCGGCCAGTTCGCGCATGGCGCGGCCGTCGTCGATGCGCTGTACCCAGGTCACCGAGTGGTGCGGTTTGTTGCGTACCGGCAGGGTGGGGTCGGAGTCGTACTGCCATTCCAGCCAGATCCGGGCCGGGGTATCGCCGATGGCGTCGAGCAGGGTGTTGATCGCGGGCAGGGAGGCGGGATCACCGAAGATCACATATTCGCTGGGCGTGACCGCGGGTAGCTGGAAATTCGAGCCGAGGACCGAGGTCTCGAGTTCGTCGCCGACCTGGGCGCGTTCGGCCCATTGTCCGGCCGGGCCGCTGTGAACGGCGAACTCGATGTAGAAGTGGTCGTTGCCGGGGTCCTGGTCGATCAGTGTGTAACCGCGCTGGTGCAGTTTGTCGCTGTCCGGCTCGGGGACCCACAGTCGGATGAACTGGGTGGGGTGGACCGGATGGTCTTCCATCAGGCCACCGGCGGTGAAGCCGATGCGGATGTATTCATCGGTGATCCGCTCGGTGGAGGTGACTTTCAGCCGATAGTCGTCGGCCCGCCACATCTTCATGATTACGCCGTTACTGCCTCTTCCCATGCAGGTTAGCTTAACCTAACTCCGCGTTGGGGGTGCTGTTCGGCGATCGATGTCGATCGCGCGGTCGGCGGCGCCCCGGGCAACTTAGCCTTACCTATCTTTTTCGGGGGTTGCTGTGTGAAGATGAGGGCCATTCAGGACGACGGCCGGAAGGCGAGGACATGACTGTGGAGGCCGCGCCGCTGCCTGCGGCGGAGACGGGGAACCGGCCCCCGCGCGCGCAGGTGAAGGCGCAGAAGAAGCGGGAAGCGCTGGCGCGCAAGGAGATTCTCGCGCCGGTGAACGGTGCGCTCCGGATCGCGAGCGTGCTCGTCGCGGTGGCCGCGATCGCTACCGTTGTACCGTTCGTGCTCATCGTGGAGGCCTGCCGCGAACTGCTCGACGAACAGATCGATACCGACCGCGTCTGGGCGCTGCTCTGGGCGGCCGCGATCGTACTGGCGGTGCGCGGCATCCTGCAGGCCGCGGCGTTGAGCTGGTCGCATTATGTGGACGGCGGATTCCAGTTGTCGGTGCGCCGGGCCCTCGCCGACAAATTGACCCGGGTTCCGCTCGGCTGGTTCACCGACCGCACCTCCGGTGACGTCAAGAAGTATCTGCAGGACGACGTCGAGGCGCTCCACTATCTCGTGGCGCACGCGCGTTTGGATTTCGTCGGCGGTGTGGTCGTCCCGGTGGTGACCCTGGTCTATCTGTTCGCCGTGGACTGGCGACTCGCCCTGGTCCTGCTGATTCCGCTGCTGGCCTACGGGATCTCGCTGAGCAAGATGATGGACCAGACCGGCCGGGACCGGCTCGCGGTGTACAACCGCTGGGAGCGTCGCGTCCAAGCGGCGACCATCGAGTTCGTGGACGGTATCCAGGTGGTCCGCGCGTTCGGTCAGGCCGGGAAGGCGCACCACGAGTTCCGGACCGCGGTGGACGGCCAGACCGCGGCGTTCACTCGCTGGAAGACCCCGCTCGTCCGACTGCAGGCGGTTTCCGATATCACGTTGTCGCCGGTTTTCGTGATGCTGGTGATCGTGATCGCGGGTCTCGGTGCGGTCGGCGCGGATTGGATACAGCCGCTCGATCTGCTGCCGTTCCTGCTGGTCGGGCTCGGGGTGGGCAGTTCCCTGCTGGGGCTCGGTTACGGCGGACAGGCATTGCGTGCGGCCGGCGCGGCCGCGGTGCGGTTACACGAACTCCAGCACACCCCGGAACTGCGCGCGGGCGCTCCGGCGGCGGCGGGCGATACGGCCTCCGGCACGGAACCCGGACTGGTCCGGTTCGAGGGGGTCGGGTTCGGCTATCGCGAAGACCATCGTGTTCTGCGCGATATCGAGTTCGAACTGCGTCCGGGCACTCTCACGGCCCTCGTCGGACCCAGCGGTGCGGGTAAATCCACACTGGCCGAACTGCTGCCCCGCTTCTACGACGTCGACAGCGGGCGGATCACCATCGGCGGCCGCGATATCCGCGATTTCGGCACCGAGGAGCTGTATCGCACGGTCGGGTTCGTGTTCCAGGATGTCCGGCTCATCCGCGGATCCATCCGGGAGAATCTGCGCCTGGCCCGCCCCGATGCCGACGACGCGGCGCTGGAGGTGGCGGCACGGGCGGCTCGGATCCACGATCGGATCCTCGCGCTTCCCCGCGGCTACGACTCGGAGATCGGGGTGGACGCCAGTCTCTCCGGGGGCGAGGCGCAGCGACTGTCCATCGCGCGAGTTCTGCTCGCCGATACCGCGGTGCTGGTCCTGGACGAGGCCACGGCCTTCGCCGATCCGGAATCGGAGGCCGCGGTACAGGACGCGCTGGCGGAATTGGTGGCCGGCCGCACTGTCCTGGTGATCGCGCATCGGCTGCACACCATCACGAATGTGGACCGGATCCTGGTGTTGGAGAACGGAACCCTGGTCGAACAAGGTGACCATGCCCAGTTGAGCGTGGCGGGCGGGACCTACCAGCGGCTGTGGGAGATCAACGAGGCCGCGCTCGGTGCGGTCGAGTCGGTGGAGAGCGGGGAAATCCGATGATCGAGAAGTTGCTCACGCTGGTCCCGCGCGAGTCCGCGCCGCTGACCCCGCGGATGTTCGCCGCGATCGTGGCGCAGGCATTGTTCCAGGCAATCGCCTACGTGCTACTGGTACCGCTGCTCGAAGCGCTGTTCGGTGACGATCTGCCGCGTGCGTGGTTCTGGGCGCTGTTGATGCTCGCGGCCGTCGCCGCCGTGGCGGTGTTCGGCTACCTGCAGTATGTTCTCGCGCTGCGAATCGCCGTGGGTATGCAGCGTGATCTGCAGACCCGGATCGGTGATCATCTGAACGCCCTGCCGCTGGGCTGGTTCGAGACCCGGGGCGCGGGGCCGCTGTCCCGTTTGACGGTCGAGAACGTGCGCGAGATCCAGCAGGCCTTCGCGTATCTGGTGGCCAAGGTGCTCAACAGCGTCGTGGTGCCGCTCGGCGTCGCGGTGGGGATGCTGTTCGTCGACTGGCGGATCTCATTGGCGATGCTGCTGGCCGCGCCGCTGCTCTTCCTGGTGAACAGCGTGGCGGCCCGCTCCTACGCCGCTGCGGATCGTCGGGCACATGCGGCCGCTGCCGAAGCCGATGCGCGCGTGGTCGAATTCGCGCAGGCGCAGCCGGTGCTCCGGTCGCTGGGCGCGGTCGGCGCCGGTAACCGGGCGCTGGATACGGCGCTGTCGGAGCAGAAGGCAGCGTCGACTCGGCTGGTGTTCGCGTCGGTACCCGGATTGATGGTGTTCTCGCTGTGCGTGCAGGCGGTGTTCATGGTGCTCGCCTATATCGTGGTCAACCGGGTGACCGGCGGGTCTATATCGGTCCCGGTGGCGATCGCGCTCATCGCGGTCAGCGCACGCTTCATCGAGCCGCTGAACCAGGCCGCGCAGCTGGGCACCGGGCTCCGGGGTGCGGCGGCATCGGTCGATCGGGTGACCGAATTGCTGGCGGAACCGACACTGCCGGAGGCGGATGAACCGGTGACGCCGGGTGCGCCGAATATCGAGTTCGAGAACGTGAGCTTCGGATATCCCGCGGGCGAATCGGTACTGTCCGAATTGACCTTCAGCGTGCCGGCGGGTACCACCACGGCGGTGGTCGGGCCCAGCGGTGCGGGTAAGACCACGCTGCTGCGGCTGGTGGCCCGCTACTACGACGTGGATTCCGGTCGAGTGGTGGTGGGTGGCCACGATGTGCGGAAGCAGCCGTCGGCAACGCTGCTGAGCCAGCTGTCGCTGGTGTTCCAGAACGTGTATCTGTTCAACCGCTCGGTCGCCGAGAACATCCGGATCGGCCGGCCCACGGCCACCGACGAAGAGGTGCGCCGGGCGGCGGAGACGGCCCGGGTGGACGAGATCGCCGAACGGCTGCCCGACGGTTACGGATCCGCGGTCGGTGAGGGCGGAGCGTTGCTCTCCGGCGGTGAGCGGCAGCGGGTTTCGATCGCCCGCGCGCTGCTCAAGGACGCACCGATCGTGCTGTTGGACGAGGCAACCAGCGCGCTGGATCCGCACAACGAGGCGGTGGTGGTGCGTGGTGTCCACGAGGTGACCCGGGACAAGACCGTGGTCGTCGTGGCGCACCGGTTGGCCACCGTCGCGCACGCCGATCAGATTCTGTTCCTCGACGGTGGCCGGATCGTGGAACGTGGTACCCATGCCGAACTGCTGGAACTCGGCGGGCGCTATGCCGATTTCTGGAACGAGCGGGCTCGGGCCGGTGGCTGGCGTCTGGAACATATTACGGTGTAACGGGATTCGACCGGCCGGGATCCGTCGTGGGCGGCGGGCCCGGCTGCGGCATCGGATACTCCCGGTTCGGCGTGCTCGAATTTCGGGGGTATGCGTCGCTCCCGGCGCAGACGTGTTAGCTTAGCCTAAGCGAATCTCGAGAAGAGAATATCCGGTGGCGGTATAAAGAATCGGATTCTTGAGATGTAAGGTAAGCCTAATTCGAAGGGGTTGGAGGTGCGGTGGCGACCGAGCCGACGACCAGTGCGGCGGGAGCGACGGTGGACGAAACCGGGCTCGCTGCGGTGCCAGGAGGTGACTGATGACCGTCGTCGACGAAATCAGGGGTATCGACTCGTTCGTCGTGCCGAGTCCGACGACCGTCGAGCGGGAACGGATACTCGGGGAATGGGCGACGGGTGTCGAACCCTACGATGTCTCCGCGCTGGTTACCGTCATAAGGCACGGCCATATGGTGCCCGGTACCCGGGTGGCGGCTCGCTGCGCCGGTGACGTCGTCACCTACGGCGATCTGTTTGACGGCCGCGGTGTCGCCGGGGGAGTGCGTGAATCGTCCGTGCGGCCCACTCCGGGCGGAATCGCCGCATTGCTGGCCGAATTCGTCACCGCGTCCCGGGTGGGCGCCGGTCGATTCGGTACCGGTGGCCTGCTGCTGAGCGCCGATGCGCTCGCGGTCGCCGTCGCCGATCGGCGCAATATCGCCGCCGACCGGCGGCCGCGCCGGGTGGATCCGGCGATGCGACCCGCCGATGTCCGGTTGCTGGCGCTGCCCTGGGGAGACCCGCAGAACACCGTCGACCTGCTGGCGGCCTGGTCCTCGGGTGCCTCGGTGGTGGTGCCGACCGACGCGCAGCGCCGGGATCCGGCCGCGCTGGCCGGCCTCATCGATACCTACGGGGTGACTCAGGTGGTGGCCGAGGCCGGACTGCCGATTCGATTCGTCGAGGACGGCGTGGATCGGTTGCCGACAGTGGCACGTTGGGACCTGGCCGGTACCGGCGGCGGGTCGATGCTGCCGGAAGCGGTGCGCTGTTTGTCGCCGGATGCCGTGGCGACAGTCGCGTTCCATGCCCCGGCATACCTGGGTGCGGTGTCGCGCGGTCCGCTGGCGCCGACCGCCTGGACTCGGCCGGTGCCCGGCGCCAAGGTGCTGCTACTCGACGAGGGCCGCCTGGTGGCGCCCGGAGTGGTCGGTGATGTCCATGTGGGCGGGCGGGCGCTGGGGGCCGAGTTCGCGCTGAGTCGCGATCGCGACAGGTTCGTCGACGATCCCTACGATCCGCCCGCCGGTCTGTTCCGGACAGGTCATCGGGGCTGGTGGACCTCTGAGGGTCGTCTCATCATCGAATCGTGACTCCGGGCGGGCTCGAGCGAAGCCCGGTGGCGGAAGGTGATCCGACGGTTGCTCGGCCGACGTTGTTGCGGCGCGGGGGAATCGGGCCGCGTCGATTTCGAGGATGAGGCCGCCCCCTGTTGTAAGGTAAGCCTATGCGAACCTGAGTGGATCGAGTGGCCCGGTGCGGTGATCGCCATCGCGCGACGTGCGGGCGACGCCGACGAACTGCCGGGAAAGTTGGGAGAACCAGTGGACAGACTTCTGGTGGTCGGTGCGGGCCCCAAGGCCATGGCCGTAGCGGCCAAAGCGTACGTACTGCGCGAACTGGGACTGCCCGCGCCGCAGGTCACCGTGGTGGAACCGAATGCGGTGGGCGGGAACTGGCTGCCCAGCGGTGGCTGGACCGACGGCAGGCACCGGCTCGGGACGAGTCCGGAGAAGGATATCGGCTTCCCGTATCACTCGACCTGGGCCCGCGGTCACAATCACGCCGTCGACCAGGCCATGATGGCCTTCGGCTGGACGGCCTTCCTGGTCGATCGCGGTACGTATGCCGAATGGGTGGATCGGGGGAGGCCGAGCCCGGAGCACACCCTGTGGGCGAAATACCTACAGTGGGTCGCGCGCAGATCGGGGGTCGAGGTGATCCGCGGCCGGGTTCGATCCATCCGCGCCGAGGGGGCCGGCTGGCAGGTCACCGTCGCCGATGCCGCGGGTGCGGCGGTCGAGACCGGCGCGGATCGGTTGATGATCACCGGCCCGGGCGACAGCGGGCGAGCGCTCGCCGACCATCCGAAGCTCCTGAGTATCGCGGATTTCTGGGATCTGGCCGGTCGGCGGCAGTTGCCGGTCTCCTCGCGGGCGGCCGTGATCGGTGGCGGTGAGACGGCGGGCTCGGCCATGGACGAACTCGTGCGCCACGATGTGCTGACCGTTTCGGTGATCTCGCCCGCGGCCACCATCTACACCCGGGGTGAGAGTTATTTCGAGAACTCGCTGTTCAGCGATCCCGCCAAATGGCGGGCGCTCAGCATTGCCGAACGCCGCGACGTGGTGCGGCGGACCGACCGGGGTGTCTTCTCGGTCCGGGTGCAGGAAACCCTGCTCGCGGACAACCGGGTTCATCACCTGCAGGGTCGGGTCGTGCGGGTCGCCGACGAGGGTGACGGGGTCGCGCTCACACTGCGAAACGAATCGCGGCTCGACCAGGCGCATGCCTTCGATCTCGTCGTGGATGCGACCGGCGGGCAGCCGCTGTGGTTCCTCGATCTGTTCGACGAGGAGGCGGCCGATCTGTTCGAGTTGGCTGTCGGTGGTCCGGTGACGCAGGCCAGGATCGAAGGTTCGATCGGATACGACCTGGCGGTCGACGGATTGCCCGCGAAGCTGTACCTGCCGAATGTGGCGGGCCTCGCCCAGGGCCCCGGTTTCCCGAATCTCAGTTGTCTGGGCGAACTCTCGGACCGGATTCTGGCGAGCGCCCCCGCGGCGCCCGCCGCCTCCGGTGTACAGGGGGCGGTTTCCGTGGTGCCGGAGCGGGTCGCCAGCCACTGAAGTTCAATGAAGAAGGGTAGCCTGCCCTTACTTCTATCCGTATCGCCTATAGATGAGGTTCGTTGATGCGTATCGTGTCGTTCGGGTTCCAGACCTGGGGACGAAAGACTCTGCAAGCGCTGATCGATTCCGAGCACGAGGTGGTGCTCGCGGTAACCCACCCCGCCAGCGAGGATTCCTATAAGGGGATCTGGTCGGATTCGGTGGAGGAGCTGGCACGGGAGTGCGGAATCCCGGTCCACCTGACCGAACGCGCCGACGCCGAGACGATCGATCTGGTCAAGCGGACCGAACCGGATGTCATCGTGGTCAACAGCTGGTACACCTGGATGCCGCCGGAGTTGTACGACATGCCCACCTACGGCACGCTCAACCTGCACGATTCGCTGCTCCCGAAGTTCACCGGGTTCTCTCCGGTGCTGTGGGCGCTGATCAGCGGCGCCTCCGAGTTCGGCCTGACGGTGCATCGGATGGACGAACAACTCGACACCGGCGATATCCTCGTGCAGCATTCGCTGCCGATCGGGCCGCGGGCCACCGGCACCGAATTGGTCCTCGCCGGTATGGAACTCATTCCCGGCGCGGTTCACGAAGCCCTGGACGCACTCGCTTCCGGGACCGCGCAGTGGCGGCCGCAGGACAAAGCCGCACGTACCTACTTCCACAAGCGTTCCGATCGGGACAGCCGCATCGACTGGAATCGGTCGGCCACGGAGCTGGAGCGCTTCGTCCGGGCACTGTCGGCGCCGTACCCGCGCGCGTTCAGCCACTACCGCGGCGAACGGATCGAGGTGCTCGAGTCGAGTGTGTCATCGGCCCGGTACGGCGGCACTCCCGGACGGGTCATCGTGCAGGAGGGCGGTGGCGTGGTGGTGAGCGGGCCGGACGCCTATCGCGGTGACAACCACGGATTGCTCGTCACCCGGGTACGTACCGTCGACGGCGCCGAACACAGCGGCGCCGAATTCTTCCGGCGTGGCGGGTATCTGACCGACGCGGCGGAATGATCCGGCCGCGGCCGGTGCTCGCGGGCCGGCCGGATCGAAATGGATCATCAGGGGCCGAAGGGAATCATGTCGATCATCGTCAACGACGCGAACCAGGAGGCCGCGGGGGACGTGCCGACGACGCCGGGCCCGGTGCCGGATCGGTCGCTGTCCGACGGGCAGCGGCGCGCGTGGTTCTGGCAGAACCGTGATCCCGACGACACCGCCCTCAATATTCCTCTCGTCTATCGGCTCCGAGGCCCGCTCGATGTCGAACGACTCCGCACGGCAGTCGAAGCGATCGTCGATCGGCACGAGATCCTGCGCACGACCTACGGGCTGGGCGCCGACGGCGAGCCGTACCAGCTGGTCCGCACGGATCTGACCTTCGTCCGGCACGAGCACGATCTGTCCGCGCTGGCCGCCGCACCCGCGGGCCGTCGAGTCGAAGTGCTGATCCGGCGCGAACTGGCGCGCCCCTTTGATCTGGCCGGTGAGTCCCCACTGCGAACTACGCTCATCCGGTGCGGTGCCGAGGAGAACGTGCTGCTGCTGGTGGTACATGCGATCGGCTGGGACGATGAATCGGCGTCGATATTCGCCGCGGAGTTGACGGCGGGTTACAACGACACCGTTCGTAACGAGACACCGGTCCGGTTCGCCGACCTTCTCGACGACAGCGATGCCGAGAGCGCGGGGCTCGAGTACTGGCGCCGGACGCTGTCCCCGTTGCCAGAAGCATTGGAGCTTCCGGGCAGACCCGCTCAGCGCACGTACGAGACGACGACCGTCGCGCAGTCGTCGGCACCGCTTCCCGGCTCGCTGCCGGAGCGGGTCCGTGATATCGCGGCCGCCCACGGGGTCGACGAGACGGCCGTTCTGCTCGCCGCGTTCGCCGCGCTGGTCCACCGCTATACGGCCACCGGCGACTTCCTGGTGGCAGTACCTGTCGACATTCGGGGGCCGCGGGCGGCCGCGGCGATCGGCTATTTCGGCAATACGCTGCTGATCCGGGCCGTGCCGGACCCGGCAACCACCTTCACGGAGTTCCTCACCGGGGTCGCGGGCACCTTCACCGAGGGTCTCGCGCATCGGCGTATCGGAATCGACCGGGTGGTCCACGCGGTGAACCCCGACCGCACCGGCGCCCGGGACGGGCTGGAACGTATGGCGCGCATCGGTTTCGGGGTGCGCGCACCGGCCGCGGTCCCCGAGTTGGGCGGTATCACCGCGACCCTGGAGACCTTCGGCTCGCCGGTCGCGCCGGTGCCGCTACGGGTCACCGTGGTGCTCGACCCGGACGCACCGCGGCTGGAGGCCGACTACCGGCTCGATCACCTGGACCGGTGGCTGGTCGAGCAGTTGCTCGAGCACTACCTGTGGTTGCTCGACAGCGCACTGTCGGATCCGGGTTCGCGGCTGGACGAACTGGATCTCTTCGGCGACCGTGGCCGGGCCGGACTGCTCGCCCGGTCGCACGGTGAACTCGTGCCCGAGACACCCACGACACTTGTCGCGTTGGTCGAGGAGCGAGTCGTCGGCGCTGCCGACGCCGCGGCCCTGGTCGCTCCCGACGCCGGCCTCGAATTGAGCTACGCCGAACTGAACAGGCGGGCCAACCGGCTGGCTCGGTGGCTGGCCGGACAGGGAATCGGGACAGAGGATCTCGTCGCGCTGCGAATCGGCAACTCCGTGGAGTTCGTCGTCGCCGCGCTGGCGGTCCTGAAAGCAGGCGCCGCCTATCTGCCGATCGACCCGTCCTATCCGGACAAACGCATCGACTTCTTGGACAGCGACGCCCGCCCGCGCCTGCTGCTCGGCTGTGTCGAACTGGCCGCTGCCGAAGAGACCGCTGCCGAGCTGTCCGGCCACGATCTCCGCGACGAAGAGCGGGTCCGGCCGCTGCGTCCGGAGAACTCGGCCTACGTCATCTACACGTCGGGTTCGACGGGTACCCCCAAGGGTGTCGGGGTACCGCACGCGGCGATAGCCGATCACCTGCGTGGATTCTCCGCGGAATGGGATATGACCGCGGCGGACCGGCTACTGCAGTCCTCCTCGGTGAGTTTCGACGCGTCGCTGCTCGATATCTTCGTCACGCTGACCCTCGGTGCCTGTCTGGTGATTCCGAAACCGGACGCACTGCGCGATATTCCGTACGTCTCGGATCTGATCGCCCGGCACGGGGTGACCGTGCTGCACATGGTGCCGTCGCTGCTGAGCACCTTCCTGATGCTGCCCGAAGTGACGGAATGGCGGGCGTTGCGCCGGGTCCCGGTGGGTGGGGAAGCCCTGCTCGGTGAAGTGGCCGACCGCTTCGCCGGCGTATTCGACGCGGAACTTCGCAATCATTACGGGCCCACCGAGGCCGTGGTCTCGGCCACCCATCTGGCTGTGCGCGGACCTCAGGGCACCCGCGTCGTACCGGTCGGCATTCCCAACCGCAATGTGTACGTCTACCTGCTGGACGACCGTTTACAGCTCGTCGCGGATGGTGTAATCGGCGAGATCTACCTCGGCGGTGAGCAATTGGCCCGAGGTTATCTGCACCGGTACGGGCCTACCGCCGAACGGTTCGTCGCGGACCCCTTCCACCCGGGGCGGCGGCTGTACCGCACCGGTGATCTGGCCCGGCGCAACGGTTCCGGTGAACTCGAGTTCGTCGGGCGTGCCGACGAACAGGTCAAGGTGCGGGGATACCGGATCGAAACGGGTGAGGTGGCGGCGGCGCTGTCCGCGCATCCGGGCGTCGGCGCATGCGCGGTCGTCGCGTTCCAGGATCCGGCCACCGGAACAGGTCTGGCCGCCTATCTGGTGCCGGCCTCCGGCACCGTGGATGTGGCCGAGGTCAGGGCTTACGCGGCGAAATCGCTGCCGGACTACATGTTGCCCACAGCCTGGTCGGTGATCGAGGAGATCCCGCTCACCGAACACGGGAAACTCGACCGGCGGGCGCTTCCCGAGGCGCGCCGGTTCGATACCGGCGCGGTACGGCCGCCGAGCACCTCCACCGAAGTACGGCTGGCCGGGTTGTTCGGCGAGATCTTCGGCTGCGAAAGTATCGGCGCCGACAATTCGTTCTTCGAACTCGGCGGGCACTCGCTGCTGGCAAACCGATTGGTGTTGCTGATCCGCGCGGAGTTCGGCGTCGAGGTCGATGTGCGGGTTGTCTTCGACACCCCGACAGTGGCGGGTCTGGCGGCGCTGGTGGACGCGACACCGGTTATCGGAACGGGACGGCCCGAGCTGGGCCGCGGTCCGCGGCCCGCACGGATCCCGCTGTCGTTCAACCAGCGTGCGGTTCCGTCGGCCGGCTCCGACAGCGTGGCCCGGCTGACGGTGCGCTTGGACGGCCCGCTCGACCGCACGGCGCTCACCGGCGCTCTCGCCGATGTGTACGCCCGGCACGAGATTCTACGGACGGTCGTCGCCGGCCTGGGCGAGTCGCGGCAGCAGGTGGTCCTTCCCGAACTCCGGCCCGATATTCCGGCCGACCCGATCGCGGAAGGCGACCTGGCCGAAGCGCTGTCGGCACCACCGGCCCCGTTCGACCGGGCGGCGGGACCGCTGCTGCGCCCACGACTGTTCGTTCTCGGCGCGGACCGGCACGTACTCGAATTGACGTCCGACCGATCGGTGGCCGACGAGTGGTCGCTGCGGATCGTCCTCGCCGATCTGGCCACGGCCTATCGGAGCCGGGCCGCGACCGGCGCCGCGCCGCAGTGGACCAGGCCGGCGATCGATTACGCCGACTACACACTGTGGCAGCTCGCGACCGCCGCGTCGTCCGGGCCGCAATTGGCGCAATGGCGCACCGCGCTCACCGGGTTGCCGGAATCCGCGGTACCGGCCGATGCCGCCTCCGACGCTGTCCGTTCGAACGAGTTCACGGTGTCCACCGCGTTCCGACGCCGGCTGCGCGCCCACGCCGAGACCGTGGGGGCCTCGGAGTACATGCTGTACCAGGCTGTGGTGGCGGCACTGTTGCACGCACTGGGAGCGGGCGCCGATATCGCGCTCGGAGCACCGGTTTCCGGTCGGGCCGACCGCGCGGTAGCCGATGTGGTGGGGCCCCTGTCCGCAGCCGTCGTGCTGCGCCACGACCTGTCCGGCGATCCGACGCTGCGTACGGTGCTCGATCGCGCGCGCGGCACGGCGCTGGGGGTCTACGGCAGCCAGGACATGCTGATCGATGGTATCGCCGCCGCGGTGTGTCCGGGCCGTTCACCGTACGACCTGTGCCGGGCGGTGGTGGATTTCGGTGATCGCGTGCGGCCCGCGCAGTTCTGGCTCGGCGACGAGGTGTCGGTGCGCGTGCTGGAAATAACGCGCGATACCGCACACCGGCTCGTATTCGCCTTCACACCCGAGCCCGAGGGAGGTCTGCGGGTGGGCGTATCCGCTGATGCCGAGCGGCACGACCAGGACTCGGTGGATGGATTCGCGCGGTATCTTCGGCAGATGCTGACGGCGTTCGTCGAAGCTCCGGACGTGCCGGTGTCGGAGTCGGTCTCGCTGCTGCCCGGGTCGGCCGAGGCCCTCATGCCCTGAGTCAGGGGTGTGCTGCGGGGAGCGGACGGACCGCTCCCCGGCGCTCACAGCTCGATGCGCTGGTCCTCGGGCAGGAAGAGCTTGTCCGATTCCACGACTTCGAACGTCCGGTAGAACTCCGCGATATTGCGGACCACCTGGTTCACCCGGAACTCGTCGGGGGAATGGGTATCACCGGCGAGCAGTCGTTCGGTGACCTCGGGCGTCGATTTGGATCGCCAGATCCGTGCGTACGAGTTGAACATGGTGCGGTAGTCGGGGGCGGTGACCCCTTGCCGCTGCTCGGCGATCCGGTACGCGGTCAGCGCGATCTGCAGGCCGCGCAGATCGGCCAGGTTCTCGCCGACGGTGAGCGCGCCGTTCACATGCTGCTCCGGGGGCAGTCCTTCGGGGACCAGCGCGTTGTACTGCTCGATGAGCTGCTGGGATTTCGCGTCGAACGCGGCCCGGTCGGCCTGGGTCCACCAGTCGCGCTGGTTGCCGTCACCGTCGAATTTCGAGCCCTGGTCGTCGAAACCGTGGCCGATCTCGTGCCCGATCACCGCGCCGACCCCGCCGTAGTTCACCGCGATCTCGGCATCCTTGTCGAAGAACGGCGGCTGGAGGAACGCGGCGGGGAACACGATTTCGTTGTTGGTGGCGGAGTAGTAGGCGTTCACCGTCTGCGGGGAGGCGCCCCACTCGGTTTTGTCCACCGGCTCGCCCAGTCGATCGAACGACCGTTTCACCTCGAAATCGTTGATGGCACGCAGGGATTCGATCAGTTTGCCGCGAGTCACCTTCAGACCGGAATAGTCGACCCATTTATCCGGGTATCCGAGTTTGGCGACGATCTTGTCCAGCTTCTCGATGGAGGCCTTCCGCGTTTCCGGCGACATCCAGCTCGAGTTGGTGAAATTCTCCCGGTAGGCGGCCATCAGATCGTCGACCATCGCCTTGACCCGTTCCTTGGCCTCGGGCGGGAAATGTTTGTCCACGTAGAGCTTGCCCAGCTGTTCGCTCAGGTTGCTGTCCACCGAACCGACCGCTGATTTCCACAGTTCCGGCCGCTGTTTCAATCCCGACATGAGCCGGCCGTTGAAATCGAAATTGGCGTCGGAGATCTCCTTCGGCAAGACATTGGCATAGGTCTTGAGCACCGCGAGTTTCAGATAGTCCCGCCAGATGGCGATATCGGTCGCGGCCCAGATCTTGCCGGCCTCGGTGACGAAGGACGGCTGGTTCACCACGACCTTCGCGAACAGATCCTGGGGACGGTCGGTGATACCGCGCAGCCACGGCTCCCAGTCGTATTCCGGGGCCAGGGCGGTGGCTTTCTTCCATTCGAAGACGTTGTAGGTGGCCTCGGCGTCGCGATTGCGCACATTGTCCCAGTGCCCGGCGGCGATCCGGGTCTCCAGATCGAGCAGCCGCCCGGCGATGCCGGCCGGGTCGGGCATATCCGCGCCCTTGGCGAGGCGTTCCAGGTAGGTCCGGTAGCCGGCGAGTTCCTCCGCGAACTGCGGGTCGCGGTAGTACTGCTCGTCCAGCCCCAGACCGGACTGACCGATCGAGGGGATGTACGCCGTGGAGTTCTTCTGATCGATGCTGACCCCGATACCGATCAATCCGCCGATCGGCAACCGGCCCATCACCTCGGCCAGCGCCGGTTTGTCCTTCGCGTCCTCGATCTCGGCGAACATCGAATCGAGCGGAGTCAGGCCGAGCCGTTCGATCTCGTCCAGATTCATCCGGGCGTCGAAGAGATCGCGGATCTGCTGGGCCTCGGTCCCGTCCGCCGGGTCGCTGATGCCCTCGATGATCTCCCGCAGCTGCTGTTGGGTGCGCTCAGCCGCCTCGCTGAACGCACCGTAGGAGGTCTTGTCCGGCGGCAGCTGGTACTCGCTCAGCCATTTCCCGTTGACGTGCCGGTACAGATCGTCCTGCGGCCGGATCGCCGGATCGGAGCCGCTCATGTCGACGGATACCAGCTCGACGGGTCGGGCCTCCGAACATGAGGCCAGCCACGCGGCCGCGGGGGCCAGCCCCAAGGCGACCAGGAACCCACGTCGATCGAGCACCAACCGACGATCCGATGATTTCAACGAAACCTCTCCCCGATGCGGGACCCGCACCTCTTCATAGGCGAACCGGCCCCATGAGGCTACCGGCGCCCCACCCCGGCGTCGCGCCGGGAGACACGGACCGATAAGCACCTCCCCGATTTCGGTCCGAGCTGCGGATTCGCTATCCTTGATCGGTTGCCTGCGGGCTCAGTGCCCGCGATTCGGCCGCGAACCCCCGGTGGTTGATCGTCGAGATCGTAGAAGAACCGCTGGTAGGCGCGCGTTCGAATGGTGACAGACCATGCCCGTCGGGTCGGCAATCCGGCGTGCTTTACGTCCAGGTCGAGGAGGCTGAAGTGATTCAGCAGGAGTCGCGGCTGCGCGTCGCCGACAACACGGGTGCCAAGGAGATTCTCTGCATCCGCGTTCTCGGTGGTTCGTCGCGCCGCTATGCCGGTATCGGCGATGTCATCGTCGCCACTGTGAAAGAAGCCATCCCGGGCGGCAACGTCAAACGGGGTGACGTCGTGAAGGCCGTCGTGGTGCGCACCACCAAGGAGCGGCGCCGTCCGGATGGTTCCTACATCCGTTTCGACGAGAACGCCGCCGTGCTCATCAAGCCGGACAACGATCCGCGCGGCACCCGCATCTTCGGCCCGGTCGGGCGCGAGCTGCGTGACAAGAAGTTCATGAAGATCGTTTCGCTGGCCCCGGAGGTGCTCTGACATGAAGGTGCACAAGGGCGATACCGTGCTCGTCGTCTCGGGCAAGGACAAGGGCGCCAAGGGCAAGGTCATCCAGGCTTTCCCGAAGGACAACCGGATCCTGGTCGAGGGCGTCAACCGGATCAAGAAGCATGTCGCGAACTCCGCGAACCTGCGTGGCGCCTCCTCGGGCGGCATCGTGACCCAGGAAGCGCCCATCCACGTGTCCAACGTGATGGTCGTCGACTCGGACGGTAATCCGACGCGGATCGGCTTCCGCACCGACGAAGAAACCGGCAAGCGGGTTCGGATCTCCCGTAAGAACGGGAAGGACATCTGATATGACCACCACCGAGAAGATCCAGCCTCGGCTGAAGCAGCGCTACCGTGCGGAGATCAAGGACGCGCTGAACACCGAGTTCTCCTACCCGAACGTCATGCAGATCCCCGGCGTGGTCAAGGTCGTGGTGAACATGGGTGTCGGTGACGCCGCCCGCGACGCGAAGCTGATCAACGGCGCGATCGAGGACCTGGCCCTGATCACCGGCCAGAAGCCGCAGATCCGCAAGGCCACCAAGTCCATCGCGCAGTTCAAGCTGCGTGAGGGTATGCCGATCGGCGCCAAGGTCACCTTGCGCGGCGACCGGATGTGGGAGTTCCTGGACCGTCTGGTCTCGATCGCCCTGCCCCGTATCCGCGACTTCCGCGGCCTGTCGCCCAAACAGTTCGACGGCAACGGCAACTACACGTTCGGTCTGAGCGAGCAGTCGATGTTCCACGAGATCGACGTGGACAAGATCGATCGCCCGCGTGGTATGGATATCACCGTTGTCACCACCGCGACCAACAACGAAGAAGGCCGTGCCCTGCTGAAGCACCTCGGCTTCCCGTTCAAGGAGAACTGAGACATGGCCAAGAAAGCACTGGTCAACAAGGCCAACCGTAAGCCGAAGTTCGCTGTGCGCGCCTACACCCGCTGCCAGCGCTGCGGCCGGCCGCACGCGGTGTACCGCAAGTTCGGCCTGTGCCGTGTGTGCCTGCGGGAAATGGCGCACCGCGGCGAGCTGCCGGGCGTGCACAAGAGCTCCTGGTGAGCTGAGCCCGGCGGGTTCGCCCGGCGGCTGATCATAAATATCGCGAAGGACCCGAGCTGCGGCTCGGGTCCTTCGCGTGCTTCACGCCGCCGCAGAAAGGAGAGCGAGCTGATTCACCTAGCGATCCTGGCACGCGGTCGCATACGGGTGCAGAGGGTCGTCGGGGCCAAAGTCGGAAAGGTGGGTCAGCACCAGGAACGAACCGGGCGGCAGCATCTCCCCCCAGCCCCGGACGAACCCTGCGGTGTCGAGACCGTCGGCGAGGTGGTGCAGGATGCCGCACGGACACCATCACATGGACTTGGCCCGCGCGTGGCTGCTGTTCGGGGACCGGCCGAGGGCGCTGGCTGCACTGCAGGAAGCGAGACGGGTTGCGCCAGCACAGACCCGCTACAACCCGATGGTCCACGAGACGGTGCGCGCGCTGGTTCGCGCTGAGGCCCGGAAGGTGGATACGGTGACCGGCTTCGCTGTGTGGTGCGGGATTACCGACCGGCTGTGACGTTCAGTCCGGCAGCCCTTCGGCCGCTACGGGTGTGAGGAATTCGACCCGGAAATCGGAGGTGTAATTGCCGCGCTCGGCCAGGAATCGGCGGGTGTGTGGCTGCCGCTCGTGTTCCTCGAAAGCCTCCCGATCCCGATACACCTCGTAGAAAACGCGGGACAAGGGCGCGTCGGCCACGGTGTGGGTTGCGTAGACGAGTGTCCCCGGTTCCAGCTCGCGGATTCCCTTGGCGGTCTCTTCCACCAGCCGGTCGAAACTCGTGGCTGCCTCGGCATCCATTAGGTCGAACCTGACTACGAGCGCGAACATCGAGCCCTCCTGTGGCATTGGATCCTTCGCGAAGCCAGTGTCTCACGCTCGGCAAGGCAACCGAGTCCATCGCGCAGTTCGAACTGCTCGAGGGTATGCCGATCGGCGCCGAGGTCACCCTGCGTGGCGACCGGATGAGGTCGTTGTGACGTTCGATCACTCAGGCCGCGACCGGGTCGTGCGCATTGTGCGCACGCTGGGCCATCGCGACGCCGATTCTGTATCCGTGAGCGATCAGTTGTTCGTGGACTGCCGAGTCCTTGGACTCGGTGTCGTAGAGAAATTCGATGGATGAGGCGCCGATCTGCGAGTAGTCGGCGATGCCGTGCATCGTCTGAGTCGTCAGCGCCGTCTTGTATCCGTGCCGGGCGAACGTACCTTCACCGAGACCAGCACTTGCGACGAGATGTAGTTGCTTCACCACGCTCGGACTACCGTGCGAAACATCGTCGTAGGCCCCGAATACTCGGTCGAACCAGCCTTTGGCGAGGGCCGGCATTGACCACCAGTAGACCGGAAAGAGGACGACGGTCACATCGGCCGATTCGAGCAGTTCCTGCTCCCGTCCGACGTCGGCCGGAAGTTCCGAAAGCCCTCGGTGATGCGCCAGATCTGCCTTTCGGTAGACCGGGTCGAAACCGGATGTCACCAAGTCATGGGTTATGGCGGTGATGTTTCCATCGGACTCGATGCCCTGCTCGATGGCCCGTGCAATGGCCCAGGTAGCCGAGTCGTGGTCCGGATGCGCAACTACGAGCATCACCTTCGGTCGACTGCTTTTGTTCGTCATGCAGGCCAAACTAGAGTATGACACTGACGTCAATGTCAAGGAGAGGCAGCTGGATGCGGATACGCGATTTGAGCCATGCCACCGGGGCGAGCCCGCGAATGCTCCGGCACTACGAGGGCGCCGGGATTCTCTCGCCCGAACGTGACTCCAACGGGTACCGGAACTACCGCCCCGACGATGTTCAGATCGTGGACCACATACGTTGCTTGTTGGCATCCGGTCTGTCGCTGTCCGAGGCATCCGCGATACTGCAGGTCGCATGCATCGATCCCGCCGGCGCCTCCGATGCTGATCGGAAAGCCGCGTTGGCGCAACTCGACGAGCGGGCAAGCCAATTGGACGCTGGAATCGCCCGCCTCCGGGCTCAGGAAGCCGAGATCCTCGGACTCCGCGCGAGCATCGAGGCCGGGGCCGGTCCGGCATCGGATTGATTCGGTATGGAAACGGCGAGCGCACTCACGCGCGAACACCTTGGTGAGATCGCGAGCTGGGGCCTACGCGCCGTGGATGAGAGTTCTCCGCCTCGAAGACGGCGACGAACCCGGCCGAATAGTTAACGCCGGTACTTTGTTGGGGCATAGACTAATTCGTTCCCCGAGTCGAAGAGAACCGGATAAACCGGGCGCATTGGCAGTCGGCTAGTATCGGCGACTGTGAGGCATATCGCGCGGGCGCCGAGGCTGCTGCGGGTGCTCGTGCTCATACTCACCGCTGTGGTGCTGACGCTGGAGGTCCGCGACGGCCGGATGGTCGATCCGCGTGAGACCACCTATGTTTCGCACGCTTCTTCCCTTGTTGCGGAAATCGATTCGGCCGAATCCGAACCCGAACCCGAAACCGACCGGCAGGGCGAGACCGGCGGGCAGTCCGTGCATTGCCGGTACGCCTGCCTGCGCGCCGCCGTACCGCGGCCGCGGCTCGATGACCTGTGGCCGACCGCACTGCTCGTCATGGGTCTCGGTGTGGGACTGCCGGGTTCGGTGCGTGGTGGGTCGCCGAGGGCGCATCCGACGGCCGATGCGGCCGTGACCGGGGGAGAAATTCTGCTACGCCTCTGCGTTTGCCGCAGGTGACAGACCGTCGCCGGGTCGGCGCGTCGTTGCCCGCCGACCGGTAGAAGCCGGCCCGACAAAAAGGCTGTGCGATCGCGGAGACAGCGGGGGTGCTGACGTGATGCGCGGAAACAGTCTTCTCATCCCGCTCGACCTGTTGCCCTGTCCAGCGGGCGAGGGGGCTGCCATCCGCTGCTCGGGGCGACGAAAGAGCAGAGCGGACAATCCGATCGACACACATTCAGGAGTTCATCGTGCGATTCCATCTTCCATTGTTCGTCCTCGCGGCCTCGGCCGGCTGCCTCGTCCTCGGTAGCGGCCCGGCTTCGGCATTGTCGATCGATCGATCCGACGACGCCGTCACCGTGAATCTCACCGATACCGAGGCGCGAATGATCGACACTCTGAACCTCGGCCCGGTGTTGGGCGCACTACCGCCCAACTTCACCGCGGAGGCGAAGCAGCGGCTCGGCGAGAACATCGGCGAATACGCCGGTCGTGCCGCGCAGGAGCCGGGATCGACGCTGTCGATCATCATCGATCAGCCGATCGCGGCACCGCCGGGTGTCGGTGTGACCGTCACCCGCTGATCCAGCGTCCCGGCCATCGCTCGACCGGTAGATCCCATCGCAGGTCGAGCGATGGCTGTCGGCGGGGACGCCCGTCCGGACTACATCCATGTTCGTTCTCATCGAACCTGACGCAGATTCTCACGTATCTGACGTAACGTGCCGAGTTCGGGAGTACGGCGTCTCGGCGGTTGGACCACCAAGAGCCGTACCTCGAGTACCAGGAAGGGATGGATCTCGATCGAAGGCAACCCGGCTCTGGGCGATCAGAGCATTGGGTGGCGGGCAAGGCGGAGCGACTCACGGTGGATTGGCTCACAGACGAAGAAGAGTGCGTGCGGATCAATGCCAGGGAGATGTCTCATCTGTGGTCGGTCCTGGCGGACTGGACGGAGAGCGAGGACGAGGAGATCTGGAAGCAGCACGTTCCTGTCTTCTCCGAGATCATCGCCCGCTGGGACGCACAGGGGTACGTCGAGGTGTACAGCGGCCCCGAATGGCCGGCGCACGAGCGCGGCCACCGGGTGGCCGGAGCGGAACTCACTGCACTGCTGGCCGACCCCGACACCTGGACCTACCACGAAGACCCCGACCGGGTGACGACGCTGCTCTCCACGATGGCGAGCCTCCAGATCAGCCTGCCACCGGAGGCCAGGGGTTGACATGGTGGCTGTGGTCGGTTCTGGCGGACGGCGTTCCTGCCCGGGCCGCCATAGAGTTTGTGGACGTCCGCGCCGTGCTGTAGGACGTCATCGCCCTCGGTTCCGGTGTCCTGTGTCAGTTATTCGTCCTGCGGAGCGAGTGGCTTGGCCTGGGGTGAGGAATCTCGAGTGGCGAACTGGCCACTGGTCATGGCTGCTGCTGGGCTCGGATCCGAGGTGTTTCGCCATTGGATCTTGCTGGACCGAGCGTGAACCAGCCTCTGACCGGCTCGCGCTTCAATGCGGCCACAGCGCTCACCTGGTCAGCTCGCCCAGCAGTTCCTCATCGACCAGCAGCGGTGCGAATAGGTCATGCACGTAGGCTTCGCGCTTGGTGACTGGCGCAGCCGCCCACCACTCATCCAACCGAGCCACATGCCGCCGAACCTTTTCCACGTGATCAAACAACGATCTGCGACAACTACATGAGAAACATTCCGGCCCAGACTTTCTCACCTACGTGACGCACTCCAGCTCAGCTGCGTCAGCTTCGATGAGAACGAACAATCCAGAAGGAATTCCCGCCCGTGCGGTCGTGCGGACGTGGGTGGTCGCGGGGTCTGCCGGTCACCATGATTCGATCAGCGGGTCGTCGTGCTCCTGCCGCTGCCATTGCGCGGTGAGGCGCCCGAGCCGGTCGGTGGCGGCGATACCGCGCACGCCGGCGATCTTGTCGTCGCGCATCTCCAGGATCACGATGCCCAGGACCCGGTCGTCGAGCGTGGCGAGCATGGCCGGGCAGCCGTTGACCAGGACGGCATGGATCGAGGGCGAGCCCCCCGCCAGTCTGCGTTTGGCCGGAGACGGAATGAAGCCGGCCCGAAACGCGCGGGCGATCCGCTCGGGGGTCGCATACCGGATCAGCTTCGCGGCCGTTCCCAGCCCGGCGCCGTCGGAGATACCGGTCGCGTCGTCGGTCAGCAGCGCCACCAGCTGTTCGGTCCGGCCCGAGGAGGCGGCGTCCACGAACGCCTCGACAATTCGCCGCGCGGCGGCACGGTCGATGCCGGTGCGGCTGCCGGCGGCGGCGATTCTGTGCCTGGCCCGGTGGGTGTGTTGCTGACTTCCCGACGCGGTGATGCCGAGAATCTCGGCTATTTCGGCGTGGCTGTATGCGAAGGCCTCGCGCAGCACGTAGACCGCCCGCTCGACCGGCGACAGCCGCTCCATGAGCGTCAGCACCGCCAAGGTCACCGATTCGCGCTGTTCTACGGTGTCGGCCGGGCCCAGCATCGGGTCGCCGTCGAGAAGTGGCTCGGGTATCCAGGTACCGACCGCCCGTTCGCGCCGCACCTGCGCCGACCGGAGTCGGTCGAGCGCCAGATTGGTGACGATCTTGGTCAGCCATGCCTCGGGTACCTCGATGTACCCCTGATCGGCCGCCTGCCACCGCAGAAAAGCGTCCTGCACGGTGTCCTCGGCATCGGCTGCCGAGCCGAGTAGACGGTAGGCGAGCGAGGCCAGCCGATTCCGACTGGCCTCGAAACGTGCGACGGTGGCAGTGTCCACGAGCGTGACTCTAGGCGGCGACCACGTCGGTCGAGTGCTCTCGAGCGGTGGTCGCGCGGTATTTGTGACTCGGCTTTCCGAAGGTCGGGTGGCGCAGAGTCCAGACGGCAGTGTCCAGGATCGCCGACTTGACCCGGGCCGCCGTCCGGCCACGTAGGGCCCACGACTTCGGTCGCGCCGCACCGTCGACCAACTGGAAGATCCCGTCTTTCCGGCCGAGGCTGATGTGGTTGCCGACATACGACAGCGAGGTCGTCGAGATCCTGCGTCCGGTGCGGTCCCCGATGATCGCGGCGGTCGCCTGCATGCTGGTGTATCCCGCGGAAGCGCAGGACATCGGCAACGGGCGGCCGTTGTCGCCGATGACGAAGGCGCTGTCCCCGGCGACGTACACATCCGGGTGCGATACCGACCGCATCTGACGGTCGACTCTGATCTGGCCGTTGGACACCACTTCGAGACCGCCGGTGGCGGCGATCGGTGCCACCGCGAACCCGGCGGTCCACACAGTCGCGTCGGAGACGAAAACGGTGCCGTCGGCGGCGACGGCCGCCGACGGCTCGACGCGCTCGATGGTGGTGTGCTCGTGGACCGTGATACCGAACCGGTCGAAGGCACGCAGCAGGTGCCGGCGGGCCTCAGTGCCCAGCAGGCCGCCCACTTCGCCGCTGGTGGCGAGGTCCACCCGGAGTCCCGGACGGGATTCGGCGATCTCGGTGGCAGCCTCGATCGCGGTCAGGTTGCCACCGACTACCAGTACCCTCCCGTCCTCACCCAGTTCGTTCTCACCCAGTTCATCGAGGCGGGTGCGCAGGCGCAGCGCGGACGGCCGCCCGGCCACGTGGAATGCGTGCTCATCGACGCCGGGAACGCCGTGGTCGGCGGCGGTGCTGCCGAGCGTGTAGAGGAGGGTGTCGTATCCGAGCCGGTCGACGCCCGCGTCGTCGGCGACTGTGATGGTTCGGTGCTCGGCGTCGACGGCGGTCACCCGCGCCAGTCGTAGCCGGATGCCGGTGCCCGCGAATACCTCCGCGAGTCGCCGGTGGCGCAGCTCCTGCCCGGCAGCGAGCTGATGCAGACGCAGCCGCTCGACGAAATCGGGCTCGGCGTTGACGACAGTGATCTCGAAGTCGCCGGGGTGGAGTCGGCGGGCCAGGTATCCGGCGGAGAAAGCTCCGGCGTATCCGGCCCCGAGGACGACGATGTGGTGCTGCATGGTTCGCTCCTGTCTGGTTCGCGTACTCCCTGAACGAGGCAGCCCCCGAATTCCTGACAGCGGGCACGCTACATTCGTGGCATGCCGACCTCGCACAATCCGCTCCGCCGGATCACGTGGTTCGTGCTCGTGCTCCTTCTGGCACTCGCCGGCGCGGTGGCCGCGCCCGGCGCCGTGGCGGAGCCGCCCACCCGGATGGACACCTACGTCACCGATTCCGCCGGCGCGCTCGGCAGCGGTGACGCCGAGCGGGTGCGTGCGGCGGTCGACACCCTCTACGTGGATCACACAGTGCGTCTCTGGGTCGCCTATGTCGGTGATTTCGCCGGTGCCGGCCCGCGGGAATGGGCCGCGCAGACCGCCCGGCAATCCGGGTTCGGCGACCGGGATCTGCTACTCGCCGTGGCCACACGGGATCGCGCCTACGCCTTCGACGGCGAACTTCCCGGCGGTATACGGGAATCCGAGGTCGACCGGATCCTCATAGACCAGGTCGAACCCGCACTGCGGGAGGACCGCTGGGCCGATGCGGGTGTGGCCGCGGCCGAGGGAATCGACTCGGCGATGAGCGGGGGCGGGGTGAGTCCGGGCCCGGTCCTGTTCATCGGCGCGCTGATCCTGCTCGCGCTGGCGGGGCTGCTGTTGTATCAGCGTTACCGGCGGCGGGCACGCGACCGGGCCGAACTCGAGCAGGCGCGGGAGACCGACCCGACCGATCCCGCCGCGCTCGCGGCTCTGCCCCTCGAGGCGCTGCACGCGCGGTCGCGGGAGGTTCTCGTCGAACTCGACAACGCCGTGCGGACCAGCGCGGAGGAACTGGAGCTGGCCGCGGGGGAGTTCGGTGATCCGGCGGTGCTGACCTTCCGCACCGCGCTGGCGAACGCGCGTGCCGCCACGGCGAAAGCGTTCGCGATCCGGCAACGTCTCGACGACGCCGTCCCGGAGACACCGGACGAACAGCGCGCACTGCTGATCGATCTGATCGGCACCGCCGGCCACGCGGACCGTGAGCTCGACGCCCGCGTCGCCGAGTTCGACGCGATGCGCGATCTGCTCATCGATGCCGAGGCTCGGCTGGATGCGCTGACCCGGGATATCGTCGACCTCACCGGCCGGATCCCGGCCGCGGAGGCCGAACTGACCCGGCTCGCGGGCGCTTATCCGGCCAGTGTGCTCGCTGCTGTCGCCGACAACGTCGGCATGGCTCGGGAACGTATCGCCTTCGCCGACGAATGCGTCGGTGCGGGGCGCCGGGAAATCGCCCGGCCGGTCGGCGAACAGGGTGGCGCGGTCGCCGATATCCGCGCAGCCGAAGGCGCGATCGGACAGGCCCGCACCCTGCTCGACGCCGTGGCCGGCGCCGCGACCGATATCGAGCAGGCGCGGGCCGGTCTGCCTGCCGCCCTGAACGAGTTGCGTGGCGATCTAGATGCCGCCGCCGAACTCACCGAACACGGCGGCAAAGAGCTGGACGCTGCCGTCGCCGCCGCGCGCAGTGTGCTGGAGAACGCGAATACCGCCGCCGCGGCCGACCCGCTGGGCGTTTATCACGACGCGGTCGGCGCCGACGGGGCCCTGGACCGCGCACTGGCCGCGGCGGGCGACCGGAAAACGGCCGTCGAAGATCTGGCGCGACGACTGGACCGGGCTCTCGGCGACGCCGCCACTCAGGTCCGGATGGCTACCGACTTCATCTCCACCCGCCGGGGCGCGATGGACGCGATGCCCCGTACTCGGCTGTCGGAAGCCCAGCGCCATCTCGACGAGGCGCAGCGGCTGCGTACCGCGGACCCGGCCGCCGCGCTCGACCATGCGCGCACGGCCGCTGATCTCGGCGGTCGCGCATTGCAGGAAGCACAGGCCGGAGTGCAGACCTGGGAGATCGGGCGGCCGCCTTCGGGTTCGGCTCGGACCGGCGCGATCCTGGGCGGCATCCTGATCGACAGCATGCTGCGCGGCGGAATGACCGGTGGCCCGGGGCGCCACGGCGGCTATCGGGCGGGGTCCTTCGGCGGGTCGGGTGGTTCGCGGCGGATCAGCCGCGGCGGGCGTTTCTGAGCGGAGCGACGGTGAGGTCCGGTTTCCGCCGGAGTCGGGATCACGGAGTACCTAGCGTCTGAAACATGGAAAACGTTCCGATTCCCGCCGTTCGAGCTCCGGTGCTGCGAACGCCCGTCGTATGGTTCACGGCACTCGCGGCCGCGCTCGGCACCGCGACAACCTATCCCCTGCAACCCGCTGTCGCGGAGGTGGCCGGATCACTGCACACCTCGCTCGGCGCGATGGGTGTGGTGCTCGCGTGCGGGCCGGTCGGATATCTGGTGGGACTCGTGCTCCTGGTGCCACTGGTCGACCGGTACCGGTCGAGGACGGTCGTCGCGGTCCAGTTCGCGGTGCTGGCAGCCGCTCTGGTCGCGGGAGCCGCCGCGGATTCGCCCTGGCAACTCGGTGTGCTGCTGACGCTCATCGGGGCGGGCTCCGCGGTCGGCGCGCAATTGAGTTCGGTGGCCGGGCGGTTCGCCGAACCCGGGCGGCGTGCCACGGTGCTGGGCGCCGTGACCGCGGGTATCTCGGCCGGAATCCTGCTGGGACGCATAATCGGCGGTTGGTTGACGGACGCAATCGGCTGGCGGGCAATGCTTTTGGTCTTCGCGGCGGCGTGTGCCGCGGTGGCGATCGCCGCCCGGTTCGCGCTGCCCGCCGCCGCGGGTCGGGCGAGCGCGGGTTATCTGGCGACGGTGCGTGGAATTCCCGGGCTCCTCATCGGGTTCGCCGTACTGCGCTGGGCGGCACTGCGGGGCGCCCTGTGGTTCTTCGCGTTCTGTGCGATCTGGGCGGGGCTGGCGGTCGCGTTGTCCGAGCCGCCGTACTCGTACACACCCGAGCGGATCGGCTGGTACGCGTGCGCGGGCCTGCTCGGCGTCGTCGCGACTCGGATCGCGGGAGCGTGGACCGATCGGGTCGGGCCACGGCGAGTGATCCTGGCCGGCCTCGCGCTCGCCTGCCTCGCGGCGGCAGCACTGGGCTTCGGCCTGTCGAATGTTGTGGTGACGCTGATCTGTCTCGGCTTGTTCGATGCCGGCCTGTTCGCGGCTCAGGTGGCCAACCAGAGTGCGGTATTGGCCATCGAACCCGCCGCGCCGGCCCGGTTCAACAGCGCCTATATGGCCGTGTACTTCGTCGGCGGCAGTCTGGGCACCGCGTTCGGCGCCGCCGCGGTCGGGTGGTTCGGCTGGCCCGGACTCGTGGCGTTCGCCGTGGCGGCTACGGCCGTGGCGGGGGTGGTCACCTTGGTTGTTTCGCCGAGCGCCGGTCCCGGGCCCGATCCGGACGCTGTCGGTGCGATATCGGTGCGCGCCGGTCGCGGGGAGTGAGCCCCGGGCGCTGCCGGGGTCGTGGTCCTTCGCCGTCAGTACGGGGAGATGTCGTCAGTGCGAGGAGATGAGGGGCACCAGTTGTTCGTCCGGGGTCCGGGCGCCGTGATGGCCGACCATCGCCGATTCCAGTGGCTCGCTGTCCGGGCGTACCAGCACCGTGCGGCCCTCGGCGACCGCGAGGAGATCTCCGATTCGGTGCGTGATCACCGGATTCGGCGGGGTGCGGCCGAACCAGTGCTCGTCCAGCGCCTGTTCGCGGCTCGCCACGCAGGCGTGTACCGACAGTTCGGCCCGCCAGGTGTCGAGTGCGTCGGCGGATGCCGCGGGGTCTTCGAGGTAGATGTGGCGGACCCGTGCCTCGCCCGCGACGAGGCGTACGCCGCGGTGGAGTGCTTCGCGCGCGTCGATATCGATAACGTTGTCGGCGTGGATCATTCCGTGATCACCGGTGATCAACAGGGTGCAGGTGCCCGGCAGATCGGTGAGCAGATCGGCCACGAACGCGTCGATCTCCCGTAGCACCGCCAGTGCCTCCGTCGATTCCGGCCCGTGCAGGTGCCCGGTCGAATCGAGATCCGGGAAATAGGCGTAGGCGAACCGCGACCGGGTGTCCGGATGGCCGGCGACCGCGAGGATTCCGGCCCGCACCTCGGCGAGAGTGGTGGCGGGATGCAGGATGCCCGGGGCGCGGAAGGAGGCCCGGGTCAGGCCGGAGCGACTCTGGTACTCGGGGATCACGTAGTGCACCTCCACCCCGTGTGCGGCGAGGTCTTGTACGCGGCTCGTCCTCGGCTGTGCTGTTTCGGGGGGATACGGGTCGCGGGCGTCGTCGCCGGTGGCGGAGTCGAACCGCCAGCGCAGCGAGTTGAACAACCGGACGCCGCCCTCATCTGGAACGGCGAAGCTGTAGCCGACGATGCCGTGCGCGGAGCAGGGAGCGCCGAGAGCCAGGCTGGTGATGCTGGACGCGGTGGTCGCCGGGAATCCGGCGGTGAGCGTGGTGGAGATATGGGCTGCCAGGGTGGGCGCGATCTCGTGGTGCCGGGTGAGGAGTTCGGCACCCAACCCGTCGATCAGCAACACCACAACGTCGCGGTTGGGTGGGAGGGGCAGCGGGCCGGGTGTTTGCACCCCGAACGACGCGGCGACGGACGGTAGGAGATCGGCGAGCGTGTACTGCATCACCCCAATGGTGCAGTATCCGAGCCGATCCGGTTCGAAACGCGCGGGTCGGCGTGTGCCGGCCAGTGGCGGATTGTTTACCTCGGCGAATTGGTTAGATTGCATCATGCATGTTATGTGTATTATGCACATCGGTCGATCGTTCACTTATCGAGGAGCACGCTCGTGACCAAACCCGAACCCGTCGTCCGCCCCGCGGCGGTACTGGCGGTGCTCGCATTCGCCGGGATCGTGGCGTCGTTGACGCAGACCCTGGTGATGCCGTTGCTCGGGCAGCTACCGGAGATCCTGGACACCGAACCCTCGAACGCGACCTGGGTGGTGACCGCGAGCTTGCTGGCCGGCGCGGTGACGACCCCGGTCGCGGGCCGACTCGGTGACCTCCTCGGCAAGCGGCCCGTCCTGGTGGGATCGGTGGTCCCACTCGTGATCGGCTCGGTGATCTGTGCCGTGTCCTCGTCGCTGTTGCCGATGCTGATCGGGCGCGGTCTACAGGGAATGGGTGTGGGCCTGATCCCGGTCGGTATCGCCGCCCTGCGCGATCTGCTGCCGCCGGCCAAGCTCGGCTCGGGCATCGCGCTGATCAGTTCGTCGCTCGGTGTCGGCGGTGCGCTCGGTTTGCCGCTGGCGGCCGCGGTCGTCGAATACAGCAGCTGGCGGTACCTGTTCTGGGGTGTCGCGGTGCTGGCCGCGGTGGCCGGTGCCCTGATCTTCTTCGTCGTGCCCTCGACCCCGCCGCGCGCCCGACACGGCCGCTTCGACGTCCTGGGCGCGCTCGGCCTGGGCGCTGCGCTGGTCTGCCTGCTGCTGGCCGTGTCCAAGGGCGCGAGCTGGGGCTGGACCAGCGTCACCACGATCTCCCTGTTCGTCGCCGCGGTCGTACTGCTGCTGCTCTGGGGTGCCTGGGAACTGCGTTCGCGTGATCCGCTGGTCGATCTGCGGGTCACCGCGCGCCCCCGCGTACTGCTGACCAATGCCGCTTCGATCGTCATCGGCATGTCGATGTTCGCGCAGGCGCTGATCTTCCCGCAGCTGCTGCAGCTGCCGGAGGCCACCGGCTACGGCCTCGGCCAGTCGATGGTCGCGATGGGTCTGTGGATGGCGCCGGGCGGTCTCATGATGATGCTGTCCTCGCCGTTGAGCGCGAAACTCTCGGCGGTGGCCGGGCCCAAGGTGACTCTGGTCTTCGGTGCGGTCATCATCGCGGCCGGTTACGGCACATCGGTGCCGCTGATGGGTGAGCCCTGGGGGCTCATGGTCGGTGCCATCATCATCAGCCTGGGTGTCGGCTTCGCCTACGGCGCCATGCCCGCGCTGATCATGAGCTCGGTGCCGATCACCGAGACCTCGGCCGCCAACAGTTTCAACACCCTGATGCGTTCCATCGGCACCTCGGTGGCCTCGGCCGCCATCGGTGCCGTACTCGCCGAGATGAGCACCACTCTCGGCGGTGGATTCTCGGTGCCCACGGAGAACGGTTTCAAGGTCGGCATCCTGATCGGCTGCGGTGTCGCCGTCGCGGCGGCGTTGATCGCGCTGACGATTCCCACCGCCGAACGGGCCGCGGCGGCCGCGGTCGCCGGCGCGAAGCCCGATACTGAGAAGTCCGACACCGTCGTGCACGCGGTGGCCGAAGCGGTTCCGGCCGCGCCGGCCGGGCTGTCGGTGGAAGCCGAGCGGGTAGTGGCCGACGCCGAGTTCGCGACATCGACCGGCAACGGGGTGCCGCAGCCGCGGCACGCCGCGCCCGAACCCGCGTCGTTCGGCGCGATGGGACACAACGGCGCGAACTCTTCGGCCGGGACTGCGCCGCAGCCGAGCGGTAGCGGTTCCATCCTGTTCGGGCGGGTCCACGACGCACGCGGTATCGCGGTGACCGGTGCCACGCTGACCCTGATCTCGCCCTCCGGTCAGCAGCTGGGCCGGGCCCTTTCGGGGCCGGACGGTTTCTACGAACTGGCCGCTCCGGCCCCCGGTTCGTATGTGCTGATCGCCTCGGCCGAGGGGCGCCGTCCCGACGCGTCCACTGCCGTCCTCGGTAGCAACCCGGTGTCCTACGACGTCACGCTCACCACCTTGGCGAGTCTCGCGGGGACGGTGTCGCGGACCGGTGACGGCAGCCCGGTTGCCGGTGCGACCGTGACCGCCCTGGATATGCGCGGCGAAGTCCTCGCCGCGGCGGAATCCGACGCCGCCGGGGGATTCGACCTCGCGGGCCTGCCCGAAGGCGAGTTCACCATCGCGGTCAGTGCCTTCGGCTATCACCCGACCGCGGTGTCGGCGCAGGTGAGCAGCCGGGAGACCGCACTGCTCGAGGTGCTGCTGCGCCCGGGTGTGCGGGTGGCGGGCGTGGTGCGCGGCGGCGGCCGCCCACTGGCGGAGGCCCGGGTGACATTGACCGACGCGCTGGGCAATGTGATCGAGACGCTGGCGACGGGTTCGGACGGGTCGTACACCTTCGGCAATCTCGCCGAGGGCACCTACACGGTCGTCGCGACCGGTTACGCGCCGTCGACCGCCCAGGTGCACGTCGGTGAGCACGATATAGAGGGCCTCGAAATGGACCTGCGGGCGGAGCCGATCACCGGACCCGCCGGATCCGGCGATATGGAATCCGAACAATTCGGCGAACTGCCGGAGGTGCACGAGAGCTCCCGGTGAGCAGTTCCTACTGAGTTCCGGTAGGACGCGGAGCAAGACCAGGGCCCCGGAGCGATCGCTCCGGGGCCCTGGTCACTTCGATGCCGGGCTCCGCTACTGCTCCCCGCTCTTGCCGTCGATCGCGAGCGTGATCAGGTTCACGATCTGCTGCTGTCCGGCAGTCAGCATGTCGAACTTGCTCCGCATTTCCAGGGTCAATGTGTCGACCGTGCCGTTCAACCGTCCGAGTTCGCCTCGGATGCCGGTGATGTCGCCTCGGATGCCGGTGATGTCGCCCTGGATTTCGGCGAGATCGGCCCTGGTCGCGTTGTGTAAACGCATGTTCTGTTCCCGGAACTCGCGGAGCTCGATCCGAAGCTCGGAAGTATCGCGGTCCGCCCCTCCCGCAAGCACTCGAGCCGCGGCCGCGTCCTTCTCACTGCGCTGCAGCCGATGCTCGAGATCTCCCATCTCACCCTCGAGGGCCGCGACGCGCTCCTCGAGGTTCCCCTTCTCCGTCATAACGGCCAGAATACCTGGTCGGGGCAGTAATTCCGGACCCCGATTTTGTCGTACTCGAGCCAGCTCCTACACTAGACCGGTTGCCAGGGCACCTCTGTGCCTATGGGCGGTCCCCGCGCGGGCGCCCGGGGCGATGCGAACTCATCCGGCGGTGACTGCCGCCCGGACCAGCCGAATTGCTGTAGGCCCACGGCCTGCGCCTGTGTGGCGCGGGTGTTGTATGGGAACCGCAGCGAGAAAGGTGTCGAGGTCGAACTATGACCATGACCGATCCGATCGCAGACTTTCTGACACGTCTGCGCAACGCCAATTCGGCGTACCACGATCAGGTGAAGGCCCCGCATTCGAAGCTCAAGGCGAATATCGCCGAGATCCTGAAGCGTGAGGGTTACATCGCCGATTACCGCACCGAGGACGCGACCGTGGGCAAGGCCCTCATCGTCGATCTCAAGTACGGCCCCAGCCGCGAGCGCAGCCTGCAGGGTCTGCGCCGCGTGTCGAAGCCGGGTCTGCGCGTTTACGCGAAATCCACCAACCTGCCCAAGGTCCTGGGCGGCCTCGGCGTGGCGATCATCTCCACGTCGACCGGCCTGCTCACCGATCGCCAGGCGGCCAAGCAGGGAGTGGGCGGGGAAGTCCTCGCCTACGTCTGGTAAGGGGAGGTACGGACAATGTCGCGTATCGGTAAAGATCCCGTCGCGGTTCCCGCGGGCGTGGAAGTGACCATCAACGGCCAGGACGTCGCGGTGAAGGGCCCCAAGGGTCAGCTCACCCTGACCATCGCGGAGCCGATCACCGTCGCTCAGGAAGACGGCCGCCTCGTGGTGGGCCGCCCCGACGACGAACGGCGCAACCGTTCGCTGCACGGCCTGACCCGGACCCTGATCGCCAATATGGTCACCGGTGTCACCCAGGGCTACGAGAAGAAGATGGAAATCTTCGGCGTCGGTTACCGTGTGCAGCAGAAGGGCAGCAACCTCGAGTTCGCCCTCGGCTACAGCCACCCGGTGCCGATCGAGGCGCCCGAGGGCATCACGTTCGCGGTGGAAACGCCCACCAAATTCTCCGTATCCGGGATCGACAAGCAGAAGGTCGGCCAGATTTCGGCGGTTATCCACGGCCTGCGCAAACCCGACCCGTACAAGGGCAAGGGCATCCGCTACGCCGGCGAGGTCGTTCGCCGCAAGGTCGGAAAGACGGGTAAGTGATCATGGCGCAAACCGAGAATCAGAAGGCCAAGCGCATTCCGCTGGGCAAGGATGCTTCCACTCGCCGGCGGCTGTCGAAGACGCGTCGCCATTTCCGCCTGCGCAAGAAGATCGAAGGCACCACCGTGCGTCCGCGGCTGATCGTGCACCGCTCCTCGCGGCACCTGCACGTGCAGCTCATCGACGATTCCGCCGGTCGTACCCTCGCTTCGGCGTCGACCATCGAGGCCGATGTGCGGGCGCTGGAGGGCGATAAGACCGCCAAGGGCAAGAAGGTCGGCGAACTGATCGCCGAGCGCGCCAAGGCCGCCGGTGTGGAGGCCGTGGTGTTCGACCGCGGTGGCCACGACTACCACGGTCGTATCGCGGCGCTCGCCGATGCCGCTCGGGAAGGCGGGTTGAAGTTCTGATGACCAACATGACTGCACATACCTGTGTGAACGGAAGGAACGTCTGATGCCGGGACGTCAGCGCGGCCACGGCGGAAACGGACCCGCCGGACAGAACTCCAACGCCCCCGACGGGGGACGCGGTGACCGCCGGGGCGGCGGCGACCGCCGGGGCGGCGGCGACCGCCGTAACGACGCGGCCGAGAAGAACCAGCTCGAGCGCGTAGTCGCCATCAACCGTGTCTCCAAGGTGGTCAAGGGTGGTCGGCGCTTCAGCTTCACCGCTCTGGTCATCGTGGGCGACGGCAACGGTCTGGTCGGCGTCGGCTACGGCAAGGCCAAGGAAGTTCCCGCGGCCATCCAGAAGGGTGTCGAGGAAGCGCGCAAGGGCTTCTTCCGCGTCCCGATGATCGGCTCCACCATCGTCCACCCGGTACAGGGCGAAGCGGCGGCCGGTGTGGTCATGCTGCGTCCGGCCTCCCCTGGTACCGGTGTGATCGCCGGTGGCGCCGCGCGTGCCGTACTGGAATGCGCGGGCATCCACGACATCCTGGCCAAGTCGCTCGGTAGCGACAACGCGATCAACGTCGTCCACGCCACCGTCGCAGCGCTCAAGATGCTGCAGCGGCCGGAAGAGGTCGCGGCTCGCCGTGGTCTGCCGCTCGAGGACGTCGCTCCCGCGGGCATGTTGCGTGCCCGTGCCGGACAAGGAGCCTGATATGGCAGATCTCAAGGTGACCCAGATCAAGAGCTCGATCGGCGCCAAGCAGAATCAGCGGGATAGCCTGCGGACCCTGGGTCTGCGCGGTATCCGAAAGACGGTGATCCGGGAGGACAACCCGCAGAACCGTGGTCTGATCAATGTCGTGCGCCACCTCGTAACAGTTGAGGAGGTCTGACATGACCATCAAACTGCATCATCTGCGCCCCGCTCCGGGCGCGAAGACCGATAAGACCCGGGTGGGTCGTGGTGAGGGATCCAAGGGTAAGACCGCGGGTCGCGGCACCAAGGGCACCAAGGCGCGTAAGAACGTGCCTGCCGCCTTCGAGGGCGGGCAGATGCCCCTCCACATGCGGCTGCCGAAGCTCAAGGGCTTCACCAACCCGTTCCGGACCGAGTACCAGGTCGTGAACGTGGGCGCCATCGCCGAACTGTTCCCCGAAGGGGGCACCATCGGCAAGGCCGAGCTGGTCGCGGCGGGCGCTGTCCGCAAGAATCAGCTGGTCAAGGTGCTCGGCGAGGGTGAGATCTCCGTCGCCGTTCAGATCAGTGCGGACAAGTTCTCCGGCTCCGCCAAGGAGAAGATCAGCGCCGCCGGTGGCACCGCCACCGAACTGGGCTGACATTCGCCGGTTTCGACCATCGACATGGTCGGGTCGAGCGCGGAGGAGGTAGCGCGGTGTAACCACGCAGCGCTCCCGACCATGTCGAAAAGACCATGTCGAAAAGACTCAGCGACGCCGGACGAGTGCAGGCTCGTCCGGCGTCACTGTTAGAGTTCAAGAGTTGTCTGCCAAGACCCGTCATGGGTTCGGCGATCTCCGACCGGGACACGCTGAAAAATTCCATGGCCTGACCATGTCGTTCGCCAGGAGGATCTGTGCTTTCCGCCTTCGTTACGGCCTTCCGGACTACGGACTTGCGGCGGAAGATTCTCTTCACGCTGGGGCTGGTCGCGTTGTACCGCCTCGGTGCCGCGCTACCGTCGCCCGGGGTCGACTACAGGGCGGTTCAGGAATGTATCGACCTGGTCTCCGGTGGTGATTCCGCTGGTATCTACCAGCTCATCAACCTGTTCTCCGGTGGTGCGCTGCTACAGCTCTCGGTGTTCGCGATCGGCATCATGCCGTACATCACAGCGAGCATCATCGTCCAGCTGCTGACCGTCGTCATCCCGCGGTTCGAGGAACTGCGCAAGGAAGGCCAGGCCGGCCAGACCAAGATGACGCAGTACACCCGCTACCTGTCGATCGCGCTCGCGATCCTGCAGGCCACCGGCCTGGTGGCGCTGGCGGCGCGCGGGCAGCTGTTGCAGGGCTGCCAGCAGGACATCCTGGCCGACACCAGCGTTTTCGGGATGATCATCATCGTCCTGGTGATGACCGCGGGTGCCGCCCTGGTGATGTGGTTCGGTGAGCAGATCACCGAACGCGGTGTCGGCAACGGTATGTCGTTGCTGATCTTCGCCGGTATCGCCGCCCGTATCCCGGGTGAGGGTAAATCGATCCTGGACAGCCGTGGCGGTCTCGTCTTCGGCCTCGTCTGTCTGGCCGCGCTGCTCATCATCATTGCCGTCATCTTCGTCGAGCAGGGCCAGCGCCGGATTCCGGTGCAGTACGCCAAACGTGTGGTCGGCCGCAAGATGTACGGCGGTTCGTCGACCTATCTGCCGCTGAAGGTGAACCAGGCCGGCGTCATCCCGGTCATCTTCGCGTCGTCGCTGCTGTACCTGCCGAACCTGATCGCCCAGCTCACCGGGTCCACTTCGGCCACCGACCCCAGCTGGTGGCAGGAGGCGATCCAGAAGTACCTGGTGAATCCCAGTAACCCGGTGTACATCGGGATCTACTTCGGCCTCATCGTCTTCTTCACCTACTTCTACGTCGCGATCACCTTCAACCCGGAGGAACGCGCCGACGAGATGAAGAAGTTCGGCGGCTTCATCCCGGGCTACCGCCCCGGTAAGCCGACGGCCGATCACCTGACCTATGTGTTGAGCCGGATCACCCTGCCCGGCTCCATCTACCTCGGTCTCGTCGCTGTCCTGCCGAATCTGTTCCTCGATATCGGCTCGTCCGGTGCGGCCCAGAATCTGCCGTTCGGTGGTACCGCCGTGCTCATCATGGTGAGCGTCGGCCTGGACACCGTGAAGCAGATCGAAAGCCAACTCATGAATCGCAATTACGAAGGGTTCCTCAAGTGAGAGTTGTACTACTCGGACCGCCGGGAGCGGGCAAGGGCACTCAAGCCGTGCTGCTATCGGAGAAGCTGGGCGTACCGCATATCTCTACGGGTGACCTCTTCCGCGCGAACATCAGTGAGCAGACTCCCCTCGGTCTCGAGGCGAAGCGCTACATGGACGCGGGCGAGCTCGTGCCCAGCGATGTCACCAACCGGATGGTCCGGTCGCGGGTGGCCGAGCCGGATGCCGCGCGCGGCTTCGTGCTCGACGGCTACCCCCGCACCGTCGACCAGGCCGACGCGCTCGCCAAGATCCTCGACGATCTGGGCAGCGAACTCGACGCGGTGCTGTGCTTCGTGGTGTCCGAGGACACGGTCGTCGACCGGATGCTGGCCCGCGGCCGCTCCGACGACAACGAGGAGACCATCCGTACCCGGCTCCGGATCTACCGGGACGAGACCCAGCCGCTGCTGAACTACTACGACGGCCTGGTCGTCTCGGTGGACGGTGTCGGTGAGGTCGACGAGGTCAACGCCCGGGCCCTGGAGGCGCTGGGCCGTAATGCCACGACCGGTTAGTCTCGCGTCCCGGTCGGGCGACAATCATTCGGCGATGGGGAGCTGACCGCTATGGTCTTCGGTCTCAAGAGCAAGAAGGTAGTCCCGTTCCGCAGTGCCGGTGAGCTCGATGCCATGGCGGCGGCGGGCGCGGTGGTCGGTCGCGCGCTGGTCGCGGTCCGTGCCGCGGCCGCGCCCGGAGTCTCCACTCTCGAATTGGACCGGATCGCCGAACAGGTGATCCGGGACGCCGGCGCCGTGCCGTCCTTCAAGGGCTATCACGGGTTCCCCGGTTCAATCTGCGCGTCGGTGAACGACCGGGTGGTGCACGGGATCCCGACCGAGACCGAGACACTGTCGCCGGGCGATCTGGTATCCATCGACTGCGGAGCGGTCCTGGACGGCTGGCACGGTGATTCCGCGTGGACGTTCGGCGTGGGTGATCTGATCGACGCCGACCGGCTGCTCAGCGCGGCATGCGAGAAATCCATGGTGGCCGGTATCGCGGCCATGGTCCCGGACAATCGGCTCACCGATGTCTCGCATGCCATCGAACTCGGGACCCGCGCGGCCGAGGTAGAGCACGGGCGGGCCTACGGCATCGTCGACGGGTACGGCGGGCACGGAATCGGGCGCGAAATGCATCTCGACCCGTTCCTGCCGAACGAGGGTGAGCCGGGCAAGGGCCCGCGGCTGGTCGTCGGCTCGGTGCTGGCTATCGAACCGATGCTCACGCTGGGCACCTACGAGACGAAGGTGCTCGACGACGACTGGACCGTGGTGACCACCGACGGGTCGCGGGCGGCGCACTGGGAGCATACGGTCGCGGTGACCGAGAACGGACCGCGGATTCTGACGCTTCGCCCCGAGTAGGCATCCACCGGAGTCCGGCCGGCCTCCATTAACGACCCCGGGTCCGACCGCTGGGTCGCCGACACTGCTATAGACCGAATCGGCTCGTACAGTGGCGGAGTGGCTCCGGGTGAACGGGCCTGATCACAGTTCCACCATGATCGTCACGGGGCCGTCGTTGGTGAGCTCGACCTGCATATGCGCACCGAATCGACCACCCGCGACCGTAGCGCCGGACCGGCGCAGGGACTCGGCGACCAGGTGCACCAGGGGTTCGGCGATCGGACCGGGTGCCGCCGCGGACCATGAGGGACGTCGGCCTCTACGGGTATCGGCGTAGAGCGTGAATTGACTGACCACCAGGACAGGCGCGGACAGCTCGGCCGCACTGCGTTCGCCTTCCAATATCCTCAGCTGCCAAATCTTCTCGGCCATCGCTCGCGCGGTCGCCTCGGTATCGGTATGGGTGACCCCGATCATTGCCAGCAGGCCGTGACGAATACCGCTGTCGGACGGATCGATCCGGCCGACCACCTCGTCGTCGACGCTCACCCGGGCGGAGGTCACGCGCTGTAGCAGGGCTCGCATAACGGTCGATCTTGCCCGGTCGTCGCATGTCGGTCGCGCGCGGGTGGTGCGCTTTGACCGGCAGCGGGAAGGAAACGAGCGATCCCGCGGTGGATATGGATATCCTTCCTCGTTCAGGTCGATTCGCCTCATCGCGGATCACCTTTGGATCCGTGCACGCGGACAGATTGTCGATGCGACGGCGAAAACGGTGCATATGAGACCGATTCGTGAACGGTCCGTGACTCGGCGCCCGCATCCGGGCGGCGATCGCCGTGTCGATGGGCCCCGCTCGTCGAAATCGTCCGGTGCCGTCGTACCGAGCTCGTGCCGATCAGGTTTCCGGTATGCGGTGACCGCACCGAATAACGACGCCATCCAGACCATCCTGGGCGTTCCGCCAAGGACAACCTCCTCGCCGCATGGCCGGCCAGGGAGCCCAGGACGGGTTCCAGACTGCTCACGGCGCGGTGAATACCGAGCTCGAGGACCCTCACCGAGCTGGATCAGCTCGCCGCGGTAGACAACGCACTGCACCGTGCGCTCGAGACCGATAAGAAGATCGGCGACGGCCTCGTGGCCTTCGGCTGCCCGCGGGTAGGTACCTACGGCGGCGACCGGCCGGCTGGATCGGATGAGGATCCAGTCGGCCGTTCTGCGTGACAGTGGTTTCCCACCGGGTTCTCCGCGCGCAGTTCTCAGCGGGCGGCAAGGGATTCGCCGATGTAGTGCATCTCCTCCTGCGTGGTCACCATGTTCACCGTCGTCGTCACGGCGGGAGTACGCACGGTGACCCGGTTGGGAGCGTCGGGGTCCTGGATCAGCGATACATCTGCCTCGATCGAACCCGGCGGTTCGTGCGGCTGCCGGACGTGCACGATGGTTGCCCCGCCTGCGTGGGAGACCGGGGGAACGCCGTCGAACACCAGCACTGTGGTGCTCGGATAGGGCGCGGTGGGCACCGGCGGCGGGCCGGGCGGATGGTAACTGGCGCCGGCCGCGCGGGGCGCGATGGTGAGGATCTGCGGGGTGTCGAGATTTCGGACCAGCGTCTGCCAGGCCTCGGGCCGGGCTGTGTGCACGATGGCGTGCGCGCCGAGCCCGGTGGCGCGCAGAATGACCTGCTGTGCGAGATCGAGTGACCCGATCACCTCGAGCTGGCGGGTGCCCTCGCCGATCAACGGTACCGCGATGCCCTGGCCGTGATCGTCGGCGCCGATGAGCTGGCCGCATCCGGCGGTCGGCACCGTGAACTCGGCGAGCGCGGCCAGCGTGCCGCGATAGGCGACTTCGCGTCCCCAACGGCCGGTGTAGCCGACCGGCAGCGTATCGAGCAGGATGCGCAGTTGATTTCCGTAGAGTTCCCGGAGTCCGGGCAGCGGTGGCTGCTCGGGCGGTTCGGTCGTATCGAAGCGGACCACGGCGTTGAGGACCACGGTATCGGCCAGTTCGGTGTGCGGGTCGTTGCGGCCGATACCGGGACGCAGCCGCAAGGTGACCGTGGTGGACAGGCTGGGTGTGGCCCAGATATCGGCCAGCCCGCGTGGGCCGACCGCATCGGCGCCGATCTGGTACTGGGCAAGGTAGCGGCCCCGGTCCTCCAGCCACTTCGGGTTCTCTGTGAGTTGCTCCACGGTGAAACCGTGGGTGAGTTCACGGACCGCGGTGTTCATCTCGGCCGCGGTGAGTACCGAGGCGGCGATATCGTGCGCGGCCAGCCGATTCTCGACCCGTCGGGTGGCGATGATGGCGGCCCGCAATGCTCCGGCGCCCCCGCCGCCGCGGTTGTCCACCGCTTCGGCGTTCGCCAGCGGATCCAGCCGCAGCACCAGCCAGCAGGTGCGGTGGGCGATGGCCGGGAGCGGGCCGAGGATCCGGTCGTAGAGGTGCGCGGCGATGCCCGTCCCGGCGGTCCGGGCGCCGGTACTCACCACGTCGATACCGGCCAGGGTCAGATCGAATTGGTCGAGGCAGCGGGCGATCTCCGGCAGCGGCAGGAGTTGTTCGGTGTTCAGCGACCCCGGCCGCAACAGGGTGAGGGTGTCCGGCGGCGGGTCGATGCGCAGCATGGTGAGCAGCAGATCGCCGTCCCAGCGCACCCCGTAACCGCCACCTTCGGGTAGCGGTACGTCGAAGGCCGCGGCCTGATCCAGTCGTTCGGCCGAGATCTTTCCGCGCCGGGCCAGACCGCCGGCGATCCGCGCCACCAGGGTGCGGCCGCCGATCGGGGTCAGGCAGATCACCGCGGCGCCCGCTCCCGCTCCGAGCGAGTACCACACCGAATCATCGAATACGAGAACGACCCATCCGATGAAAGCAGCGAACAGGATTCCGGGAACGACTGTCCGGAGAGGAAAAATTCGGAACAGCCAGAATTCGGGGTCCCGCAGAGTGTCGTAGGCCGATCGGCGAATATTCGTCGAATCCCGGGAATCCGGCGGATCCGGGATGTCGGCGACCTGCGGTGCGGAGTTCATCGTCTCGTTCACAGCTGTTCGTTCCTGCCTCGGTGGCATGCGCGCATCGGTGGGCCACCAGGGATTCCACCGATTCGGCCCGACGTAACCATTGGGGAATTACGGTACCGTGTCGAAAGAGATCGCGGTCGATAGCTCGATGGAGTCCTGAGTGCCAGCACAGCTGACTACCCGTGCCCAGGTGAACGGGTACCGTTTCCTGTTGCGTCGTCTCGACCACGCACTGGTGCGCCGCGATGTGCGGATGCTGCACGATCCGATGCGTTCCCAGATCCGGTCACTGATGGTCGGACTGGTGCTCGGCATCCTCGTCACGGCCGGTGCGGCCATTCTCGCGTTTCTACGGCCACAGGGCGCGATCGGGGACGCGCTCATCGTCTCCGGTAAGTCAAGTGGCGCACTGTATGTCGTGGTGGAGAAAGACGACGGCAGCCAGACCCTGCATCCCGTGCTCAATCTGGCCTCCGCGCGCCTGATCACGGGCAGCAATGCCGATCCGCACGCGGTGAAGGACGACAAGCTGGGTTCCCTGCCGCGTGGCCCGCTTCTGGGCATCCCGGGCGCGCCTGCCGCACTGCCCGGATCGGCGCAGGGAGGCGATTCGCACTGGTCACTGTGCGAGTCCATCCAATTGTCCGCGGGCGGCAGCGCGGCTTCCGCCGCCGGGGCGACGACCACGGTGGTGGCGGGCCGCCCTGAACTGAGCGACCGCGTGCGGGCCGCCGGTCCGGCCGAGGCGCTATTGGTCGGCCGTGAGAACAAGACCTACCTGATCTACGACGGAAAGCGCGCCGAGGTCGATCCGGCGGATTCGGTGCTCTCCCGCGCGCTCGACCTACCGGCCCACCGCCCGCGACCGGTCGGTACCGGATTCCTCGGGGCCACCACCCAGGTGCCGCAGCTGATGGCACCTGCCATCGATCGTGCGGGTGAGCCGGGTCCCGGACCACTGTCACGAATTCCCATCGGTGGGATCATCTCCGTGGCCGGAGTGGGCCGGGATACGACTCCCGAGATGTATGTCGTCCTCGCCGACGGCGTGCAGCCGGTGTCGCCGTTCGCCGCCGAGGTGATCCGCTACGCCGATTCGCAGGGGATGAGCCAGGTCGAGGTCATGCCGCCCGATGTCCTCGACGAGGTTCCCGTGGTGCGTCATCTGCCGATCGCGGACTTCCCGGGTGAGATCCCGGAGATCGTCGACCCCGAAGACGGTCCGGTCACCTGTGTCGCCTGGTCGAAATCGCCGGGTAGGGCTCCGGCCGGCGCGGGAATCGGTGACGGCCCGGGAGAGCGGGCCGTCGTCGGTCTGCTGATCGGATCCAAGCTGCCCATCGCCGAATCCGCCACCCCGGTGCAACTGGCCACCGCGGACAGCAGCGGCGACCGGGTGGACCAGGTGTATCTGTCCCCCATCCACGGGGAGTACGTGCAGGTAACCGGTTTGGAACCGGGCAGCCCCCGGCGCGGCAGTCTCTTCTACGTCGCCGACAACGGTATCCGCTACGGCGTACCGGATTCGGCCACAGCGGAGGTGCTGGGCCTGGGCTCCACCCCACATCTGGCGCCCTGGGCGATTGTCGGTCAACTGGTTCCCGGGCCGACGATGGATCTACGGGAGGCCCTGGTCAGCCACGATTCGCTGTCCGAGGGCTGAGATGCCCGGCTGAGATGCCCGAGGTCTGAATCCCTCCATCGGCCGGTGGCCGGGGCCGCTGTCAGCTCGGGTCGGTCCAGCCGATGTTCAGCGAATCGAGGATGGTCGCCAGCGCGAGCCGCATATCAGGCTCCTCGATTCGACGCAGCACTGTCTCGTCGATATCGGTGAGATCCAGCGATTCGTCATTGGCCAGCCGGAATTCGCGTTCTTCCTCGGCCGCCTCGATCACATTGCGGATGAAACGACCGTTACCGGCCAGGTCTACCCCGCGCCGTGGTTGCCCGCTCTGGTCGGTGCTCTTCAGCGCGTAGAGGTGATCGCAGGCCCGGATCAATACCTTGAGCGCCTCTTCGGACAGATCCGAATCGCGCTTGGTCGCGATGACCTCGCCGATCTGTCCCAGCTCGGTGGCGTTGTAGGACGGGAACTGCAGGCGTTTGGCGAAACGTGAGGCCAAACCGTCGTTGGCAGCCAGCAGCCGGTCGATCTCGCCGTCGTAGCCTGCGATGATCACCACCAGGCGGTCGCGGTCGTTCTCCATCCGGGCCAGCAGCGTATCGACGGCTTCGCGGCCGAACGCGTCACCGCCGGAGAGACCCGATTGGATCAGGGTGTAGGCCTCGTCGATGAAGAGCACGCCGTCCATGGCGCCGTCGATCAGCTTGTTGGTCTTGATAGCGGTGCTGCCGAGATGTTCCCCGACGAAATCCGCGCGTTTGGCCTCGATCATCTTCTCGGTCTGTAGCAGGCCCAGTCCGCAATAGATCTTGGCGACCACCCGGGCGATGGTCGTCTTACCGGTACCGGGTGGGCCGGTGAACGCCAGGTGCTGGCCGCGCGGCACGCTGGCCATCCCCTTCTCAGCCCGGATCTTTGCCAGCTGCGCAGTCGACTGCAGTTTGGCGACCTGGGTTTTCACCGACGCCAGCCCGATCTGGGAATCCAGTTCGGCGCGCGCTTCGACCAGTGTCTCTTTGGCTCGGTCCTGGACCTCTGCCCGGTTCATCTGCTCCATCGTCGGGGAAGAGGCCGGGTCCCATTTATCGGTACGTGCCGCGATCACCTCACGGCTGGTGAGGGTGATGCGGTAGGTGCGGTCGCGCATGGCCGTAGCGTTGGCCTCGAAGTCCGGTGCCTGCGAATACACCTTCTCGAACAGTGCCTGCGCCTCGCTTTCGTTACCCGACTCGCGCAGGCACAGGCCTCGGCAGAACATGGCCGTGGAGCGGGCGGCGGGGATCGGTCCTTGTTCGGCGGCCTGCATCCGGCGGATCGACTCCGCGTACAACCCCAGCTGAGCGCATGCCGTACCGACCATCACATGTGCACCGGCCGCGAGATACGGGTCGTCCCATTCCGCCGACGCAGCCAACACGCTCATCACATCGGACCAGCGTTGGGTGGTGTAGTGCAGAATTCCCCGGACGTAGGCGGCGATCCGATTGTCGGCCTCACGTTCGGCGTCGCCGAGCTGCCGCCCCCCGCGGGATGCGTCCAATTCGTTCAGTACGCGTTCGGCCTCGTCGAAGTCCTTGTCGGCGATCAACTGCGCCGCCCAAGCCAGCGAGACCTCGGTCCGGCTCGACAGTGGATAGTCGATGTAGAGTCCCGGCTGGAAGCGGGCCGCGAGCTCCCGGGGCTGCAGGCCTACCCGGCGCTGCTCGCGGTAGAGCGTCGCATCGCAGGTCTTGTGCAGGTTGAAGAGCACATCTTTGGTGAGCTCTCCGGCGGCTGCCCGGCCCAGCCACGCGTCGCACATCCCCGGATCCCATTCGGTGGCCCGCTGAAACGCCAGTTTCGCGTACTCGAGGTCTCGGGTGGACTCCTGTCCTTCGATGGACAATCCGAGCGACAGAACCCCGGCATCGAATGCGCGTTGAGCTTGGCGGTTGCCGGTCATTGCAGGCGCTCCCGGAATTCTTGGATCGGTGTAGAGAGAACGATATCTGGATACCAGACTACCGATCGCGCGCACCTCGGCGCTCCGTTACATTGGGTGCAGTCGCGGGGCAGCCCCGCAACTGCGAAATCACCCGAGCGAGAGTTCACGAACAGTGCCGAAGTTGTTCACGCAGACCGTGTTCCGCGGTTCACTGCCTTCGGAATATGAAAACTGGATGGCGGATTGATGGTTTGTCGACGGCCGAGGCGTGAAATGTTGAGCGGGATGCGGGTGGGGAGATGAGTACACCGGTCGAGTCGCCGAGCTCGAGCCGAGCGCAGGAACCGGAATTGAGCAGGGTATCGGTCATCGGTGGGAACACCCAGATCGATGTGGGACTGCCCGCGACCGTCCCGATCGCCGGTTTCATCGGCGAGTTGGTGACCATGATCGAATCACGTAGCCCGAGCCTGCCGGACTCCGACGAGGATGCCGGCCCCCTCTCCGCTCAGCACTGGACGCTGGCTCGGTTGGGACGTGAGGCGATCGCGCCGAGCCGCACCCTCACCGAGGCCGAGGTCCACGACGGTGAACTGCTGGTGCTGCGTTCGGTGTCGGCCAAGGAGGCGCCCGCGCTGTTCGACGATGTCATCGACGCCGTATCCCGGCTGACCGCCGAGGAGTTCACCGGCTGGTCGGGGGCCTCCGCGCGCTGGATGGGATTGGTCGCGTCGGCTGCGACCGTGCTCACCACCCTCGTTGTCCTGGTGCTCTCGCGCGGTGCCGGGGATCCGCTCGCACCGGCCCTGGCACTGCTGGGTTCCGGGGTCGCCGCGCTGGTCGCCGCCGGAATCACCGCACGCAGGTACCGCGACGAACTCACCGCCGCCTGGCTGTCGGCCGACGGGCTGATGCTGTTGTTCGGTGGCGCCGCGCTGCTCGTACCGGGTTCGCTGGGGAGCCCCCATCTACTGCTGGGCAGTGCGGTACTGCTGGTGGCCGCCATTCTGGGCTATCGGCTCACCGGTGTGGGCGCGACCCTGTTCTCCTGCGCGGCCACCTCGGCGATCATCGCGCTGTTCATTGCCGGTATCTACCTGATCTGGCATCCGGGGCTGCCGAAATTGTCCGCCGGACTGTTGGTCGCCGGGATCGTGATCCTGTCGGCGGTGCCGCGACTGGCTGCCGTCCTGGCCCGGTTGCCGATTCCGCCGGTTCCGACCGCCGGCGCCGCCATCGACCCCGCCGACCACGAGCCGCGCCCGACGATCGAGGGGATCGGCGCTATCGGTGCGACCGCTCTTCCGTCGGCGGCGGGTCTCGGCGAACGCGCGCGCGCGGCCAACCGGTTCCAGACCGGACTGATCGCCGCCTGTACGGCGAGTACTGTCATCGGCGCGTTCGGTGTCGCCGACCCGCTGGGACCGTCCCGGTGGCAGGGCATCACACTCGCGGTGATCACCGCCATCATCCTGTCGCTGCGGGGGCGTTCTTTCGCCGATATCGCCCAGGCCGCCACGCTTATCGGTGGCGCCTGCCTGACCTTCGTATCGCTGGTCGTCGGTTTGTCCTTCGGCGACGGTGATCTCGTTCTGACCGGTGCCGCCCTCCTGCTCGCCTTCACTCTCGGGGTGATCGGTTTCGGGGTGATCGGCCCCCATATCGAGGTGACACCCGTGGTCCGCCGGGCAATCGAACTTTTCGAATACGCGCTGATCATGGCGGTGATCCCGCTGGTGCTCTGGGTGATGGGCATCTACAACACCGCGCGGAACCTGAGCATATGAGCGCTCGTCCGCGCCACCGTGGCATGCTGCGGATACTGTGCGCGGCTGGTGTACTGGGCGCGACGATGACGTTGCCCGCCCCGCACGCCGCGTCGGTGCCGCAGCCCATGATCGACCCGGGGGCCCTGGGCGCCGCCCAGGCGATCAGCGGTCGGCCCGCGCCATTGGAACCCACCGAACAGCGCGCGGTTTGCGCCGAACCGCTGCTCACCGGCGCACCGCCGAGCGAACCACCGATGGCGCAGCAGGTTCTCGATCTGCCCGCTGCCTGGGAGTTCAGCCGCGGTGCCGGCCAGAAGGTCGCGGTGATCGATACCGGGGTGAATCGGCATCCGCGCCTGCCCCGGCTGCAACCCGGCGGTGACTATGTCTCCGATACCGACGGTACGGTCGACTGCGACGGGCACGGCACCCTGATCGCCGGGATCATCGGTGCCCAACCGGTGCCGGAGGACGCCTTCGCCGGGGTCGCCCCCGATGCCGAGATCCTCTCGATCCGCCAGTTGAGCCTGGCCTACGAGAAGAAGGACAACAACAACCGCGACGCGCCGGGAAATATCGGTACCGAGGGCTACGGCACCGTACTCACTCTCGCGGGAGCGGTGGTCCGGGCCGTGGATATGGGCGCCACCGTCATCAATATCTCCGAAGTGGCCTGTACGAGAGCCGGGTTGGATACCGTCGACGGAGCGCTCGGCGCCGCCGTCGAATACGCCTTCCACCGTAATGTGGTGGTAGTGGCCGCGGCGGGAAATCTGCAGAACGACGGCGCGTGCCAGGCCCAGAACTCCGGCGCGGGCTGGAATTCGGTGGCGACCGTGGCCAGCCCGGCCTGGTTCTCGCCGTATGTACTGGCGGTGGGATCGGTGGACCCGAACGGGCAGGTCTCCGAACTCTCTCTCAACGGACCGTGGGTGCAGGTGGCGGCCATCGGCCGCGATATCGTCTCGCTGGACAGCAAACCCGGCGGTACCGGTCTGGTCGACGGGGTGCAGACCAGCGAAGGCATCCGCTCGGTCGAGGGCACCAGTTTCGCGGCGCCGTATGTGGCCGGTCTGGCCGCGTTGGTGCGTTCCCGCTTCCCTGAGCTCAACGCCGCACAGGTGATGGACCGGATCACCCGGACCGCGCACGGACCGGGAACCGGCCGCGACGACCGGATCGGCCACGGGCTCATAGATCCACTGTCCGCGCTCACCGCGCAGTTGCCGGTCGAACCCGTGAGTGTCGGTGCTGCCGCTGCCCGTCCGGTCGCGGCACCTGTTCATCCCCCCGGCCCTGACCCGCGCCAGCGCTGGATCGCGATCGCCGGGTCGGTTATCTGTCTGGCGGGTCTCGCGATCGGCGCCGCGGTGGCCTATCCGTTCCGTCGGCCCCGGCACGAGCTGGACCTGGAACGCGACCCCTAGCGCGACATTCGCTCACCGTTCGTCGCCGATCGAAGAAGGAACCATGGCTACCGAAGGTTTCGTGCGCCGTCCCCGCATCGCCCCGCCCCGGGCTCCCGGCGGTGAGGTCGCGCTGAGCGCACCGCCGGAGGTGCCGCGTGCCGTCCCTGCACCGCTGATGATGAAGATCATGCCGGTGGTGATGGTGGTCGCGGTGATCGGCATGATCGCCATGATGGCGATGATGGGCCGGAACCTGCTCGCCAACCCTTTCATGATGATGTTCCCGATGATGATGATCATGTCTATGGTGGGCATGATGGCCGGATATCGCGGGGGCGGGGGTAAGCGCGCGGTCGAACTGAACGAGGAACGCAAGGACTACTTCCGATACCTGGACCAGGTTCGCCGGGATGTGCGGCGCACGGGTGGCAAACAGCTCGAATCGCTGAGCTGGAGCCATCCCGAACCCGCCGATCTGCGGTCGCTGGTGGGGACGCGCCGGATGTGGGAGCGCCGCCCGAACGACCCTGATTTCGGCCATGTCCGGGTCGGTGTGGGCAGTCATCGTCTCGCCACCAAGCTCGCCCGCCCGGAAACCGGGCCGCTCGAGGATCTGGAACCGGTATCCACCGTCGCGCTGCGCCGCTTCGTGCGCACGCACTCGGTGGTGCACCAGTTGCCGACCGCGGTATCTTTGCGCGCCTTCCCTGCCATCAATATCGGTGGTGACCCGGCGGAGTCGCACACCTTGATGCGCTCGATGCTCATGGAGTTGGCGACCTTCCACGGTCCGGACCATCTGGCCATCGCGGTGGTCTGCGGCGAACCCGACGCACCGATCTGGTCGTGGGCGAAATGGCTGCCGCATCTGCAACACCCGACCCAGCGCGACGGTATGGGTTCGGTGCGCATGATGTACCAGTCGCTCGGTGAACTGGAAACCGCGCTGTCGTCCGAGCTGATCGAGCGCGGCCGGTTCATGCGTAATCCGCAACCGACGCAGGGCCGGCTGCATCTGGTCATCGTGATCGACGACGGCTACGTCAACGGCAATGAGCGGTTGGTCGCTGAATCGGGCTTGGATTCGGTGACCGTCCTGGACCTCACCGCTCCCGAAGGCGGCCTGGCGGCCCGGCGTGGTCTGCAACTGGTCTGCGCGAATCAGGAAGTGTCGGCCAAGAGCGCGGCCGGGGTCGAGCGTTTCGCCGCGGCCGACGATGTGAGTATCGCCGAGGCCGAGGCGTTCTCCCGGGCGCTGGCCCGGTTCCGGCTCGCGACCGCGGCGCAGATCGTGAGCCTGGGGGAGGGCACCACGACCGACCCTGGACTGATGGCACTGCTGAAGATCTCCGATGCCGCCCAGATCGACGCGGCCCGGGTCTGGCGCCCGCGTACCGCCCGCGAGCGGTTGCGGGTGCCGATCGGTATCACCCCCGACGGAACGCCGGTCGAGATCGATATCAAGGAGTCCGCGGAGAACGGTATGGGCCCGCACGGTCTGTGTATCGGCGCGACCGGTTCGGGGAAGTCGGAGTTCCTGCGCACCCTGGTGCTCTCGATGGTCACCACGCATTCGCCCGACGCCCTGAACCTGGTCCTCGTCGACTTCAAGGGCGGTGCGACCTTCCTGGGCCTGGACCCGCTACCGCACGTCGCGGCGGTCATCACCAACCTGGAAGAGGAACTCTCCCTGGTCGACCGTATGAAGGACGCGCTGGCCGGTGAGATGAACCGCCGCCAGGAGTTGCTGCGATCCTCCGGTAACTACGCCAATGTCACCGACTACGAGAAGGCTCGGGCGGCCGGTGTGCCACTGGACCCGCTACCGGCCCTGTTCGTCGTGGTCGACGAGTTCTCCGAACTGCTTTCGCAGAAACCGGATTTCGCGGAGCTGTTCGTGATGATCGGCCGACTCGGCCGCTCGCTGCACGTCCACCTGCTGTTGGCCTCGCAGCGTCTCGAGGAGAACAAACTGCGGGGGCTGGAATCGCATCTGTCCTATCGGATCGGTTTGCGTACGTTCTCGGCCAACGAATCCCGCGCGGTCCTGGGCATCACCGATGCCTACCACCTGCCTAGTGTTCCCGGGTCCGGCTATCTGAAGAGTGACGCATCCGATCCGTTGCGGTTCAACGCCAGCTACGTATCGGGTCCGTACGAGGCGCCGCAGGGAACAGTGACCGGTGAGGACGGTAGTCCGGTCGCCCGGCAGCGTCCGGCCGTGTTCACCGCGGCACCGGTCGATTCGCCCGAAACCGTGACCGCTGCGGACGCGGGGGCGTCCGCCGCGGTCAACCCGCTACTCGAACTGCCGCCCCCACCTTCGCAGGTGGGAGCCGGTGGCGCGGACAGCGAGGGTGTTCCGGACTCGCTGCTCGACGTCGTGGTCAAACGGCTTACCGGTCACGGCCGCTCCGCCCATGAGGTGTGGCTGCCACCGTTGGACGAGTCGCCCACGGTGGATATGCTGCTGCCCGATCCGGATTGGCGGTCGTCGGTCAACCGGCACGGCCAGTTGTGGATGCCGATCGGCGTCATCGACAAACCCTACGAGCAGCGGCGCGATGTGCTCACCATCAATCTCGCCGGCGCGCAGGGCAATGTCGCGGTCGTCGGCGGGCCGCAGTCGGGTAAATCGACCGCTCTGAGGGCGATCGTCATGGCCGCCGCCGCCACGCACACGCCCGAACAGGTGCAGATCTACTGCCTGGATTTCGGCGGCGGCAGCATGACCGGCCTGGTCGGGCTCCCGCACGTCGGTTCGGTGGCCGGTCGTCTCGACGGGGATCGGGTGCGCCGGACGATCGCCGAACTGACCTCCCTCATGCGCCAGCGCGAAGAGCGGTTCGCCGAGCAGGGTATCGAGTCCATGGCCGAATACCGCCGCCGCAAATTCGCTGCCCTGCAACAGGGCATCACCGATCCGTTCCCCGAGGACCCGTTCGGCGATGTGTTCCTGGTGATCGACGGCTGGATGGCCATCCGGGAAGAGTTCGATGTATTGGAACCGCAGATCAATGCCATTGCCGGACAGGGGCTCTCGTTCGGTATCCATCTGCTGATCGGTGCCTCACGCTGGGCCGAGATCCGGCCGGTGGTCAAGGACCAGATCGGTACCCGGATCGAGCTACGCCTCGGTGACCCCTCCGATTCGGAGATGGGCCGCCGGGTCGCCCATCAGGTGCCGGTAGGGCGGCCCGGCCGCGGTCTCACCGCCGATCACTTGCATATGCTCATTGCGTTGCCGCGACTGGATTCCGACTCCGAAACGTCGAACGTGGCCGAGGGGGTCACTCGGGCCCGCACCGAACTGACGCAGCTGTACCCGAACCGCCGCGCTCCCCAGGTCCGGATGCTGCCGTTGAAGTTCGAGCGCGCCGAACTGCTCGAACAGGCGCAGACGGAGGGTATCGAGTCCAGCGCCACCAAGATCGTGGTGGGTCTGGGCGAATCCGAATTGCAACCGATGGTCATGGATTTCAATGCCGAACCGCATTTCATGGCATTCGCGGATGTCGAATGCGGAAAAACCACTCTGCTGCGCAATATCGTCATGGGGATCACCGAGAATTCCACCGCCGAAACGGCCCGGGTGATCATGATCGACTATCGTCGCACCATGCTCGGTGTCATCGACGGCGATCAGCTGGCCGGATATTCCACGTCCTCGCAGACCTGCGCGCCGATGATCAAAGAGGTCGCGACATATCTGGCCAAGCGAATTCCCGGTTCCGATATCACCCCGCAGCAGTTGCGCGAGCGCAGCTGGTGGAGCGGACCGGAGATCTATATCGTGGTCGACGATTACGATATGGTCGCCACCGGCAGCGCGAATCCTTTCCAGCCGTTGATCGAATTCCTGCCGCAGGCACGTGATATCGGTATGCACCTGGTCATCGCGCGCCGGGTCGGCGGGGTGTCGCGGGCCCTGTACGACCCGATTCTGAGCACGATGAAGAATATGTCCGTGGAGACGCTGATCATGAGCGGGTCCAAGGACGAGGGTAAACTGATCGGCGATGTGCGTCCTACCAAGTTGCCGCCGGGCCGCGGCACCCTGGTCTCGCGCAGCCGCGGGATCGAGATGGTGCACATCGCCCATCTCGATCCATTGTAAGACCCCCGCTCCGGTACCGGTCAGCCGGAAACCGGCAAGACGATCGGATCACGCGCCAGCTGAGTCATCGGGAAGCCGGCCGGGGTACTGATCGGACCGCCCTCGAGCAGCCAGTCGTCGACATGCCGTTCGAACAGTGCGCACGAGGGGCTCGGGTCCCGGGGGGCGGCCACCCGGACCAACCGGAATCCGGCCCGCCGGTAGTAGGCGTGCAGGTCGGTATTGGCGGTCCACGCGTCCAGTCGTACCCAGCGTCGGCCGTGGGCCCGGGCGAGTGCGGCAGCATGCGCGAGCAGTCGCTGGCCGACGCCGTAACCCGCGAAGCGGAAGTCCACGATCAGGTAGTGCACGATCAGCGCGTCGGCCAGTTCCGCGCTCGTCCACAGTTCCCGGTCGGCGCGGTCGTTGATGGTGATCGTTGCGGCCGGTTCGCCGTCCACCTCTGCGATCCAGGTCTCCCACGCCGCCACAGCACGGCTCACGGCACGCGCGAAATAGTCGATCGACAGCCCGGCCGCCCGGGTAGACCATTGGTCCGAACCGCGGGCGGCAAGCCACGAGGATCGTTGCAGCCGCAGGCGGCGAATCAGCGCCAGGTCATCGAGGACGGCCGGCCGAATCTGCACGGTCATGAGCTAGAACCATATCTCGGACCGATCGGTCTGATCCAGCATGTCACGGATCACCGCGGTTCCGGCCGAATCGCCGAGTTCATAGGCCAGCCGGTTGCTCGCCGCGATGGAACGATGACGCGTCACCCGGGTGACGCGCTCGTGATTGGCGCCGATCCGGAGATGGTCCAATAGCACGGTGCCGATGGCGACTCCGAGTACCGAGGCCTCTTCAAATCCGGCCGGGCGCGCTACCAGCGAATCCCGGTGTGCGGTCTCGCCCTGCCCGCGTTCGGCGAGCCGGCGTGTCGTGCCCTCGGCGATATCGTGTGGCGAATCGATCCCGGTGGCCTCGGCCAGATCGCGCGGATAGAAGCTCACTTCCCAGGACCACGGCTCGTTATCGAGGAACTGTACGACCGTCCGGGCCAGCACCCACGAGGACACCGGGACGCCCAGCCACTGCGCGACACGCTCGTCCGCGGGTTCCATCCGGGCACTGAATTCCTTGGTCGGCACCCGGCCGGCGGCGCGTGCGATCTCCTCGAAGATGTCGTGCCCCGCCCGCGGCCGATCGGGGCGGATGTGGTCTGTGACCACCGATTCCAGCACTTCCCGGCTGCGGACGATGGTGCCCCGAGAGGTAGCCGTATAGACAAGATTCTCGGTAACGAGTACCTGGATCGCGTTACGTGCGGTGGTGAGCGAAACCTTCATCTGCTCGGCTAATTCGGCGTGACTGGGCAGGCGATCCCCCGGTTGCCACTTGCCTGTTCGTATCTCCTCGCGGAGGTGGTCCGCGATCCGCCGATACGTCGGACCGTCCGCCATCGTGCTCCTCGGGTGGACTTCAGATAACGAAGTGTACGCTTTTCGTGATCGGGGGGGCCTGTATCGCTTGACAGTGGCCTTCTGCGGTTTATTGTAATCAACGTACTGACCCGGTGTTGTGCGGCGATCGAACGGCGAGGCAACCGTGACAGGTTCGGATACAACAGTCGTAATGGCTCTTCCCGGCGCCCAGCGCGGTGCTGATCTTTCGGCGCAGAACGGGTCTTCCGGTCCGCTGCCGAATTCGGACCTACTGGTGCGCGCGGCGCGCGGACACCGGGTGGTCGGGGGTCAGCTGCTCTGGTACGCCCGGGATCTGGCCGTACTCCATGAGCGCAGATTGGTCGGCCGTGGCGGGTCGATCGTCACCGATCCCGACCGTCTGGTCGAGATCGACAGGCGCCGTATGGAACTGGTGCTGGCCATTGACGATTGGGTGGGGCGCAATGTCCCGCAGCACCGGCTCGGTGTCACCCTGCATACCGAGACCGTCGGCGCGATCATCGACCGGCTGGCCGAATCCGCGGTCCGCGCGCACCACGCACTGATGACTCTGGGCGCCGATGATGAACTACTGCACAGCGCCTGGCATCACCTGGCCGAACTGGCCGATGCCTACGACGCGCTGGTGGGCGATGTAGTGGCCGGAAGGCGCCGCCTGCCGGAGTGGTGACACCCCGGGCCGGTCGCCGCCACGGCCGGCTTCGGGGTCCACTCCGCGAGCTCGGACGAGCGGGGGTCAGCCTCCCGGGTGCGGCCGGTAACTCTGCGTGAAATCGTCGGCTACCGTCGCAGCCAGCTCCACGTACGCGCGCTTGGTCTGCTTCTCCAGCCGCAGCAGGTCGATCTCGGCGCCCTCGGACATATGCGGGTCGAACGGGATCATGTGCACGGCCCGGCAGCGCGACAGAAAATACTGCCGCAATTGCTGCACGTCGATGTTCGGAGTGCCGTCGCGCGGTGAGTTGATCACCACCACGGCGTTCTGCACCAGATGGTGGTAGCCGTGCAGCGAGAGCCAGTCCAGCGTCGCCGACGCGCTCTGCGCACCGTCGATCGCGGTGGGGGAGATGAGCACCAGCGAATGCGCCAACTGCAGTACACCTGCCATCGCCGAATGCATCAGGCCGGTACCGCAGTCGGTCAGGATGATGTTGTAGAACCGCTGCAGGATCCGGGCCACCGCCCGGTACTCGTCCTCGTTGAACGCTTCCGACGCGGCCGGATCCCGTTCGCTGGCCAACACTTCCAGGCGGCTGGTGGCCTGCGAGGTGTGTCGCCGCACATCCGAATAGCGTTCGATCGCCGGATCGAGAAGCAGATCGCGGACCGTCGACCGCGTCTGCAGCGGAACCCGCTGCGACAACGTGCCGAAGTCGGGATTCGCGTCGACCGCGATCACCCGGTCGCCGCGTACCGAGGCGAAAGTCGAACCGAGGCCGATGGTGGTGGTTGTTTTTCCGACACCGCCCTTGAGTGAGAGCACAGCGATCCGGTAGTCCCCGCGCACCGGTTGCCGGATCCGCGCCACCAACTCCTGCAGCCGTCGCTCCTCGGCCGACATACCGGGATTGATCCGGCCGCCGGAAGCGTGATGTACCACTTTGCGCCAGCCCTGGCCGGAGGTCTTCTTCGCCCGGCGCACCGCGACATCCTCCAGGGAGGGCACGGAGCCCCCGGCGCCGAACTGCGCTGGGTTCTGCTGCCACTGCTGCGGGGGCGGTCCGCCCTGCGGCCGGGCCGGGACACCACCCTGCTGCTGCCACCCGGGAGCGCCGCCCTGCTGCTGCGGTTGCTGCTGCCATTGCGGGGCCGCGGGGTTGTACTGAGCCGGAGCCGGGCCGGGAGCCTGCTGCTGCGGTCCCGGGTGCTGCTGCCACTGCTGGTGCGGACCGGGTATCTGCGGCCCCGGCGGCGGTGCGATGGGCTGCCGTGGACGGCTCTGCTCGGGCGCGTACGACTGCCGGCCCGCGCCGGAAGAAGAGGCTTCGGGCGCGGGCCACTGTTGCGGATTTCCCTGGCTGGGCGGCGGTGCGGGGCGGTCCGCCAGGCCCGGGCCTCCGGTGTAGGCGCTGTGTGGCGGCGGAGCATTTTCCGGCGCGCGGGTGGATTCGGCCGGGCCGGTCCACGGTGCCGGGGGGTACTCCGGTGCGGTCAAAGGATCCGGCGTTCCGAAGGACTCCGGAGCGGGGGCGGATTCCGGCGGCGTGCGGGTGTCTGAGACCGGTTCGAGATCAGCAGGTTCCGTGGGGCCGGGGAGGGGAGGTGTGGCCCCCTCAGTGGGGGCCGGCGCAGTGGGGGCCGGAGGCGGATCGGGCAGCCGTCGCAGCGGTTGCTGCTGGGGCGCTGCCGCCTCGGAGATCGAGGTCGCGGTGGGCGGCGGGTCCGGCAGAGGCGGGGGCGGCGGCAGGATCAACGGCTGTGCGGGCGGTGCTCCTGCCATTCCGTCGGCCCGCGCGTTCGCCGGAGGCTCGGGGTGCCGAGGAATGGGATGGTGCGGGCGCAAACTGTCGAACTCCGGCGCGGGCTCGCCGGGATGAGGCAACGGCAACCCCGGCGGCTCGGACGCTGGGGCCCGGAACGAATTCGGCGGGGCGGCCGAGGGTGCCAGGTCGGCGTCCGGGTTCCACTGCGGGCCGGGGCCCGGTGGAGCCGGGATCTCGGGACGGTCGGCCGGCGGATACTGCGCCGGTGGCGCGTCCTGCTCGGCCTGCTGGAACGGGTCGGAAACGGTATGACGGGCGACCTCGGCGTCCACGGATCGTTGGTCCTGGGGTGTGGTCCACTCGTGGCGGCCGGTCGCCTCGGCCCAGTCGTTGCGCTGCGCGGGCCGTGGGCCGTTGGTGTTCGGCAGGAGCTCCCCGACGCGGTCCTCCAGGGTCGGCTGATCCTTCTTGTTCCGGAACCAGCCCTTGCCCTTTTTCTTGTCGACGTCGGACCGATCGTCGCCTCTCCCACCGCGACGGGAGAAGAAGCCCTCCGGCGGCTCGGGGGTCTCGGGAATGACCTCGTCCTGGGGGAGATTCTGGACCGGCGGTGGCTCGTAGTTGCGGAAATTCCCCTCGCCGACCCCGGTGACCTCGGTATCGGCCAGCCATGGCGGCAGCATGGGGAGGCCGTCGTTGCTGCGGCTCACCGGTCCCCTCCTGAATGGTCGACCTCGGACAGCGGCCAGTTTACGCGACAAGTACCGTTGCACTCAGTGCCGGGGAGATACTGCACTCGGTGCCCGGCGGGAGTTGCACTCGGTGCCGGGGAGGGACTGCACGTCGGTGCGGGGAGTGGCAACACCCGGGCCGGGGGATCGGGTCCGGACCACGCGACGCATCGCGGGGAGTACCCCTTTTTGCCCGATCACATACCTACCGGTAAGCTGGCCAGGCGGTGTATCAAAGCGCCGCCTGTTCGTGTGCGATCGGTTGTCGTGTTCGCCGCCTGCGCACGGTGTGCCGCATTAGCGTCGCATCGCTGTGTTGCGGCTGGTCCAGCGGGCAGTACCAGGCAATCAGACCAGGTTGAGTGTAACCGGGATCGCGGAGGATATGGCGAAGAAAGACGGGGCCATCGAGGTCGAGGGGCGGGTTGTCGAGCCGTTGCCGAATGCGATGTTCCGGATCGAGCTCGAGAACGGGCACAAGGTCCTCGCGCATATCAGCGGCAAGATGCGCCAGCACTACATCCGCATCCTGCCGGAGGACCGGGTCGTCGTCGAGCTGTCACCGTACGACCTGTCCCGCGGTCGGATCGTCTACCGCTACAAGTGAACGAGTGGGCCCCGGCTCGCTCTCCGAGATTTCCCCGGTCGTCCCCGACCGGGGTCAACTGTGTCCACACCTGTAACCGGTGTGGGCCGCTACGAAAGATTGGACGGACGTGAAGGTTCAGCCGAGCGTCAAGAAGATCTGCGAGAAGTGCAAGGTGATCCGGCGTAACGGCCGAGTCATGGTGATCTGCGACAACCTGCGGCACAAGCAGCGGCAGGGCTGACACCGGGCCTGAGCACCGAACGCGGTTCGGACTGGCACGCAGAAGAACTCCCAGCTCCAGCCGCACACTGAGGATTTTTCCGGGGTGACCCGGAAGGTGTGCGTGCCTACCCCCGGAACGGAGGCCGGGGCCCCACCAGACGAGGGGACGGACAGGGAGCAGACCTCCGCAACAATTAAGGAAACTGCCAGATGGCACGTCTCATGGGCGTCGACCTCCCGCGCGAGAAGCGCATGGAGATCGCACTGACCTACATCTACGGCGTCGGTCGTACCCGCTCCAAGGAGATCCTGGCCGCGACGGGTGTCAGCCCGGATCTGCGCTCGAAGGATCTCACCGACGAGCAGGTCACGCAGCTGCGTGACTACATCGAGGGCTCGTCCCTCAAGGTCGAAGGCGACCTGCGTCGCGAGGTCCAGGCCGATATCCGTCGCAAGATCGAGATCGGCTGCTACCAGGGTCTGCGGCACCGCCGTGGCCTCCCGGTCCACGGCCAGCGCACCAAGACCAACGCGCGCACCCGCAAGGGCCCGAAGCGCACCGTCGCCGGCAAGAAGAAGTAGGGGATAAGCGATGCCTCCGAAGTCCCGGGCCTCCGGCCCGAAGAAGAGCCAGAAGTCGCGCCGCAGGGAAAAGAAGAACGTTCCCCACGGCCACGCGCACATCAAGAGCACGTTCAACAACACGATCGTGTCCATCACCGATCCTTCCGGCAACGTCATCTCCTGGGCGTCGTCGGGCCATGTCGGGTTCAAGGGTTCGCGCAAGTCGACCCCGTTCGCCGCGCAGCTGGCCGCCGAGAACGCGGCCCGCAAGGCGCAGGAGAACGGCGTGAAGAAGGTCGACGTGTTCGTCAAGGGCCCGGGTTCGGGCCGCGAGACCGCGATCCGTTCGCTGCAGGCCGCCGGCCTGGAAGTGGGCACCATTTCCGATGTCACCCCGCAGCCGCACAACGGCTGCCGTCCGCCCAAGCGGCGTCGCGTCTAATAGCGGGAAGGAAGGTACAGCACAATGGCCCGTTACACCGGACCCATCACCCGCAAATCGCGTCGCCTGCGCGTCGACCTGGTAGGCGGTGACCAGGCTTTCGAGCGTCGCCCCTACCCGCCCGGCCAGCACGGCCGCGCGCGGATCAAGGAGAGCGAGTACCTGCTCCAGCTGCAGGAGAAGCAGAAGGCACGCTTCTCCTACGGCGTCATGGAGCGGCAGTTCCGCCGGTACTACGAAGAGGCCAACCGCCTCAAGGGCAAGACCGGTGACAACCTGCTGCGTCTCCTCGAGACCCGGCTGGACAACGTCGTGTACCGCGCCGGTCTGGCCCGTACCCGTCGTCAGGCCCGCCAGCTCGTCAGCCACGGCCACTTCCTGGTGAACAACAAGAAGGTCAACGTGCCTTCTTTCCAGGTCACCCAGTACGACATCATCGATGTCAAGGAGAAGTCGCTGCCGACCCTGCCGTTCCAGGTGGCACGCGAGACCGTCGGTGACCGTCCGGTCCCCGGCTGGCTCCAGGTCATCCCGGGCCGGTTGCGCATCCTGGTGCACTCGGTGCCCGAACGCGCGCAGATCGATGTACCGCTGCAGGAACAGCTGATCGTCGAGTACTACTCGAAGTAATCGGCTGTGCCGCTGGTGCGGGTCGTCGAGGTGACGGCCCGCACAACCCCTAGACGAGGCGTCAAATAGCGGGCGCCCAAAACAGGAGGATTGATCCCATGCTGATTTCCCAGCGTCCGACCCTCACCGAAGAGGTCATCGCCGACAACCGGTCGAAGTTCACCATCGAACCGCTCGAGCCGGGCTTCGGGTACACCCTCGGTAACTCGCTGCGGCGCACCCTGCTGTCCTCGATCCCGGGGGCCGCGGTGACCAGCATCCGCATCGACGGCGTTCTGCACGAGTTCACCACCGTGCCCGGGGTGAAGGAAGATGTCACCGACATCATCCTGAACCTCAAGGGCCTGGTCGTGTCCTCGGAGGAGGACGAGCCGGTCACCATGTACCTGCGCAAGCAGGGCCCGGGGACCGTCAGCGCCGATGACATCGTGCCGCCTTCGGGTGTCGTCGTGCACAACCCGGATATGCATATCGCCACCCTGAACGACAAGGGCAAGCTCGAGATCGAGCTGGTCGTCGAACGCGGTCGCGGTTATGTCCCGGCGGTGCAGAACAAGGCGACCGGCGCGGAAATCGGCCGGATCCCGGTGGATTCGATCTACTCGCCGGTGCTCAAGGTGACCTACAAGGTCGAGGCGACCCGTGTCGAACAGCGCACCGACTTCGACCGGCTCATCCTGGACGTGGAGACCAAGAACTCCATCAGCGCCCGGGACGCGCTCGCCTCGGCGGGCAAGACCCTGGTCGAGCTGTTCGGCCTGGCCCGTGAGCTGAACGTCGAAGCCGAAGGCATCGAGATCGGCCCCTCCCCGGCCGAGGCGGATCACATCGCCTCCTTCGGGCTGCCGATCGAGGATCTGGACCTGACGGTCCGCTCCTACAACTGCCTGAAGCGCGAGGGTGTGCACACCGTCGGCGAGCTGGTGGCGCGGACCGAATCGGATCTGCTGGATATCCGTAACTTCGGCCAGAAGTCCATCGACGAGGTCAAGGTCAAGCTGCACGCGCTGGGCCTCTCGCTCAAGGACAGCCCCGCCTCGTTCGATCCGTCGAGCGTGGTCGGCTACGACGCGAGCACCGGAACCTGGTCCGACAGCGGCACTTTCAGCGATAACGACGGCGGCGAGCAGGATTACGCCGAAACCGAACAGCTCTAGGCCACCGCAGGGGTAGGCACCCGCGTAGGCCTTGCGCCCGCGACGTGAGCGCGCGGTCCGCTGCCGGGAAACTCGACATACAACGCAGCGACCGCCTCACACGCCGCACATACACAAGGAGAACCCACAATGCCCAAGCCCAAGAAGGGTGCTCGCTTCGGCGGGTCGGCGTCGCACCAGAAGGCGATCTTCGCCAATCTGGCCACGGCGCTCTTCGAGCACGGTCGCATCACGACCACCGAGGCCAAGGCCAAGGCGCTGCGCCCCTACGCCGAGAAACTGGTCACCAAGGCCAAGGCCGGAACGCTGGCCGACCGCCGCGAGGTGCTCAAGGTGATCCGGAACAAGGACGTCGTACACGATCTCTTCGCCGAGATCGGTCCGTCGTTCGAGGGCCGCAGCGGCGGCTATACCCGGATCGTCAAGACCCTGCCACGTAAGGGCGACAACGCCCCCATGGCGATCATCGAGCTGGTCCGGGAACAGACCGTGACCAACGAGGCCGATCGCGCTCGCCGGGTCGCCGCGTCGAAGCAGGTCGAGGAGCAGGCCCCCGAGGCCGAGACCGAGACCGCTGCCGAGGTCACCGAGGCTCCGGCCGAGGAAGCCGCGGCCGATGACAAGGCCGACGAGAAGGCCGACGACAAGGCGTAATTCGCCTGCCGAAGGGCACGGTCCGCCATGTCCACGGTTCGTCGACGAGCCCGCCGCCCTCCGGGGCGCGCGGGCTCGCCCCGTTTCCAGAGGAGTATCCGGTGAGCGAAAAACCACGGGTCGTGGCGGACGACGTCGCCGCAACGGCCGACCCGGCCGCGGAGTCCGGGGCGCAGCCGGTGCCGCCGACCGCACGGATTCGGCTGGATATCTCCTACGACGGCACCGAGTTCCAGGGATGGGCCCGACAGCCCGGCTTCCGCACCGTCCAGGGGCTGCTGGAGGAATCACTGGGCAAGGTGTTGCGCGAGCCGGTGCAACTGACGGTCGCCGGGCGCACCGATGCCGGAGTACACGCCGAAGGACAGGTGGCTCATCTCGACACCGCGGCGGAGGTGGACGCGGACAAACTGATCCACCGGATGGCGAAATTCCTGCCCCGGGACGTGCGAATCACCGGAATCCGGCCGGTTCCCGCCGAATTCGACGCTCGCTTCTCGGCGATCCGCCGCCACTACGTCTATCGCCTGACCACCGCGCGCTACGGCGCCGACCCGCTCTCGGCACGTAGCGTTGTGGGCTGCCGCCCGGTCGATCTCGAAGCTATGCGCACCGCCTCACACGCCCTGCTGGGTCTGCACGATTTCGCGGCCTTCTGCCGTCGCCGCGAAGGCGCGACCACTGTTCGCGAACTGCAGCGCTACGACTGGGAGCGAGAGGGCGATCGGCTGCACGCCCACGTGAGTGCCGACGCCTTCTGCTGGTCGATGGTGCGCAGCCTGGTGGGCGCGGTCCTCGCGGTCGGGGCGGGGCGGCGGACGCCGGAATGGGTCGCGGGGCTGCTCGCCGAAAGGAGCCGGTCGAGTTCGGTGACGGTGGCGCCGGCGCACGGGCTGAGCCTGGTCGCCGTCGACTATCCGGCCGAATCGGAATTGGCGGCCCGTAACGCACAGACCAGGGAGACGCGCTCGGTCCCCACCGGCGACTGCTGTATTTGATTGCGGCGCCTTCGGCGCCGCGGGTCGGGGCCCTCGTGACCCCGGTTCTTCACTCCTTCGCTCAGTCGCTGCGCTCCATCGCTTCGTCGCTCCAGAACCGGGGCGGGCCCCGACTGTGGAGGCGGATCATCCGGAGTAGCGGCAGGTCTGGGCGAACGGTCGCGATCTCTGGATGGCCGACCGTGCGTCGCACGCGGTCGGTCGCTACGTTGCTCCGGAATCGGGCCCCGGCCGTCAACGCGGTTCTTCTGTCGCAGGCTACGGGTGGGCTGTGAAAACTGGTATCACCAGGGGGTTTCGAATGTGGTTGGCGGAGGATGCGCGTGGTGGGCCGCTCGTTCACGTGATCGGCCGGTGGCGCGGTGGCGCGGGATCGCGGGGATAGGGTCGGGGCTGGAATAGGTCCCTTCGACGACAAGGTTGCGGTAGTTATGACGATCGATCTCGGACGATACGGCGTATGGCGCTACTACAAGCTGTTCACCCCGGAGGCGGCGGCGGAACTGGAGCGATCGGGCTACGGCGCCCTGTGGCTCGGCGGCTCGCCCACTCCCGACCTCCCGGTCGTGGAGGACCTGCTGGCGGCCACCGACGCGTTGAAGGTCGGCACCAGCATCGTCAACATCTGGACCGCGCCCGCCGACGTGGTCGCCGAATCCTTCCACCGGATCGAACAGCGGTTCCCGGGCCGTTTCGTACTCGGTATCGGTTGTGGCCACCCGGAAGCCGACAAACCCTACCGGTCACCCTACGAGGCGTTGGTCGAGTACCTCGACGCATTGGACGCCGCCGAGGTCCCGGTATCCGGCCGGATGCTCGCGGCGCTCGGCCCCAAGGTCCTGAAATTGGCGGCGGACCGCACCGCGGGTGCCCTGCCGTATCTCACCACGCCGGAACACACCGCGCAGGCCCGCAAGACTGTCGGTGACGCACTGCTGGTCCCCGAGCAGAAGCTGGTCGTCGACGCCGATCCCGAGAGTGCTCGCGCTACCGGGCGCACCGTGGTGGAGATGTACCTCGGCCTGCGCAACTACACCACCAACCTCCAGCGCCTCGGCTACACCGACGAGGACATCGCGAAACCGGGCAGTGATCGTCTGCTGGACGCGCTCGCTGTGCACGGATCCGCCGAGCAGGTCGCCGAGCAGGTCCGCGGCCATATCGAAGCGGGCGCCGACCACCTGGCTCTTCAGCCGCTCGGCGAGGACTACCTGGCCACGTTGCGCGCTCTGGCGCCGCTGCTCACTCAGCAGGCTTGATTCCGGCGGGTGGGCCGCTCGGCGCCGGGCGGCCCACCCGGGGAACTCAGGAACGAACGAGCCGCGCGATCGCGTCGGTGGCTTCCTTGATCTTGGCCTGGGCATCCGGGCCGCCGGCGACCGCGGCGTCGACCACACAGTGACTGATATGGTCCTCGAGCAGCCCCATCGCGACCGCTTGCAACGCCTTCGTCATGGCGGAGACCTGGGTGAGGATATCGATGCAGTACTTCTCCTCCTCCACCATCCGCTGCAGGCCGCGCGCCTGGCCCTCGATCCGGCGGAGCCGTTTGAGGTAGTCGTCCTTGGCGGTTATATAGCCGTGGCCCGCGTGCTCGTGGGTGTGGCCGGTAGCCGTCTCGTCGGCGGATCCCGCCGGGGTGGGTGTGGAAGTCACCGATTGTCTCCTCTGCGCCGGTCGAGAGGACCGTTCATACCCCCCGAGGGTACATGTCCAGGCGGGGCTTGTCAGGTACGGGCCCTCGCTGGTGCGCCCATGGACCGGACGCGGAACAATCGAGACCATGACTTCCCCGGATCGACCCGCGCTGGCCGTCATCGGCGGTAGTGGATTCTACGATTTCTTCGACGGCGCGACGGACGCGGTCACGGTGCGAACCCCCTACGGAGACCCGAGCGCGCCGATCGCCGTCGGCGAGGTGGAGGGTCGCCCGGTCGCATTCCTGCCGCGCCACGGAGCGCGCCACGAATACTCCCCGCACACGGTGCCCTACCAGGCCAATATGTGGGCACTGCGTTCGCTCGGCGTGCGCCGGATCTATGCTCCCTGCGCGGTCGGCAGCCTCCGGCCGGACTGGGGGCCGGGCGCCGTAGTCATCCCGGATCAACTCGTCGACCGCACCTCCGGCCGCGCGCAGACCTATTTCGACGGCAACGGTATCCACGTCTCCTTCGCCGACCCCTACTGCGCGGATCTACGCGCCACCGCGGTGAAATCCGCCGACAGCGCTGTGCACGTCCACCCGCACGGCACCATGGCCGTCATCCAGGGGCCCCGCTTCTCCACCCGGGCCGAGAGCCGATGGTTCGCGGCCCAGGGCTGGGATCTGGTGAATATGACCGGCTATCCGGAAGCGGTCCTCGCCCGCGAACTGGAGATGTGTTACGCGGCGATCGCACTGGTCACCGACCTGGACGCGGGTGTCACCGAAGGCGAAGGCGTCCGGGCCGCCGAGGTGTTCGCCGAGTTCGAACGCAATGTCGGGCCGTTCAAAGAACTCGTCCACGGCGCCGTCGCGGCGGTCGCCGATACCGAGACCTGCGAGCACTGCCGGATCCACGCCGGGGTCGCGCTGCCGTTCGAACTGCCCTGATCCGATCCCGCCTTACCGCCCGATCGCGGGATAGTCTCGTCCGGTGGATACGCCCCTCCGGCTAGAGGTGATCGTCGCCAGCGTCCGGCCCGAACGTTTCGCGCCCGTGGTCGCCGATTGGTTCGTGCGCACCGCGCGCAGCAGCCCCGAATTCGATACCGGCGTCATCGATCTGCTGGACACCCCGCTGCCGCTGGATCTCACCGAAACCCCCGCCACCGCCGGATTCCGGGAAAGACTCGCGGCCGCGGACGCCTTCGCGGTGGTGACCTCGGAGTACAACCACGGCTATCCGGCCTCGGTGAAAACCGCGTTCGACAGCGCCAAACACGAATGGCGGGCCAAGCCGGTCGGTTTCGTCTCCTACGGCGGACTCTCGGGCGGATTACGCGCGGTGGAACAACTTCGGCAGGTGGTGGCCGAGATCCATATGGTCTCGGTGCGGGAGTCGGTCAGCTTCCACCGCGCGCGTAAGCAGTTCGACGCCGCGGGGAACACCGGCGACGGCGCCGCCATCGACGCCGCGGACCGGATGCTCAACCAGCTCGCTTGGTGGGGCCGGGCTCTGCGCGGCGCCCGCGGCGCCCGCGCATACCCGGGCTGAGCTGTGTTCAGGGCATTCGGCGTCGCGCGGTCGGGGCCTCGGATGAGGCGGGCGCCGTTCGCGACCCGGGGTGTCGCCCAGGCTCGGTCGGATCTCTAGTGGCGTTGGGGCCGGGCCGGTACGGCCTGACGGGTGCGGGGTTCGCCGATATAGGTGTGTTCCCTGGGGATCGAGACCAGGTTCAGCGGGATCTGGGTGGTGGTGGTGCGGACGACCACCCGGTTGCCGATCGCGCCGGGCTGCTGGATCGACAGGTCCGGTTTGGTGGCCGGCCAGCCCATTGGGTCGCCGGTGACGTAGATGGTGGTGATACCGGCGTGCGGCGCGGGCGCGAGCACACCGTCGACAACGGTCGCGGTGAACATGGCGTCCGACTGGTGCATTTCCACGGCCAACATCAGCCGTTCCGGGTTTCCGATCGTCTCGATCAGCTGGTGCCAGGCCTGTGGGCGATCGGTGCGGATCAGGATGCGTTCGCCCACGGCCAGCGCCCGGAACACCAGCTGCTGCGCGAGATACAGCTCGCCGGCCACATACACCGACGAGATACCGGCGCCCACGAGGCGCAGCGCCACACCGTTGCCCTCGTCGTCCGAACCGATGAGCTGTCCGCAGCCCGACGACGGCAGTGCGAGTGCGTCGAGCACCTCGATCGGGTACTCGGCGGTCGGCACCACATCCTCGGCATCGGGGATACCGATCGGCAGATGTGCGAGCAGCCCGGCGCGGTGACGCCCGTTCATCGACACCATGCCCTTGGACACGGTCTTCTCGGGCATTTCCCGCAGGGTCGAACGCCATGCCGCGCCGACGTGCACGGTATCGGCGGTGCTGCCGGGCCGCAGCCGCACCGCGACCGTGGTACCGCGGGATTCGGCCACCCACACCTGCGAGAGTATCTCCGAACCCAGCTCTTTCGGGTCGATCGCCGCACCGATGTTGACGCTGTTGCCGAGCTCGGCGTATCGCCAGCGATGGGCAAGCTCGCGCGCGTCGGCGCCGTTGAGCACCTGCCGGACGGCAGCCCGGATCTCCGAGGCGGTCAGCACTCGCGATCCGCAGCCCGCGTCCTCCAGCGTCCGGACGATCCGCTGAGTCGCGATGGTCACCGAACGCGCGGCTCCCTCGTCACCGCCGCCGCGCCGGTTCGCGGCGCCGGGGCAGTCGACCATATCGAACCCGATCGCCAACCAGACCGTGCGATACGCGGTGGCCGGCAGCGGGCCCAGCAGGGTTTCGTAGATGGCCCCGGCGGGCGTGCCCGAACGGCTGCGGTGGCCGTGGCTGATGATATCGATTCCGCTGAGCAGGATGTCGTGCTGGGCGAGGCAGGCCGCCAGTTCCGCCATCGGCAGGAGATGGGATGCGTGCACCGCGCTGCGGTCGATCCGGGTGAGCCCGCCGCGCGGCGGCAGTACCTCGACCACCGCGACAACCCGGCTCTCGTCCCAGTACAGACCGAGCGATCGATCGTCGGGTCCGCGGAAGTCGTTGCTGTCACCGATCCGGTATTCGCGATGGGACCGGTATTTCCACCAGGTAGCGACCCAATCCAGCAGAACCCGCCGACCGACCGTGACGAGCGGGACACAACCGACCGCCACGGCGACTCCCAGCGCGATCCACACGTTCGCGGCGAAGAAGAGCACGATCGTCCCCGCGACGAGCGCGAACAGCTGCGCGATGAGCAGGTTGCGCATGGAGATCCGCCCGAAAAGCAAGCTGCGCCTGCGCCCCACTGCGGCTGGAACGGCCATCAGAGTCCCCCAGGTACCCGGTGTCGGCCTGTTATCGGCGGCCGAGCTGAACTACGTCCCCGGGAACTGTACTGTGTTCGGCGAGTACGAGCACAGTTCGGGGGAGACGATGCCTTCAAAGCCCACAACCAGGTGGCAGATCAGCGGTTACAACTTTCTGGTCCGCCGGATGGAGCATGCGCTGGTGCGGCGGGATGTGCGAATGTTGCACGATCCCATGCGTTCCCAGGTGCGCTCCTACGTCGTGGGTCTGGTCCTGGCCGTGCTGGTCCTGGCCGGCTGTGGTGTGCTGGCCCTGCTCCGACCACAGGACAAGATCGGTCAGAACACGATCCTCATCGGTAAGGAATCCGGTTCGGTCTATGTGGTACTCAACGATGTGGTGCACCCGGCACTGAATCTGGCGTCGGCCCGGCTGGCGGCCAACGAGGCACCGGATGCCGCGATCGTGAAAGAGGCCGAGGTCGGTAAGAAGGCCCGCGGTCCGCTGATCGGTATCCCGGGCGCCCCCAGCGCCATCCACTACGACGCGGCGGGTAACGGCCGGCAGTGGACGATCTGCGACGAGATGAAGACCGACGGAAGCGGGGACCGCACCACCTCGGTACTCGCGGGTGGACTCGAGCTCGGTGCGAAGGCTTCGGTCATGGATCCGGGTAAAGCGCTGCTGGTGCAGGGCGAGAACCACACTTATCTGATCTACGACCGCAAACGCGCGCGTATCGATATGACCGACCGCGCGGTGACCGACGCCCTGAAGATCACCGGCGCTACCCCACGCCCGGTGAGCGAAGGTCTGATCAACGCGATCCCCGAGGTGCTGCCCGTTATCCGGCCCGCTATCGCCGATGTCGGTGGTGCTCCCGGATTCGAGGTCAGCGGTCACCGCATCGGTGACGTCGTGCAGGTCGGCAATTCGGGCACCGAATACCACGTGGTCCTCGCCGACGGGTTGCAGCCCATCTCGGCACTGACCGGGGAGATCATCCGCAACTCCAACCCGCAAACTCCGGGCGACGACCGGATCGACCAGCGCGAGCGCACCGACGCCCCGGTCTCGGAGGCGTTGCAGGTCGGCGACTACCCGCAGACCGCCCCGGCCGTACTCGAGGGCAAGGACCATCCGGTGGGTTGCCTGTCGTGGAAACCGATCCCGGAAGCGGGCGAAAACACCGGTACCCGGGCCGGACTCGCGGTTGTCACCGGAGTGAGCCTGCCGATGCCCGACAAAGCGAAACTGGTGCCGCTCGCCCAGGCCGACGGGTCGGGCCAGAACGTCGACTCCGCCTATATGGCGCCCGGTACGGGAGCCTATGTGCAGAGCACCGGAATCGAACCGGACAGCAGGCGTAAGGACAGCATCTTCTATATCGCCGATACCGGTGTGCGCTACGGCATCAAGAACGCCGACGCCGCGAAGGCGCTCGGCATGCCGGAGAAGGCCGAACCCGCGCCCTGGCCGATCGTCGGACTACTGGCTCCGGGGCCGACTCTGGGCCGGGAAGAGGCGCTCGTCGCCCACGACGGGGTCGCTCCGGATCCGTCGCCGGCGGACCAGGCTGTCGCCTCCACGAAGTAGACGCCGGGCTCTGGTCGAACTCGGAGTTCGCGGGGTCGCCGTAACACCGGACAGAGCACCGTCAGGCGTCGTCCTCGCCCACCCCGAACCGGCGCCGGGCCGGGAACGATGCCAGGTAGCCGATGATCAGGCCACCGCCGATTATTCCGCTACCGACCAATGCCACGTTGCGAGCGGTGTGATCCGGCGGTGTGGGCGGCGCGGGCACCGCGAGCTGTCTGCTGACGGCCGGGCTCGGTTTCTTGGGGCGAAGCTCGGCCGGGACCTCGTTGGTCAAGGCCGCGATCGGGTCGATCGCGCCATATCCCACATAGGGATTCCAGCCTTCGGCCGGTGCGTGCGCGGTGGCCTGGATCCGTTTCATGACTTCCACCGCGGACAGGTCGGGGAAGCGCGAGCGGACCAGAGCGACGACTCCCGAGACATAGGGAGCGGCGAAACTTGTGCCGTTGATGGACTTGTTCCCCTGGGAACCCTGTGTGCCGTGGATGACGCCGGGCCCGTTCGAATCCAGCGATACGATGTTCTCGCCGGGTGCGGCGACACTCAACCACGGCCCGGGGACGGTGAATTCGGACGGCGCGCCGTTATTATCGATGGAGCCGACCGCGAGGACCAGATCGTCGTAGCGGGCCGGGGTGACGTTGACCGTCGTGTTACTCCAGGGATCCGCGGCAGGATCGAGGGGGTCCAGGATGCCGGTATTGCCCTTGCAGTTGTCATTGTCGGTGTTGCCGGCGGAGGTCACGACCACGGCGTTCTTGGTGTGGACCGCGTAGTCCAGTGCCGCGCCGAGCGAACCGTCGGAGATCGGGCCGGCACTACAGGCGACCTCGGAAATATTGATCACGGTCGCACCCATATCCGCTGCTCGGCGGATGGCTTGCGCCATGGTCGCGACATTGCCGTACCCCTCTTTGGAGAGGTCTTCCGGCGATTTGGTGGCATTGCTGCCTGCTTTGACGTACTTATCGCTCGTCTGGCGGATGGTGAGAATGCTCGCGGCCGGCGCTACACCGGAGAAGCCCTCGTTGAGGAGTTTGCTCGCGCCGATGATGCCGGCCACGATCGTTCCGTGCGCGTCGCAGTCCTCGGTGCCGTCCCCGCTGTTGGCCACGAAATCCCCGCCGGGACGTAAGTCGGCCAACCGGGGATGGCGGGCGACGCCAGTATCTATCACCGCGACGACCTGGCCGGCGCCTTCGGAGAACTGCCACGCTCTCGGCAGGTCGAGAGCTGCCTGCGCGGGTGGAACGGTGGGACCGCCGCCACCGGAAACGGTGTTGTTGCACGGCGCATTCGCTTTGCGTTCGGTCGCCTGCGCGGGTTTCGCCGGGTCACCGGCCGGTAACTGGCCGGGGTCCACGGGTGCGGGCCGGTCGGCGTGGGCCACCGGATACCCGAGCCCCAGCGATGCGCTCATACCGAGCACCGCGGCCACCGCCGCGGCGCGGACTCCTCGGTTCACAGCCCGCGGACGAGGGAGTAGAGATCGGCCACCCAGAACACGAGCGGCAGTACGGCGGCCACGAAACCGTATTCGATCAGTTCGGCGGCCCGCCGCATCGGCGGGGTCGCCGTCTGATTGGGGACGATGATGCCGAGGATCAGCGCCGCGATCAGCATGACCAGCGCGACTCCGAAGGCGGCCAGCGGAAGATCGGTCACGAACGCCATCCCCACCAGCATGGCCAGCAGGATCGCCGCGCCACCCGCGATCAGGATCACCGCCTGTTCGGCGCCGGCGTAGGTGCGGCTGCGGAACATCAGGACCGCCGCGCACACCAGCGCGAGTGCGATGCCCGGCCAGAAGAACCCGCCGCCGGCCGGATCGGTCGCGACCAGTGCGCCGACCACGGTGACCAGTGTGGTGGCCGAGACCAGACCGCTCAGATAGGTCCGTGCCCGAGCCGATTTCGCGTGCAACGCGTCGAGGGTCGGCAATGCCCGGTGGTCGTCGGGATCGTCCTCGGTGGGGTCGATCGGGGTTCCGGGCGAGGGCACCGGCGGCAGTGGCAGTTTCGCCAGCATCATGGAGATACGCGGGGCCAGTGACAGTGCGCCGAGCCCCACGGCCGCCACCACCGCGCCGACCGCCTTCATCGGTTGCGCGGTGAGCAGCCCGACCAGTGCGGAGGGGACCGCGAACAATGCGACGGTTCCGGCGCCGATGAACAGTCCGAGCCCCACTCCGGTGACCCGCCAGGCCAAGATCGCTGTGGCCCCGAGCAGGGTGGAACCGAGCAGCATATGGGGCCAGTCGTAATGGTCCGGCACGATCAGCATGCCGCCGGTGAACGCCAGCGGGAGCGCGCAGCCGCCGAGTACCAGCGATGTTTTCGGGTCTCCGTACACCCGGCTGAGGACCATCGCCCCGACCACCAGCAGCACCGCCACACCCAGTGCGATCGTGCCGGTGATCCAGCCGGGCAGGGCATCCGGCGATGCCAGCAGCCCGGTGCAGCCGGCCAGGATGGTGAGTACCGCGAGTACCGATCCGGTGATCCGTGCCGTGTCCGGGTTCCAACCGCGGAAATGCTCGGAATCGGCGACGGCGACGTTGTACATGATGTCGTCGAAGAGCGGGGTCGGCGCGGTATGCGCCGAGTTCTCCAGCATCAGCAGTTCGCCGTCACGTACCCCCTGCTCGCCCAGACTGAGCGAGTTCGACAGCGGCGGCTGGCCGATCCGGGCCAGAACCCAGTCCGCGGGTTCGTATCGTTCGCCCTGGTTGTCGAAATCGTTGGTTCTGCTGTGCGCGGCGATCATATCGACGACACTCGGGATCACCAGGGCAACCGGTACATCGACCGGAATTGCCATATCGACCTGAGTGTGTTTGGCCAGAATGGTGACCCTGGTGAGATCCGGTGCGCGGACTATACCCCGCGAGGAATCTTCCTCCAGATGGTCGAGTCGCGCATGCGTCACGCTTCCCCCAAGTTGATTCGCTACCCTGCTCGTTTCCCGCATTCTCCCAGGAGATCGCGGGTTGCGTGCCCTCGTCCCGGCCAGCAGAATGCAGGTCGAACTGTACGACATGTTCGCGGCTGCCTCTACACTGAGCCCGAACATCGCATGGCCACAAGGGGGATCTCGTTCGATGACCACTGTCCGTTTTCAGCGGCGTGCGCGCCGGGAGGTCCCTCGAACACCCGGCGGTGAGGTCACCTTGCAGCCGCCCCCCGAGATCCCCCGGGTGACCCCGGGAAATCTGCTGGGCAAGCTCATGCCGGTCGTGATGATCATCGGCATGGTCGGGATGATGGCGCTGATGTTCACCCAGGGCGGCGGTATCGCGTCGAACCCGATGTCGCTGATGTTCCCCATGATGATGATGGTCTCGATGGTCGGCATGTTCGCCGGTCAGGGCAACGGGAAAGGTGCCAAGGCCGCGGAGGCCAACGAGGACCGCAAGGACTATCTGCGCTATCTCGATCAAGTTCGCAAGGATGTCGGGGTGACGGCGGCCGAACAGCGGGCCGCGGTGGAGTGGAGTCATCCGGAGCCGGGGCTGATCTGGATGCTCGCGGGCACCTCCCGGATGTGGGAGCGCCGGCCCAGCGACAAGGATTTCTGCCATGTCCGGATCGGGATCGGCGGCCAGCGCCTGGCCACCCGCCTGGTCGCGCCGGAAACCGGCCCGGTGGAGGAACTCGAACCGATCGCCGCGGTCTCCCTGCGCCGCTTCGTCCGTGCGCATTCCACCGTGCCGGATCTGCCCACCGCGGTCGCGGTGAAGGGTTTCGCCACCATCGCCCTCGACGGCGACCGGGCCCAGGCTCGGGACATGGTGCGCGCGATGCTCGTCCAGCTGGTGATGTTCCACGGCCCGGACCAGGTGCTCACCGCGATCGTCTGCGGCCCCGACACCAGCGCGGAATGGGAATGGACCAAATGGCTTCCACACACCCAGCACCCCGACTCCCAGGACGGTGTCGGCACCGAACGCATGTTCTTCGGCTCGATCCGCGAGGCGATGGCCGGGCTCGCCCCGATTCTCGGTAACCGGGTCCGCTATTCCCGTAACCAGCCCACCAATTCCGCCATGGTGCATGTGGTGATCGTGGTGGACGGCGGCCTGCTCGAGGCCGAAGAGGATCAGCTGCGCGAATCCGGATACGAAGGCGTCACCGTGATCGACCTCTGCGGATACGCGCCGCGGCTGGCGGTATCGCGCGGTATCGGTCTGACCATCCGCAACGGGGAATGCCTGGGCCGCGGCGCCAGCGGGAATCAGGAGCGTTTCGCGGTCATCGACCGGCTCAGCCGGGAACAGGCCCAGCAGGTGGCGCGCCGCCTGGCCCCGTATCGGGCGGCGACCCAGCGCAGCAGCGATGTCGAGGTCGCCGAGGGGGAGACCATCAACACCTGGGCTCAGCTGATGAGTCTGGGCGATATCGGTTCCTTCAACCCCGAGAGCGCGTGGCGGCCCCGCTACGGCCGGGAGCGGTTGCGGGTTCCGTTCGGTGTCGGGGCCGACGGTCTGCCCGTGGTCCTCGATATCAAGGAAGCCGCCGAATCCGGGATGGGCCCGCACGGTCTGTGCATCGGCGCCACCGGTTCCGGCAAATCCGAATTCCTGCGCACGCTGGTACTGAGCTTGCTGGCCACGCATTCACCGGATCAGTTGAACCTGGTATTGGTGGACTTCAAAGGTGGTGCCACCTTCCTCGGTCTCGACGGCGTACCGCATGTCGCGGCCGTTATCACCAACCTCGAGGAAGAGGCCGATCTCGTCGACCGTATGCGCGATGCGCTGGCTGGTGAGATGAATCGCCGCCAGGAAGTACTGCGCCAGGCCGGCAATTTCGCGAACGTCTCCGAATACGAGAAGGCGCGGGCCGCCGGCGCCGACCTCGATCCGCTGCCCGCACTGTTCGTGGTACTCGACGAGTTCTCCGAACTTCTCACCCAGCATCCAGATTTCGCGGAACTGTTCGTGATGATCGGACGTCTGGGTCGCTCGCTGCACGTCCATCTACTGCTTGCCTCGCAGCGCCTGGAAGAGGGCAAACTCAAGGGTCTGGAATCGCATCTGTCCTATCGGATCGGCCTGAAGACCTTCTCCGCCAACGAGTCCCGTCAGGTTCTCGGCGTTCCGGATGCCTACAACCTGCCCAACAACCCCGGTGGCGGTTATCTGAAATCGGATTCGGGCGAGATCCAGCGCTTCCAGGCTTCCTACGTCTCCGGTGCGTATGTGGGTGGTGGACCGCAGCGCGATATCGCGGTCGCGACCCGCGCCGGCGAAATCGATATCACCGCACGCCCTTTCCTCGCCAAACATGTCGAATTCAGGGCCGTGGACCGGGTTCCGCTCGCCCCCGAACCTCTCGACGATCCGGAGCCGCTCGTCGAGGACGGCGAACAGATCTCCAATATCGGCATGCTGGTGGCCCGGATCCGCGGCCACGGCCGTCCGGCGCACGAGATCTGGCTGCCACCACTGGACTCCGCCCCGCCACTGGACGAACTGGTCCCGCGCTCGATTCTCACCGGCGAGTACAGCGCGCAGGCCGTTCTGCGCGCCCCGATCGGTCTCGTCGACCGGCCCTACGACCAGCGGCGTGACCCACTGGTCGTCGATCTGTCCGGTGCCCGCGGCAATGTGGCCGTGGTCGGCGGACCGCAGTCGGGCAAATCGACCATGTTGCGCACGCTGATCATGGCGATGTCGCTGACCCACACCGCCGAACAGGTGCAGTTCTACTGCCTGGACTTCGGCGGTGGCACCCTGGCCAGCCTGGAGGGCCTGCCACATGTCGGATCGGTGGCGGGCCGGTTGGATCACGACAAGGTGCGGCGCACCATCGCCGAGATGACCACCATCGTGCGGACCCGTGAACTGCGCTTCCGCCAGCTCGGCATCGAATCGATGTCGGAGTTCCGACGGCTGCGTGCCGGGGAACCGGCGAGCAGTCAGGCGGCCACCGGCGCCCACGAGGATCCTTTCGGTGACGTCTTCCTGGTTATCGATGGATTCGGTTCGATCCGCCAGGATTTCGAACCGCTGGAACAGGCCATCATGAACCTCGCGGTACAGGGCCTGTCCTACGGCGTGCATGTCGTGATCGCGCTCTCGCGCTGGATGGAAGCCCGGCCACAGCTCAAAGACCAGATCGGTACACGCCTCGAATTGCGGCTCGGCGATCCCGCCGATTCCGAGTTCGGCCGTAAGGTCGCTGCGCTGGTACCACAGGGTCGTCCGGGTCGCGGTATGACCCCGGAGAGCCTGCACATGCTCACCGCGCTGCCTCGGGTCGACGGATCCTCCGATCCCGAGGACATCAGTCGCGGTGTCGCCGACGCGGTCGCGCGGCTGCAGCAGGCTACCCCCGGTCGACCGGCCCCACAGGTTCGTATGCTGCCCGAACAGCTCGACCGCGATCAATTCGTCCGCGCGATCGGCCCATGGCAGGGACCGGCGGACCGGCGCAATATCGCGATTCCGATCGGTATCAACGAATCCGAGCTGTCGCCGGTGTTCCTCAATTTCGACGACAATCCGCACTTCCTGATCTTCGGTGACACCGAATGCGGTAAGTCCACTCTGCTGCGCAATATCGTCAGTGGAATCGTCGAATCCAACGCTCGGGACCAAGCCGCGCTCATCCTGGTCGACTTCCGGCGCACCATGCTCGGTTACTTCGATCAGGATCGTTTGGCCGCCTATGCGACCGGCTCCGAAGGTCTGACCACGAATATGCGTGATCTCGCGGCGCTGCTGCGGACCCGGATGCCCGGCCCGAACGTCACCCCGCAGGAACTGCGAGACCGTTCCTGGTGGACGGGCCCGGACCTGTTCGTGATCGTCGACGACTACGACCTGGTCTCCAGCGGATCCAGTGGTAACCCGCTGGCGCAGATTGTCGACTATCTGGCCCACGCCAAGGACATCGGCCTGCATCTGATCATTTCGCGGCGTTCGGGTGGTGCCGGCCGCGCCCTGTACGAGCCGGTGATCTCACGGCTGCGCGACCTGGCCACGCCGGGTCTGATCATGAGCGGCAACCGAGAGGAAGGCGGTCTGCTCGGAAACGTCCGACCCAGCGCCATGCCGCCGGGCCGGGGCACCCTGGTCGGGCGTTCGGGTAACGACCTCGTCCAGACCTCGTGGATGCCGACCCAGTAATGCCGGTCGTCGAGATCGCACTGACCGAGACACGGCTGTGGGCGTGGAGCGCGAACACCCACACCGATCTCACACCATCGGTCGTACCCAGCGGGGACAGCCGCAGTCTGGTGGTCGGGGAGCCCTTGGCACCGCCGTCGATCGCGGTGTCGCCGGTCCAGCTGGTCACCGCCGACCGCATCGCCTACGACCCGGGTATGCCCACGCCGGAGGAGGCATTGTCCGCGGTGTTCGGCCAGACGCTGACCCAGCTGCGGATAACCACGTCGTGTGAGCGACTGACGATCGTCCACCCGACCGAATGGGATCCGCATCGGCTGGCCGTGCTGGAGTCCGCGGCCCGCCCGCACAGCGGCCACGTGACTTTGGAGGCGATCGCGGTCCGGGCGGTCACCGCCGGGCAGCGGATCCGTGATGTGCGCACCGTGGTACTGGAATTCGGTTCGCTGTCGACCACTGCCGCCACGGTGGTCCCCACAGAACACGGTCCCCGGCTCGAATACTGCGAACACGAGCCGGTACTGGCCGCCGCCGAGATCGCGGCGGAAGAAGACGGTGTCGCGCGGTTCGACGCCCTGCTCGAACGGTTACTGCACGGCTGCCGGGTGAGCTCGGTGGTGGTGGTGGGCCGCATCGACGCCGGGTTCCTCGACCGGATCGGCGCGGTGATCGCCGAGCGCTGTGGCGGTGCCGAGCTCCTGGTGGTGGCCGGCGCGGATCTGGTGCGGGGGCGCCGGATCGAGCCCGGCGACCCTCGCCCCACCCTGCCTCCGGCCGATGCCGAAACCGAATGGTTGCAGCCGCTTCGGGAGCGCGCGGCCGCCACCGGACCGCCCCGATCCCGGACTCCGCTCTATCTCGCCGCCGCCGCCGTGCTCGTGGTGGCGGTGGTGGTCGCCGCCGGGGTCGGCATCGCGTGGTTGTCGGGCGGAGATCCCGACGCCGTGGCCGACACACCGAGTACCGCCCGCACGACCCCGACGGCTGCGGCCGAGCATGATCCGGGCCCGGTGACCCTGGGCGCCCTGCGCCTGACGATCCCGGGTGGCTGGCGAGTGAAGGACCCGGCCGCCGCCGCGGATAGACGCCTCGAGTTGGTGCCGGATACCGGGCAGCGCGCACGTATCACGGTGACTCAACAGCCGGTGGCATCCGATGTGGGCTACGAACAGATCGCCGCCGCCCTGGAAGCTCAGATCGCCCGGCGCCCAGCGGGATCCGTGTCGCCGATCCGTCGCGACGTGGTGTTCGCCGGCCGTCCCGGCCTGGCATATTCCGAGCATCCAGAGGACGGATCCACCGTTGACTGGCATGTTATCGTCGAGCACAGCATCCAGATCAGTATCGGATGCCAGTATCAGACAGGGGGGCAGGACTCGATCACACCTATCTGTGAAGACCTCGCGAACTCGCTGGATGTCAGTCCATGACTCCGGTCGGGACTTTTTCCGAAATGCGATGGAACCGATTGGGCAGGGATCGCGTCCAATCTTCATGAAGGCAAGTTCGGACCGTTTGCGGACGCAGGGGGTCCGGATCCGAACTCGATTAAGGAGATACCGTGGCGAACCCCAACGTCACTACCGACGTAGCGGCAATGGAGACAGCTGCCAAGCACGTCGAGAACGTGAATTCGCAGCTGCAGACCGAAATCGGCAATGTGCGCAATATCGTTGCCGGTTCCGCGGGGAACTGGGAAGGTTCTGCCGCCGGCACCTTCCGCAAGGTGATGGACGATTACGATTCGCAGTCCCGCAAACTGCACGACGTCCTCGCGGAGATCGGAACCCTCATCCGTGAAAACGGCAAGGGGTACTCGGCCACCGAGCAGGCGAACCAGGATGCCCTGAGTTCGCTCGGTTCCTCGTCCGAACTCGGCTCCAGCCTGAATATCTGAACGTCCTCGGTTCACGAGAGTCTTAGGAGTTTGTTTCTATGTCGCAGATGAAGTATTCGGAAGCCCAGCTGATGGCGATGACCGGCGACCTCCGTACGTCGAAGGGCCGGTTGACCGAAACCCATGACGAGCTGCAGGGCTACGTCAACGCACTGGCCGCCGAATGGGAGTCCGGTGCCCGGGATGCCTACCGTCTCAAGCAGGCTCGGTGGGACGAGGCCCACAACGGCCTGCTCGACATCATGGAGCGTCTCGCCAAGACTGTTGAAGACGGTGCCGTCGAGATGACGACCACCGATAAGCTGAACGCGTCGCGCTGGGCCTGATCCGGTAGGCCGACCGGATGCAGCTCGAAACAACGATTGTGCCCCGAGATCAGATTCTCGAGGCACAATCGTTTTCTTTTGTCTCAGGCTAGTTGAGTGCTTCAGCTGGCCGCTCCGTACTCAACCGCTGACCTCGGGACTTGTGTCGAGCCACGATAGTTGGCGCCTGGCCATGCTGGTGGGCATCGCCCTCGCTCATCTATGCCAAGACCCGAGGGTGGATATGACCGACGTCGCGCGTGCGATCGCGGCTGCGACTTCGGTCGCCGCATCGTTCGACCTGCCGGCCAACGATGCAATCGTTCTCCACAACTCGAACAAGCTCGCACTGCGGCTGGCGCCAAGCGACGTCTTTGCCCGGGTCGCCCCTGTGGGACAAGAGGTTGCGCAGTTCGAAGTCGATCTCGCTCAGCGGCTCACCGCGGTCGGATGCCCGGTGTGTCCCTTGGAGCCTCGGGCGGACCCGCGTGTGTACACGCGCGATGGCTTCGCAGTGACGCTGTGGACCTACTACGAGCCCGTGACACCTCACGCCTCACCAGTCGACTACGCCAAGGCGCTGGAGCAGCTGCACGCCGGCATGCGCGAGGTCGATGTGCCGAGCCCGAGGTTCACGGACCGGATCACGGAGGCGGAAGAAGTTGTCGCCGAACCGGATCGCTCGCCGGAGCTCACCGACGCGGACCGCGTGTTCCTCAGCGGCAGGCCAGCAAGCCTGCGACGAGCGATCGACGACTGCGGCGCCGTGGACCCGTCGGCGATCGCGTAGGGTATCGCCACCCGGACAGGGTGACTGTCACACGCCGACCGGCAAAGCACCCGGACGCCGCGTCACATCACAACAGGGCAAACGTTTCCTGATCCGGCACTAGATCTCAGCAGTAGATACTGTGCCGTGGCCCTGTCGGATGCGGATACCGCTCGAATCCAGCGACAGAAGTTCGCGGCAGTGGTTCAGGCCCCGGCCGCGAATTCTTCGATGATCTGCGTCAGCGACACTGAATCCTGCAGCATCGGCAGGTGTCCGGTCGGCACCTCACGGCGGAATTTCGGGTTGAGTTCGGCGGCATACTTCCGCTGCGACGCGATGGAGAACTCGCGGTCGGCCGTGGTCGTGACGTATCCGCTGCGGGCCGGAAGTGTGCGCGGCGACACGCTGTCTCGATAGAGGCGCTGCGATTCCGGTTCGAAGTCCGAAACGATGCGCGCGATATCGGCGGCGCCGAGCCCTGCGCATAACCCGGAACGAATCATCTTCTCGGGTGGTCGTGTTCCGGTGAGCCGCATGATCAGGCCGACGACAAAGCGGTGTGGCACAGGCAGCGCGCCGAGGAACGACGTCCCAGCGGCGGGCACCGAAGCGGCGATGCCGAGCAGGCCGGCGACACGCTCGGGTGCGATTGCCGTGATCTCGCTGGCTACGACGCCGCCGACCGAGTGAGCCACAATCGTGAACGGCCCATCGGGTGCTTGTGCCAGAGCGGTGTCGGCATAGTCGTGGAGGGTCGCGTCGCCCTGCTTCGGGTAGACAGCGACTGCCGATTCAACGGGCAGGGCCGCCCGAACGTCTTCCCAAATCCAGGCTGGAAGCCCGGCACCGCTGAGAAAAAGGATAGGTGTTGTGTGCGGTCTGGTGTTCAAAGCGCTCCTCGGACGGCTCGGCTGCGCTCGAAACAGTAACCAGCTGGTCCGACACAAACGGCGGATAGCAGATGGGGGTATATGAATCGTGGGTGAACTGCCGGGAGTCGGGTCACGTTGCCCATCTCGGCGAGTTCCTCATGCGCCGGATGCGGCTCCGCGGTGAATCGACCGGGGAGACTGTGATCTGCGTCGCGCCACGGTCCGTGCGGTGGGATCGGGCCTGTCGGTCTGGATGATGGAGTATGTGCGTTCCCGCAGGTTCGGCCTCGTCGCCGTTTCGTTGATTGCTCTACTGCTCACCGGGTGTGGGGTAGGCGAGGATCTGGTGCCCATACCCGAGGGCATCCCGCCCGGCCCCGGTGTTCCCGTTCCCGTGATCGATCTCGATGCCCCGGGCCGGACCGCGGCTCAGCTCAACGCGTGGGCGGCCGAGCAGGCCGGGGCGCTGGAGATCCCGGTGGCCGCGCTGGAGGCGTACGGGTACGCGGCGGCGGTGCTGGCGCGGGCTCGGCCGGATTGCGGGATCGGCTGGACGACGCTGGCGGGGATCGGGAGTGTGGAGAGCGATCACGGCCGGCACCGCGGGGCCGAAGTGGGTGACGACGGTTTGGTGGAGCCGTCGATCATCGGGATTCCGCTGGACGGGGCGCCGGGGGTCGCGGAGATCAGGGATACCGACGAGGGCCGGCTCGATGGGGACCGGGTATTCGATCGGGCGGTGGGACCGATGCAGTTCATTCCGGAGACCTGGCGTAGATGGGGAGTCGACGCGAACGGCGACGGGGTCGCCGATCCGCACAGTATCGACGACGCGGCGCTCACCGCGGGGAGGTATCTGTGCGTGAGCGGCGGGACCCTGCTCACCGCGGCGGGCTGGAGCCGCGCGCTGTTCGTCTACAACCGGTCGGAGGCTTATATGGAGGCCGTCCGGGACCGGGCCGCGGCCTACAGTGTCGGTCGCCGTGTCTGAGGTGGCGCCGGAACCGCGGTGGGCGCTGCGGGGCGGCGGATGGACTGGCCGCAACCGGGCCTATTAGGCTCGCAACCGCACGGCTCGTCCCCGATATCAACCGTGCCAGCAGCCGAAGGAGTGTTGTTTTCGTGGCCATCATCGAACAGGTCGGAGCTCGCGAGATCCTGGATTCGCGCGGTAACCCCACCGTCGAGGTCGAGATCGCCCTCGACGACGGCACCCTGACCCGCGCCGCGGTGCCCTCCGGTGCCTCCACCGGCGAGCACGAGGCCGTGGAACTCCGCGACGGCGGAGAGCGCTACAACGGCAAGGGTGTGCAGAAAGCTGTCGAGGGGGTGCTCGATGAGATCGCCCCGGCCGTGATCGGCCTGGACGCCGTCGAACAGCGCACCGTCGACCAGGCGCTACTCGATCTCGACGGGACGCCGGACAAATCGCGGCTCGGTGCGAACGCACTGCTGGGTGTCTCCCTGGCGGTGGCGCGGGCGGCAGCGGAGTCCTCGGGTCTGGAACTGTTCCGCTATCTCGGCGGACCCAACGCCCATGTACTGCCGGTGCCGATGATGAACATCCTCAACGGTGGTGCGCACGCCGATACCGGTGTGGATGTGCAGGAGTTCATGGTGGCGCCGATCGGCGCGCCGACCTTCAAGGAATCGCTGCGCTGGGGCGCGGAGGTCTATCACGCGCTCAAGGCGGTGCTGAAGGAGAAGGGCCTGGCCACCGGTCTGGGTGACGAGGGCGGCTTCGCGCCCGATGTCGCCGGCACCAAGGAGGCGCTGGACCTGATCAGCGTCGCGATCGGCAAGACCGGACTGAAGCTGGGCCGGGATGTGGCGCTCGCCCTGGATGTCGCGGCGACCGAGTTCTACAGAGACGGCGCTTACCAGTTCGAGGGCTCTGCCCGCTCGGCCGCCGAGATGACGAAGTTCTACGCCGAACTGAAGGCCGCCTACCCGCTGGTGTCCATCGAGGACCCGCTGTCGGAGGACGATTGGGACGGCTGGGTCGCGCTGACCGACGAGATCGGCGACAAGGTGCAACTGGTCGGCGACGATCTGTTCGTCACCAACCCCGAACGCCTCGAGGACGGTATCGCCAGGGGCGCGGCCAACGCGCTGCTGGTGAAGGTCAACCAGATCGGCACCCTCACCGAGACCCTGGACGCGGTCGAACTGGCGCACCGCAACGGGTACAAGACCATGATGTCGCACCGGTCGGGTGAAACCGAGGACACCACCATCGCCGATCTCGCCGTCGCCGTCGGCAGCGGTCAGATCAAGACCGGCGCCCCGGCGCGGAGCGAGCGGGTGGCCAAGTACAACCAGCTGCTGCGGATCGAGGATGCCCTCGGCGATTCGGCCCGCTACGCCGGTGATGTCGCCTTCCCCAGGTTCACCTTCGAGGACTGAGGGCCGAGGTAGATGACGGAGCGGCGTGCGCGCGGTACCAGCCCCGCGAGCCGGGGCGACCGCCGCACGTCGCGCGCGCCGTCGCGCGGGCCCGCCGCCGAAGTACACGGCGGCGCGGAGCGGGTGCGGCGCACCACGCGTCGGGCCCGGGCCGGGCAGGAGGGTGCGCGGGACTGGTCGGAACGGACCATTCTGGGGTTGTCCGCCGGTAAGGCGATCATCCTCGCCATGGTGGTGTGCGCGCTGGCGATGACGCTGGCCGTCCCCATGCGCACCTACTTCACCCAGCGCGCCGAAGCCGATCAGCTCGCGGCCGAACGCCGCACGCTCGAGGACGATATCGCCCGGCTGAAGGACCGCCGTTCCCAGCAGGAGGATCCGGCCTACATCCGTTCCGAGGCACGCGACCGATTGCGGTTGGTGATGCCCGGCGAAACTCCCTATATCGTGCAGGTCCCGGGGATCGAAGTGCCCGCCATCCCGGATCCGCAGGCACCCCGGCACCAACCCGATCCGTGGTACACGGATCTGTGGCGGAGTATTTCCGAACCACCCCCCGAAATCGAAGCACCCGCGCCACAGCCGGAAGGATCCAGGTGAGCACACCCGACGACCGAGATCTGCAGATCGTCGCCGAACAACTCGGCCGCGAACCACGCGGGGTGCTCGCCATCGCCTACCGGACGCCGGACGGCCTGCCCGCGGTGGTGAAGACCGCGCCGAAACTTCCCGACGGCACACCGTTCCCCACTCTCTACTACCTCACCGATCCCCGGCTGACCGCGGAAGCCAGCCGACTGGAGTCCGCGGGTGTGATGAAGGGGATGACCGAACGGCTCGACCGCGATACCGAACTCGCCGCCGCCTATCGCGGCGCGCACGAGAGCTATCTGGCCGAACGGGACGAGATCGAATCGCTGGGTACCGATTTCAGCGGTGGCGGGATGCCGGACCGGGTGAAATGCTTGCATGTGCTGATCGCGCACGCGCTGGCCAAGGGGCCGGGAGTCAATCCGCTCGGCGACGAGGCGGTGGCGCTGGCGGCCGCGAACGGGCTGCGCGGCAGCGCGATCCCGGCGGACTGGCCGGAATACGCCGAGAAGGAGGCACCACTGTGACCGACAGGGTCGCTGCTGTGGACTGTGGCACCAATTCGATCCGCCTGCTGATCGCCGATATCGGCGCGGATTCGACCCTGACCGATGTGCATCGGGAGATGCGGATCGTGCGTCTGGGCAAAGGTGTGGACGCGACCGGGCAGTTGAACCCGGAAGCGATCGAGCGGACCCGGGTCGCGCTCGCCGATTATGTGACGCTCATGCTCGAGCACGGGGTGAGCCGGGTGCGGATGGTCGCCACCTCCGCCACCCGCGACGCGTCGAACCGGGAGGATTTCTTCGCGATGACCCGGGCCGAACTCGGCCGGGTGGTGCCGGGCGCGACGGCCGAGGTGATCACCGGTGACGAGGAGGCGCGTCTGTCGTTCACCGGCGCGGTCGGGGAACTGTCGGCGGCGGACGGGCCGTTCGTCGTGGTCGATCTGGGTGGTGGCTCCACCGAGCTCGTGGTCGGCGACAGCGGCGGAGTCCGTGCGGCGTTCTCCGCTGATATCGGTTGTGTACGGGTCACCGAGCGATGCCTGCGCGGAAACCCGCCGGAGGTGGCCGAAGTCGCCGCGGCCCGCGAATTCGCGACCGAACGGCTCACCGAGGCCTTCACCCATGTCCCGGTGGACGGTGCGCATACCTGGGTCGGGGTGGCGGGCACGATGACCACGCTCGCGGCCGTCGCACTGGACCTGCCGGAATACGATTCGGCGAAAACCCATTTGGCGAGGATCGGCCTGCCTCAGCTGAACGCGGTCTGTGATCGGCTGATCGCGATGGACCACGATGAGCGCGCCGCCTTGGGGCCCATGCATCCGGGGCGCGTCGACGTCATCGGCGGCGGCGCGGTGATCACCGAGGTGCTGGCCGCGGAGCTGGCCCGGCGGGCCGGAATCGGCGAACTGGTGGTCAGCGAACACGACATCCTGGACGGGATCGCTCTGTCGATCGCCTGACCGAAGGACCGGGGCCCGGGTTGTTGTCGGGGTTCCGGGTATTCGTTGAGCCGCGGTATCGGTTCTGTGCGGTATCCCACGCACCCGGCCGCGTGCGTGGGACAGTCTGAGGATGTCCGAAGCAACAGACGTCGTCGGCCGGACCTTCTTCGGCCATCCGATCGGACTCGTCAACCTGTTCGGTGTCGAACTGTGGGAGCGTTTCTCCTTCTACGGGATGCTCACGATCCTGGGCTACTACCTGTACTACTCGGCCACCGACGGTGGTCTCGGTATGGATCAGGATGTCGCCATCGGCCTGGTCGGCTCCTACGGCGGTCTGGTCTATCTCTCCACGATCATCGGCGGCTGGGTCTCCGACCGGTTGGTCGGGATGGAGCGGACCGTCTTCTACGGCGGTGTCGTGGTGATGGCCGGGCATATCGCGCTCGCGCTGATCCCCGGGCTGACCGGGGTGGGGGTGGGGCTGGTGCTGGTCGCACTGGGCGCCGGGGCGTTGAAATCGAATGCGTCCGCGCTGCTGGGCACCCTGTACCCGAGAGGTGATCCGCGCGTCGACGGCGGTTTCACCCTGTTCTATTTCGGTATCAACCTCGGTGCCTTCGTCGGGCCATTGCTCACCGGGCTGTTGCAGGAGGAGTGGGGTTTCCACGCCGGCTTCGGCGCGGCGGCGGTCGGGATGGCGCTCGGACTGATCCAGTACGTGGCGTTCCGGCGCAACCTCGGCACCGCCGGGCGCGCACCCACCGATCCGCTGCCGCGCCGGGCCTACGGTCCGGTCGCCGGGATGGCGGCCGCCGCGATCCTGGTGATCGTCCTGGTGGTGGTGACCGGTCTGGTCACTGTGGACAACCTGCCCGATGTGACCACCGCGCTGATCGTCGTCGCCGCGGCGGCGTACTTCGCCGTGCTGCTCACCCATCGCCGGGTGAGCCCGCTCGAACGCAGCCGGGTGCGGGCGTTCCTGCCGCTGTTCCTGGCCAATGTGGTGTTCTGGGCGCTGTTCCAGCAGATCTTCACCGTGCTCGCCGTCTATTCCGACGAGCGGATGGACTGGAACATATTCGGCTGGACCGCGCCGTCGAACTGGATCGGTTCGGTGGAGCCGGTGTGGATCATCACCTTGTCGCCGCTGTTCGCGCTGTTGTGGACCAGGCTGGGGGAGCGGGCGCCCAGTACGCCGCGCAAATTCGCGCTCGGTGTTGCCGGGATGGGAGTGGCGTTCCTGCTGTTCGTCCCGCTGGCCGGGACCACGGGCCGTTCGGTGCCCGCTCTGGCGGTGCTGTTCATCATGGCGGTGTTCGCCGTCTCGGAGCTGCTCATCTCTCCGATCGGCCTGGCGGTGAGCACTCAGCTCGCGCCCGAGCACTTCCGCGCGCAGATGATGGCCCTCTATTTCCTGTCCCTCGCGCTGGGCACCACATTGTCGGGTGTGCTGGCGCGTTTCTATTCACCTGATGACGAGTTCGCCTACTTCGGGATCACCGGTCTGGTGGCGATCGCGGCGGGTGCGGTGATTGCCGCCCTGTCGCCGTGGATAACCCGATATATGTCGGGCGTGCACTAGCGTTCCCGATACTCGCGCCGGAATCCCCGAGGAGGCCGCAGTGACGACGCCTACCAGTCGCAGTTCGCTGTTCCGTACCAAATCCGTGGAGCAATCGCTGCGCGATACCGAAGAGCCCGGAAAGAAACTGCGCAAAGATCTCACCTCCTGGGACCTGGCGATCTTCGGTGTGGCTGTCGTCATCGGCGCCGGTATCTTCACCCTCACCGCCCGGACGGCCGGGAACGTCGCCGGGCCCGCTGTATCGCTGGCCTTCGTCTTCGCCGCCATCGCCTGCGGTCTCACCGCGCTCTGCTACGCGGAGTTCGCCTCGACGGTCCCGGTAGCCGGCAGCGCCTACACCTTCTCCTACGCGACCTTCGGTGAGCTGGCCGCCTGGATCATCGGCTGGGACCTGATACTGGAGTTCGCGCTCGCCGCGGCAGTGGTCGCCAAGGGTTGGTCGCAATATCTCGGCCAGGTGTTCGATCGCGGCGCCGCGGTGGTGGAGATCGGCGGAGTCACCTTCGACTGGGGGGCGGTACTGCTGATCGCGGTGCTCACCGTTCTGCTCGCGCTGGGGACCAAGCTCTCCTCCCGTGTCTCGATGATCGCCGTGGCCATCAAGGTCGGGGTGATCCTGCTGGTGATCGTGGTCGGCCTGACCTTCTTCGACTCCGACAACCTGACCCCGTTCCTTCCGGAATCGGTGCCGGGCGACGGAGGACAGGGTCTCACCCAGTCGCTGTTCTCCTGGGTGACCGGGGCCGGTAGCAGCAACTTCGGCTGGTACGGCCTGCTGGCCGCGGCCAGTCTGGTGTTCTTCGCGTTCATCGGCTTCGACGTGGTCGCCACGGCCGCCGAGGAGACCAAGAATCCGCAGCGTGACCTGCCGCGCGGCATCCTCGGTTCGCTGATCGCGGTCACCATCCTCTACGTCGCGGTTTCCATTGTGCTGACCGGCATGGTCCCGTACACCGATCTGGCGGGCGACGATGCGACCCTGGCGACCGCTTTCGCGCTGAACGGTGCCACGTGGGCCAAAAACATCATCTCCGTCGGCGCGCTGGCCGGTCTGACCACCGTTGTCATGGTGATGCTGCTCGGCCAGACCCGGGTGCTGTTCGCCATGTCCCGTGACGGTCTCGTCCCGCGGAAACTCGCCCGGACCGGTAAGCGGGGCACTCCGGTGCGGATCACTGTCATCGTCGGCATCGTCTGCGCGCTCCTGGCAGGTTTCGTGGAGTTCGGGACGCTCGAGGAGATGGTGAACATCGGCACCCTGTTCGCCTTCCTGCTGGTCTCCATCGGGGTCGTGATCCTGCGCCGCACCCGTCCCGATCTGCCGCGCGGATTCCGGGTACCGCTGGTCCCGTATGTGCCGATCCTCGCGGTGCTGTCCTGCCTGTGGTTGATGGTGAATCTTTCGGTCGAGACCTGGCTGCGTTTCGTAATCTGGATGCTGCTCGGTTTGGTGATGTACTTCGCATACGGCCGACGGCATGCGCTGGTCGGTAGGTCCTCTTCCGAACAGGGGTGATCGCGATGGGTCTGTCGTGGCGGTGGTTCCGGCGCCGGGAGATACAGCCCTTTCATCAACCGGTGCTGCGGGATGCTTCGGGCACGGAACTGGTGGTGGACTGGATCGACGCGGTGACCACCGGCCTGGCCACCGCGCCACCCGGGCCGCCCGAGGCCGCGCCCGCCCGGGTCTGCGACGGTATGTTCACCGCGGCGACCATCGTCGCGGTGCTGATCGAGAAGATCGCCGACCGGACCGAGTACCGGGTCGCCAACAACCGCTGCATGGCCTCGGCGGTCGATTTCATGAAAGTTCTCGGGGAGGACACGCTGCGCCGCTACCGTATCGACGGGGTGCAGCCGGTGGGCTGGGAGAACATGGGCACCGAGATGGACGAGATGGCGATCACCCGCCGGCTCGGTCAGCTGGGTGAGGCCCTGCAACTGGCATTACTGGCGGTGACCACGGACTACGAATTATCCGACGAGGTGCGCGAGGCGGCGGAGGAGTCGGGTTTGCTGGCAGCCGACGTTCTGGTCGAGGCATGTCAGGCTATTCGGACAGATCCCACAGTGTGACTCCCACTCACGGGTATTCCGGTACGGGTGTACGAGTCGGTAGTGTGTGGTCCGCACGCCCCCATAGCCCAATTGGCAGAGGCAGCGGACTTAAAATCCGCCAAGTGTGGGTTCGAGTCCCACTGGGGGCACTGCTGTGCCGCAGGTAGATTGTTGTTTCCTTCGGCCGCGTCGGTGTCCGGACCCTGCTCGGTCCGCAGCGAGTCCGCAGCAGCCAGCGCGCCCCATGCATCGAGTCCGCCGCCGCGGGCAGCCAGATGCGGGGCGGAGTCGAGCGCCTCGACTGTGCGCTGGCACAGGGTTGCCTGCGATACCCCGAATGCTTCGGCGACTTGGTCGATGGGCTGCTTGCTCGGGTACGCCGGCTGCGTCCGAATTGCTCGCCGAAGCGGAAAAGCGAGCTGCAGGCGAAGATCAACAACGGAACCATCACCTCGAACGACCTGCCGGGAGAGATCCAGTCGGAGTTCCCGGGCGAGTTCAAGGGCAAGACGCTCAATGACACCAGGAAGGAATGTGGGATCGAGTGACCACAGAGGAGGGGGCGACGGGTGAAAGCTCCTGGTCGGAGGCACTGTCGGCCGAAGAGATGCGCGGACGCCTCGCGGGTCTGTCGACGGCGGAGCTCGTGGCCAGGTGGTCGGCCGGTGACGAGTACGACGACTACTACGAGGCGGTCGCCCGAGAGCTGTACGAACAGGGCGAACCGGGTATCGAGGTGCTCACCCAAGAGCTGGCCGGCCGACGGGTTCCACAGCTTCGCGCAGCGCTCACGGTCTTGGCGATGCACCAGGGCAGCGAGGTGGCGTTCGTCGAGAAGGTCAAGTTGCTGGCAGGTGATTCCGAACCGGTGATAGCTGGGGATGCAATCAGGCTTCTGGGCTCCCTCGGTATCACCGAACTGGGAGAACGGATCCGCGGAATGGGTGACCACCCGTCGCCGTTCGTGCGAGCCAGCGTCCTGGACTATCTCGCTCGGGCGGAGCCGGAGTCGGCGTATCCGGCGTTGGTGCAAGGCCTTCGCGATAGCGATTACGTCGTGCGTGAGACCGCCGTCGACGCGCTCGATGACCTCGACTCGACGGAGTCGATCTCCGCGATCGAGCCGCTGTTGGAAGATCCTCATGAGGATGTCCGCCTGGCCGCGCGGACGGCTGTGGACAATTTGCGCGATCGGGCCGGCTCCGCCGGCTGAATGGCGGTGCGATCGCCTCGATCGGGAGATGTGAGGCACGCATCGGATGCCTTCGATGGATGATCAGCGTCTACATCGCAAGGCTCAACTCGCCTTCCGGTCGCGGACCTATGGGTACTGTCTCGATGGGCGACATGCGTGCCCGATTCGGGTGGGTCGTCTCGGTCATAAGGGGTACCTTCCCCCTATGACGGAACCGCCGCACAACTATGGGCGCCAGGACCCCCGCCGCGAGGGTTACCCGCCCACCCAGGCCTACTCCCAGCAGCAGGGTCGCGCGCCGCAGCAGTCGGAGTACGGTCATCAGCCCGAATACGGCCACCAGCCCGACTACGGGTACGAATCGGACCGGCCCGAACCGCGGTCGAACGAGCCGAAGATCAACCTCGGGCGCCTGTGGGCGGGCGGGGTCGGCACGGCCATCGTGGTAGCGCTGGTGATCGTCGTGCTGATCATGCTGGTGCGCGGCATTCTGAACATCTCGGTTCTCTCGCCGGAGGGGGCGGGTGCGTACGGAACCGTGTCGACCACGTCCTACGCCGTGGCCGGTGGTGCGGCCGCGATCGCGGCGACCGGGCTGTTGAATCTGCTGCTGGCTCTCATGCCGAGCCCGATGCAGTTCTTCTACTGGATCACCGGGCTGGTCACCGCGCTGGCGACGCTGGTCCCGTTCACCCTGGTCGCCGGGGTGGACGCGAAGATCGCGACGGCCGTGATCAACCTGATCGCGGGACTGTGCATCATGTCGCTGCTCGGTGGCGTCGGGTCCGGTGCGATCATCCGGCGGCCGCAGTCGCAGTACTGACCTGTCGGCCGCGCCGGGTGGCGGTCCCCGGCCGATGGTCGACCCGGGCCGCTCGGTGATGCCGCCGGACCGGTGATTCAGGTGCGCTCGGGATGTACTCGGACGAGCTGCTTTCCGAGGTTGTGCCCGTCGAACAGCCGCTGGAGGGCGGCGGGAGCCTCGGTGAGACCGGTGGCGATGTCCTCCGCCCAGTGCAGGTCGCCTGCCGTGACCCAGCCCGCGAGCTGGGTCAGCGCGGCGGGGAAGTCCGCGTGATGGTCGTAGAAGACGAAACCTTCCATGCGGGCGCGGCGAAAGGCCAGCTGCATGTAGTTGGCCGGGCCGACGCCGTAGCCGGCGGCCGTGTAGCCGGAGGAGATGGAACCGCACAGCGCGATCCGAGCGTGCAGGGCCAGATGATCTAGCGCGTTCTCCAGCAGAATGCCGCCGACATTGTCGAAGACCGCAGTGAGGCCGTCCGGGGCGAACCTGTGTAATGCGGTCGGGATATCGTCGTCGCGATAGTTCACGCAGGTGTCGAAACCGGCGGTCTCGCGAACCCATGCCACCTTCTCCGCCGACCCCGCGGTCCCGATCACGCGCGCACCGCGCAGCCGCGCGATCTGACCGGCCAGCGACCCGACGCTACCGGCGGCGCCGGTGACCAGCACCGAGTCCGATTCCGCTACTTCCAGCACGCGAGTGATCCCCATATAGGCGGTCAGACCACTCACCCCGAAGACGGTGAGCATATGGCGGGGGTCGATCCCCGGGGGCACCGGATTCACACCGAACAGGCCCGCGCGGCGCGCCACAGCGTACTCCTGCCAGCCGAGCTCTCCGTAGACCCAACGGCCCTCCGGTAGCGCCGGGTCGCGCGAGGCGACCACTCGGCCGACCCCGCTGCCGCGCATCACTTCACCCACAGCGACCGGATTCGTATAGGTCGTCACGGGGTTCAACCAGGTGCGCTGGGTGGCGTCGACACCGAGCCACTCCACCCGGACGAGGGCCTCGCCGTTTTCCAATATCGGAAAGGGACTACGCTTTTCGGCAAAGGTGCCGGTGGTTATCCCGGTGGCGGGCCGTTCGCGGAGAACGATCTGGCGGAAGGTCCGGTCGGTCATAGCGGCCAGTGTTCAGCAGAGACCCGGCGGATGTCGCCTTCATTTTCTCTCCTCCGGGTTCTCTCCTCCGGGCGCTGTACCGGCTGTCGTTCGGCAGGCCGGCAGTATTGCGTTCACGGTGATCGCAACCCGTGTCAACCGGCGGACCGGGCCGTAGCCTCGGAATTTCCGGTCCAGGTTCGGGGAGCACACCGCATGATCAAATTACTGATTTTCACCCTTGTGGGTATCGGCGCGCAGATCGTCGACGGTACGCTCGGGATGGCCTTCGGTGTCACCGCGACGACACTGCTCGTCCTCAGTGGTACGGGGGCCGCGCATGCGAGCGCGGCGGTCCATTTCGCCGAGGTCGCCACCACCCTGGCCTCCGGCGCCTCACACTGGCGGTTCGGCAATATCGACTGGAAGGTCGTGCTGCGGCTCGGTGTGCCCGGCGGTGTCGGTGCTTTCCTCGGCGCGACCGTACTGTCCCGGATCTCGACCGAATCGGCTGCGCCCATCACCGCCGGCATCCTGCTCGCGATCGGGGTGTTCCTGGTTGTCCGGTTCTCATCGCGGCCGCCGGTGGAATTTGCGGCCTCGGAGAAGACCGCCCATTCCGCGAAATTCCTGACCCCGCTGGGACTGTTCGGCGGTTTCATCGACGCCAGCGGTGGCGGCGGCTGGGGTCCGGTCACCACCAGCACCCTGCTGACCACCGGCCGCAGCGCACCGCGCACGGTGATCGGTTCGGTGAGCGCTTCGGAGTTCATCGTCTCGGCCTCCGCCAGCGTCGGCTTCCTGCTGGGGCTCGGCTCGGATTTCTTCGACAACCTGGTGATCATCGCGGGCCTGGCACTCGGCGGTGTGATCGCCGCTCCGCTCGCGGCGTGGCTGGTCAGCCGTATCACCCCCGGCGTGCTCGGCACCGGAGTCGGCGGTCTGCTGGTACTCACCAACGCTCGTTCGCTGTTCAAGTATTTCGATATCGAAGGCGCGCCCCGCACGATCGGCTATGTGCTGATAGTCGTGGTCGCGGTGGGTCTCACCGTCCTCGCCTGGCGGAAGTCCCGGGCCGCGACGGCTGCCGAACCCGCGGCCGCGCCCACCGCGACCACGGGGCCGGACGCTGCCGGTACCGAGCCCGAATCCGCCGGTGAAGGCTCAGCGGATGCGACGCAGGTACCGGTCGGATAGCAGGTGATTGCCCGGTTTCGTCCGCCCCCCGATGGGCGGTGTGACCGCAGAGTGAGGAACAGCGTCCGGCCGCCCGGACATCGAGTCCGGCGGCCGGGCACTCTCGTTCGTACTCCCGGCGCTCTTCTTCGGCCGGTTCAGTCGATCGGGGCGACCCGGATCAGGTTGCCGTCCGGATCCTCGACCACGAATGTGCGCCCGAAAACCGCGTCGTGGGGTTCCTGGACCACCTTCACTCCCCGGGCCAACCACTGCTCGAACTGCCGGTCGATCGCGGCCGGGTCGCCCGGCAGGTTGAGACAAACCTCGGCGGTGCGGGCGCCGGCGTGGTCCAGCTGGTCGGCGTGCCCGCTCCACAGCGCGAGGTCCACGCCCGCGCTCAGTTCGAAGGTGATGAAGCGCGGTGATTCGAACTTGGGCGCCATATCGAACAGATCCGAGTAGAAACGGGCCGAAGCAGCTGCGTCGGCGACGTACAGGATGAACATGTTCGGGGTCGGCATGGTGGTGGGACCTTTCGCGTCGGAGCGGACAAGGTCGAGAATGCCGCAGAGGTCCGACAGATTGGCAGAGGTCGCGTTCGGGGGCGGTCGGTGTCGCGACCGCAGCAGCGGCGGTGGCGGCGGTGTTCCGGCTTGTGGTTACCGGTTCATCGACACGGGATCCGCGGCGGCTGACGCGGTGGTGGCCGCCTTGCGTCCGGGTGCCCACGCGCCCAGCACGAAGGCCATCACCACGGTGAGGATGCCCAGCGCGAGGGCGGCCTGCTGCGCACCGTGAACGAAGGCCTCTTGTGCGAACGCCGCGAGCGGGGCCGCCGCCGGCCCTGCCTGCTCGGCGACCTCCAGCGCGGCGGCCAGCGAATCACCGACCGGTCCGCGGGCGGGTTCGGGCAGGCTGCTCAGCGCGGGAGAGATCCGGTCGGCGTAGCCGGCGGCGAGGATGCTGCCGGAGACGGCGATTCCGATGGCCGCGCCCACTTCACGGGAGGCGTCGTTGACCGCGGAGGCCACCCCGTGTTTCTCCGGCGGTGTGCCGTTGATGATGGCCGCGGTCGCGGGGGCGGTGCACAGGCCGAGTCCGGTGCTCAGGATCAGCAGCGGCCAGAGTACGTCGAGGTAGGTGCTCTCCACGGTGGTCCGGGAGACGAGGATCAGCGCACTGCCGACGCACAGGAGTCCGATGAAAGTGGGCAGCCGTAGACCGAACCGTTCGGCCAGTCGCGGCGCGACGACCGAGATACCGATCAGTGGGGCGATCATCGGTGCCATCGCGACAGCGGACATGAGTGGCGAGTATCCGAAGATCAGCTGCATGTACTGCACGAACAGCAGGAAATAACCGAAGGCGACCAGGAACTGGACTCCGACGCTCACCGCGCCGCTGCCGAAGCCCCGGTCGGCGAACAACCGCACATCCAGCAGCGGGTTCGGCACCCGCAGTTCGACCGTCGCGAACCCGACTCCGGCCAGGACTCCGGCGCCGAACAGACCCAGGACCAACGGGTCGGTCCAGCCGCGTACCGGCGCCTCGATGGCGCCGACCACGATGGCGCCGACGGCGACCGACGCCGTGATACCGCCCCAGAAGTCCAGCGGCGGCCGGGTGTCGTCCACGGATTCGGGAACCGTGCAGCCCGCGATCGCCGATACCGCTCCGGCGAGGGTCATCGCGAGGAATATCGCCTGCCAGGACCAGATCTGCAGCAGTAGTCCGGAGCCGAGGATGCCCAGTACGGCGCCACCACTGACCACTCCGGCCCACAACCCGACGGCGACTCCCCGCCGTTCCGGCGGAAAGCCGCCGGTGAGCAGTGACAATGTGGAGGGCATCACCAGCGCGGCACCCACCCCCGCGACAGTCCGCGACGCGATGATCCAGTGCGGTTCGTCCAGGGCCAGCGGTACCGCGGACGCGATGGCGAACACCACCAGGCCGAGCACCATCATGATCCGGCGGCCGAACCGGTCGCCCAGCGCGCCGGAGAACAGGACCAGACAGGCCAGCGCGAGGGTGTAACCGTCGACCACCCAGGTGAGCTGCTGCTGAGTGGCGCCGGTATCGGCGGCGATCTCGGGAAGCGCCGTGTAGAGGGCGGCCATGGCCGCGATGACCAGAGCGACCGCCATGGACGACAAGGTGAGCAGCCAGATGTGCGCCCGGGAAAGGCGCGGGTGCACCGATGTCATTGCCACCTCCCGGCAGATGGAACAAGCGGTTGCTTCCTATTGATCAGAGCACAATTCAGCTGGACGGCTATCGGTGATCTCCGTCACGGTGGCCGGCGGGTGGCGGACCGCCTGGTCACCAGTGGCGTGTGGTGGGCGAGCCGAGCTCCCCTCCGGCGGGCTCCCGACACCCGTCACCACTGCGCCCGCGTGGCTACCCTGGGGCGTGTGAAGGCAGATACCGCGCTCTTGGTCCCGGTCGCCGCCGAACTGGACGACATCACCACCGTCGGTCCGGAAGAGGACGCCGGGGACGGCGGACCGACCCGGGCGGAGATCGAAACGATCTGGTCGGCGGTGCGCGACTGGTACCGGATGGGCAGCACACCCGCGATCCAGGTCTGCCTGCGTCGCAACGGGCGGGTCGTGCTGAACCGGGCTCTCGGCCACGGCTGGGGTAACGCGCCGGGGGACGGTCCGGACGCCGAGCGTGTCCCGGTGACCACCGATACGCCGTTCTGCGGATTCTCCACCGCCAAGGGCGTTTCCGCCGCGGTCATGTTCATGCTGATCGAACAGGGTGCGTTCGGATTCGACGATCCCGTCAGTGACTACGTCCCCGAATTCGCCGCCAACGGTAAAGGCGCCATCACCATCGGTCAGGTGCTGACCCACACCGCGGGAGTCCCGTTCGTGACCCGCCCGTACCGCGGGCACGAGATGGTTTTCGACGAGGACCTGTGCCTGCGCGGCCTGATCGATCTGAAACCGAGCTACCCGGCCGGCCGGTTCCGGGTGTATCACGCGCTGACCAGCGGGCTGATCCAGCGCGTGCTGGTGCAGCGGGCCACCGGGAAGCGGATCCGGGATCATCTCGCCGAGCGGGTGCTGGAACCGCTGGGTTTCCGCTGGACGAATTTGGGTGTCGCGCCCGGCGACGTGGACGCGGTGGTACCGAGTGTGAAGACGGGGCCGCCACCCTCGAAGATCGCCTCGTTCCTGGCGGGCCGGGCGCTGGGCGGGGGATTTGCCCCCGACGCGGTGAACCGGGATTCGAATCGGGCCTTCCTCGCCGCCGAACTGCCCTCGGGCAATCTGGTCACGACCGCGGCCGAGCTCTCCCGGTTCTACGAGATCCTCGCCCGCGGCGGGGAACTCGACGGTGTCCGGATCATGCGGGCCGAAACCTTGCGTGACGCGGTACGTCCCGCTCCCCGAGTTCCGGGTGTCGCGGGGCGGGTGAGCCGCGCGGGATACGAACTGGGGGGCCACCGCTCCAAATTCGGGCACGACACCACCGCGCATTTCGGCCGCAGCGGGTTCACCACCCAGTACGGCTGGGCCGATCCGGACCGCAATCTCAGCGGCGCGATCCTGACCAACGGGAAGTCCTCGCTGGACGGGGAACGGCCGTGGCAGCTGGTGGCGCAGATCTCGGGGTTGTTCCGGCCGCTACCGGCCGCGCAGCGGATCTTCGAACTCTGATCACCGAACTGTGCGCCGGGGTCACTGCACGATCGAGGCGATATGGTGGCGCACCACTCGGTCCGCTGCGCCGTCACCGGCTCCGTGCGGGTAGGCGAGTTCGAAGGCCAGACCGCTGAGCAACGCGACCAGCCGCTCCGTTTCCAGCTCGATATCGGCCACTGCGGCCCGGGTGAGCGCTGTGGCGACGATGGTACGGGTGGAAGTGCCCATCCAGTTCGCCTCGGCCTCCATTCCGTTCACGTGCCGGGCGTTCGCGACGATTTCGGTGCGTAGCAGCAGGCGCCGGCGGTCGGCGGGGTCGAGCAGGAGCGCGCGGATGACCGCCTCGAGATAGTCCCGCCGGTCGGCCACGGAATCGCTCTGTGGTCCGTCCCCGATCGCCGCGAGGCGGCGGTCGCGGTCGAGTTCGAGTTCCTTGGCGGCGGTCATCAGTAATCCGTACTGGTCACCGTATCTGCGGCGCAACGTTTTTCCGTCCACGCCGCAGTGGTCGGCCACGCGGCGCAGCGTCGTATCCGTTACGCCGCGGGAGGTCACCAGGTCGAGTACCGCGTCGAGTACTGCGTGCTGCTCGTCTGTCACGATCGATGATCCTTCCCGAGCCGATCACCAGTGTGTGCCGGGCACCCAGCGGGCGGCGCGGCGCAGGGCGGTGCCGGTACCCCGCGCGACCCGTGCTCCCGCGCGGGGCAGTGGTGCGCGCCTGGACCGGGTCGGTGACGGCGGGCGGTGGTCGTCGATGTGGTGGACGACCGCGGTGACTTCGTCCGGACTCTCCGAATCGGTGAGCGCCGTGACCGATGGGAGGTCCGTGGTCGATCCGTTCTGTTCACCTCGGGCGGCCGGGGAGTCCGGGATCATCCGGTAGTAGCGGTGCAGGACCAGGTCGCGCAGGCGCGGCGCGAAGATCGCGCCGAATTCGCCGAGCGTGCCGATCGGCACGTCGATACGCCGGGGGCGTTCGGTGAGTGCGCGCACGATGGTCGCGGCGGCCCATTCCGGCGATTCGGCGCGCCCCTGATCGCCGGACGGGGCGATCATCGGTGTCCGGACCAGCGGCATGTGGATGGTGGTGAAGCCGACCCCGTCGGCCATGGTCTCCACCGCCGCGACTTCGGCGAATTTGTCCAGCGCGGCCTTGCTCGCCAAATAGGCGGAATAGCGCGGGGTGGCCACCTGGACCCCCGCGCTGCTGATGTTGACGATATGGCCGAAACCGCGCTCCCGCATCTGTGGTAGCAGCGCCAGGGTGAGCCGCAGCGCGCCGAAGTAGTTGACGGCCATGGTGCGTTCGTAGTCGTGCAGCCGGTCGGTGGAGCGGTGGATCGCCCGGCGGATGGATCGGCCGGCGTTGTTCACCAGCATGTCGACCCGTTCGTGCTCGTCGAGCAGCTCCTTCAGGGTCGCCTCGACCGAGGCGGTGTCGGTGATATCGCAGGGGTAGCCGTGCGCCCGGCCACCCGCGGCCCGGATCTCCGCCACGACGGTGGCGAGCTGGTCCTCGCGCCGGGCGATTAGGAATACCACCGCGCCCTTCTTCGAGACGGCCAGTGCCGCGGCCCGTCCGATGCCGGACGAGGCGCCGGTGATGAGGACGTGCCGCCCGGCGAGCTCGTGTTCTGCCCGGTAGGTCCCGGATTCGCTCATGAACAGCCCCTTTGCGCAGGTCTTCCGGGGCCGAACTTACTCCGAAGTAAGAAACTGCGCCAGGGGTGATCCGACGTTCGAAAGCAGGTTCGATTTCCACTCTCCGTATTCGAACATATGTGCGATACTCGAAGCATGACGGACGATCGGATGGCGGATATCTATGCCGCGGTGCGGCTCGGCGGTGTGAATCGGGAAGCGGCGCGTCAGGCGCTGCGAATGCTGTGGGACCAACTCGGGCCGGGCGGGGAACCACTGTCCCGGAGCGCGGTGGCCCATCATCTGGCGGACATCCAGGACACGGCCGAGGACGCGCTGCTCTGGGACACCCGGGCGCTCGACTCGGCCTTCGTCCCCGGTGTCCCGCTCGGCGAAGGACTACTGGGTTTCCTACCGTCGCTGTATCTGAGCCTGGCCGACAGCCACCGGCTGGTAGGCGATTTCGATACGGCACGGATGCAACTGGCGCTGGCGCGCGGGCATGCGAACATACTCGCCGACGACGCCTACGGGCGGGTGATCCGGGCAGGCGTGGATCATGTGGCGACCCTGCTGGAAGCTCAGTCCACCGAGCGGGTCGCCTGCTGACGCGCGGCATGGGATGGAGCAACGGCCCGCCGAGTTGGGCCGAGATGGAACGGGTGCTGTCCGGCCGGCCGGACAAGCGGGTGGTGTCCGGCCGGCCGGACCCCGGACAGCTTTCCGGCGACGGCGGCGACACCCCGGCCTGGAGCAACAGTCGCGGGGAATACCTGCCCGAACCAGCGGACCCACCGGTCGGCCCGCTGGTGCCGTACGCGGAACTGCACACACATTCGGCGTTCAGTTTCCTGGACGGGGCCTCCCAGCCGGAGGAAATGGTCGCCGAAGCCGCGCGCCTGGGGCTCTCGGCGATCGCCCTCACCGACCACAACGGTTACTACGGGGTGGTCCGATTCGCCGAAGCCGCGGCCGGACACGGGATCGCCGCGGTGTACGGCGCCGAACTCACCCTCGTGGAATCCGGTTCCCGGCAGACGGATTCGGCGCCCCGCACCGGCGCACCCGACCCGGACGGTGAACATCTGCTGGTGCTGGCGCGCGGCGAAGAAGGATACCGGCGACTGTCCCGGCAACTCGCGGCCGCGCATATGGCAGCCGGCGAGAAAGGGATCCTGCGCTACGACCTCGATACGCTCACCGCCGCGGCCGGTGGCCACTGGCAGATACTCACCGGCTGCCGCAAGGGCCGGGTCCGGCGGGCGCTGGAACAAGACCTGCACACGGGCGGGCAACCGCTACGCGCCGAGGCGGCGTTGCGGGAACTGTGCGAGCGGTTCGGTCCCGACCGGGTGACCGTGGAACTCACCCGGCACGGCCTGCCTGTCGACGACGAGTGCAACACCGCGCTGGCCGAGATCGCCGAGCGGATCGGGATACCGGTCATCGCCACCACCGCAGCGCATTTCGCGACACCCGACCGCAGTCGCCGGGCTGCGGCCCTGGCCGCTATCCGCGCCCGGCGCAGCCTCGACGATATCGCCGGCTGGCTCGCACCGGCCGGCGGCGGATATCTGCGTTCGGGTGCGGAGATGGCGCGACTCTTCGCGGAATTCCCGGCCGCCGTGCCGAATTCGGTGCGACTGGCCCGTGAATGCGCGTTCGATCTGCGATTGATCGCGCCCAGCCTGCCGCCGTTCGATGTGCCCGGCGGGCACGACGAGAACTCCTGGCTACGTGAACTCACCCGCCGCGGCGCGGCCGACCGTTACGGGCCGCCCGCCGCGAACCCGGCCGCCTACCGACAGCTCGAACACGAACTCGCGATCATCGCCCAGCTCGGATTCCCGGGATATTTCCTGGTCGTGCACGATATCGTGCGGTTCTGCCACGAGCACGACATCCTGTGCCAAGGCCGGGGCTCGGCCGCCAACTCCGCAGTCTGCTATGCCATCGGCATCACCAACGTCGACCCTGTCGCGAACAAATTACTGTTCGAACGGTTCCTCTCCCCGGAACGCGACGGGCCCCCGGATATCGATGTCGATATCGAATCCGATCGCCGCGAAGAAGCGATCCAATACGTCTACCGCCGATACGGCCGGGAAAACGCGGCACAGGTGGCGAACGTGATCACCTACCGCGGGAAATCAGCGGTCCGGGACGCGGCCCGCGCACTCGGATTCGCTCCCGGCCAGCAGGACGCGTGGAGCAAACAGGTGAGCCGATGGACGGGCGTCGGGTCGGAAACCGGGACCGATATCCCCGAACCGGTGCTGGCACTGGCCGCCGATATCGAAGGCCTGCCCCGGCACCTGGGCATCCACTCCGGCGGCATGGTGATCTGCGACCGGCCCATCGCCGATGTGTGCCCGGTGGAATGGGCGCGGATGCCCGGCCGCAGCGTGCTGCAATGGGACAAGGACGATTGCGCCGCGGCGGGTCTGGTGAAATTCGATCTGCTGGGCCTGGGCATGCTCTCCGCCCTGCACTACATGATCGACCTGGTCCGTGAACACATCGGCGTGTCGGTCGAACTGCACGCCCTGGACCTCGCCGAACCCGCGGTGTACGACATGCTGTGCCGCGCCGATTCGGTGGGCGTCTTCCAGGTGGAATCCCGGGCACAGATGGCGACCCTGCCGCGACTGAAACCGCGAAAGTTCTTCGACCTGGTGGTCGAGGTGGCGTTGATCCGGCCCGGCCCGATCCAAGGCGGTTCGGTACATCCCTACATACGCCGGAAGAACGGACTGGAAAAGGTCGTTTTCGACCACGAGGCACTGCGGAATTCACTCGAACGCACACTCGGAGTGCCGTTGTTCCAGGAACAACTCATGCAGATGGCCGTGGATGTCGCGGGATTCACCGCCGCCGAAGCGGACCGACTACGCCGCGCCATGGGGTCGAAACGATCCCCCGAGAAAATGGAACGCCTCCGAGGCCGGCTCTACCAGGGCATGCGCGATCTGCACGGGATCACCGGCGAACTGGCCGACCGCATCTACGAAAAACTCCGCGCCTTCGCGAACTTCGGTTTCCCGGAGAGCCATTCACAGAGCTTCGCCGCCCTCGTCTTCTATTCCGCCTGGTTCAAACTGCACTATCCGGCCGCATTCTGCGCCGGACTGCTGCGCGCGCAGCCGATGGGTTTCTATTCACCGCAGTCACTGGTCGCCGACGCCCGCCGGCACGGGGTCGCGGTGCACGGCCCGGATATCAACGCCAGTGACGCCGAAGCCACCCTCGAACAGCACGGGACCGAGGTGCGACTGGGTCTGGCGGCCGTTCGGTCCATCGGCTCGGACCTCGCGGACAAGATAGTCGCGGCCCGGACCGAAAACGGCCCCTACACTTCGTTCCTCGACCTCACCGGCCGAGTGGAAATGACCGTCCCGCAAGCGGAATCCCTGGCCACCGCCGGGGCACTCGGCTGCCTGGGATACTCCCGGCGCGAAGCACTGTGGGCGGCCGGTGCGGCAGCCGGAGAACGACCCGGCCGCCTGCCCGGGACCGGCGCCTCCACCACCACACCCGCCCTGCCCGGCATGAGCGAACTCGAACACGCCGCCGCCGACGTCTGGGCGACCGGGGTCTCACCGGGCAGCTACCCCACCCAGTTCCTGCGCTCACGCCTCGACGCACTCGGTGTGACCCCGGCCGCCGATCTGCTCTCGATCCCCGACGGCACCCGGGTCCTGGTCGGCGGCGCGGTGACGCACCGGCAGCGCCCCGCCACTGCGGGCGGTGTCACCTTCCTGAACCTGGAAGACGAAACCGGCATGGTGAATGTGGTGTGCTCGGCCGGACTGTGGGTCCGATACCGCCGCACCGCACAGAGCTCCCCGGCACTGCTGATCCGCGGACGGATACAGAACGCGGAGGGGGCGGTGAGCATCTACGCCGAACACCTGAGCCGCTTGGATATGCGCGTGGGCTCCCGTTCCTGCGACTTCAGGTGAGCTGTGTCTGATTGCCCCGCCTTCGGCGGGGCGGGTCGGGGCCCTATTAACCCCGGTTCTTCACTCCGTCGCTCCAGAACCGGGGCGGGCCCCGACCACTGAGGTGGACCATCCGGAGTTACCAGTGAGATGGACCATCCCGGAGAAAGAGCAGGGGATCATGCGACGGGCTGGGCCTGATCGCGGTGGCCGGCCTTCGGATTCGGGTACCTGATCCCGGAATCGACCATTACGCTGCCAGCATGCGAAGGCTCGGGGTGCTGTTACTGGTTGTGTGCGGGTCCGTTCTCCTCGCGGGGTGTGGTGGGGACGACTCCCGCTCCAGCACGGCGGATCACTCGTCGTCCTTCGAGGGCGGTGCGCCGGCACCCGCGACGGCGCCGGGGATCCGGGTCCAGAAGGCACCCAACCGGGAGCAGGCCCCCGCGCCGGACACCCCCGACCAGGCCACCGATCGCAAAGAGGTCATCACCGGGACTGTCGATCTCACCGCTGGTGATCCCGTGGCGGCGGCGAAGACGCTCGTCGACCGAGTGGACGATCTGGACGGCCGGGTCGATCAGCGCACCGAGAATCCCGGGACCGGTGATATCGAACCGCACGTGAATCTGGTCATCCGGATTCCGGCCGCCGATACCGATGCGTTCATCGACGGCCTGGGCGAACTCGGCGAGATCACCCAGGTCAGTACCGATCGTGACGATGTCACTCTCCAGTGGCAGGACCTCGACGCCCGGATCACCGCGCTGCGGGCCTCGGTCGACCGGTTGCGCGACCTGATGGTCCGCGCCGCCGATACCGCCGATCTGATCGCCGCCGAGGAAGCCCTCGCCGTCCGGCAGGGCGAACTCGACAGTCTCACCGGGCAGCGACGGTACCTCGACGACCAGATCTCGCTGTCCACCCTGACCGTCGATATCAGCAGCACTGTGGCGAAGACCGGTGACGACGGGCCCACAAACTTCTGGGACGGGATCGTGGACGGCTGGAATTCGCTGTTCGACTGGCTGAAGGGCGCCATTGTCTTCGTCGGTCAGGTGCTGCCGTGGCTGGCCTTCCTCGCTGTCCTCGGCGCCGTCGTGGGCGTGATCGCCGGACTGGCCCGCCGCCTCCGCGCTCGGCGCGTCACCGTGTCGCCCGCGCCCGCCGCCCCCGCGCCCGCCGCCCCCGCGCCCGCGCCCGCGGCGAGCGTCGACGAGCCGACCGGGACCGATGCCGCTACCGGAAACGCTGGTGCGCCCAGCGAACCGGGCGGGACGGCCGGCGAAAAGGAGTGAGCCTGCCCATCACGGTCCACGCGGTGATCAAACCGAACAGCCGGAAGGGTCCGCTGGTGGAAACCCTGCCGGACGGCACCCTGCGCCTATGGGTGCGGGCACCGGCCGTGGAGGGGAAAGCGAACCGGGCCGCTGCCGAACTGCTCGCCTCTCATCTCGGTGTCCCGAAGAGCGCTGTCCGGCTCACTGCCGGGCCGACCTCCCGGCGCAAACGCTTCGAGATCGACGACTGACCGGATGGCGCGGGTCAGACCGCGCCCGGGAAACCGTGCTGCCGCCACGCCTCGTACACGGCGACCGCGGCCGCGTTGGCCAGGTTCATCGACCGTCGGCCGGGCAACATCGGGATACGTATCTCGGCGCTGATGTGTTCGTCGGCGAGCACCTCGGCCGGTAGCCCCGAGGGTTCGGCACCGAACAGCAGCACGTCGCCGGGCAGGTAGGCGACCTCGGTGAGCGCAGTGGAGGCCCGGGTGGTGAACGCGTACACCCGCTCGGGCCGCAGCAGCTCCCACGCGGTCGGCAGATCCGGGTGCACCGTCACCGAGGCGAGGTCGTGATAGTCCAGCCCGGCGCGGCGCAATTTCGCCTCCGACATATGGAAACCCAGCGGCTCGATCAGATGCAGTTCGCTGCCCGTCCCGGCCGCCAGCCGGATGGCATTGCCGGTATTTCCCGGTATGCGGGGTTCATGGAACATCAATCGGAACACAGCGGACCAGTCAATCAGGTGGTGGCCGCTGCGGCGTACCGTGGTCCCGCCCACTCTGCGGGAATCCGTTTCCGGTGGTCGAATGGGCTGTCCGATTCATTCCGGAGGGAGAAATATGGCCGTGCTGCAGGGCCAGGGTAATCCAGACGACGGGAGCGGGGTGAGCGATCCGGGTGCCGGTCCGGAGAAGCTGAGCCGCCAGTTGGCGAACCGTCATATCCAGCTGATCGCGATCGGTGGCGCCATCGGCACCGGCCTGTTCATGGGGTCGGGTAAGACGATCTCGCTCGCCGGCCCCTCGGTGATCCTCGTCTACATGATCATCGGCTTCTTCCTGTTCTTCGTCATGCGGGCGATGGGGGAGTTGCTGCTGTCGAACTCCGGGTACAAATCGTTCAGCGATTTCGCCGGTGATCTGCTCGGCCCGTGGGCAGGGTTCTTCACCGGCTGGACCTACTGGTTCTGCTGGGTGGTCACCGGTATCGCCGATGTGGTGGCCATCGCCGGGTACGTCTCGTACTGGTGGTCGGACCTGCCCATGTGGATACCCGCGCTGGTCTGCATCGTCGTATTGCTGGTGCTCAACCTGCCGACCGTGCGCGCGTTCGGGGAGACCGAGTTCTGGTTCGCGCTGATCAAGGTGATCGCCATCGGCGCCCTCATCGTCACCGGCGTGGTCATGGTGATCACCGGCTTCACCGGCGACAGCGGTACGACCGCCTCGCTGACCAACCTGTGGAACGACGGCGGTTTCTTCCCGACCGGACCCATGGGTTTCGTGGCCGGATTCCAGATCGCGGTATTCGCCTTCGTCGGGATCGAACTGGTGGGCACCACAGCGGCCGAGGCCAAAGACCCCGAACGCACCCTGCCTCGGGCGATCAACTCGATTCCGGTGCGTGTCCTGCTGTTCTACGTCGGCGCGCTGATCGTGATCTGCGCGGTGACCCCGTGGCGGCAGGTCTCGGCCGCCGAGAGCCCGTTCGTGGCGATGTTCTCCCTCGCCGGGCTCGGTATCGCCGCGAGTGTGGTCAACTTCGTGGTGCTGACCAGCGCTACCTCCAGCGCGAATTCGGGTATCTACTCGACCTCGCGGATGGTGTACGGCCTGGCCGGCGACGGTGACGCGCCCGCGCTGTTCGGGCGGCTGTCCCGGCGCAAGGTTCCGGCCAACGCGCTGCGGTTCTCGTGTGCGTTCCTGTTGATCGGCGTGGTGCTGCTCTACGCCGGCCAGTCGATCGTGGAAGCGTTCACAGTGGTCACCACCATCTCCTCGCTGTGCTTCATGTTCGTCTGGACGATGATCCTGGCCAGCTACCTGGTGTACCGGAAGCGGCGGCCGCAGCTGCACGCCGCGTCGGTGTTCAAGATGCCCGGCGGTGTCCCGATGGTGTACGCGGTGCTGGCGTTCTTCGTCTTCCTGATCTGGGCGCTCACCCAGGAGAGCGACACCCTGCAGGCACTGCTGGTGACCCCGATCTGGTTCGTGGTACTGGGTGTGGCCTATCTGGTCGTGCGGCGCAGCCCGCACCATGCCGCGCTGCGGAAGCAGCATCGGGAGAAGGTGCTCGCCGAAACCGCCGCGCTGCGCTGATCCGGCTTCCGGGCGGTGCCGTCAGCGCAAGCGTGACGTGCCGCCCGGAACCGGGACCACCGGTGTGGGCAGATCCACCCGCTCGTGCCGGGCAGCGGGAACTCGTTCCAGGACGCCGCCCGCGAAGACGTCGTAGAGCGGCAGCGATTCCAGGTGGACGTAGCCGATATGGCAATCACAGAGTGCGCGCTGGCACGGCCGCGGCCCGAGCGCACCGCGATAGGAACCGTCGTACAGGTCATGGTCGAGGTGGTCAATTCGACGCCCGAGCCCGACGGCACCAGCCGCACCTACTGGCTCCGGGTGCCGCCCACCACCCGGACCGCGCGGGAGGGCGTCTCCTGGACGTTCGGCGTCACCGAGGCGGACTACGAACCGCTCGTGCAGACCTGAACCCCGGATCTGGAACAATCGCCCTCGTGACCGACGCCGCGACTGGAACCGACGACGATCCCGGCACCGGCAACCGTTGGGCCGGCTTCTTCCGCTGCCATCTGCCGATGGTCGTGGTGGCGGTGGTGGTGTTGATCGCGGTGGTGTTCGTCGCGCAGGACCGCTGGCGTCGTGGCGCCTTCTTCTTCGGTGGCGCCACCCTTGTCGCCGCCGCGTTCCGGTTGTGCCTGCCGACGGTACGGGTCGGTCTGCTGGCGGTTCGTAGCAAACCGTTCGACGTGGGTGCGCTGACGCTGTTGGGTGGCGCCGTCGTGTTCCTCGCCGCCACCATCAACACCCTCGGCGTGGGCTGACCGGTCCCGTCCCGCTCGAACGGGACGGGAGTCAGCGTCCGGCGCGGGCCAGGTTCATCGTCTGGACGAGCAATTTGCTGATGGCTGCCGCCTCGGTGAGAAAAGCGTCGTGGCCGTCGCTGGAGTTGATGACCTCGAAATGCCGGCAACCGGGCAGTCCGTCGGCCAGTTCCTGCTGCGTGTGCAGCGGGTACAGGCGGTCGGAATCGATACCGCCCACGATGCACGGAACCTCGGTGGTGGCCATCGCGGCCTCGATACCGCCGCGGCCGCGGCCGATATCGTGGCGGTTCATCGCCTCGCTCAACAACACATAGGTCGCCGGGTCGAAACGCCGGCTCAGCTTCTCAGCTTGGTATTCCAGGTAGCTCTGGACCGCGTAGCGGCCGCCGTCGCGCGGGTCCTCGCCCTCCTGCGGGCTGTTGGCGAACCGGCTGTCCAGTTCGACCTCGGTGCGATAGGTGAGGTGCGCGATCCGGCGGGCGATTCCCATACCGGCCGTCGGCGCTCGACCCGTGCCGTGGTAGTCGCCACCCTGCCAATTCGGGTCGCTGGTGATGGCCGCGATCTGGGTGGTCTGGGTGCCGATCTGGTCGGCGGTCGCCCGCGGGCCCACCGCGAGGATCAGCGCGGCCGCCAGGCGTTGCGGGGCCAGCAGCATCCATTCGAGGACGCGCATACCGCCCATCGAACCGCCTACCGCCGCGGCCAGCCGGGGCACACCCAGGAGATCGAACAGTTTCAGTTCCGCGGTCACCTGATCCCGGATGGAGATCTCCGGAAAACGCGAACCCCACGGAACTCCGTCGGAGGCGAGTGCGGCCGGGCCGGTGCTGCCCTGGCAGCCGCCGAGGACATTGGTCGCGACGACGCACCACTCGTCGGTGTCGATCGGTGCGCCGGGGCCGACCATCCCGTTCCACCATCCGGCCTGCGGATGTTCGGCGGTGGGCTGACCCACGACATGGGAATCCCCGGTGAGCGCGTGTTCGATGAGCACGATGTTGTCCATGGCCGGCGACAGTTCGCCCCAGCGCTGGACGGCGAGCCGGACTCGCGGCAGCCGGGCGCCGTTCTCCAGGGTGAGTTCGCCGATATCGATATGGCCCGGGGTGCCGTCGGGCGGGGGTAACTGCGCCACGGGACGAGCCGTGGTCGATTCGGTGCCTACCTTCACGCCGGGACTTCCGCCGAACCGATGGTCAGTGATGCGCGGAAGGTATGAATCGCCGCCGTGGGCCCGCCGGTGCGGGTATCGGGGGCACCGAAAGCGAGCGGCCGTGCCCGGCGGGTCGCTCCGGCGACAGTCGCATCGGGAACATTGTGATCGGTCATATCCTGCTCCGGGAAATGGGGGATTTCTCGTCGAGTCGTGAAAACGCCGCTATCAACGCGACCAGCACCGGCACAAATCGACAACCTCCTGACGTGCGCTTGCTCCCGGCCCTCGGAAGCCCGGTCATCACCCGGAGCACCCCACCGCAGCAGGAGGGTTGCCGACCAGCGAGCCGGGGCTTGGCGCTGGCACTCATGACCTGCCGAATATCGTAGCCGGGCGCCTATGTGGATCGAAATCAGCGTATGCGCCCACCGGGTAATCTTGTGGTGCGATTCACCCCTGTGAGATCTCACCACCGGGGCTGGCTGCACCGTGAGACCACCACTAGCAGTACGCTCGTCTTGGTTACACCAGACGTCTCGTGGACAACGCGGGATGTATACGTTGTCTGTTGAACAGCTGGGGTCCGCTCACAAGCGTGTTCGCCTGGCCGTGCAATGAGGGCACCAGTCTTAGGAGGACACGAAGATCCATGTCCAAGATCAAGGTTGAAGGCACCGTCGTCGAACTCGACGGCGACGAGATGACGCGGATCATCTGGCAGTTCATCAAAGACAAGCTGATCCACCCGTACCTCGACGTGAACCTCGAGTACTACGACCTCGGCATCGAGTACCGCGACAAGACCGACGACCAGGTCACCGTGGACGCCGCCAACGCCATCAAACAGCACGGCGTCGGCGTGAAATGCGCGACGATCACCCCCGACGAGGCCCGCGTCGAAGAGTTCGGGCTCAAGAAGATGTGGCGGTCGCCCAACGGCACCATCCGCAACATCCTCGGCGGCACCATCTTCCGCGCGCCGATCATCATCTCCAACGTTCCGCGCCTGGTACCGGGCTGGACCAAGCCGATCATCATCGGCCGTCACGCCTTCGGTGACCAGTACCGCGCCACCGATTTCAAGGTCTTCCAGGCCGGCACCGTCACCCTCACCTTCACCCCGGAGGACGGCAGCGAGCCCATCGTGCACGAGGTCGTGCAGATGCCGGAAGACGGCGGCGTCGTCATGGGTATGTACAACTTCAAGAAGTCCATCGAGGACTTCGCGCGCGCCTCGTTCAACTACGGGCTGCAGCAGAACTACCCGGTCTACATGTCGACCAAGAACACCATCCTCAAGGCCTACGACGGCATGTTCAAGGACACCTTCGAGGAAGTGTTCGAAGCCGAGTTCAAGAGCCAGTTCGAGGCGGCCGGCCTCACCTACGAGCACCGGCTGATCGACGATATGGTCGCCTCCTCCATGAAATGGGAGGGCGGCTACGTCTGGGCCTGCAAGAACTACGACGGCGACGTCCAGTCCGATACCGTCGCGCAGGGCTTCGGGTCGCTCGGCCTGATGACCTCGGTGCTGCTGACCCCGGACGGCCAGACCTGTGAGGCCGAAGCCGCGCACGGTACGGTCACCCGGCACTACCGCCAGCACCAGCAGGGCAAGCCGACCTCGACCAACCCGATCGCGTCGATCTTCGCCTGGACCCGTGGCCTGGAGCACCGGGGCAAACTGGACAACACCCCCGAGGTCATCGGCTTCGCGCAGACACTCGAGGACGTCGTCATCAAGACCGTCGAGGGCGGGCAGATGACCAAGGACCTCGCCGCGCTGGTCGGTGGCGACCAGGGGTACCTCTCCACGGAGGAGTTCCTCGCCGCACTCGACACCAACCTGGCGCGCGCACTGCGCTGACGGTGTTTTCGGCGCCGCCTGCGGCGGCGCGGGGGTTGAGGGCTGTGTTTTCGGCGCGCTGGCGCGCGCGGGGGTTGAGGCCCTGAAGTCTCGCCGTTCAGGCCTCGAGACTTGCGCTTCGCGCATGCGCTTCGAGGCCTGAACGGCGAGACGGCCTCAACCCTTTGGGTGTCTCGTAAGACTCGACTCATGCGGGTTGCGTCGGCATTCGATGTTCTGGATCGCACGCGGATCCGGGAGTATTGCGCGTTTGGTGGAAGTGGCTGTGCCCGGTCGGTCGTGCAACGCCAGTAGGGGTTGTGTGGTCTGTGTCCGGCTGTTACTCGGTATCGGTGACCGTTCGCCGGTGACCTTGCCTTTGTTCCGGCGGGTTCCTCGGTTTCGTATCCCCGGTAGACCTCGTGTATGTCTTCGCGAACGGTCGCGCCCGCCCGGCACCCCGGATTTCCCGGTTTCCGGTGCCTCCTTCGCCAAGAACTGGCAGGGTGTCAACAAGGCGGGCGAATCGAGGGGTTCGCCCGGTGGTTTACGCCGTAATGCTGCTGGTGATACCGGAGGACGACGATGTTCGAATGGTCCGATACCGACCTGATGGTCCGCGACGCGGTGCGGACGTTCATCGATAAGGAAGTGCGACCCAACCTGGACGCGCTGGACAGCGGGGAGATGCTGCCCTATCCGGTCCTGCGCAAGTTGTATGCGGATTTCGGTATCGGTGCCATGGCCGAAGAGGCTCTGCACAAGCAGCTGGCGGCGAAGCAGGCGGCCGCAAAGGGCACAGGCGGCACAGACGGCACAGACGGCACAGACGGCACAGAAAAGCCTGCCGCGGAACGCTCCGGCAGCGGCTTCGATCAGCAGAGCATGATGGCTGTGCTGACCAGCGAACTCTCCGGTGTTTGTATGGGTCTGTGCAGTTCGCTCGGGGTGAGTACCGGGCTGGGCGGCGCCACCATTCTGTCGCGGGGCACGCTCGCGCAGCAGCAGCGGTGGGTGCCCGATATCGTCAGCCTCCGAAAAATCGCCTGCTGGGCGATCACCGAACCCGATTCCGGGTCGGACGCTTTCGGCGGGATGAAAACGTATGTGCGGCGCGATGGCGACGACTACATCCTCAACGGTCAGAAGACGTTCATCACCAACGGACCGTTCGCCGACACACTGGTCGTCTACGCGAAACTGGACGAGGGCGACGGCACGCCGTCACGTGACCGCAAGGTGCTCACCTTCGTCCTCGACAAGGGTATGGAGGGCCTCACTCAGGGCAGACCCTTCAAGAAGATGGGTCTGCACGCTTCGCCTACCGGGGAACTGTTCTTCGACAATGTCCGTCTCGGCCGCGACCGGTTGCTCGGGGAAACCGAGGAGCATCGCGGCGGTGACGGCCGTGAGAGCGCCAAATCCAGTTTCGTGGCCGAACGGGTCGGAATCGGGTTCATGGCGCTGGGTGTGATCAACGAATGTCTGCGGTTGTGTACCGATTACGCACGCGACCGGAAACTGTGGGGTCAGGAGATCGGCCGCTTCCAGCTGATCCAGCTCAAGCTGGCGAAGATGGAGGTCGCCCGGATCAATGTGCAGAACATGGTCTTCAACATCATCGAACGTGCGAAGGCCGGTAAGCCGCTGAGCCTTTCGGAAGCGTCGGCGGTGAAGCTGTACTCGTCGGAGGTTGCGACGGAGGTGGCGATGGAGGCGGTGCAGCTGTTCGGCGGCAACGGCTACATGTCCGAGTACCGGGTGGAACAACTCGCACGCGACGCGAAATCACTGATGATCTACGCGGGCAGCAACGAGATCCAGGTGACCCACGTGGCGAAGGGTCTCCTCGGGAGCTGAGTGCGAACGGCGGGACCCCGGGGGCCTCGACCCCGCAGGCGGCGCGGAACTACACAGCCCGCAGGTGATCGCGACTGGCGTAGATGTGTTCGGCGATCAGGTTCGCGATCCGCTCGGGATCCTCCAGCATGGGTACGTGACCCGCCCGGTTCAGCATGATCCGATCCGCCGTGGCCGGTAGTTCGCGCAGGAACCGGCGACCGTACCCCGAAGGGGGCAGGACGCGATCGGAGTCGGCGAGGATCAGTCGGATCGGGGTTGTCAGATCGGACATATTCGCCAACGACGGTCCGTGCAGGGTTCCGGCAGTCAGAGCGGGCAGCGCCGGACAGTGCAGCGCCGCCAGGATCACGGCGTCGATGTCCGCGCGGGACACCGCGCGGGTGTCCCGCGTCAGCAGATGCGCCATGGCCCACCGCACGATCCGGCTCCGCACCGGGCGGTCGCCCAGCCGACCGGCGATTTCGAGGACCGGAATCATCGGCATGATCTTGGCCGCCGCGAGGATCTGTCGCGGTGACGGGGTTTTCCAGCCGCCGGCCGGGGCGATGGCGGTGAGTGTTCGCGCTCGGCCCCGGCGCGCCAATTCGATACCGATCCAGCCGCCCAGGGAGTTGCCGGCGATATGGCAGGTCCGCCACCCGAGATCGTCGAGCTGTGTTTCGATGCGGTCGGCGAGGGTTCGGGCGGAGTAGCGGCCGTCCGCGAATTCCGGTCCGCCCCAATGCCCGGCCAGGGCAGGCGCGAAGACCTCGCACCGGCCGGCCAGCAGACCCGCGGTCTGCTCCCAGCAATGTGGCGAGAGCATGACACCGTGGAGTAGCAGCAGCGGGGCGCCCGATCCCAGATGTAGCGCCGCGACCGGCTCGGGTGGGGTGGTTGCGGAGGTGCCTGACATCGGTGTCGTCACCCCTTCCTGGCATGTGGTGGTGACACGTCATTGTACGGTCGGTGGGTGCCTTACATCCTCTCCACCGTCAACGTCAATGGGGTCCGGGCCGCCGCCGGCAAGGGGCTGCTCGCCTGGCTGGCTCGGACCGAGGCCGATATCGTCTGCCTGCAGGAAACGCGAGCCGACGACACGCAGGTCGCGGCCGCGCTCGCGCCGGCGCTGGAGCAGGGCTGGGAGTTGGCGCACGCCGAACCCGGGTCGAAGGGCCGGGCGGGGGTCGGGGTGCTGTCGCGGCGGCCGATCGAGTCGGTTCGGATCGGTGTCGAACCGGATAGCGAGTTCATCGGGACGGGCCGGTACATCGAGGTCGAGCTCGACGAGGTCACCGTGGCGAGCGTGTACGTCCATACGGGAGAGGCGGATACGCCCCGGCAGGACGAGAAGTACCGGTTCCTCGACGAACTCGCCGCCCGGATGGCCACTCGCACCGGCGCTTTCGTCATCGCCGGTGACTGGAATATCGCCCACACCGAGCGAGACCTGAAGAACTGGAAGGGGAACCTGAAGAAGTCCGGTTTCCTTCCCGCCGAAAGGGCTTGGCTGGACAGGCAACTGGCGGCCGGATACGTCGATGTCGTCCGGGAACTTCACCCGGAGGGTGACGGCCCGTTCAGCTGGTGGTCGTATCGTGGGCGCGCGTTCGACACCGACACCGGCTGGCGGATCGATTACCAGCTGGCGACACCGGCGGCCGCCGACCGGGCGAAGCAGGCGGTGGTCGAACGCGCCGCGACCTATGCGGAGCGCTGGTCCGACCATGCTCCGGTGACGGTCCAGTATCGATGAAGGGGTAGTCGTGCGAGCGAAAGTTCTGAAGGTCCTCTCCGCGGTGGGCGCGGTGGTGGTGGCGATCGTGGTGGCCCTGCTGAGCGCTCAGAGTGGGGACGACAGCGGGTCGACGGCCGCGGCGCCGGTCTCCGGCACCGCCGTGACTTCGGCGCCGACCGGTGGGAAGCCCGCGCCCGGCCGGACCACCGCGACCGATGCGCCGGTGGTGTCGAAGGTGGCCGGGGTACCCGACCGCGCCTATGCGACTCTCGCGGAGATCGATGCGGGCCGCTGGCCCGATTCGGCGAACGCGCCGGGAACCAAGGGCGGCGTCCCGTTCGGGAACCGGGAGGGCCGCCTGCCCGCCACCGATTCCGCGGGCAAGGCCGTGAAATATCAGGAGTGGGATGTGAACCCGAAGAAGCGGGGACAGTCCCGCGACGCCGAACGCATCGTCACCGGTAGCGACGATTCGGCCTGGTATACCGGCGACCACTACGACACTTTCACCAGGATGCGCTGATGGCCGAAGCCCTCTCGCTGGCCGATTTCCTCACCCTCCCGCCCCGGGAACAGCTCGCCGCCGGTATCTCGCCGCCGGCTACCGGCTCGGTGACCGTGGACGCCGCCGAGTTCAGCAGGGTGCGCTACGGCGCGCCCTCCGGGTACCGGGTGCGCGAGGTCCGGGGCAGCCGGATGCGCACGGTGGCGGCGTTGTTCGACGAGTTCGCCGCGGCGCTGCAGTTCCCGTACTACTTCCGGCCGAACAAAGACGCGTTCGACGAATGCCTGTTCGACCTCGCGGATCTGCTCGGGGACGCGAGCGGTTATGTGGTGGCGGTGCGGGATGCCGAGCAGCTACTCGCGGACGTGCCGCAGGAGCGGAAGTGGTTCGATTCGGTGATCGCCGAATGCGCGGGGTTCTGGATTTCGCGGGAGGTGGCGTTCCGGGTCGTGCTGCAGGGAGCGCCGGTCGGACTGACAGCGGTTCCCGTCCGTCTCTGACGACACCGGCCGGGCCGGGGCGGGTTCAGTCTCCGCGGCGCGCGAAATCCTCGCCGAGCAGGACGAAGACATCCGTCGTGTAGTCGATCAGCTCATCCCGACTGATCGGCAGATCACCGCGGACCCAGCCTGTCAGCGTCTGGACCAGCCCGCCCACCAGATAGGTCGCCCGGAAATCGATCACCGGGTCCGGCGCGGGATCGGTGACGCCGTAGAACTCGGTCCCCTCGCTGGCTACCAGGCGGGCGAACACGCGGATGGTTTCGGTGGTCCGCGCCCGCAGCGCGGGCGTAGCCATCGCGGCGACCATTGTGACCTCGGTTTTGCGGGGATCATCGGTGAGCAGGTGGATACCGGCGGTGATGGCGGCGTGCGCCTTGGCTCGCGAATCATCGCCGGCCTGCCGCAGAGCCGCCGCGATGGCGACCACCAACTCCTCGGCGATACCGTCGATCAGCGCGCTGAGGACGTCGTCGCGGCTGCTGAAACTCTCGTAGTAGTAGCGCTCGTTGAGCCCGGCCTCCGAGCACATCCCGGACACGGTGAGCTTGTCCATGCCGTGGGTGCCGATGATCTCCAGCGCCGCGCCCAGGAGCGCGGACCGTCGCTGTGTTCGCCGTTCCTCCGCGGACAAACCGCCATAGGTGCGCTGGGCTGCCATCCCTCGATGATCCCAGTGCCCGGGCTCACCCTCCCACGGGGGAGGCCGGGTCGTCGGCAGCGGGGCCGGGGCGGGGTTGTCGCCGCGAGGGGCGCGGACCCCGCTGTGCTCGCGCTCGGCTCCTTTCATCGGTGGTCCCGCGGGTGCAGGATCGGTGGGTGCCGTCCTCTGTCGAGGACCCCGATTCCGGTCCATGGGCACGGCCGGTGGTTGTGCGGGCCGATACGTCCGGCCCGGATGGGCGCGAACTCGCGGCACCCGCCCGGGCAGCCGATCGAGGACAGCGGACCCCAGGGTGTCCCGCCGCGCACAGCTATGCGCAACTGGCGGGCGGTGATGAAGGGACGACATCCGCACGGGGGCGGGGTGCGGTGGACGCCGACACCGATCCACGGTCGGGTGTGCCGGGTGCATGCGGTATCAGTGGACATACCGCGTCTCCGGGTGGGCGGCTCGGTAGCGGGCGATGACACCGTCGATCTCGTGTTGCTGCCGGGGCATGTGGCCGGTGCTGCCGACATCGAGGTCGCGGAGGGCCCCGGCGACCCGTTCGAGGGTTGCGCGGTCATAGCATTCGGCTGCCTGCCAGAGGTGTGCGGCGGCGGCCGACTCCCGACCGTTCGGGGTTGTTCGCCGCGGTAGCGCCGGTAGTGCGGTCGCCGGCCGTTCGGCTGCGTGGTTGCTGGGGATCTCCGGCATGGATACCTCCGGTCGAAGGGCGGTGGTCGAAGCGGTTGATCCGCACCAGCACAACGGATTTGCCGACAGCCGCCGAGCCGAAATGGATAATCCAATCGGATTGATCAGAAGCGCGAGCGTATTGTCCACAGATCGTGCGGGGGCCATCCAGGAATCCGGGCGAACTCATCCAGAAAAGGCAGGTCAGCATGGCGGATATCGGCTCGACCCTCCCGCGCCGCCAACTCGGGAGGTATCTACGGGAGCTGCGGCAGGGCGCCGGGCTGACGATCGCGGAACTGGCGCGCCGGATCGAGCGCGGCGCCACCACAGTCCAGCGGCTGGAGACCGGTAGCGCCGACCGGATCAGGCTCTGGGACATCGAGGCGATCAGCCGGGTGTGCGGTGCAGACGAGACCACGATCGAAGCCCTGAAAGGTCTTGCCCAGCAGGGCAACAGCAAGAACTGGTGGCATCAGTACGGGGATCTGATCCCCCTGAACTTCGATGTGTACATGGGGCTGGAGGCGGGAGCGAGGCGGCTGAGCGCATTTCAGGAATTGGTGCCTGGGCTGTTGCAGACACCTGATTACGCGCGGACGCTTACCCGGCTCGCGCATCCGTCGGAGCCTGATAGTGAGGTTGCTCGGCGAGTCGAGATGCGAGTACGCCGTCAGATTCTTCTGACAAAGAGGGCGGAACCGCTGCCGGTAGATGTCATTCTGGATGAATCGGCGCTGCACCGGGTCATCGGAAGTCGGCGCGTGATGGAAGCGCAGCTGCGACACCTGGCAGATCTGGGGACCAGGGCGAATATCGAGATCCGCGTCCTGCCGTTCGCCGCGGGCGTGCCACTAGGTGATCTGGCGGGACCATTCATAATTTTGGACTTTGCCGGACCCACAGACGGAGACCCCGCAGAGCCGCCCGTCGTGTATGCCGAGGGTTTCACCGGGGATATGTATTTCGAGGATGCGGATCTTGTCGAGCGGTATCGCAGCGCGTACGCCCACCTGCGGCGGGTAGCATTGGATCCGCAAGACAGCAGGAAACTGCTTCGTGAGAAGGCAAGGGAGTTCGCAGGGTGAGCGTTGATCGATCCGAGGCTCGCTGGTTCAAGAGCAGTTACAGTGGCGGCAGCAGAGAGTGCGTCGAGGTAGCTTTTCTTGACGAAGGTGTGGTCGGTGTCCGTGATTCGAAGGATCGTGGTGGTCCGGTGCTGGCTTTCTCGCCTGCCGAGTGGGATGCCTTCACCGTGGACGCTCGTTCGGGTCGGTTCGACGGGAATCATGCCTGAGTGATCGTGCCCGGGCCCCGGACCTGTTGGGTCCGGGGCTTTTTCGTATCGGGGTAGTCAGCTGACTTGCGGCGGGTAGCGTTGGATTCGCAAGACAGCGGGAAGCTGCTTCGTGAGAAGGCAAGGGAGTTCGCAGGGTGAGCGTTGATCGATCCGAGGCTCGCTGGTTCAAGAGCAGTTACAGTGGCGGCAGCCAAGATTGCGTCGAGGTAGCTTTTTTTGACGAAGGTGTGGTCGGTGTCCGTGATTCGAAGGATCGTGGTGGTCCGGTGCTGGCTTTCTCGCCTGCCGAGTGGGATGCCTTCACCATGGATGCTCGTTCGGGTCGGTTCGACCGGAACCATGCCTGAGTGATCACGCCCTGGACCTCTTGGGTTCAGGGCTTCTTCGTGTTCGCGTTCGAAACGGGGCGCCCGCGACTCGGCTGCCGGACCGGCTATTCGTCGTCGGGTAGGAGGCGGAAGTAGTTGTAACCGGTCAGCGGGCGCATCGCGCGGAAATCGCGCCGATCCAGAGTCGAGACGACGTCCGTGTCGTAATCGGCCGCCAGTGCCACGTTCACCGCATCGGCCAGGTCCAGCTCGAGGTCGTGGTATCTCCGCTCGACCGCGCGAGCCGCCGTCAGAGTCTCGAGCCGTGCCTCCGGAATGGTGAAACGCATCCGATCCACCTGTGTGAACAGGAAATCCATCACGGGCCGTCGAACAACGGGAAGTCCAGGGGCTCGTTCCACACGCGCATTTTCTGCGCCGCTCGATGAATGGCCTGACGGATGATCTCGGCTTCGGAAACTCCCCGACGGGCTGCTGCCTCTTTGATGACGGCAAGGTCCTCGGGATCGGCGTAGACAGTCGTTCGTTCCAGTGGCATGTACCTATGTTGGTACACCTTCTGGGCTGCTCGGGTGGCTTCGATCGGTAGCCGCCCGGTCGGCGTGGGTCTTCCGGTCTTCCGGTGCCGGCTCGATATCCCGGTTGGCGCGTCTCGGCCTCGAGGGGTTTGGTGGTGGGTCTTGCCAGAATTCGATAACTGGTGAATCCTATTGCCAGATGCGCGGTTGCGCAGTGCTCGGTGGTGAGCTGGACCAGGAGGCTGAGATGGCCGTGGATAGCGGATATTTCTCCGACGATTCGATGATCCGGCGGGTGATGCGCAAACGCGCCGTCGGCCTCACCTACGGGCTGCGGGCGCTGGTGATCGGCGCGGTCAACCCGCTGCTCTACGTCGGGACCGCCGAATCGACCCAGCACCGGGATACGCCCTACACCCGGCTCGCGCTCACCGGGAACCTCTTCGAGGCCGTGTTCTTCGGAACCCGGGAGGAGGCCGACCGGGCGCTCGAGTTCACCGGGAAGAAGCACGCCCAGGTGAAGGGCCGGCTACCGGAGGACGCGGGCGCACGCCACCCGGCGGGGTCGGCGTATTCGGCCTACGACCCGCATCTGAGTTTCATGACCATGGCGTTCACCTTCGAATCCGCCGAGGTCATGTACGACCTGCTGGTCCGGCGGCTCAGCGATACCGAACGCGAGGACCTGTACCAGGACTATGTGCGCTGGGGGGAGCTGTTCGGGATGCCACGGGAAGCCGCGCCCGCGGACTATCGCGCGTTCCGGGCCTATTTCGACCGCTACCTGGCCTCCGATGAGTTGTTTCTGACCGACGAGGCGCGCATCGTGGGCAACTATCTGTGCGGGCACGTCGTCCCCTACCCGCAGCGGACACCGGGCAGGCAGGTGAGTTCGGCGTACTACCTGCTGGTGCAGGGCAGCCTGCCCGGGCGGATCCGCGATATGTACGGGATCGACTGGAAACTTACCGACGAGATCGCCTATCGCGGGCTGGCGCGGTCGGTGCGCAATGCGCACGGGGTGCCGTCGGTGCTGGTGCCGCGGCCGGTCAAAACGGCGTTGAACGGGCCGAGCGCGCCGATGTACCGGCTGATCACGAAGCAGGAGCAGCGCCTGGCCCGGGAGGGGAAGCGCAGTATGCCCGGTATCGATCCGCGTCGGCACGCGCGAGTCGAGCTCGGAGGCGGAAGCGCGGCGTAACCACGCAGGGCCCTCGCTGGTGCCCGATGGACGCCAGAGCCCTTGCTCGTGCCCGATGGCACGGTGGGCGGATCGGAATTCGGCTTGATCCACATGCGAAGATCGGAGCATGTCCAGTCCTGCGCAGACCCCGGCCGCCGGGGAACGTAAACAGCGGGTGCTCTCCGGTATCCAGCCGACCAGTGCCTCGTTCCATCTCGGGAACTACCTCGGTGCCCTGCAGTACTGGGTGAACATGCAGGACGATTACGACGCGCTGTACTTCATCCCGAATATGCACGCGATCACCGTGTCGCAGGACCCCAAGGAGTTGCGCCGCCGCACCCGGGTCGCGGCGGCGCAGCTGCTGGCACTGGGTATCGACCCACAGCGTTCGACTCTTTTCGTGCAGTCGCAGGTGCCCGAGCACGCCGAGTTGACCTGGGTCCTGAACTGCCTCACCGGGTTCGGTGAGGCGAGCCGGATGACGCAGTTCAAGGACAAGTCGGTGAAGCAGGGTGCCGACAACACCACCGTCGGCCTGTTCACGTATCCGGTGCTGATGGCGGCCGATATCCTGCTCTACCGGGCGCAACAGGTGCCGGTGGGGGAGGATCAGCGCCAGCATCTGGAGCTCACCCGCAACCTCGCCCAGCGGTTCAACACCAGGTTCAAGAAGACCTTCGTCGTTCCGGAGGCCCATATCGTCAAGGGCACCGCGAAGATCTACGACCTGCAGGACCCCACCGCGAAGATGAGCAAATCCGCCAGTTCGGACGCGGGCCTGATCAACCTGCTCGACGATCCCGGGGTGACGACGAAGAAGGTGCGCTCGGCGGTCACCGATACCGAGCGCGAGATCCGCTACGACGTCGAGAACAAGCCGGGTGTCAGCAATCTGCTGGTGATCCTGTCGTCACTGACCGAGACGCCGATCGTGACCCTGGAAAAGGATTACGCGGGCCGCGGATACGGCGACCTGAAAGTCGACGTCGCCGACGCACTGGTCGAATTTGTCACGCCTTTGCGTGCGAAAGTGGAAGAGTACATGGCGGATCAGGGTGAACTCGATCGCATACTCGCCACCGGCGCCGAGCGTGCGCGCGAGATCGCCGGCAACACTCTCGCACAGGTTTACGACCGGGTCGGGTTCCTGGCTCGCTGATACCGGTCGGTCGGCCGTGCGCGTGGGCGATGAGGGGCGCGAACAGTGCAGGTGATCGACAACGGCAAGGCCGCCGTCAAGCGCGTGATCGGACAGCGACCGTGGCTCGACCATCTGGTGCGCGCGGTCGGTAGATATCAGAGCCAGGGTGGCGATTACTACGCGGCGGGTATCACGTATTTCACTGTGCTGTCGCTGTTCCCGCTGTTGATGATCGCTTTCGCCATCGCGGGTTTCGTCCTCGCGGGCAATGCCGAGCTGCTCGGTGAGCTGCAGGAGAAGGTCGTCGAGAACATCCCGGGCGAGATGGGTGACCAGCTCAACGATCTGATCGACCAGGCGGTGCGCTCCCGCGGGACGGTAGGTGTCCTGGGTCTGCTCACCGGGCTGTATTCGGGCATGGGCTGGATGGCGAATCTGCGTAAGGCGTTGACCGAACAGTGGGAGCAGCCCTCGGACGAGGACAATTGGCTGCGCACCAAACTCTCCGATCTGGGGGCGCTGTTCGGTCTCTTCCTGGCTCTGGTGGTGTCACTGGGACTGTCGGCGCTGGCGTCGAGTCGGCTCGGCGTGCAGTTTCTCGAACTGATCGGACTCGAGCAGATGCCCGGGGTGCGCTGGCTGCTGTGGTTGCTGTCCACCGTGCTCGCCATGGTGGCCTCGTGGGCATTGTTCGCCTGGATCATCGCGCGTCTGCCCCGGGAACCGGTCACGCTGCGCAGTGCGCTGAAAGCCGCCGCTCTGGCGGCGGTGGGGTTCGAGGTGTTCAAGAACATCGCCGGGATCTATATGCGGTCGGTGCTGAACAGTCCGGCCGGGGCGGCCTTCGGCTCGATCATCGGCATCATGGTGTTCAGTTACGTGGTCTATCGGATCATCCTGTTCGCGACGGCCTGGGCGGCGACCTCCCGGGAGAACGAGCAACTGACCTCGGTGCCGGTGCCCGGACCGGCCATGATCCGGCCGCGCGTGGCGAGCGGGCGGCCGGGACTGTTCGGCGGTGCCGCGTTGTTCGGCGCGGGCGCGCTCGCCACGCTGGGTGTCGCCCGGTGGCAGCGCCGGCGGCGGGACTAGACCGCCGGACGCTCCGGGGTGCGGCCCGGCCAACTCAGCGGTGACGCGTCCGGATATGCCAGGTGCTCACCAGCAGGATCGGGACCAGGATCAGCGCACCGACCAAGAGCAGCATCCAGAGCTCTTCGAACTGGCCGCCGCCCTGCGGTTGAGCCGAATACGCCACGGCGTCCTGCGGCGGAACCGCCGTTTCCGGTCCGGCTGCGCTGGATTCGGTTTCGTCGCCGGGGATTTCACCGACCGTCGTGTTCGGGCCCAGTGCGAAGCCGTAGTCGAGTAGGCGCGCGGCCTGCTCCCACGGCCGGATCGGCAGCACATCCGCCTGAAGCAGGGTGACCGCGAGGCGGTGGCCGTCGCGTTCCGCCGCGGCGACGAAGGTTTGGCGGGCGTCGTCGGTGTAGCCGGTTTTGCCGCCGAGGGCGCCGGGATAGTTGTAGAGCAGGCCGTTGTCGTTCGCGATCGGGAAACCGGGATGGTCCTGATCGCCGGGGATCCTCGGGTCGGCGGGAAACCCGGGGAAGTCGTACTGCTCGGTCTCGATCATCTCCGCGAACAGCGGGATCGACATGGCCTCCCGGAACAGCAGAGACAGGTCGTAGGCCGAGGTACTCATCCCGGGCCCGTCCAGTCCGGACGGAGTGGCCGCGCGGGTGTCGTAAGCGTGCAGCGATTCCGCGAGGTCGTTCATCTTCACCACCGCGGCCTCGTCGCCGCCCAGTTGAGCGGCCAGTGCGTGGGCGGCATCGTTACCGGACGCCATCACCAGGGCGTGCAGCAACTGCCGGTTGGTGTAGCGGCCGCCCGGCCCGATTCCGACCCGGGTGCCTTCGACATCGGCGTCGGCCTGGGTACCCACGACGACCTTGTCCAGGTCGAGGGTGCGGAGCGCGATGATCGACAACAGCACTTTGATGGTGCTGGCCGGTCGGTACCGGCCGTGCGGGTCCTTGGTGGCGAGGACCGCGCCGGTATCCAGGTCCGAGACCATCCAGGCGGTCGCGGAAATATCCGCGGGCAGCGCGGGCGCACCGGTGGGCAGGACCACACCGCATTCTCCGAGCCGTTTGCCGCCGACCGGGGAATCGGGGACCGCTAGTGGCACCGGCGCCGATTCGCCCGGTTCCGGGACCTCGGAGGCATCGATCGCCGGGGGCGGTTGCGTCTTCTGTGGACAGGAATCGGTGACCGGCGTGGTGAACGGGGTCGTGGTGGGTGGTGCGGGCTGTGCTGTCGCGGGCCCGCATACGATGGTCGTTCCGGCCGCGAGAACCGCGGCGGCGAGCACCGAGCCGAGCAGACGGAGGGTGCGCTGGTTTTGCTGCCTGTTGTACATCGACGCCGAGCCTAGATGGCGCTGCGGGCGCGGCCGTCCACAGCCGGTTCAGCCCAGCAGTACCGCGTATCCCGGTTTGATGATGTCGTCGATGATGCGCAGCCGCTCGGGGAACGGGATGAACGCCGACTTCATCGCATTGATGGTGAATCGTTCCAGATCACTCCAGCCGTAGCCGAAGGTCTGGTGCAGTTTCAGCATTTCCCGGCTCATGCTGGTATCGCTCATCAGCCTGTTGTCGGTGTTCACCGTCACCCGGAAGCGCAGCCGCGCAAGAAGATCGAACGGATGCTTGTCCAAGGAGGGCACCGCGCCGGTCTGGACATTCGACGACGGGCACAACTCCAGCGGTACCCGGGTATCGCGCACATAGGCCGCCAGCCGCCCGAGCCGGGCGTTCTCGATCCCGCCGGGTACCTCGATATCGTCGACGATGCGGACCCCGTGCCCGAGCCGGTCGCAGCCGCAGAACGCCAGCGCTTCGTGGATCGACGGCAACCCGAACGCCTCACCCGCGTGGATCGTGAAATGGGCGTTGTTGACCCGCATGTATTCGAAGGCGTCCAGATGACGGGTGGGCGGGTACCCGGCCTCCGCGCCCGCGATATCGAACCCGCAGACCCCCCGGTCCCGGAAGCGGATCGCGAGCTCCGCGATCTCCCGGGACCTCGCCGCGTGCCGCATAGCGGTCAGCAGACAGCGCACCACGATGGGCTGCCCCGCTCCGGCGGCGGCCGCCTCGCCCGCGGCGAACCCGGCCAGTACGTGTTCGACCACCTCATCGAGGGTCAGGTCCGCGGCGAGATGCTGTTCGGGCGCGAATCGCACCTCGGCGTAGACGACACCGTCCGCGGCGAGATCCTCCGCGCATTCGCGGGCCACCCGGTGCAATCCTTCGGGAGTCTGCATCACCGCGACGGTATGGGTGAAGGTCTCCAGATAGCGCTCCAGCGAGCCGCTGTCGGCCGCGTCCCGGAACCAGCGGGCCAGTGATTCCGCGTCCGCCGCGGGTAGCCGGTCGTATCCGCAGTCCGCGGCGAGGTCGAGCACGGTGGCGGGCCGCAGGCCGCCGTCGAGGTGATCGTGCAGCAAGGCTTTCGGCGCCCGGCGCAGCGTTGCGAGATCCAGCGGCAAAGGTCCGGTCATGTACCGACGGTATCGCCGAATGTCTCGCAGGTCAGCCGGACGCCCGGAAACGTCTCGCCTCTTCGGCTGCCGCTCACCCTGAATTCTTCCCGTGGTCAGCGGCCGGATACGGATGCGTGTGGCCGGTGACCCGACCCGAGCGGGCGGGCGAGTGCCCGGACTGCCCGTGCGGTGTCCAGTGGTGGCCGGAGTGGACGCCGCGCCGGTCGGGACCGATCCGGTCGAGGACCAGTGGGCCGCGGGCGGGGCCGCCGGTGGATTCCGTGTCGATGGTGATCGATTCGGCCAGCGCCTCGAACGCGCGCGGAAACGCTTCGGGGGTATCGGTGTGCAGCGTGAGCAGCGGTCGGCCGGCGATGACCCGGTCGCCCGGGCCCGCGTGTATCCGGATCCCGGCACCGGCCTGGACCGGGTCGCCCTGACGGGCCCGGCCGGCGCCCAGCCGCCAGGCGGCGATACCGATTCCGCGCGCGTCGAGCCCGGTCAGGATGCCGGAGGAGGGGACGGACAGGGTTTCGGTGTGAGCGGCGGCGGGCAGCGGTGCGGCGGGGTCGCCGCCCTGGGCGCGGATCATCGCCCGCCAGTGGTCCATGGCGCGGCCGTCGGCCAGTGCCGCGGCCGGGTCGGCGTCCAGACCTGCCAGCGCGACCATCTCGCGGGCCAGGGCCAGCGTGAGTTCCACGACATCGGCCGGGCCACCACCCGCGAGTACCTCCACGGCTTCGGCGACTTCGAGCGCGTTGCCCGCGGTGCGGCCCAGCGGAGCGTCCATGGCGGTGAGCAGGGCCACGGTGTCGACGCCGGCATCGGCGCCGAGTTCGACCATGGCGGTGGCCAGCGCGTACGCGTCCTCGCGGGTGCGCATGAACGCACCGGACCCGACCTTCACGTCGAGTACCAGGGCGGCGGTGCCCTCGGCGATCTTCTTGCTCATGATCGAACTGGCGATCAGCGGGATGGATTCGACGGTGCCGGTGGTGTCGCGCAGCGCGTAGAGCCGTCTGTCGGCGGGAGCCAGGTCGGCCCCGGCCGCGCAGACCACACACCCCGCGGCCGGGTCGGTGAGGATCTCGCGCATCCGGCCGGGCCCGATATCGGCCCGCCAGCCGGGAATCGATTCCAGTTTGTCCAGGGTGCCGCCGGTGTAACCCAGTCCGCGCCCGGACAGCTGCGGTACGGCCGCACCGCAGGCCGCCACCAGGGGAGCGAGCGGCAGGGTGATCTTGTCACCCACACCGCCGGTGGAGTGTTTGTCCACCGTCGGCCGGGGGAGATCGGTGAAATCCAGACGCCGACCCGATCGGAGCATCGCCTCGGTCCAGCGCGCGGTCTCGCGGCGGTTCATCCCCCGCAGCACGATCGCCATGGCCAGCGCCGCCATCTGCTCGTCGGCCATCTCACCGCGGGTGAACGCGGCTACGGCCCAGTCGATCTGTGCGTCGGACAGTTCGCCGCCGTCGCGTTTGGCCCCGATGATGGATACCGCGTCGTGTGCCGTCACGACCCCAGTCTGGCAGCGTCGCGTGGCCGATGCGGTGCGCCGGCGGACGCTACTCCTGAAGGGCGCGCAGCGTTTCGAGCCGGTGTTCCACCGTGGGCCCGGTGGGGGCGACGATGATCTCGTCCGCGCCGGTGTCCTTCGCCAGCGTGTCGAGCCGATCGATGACCTGATCGCGGGTGCCGATGGCCTGATCGGCATTGCGGTCGTCGACGAAGGCGTTCTCCGCGTCCGACCACGCGTACGACTCCGCTTCGGCCAGTGTCGGGATCCGCTGCGGTAGCTGCCCGGTGCGCATCCGCAGCTGGACCAGGCTCTGCGGCAGCGTCCGCCGCCGGGCTTCCGCGGCGGACTCGGCGACCACGGTCGCCACCGCCAGCATCGAACGCGGTTCGCTGAGCACCTCCGAGGCCCGGAACTCGCTGCGATACAGGTCGAAGACCAGCGGGGTGTTGCGCCCACCGGCGAAATGGTGGGCGAACGCGAACGGCAGCCCCATCATCGCGGCCAGCCGGGCACTGAAATCACTCGAACCGAGCAGCCACATCTCGGGGGAGTCACCGTTACCGGGGACCGCCTGGATACGGTCGCCCTGCCCGCCCTGCAGCGGCGGGATCGTCCCGAAGTAGGCGAGCAGTTCCACCACCTGTTTCGGGAAATCCTCCACCGCCTCGGCCGCGGCACCGCGCCGGATGGTCGCCGAGATCAGCGGATCGGTACCGGCCGCGCGGCCCAGCCCCAGATCGATACGGTCGCCGTAGAGCGCCACCAGGGTGCCGAACTGTTCGGCGACAACCAGCGAGGAATGGTTGGGCAGCATCACGCCACCGGAGCCCACCCGGATCCGTTCGGTCGCCGCGGCCACCGCGGCGATCAGCACCGGCGGCGCCGAACTGGCGATACCCGGCATGCCGTGGTGCTCTGCCACCCAGAACCGGCGGAACCCCAGTCGCTCGGCCTCCCGGGCGACGGTGAGGGTGTCGGCGAGCGCCTGCCGATGCGATCCGTCGGCGGCGACGGCGGCGAGGTCGAGAACGGAGAGGGGAACTGTCATACCCGGACCAACCCGTGCGATCGCGCCGGGATTCCATGGTTCCGGTCACGGATCAGGTCAGACCCGCGGCCAGGTCGTCGGGACCGAAGGCATCGGCCAGCAGCCGCCCCAGTGGGACCGGTCCGTCCCGGTGGTCGATCAGCAGGTCCTTGCCGCCGAATTCGTAGAGCACCTGGCGGCAGCGGCCGCAGGGCAGCAGGATCTCGCCCCGGGAGTCGCAGACCGAGACCGCGAGCAGTCGCCCGCCGCCCGCGGATCTGTTGTTGCCGACCAGCACACATTCGGCGCACAGCCCCAGGCCGTAGGACACATTCTCGACATTGCAGCCGATCGAGACAGTGTCGCCGTCCCAGCCGGCCGCACCCACCGGAAATCTGGAATAGGGGGCATAGGCGCGTCGCATAGCGGTATGCGCGTTGGTGCGAAGAAGATTCCAATCGATAGCCATAGCTGCTCCCGCGTCCGTGGGCGTCCCGGCCCAGCCTGCCGCATCACCGTGTCCACCGTGCGTTCCGCGCCCGATGTTCAGCGCCGGATCCGCTCCGAGCGGAAGTGAAACACGTCGTTCCGCTCGGAGATATGTAGAGTGCCCGGCCGCTCGGCCGGGTCATCACCAGGAAGGTGCGAATGACGCTTCCCAAGTTCCTCATCGTCATGGTGTATTCGAAAATGCTGCTGTCCAAGCTCGACGCCCACGACAAGGTCGAGGTGCGGATGGAGTACCGGATCGTGCCCGATGACGAGGCAGATCCCGCCGTCGGCAAGTACCCGCAGAGCGCACTGGCGAGCCAGGCCCTGCTCGGCCGGGTTCCCGGCGAAATCGTCGATACCGTTTTCAACTACGAAGCCGTACGACTCCGGGTCGAATCGATTCACGAAGGCGACTGACCCGCGGTGGTCCACCGGCGGCGGCCCGGCTTCCGGCTCTCGGGCGGTACGGCGGCCGGTGGCCGGTGGACCCGGCGCTGCCGCTGGGCGCGGACTCCAGCGGGTGCATAGGGTCCGGACCTTCGCGTAATTCCGCCTATTGCCGAAAAGTCTTTCGTCCGGAACCGACCTATCGGCTACTGTTGAGTAACTTGGCCGTGTGGACTGAGACATTTTGCACATTGCCGCCGCGTGCAATGGCGACATCGGCATTCGCAATGGCGACATCGGCATTGTGAGTCCGTGCGCGAACCGTAAACGGCTGCCCTGCTCGTGTGCCCGGGTCGAGATGTGAAATGCGCTGCACAGCAGGGTTTTGCGGAACAATTCGATACCGCGGAAGGGTTCTGTGGGTAGACGGTAGAAGGCGCGACGAACCCGCCGCGAAACCCCTTCACCGCCCTACAAAGGTAAACCTAACCTGTGTGATCTGGGCGCAACGCGCGACCCGCCGAATTAGTTCCCCGTTTGTCGGAGGATTAGAGTCCAGAACAGATCGGTTCAGGTTCGGCGGCGGCGAGCCCATCGACAGCGGCCCCGGAGTCGGCCCCTGTCGGCCGTGGGTTGGTACGCCACCGAAATCCCGGCCCGCCACACCGGTGCCGGGATCTGTGACCGGGTCCATCAACGATGTTGGAGGCACCGAAACCCAATGGCCACGATAGAAGCTCCGGCTCAGCCGAAGCGCAAAACGCTGTACCGAGGCGACCCCGGAATGTGGTCGTGGGCCCTGCACCGGATCACCGGTGTCACGGTTTTCTTCTTCCTTTTCGTACACGTCCTGGACACCGCGCTGGTACGGGTCAGCCCGGAGATGTACGACGACGCGATCGCGATCTACAAGACACCGCTCGTGGCGCTCATGGAAATGGGCCTGGTCTTCTGCGTGCTGTTCCACGCGCTCAACGGTGTGCGAGTGATCCTGGTGGACTTCTGGTCCAACGGGCCCCGCTACCAGAAGCAGATGCTCTGGGGCATCATCGGGCTCGTGGTCGTGCTGCTGGTGCCCTCGATCGGCCGCATGTTCTACCTACTGTTGACGGAGCACTGAGTCATGTCCGCACCTGTTCTCGGTAAATCCCACGACCGTCCCGCGAGTCTGGATCTGCCGCGGTCTCAGCGTTCGCACGCCAGCGGGAACTTCGAAAAGTACGCGTGGCTGTTCATGCGCTTCTCCGGTCTCGCGCTCATCGTGCTGGTCTTCGGTCATATGACGATCATGCTGCTGCTCGACGGTGGCGTGAAACGACTGAACTTCGCCTTCGTCGCCGGCCGGTGGTCCAGCCCGTTCTGGCAGATCTGGGATCTGGCCATGTTGTGGCTGGCCCAGCTGCACGGCGGTAACGGTGTGCGCACCGTGATCGCCGACTACTCGCGCAAGGATTCGACCCGGTTCTGGCTGAACACACTGCTGGTGCTGTCGATGATCCTGATCATGGGCGTGGGCACCTACGTCATCTTCACCTTCGACCCCAACATCAGTTAGGAACGGGCCCCCTCGCATGAGTGAGCGCAGCGAAAGAATCGACACCGCTGGTGAGCGCAGCGAAAGTATCGACACCGCTGGTGAGAGCGGCGAACGAAGCAGCGGTTCCGTTGAATCCCGCCCTGTTCAGGAGCACCGGTACGACGTCGTGATCGTCGGTGCCGGTGGCGCGGGTATGCGCGCGGCTATCGAGGCCGGTCCCCGGGCCCGGACCGCGGTGCTGACCAAGCTGTACCCCACCCGCAGCCACACCGGCGCGGCGCAGGGCGGTATGTGCGCGGCCCTGGCCAACGTCGAAGAGGACAACTGGGAGTGGCACACCTTCGACACGGTCAAGGGTGGTGACTACCTGGTCGACCAGGATGCGGCGGAGATCATGGCCAAGGAGGCCATCGACGCGGTGCTGGACCTCGAGAAGATGGGTCTGCCGTTCAACCGGACGCCCGAGGGCAAGATCGACCAGCGACGGTTCGGCGGGCACACCCGGGACCACGGTAAGGCCCCGGTTCGGCGCGCCTGTTACGCCGCCGACCGCACCGGTCACATGATCCTGCAGACGCTGTACCAGAACTGCGTCAAACACGACGTCGAGTTCTACAACGAGTTCTATGTGCTGGACCTGGTCCTGACCGATACCGATCGCGGCCAGGTCGCCACCGGTGTGGTCGCCTACGAGCTGGCCACCGGTGAACTGCACGTCTTCCACGCCAAGTCGATCGTCTTCGCGACCGGCGGTTCGGGCCGGATGTACAAGACCACCTCCAACGCGCATACGCTCACCGGCGACGGTATGGCGATCGTGTTCCGCAAGGGCCTGCCGCTCGAGGATATGGAATTCCACCAGTTCCATCCGACGGGCCTGGCCGGTCTGGGCATCCTCATCTCCGAAGCCGTCCGCGGTGAGGGCGGCATCCTGCGCAACGCCGACGGCGAGCGGTTCATGGAGCGCTACGCGCCCACCATCAAGGACCTCGCGCCGCGCGATATCGTCGCCCGTTCGATGGTGCTCGAGGTGCTCGAGGGTCGTGGCGCCGGACCGAACAAGGATTACGTCTACATCGACGTGACCCACCTCGGCGAGGACGTGCTCGAGGAGAAACTGCCCGATATCACCGAGTTCGCCCGCACCTATCTCGGTGTGGACCCGGTCAAGGAACTGGTGCCGGTATTCCCCACCTGCCACTACGTGATGGGCGGAATCCCCACCCGCATCGAGGGCGAGGTGCTGAAGAACAACACCGATATCGTTCCCGGCCTGTACGCCGCCGGTGAATGCGCCTGCGTCTCGGTGCACGGCGCGAACCGGCTCGGCACCAACTCGCTGCTCGATATCAACGTATTCGGCCGCCGCGCCGGTATCGCCGCCGCGGAATACGCCCACCGCGCCGAGTTCGTCGAGATGCCGGAGAACCCGTCGCAGATGGTGCAGGAGTGGCTGTCGCTGATCCTGTCCGACCACGGCAACGAGCGGGTCGCCGATATCCGCACCGAACTGCAGCGGTCGATGGACAACAACGCCTCGGTGTTCCGCACCGAGGACACTCTCAAGCAGGCCCTCACCGATATCCACGCGCTCAAGGAGCGCTACGCCCGGATCACGGTGCAGGACAAGGGCAAACGCTACAACAGTGATCTGCTCGAGGCCCTGGAGCTGGGCTTCCTGCTGGAGCTGGCCGAAGTCACGGTGGTCGGTGCGCTCAACCGCAAGGAATCGCGTGGCGGGCACGCGCGCGAGGACTACCCGGACCGCGACGACGTGAACTTCATGCGGCACACGATGGCGTACAAGGAAGGCGCGGATCTCCTCTCGGATATCCGGCTCGACTTCAAGCCGGTGGTGCAGACCCGTTACGAGCCGATGGAGCGTAAGTACTGATGACCGCTGTAGCCGAGAATCCCGCAGCTCCGGCCGCTAGCCCGGCGCCGGTCCCCGAGGGTTCGACCATGATCACCGTCAAGGTGGCGCGGTTCAACCCGGAGGACGGTCAGGGACAGCGCTGGGAGTCGTTCCAGGTGCCGGCCCTGTCGACGGACCGGTTCCTGAACCTCCTCATCTACATCAAGTCCTACCTGGACGGCACTCTCACCTTCCGTCGCTCCTGCGCCCACGGTGTGTGCGGGTCCGACGCGATGCGGATCAACGGGGTGAACCGGCTGGCCTGCAAGGTCCTGATGAAGGACATGCTGCCGAAGAACGGTAAGCCGGTCACCATCACCGTCGAACCCATCCGCGGTTTGCCGGTCGAGAAGGACCTGGTCGTGGATATGGAACCGTTCTTCGACGCGTTCCGGGCGGTGAAGCCGTACCTGATCACCTCCGGCAACGAGCCGACCTACGAGCGGATCCAGAGCCAGGCCGACCGGGCCCGCTTCGACGACACCACCAAGTGCATCCTGTGCGCCTGCTGCACCACCTCGTGCCCGGTGTACTGGACCGACGGCAGCTACTTCGGTCCGGCCGCGATCGTGAACGCGCACCGCTTCATCTTCGACAGCCGTGACGAGGCAGCCCGAGAGCGCCTGGACATCCTCAACGAGGTCGACGGTGTGTGGCGCTGCCGCACCACCTTCAACTGCACGGATGCCTGCCCGCGTGGTATCGAGGTCACCAAGGCCATCCAAGAGGTCAAGCGGGCGCTGCTGTTCGCGCGCTGAGCTCGACCCCGCCGACAGAACCGCTCTCGTGCCCGGCACGGGAGCGGTTCTGCATCTCCGGCCATTTGTATTCCGTCACACGAACTTGATAATTCGGGTACCCGAACTTACCATTCTGACTGGAAGGCGGTGGTTCGGAATGCGAGTGTTTCCCCGGATCGCCGCTGCGCTCGCGGCCTGCGGCCTCGCCGTCGTACTCACCGCCTGCGATACGTTCCACCTACCGCGCACCGGTGCACCGGTCGTCGCCACCACCTTCACCGTGCTGGCCGATATCGCCTCGAACGTCGCGGGCGAATACCTCGAAGTCCAGTCGCTCACCAAGCCCGGTGCCGAGATCCACGGCTACGAACCCACGCCGGGCGATATCAAACGCGCCGCCAAAGCCGACCTCATCCTCGACAACGGGATGAACCTGGAGGCCTGGTTCGGGCAGTTCGTGGCCGATCTCGACGCCGAGCACGTCACCGTGAGCGAGGGGGTCGCGTCGGTACCGATCACCTCCGACGCCTACGCCGGAAAACCCAATCCGCACGCCTGGATGTCGCCGCTGAACGTGCGGACCTATGTGGACAATATCGTCGCCGCCTTCTCCCGGCTCGTCCCCGAACACGCGGCAGCCTTCCGGGCCAACGGGGAAACCTACAAACAACAGTTGCAGCAGGTCCACGACGAACTCGTCGCCGACCTCGCGAACCTGCCCCGCCGCCAGCGGGCCCTGGTGACCTGCGAAGGCGCCTTCTCCTACCTCGCCCGCGACGCCGGACTCTCGGAGTACTACATCTGGCCGGTCAACGCCGAACAGCAGGCCACCCCGCAGCAGATCACCAGGGTCATCGAATACGTCCGTGACCACGAGGTCCCGGCGGTGTTCTGCGAATCCACGGTTTCCGATGCCCCGATGCGCCGAGTCGTGGAAGCCACCGGCGCACGGCTGGGCGGGGTGCTCTACGTGGATTCGCTATCGGCCGCCGACGGGCCGGTACCGACCTATCTGGACCTGATCCGGCACGACGCCGAGACCATAGCCGCAGCACTCACCGGGAGCAGGTCATGACAGTCCCCGCGATCGACGTCGACGGCGTCACCGTCTACTACGGCGAAGTCCAGGCACTGGACGAGGTCCGGCTGACCGTGGACGCCGGCCGGATCTGTGCGCTCATCGGAATGAACGGGTCCGGGAAATCGACTCTGTTCAAAACTCTCATGGGGATGATCACCCCCGATCTCGGAACGGTTCGGATCGGTGGTGCCGAACCGGTGGCGGCCCGGCGGGCAGGTGTCCTCGGATATGTACCGCAGAACGAGGCCGTGGACTGGTCGTTTCCGCTGTCGGTACGCGATGTCGTGACCACCGGGCGTTACGGACGGATGGGATTCACCAGGCGGGCGAGCCGGGCCGACCGCGCCGCCGTGGACGAAGCGCTGGAACGGGTCGAATTGACCGATCTGGCCGGTCGCCAGATCGGTCAGCTCTCCGGTGGTCAGCGCAAACGCGCCTTCGTGGCCCGGGGTATCGCGCAGGGCGCCCGGATTCTGTTGCTCGACGAACCGTTCGCCGGGGTGGACAAGAGGTCCGAGGCGACGATCACCGGCCTGCTGAAGGAACTGGCCGCCGACGGGGCGACCGTGCTGATTTCGACGCACGACCTACATGCCCTGCCCGGGCTGGCAGACGAAGCCGTGCTGCTGATGCGGCGTGTGCTCGTGCACGGCGCTCCGGCGGAAGCGCTGCGACCGGAAAACCTCGCCCTCGCCTTCGGCCTCGACGTCATCGGGCAGCGGTGAGTGTGATGGACCTGCTCGAATTCTTTCTCGAACCGATGCGTTATGCGTTCATGGTGCGCGCACTCACCGCCAGCGTGGTCGCGGCGCTCGTCTGCGGTCTGCTGTCCTGCTGGCTGGTGCTGGTGGGCTGGTCGTTGATGGGAGACGCGGTATCGCACGCGGTGCTGCCGGGAGTGGTGCTCGCCTATATCGCGGGGGTGCCGTTCGCCGTCGGCGCGGTGATCTTCGGGTTCCTGGCGGTCGGGCTGATCGGGCTGGTCCGCGATACCAGCCGGGTGAAAGAGGACGCGGCCATCGGCATCGTGTTCACCACACTCTTCGCCTTCGGGCTGGTACTGGTCTCGGTGACGCCCAGCAATACCGATCTCAACCACATCATCTTCGGCAATCTGCTGGGCGTGAGCACAGAGGAACTGGCCCAGATCGCCGGGCTGGCCGCCTTCGTCTTCGCCGCGCTCGTCCTCAAACGCCGCGACTTCACCCTGTACGCCTTCGACCCCACCCACGCGTACGCGCTCGGCCTGAACCCGCGAGTGCTGGGCGCGACCCTGCTCGGCCTGCTCGCACTGACCTCGGTGGTCGCCCTGCAGGCGGTCGGTGTGATCCTCGTGGTGGCGATGCTGATCATTCCCGGCGCGACCGCCTATCTGCTCACCGACCGGTTCGGGCGGATGCTGGTGATCGCTCCGGCACTCTCGGCGATCTGCGCGGTCACCGGCCTGTACGTGAGCTACTACGCCGATACCGCGTCCGGCGCCACCATCGTGCTGGCCCAAGGGGTGGCGTTCACCGTGGTCTACCTGTTCGCGCCGCGGCAGGGGCTGATCGGCTCCCGGCTGGCCGCCGGTCGCCGCCGGGCCCGCGGCGCAGCCGGAAAAACGCCGGTCGCCGCTGCTGTCGAACCGGGCTCCTGAGCTCCGGCCGATCGTTTCGACACACCCGCGAAACCACAGCCGGTGCCGAGCCGGCGAAACGGCGGACTCACGGGAAAACATCGTCGAACGGGGCAGCGCGCCGCCAGTCCTCGCCGGCGAGCACCACGTGGTCCAGGAACCGCAGACCCACGGTCTGTGCCGCCGCGGCGAGCAGCGTGCTGGCACGGCGGTCGTCCGGGCTGGGTGTCGGGTCCCCGGACGGGTGATTGTGTGCCACCGCGAAGGCGCGGCCGTCGTGGCGCAGGACTGTGTTCAGGATCTCGCGGACCGGTACCGCAACCTCATCGATGGCGCCCTCGGCGACGAAGATCCGCTGTCGTGGCCGGTTGCGCGCATCGCAGATCAGCACCAGGAGCCGCTCCACCCGGGCTCCCGCGAACAGCGGTGCGGCTTCCCGAGCCACATCGCCGGCCCGCAGCAGGGGCGTCGGGGCCTGGGTGCCGGCGCGCGCTCGGGCGGCGAGCTGGAACGCGGCGGTGATCGCCGCGGCCTTGGCCATCCCTACTCCCGGTCGGCGCAGCAGTTCCTCCGGGCGTGCGGAGGCCAGCCCGCCCGCTCCGCCGAACTCGGTGAGCAGTGCGAGGGCGAGTTCGACGGCGCTCTCCCCGCGGCGGCCCTGGCCGAGCAGCAGCGCGAGCAGTTCGCCGTCGTTCAACGCCTGCGGGCCGAGCGCGCACAGACGTTCGCGCGGTCGCTGCGCTATGGGCAGATCGGCGATCGGTACCGGCATGAATCCCCCTCCAGAGTCCGTGCGTCCGGATCATGCCAGCCGATACCGACAGTTTCGGCGGGTGCGGCCGGGCGATGAGCTGCGGTGGGGAGCCGGGCGGCTCAGCCGTCGACCACCGCGGGCTGCGGGGAACGGTTCAGTGCCGACGCGGCAAGCCGCTCGAAATGCCGTAGCTGGCGCTCGTGCACCACGATCCGGCGCAAGGCCTCGTGAATGGTCGCCTTGCTCGTCGCCGTGCCCATTATGGCCCCCGCGGCCACCAACAGGTCCTGATCCAGCTCGATCCGCACTGTCGGCATAGGTCCTCCTTCGTACATCTGCCCTGGTGCGGCGGCGTGCCACCGCACCCGGCAAGCCGGGCAATGGCTGATGGCTACGCAAACGAACGCCGCTGGCCAGTCAGTGTGCCCAGTCGATGCCGGTTTATCGACAGAAAGTCACGCCGTGTGTCCACATCGAGACCTGAGTGCGCACGGATACCGGCTCAGCGCGGAGTGAGCCGGGACTCGAAATTGTGTTCGAGCTCGCGCCAGGCCTGTGATTCGGCGTCGAACGGCGGGTTGGGCGCCATCCGGGTCGGATCCGGATTGAGCAGGTAGGAGACGTACCAGCCGAGCGGCGTCGATTTGGCCAGAGCCTGCTCCACCGCATCGTCACCGGCATAGTCGGCGGCGTCGGAGAACAGCTCCAGAACCAGGTCCAGTTGCTCGGTATCCACGGACTCCGGTCCCTCGGCCAGGTCGTCGGCCAGGCCCGGCAGCACGTAGACGTTCTCCTCGGTGACCTCGACCTCCAGCGATCCGTCGATGGCCGCGGTCTGCACTTCGGCGTACGTGCTGATCCGGGACAGATCGTGCTCGTGGTCGTCGGCGAGATACCGCGCGAGCGCACGCTCACTGCCGAACACCGAAATAGAGTTCTTGGTGCCGAGGAAGATCGGTTCGTCGTCGAGGTAACACCGCAGGGTGAAGTATTCGGTATCGGTCGTCACGATCTTGACGGGGTCGATGCCCACTTCCTCCCAGAACGTGAGTTCCGCGTCGTCGTCCCCGCCGTCGTCCTCGTCCAGATCGACAGGTTCGAAATCGCTGTCGTCGTCGGTGTCGGCCACGTCGTCGGCATCGACCTCGTTCTCCTCGGCGGCCAGCAATTCGGCCTCGGCCACGGCGACCGCCTCGGCGTCGACCTCGGGCACCCGGACCACCGAATCGATGGCATCGAGTACATCGTCCCAGCTCTTGGCCACCGCGGCACCGATCCGATCCCACAGCTCCTGGCCTTCGCGCCCCGCGAACATATGGGTGCCCCCGGCCAGCGCCCCGAGCGACGGATGCGAACCGAAGAATTTGGTGACTGTATCGAGTTCGCAGACCTCGCCGATATTGCGCACCATGGCCAAGGTGTCCTCCAACTCGGCGACGGTGTCCACATCGGGATCACCGGCGGCCAGTTCCGGCACCCCGACCAGGTCGAAGGAGTAGTTGTCGTCGGGCTCGAACTCGGCCGCCGAGAGACCCGCGACCACCTTCCACGCCGGATGATCGACCAGGTCGTTATCGGAGTCGGTTCGGATGAAGGCCGCTAGTTCGGCCACGGACTCGAAGCCGTAGAGGGCATCCTCGTGCCCTAGGAACGCCTCCCACTCGTCGTCACCGTCACGCCAGCGCGGTGCCCACAGGGTGACAAGATCGCCGTCGGTCAAACCGAGCTCGATCGGGACGATGTCTCCAGAAGCCATACGCCGAAGCCTAATAGGTCCGGCAGGGCGGAGCCCACCCCTGGTTCGTACCCGGCCCCGGTGCAGGCGGCGATACGCAATCCGTGCAGGCCGTGGCGGTGGCGAAAGTACACCCACTTCGCGGTCCGCGATATGTGCGGAGGTGCATCCGGGAGCCTGTCTCGTCAGGCGTCGGCGGGCCGGGTTCCGGTCGGTTCGACCACTGCTACCGGTGCCGGCGCGAACGATTCGTTCAGTGTGGCAACGATCTCCGAGCGTCGGCCGCCCGCGTCCTCGGCGGCCTGCCGGCACGCCCAGATGATGAGCTGTGCCGCTTCGGCGGGAGGGAGCGTGGTCACGGCCTCGGTGAGCTGCAGATTCACCAGTGCACCGTCGCTGTCGACCTCGGCGGTGACCATCCCGTCCTCGGTGCCGAAGCGGCCCCGGACCTGTTTGAGTCCGTACAGCGCCGCCTCCAGCGCTTCCAGTTTCCGGGTGGCGCCGGCGACCAGGGCGTCCATCTCCGCGCTCATGCATGCCTCCTGGATACGAGCGGGAATCCGCTGTGTTGGTACCGCGTACGCCGGTCGCTCATACCGGCCTCATCCAACTGGTCTGGCCGGTATCGGCGTCGTCCATCCGGTCGAGTTCGTCGACCGCCTGCTGCCGGGTGGGCAGCCCGAGCTGGTCCAGGATCTCGTCGGGCATTCCGTTCTCCGCCAGCATCTCCCGGCGCTTGGCCTTGGCCGCGATGGTGGAACGGTGGGTCAGCCGCAGGATCTCGTCGGCGAGAGCTTGTGCGCCGTACCGGTATTCGCTGCGTTCGAATTTGATCTCCACCGGCATCCCCTGGTCGGTGGCCCGTACCGACAGGGTGCCGGTCCGATTGCGGCTCGCCGCCATCGTGACATTGGGCACCTCGGGAACCTGCTGCTCACTCATAATTCTGTCCACTCGTCATGATCGGATGTCCACCCCCGCAACGGGCGGCCTCTGCTGCCTGCGATTCATTCCGTCGGCCGGTAGAAACCGAGGAACTCCATCCCGCTGTTCTCCGTCCGAACCGAACTGATCTGCACCGGATCCCCGGCTTCGATCAACTGCCCGTTGCCGATCACCATCGCCACATGACCGTCCCATACCGCCAGGTCACCGGGTGCCAGATCGCCGGGAGAAACCGGAGTCGCGCCGTTGGCCTGTTCGTTGGCCAACCGGGGGATTTCCACACCGGCCTCGCCGTAGGCGTATTTGGTCATACCGCTGCAGTCCAAGCCGGAGCCGGGGGTGTTGCCGCCCCAGACATACGGTGTGCCCAACGTGCCCAGCGCCGACTTCACCGCGGTGGCCGCCTTCTCGTTCGGTGCCTCCACCACACTCCCGTCCGGCAGGGTGACCTTCACACCCTGGCCCTCGGTGGTGGTGCCTGCGGTGGTGGCGGTCTTCTTGGGAGTTCCGGACGAGGTGGTGGTGCCGCCGGGACTCGACGACAGGGCGGTGCTCATCATCGAGCCGGCCATCCCGGCCGCACCGCTCAGGCCCGAGGCCACCGTGGAAACGGCCTGGGTGCTCACCGGCGCGGTGTTCGCGGCAGACGGAGTGGACGGTGGCGGAGTGAGTTCGTTCATGGAGCTGGTCTGGGTCTGCAATTCGTTCTGCACCCGGCCCACCACGCCCAGTGCCTGCCCCAGATGGTCGATGGCAGACCCCACCAGCAGTGAGAGACCCGCCGGGGTGCCCAGGGTGGGCGCGGCCGCGGCGGCGGTGTTAACGAACGACTGCGCGATGGTGGTGAGATCTTTGTTGCCGGTTTCCACATGGGCCGCGGCCTGCCCCATCACCGTCGCCATCTCGTTGCCGCGGTCGGAGATGCTCGCGGCCGAGGTCTGTACCCGCAGGGCCTTGGAGGTCGCGGCGTCCGCGCCGGTGCCGTCCCACGCGGTGTTCATCTGGTTGATTCCGTTGCGGCCCAACGTGTGGACCTGCTCGATGGCCGTGGACGCGGCGCGTAGTGCGTCGCCGGGACCGCCGGTGGCCAGCACACCGGTGCCGAAACTGGCGAGCAGATCGAGAATCGGCTTGGCCAGCGTATTGATATCGATCACAGGGTCACTCCCCGGCGGCACCGCGCAGGGCGGCCGCATTGCTGATATCGGCGTCGGCGTAACTCACCGCGGCCACGCCCGCCGCGCCGCTCATCGTGCCCAGCACCGCGGACAACTGGCCGATCGTCGCCATATGACCGGCGTGTGCGGCCGCGTACGCCGCCAGGAAATCGCCGCCGACCAAACCGAAGATCGGGCCGAGGATCGTGGGCGCCGCACCCGATGCGCCGGTCCCGGCCGCCGCGAGTTCGGCGGCCATCACCCCGGCGGTGGTGCCGTAGGCCGCGATGCCCTGGGCATCGGCTGAGATGTTCACCATCAGAGTTCCCCCTCGACTTCGTTAACGGGCAGAGTATGTCATCCACCGGTTTCGACGCAGCGGCTTCCCGGACGGTTCCCCGAAAACCGAACCCGCGGAAAGTCACGGCGAAACCGCCACGCCCGCCCCTTCGACTTTATCGTTCCTCCATGCGCACGCACACGCTGGATCATCCGCTCGTGGCGATACTGCTCACCACTCTCCGCGACGAACGCACACCCGACCCCGCCTTCCGGGCCGCCCTGCGAGATCTGTCCAGGCTCTTGGTCTACGAGGCGCTGCGCGATGCTCCCGTGGAGTATTTCGACATCACCACGCCGGTCGCGGCCACTCAGGGTGCGCGGCTGGCCCGGCCACCGCTGCTGGTCCCGGTGTTACGAGCCGGGCTCGGCATGGTCGACGCGGCTACCGACCTGATCCCCGACTCACAAGTGGGTTTCGTCGGTGTCGCCCGCAACGAGATGACCCATCGGCCGGTGCCCTATCTGGAATCGCTGCCCGACGACCTCTCGGCGACCCCGGTCATGGTCCTGGACCCGATGCTGGCAACCGGCGGATCCATGCTGCACACACTGGGTCTGCTGGCCGACCGCGGCGCACTCGACATCACCGCGGTCTGCGTGGTCGCCGCTCCCGAAGGAATAGCGGCGCTGGCGGGTTCGGGCTATCCGGTCCGGCTGGTGACGGCCGTGATCGACGACCGGCTCAACGACGACGCCTACATCGTGCCCGGGCTCGGCGATGCCGGGGACCGGCAGTTCGGACCACGCTGAACCCGCTCAGCCCGACAGCGTGCGACAGTAGGCGCGTAGCTCCGCGAGCCGCTCCCGGGCAGTGTCGCGCCCGGCCCGCAGCCCAGCGGGACCGGAAACCGGGTGGACAACCTCCAGATAGCACTTGAGCTTCGGTTCGGTGCCCGAGGGCCGGACGACCATTCGGACCCCACCGCCGGTGAACACCAGTGCGTCGGTACGCATCCGGCCCCGCAGCGCCGACATGTCGGTGTATTCGACCGCGGTTCCGGCCAGCGTCCGCGGCGGCGCGCCACGGAGCGCGGTCAGCACTGCGGCGGCCGCCCGCTGATCCGGTAGGCGTAGCGAAACCTGGTCGACCGCGTGCACACCGAACTCGACCGCCAGCTCGTCGAGTTCGTCGTCCAGGGTGCGACCGCGAACCCGCAATCGCGCGACCAAGTCCGCGGCCAGGACGGCCGCGGAGATCCCGTCCTTGTCGCGGACGGTCGCCGGGTCCACACAGTGGCCGATGGCCTCCTCATAGGCGTAGACCAACCCATCGCCCGCGCGGGCCAGCCATTTGAACCCGGTGAGGGTTTCGGCATAGCGGGCGCCCCGCGCCGGCGCCAGCCGCGACAACAGCCGCGACGAGACGATCGTGGTGGCGACCAGCGCATCCGGCCCGGCGGTGCGCAGCACGTCATCGGCCAGCAGGACCCCGGTCTCGTCACCGCGCAGCATCCGCCAACCGTCCGGTGTCGGGATGCCCAGCGCGCAGCGGTCCGCGTCGGGGTCCAATGCGATAGCGAGATCGGCATCCACCCGTTCGGCCAGCCGCAACAGCAGATCCGCTGCCCCCGGCTCCTCGGGATTCGGGAACGCCACCGTGGGGAAATCGGGGTCGGGTGCGAATTGTTCGGCCACCGCGTGGATATCGGTGAAACCCGCCGAGGTGAGCGCGTGTACTGCGGTGGCTCCCCCCACTCCGTGCATCGGCGTGAACGCGATCCGGATCCCGGCACGCTCCCCGTCGCCGCCGATCAGCTGCGGCAGCTGCGCGACCCGGGCCAGATAGCGCGACAGGACTTCACCGCCGGATACGGTCACCGCGGTGCGCTCGATCGGTTCGGTGACCGCCGTGATCCGCTGCTCGATCTCGGTATCGGCGGGCGGTGCCAGCTGGGTGCCGCCGTCGACGAACACTTTGTAGCCGTTGTCGCCGGGCGGATTGTGGGAGGCGGTGATCTGCACACCCGCCACCGCGCCCGATTCGCGTACGGCGAAGGCGGTTACCGGCGTCGGCAGCGGCTCGGGCAATCGGATCACCGCGAAACCGGCGGCGGCCAGCACCTCGGCGGTGATCTCGGCGAACTCCGCCGACCCGTGCCGAGCGTCCCGGCCGACCACCACCCGGCCACCGCCGAGACAGCGGTCCCGCAGCCAGGCCGCGACCCCGGCCGTGGCCCGGGCAACCGTGGTCTCGTTCATACCGTCCGGCCCGGGCGCCAGCGGCCCGCGCAATCCCGCTGTGCCGAAGGTCAGCATCTACAACTGCTCCAGCAGCCCGCGCAGCAGTTTGCCCAGCCGCGGGGCCGCCGCGCGCCCCTCCGCCAGCACCTCGGCGTGGGTCAGCGGGGCACCGGTGACCCCGGCCGCCAGGTTCGTGACCAGTGAGATACCGAGCAACCGGACCCCCAGGGCACGCGCGGCGATGGCTTCGAGCACCGTCGACATCCCCACCAGATCAGCACCGATCGTGGCCAGCATGCGGATCTCGGCGGGGGTTTCGTACTGCGGTCCGGTGAGCCCGGCGTACACGCCCTCGGTGAGGTCGGGGTCGATGCGGCGGGCGAGATGGCGCAATTCCGGATCCCAGGCATCCACCATATCGACGAAAGAGGCCCCGGCCAGCGGCGTCGTACCGGTGAGATTCACGTGATCGCGCACCAGCACCGCCTCACCGACCCGCAGCCCCGGCCGGATACCACCGGCGGCATTGGTGAGGATCACAGTCTCCGCGCCCGCTGCCACCGCGGTACGCACCGGATGCACGACCTCTTCGGCCCCATGACCCTCGTACAGATGCTGGCGCCCCATCAGAACCAGGGTGTCGGTATCGCCGACCGATACCGACACCACCCGGCCGACATGACCCTGCGCGGTGGGCGCGGCGAACCCGGGTAACTCCGGCATCGGTATCTCGGCATTCGGGGTCCCGAGCTCGGCGACAGCGTCCTGCCACCCCGAACCCAGCACCACCGCGACCCGATGGCGATCCACTGACGTCCGGGCCGCGATCTCCTCGGCGGCCTCTTCGGCAAGCATGGCGGTCAGTGTATTGCCTCGCGCCCCGCCGGCCCGCCCGAACCGCTTGCGCCGGTGACGGCTCCGGCGCCCGCCCGCCGACCCGCAGCCGATACGCTGCACAGATGCCGTACCTGGAACGTGATGGGAACGTTTTCGTGCTCTCGCTGGGCAATGAGGGCCAGACCGACAGCGAGAACCGCTTCAGCCACGAGTGGATAGACGAGACACACGCGCTGCTGGATACGGTGGCCGCCAGTGAGGGACCGGCCGCGCTGGTCACCACCGCCACCGGGAAGTTCTTCAGCAACGGCCTCGACACCGACTGGCTGTTCGCGAATCTCGACCGGATGCACGGCTACCTCGACCGCGTGCACAGCGTGTTCAGCCGGATCCTGGCCTTCCCGCTGCCCACCGTCGCCGCCGTCAACGGCCACGCCTTCGGCGCCGGAGCCATGCTCGCGACCTCGCACGACTTCCGGGTCATGCGGGCCGACCGCGGGTTCTGGTGCCTGCCCGAAGTGCATCTGGGAATGCCCTTCACCATCGGCATGAACGCCCTGATCAGCAGCAGGTTGACCAATCAGGTGGCGGTGACGGCCATGACCACCGGACACCGCTTCGGCGCCGCGGAAGCCCTCGCCGCCGGGATCGTCGACGATATCGCCGAGCCCGCCGCGTTGCGCACCGCCGCGGTGGAACGAGCGGCGGGACTGGCCGCAAACCGGACACCCAGCCTGCCCGCCATCAAACGTTCCCTGCACGCCACGGCCCTGACCGGGCTGGCGGTGCCGACCACTCCCGATAACCTGGCATTCGCCTCGAACTAGCGTCGAACGAGCCCGCCGCACCGGATGCGCGGGCGCGGCGCGGATGCCGTTCGCGCACGGATCCGGCTGCGGTGCGAAACTGGAGGATACGGCCGTTCCCCGGGGGATAGCGGAACCGCCGGTATGTACCGCGGCCACGGTCGCGGACGATACGTGTACGGATGGCCCGTACACGTGCAGAAGCGGTTCACAGCTGCTCGTTCTACGACAGGAGGACATTCGGTGAGCACAACCGGCCGTACGGTGCGAGACGGACAGGACGCGGTGACGGCGTGGCTGGCCGAGCACACGGTCGATCTCGTTCAATGGCGCAGGCACATCCACGCCAACCCGGAATTATCCCGCACCGAGTTCGCGACCACCGAGTTCGTCGGCACTTGGCTGACGAAGGCCGGACTCCCGTTCCGGGTACTGCCGACCGGTACCGGTCTGATCTGCGATATCGGTCCCGAGAACGCGCCGCGAATCGCGTTACGTGCCGATATGGACGCGCTGGCACTCCAGGAATTCACCGGCCGGCCCTTCGCCTCCACGGTTCCCGGGGTCTCCCACGCCTGTGGCCACGACGCGCACACCAGCATCCTGCTCGGTACCGCCCTGGCTCTGGCCGACCACGACCTACCGGTAGGTGTGCGGTTGATCTTCCAGCACGCCGAGGAAGTCATGCCCGGAGGCGCCATCGACATGGTCGCCAATGGGGCTGTGCACGGTGTGGACCGGGTATTCGCCCTGCACTGCGACCCGCGACTGGAAGCCGGCAAGGTCGGCATCCGGGTCGGTGCCATCACCTCCGCGGCCGACACTGTCGAACTGGTCCTGGACTCACCCGGCGGGCATACCTCACGCCCCCACCTCACCAGCGACCTCGTCTACGCCATCGGCACCGTCATCACCGGTCTGCCCGGTCTGCTCACCCGCCGGATCGACCCCCGCACCAGCACGGTCATGGTGTGGGGAGCGGTCAGCGCCGGTAAAGCACCCAACGCGATCCCACAGACCGGCATGCTCACCGGCACCGTACGAACCGGCGACCACGCCACCTGGGCGCTGCTCGAACCGATGGTGCGCGAAATCGTCGACGGCCTGCTCGCCCCGACCGGAGTGCGCTATCAACTCGACTACCGGCGCGGGGTACCCCCCGTCGTCAACGACGAAAAATCGGTCCGCATGTTCAGCGACGCGGTCCGCGCCATCGGCCCCGACGCCCTCGCCGACACCCCCCAATCCGGCGGTGGTGAGGACTTCTCCTGGTACCTGGAAGAAGTCCCCGGCGCGATGGCCCGCCTCGGCGTCTGGTCCGGCGAAGGCCCTCAGCTCGACCTGCACCAGCCGACGTTCGACATCGACGAGCGAGCGCTGCCGGTGGGGGTTCGGACGTTGACGAATATCGTTCTGCAAGCGGGGCAAGAATTGGTTTGAGCGTTCCGGTAGGGGCCGGGGCCGGCCGGGTCGCGGCCTCGCTTGCACCCCGACCCACCGGTGGAGCCGAGGCGGCTTCGCCGGCGGGGTCGGGGTGAACGTGGTGTGCGGAGGTCGGGAGAGTGGATCTGCTGGTGAGGCTGAGGGGTGGGCTTGCTTGCGGGGGTGAGTGGTGGGCTTGCTTGCAGGGGTGAGTGGTGGGCTAACTGGTGAGGGGTGAGTGATGGGCTTGTTGGTGAGAGCGGGTGTGTGTTTGCTCGTGAGGGGTGAGAAGTGAGGTTGCTCGTGAAGGTGAGGGTGGGTTCGTAGGTGAAGGTGCGGGATGGGTTCGCTGGTGAAGGCTGACAGTGTGTGCTGGTTCGTGAAGGTGCGGGGTGGGTTTGTAGGTGAGGGGTTTGTTGATGAAGAGGAGGGGTGGGCTCGCTCGTGAAGGTGGAGGTGGGCTTGCTCGTGGGAGGGTGAGAGGTGGGCTTGCTCGTGGGAGGGTGAGAGGTGAGCTTGCTCGTGAAGGTGCTGTGTTTTTGGCGCGCTGGCGCGCGCGGGGGTTGAGGCCCTGAAGTCTCGCCGTTCAGGCCTCGAGACTTGCGCCTTCGGCGCATGCGCTTTCGAGGCCTGAACGGCGAGACGGCCTCAACCCTTTGGGTGTCTCGTAAAACTCGACTCATGCGGTTGCGCCGGGATTCGCGGTCGCGGTCGGCATCCGGGTTTGAGAGCATTGCGCGGGTCGGTGGAGGGTGCCCGTGCCCGGTCGGTCGCATGGTGCGGTCGAGGGTTGTGTGTCTGTCACTCGGTTCCGGTGGCTGTTCGCCGGTGAGCTCGCCTTTGTTCCGGCGGGTTCCTCGGGTTCGTATCACCGGCAAACCTCGTGTGTGTCGCTTTCGTGGACGGTCGCGCTCGCCCGGTGCCGAGTTTTACGAGGCCCGAAAAGGTCGAGCCCGTCCCGCCCTTGGCCGGAGGTGCTCCGCAGGTCACATTCCACGGATGGCCGACCGCACGTCGCATGCGCCGAAGGCGCGAGTCTCGAGGGCGCAGCGGCGGGACTTCCAGGGGCCTCGACCCGCGGCGCCGCAGGCGCCGCAAATAAACACAGCTCAGCTGAAGTTGTTTCCCGGTCCCACGTTCCGGCTGTTGCGTGTACGCAACGCGTGGACGTATTCCTCGGGCGCGCCGGCCTTCTCGGCGGCATCGGCCATCACGCCGATGTATCGCGCCGAGGGCAGCCCACCTTCGTACGCGTCGAGGACGTACAGCCACGCGAGGATCGGGTCGGTGCCGCTGCCCGGACTGGGCGAGACGCGGAGCCGGATCTTGCGGTGGATCCCGAAATCGGAGCCTTCCCAGCGGTCGAGCCGTTGCTCGTCTTCCGGGGAGACGTCGTAGAGCACGACGAAGACCCTGGAGCCGGGTTCTTCGACGACGGTGGCGAGCGGACCTTCCCAGCCGATATCGTCCCCGCTGAACGTGAGGCGCCAGCCCTCCAGCCAGCCCGTCCCGGACATGGGGGAGTGCGGACAGCGCTCGAGCATCTGGGTCGAATCCATATTGGACCCGTAGGCAGCGTAGATCGGCACACCGGCAGCTTAGTTGTGTGGTCGCTCGCTTCGGTACGGGGCGTCGTAATTCGCTTTCCAGGATGTGCTTCGACCGGTCGGGCCGCCCGGGGCGCGGGTGTGGCGGCGGGTACCCGCCGGGTACCACGAGCTTCGCTCCGGTCGGACGCGGAATGCCGATGGCCCTGCGCCGAGCAGCACCTATTAGGCTGGACGCGGCGAGTGAGGGCCGCGAAGCTGCCGCGCCGCGCGCGGGTGATCAGGACAGGGGAATGTATGACCCGCATTGCAATCATCGGTGGCGGACCGGCCGGTTACGAGGCAGCCCTGGTCGCGGCCCAGCACGGGGCGCAAGTGGTGCTGATCGATTCCGACGGTATCGGCGGGGCGTGTGTGCTCTGGGATTGCGTGCCGTCGAAAACCTTCATCGCCTCCACCGGTGTGCGGACCGATCTGCGGCGTGCCCGGAACCTGGGGATCACTCTCGATCCGAGTCAAGCGGCGGTGCGGTTGCCGGAGGTCAACGAGCGGGTGAAGGCGCTGGCGCTGGCGCAGTCCTCCGATATCCGGTCGAAGTTGCAGGCGGCGGGGGTTCGAGTGCTGCCGGGGCGGGGCCGGCTGGCGGGTGCGGGATCGGGCCGGGCGACACATCGGGTCGTGGTGTCGTTCCCTGACTCGACCGAAGAGGTCGTCGAAGCGGAGGTGGTGCTGCTCGCGACCGGCGCCTCGCCGCGGGTGCTGCCCGGTGCCGAGCCGGACGGGGAGCGGATCCTGAACTGGCGCCAGCTCTACGATCTGGCGGAGCTGCCGGAGACCTTGGTGGTGGTCGGTTCCGGTGTGACCGGCGCCGAATTCGTTTCCGCATATACGGAAATGGGTGTGCGGGTGATCCTGGTGTCCAGCCGGGACCGGGTACTGCCGGGTGAGGACGCCGATGCCGCGCTGGTCCTGGAGGACGCCTTCGCCGAACGCGGTGTGGAACTGGTGAAGCACGCCCGTGCCGACAAGGTGGAGCGTACGGGCGATTCGGTGCTGGTCACCCTGGCCGACGGCCGCACCGTTTCGGGATCGCATGCGCTGATGACCGTCGGCTCCATCCCGAACACCGGTGATCTCGGCCTGGAACAGGCCGGTATCGAACTCGATCGGGGCGGATACCTGCGGGTGGACCGGGTATCGCGGACCGGGGTGCCCGGTATCTACGCCGCGGGTGACTGCACGGGTTTGTTGCCGCTTGCGTCGGTGGCCGCGATGCAGGGCCGGATCGCCATGTATCACGCGCTGGGCGAGGGAGTCAGCCCGATCCGCCTCAAAACGGTGGCCTCGGCGGTGTTCACCCGCCCGGAGATCGCGACGGTGGGCGTGAGTCAGACCGCGATCGATGACGGTGAGGTTCCGGCGCGCACGGTGATGCTGCCGCTCAACACCAATCCGCGGGCGAAGATGTCGGGGTTGCGCCGCGGTTTCGTGAAGATCTTCTGCCGCCCGGCGACGGGGGTGGTGATCGGTGGTGTGGTGGTCGCGCCGATCGCTTCGGAGCTGATCATGCCGATCGCGCTCGCGGTGCAGAACAACTTGACGGTCAATGATCTGGCGCAGACTTTTTCGGTGTACCCGTCGCTCACCGGTTCGGTCATGGAGGCCGCCCGTCAACTCATGCGCCACGACGACTTGGGCTGAGTTCATTTGCCCCGCCTGCGGCGGGGCGGGTCGGGGCCCTCGTGACCCCGATTCTTCACTCCTCCGCTCGGTCGCTGCGCTCCCTCGCTCCGTCGCTCCAGAATCGGGGCGGGCCCCGACCGCGGCGGGCGGCCATCCGGAATAGACGGAAAGTGCGAGCGAATCGGGGAGGTGAGAGTGCGGATGCGCCGGACTGTCTCGGTAGGTCACGGCTTCGTCGGTGCTCAACAGTCGGCGCTCTCCGCTGGCCGACCGCACATGATCGGTCGCCGCGCTCCTTCGCTTCCGCGCTACGGAAAAGGGCTCGACCTCGGAAACCGGCCGTCTGTGAGGGTGTGAGGCCCGGAGGGAGTGCCTCGATCGACTCGTGTAAGCCTTGCGCTTCGAGCGCTCGACGGTCGCGGTCGTGGACCCGGCACGGGCGGCCGTTATGCCCTCGTTCGGTTGCTGTTCTCTCGCTTTGTCGCTACATAAAAAGGGCAGATACTTTCTGCGCATGCCCGCTGTGCGGAGAATGCGTCCGAGAACGAATTCCGGGCGCGGAACCGGGTCTGAGTTACGGGTCGCGTCGCTGCTTTTTCATTGGTTCGCCGCCCGTGAGTGTTCCTGCCGGTGGTGAGTTTTCGCCACATTGCCGGAACTGCTCGAGTATGGTTCACTTCCCAGGCAGAGATGCGATCGACGGGCGGTCGCGAGGTTTGGTGCCGGGGGGTTCGTCCTTTCGGACTCGGACAGCGAGGCCCACTTCGGGTCACCCGCTGGAGTTCGTGTCTCGGATGAGACGGAACTGGATGTGAACCGCAGTGGCGACGCATCCGGGAAAGGGATTGGGCGAATAGTGAAACATCGTAAGCCGAACCGGGTGGGCCGGGCGGTGGCGAGCACTTCGCTGCCTCTTGCAACTGCCGCGGCCATGGCCATTTTCGCGTCGCCGGCGGGGGCCGTTCCGAGCGATCAGCCGGCGACACCGACGACACCGGCGCCTGCGCCTTCGCAGCCGGGCACCAACGAGCAGCAGAACGGTCCGGAGACCACTCCGAGCCAGCCGGGCGTGCAGAGCGATCAGGAGCGGCCGGAGAGCAGCCCCACGCCGAGCCCGAGCCAGCCCGGTGTCACGACTCCGGAGAAGGACGGCCAGAACGACCAGGGCCTGACCGGACCGACCCAGCCGGGTGTCACCAGCCCGCGCGTGGCGCCGCTGCCGGTGCCCGGTCAGCCTGCCCCGGCGCAGCCGGCGATCTCGCCGAATACGCCGCAGGGTCAGCAGCCGCCCGCGAAGCCGGGTGACGCCCCGGCCGCGTCGCCGGACACCGAGGGTGAGAACGCGGAGCCGGGTGCGCCGCAGACCGATGCCCTGGTCGCGCCGCAGAGCCCGCAGTGGCAGGCGCCGAGTCTGGACGAGGCGCCGGTGGCGCCGGTGGTCGAGATGCAGGGTCCGCATACGGAGATCGGTGCCGCCCTCGACGGTGGTTCGCTGGCTCCGGGGCATTTCGCCAACACCCATCACTTCTCCAACCAGGCCGGCTACGTCGGTACGGCCGGTTTCCGTACTCCCACGGGTACGGGCGAGGCCGGTATCTCGGTGGAGTTCGTCGACGAGAACACCATCAACGTGTCGACGTTCACCGGTGGGAACGGACTGCCGGACAACCGCCTCGACCATGTCATCGACACCACGCCGGTGAACACGGCGAAGGCCGCCGTCGAACATTGGATCGTTCAGCAGCCGGGCGGTGCCGCCGCCCTGGACGCTGTGGCCAAGATTCCGCCGCCGCCGCCGTTGCTGCCGCCTGGTAACTACCCGGAGCAGGGATTGAACGTCGGTGGCGTCAATACCCAGTGGGGTGGTTCACTCCAGTACTGACGCGAGTGAAATCTTGCCGGGTGGGGCGGTCGTGTACGGCCGCCCCACCCGCGTGTCTCGGAAGGGATGGGCTGTGACCGGCGAGGGTGAAGGCAGGGAGCGCGAACCCGACCGGGCGGATTTCGGGCCCCCTACCGGCGATTTCGGTCCGCCGGTGTCGGGGTTCGGTCCGCCGACGGGTGAGGTACCGGAGCCGGGCTGGAAGCCGACTCCGCGCCCGGAGGATTCCGGGCTGACCTGGCGACCGGCCGGTGGTTCGGGGGCTTCGGCCCCGGAGCCGCCGCCGGTTCCGCCGCCACCGCCGCAGTATCGGGCACCGGGCAGTTCGATTCCGGTCCAGGTTCCGGCTCCGGCCGATTCCCGCCCGGTGGCGCGGCCCACGGTCGGCGCATCCGATCCGGACTCGACCACGGTCCGCCATCAGATCCCGCCGGAACCGATCGCGCGCAACACCGCCGGGCGTGCGCCGGAGTCGGACCAGGCCACTGTTCGTCACCAGACGGGACCGGACCTGCGCTGGCCTTCGCCGAATCAGTCGAATCAACCGGATCAGTCCGGTGGGTCCGATCCGGCCGCGGGTTCGGCGCGGCCCCGGCCGGGAGGTTTGTCCTGGGACAGCGACCCGATCGCGCAGAAGCTCACCCCACAGTCGGTGGCCGGTGCGCTGTCGACGAAACCCCGCCGCCGTCCCCCGGTCGGCCGGATTGTGACGGGCGTGGCGGTCCTGGTGGCTCTGGTCGCGGTAGGGGTGGCGATCGTCGAGGTGAGTGGAGGTGACGATGAACCGTCGACGCCTGCGACTGCCGATTCCGCGCTGAGCTGCCCGGCGAGCGAGGAGAGCGGGGTGATCGTGGGCGACGGGGTCGGGGATACGACCAGCGGCGCGGGCGCCATCCTGGGGTTCCAGCACCAGTTCTATGTGGAGCGCGATGGTATCGGGGCCCGCCAGTTCGTGGCGGTGGATTCGCCTGCTATCTCGAGCGCGGAGACGATCCAGGACGCGATCGATATGCATATCCCGGCGGGCACCGCACATTGTGTGCGGATCACCGAGCGGGCCCCGGCGTCCTTCGACGTCGATCTCACCGAGTTGCAGCCCGACGGTAAGAAGACCGTGTACAAGCAGACAGTGACCACGGTGGATCGGGACGGTAAAACCGTGCTGTGGGTGATCGCGGATCGGCGCTGATCCCAGTATGTGAAATCACAATGCCAAATGGTGAAAATTCGTGGGATGATCGGGTGCACTACCTGGTGATTCTCCGGAGGCCCCCATGCCGCACTACGAACCGCCGCTGGCCGGCAAGCTGGCCGGCCTCACCAGCTCCGCTATCCGTGACCTGCTGAAACTCACCGCCGATCCGAATATCGTGAGCCTGGCCGGAGGTCTGCCCGACGCCGAACTCATGCCCGGTGCGCGGATCGCCGCCGCGGCCGAATCGGCACTGCGCGGCAGCGCCACACTCCAGTACACCGAGTCACCGGGGTGGGGTCCGCTGCGCGAAGTACTCGCCGACCGGGAATCGGACAGGCTGGGGCGCCGGGTCGATATCGCCGAGGTCTTCGTAACCCACGGTTCCCAGCAGGCACTGTCGTTGCTCGCGGAGGTACTGCTGGACCCGGGCGCGCTGGTGGTGGTCGAGGATCCGGCCTATGTCGGTGCGCTGCAGGTGTTCCGCGCCGCCGGAGCGCGGATCGCCGCGGTGCCGCTGGACGACGAGGGTCTACGGGTCGACCTGCTCGCGGAGTTGATCGCCGGCGGGGAACGGCCGGCTGTCGTGCACACCGTGAGCAATTTCCACAATCCGGGTGGCGTAACCATGAGCCCGGTACGCCGGCAGGCGCTGGCGGCGCTGGCCGAAGAGCACGGTTTCTGGGTGATCGAGGACGACCCGTACGGCGAACTGTGGTTCGACCGGCCCGCGCCCTTGCCGGTGGCCTCGTACTCGGCATCGGTGATCCGGCTGTCGTCGGCGTCGAAGATCATCGCGCCCACCCTGCGGGTGGGCTGGATGGTGGCTCCGGAACGGGTGTGCCGGGCCGTCGAACTGCTGAAACAAGGCGCCGACCTGTGCGGTTCGGCATTGACCCAGCAGATAGCCGCCGAACTACTCGCCGATTCCACCTGGCTCGCCGGTCATATCGAGACCGTCCGCAGGGTGTACGCGGTGCGCGCCGAGGCCCTGGTCGAGGCCGCGCGAGACCACTTCGGCGATACGTTGCGCTGTTCGGCGCCTTCCGGGGGCATGTTCGTCTGGGCGGAGTTCACCGACGGAACCGACACCACCGAACTACTGCCCCACGCGCTCGACGCCGGGGTCGCCTTCGTACCGGGGCGGGCCTTCGCGGTGAGCGAGCTCTATTCGAACGCTATGCGGATGTGTTTCACCACCGCTGCGCCGGAAGCGCTCGCCGAGGCGGTGACACGGCTGGCCCGCGCCGCCGAGCACCGGACGCCGGTTCACTCCGCCCAGTTGTAGGTCCGTTCGACCGCCTTGTTCCAGTCACCGAGCCGGGTTTCGCGTTCGGTGGCGGACATGGCGGGAATCCAGGTCTTGTCCGCGGTCCAGTTGGCCCGGATATCGTCGGTGCCCGACCAGTATCCGACCGCCAGCCCGGCCGCGTAGGCGGCCCCGAGCGCCGTGGTCTCGTTGACCAGCGGGCGGACGACCGGTAGATCGAGGATATCGGCCTGGAACTGCATCAGCAGGTCGTTGCCCACCATCCCGCCGTCGACCTTGAGCGCGGTCGCCTCCAGATCCAACGACCGGGCTTCGGCATCGGCACGCATGGCGTCCATCACCTCACGGGTCTGGAACGCGGTCGATTCCAGGATCGCGCGGGCGAGGTGGGCTTTGGTGACGAAGCGAGTGAGGCCGGCGATCACCCCGCGGGCATCGGGCCGCCAGCGCGGGGCGAACAGGCCGGAGAACGCCGGCACGATATAGGCGCCGCCGTTGTCCTCCACCGTGCGCGCGAGATCTTCGATCTCCGGCGCCGCGGAGATGATGCCGAGATTGTCTCGGAACCACTGCACCAGAGCGCCGGTCACCGCGATCGACCCCTCCAGCGCGTACACCGGCGGATCTTCGCCGAGCCGGTAGCAGACCGTGGTGAGCAGTCCGTGCTCGCTGAAGACCGGGGTGGTGCCGGTGTTCAGCAGCATGAAGTTGCCGGTGCCGTAGGTGTTCTTTGCCTCGCCCGGAGCCAGGCACGCCTGGCCGAACATCGCGGCCTGCTGATCGCCGAGGATTCCGGCGACCGGCACCCCCGCCAGCGGACCCGCGCCGATCTCCGCGTAGATCTCCGACGAACTGCGGATCTCCGGGAGCATCGCGACGGGTACCCCGATCTCCGCGCAGATCTGCTCATCCCAGGCGAGCGTCCGCAGATCCATCAACAAGGTGCGGGAGGCGTTGGTGACGTCGGTGATGTGCCGGCCGGTGAGCTTCCACAGCAGCCAGCTGTCGACGGTGCCGAAACACAGTTCGCCCGCCTCGGCGCGCTCCCGGGCACCCGGCACGGTATCGAGGATCCAGCGGACCTTCGGCCCGGAGAAGTAGGTGGACAGCGGTAGTCCGGTGCGTTCGGCGTAACGCGCCGCGCCGGACTCCCCGGCGAGTTCGGTGCACAGGCGGTCGGTGCGGGTGTCCTGCCAGACGATGGCGTTGTGCACGGGCCGCCCGGTGTCGCGCTCCCAGACGACGGTCGTCTCACGTTGATTGGTGGCCCCGACCGCCGCGATATCGGCAGCGGTGATATCCGCCTCGTCCAGGACTGCGCCGAGGACGAATTCGGTATTGCGCCAGAGCGTTTCCGGGTCGTGCTCGACCCAGCCGGGCTTCGGGAAGATCTGATCGTGCTCGCGCTGGGCGACGCCCGCGATCTGTCCCTGCCGGTCGAACAAGATACATCTGCTCGAGGTCGTGCCCTGGTCGATGGCGGCCACATAGCGCATGGCGAGAGGCTAGCGTAATCCGGCATGTCGGTGACGGCTGTCTCCCTGTGGTGGCGCGCCCCGGTTTTCCGCCTACGCTGTAGATCGAAAGCGGGAATCCACAGCCGAACCCAGTCGATCTCGTACTCCAGGAGTCGAACCGACCTGCGCGTTCGCTACGGCCTCCGCGAACCGCATGTACCTGCTCACGAGGAGGAATGATGCCCATACAACCGGGATCGCAATTTCTCGGACCGGATCAGCGTCGCGCGGCATGGGACCGCATGGGCAAGGAACATTTCGATGTGGTGGTGGTCGGCGGCGGGGTCGTCGGTGCCGGAATCGCACTCGACGCAGCCACCCGGGGACTGAGGGTGGCGCTGGTGGAAGCGCGGGATCTGGGGTCGGGAACCTCGAGCCGGTCGTCCAAGATGTTCCACGGGGGTCTGCGGTACCTGGAACAACTCGAGTTCGGGCTCGTCCGCGAGGCGCTGAAGGAACGCGAACTGTCCATGTCGCGGCTCGCACCGCATCTGGTGAAACCGCTCCGGTTCCTCTATCCGCTCACCCGCCGTGCCTGGGAGCGTCCCTACGTCGCGGCGGGTCTATTCCTCTACGATTCCATGGGCGGCGCGAAATCTGTTCCGGGGCAGCGCCATCTGAGTAGGCACGGGGCGCTGCGGCTGGCTCCCGGCCTGCGGCGCAACTCGATGATCGGCGGGATCAGCTACTACGACACGGTGGTCGACGACGCCCGCCACACCATGACCATCGCCCGTACCGCGGCCCACTACGGCGCGGTGATCCGCACCTCCACCCAGGTGGTGGGGTTCCTGCGGGAAGCCGACCGGGTGGTCGGGGTGCAGATGCGCGACAGCGAGGACGGCACCACCGGCGAAGTCCGGGCGCATGTGGTGATCAACGCGGCCGGGGTGTGGACCGACGAGGTGCAGGCGCTGTCACAGCAGCGGGGCCGGTTCCATGTGCGGGCGTCCAAGGGCGTGCATATCGTGGTCCCGCGCGACCGGATCATCAGCGATGCCGCGATCATCCTCCGGACCGCCACTTCGGTGCTGTTCGTGATCCCGTGGGGTGCGCACTGGATCGTGGGCACCACCGACACCGACTGGAATCTCGACCTGGCCCATCCGGCCGCCACCAAGGCCGATATCGACTACCTGCTGGACCGGGTGAACGAGGTCCTGGTCACGCCACTGACCCATGCCGATATCGATGGTGTGTACGCGGGCCTGCGGCCGCTGCTGGCCGGGGAGAGCGACGAGACCTCGAAGCTCTCGCGTGAGCACGCGGTGGCGCGCACCGCGCCGGGACTGGTGGCGATCGCCGGCGGAAAATACACGACCTACCGGGTGATGGCCTATGACGCGGTGGACGAGGCCGCCCAGGACATCCCGGCCCGGGTCTCACCCTCGATCACCGAGAAGGTCCCGCTGCTGGGTGCCGACGGGTATTTCGCGCTGGTCAACCAGACCGTGCAGCTGGCCGAGGAGTACGGGGTGCACCCGTACCGGGTGAAGCATCTGCTGGACCGCTACGGTTCGCTGATCGACGAGGTCATGGCACTGGCCGCCGACCGGCCCGATCTCAAACAACCGATCGCGGCGGCACCTTCTTATCTGCGGGTCGAAGCCGTGTACGCCGTAGCCGCGGAAGGGGCGCTACATCTCGACGATGTCCTCGCGCGACGAACCCGGATCTCCATCGAATACCCGCACCGCGGCGCCGAATGCGCCGACGAGGTAGCCGGGCTCATCGCCCCGGTGCTCGGTTGGAGCGATGCGGAGACCGATCGTGAAGTCCGGACCTATCTCGCCCGAGTGGACGCCGAGGTCCGATCACAGACCCAGCCCGACGACGCCTCGGCCGACGCACTGCGCATCGCCGCACCCGAACCGCGGCCGGAGATCCTGGAGCCGGTACCCACCGACGGCTGAACAACCCCCCGCCGCGCTCAGTGGGCGGCGGGATAGTGGCCGGGAGCCGTGGTCACCGCAGGTCCGAGCGGTACGGGTGTCGGCGCCTGCGGTGTCGCGGCGGGATGTAGCAGGAAGTAGCAGAACACCGCGGTGGCCACCACTGCCAGCACTGCGGAGAGCAGCTTGCCGGTGACGGCGGCCAAGTGGACGGTTCGGACGTTCATGGGACCTGCTTCCGGTGCGGTACCCGTGTGTCGTCGGAAAGCGGCCGAACATTACTGCGCTCATGGCGGCCGTCACAGACAGGGCAGCGGCCGGTCCGGGCCAGCGTACGGGCTCAAACCGGCGGGACCTGGCATTTCGGGCAGAAGTAGATCCCGCGTTCCCGTCGGCTGACCCGGTCGTATCCCGGGACGGTCTCGCCCAGCATCTCCACTCGCAGCGAGGTCCCGCACCGCCGACAGGGGCGAGGAGCCCGGCCGTAGGCCAGCGGCCGCCACGGCGGCTGGTGCGCGGCTCGGTGCAGTACCCGGTGTGCCTCGTGCACCAGCGCCGCCAGATCGTCCACCTCACCGACCGGGAGCGCCGGATGGACTCGGCGCAGATAGCAGATCTCGCTCCGATAGATATTGCCTATCCCGGCCAGATTGCGCTGATCGAGCAGCGCGAGGCCGATCGGCCGGACCGGGTCACGGCTGAGCCTGTCCACGGCCTCGGCGGGATCCCACCCCGGTCCCAGCAGATCCGGTCCCAGGTGTTCGACGGCGCGATGTTCCTCGCTGCGCCGCAGAACCTCCACCACGCCGAGATCGAAGCCGACGGCCTCGGCGTCGGCGGTACCGAGCACGATCCGCGCGGCGACCCGCGGTTTGGTCCACCGCTGGCCGCAGCGGAAAACCCGCCAGGTGCCCTCCATCTTCAGGTGGGTGTGCACACTGACGGTTTCGGTGCGGATGAACAGATGCTTTCCGTAACTGCCGACGCTGTCCACCACCTGGCCACGCAGATCGACCGTCGCGTACCGGGGCACCCGGAAATCACTGCGGGTCAGCGTCGCGCCGTCGAGCGCGGCCCGCAGTCGCGTGGCGGCGAGAAAGACCACATCACCCTCGGGCATCGCGGGCCTGTGTCGTGGTCATGGGCGGCGCCGAAGGCGCAAGCCCTGCGGGGTCGCGGCGAAACCGGCTGCGGTGAGGAAGGCGGCGAAGGTATTGCCGTGAACCGATTCGCCGTCTACCCGGTCGATGACCAGCGAATCGGCCCGCCCGGTCCGGACCAGGTCGGCCAGTGCCCCGGCCGCGGCCTGTCGAGCGGTGGGATCTTCGGTGCAGGTGAGCAGCGTTTTTCCGCCGCGTTCCAGGTAGAGGACGAGTTCACCGTCGACCAGGACGACCAATGCGCCCGCTTTCCGGCCCGGTCGGTGACCGGCCCCGCCTTCGGTCTTGGGCCACGGGAGCGCGGCGCCGTAGGGGTTGGCGGGATCGCAGGCCGCGAGTGCCAGCGCGGCATCCGTGGGCTTGCGGTCGCTGTCGAAGGAGCGCAGCCGGTCCACCACATCGGTGGTGGAGAATTGGGCACCGCCGAGCGAATCGATGAAATACCCGCGGCGGCAGCGGCCGCGATCCTCGAACTCGCTGAGTACGCGGTATACGAGTGCGAAGCCGCCGGGGACGCCCTCACCCTGCACCGACCCCTTGGTCAGGACGCCGTAGCGTTCCAACAGCAGGTCGGCGGTGGCATGGGCACGGACTGTGTTGTCGGTCGCCCGGTCGGGCAGCAGCGACCAGCGGCCCGCCACGGTCGGTGGGCCGGAACGGCTCGGCATCGCCGGCCGGGGCAGGTAGGTGCGGCCGCGAGGAGCGCGCCGCGGGGTCCGGTGCGCGGTAGGGGTCCGGGTCGATCCGGACAGCCGGGCCCGTACCGGGGCGAAGGTGTCACCGGAGACCAGACCCGCCCAGACCAGGTCCCACAGGGCGGCCGCGACCCCGGCGTCGTCGAGCAGGCCCGTCGCGTCCGACAGTTGACGGAAGAAATAGGCGCCACCGCTGTGCGGAACCGGTGATGCGGTGGGATCGGCATCGGGCCGATGGCCGGCCGGGGTGGTGAGGGCCGGTCCGGCGCCGAGGGCCGCGAGCAGAGCGAGATGGGTCTCGGTGAATTCGGGTTCGTCGGCCGGTGGGAGAGTGAGCGGAGCTCGGTCGGCCGGGTGCAGGGCGACCCAGCCGTCCTTGGCGTTGATGACGCCGTGTCCGGACCAGCGGACCTCGCCGGTGGCCATGAGTTCGTCGAGGAACGCGGGTGTGTAATCGCGGATCCGGGCCGGTAGCACCAGTGATTCCCATGCCGACGCGGGGATCGGGACGCCGGCGAGTTGCTCCACCACTGTCGCCACGCCGTCGATACCGCGCAGTTCACCGGTACCGATGTGCTGCCAGTCGGGTAGGAACCGGCCGAAGGTCCCGGTGGATACCGGTTCCACCTCGTGCCGGGCGGCGGCGAGACTGCGCCGTCGCAACCGCCGCAGCACCTGGGTATCGCACCATTCCGTACCGCCGGTCTCCGGGGTGAATTCACCTTCCACCACCCGTTTCTCGATGCCGAGGCGATGCAGCGCCGACCCCGCGACCGAGACGCCCAGCCCGAACCGGTGCGCGACCGACTCCGTGGTGAACGGACCGTGGGTCCGGGCGAAGCGGGCCACCAGATCGCCGAGCGGGTCGGGGACCGGTTCGATGAAGGCGGCCGGGGTGCCGATCGGCAGCGGAACACCCAGCGCATCGCGTAAGCGGGCGGCGTCCTCGATCGCGGCCCACCACACCTCGCCCGCATAGGACACCTCGAGCGCGCGCCGGGCCCCGGCGAGTTCGGCGAACCAGTCCGCGGGGTCCGCGCGGCAGCGGTGCCGTGCTTCGGCCGCGGTGATCGGTCCGAGCAGCCGCAGCAGATCCGCCAGGCCTTCCATATCCCGGGCCTGCCGGTCCGGGGCGAGGCGTTGCAGTTCCGACTCGACCTGGGCGATGACCTCGCCGTCCAGCAGTTCTCGCAACTCGACCCGGCCGAGCAGTTCGGCGAGCAGCGCCGAGTCGAGGGAGAGGGCCGCGGCCCGGCGTTCGGCCAGTGGGCTGTCGCCGTCGTACATGAACTGGCCGATGTAATCGAACAACAGCGCGTTGGCGAACGGTGACGGGGTGGCGGTCTCCACTTCGACCAGGCGCACCCGGCGGCGCGCCACCTCGGTGAGCAGGTCCCGCAGCGCGGGCAGGTCGTACACATCGCGCAGGCATTCGCGCACCGTCTCCAGCAGGATCGGGAACTCCGGGAATTTCCTGGCTACATCGAGGAGCTGAGCCGACCGCTGTCGTTGCTGCCACAGTGGCGCGCGTCGTCCGGGATCGCGGCGCGGCAGCAGCAGTGCCCGGGCGGCGCACTCCCGGAAACGGGACGCGAACAGTGCCGAGCCGCCGACCTGTTCGGTGACCAGGTCGTCGATCTCGTCCGGTTCGAAGACGAACAGTTCCGCGCCCGGCGGCTCGTCGGTGGTGTCGGGTAGCCGCACCACGATGCCGTCGTCGGAGGCATTCGGTGCGGCATCGACCCCGAAACGTTCGCGCAGCCGGGCGCCCACAGCCAGTCCCCAGGCCGCGTGCACCGGCAGCCCGTAGGGTGAATGCAGGACCAGCCGCCAGTCGCCCAGTTCGTCTCGGAAACGTTCGACCACCAGGGTTCGGTCGGTGGGCAGCCGGCCGGTCGCGGTGCGCTGATCCTCGAGCAGTGCACGCAGATTCGCGGTGGCGTTCTCGTCCAGCCCGGCGGCGGTGGTTTGTTCGGTCAGTGTTTCGGGCGAGGTCTGTGACCCGGCCCGTCGGACGAATTCACCCAGCGCGGCACCGAGTTCGGCCGGGCGCCCGAGCGAATCACCATGCCAGAACGGCAACCGTCCGGGCTGCCCGAACGCGGGTGTCACCAGCACCCGGTCGTAGGTGATGTCCTCGATCCGCCAGCTGGTGGCACCGAGAGCGAAGATATCGCCCACGCGGGACTCGTAGACCATCTCCTCGTCGAGTTCGCCCACCCGCGAGGCTTTCTCACCGACCATGTACACCGCGAACATGCCGCGGTCGGGTATGGCGCCGCCCGAGGTCACCGCCAGTCGCTGGGCGCCGGGCCGTCCGGTGAGCGTGCCGGCGTCACGGTCCCACACCAGCCGCGGCCGCAGCTCGGCGAATTCGTCGGAGGGGTAGCGGCCGGCCAGCAGATCGAGCACCGCCTCGTACGAGGATCGGGGCAGCGACGCGTAACTGCCGGTGCCGCGCACCGTGTCGAACCAGGCATCGACGTCCAGCGGCTCGAGCGCGCAGGCCGCGACGGTCTGCTGGGCGAGGATATCGAGCGGATGCGCCGGTATCTTCAATGCCTCGATCTGCCCCGACAGCATCCGCTGGGCCGCCACCGCGCAGTGCACGACATCGGTGCGATGTTTGGGGAACAGCACACCGCGCGAAATCTCGCCCACCTGGTGCCCGGCCCGTCCGACGCGCTGTAGTCCGCTCGCCACCGAGGGTGGAGCCTCGACCTGGACCACCAGATCCACCGCGCCCATATCGATACCGAGTTCGAGGCTGCTGGTGGCCACCACACAGCGCAGCCGGCCGCTTTTGAGGTCGTCTTCGATGAGGGCGCGCTGCTCCTTGCTCACCGACCCGTGGTGGGCGCGGGCGAGCAACTGTTCGGCGCCGTGGGCGACCTCGGTGGACGGGCCGAGTTGGGCGGGTGGGGCATGGGCGGTGTCGACGGACTCGCCGATCCGGTCGGCGTAGGTTTCGTTCAGCCGGGCGGTCAGCCGTTCGGCGAGCCGGCGTGAATTGGCGAACACGATCGAGGAGCGGTGGTCGAGCACGAGTTGGACAATCGCCTCGTCCACATGCGGCCACAGCGATCCGGGCTGGTCCGAATCGCCCGGCTCGGTCATATCCGGGACCGGGACCCGCACGGAGAGGTCGAAGGTTTTCGGTGCCGGTGGAGAGACGATGGTGATCGGCGCCGGCCCCACCAGGAACCGGCCCACTGCCTCCGGCGGCCGGACGGTCGCGGAGAGACCGATTCGCTGCGCGGGTCGTTCGGTGAGGGCATCGAGCCGGGCGAGGGAGAGCGCGAGATGCGATCCCCGTTTGGAACCGGCGATGGCGTGTACCTCGTCCACGATCACCGTCCGCACGCTGCGCAATGTTTCCCGGGCCGCGGAGGTGAGCATCAGGAACAGTGATTCGGGCGTGGTGATGAGGATATCGGGCGGGGTGCGCTGTAGTCGGCGGCGTTCCTGGGTGGTGGTATCGCCGGAACGGACGCCGACGCTGATCTCCGGCGCCACCAGGCCGAGGCGGCGGGCAGTCTGGCGTACCCCCACCAGCGGTGCCCGCAGATTTCGTTCCACATCCACGGCCAGCGCCTTGAGCGGGGAGATGTAGAGCACCGAGGTACCCGAGTCCGGTGGATCGCCCGCGGCCAGCTGATCGATCGCCCACAGGAAAGCCGACAGGGTCTTACCCGACCCTGTCGGCGCGATCACCAGGGTGTGCTCCCCGGCCGCGATCGCCTGCCACGCCCCCAGCTGCGCGGCTGTCGGCGCAGGGAACGCACCGTCGAACCACTGCTGGGTGGCGGCGGAGAAAACGGTCACGGAACCCAGTGTGCACCGGGGCACCGACACCGGGCCGGATGCGGCCCTGACCCGGCCGGTAGGGGCCGGCCGGGTGTGGAAGCGGTCAGCCCGGGGCCTCCTCGACCAGATAGGGGCCGGTGAGACCCGGATCGGCGAATTCGGTCTCGGGGACATCGGGGGAGAGCAGGTCGGGGGTGTGATCCTCGCCGATCAGTCCGGCCAGCCGGACCAGATCCGAGGTGGTCAACCAGCCGACCGGCCGGAACTCCCGGCTGAGTCGGCGGCGGAGGAACTCGGTTCGGGAAATACCCAGGCCATTGGCTTGCCGGTCGATCTCGTCGATGACCGCACCGGGAACGGCGCGGATCAGAATATCTGTCATCCTCGATCACCTCCTGCTGGCAGCGGGGCACGATGGGCCGGGAGCCGGTACGAACCGGCTACCGGTGACAGTCCGGCATTTCTATGCTTCGACGGTGCCTGGTGTTCGAAAACTCGACTTGATCTCCCACGGCGTCACCGAGGCGTCGCGGGCGGCGCGGTTCCCGGCCGACGAACCGCTCACCCCGGCGGGGCGGGCGGCGCTGGCGGACCGGGCGGTCGAACCACCGGCGGGCGCACTGGTGCTCGCGGGCCCGGAGCGGCGGACCGGAGAGACTGCCCGACTACTGGGCCTGGACGCCGCACCACTATCGACATTACGCGATCTCGATGCCGGTGCCTGGCGTGGTGCGGAACTCGGCCTGCTGGCACCGGAGGAGGTGGGGCGCTGGCTGACCGAGCCCGGGTACCGCCACCACGGTGGCGAGTCGGTTCTGGACCTGATCGAACGGGTCCGCGGATGGCTCGGCGAGGTGGTCGCCGAGGCACAGCCGCACACTCTCGCGGTGACGCATCCAGCGGTGATCCGGGCGGTCCTGGTCGTCGCCCTGGACTCCGCGCCGCAGTCTTTCTGGCGATTCGATGTGGCGCCGGGGGCTCGGGTCCGATTGCACTATCGCACCGCGTGGACCTTACGGCTGAACTGATCGGCCGGGTCCCTCGGACTACTGCGCGTCCACGGCGACCGTGGTGCCGAAGGACAGCGGGAAATCGCGGAAGGTGATGCTCGCCGGCACCGATCCGGCGGGCAGTCCGTAGACCAGATGGGTACCCAGCGATTCGCCCGGTCGCAGGTTTCGCGGAGCGGCCGCGGCGGCCGCGCGCTGGGCGGTGGCGGTCACATCGGGGCTGTATTTCGCGCCCGCCGTATCGTTGAGCTCTTGTCCCAGCGGCAGGTAGGTCTTCGACTGGTCCGCGATATTTCGGACGGTGAAGCTGACCACCACGAAGGTCCCCTCGGCGCGTTCGATACCGACGGCGCGCACCCCTGATTCCACGTTCAGCACCGCGAACTCGAAATTGCCGTCCCGGACCGGGACGCCCGGATCCGCGACGGTCGCATTCGCCGGTCTGTCGTCACCACTGAAGAACCGGATCGATCCGGCGCCTTCGAACAGTGCGGCCACACAGCCGCCGATCAGTAGCAGCGGCACCACGACGAGCACGATCAGCCACAGCAACAGCCGCCGCGATCTGTTCTTGCGGCGCCGGGGCGTTCTGGTGCGGGTGCGCGGTGCGCGCCGACCGGGCGGCGGGCCCGGATAGTGCGGCGCGGGGCGGTTCGGGGCGACCGGGGGACCGCCGCCACCCCGGCTGTGCGGTGCGGGTCCGGCGGTCTGTGCCGGGCTGCCGGCGTAGCCCGGCCGCATCCCGGTCTCCAGCCGGGTATAGGCCCGGGTGGGCGGATGAGCGGGAGGATGCGCCGCCCCTCCGGGCGCGTGGTCGGTGTATACCCGGGTCGGCCGATAGGCGGGGGAGGGCACCGGCTCGCCGGGACGGTGTTCGGTATAGGCGCGGGTTCCCGGGTGGGCAGCCGCGGGTTCGGGCCGGTCATCTGCTTCGTAGTGGCGGGTCCCGGGATGCTCGGCCGCCCGGACGGCTGGATCCGCAGCGCTCGCGGTCCCCGGCTGGGCGGTGGCGGTCCCCGCCAGTACGGTGGTGGCGGTCCCCGCCAGTGCGGCCGTGGCGGCCCGCGCGAAATCCCCGGCGCTCCGGTAGCGATCCCCGGGCTCCTTCGCCATCGCCCGGGCGATCACCCGGTCCAGTTCCGCCGGAATCCCCGGCACCAGGGCGCGCACACTGGGCGGGGTGGTCGTGAGATGGTCGTGCATCTGCCGGGCCGGATCGGTCGCGCCGAACGGCCGGACCCCGGCCAGACATTCGTAGAGCACACAGCCGAGGGAGTAGATATCGGCGCGGGCGTCGGAATGCCCGGTGAACCGTTCGGGGGCCATATACGCCCAGGTGCCGACCGCCAGTCCCGATGCTGTGAGCGCGGCGCTGTCGGCGCCGCGTGCGATACCGAAGTCGATGAGGTAGGCGAAGCCGTCGCGCCGGACGACGATATTGGACGGTTTCACATCCCGGTGTACCAGTCCGGCCCGATGCGCGGCATCCAGCGCCGCTGCGGTCTGAGCGACGATATCGACTGCGCGCACCGGCGGCAGCGCGCCGCTCGTGCGCAGGGTCCGGCCCAGATCGTCGCCCTCGACGAATTCCATTTCGATGAACAACCGGCCGTCCAGCGCGCCGTGCGCGTCGATCGGCACGATATGGCTGTCGTGCAGGCGGGCGGCGAGCTCGGCCTCGCGTTCGAACCGGCTCCGGTAGGTCTGATCCGCGGCGAGTTCGGCGGGCAACAGCTTCAACGCGACCCGGCCGCCCGGGCGTCCGCCGGCCGGTTCGGTGTGTGCGAGCCACACTTGACCCATCCCACCCTGGCCCAGCAATCGCTCGAGCCGGTAACGGCCCAATCGCTGCCCGGTCATGACGCACCCTTCCCGATCACCGCCGACCCGCGGTCCGGACGGTCACGGTGGTCCGGGCCCGCCCGGGGCCGGACTGTACCCCGACCCTAGTGGGCGCGGTCGGCGATGCCCATCGGCAATCCGTGCACGGGTGGAAAGAGGGCGGCGGTACGCCGTAGGCGCACAGGCGGAGCGAACGCCGGCGCCGGGCTGTGCCAGGGTGAGCGGATGGAGGCGATCGAGATCAATGCGGGCGCATGGTATCTGCGTGCGCTGCGGGCCGATGAGCGGATCGACGACCGGCCGGCGCTGGCCGCGAACGGGATCACCGATCCGGAGTACGTCACCCGGCGGCGTACCCAGTGGGCCGAGGAGTCCCGCTTCTCCTGGGCGGTATGTGAACCGACCACCGCGGAACTGGTGGCCGAGATCGGCGTGACCCCTCGACGAGACGGGACCGCCGAGATCGAGAGCTGGGCACTTCCCGGCCACCGGGAGGCGCTCGACGTCGCGGAGCCGGCGGTTCGCCGGTTCGCCGAGGGCGCGCTGGGTTTGCGTCCCGACCCGGCCTGACCGGTTCGCGAGCCGGGGCCGGTCAGCCGAGGTCGGTGAGTACGCGGTCCAATGCGGCCACCGCCGCCGTGAGTTCATCGGGCTCCACGGTCAGCGGCGGCCGGAACCGGATACCGCGCTCACCGGTGCCGATCATCAGCACCCGTTCGCGTTCGCGCAGGGTAGTGAGTACCGCATCACGGAAGGCGGTGTCGGATAGAGTTACGGCGCACATCAACCCCCGGCCGCGCGGTTCGGTGACCGTGGGATGCCGGTCGGCGAGTTCGCGCAGCAGGTCCAGTAGCGAGCGGCCTTGTTCGGCAGCCCGGTCGACCAGTCCGTCGAGTTCGATCACCTCGAGAATTCGGGTGGCCCGCACCATATCGGCGAGATTTCCGCCCCAGGTGGAATTCAGGCGCGAGGACACGGCGAACACATTGTCGCCGACCTCGTCCACCCGGCCACCGGCCATGATCCCGCACACCTGGGTCTTCTTCCCGAACGCCACCACATCCGGCTCCAGTCCGAGCTGCTGGTAGGCCCAGGTACTTCCGGTCATCCCGACGCCGGTCTGCACCTCGTCGACGATGAACAGCGCGTCGTTGGCGTGGCACAGGTCCTGGACGGCCCGCAGGAATTGCGGCCGCATATGGCGGTCGCCGCCTTCGCCTTGGATCGGCTCGGCGATGAAGCAGGCGATCCCGTTGGGCCGTTCGGTGAACGCGCGCGCTGCCTGCTCCAGTGCATGGCGCTCGGCCGCTTCGATATCGATACCTGTTCCGAGGCAGGGTGTTTCGATTCGTGGCCAATCGAAGGCGGGGAACCGATCGGTTTTGACCGGGTCGGTGTTGGTCAGCGACAGGGTGTATCCGGTACGGCCGTGGAATGCGCCGGTGAGGTGCAGGACGCCACCTTCGAACCCGGGACATGTTGTGCGACCGTTCATCTGGTTGTGTCGGCTCTTCCAGTCGAACGCGGTCTTGAGAGCGTTCTCCACTGCGAGCGCGCCACCGTCGATGAAGAACAGGTGCGGTAGGCGCGGATCGCCGAGCACCCGGACGAAGGTCTCCACGAAACGCGCCATCTCGACCGTGTAGATATCGGAGTTGCTCGGCTTGTTCACTGCGGCCGTGAGCAATTCGGCGCGGAACCCGGCGTCCCCGGCCAGCGCGGGATGGTTCATGCCGAGGGCGCTGGAGGCGAAGAAACCGAACATATCGAGGTAGTCGGTGCCGTCGCGCGCGTCCACCAGATGGCGGCCGTGGGATGCGCTCAGGTCGAGTACCAGATCGAAACCGTCGGCCAGCATATTGGCCGAGAGTGTCTCGAACACGCGAGAGGCGGGGATGCGGCCGTTGGTTCTGCCACCGCCCGTGCCGGAGTGCTCCAGTTCGATGGTCACACTCCGACGGTACGGGACCGAACCCGGCTTGTCAGAAAGATTTTCTGACAAGTCCGTAACTAAAGGGACTTGTTACGGTATCGACTACTTTTCATAGAATGTCTGCAGGATTATGGTGCTCCGGGTTCGGACATTGGCCGTCGCCCGGATCTGCTGCAGCAACTGTTCCAGATGCCGCGGTGAGGCCACCCGCACCAGCAGGATGTAGCTCTCGTCGCCAGCCACCGAATGGCAGGCCTCGATACCGGGCATGTTCTGCAGTGCCGCCGGGGCGTCGTCGGGCTGGGAGGGATCGAGAGGAGTGATCGCCACAAATGCCGACAGCAGCTGTCCCAGTGCTTCGGGATCGACGTTCGCGGTATAACCACGGATCACGCCGCGCGCCTCGAGCCTGCGCACGCGTGACTGCACGGCGGATACCGAAAGACTCGCCTTCTCGGCCAGATTGGACAGGGTCGCCCGTCCATCGGCCATCAGTTCCCGGATCAGCAGGCGATCGATCTCGTCCAGGGCTGGTTTTGCCGGTGTTTCCGCCATCAGCGAAGGCTAACGTAGCGGACACACCGCCGGAACAGTGTTGTGAACGTTCATTCTCCGGCCCTGCTCTTCGCACAGTGCATTTCGTCCGGCCCACCCCGAGGAGTTCGTGATGACCGAGACCGACCGCGAGACCGTGACCGCCGCATACGCCGAGCGGATCGGCACTCTGCTGCGTGTACTGGAGGTCGATCCGCCGGCCACCGGGGAGATGCGTGTGCACTGCCCGATCGACGGTGAAGTGCTGATCGGCTTGCGGCCCGACTCACCCGCCGAGATCGATGCCGCCCTCACGGCTGCCGCTGCCGTATTCGGTTCCTGGCGCCTCGTTCCGGCACCGCAGCGGGCCGCCGTAGTACGCGAACTGGCCGTCCTGTTGCGGCGCCACCAGGACGAACTCGCCGAACTGGTCACCCTCGAAGTGGGCAAGATTCCCGCCGAGGCGCGCGGCGAGGTCCAGGAGATGATCGATATCTGTGAATTCGCGGTCGGACTGTCGCGCCAGCTCTACGGCTACACGATGGCCTCGGAACGGCCCGGCCACCGGCTGATGGAGACCTGGCACCCGCTCGGGGTGGTCGGCGTGATCTCGGCCTTCAACTTCCCGGTCGCGGTCTGGGCCTGGAACACCGCGCTCGCGCTGGTCTGCGGCGACACCGTGGTGTGGAAGCCGTCGGACCGGACCCCGCTGACCGCGCTCGCCTGCCATACGCTGCTGCGCCGCGCGGCCGATACGGTGGGCGCCGATCAACGAATCCATCAGCTCGTCCTGGGTTCGGCGGCCGCCGGAGCCCGGCTCACCGACGACGAACGGGTCGCGCTGGTCAGTGCGACAGGTTCGGTGACGATGGGGCGCGCGGTCGCCCCGCGCGTGGCCGCCCGGTTCGGCCGCTGCCTACTGGAATTGGGCGGGAACAACGCCGCCGTGGTCGGCCCCTCCGCCGATCTGGACCTGGCAGTACGGGGCATCGTCTTCGCCGCTGTCGGCACTGCCGGACAGCGGTGCACCACTCTGCGCAGGCTCATCGTGCACGCGTCGGTGGCCGACGAGCTGTGCGACCGCCTGGTGCGCGCCTACCGGCAGCTGCGGGTGGGCAACCCGCTGGACCCGGGCGTCCAGGTGGGTCCGCTGTGCGGCCCCGACGCCTGGGCCGGGATGTGGGACGCGCTGGCGCGTGCCCGCGGCGACGGCGGTGAGGTGCTGTGCGGTGGTGACCGGGTCGAACCCGCGGGTGTGGGTCCCGGTGCGTTCTACGCCGACCCGGCGATCGTCCGGATGCCCGCCCAGACCGAGGTGGTGCGCGAGGAGACCTTCGCCCCGATCCTCTACGTTCTCACCTACGACGATTTCGATGCAGCCCTGGCCCTGCACAACGGCGTCCCGCAGGGGCTGTCGTCGGCGATCTTCACCACCGACCAGCGGGAGGCCGAACGCTTCCTCGCCGCCGACGGCTCGGACTGCGGTATCGCCAACGTCAACATCGGCACCTCCGGCGCCGAGATCGGCGGCGCGTTCGGCGGTGAGAAACACACCGGCGGCGGCCGCGAATCGGGATCGGACGCATGGAAGGCGTATATGCGGCGCGCCACGAACACGATCAACTACTCCACCGAACTCCCCCTGGCCCAGGGCATCCGCTTCGACTGACCGAAGACAGTTCGGTGAAGATCTCCGCCACCACCCGGCGGCCGATCTCCATTCCGCGCGCCAGGATCCCGGGATCGGTTTCGACGCTGCTGATATCCGGTGATCCGGCCGGCGGATGGATCTGGCACGCCGACGCACCCATCCCGGTGATCGCCCCGTCCTCCAGCGCCTGCTGACCGGGCCGCAGCTTCCATGCCCGGTAGGCACCGGGCGCGATGAACCGCATATACGTGCCGCCCACCACATCGTGCAGCCGAGGCGCCGGTGGGCGTCGCTCGTCGGAGCGCCGGGTCCGCAGCACGAGTGCGTGGGTGGCGCCGGCTTTCAGGGCGCTGCGTACCGGGACCGTTTCCGCGAGGCCGCCGTCGAAGTACCGGCGCCCGCCGAGTTCCACCGGGGGACCCGCCAGCAGCGGCAGTCCGGCGGAGGCGCGCAGCGCGGTCTGCAGTGTCGCCTTGTCGACGATGAAAGGGTGCAGGTCCACCGGTTCGCCGGTGCGGATATCGGTGGCGATGGGATGGAAGGTGGTCTCGTTGGCCAGGATGGCCGGGAAATCCATCGGATGCAGTCCGTCGTACACCTTGTGGACCAGATAGTTCAGATCGAATGCGGGCCGGCCGCGCAGCATCCGGGCCGGATCGATCGCCCGGCGCATGATCGCGGCGTCGGTCCATGCCTTCAATCCCCGGCCCGCGCGGCCGCACAGCAGCCAGGCCGCGTTGATCGCGCCCGCCGAGGTGCCGTACACCGCATCGAAGATCCGGGCCATCCCGAGCTCCTCCAGCGCGTGCACCATCCCGCTGGAGTACACCCCGCGGCTGCCGCCGCCTTCGATGACGAGGACGAGCCGATGACCGTCGGCCCGGCTACCGGATGCGAAACGGTCGCGGATCACCTCCGCGACCGTCGGATGTCCTGGACTCACCGGGTCACCATACGCCGGAGCGGGTGGCGGCCATCGGCCGCGCACCCGCTCCGGTGAGTGTGCATCTACTGTTGGTTCGCTGGTCGGCATGCTGTCGCATACCGGTCGCGGCCCACAGCGAGGCGGCCGCGACGCCGAACCGTTATTTGATCTCGGCGAGGACGGTGCCCTGCGTGATCGCCGCACCGGCGGCCACGCTCAGACCGGTCACCACCCCGGCCTTGTGCGCGTTGACCGGGTTCTCCATCTTCATGGCCTCGAGCACCACGATCAGATCGCCCACCTCGACGGTCTGGCCTTCTTCGACCGCGACCTTGACGACCGTGCCCTGCATGGGTGCGGTGACCGCGTCACCGGAGGCGGCGCCGCCGCCCGCACCGCCGCGCGTGCGCGGCTTCGGCTTCTTGCGGACCGCGCCTGCCGCTGCCGGAGCGCCGGAACCGACCGAGAACGAATTCGGCAGCGAAACCTCGACCCGCCGACCGCCGACCTCGACCACGACCTTCTGCCGGGGCTCGTCGTCCTCTTCGGCCGGGGCGCCGCCGGTGAACGGCTCGACGGAGTTCTTCCACTCCGTCTCGATCCACTTGGTGTAGACGTCGAACGATTCACCGTCGCCGATGAAGGCCGGATCCTCCACGATCGCCCGATGGAACGGGATGACCGTGGCCAGACCCTCCACCTGGAACTCGGCGAGCGCGCGCCGCGCCCGTTCCAGGGCCTGAGTCCGGTTCTCACCGGTGACGATCAGTTTGGCCAGCATCGAATCGAACTGGCCGCCGATAACGCTGCCCTGCACCACGCCGGAGTCCACGCGCACGCCCGGGCCGGTGGGCTCGGAGTACGCGGTGACCGGGCCGGGGGCGGGCAGGAAGCCGCGGCCCGCGTCCTCGCCGTTGATCCGGAACTCGAAGGAGTGCCCACGCGGGGTCGGATCCTCGGTGATCTCCAGTTCTTCGCCGTCGGCGATCCGGAACTGCTGGCGGACCAGATCGATACCGGAGGTCTCCTCGGTGACCGGGTGCTCGACCTGCAGGCGGGTGTTCACCTCGAGGAATGAGACGGTATCGCCCTGCACCAGGTATTCGACCGTGCCCGCGCCGTAGTAGCCGGCCTCCTTGCAGATGGCCTTGGCCGACGCGTGGATGCGGGCGCGCTGGTCGTCGGTCAGGAAGGGGGCCGGAGCCTCTTCGACCAGCTTCTGGAAACGGCGCTGCAGCGAGCAGTCGCGGGTGCCGGCGACGATCACGTTGCCGTGCTGGTCGGCGATGACCTGGGCCTCGACGTGGCGGGCCTTGTCCAGGTACTGCTCGACGAAGCACTCACCCCGACCGAAAGCGGCGACCGCTTCGCGGGTCGCCGACTCGAACAGCTCGGGGATCTCCTCGATGGTGTGCGCGACCTTCATACCGCGGCCACCGCCACCGAACGCGGCCTTGATCGCGACCGGCACGCCGTACTGCTTCGCGAATTCGACGACCTCGTCGGCGTTCTTCACCGGGTCCTTGGTGCCCGCCGCCATCGGCGCCTTCGCCCGTTCGGCGATATGGCGCGCGGTGACCTTGTCACCGAGGTCGCGGATGGACTGCGGCGACGGGCCGATCCAGATCAGCCCGGCGTCCAGAACGGCCTGGGCGAAGTCGGCGTTCTCGGAGAGGAAGCCGTAACCCGGATGGATGGCGTCGGCGCCGGATTTGGCGGCGGCATCCAGGATCTTGTCGAAGACCAGGTACGACTCGGCAGAGGTCTGCCCGCCGAGGGCGAAGGCTTCGTCGGCGAGCTCGACGAAGGGTGCGTCGGCATCGGGTTCGGCGTAAACCGCGACACTGCCGAGACCGGCGTCCTTGGCCGCCCGGATAACGCGCACGGCGATCTCGCCTCGGTTAGCTACGAGTACCTTCGTGATCCGCGCGCTGGCATGGCTGGGCACTGAGCCTCCTGTGTGCAATCTCTTTGTTCGATGTGCGGGATGGGCCGCGCTTCGGCTCCGCTCCCGCGGATCGGGGTCCGCTGTCCGGCTTCCGAAGGGGATCGGATCGCATGGTGGGGCTCCGGGTCCGTGGGTTCGGATCCGCTAAGCGGGCTCCGCGCCCGTGGTCGACACTAACTGTCTCGGGGCGAGTGTAGGCAGTCTGCCAACAAAGGCGGAACTCGGATAGGGCTACCGGGGAGTAGGTCCCAGATCACAATGCTTCTCGGCTGGGTATGTGGAACGATCCCGGGCCCGAAACGCGCTGAGCGTCTGAGCCCATCCGGATCACCGGCCTCGGCGGCCGGGGGAGTGCCCGGGATAGGCAGGCCTACCCGAAGTGGGGGAGGCCTGCCTATCCGTGGGTCAGGTCATGGGGCGGGATGTGGGCTTGCTCCGGGAGGACTACGTCAGTAGCTGTCGGTGTCCGGGCCGGAAATGATTCGAGACCGGATCCGGTTCGGGCCGTGGTGCTCTGGGTCGGTCGGTGAGGTCGATGCCGAGTTCGGTGCCTCCGGGGGCTGCCTCCGCAGCTGAGGGGAGGGCGGCTTGCTCGGGCGGGTGTGGGGTGAACTTGCTTGTGAGGTGTTGGGGTGGGCTTGCTCGTAGGGATGAGAGGTGAGTTTGCTGGTGAGGGTGTGGGGTGAGTTTGCTGGTCAGGGTGTGGGGTGAGTTTGCTGGTGAGGTGTTGGGGTGGGCTTGCTCGTGAGGGTGGGAGGTGAGCTCGCTCGTGAAGGTGCTGTGTTTTTGGCGCGCTGGCGCGCGCGGGGTTGAGGCCCTGAAGTCTCGCCGTTCAGGCCTCGAGACTCGCGCCTTCGGCGCATGCGCTTCGAGGCCTGAACGGCGAGACGGCCTCAACCCTTTGGGGTGTCTCGTAAAACTCGACTCATGCGGTTGCGTGGCCGCGGGGATGCGGGTTCGGTACTGCGGCTGGTGTGGGAGGTGATGTTCGGGGTTTCTTGGCGGGGTGGCGCCGCTCATAATCGGCCGGTTGCGATCGGCATCTTGACCGAATTGCCCCATTCGGTCCAGGAGCCGTCGTAGTTGCGTACGGATTCCCGGCCCAGCAGGTACTTCAGGACGAACCAGGTGTGGCTGGATCGTTCGCCGACCCCGCTGTAGACGGTGATGGGCCCGGCATCGATAGCGCCGTAGATCTCGTCCAGTTCGGTCCGGCTGCGGAAGCGGCCGTCGGAAGTGAGCGCGTCGGTCCAGGGGACGTTGACGGCGGTGGGGATATGCCCGCCGCGCAGGGCCGTGCCCGGTCCGCCCTCGCCGGGGTTGCCCGCGTATTCGTGTGGCGAGCGCACATCGATGAGTGGTTCGCCGAGGTGGCCGAGGACGTCCTCGCGGAAGGCCCGGAAACTCGTATCGTCGCGTTCGGTGTGCGGGTACCGGCTGCGGGGCGGCTCGGGGGTTTCGAAGACGGTGTCGCGGCCCTCGCCGATCCAGGTGTCGCGACCGCCGTCGAGCAGGCGGACGTCCGTGTGACCGAACATGGTCAAAAGCCACAGCGCGTGCGCGGCGTGGGAGTTACCGTCATTGCCGTACAGCACAAGGGTGTCGTCGTGTTCGACGCCCTGGGAGCGCATGAGTTCGGTGAACCGCTCGCCATCGATATAGTCACGGGTCACCGGGTCGTCGAGGTCGCTGCGCCAGTCGAGCTTGCTGGCACCGGAAACATGGCCTATGCCGTAGAGGAGGACGTCGGCATTACATTCGATGATCTTCAGGCCGGGCGTGCCGAGGTTTGCCGACAGCCATTCCGTGGTTACCAGACGGTGTGGGTAAGCATAGGAGGCGAAGGCAGGATATGGGTCCGGGGCGACGGGCACGTTCGGATTCCTTCACAGGAGGCGGGCAGTGCTGACGACAGGTTCGAGCCGCACCGTGGATAGTAAGTGTGACTCGAGGTGAACTTGTTGAAGAGCACAAAGTCGGTGCAATGGGCGATTTAGTCGCACATGTCTCCGATAAAGTCTCCCCGAAGGAGGGGTGAGCTATGTCTGATTCTTGGCCGCGGCGACGCCTGCTCGCGATCCTCCGCGGCGCGAGCGAGCCTCTCGACGCACAGCAGCTGGCGCAGATCACCGGCCAGCATGTCACCACGGTGCGGTTCCATCTCGACATCCTCACCAGGGAGTCGCTGGTCCGGCAGTTCCAGCAGCCGCCACGCGGTCGTGGGCGGCCGCGGATCGGGTACAAGGCTGTCCAGCGGACCATCGGATACCAGGATCTGGCCCAAGTACTCGCCGACCAGCTGGGGCCCGACGCGGAACGACGCGCGGCCGCCGGTCTGGCGGCCGGGCGGGCCTGGGGCGACAAACTCGATACGGCCGGAGAACCGATCGAGTCGGTACGCGATGCCAAGGACCGCGTCGTCTCGTTGATGTCGGAGCTGGGTTTCGCCCCCGAGCGGGACGGGCGCGAGAACGGCGCCCGTGATCCCGAGGAGAGCGCGGTGGTCCGGTTGACGGCCTGTCCGCTGCGCGATCTGGCGCGTACCCACACCGATGTCGTGTGCGGGGTGCATCGCGGTCTGTTGGCCGCTCTGCTGGAGCGTTCCGGGGCGCAGGGCACGGTGGAGGCCGAACTGGTCCCGTTCGTGGCCGAGGAGATGTGCGAGGTGCGGTTACGGCGGGTCGCTCCATCACCGGATCGCGCTCCGGTCGAGGAACCGGCGGAATCCGGCGTGACCGGCGCTCGCCGCCGGCCGCAGCCGGGCCGGATCGATCCGGCCGCAGGACAAGCGGCGCGGTTGTCGCGGGTCTCGGGTCAGACGGTTCCGCCGGGCAGTCAGTTGCCGCCCGCGTCGGCCGCGTCGGCTTCGGACCCGTTCCCGGCCGCTACCGGACCGCTGGCTCCGTCCGCCCGGCAACAGGCCGGGCGCGGGTTCCGCGGCGTATCGCCGTCAGAGGCGGTCGGTCCACAGCTGGGCGACGCCAACGCCCACTTCCTGGAGCAGTCGGCGCAGCAGTGGTAGACCGATCCCGACGACGCTGGACGGGTCTCCGTCGATCCGGTCGACGAACCAGCCGCCCAGCCCGTCGAGGGTGAACGCGCCCGCCACCTGCAACGGTTCGCCGGTGGCGATATAGGCGTCCAGTTCGGCGGGATCGGGTTTACCGAAGTGCACGGTGGTGGCGCTGCAATCGGTCGCCTCGGCGGTGACGGCACCGTCGCGCAGGCGCAGTACGCAGTGTCCGGTCACCAGATCCGCGAAGTGGCCCGCCATCGCCTGCCAGCGCGCCAGCGCCACCTCCGGCGTATGCGGTTTGCCCTGTAACTCGCCATCGATCAGCAGCATCGAATCGCAGCCGACGACGACGAGATCGGGGTCACCCTCGATGGCTCCATCGCTCAGGGTGGCCGCCACGGCCCGGGCCTTCGCCCGGGCCAGTTCGACCACCACTTCCCGTGGCCCGGTACCGGCCGGGAGGGCTGCCGCGACAGCGTCCTCGTCCACATCCGATACGCGGACTACGGGGTCGATGCCGGCGGCGCGCAGCACCGACCGGCGGGCAGGGGACGCGGACGCGAGTACCAGCCGGGTCACGTCTGGAGATCTCCTGAAGTCGGTGTCAGAACCGCAGATGCGACAACTGCGGATAGGAGTACGGCGAGAACGGGGAGTTACCGCGGTGCATCAATGTCGCTGTGCCCCACAGGTCCTGCGGGCCGGAGTCGGTCGATGCGGAACCGGCGGCGGCAGCGGTGAACACGCACACCAGCGCCGCGATCTCCGCGTCGGAGGGCGCGCCCTTCTCGATCACGAGGAACGGCTGCTCCCCGTTCGTCGCGGCAGTGCCCGCGGCGGCTTCGGTCGTGGTATCGACCGCCACATCCCTGGTAGCGAGGTCCAGTTCCGCTGCGGCCAATACTTCTTCTTCTGCCACAATCGTCACAGTGCCAGGTCCTCTCTCTTGCCTTGATCGGGCTCGCGCGGTTCAACGGAACCGAGCCGATCCTCTCTCACCGATCGCATACCCGAAATCAGTGTGCGGCCTACTGAGCGTATCGCCGGATCACAACGGGATGTTGCCGTGTTTCTTGGGAGGCATGGTCACCATCTTCCGCTCGAGCAGCCGCAGCGCGGAGACGATCTGGCCGCGAGTGTGCGACGGTGGGATCACCGCGTCCACGTAACCGCGCTCGGCGGCCACGTACGGATTGACCAAGGTGTCCTCGTACTCGTTCTGCAGCTCCAGACGCAGTTTGTCCACGTCGGACCCCTCACGAGCGGCGTCGGCCAGCTTTTTGCGGTACACGAACCCGACCGCGCCGGAGGCACCCATCACGGCGATCTGGGCGGTGGGCCAGGCCAGGTTCACATCGGCGCCCATATGCTTGGAGCCCATGACGTCGTAGGCGCCACCGTAAGCCTTGCGAGTGATGATCGTGATTTTTCCCACAGTGGCCTCGCCGTAGGCGTAGAGCAGTTTGGCGCCGCGCCGGATGATGCCGTTGAACTCCTGGTCGGTACCGGGCAGGAAGCCGGGGACGTCCACCAGGGTGATGATCGGGACATTGAACGCGTCGCAGGTGCGTACGAACCGCGCGGCCTTCTCCGAGGCGTCGATATCGAGGCAGCCGGCGAACTGGGTGGGCTGGTTGGCGACGATGCCGACACTGCGGCCGTCGACCCGGCCGAAGCCCACGATGATGTTCATGGCCCGCTCGGCCTGGATCTCGAGGAATTCGTCGTCGTCGAGTAGCCGGCGGATGACCTCGTGCATGTCATAGGGCTGGTTCGGCGAGTCCGGGATCAGGGTGTCGAGTTCGAGATCCTCTTCGGTGAGCGATTCCTCGATCGCACCGGTGATCGGATCGGAGGCCGGGAATCGCGGCGCTTCGGCGCGGTTGTTGCTCGGCAGGTAGGACAGCAGATCCTTGACGTAGTCGAGGGCATCCTGCTCGCCGGAGGCCACATAGTGCGCCGAACCCGACTTCACCATATGGGTGTGGGCGCCGCCCAGCTCCTCCATGGTGACCTCTTCACCGGTGACCGTTTTGATGACGTCCGGTCCGGTGATGAACATCTGGCTGCTCTGGTCGACCATCACCACGAAATCGGTGAGCGCGGGGGAGTACACATGCCCACCGGCGGCGGCGCCCATGATCAGCGAGATCTGCGGGATCACGCCCGAGGCCTGGATATTGCGATGGAAGATCTCGCCGTAGAGGCCGAGCGAGACGACACCCTCCTGGATACGGGCGCCGGCGCCCTCGTTGATACCGACCAGCGGACGTCCGGTCTTGATCGCCAGGTCCATGACCTTGACGATCTTCTCGCCGTACACCTCGCCGAGGCTGCCGCCGAACACGGTCACGTCCTGGCTGAAGATGCACACCTCGCGGCCGTCGATGGTGCCGTAACCGGTCACCACGCCGTCGCCCAGCGGGCGCTGCTTGTCCAGACCGAAGTTCACGCTGCGGTGCCGGGCCAGGGCGTCGAGTTCGACGAAGGAGCCCTCGTCGAGCAGGGCGAGAATGCGCTCCCGCGCGGTCATCTTGCCCTTGGCGTGCACCTTGTCGACTGCGGCCTCACCCATCGGATGCTGGGCTTCTTCCAGCCGATTCCGCAGGTCAGCCAGTTTGCCGGCGGTGGTGTGGATATCGGGCGCACCTGCCGAATCCGGCGTGGGCTGCTGCTGGACACTCGTCATGGGTCGGAGTGTAACCAGAGTCGCAGCGCGCTGTTAACCCGGATCTGGCTACCGGTGAGTAAGCGCTGGTCGAGAAAACCCCAGGTGGGCACGCCATCAACGGTTCATATGTGTACCGCGGATCGCGGCAACCGTCCGCACGGTCGGCGACGGTGAGCCGTCACAAGACTAACCCGGCCGCGCCCGGGGCGCGCACCCGGGAATTAAATCGCTTTCGCACAACCGGGCCGGGCAATACCCTTGTAGCAGGCCACTTTTGGAACACAGAGGGGAGGTGGCCTGCTATGTGGCATTGGACAACTCGAACCGGCCGATTCCCGGAGGCCGTGGCGTTCACCCGGGTTCCCGAGCCGGAGCCCACCATCACCGACGCAGAGGCAGAAGCTGGAACCGAAGAGACCGAAACCGTGGAACACGACGCGATCTGCGAGGTTTCCCGGCCGATCGGTTACGACCTCGCCGGTTAGATCCCGGGGGTCGCCGCACCCCGCCGTGCGGTGACCCCCGGACCCGCCCGATAACCTGCCCTCGTGCAGAGGCCACCGTTGGACGTCGAACATCTGCGGCGAGCGCTGACCGGAACCCCGGAACTGGCGTTCTACACCGGAATCGACGTGATCGAATCGACCGGATCCACCAACGCCGACCTGATCGCGCGCGCCGCCGACCCTGATGTGGACCGCGTGGTACTCGTCGCGGAAGCGCAGCGGAGCGGCCGTGGCCGCCTCGCCCGTGCCTGGGCCAGTCCGCCACGCGCCCAGATCTCCCTGTCACTGCTCATCCGGCCCGACGGCCTCGACCCCGAGGCGCTCGGCTGGTTGCCGTTGCTCACCGGAATCGCCGCCGTCGACACACTCACCACGACCGCTCAGGTGCCTGCCGCCCTGAAGTGGCCCAACGACGTTCTGATCGAAGGACGCAAGGTCGCGGGAATACTCGCCGAAGTCGCCGCCGGGGGCCCCCGCCCGGCGATCGTCGTCGGTATCGGAATGAACGTGAGCCTCACCGCCGACGAACTCCCGGTCCCGCACGCCACCTCGTTGCTTCTCAGCGACGCCACCGATACCGACCGCACCCGCCTGGTGCTGGCGTTCCTCACCGAATTCGCCCGCCGTTTCTCCCACTGGCAGGAATCCGGCTGGGCGAGTGACCCACTCGCCGAGGCCTACCGGGAACGCTGCGCGACGCTCGGCTCCCGGGTCCGGGCAGAGCTGCCGGGGGGCGGGGTGTTGACGGGAACCGCCCGCGATATCGATGCGGCGGGACGGTTGCTCATCGATGATCGAGCCGTGGCGGCGGGAGATGTGACGCATCTCCGGCCGGGGGGCTGAGGACGAAGGCCCCGCGCCACCGCAGGCGGCGCCGAAAAAATACACCGTCGGCGAGGTAATGTGCGGCCATGGGTTATCCGGAGGATGCGCTGGCGCCCGACGAAGAGTTGATCCTGCACACCCACCCGCATTGGAAGATGCTGTTCTGGCCCATCGTCACATTGATCGTGGTGACGGCGGTCGCCGGTTTCCTGGGCGGCCTGGTGTGGCGTACCGCCGACGAGTCGTGGCGGTCGATCGCGCTGCTGGCGGTTCTGGTCGTGTGGCTGCTGGTCCTGGCGTGGCGCAGTATCGCGCCGATCGTGACCTGGAAATCGACTCATTTCATCGTCACCGATCGCCGGGTGCTGGTCCGCGAGGGCGTGATGACCCACACCGGTATCGATATCCCGATGAGCCGTATTTCGAGCGTCCAGTTCCGGCACGGGCTGGTCGATCGGATGTTCGGGACCGGGGAGTTGATCATCGGTTCCTCGTCCGAGGAACCCCTCGAGTACAGCGATATCCCGGATGTGGAGCAGGTGCACGCGATGCTCTATCACCAGGTTTTCGAGGCCGCGCCCCGGTACGGCGGCTTCTGATCCGGGTATATCTGGTGGTGTCCCGGGCGTGAGGCGGCGGGCCCCCGCGGTGGTGGACCGTAATCTTGTCGCATGACCGCCGTATTGCTGGGCGAAGACGACGAGGCCATCGCGGCGCCGCTGTCCCGGGCGCTGGGCCGCGAAGGGTATTCGGTGACCGTGGAGAGCTTCGGTCCCGCGGTGTTGGACCGCGCACTGGAAGGACACCATGATCTGCTGATCCTCGATCTCGGCTTGCCGGGAATGGACGGGCTGGAGGTGTGCCGTCAGGTGCGGGCCAGGGGTGCCGAGATGGCGGTGCTGATGCTCACCGCCCGTACCGACGAGGTGGATTTCGTGGTCGGGCTGGACGCCGGTGCGGACGACTATGTCGGGAAACCGTTCCGGTTGGCCGAACTCCTGGCCCGGGTCCGGGCCCTGCTGCGGCGCAGCGGGATCGGCGACGACATTGTGGAGGTCGGCGGGATCCGACTGGAACCGGCGGCACGGCGAGTGCTGGTCAACGGGGTGGAAGTGGGGCTGGCGAACAAGGAGTACGAGCTGCTGAAGGTGCTGATCGACCGGGCCGGTCAGGTGGTGCCCCGGGAGACGATCCTGCGTGAAGTGTGGGGTGACGCGGAACTGCGCGGATCCAAGACGCTGGATATGCATATGTCCTGGTTACGCCGCAAGATCGGCGACGAGGGCCCGATGGCGGAACGCCGGATCGTCACCGTGCGCGGTGTCGGTTTCCGGTTGAACACCGACTGACGTGCGGCGGCGGATTCTGCGGTCGATGCTGACCGTGCTGATGTTGACCACGGTCGTGCTCGGCCTGCCACTGACGTATACGGCGTGGCTGTGGGTCGAGGACATCACCCGCAACGACCTGCGCAGCCGGCTGGAACTGATCTCCGCGGAGGTGATCGGCCAGGAGCACGGCAGCGGGGTGATCAGTGGCGGGTTGGATCTGCACACGGTGCAGCCGCTGGTACCCGAGGGCGGTCGGCTCACGGTCGTCTATCCGGCGCCGGAGGATACGGCGGTGAAGGTCGAGGTCGGCTCGTCGACCGTGGACGACCCGCTGGTGGAGTCGCTGTCGATGGGCACCGATGTCTCCCTGCGGCTGGAGGTACCCGCTACTCCGATGGAGGCCCGGCAGCGGCAGGCGGTGGCCGGGGTGGCCCTGGCCGTGGCGATTTCGTTGGCGGCGGCGATCACGGTGGCCATCGTCACGGCGCGCCGGGTCGCCGATCCGATCCGGGATGTGGCCGCGCGGGCGGCGCGGCTCGCGATGGGCGATTTCCGCCCGGATCCGCGCCGCCACGGTATCGCCGAACTGGATCGGGTCTCCGATGTGCTCGACTCGGCGACAGTCGAGATCGCCGGCCGATTGCAACGCGAGCACGCGTTGGTGGCCGATGTCTCGCATCAGTTGCGCAGCCGCCTGACCGCGGTACGCCTGCGGCTGGACGAACTGTCCGCGCATACCGATCCGGCGGTGGTGCACGAGGCAGAGGAGGCGATGGCCCAGGTGGACCGGCTGACCGAGGCCATCGACGATCTGGTGCGGGCCTCGCGTGACGAGGACGCCACCGACCGTGATCCGGTACCGGTGATGGACGAACTGCGCGGCATCGTGGCCGAGTGGACTCATCCGTTCCGGGAGACCGGTCGCACCCTGCGCCTGACGGGTGACGAATCGCTACGTGCCCCGATCTCCGGCTCCCGGCTGCGGGAGGCGGTGACGGTGCTGGTCGACAATGCGCTGATGCACGGCGGTGGCACCTGCACGGTGTCGGTGCGTACGGTGCGGCCCGGTCAGGACCGGGAACCACTGGTGTGTGTGCAGGTCGCCGACGAGGGCGAGGGGGTCAGTGACGATCTGGCGCCGCATATCTTCGACCGCGGTTTCTCCGGCGCGGGTTCCACGGGTGTGGGGCTGGCGCTCGCGCGGGCCTTGATCGAGGCCGACGGGGGCCGGTTGGAACTACAACGCCGCCGGCCCGCGCTGTTCGCCGTATTCCTCGGGAAACCGCTGGCGACGCGGGTCGAGAACCGGGTGGTGGGGGAGCCGCGGTAGGGATCGTCCGGCCGGGGCGGTCGAGCGCCGGGGCTCAGCTTCCGAGCCGGCGCCGACCGTGTTCCTCTTCGACGTATTCCTCGAGCTTCTCCAGCATCTGGTCCACTTCGTCGGGGAATACCCAGCGTCGCATCGCCCAGTACCGGAACGCCATCTGCAACAGATTGCCGATGATGTAGGCGCTGACGAAGTCAGCGATGTTCTCCACCATGAAGCTGACCGTGGGCTGGTGCAGCTGGAAGGCGTAGCGGGAAATGTAGAGCGGGAGCATGCTGAGGACCACGCCCACCCCGCTGACCGCGAAGAACAGCAATGCCTCGTGGTGGCGTTCCCGGCCGCCGCGGTTCTTGAACGACCATTCGCGGTTGAGGATGTAGGACGCGATCACCGCGATCACCCCGGAGATGATCTTCGCGGTGAGCGGCTTCTCTTCGAGTACCGTCCACTTCAGCGCGTAGAAGATGCCGCCGTCGATAACGAACGTGGTCGCTCCGACAATCGCGAACTTGATGAGCTCGCGTTGACGGAAGGCGATCTCCTGGAGGGGCTGCGGGAGGACGCGAACCACGTCGTCGACGAATGACACAAGACCGGAGCATACCGCCAGCCGGTGTTCCCGCAGGACGTGACAGTATTGACCGACGTGAACGCACGTAGTTTCGACCCTGCCGCGATGCCGACCGTCGCCATGATCGGTGGCGGCCAGCTGGCGCGGATGACGCATCAGGCGGCCATCGAACTGGGGCAGCGGCTCCGGGTGCTCGCCGAACGGCCGGACGATCCGGCGGCCCAGGTGAGCCCCGATGTGGTGATCGGCAGCCATTCCGACCTCGGCGCGTTGCGTCGGGCCGCGACCGGCGCGCACGCGCTCACCTTCGACCACGAGGGGGTGCCCACCGAACATCTGGAGGCACTCGTCGCGGAGGGGGTGAACGTCCTCCCGCCGCCGGAGGCGCTGCGCTTCGCGCAGGACAAACTGGCGATGCGCCGGGAGCTGTCCGCGCGCGGGTTGCCGGTGCCCGCCTTCACCGTCGTGGAGTCGGCGGCCGAGGCGGTGCGCTTCGGTGACGAACACGGCTGGCCGATCGTGCTCAAGGCGATCCGCGGCGGTTACGACGGCCGCGGTGTGTGGATGCCCGAGGACGCCGACGAGGCGGCGAAGATCACCGCCGAGCAGCTCGCCGCGGGAGTGCAACTGCTGGCCGAGGTCCGGGTCTCGTTGAAACGCGAGTTGTCGGCCATGGTCGCTCGCTCCCCGTACGGGCAGGCCGCGACCTGGCCGGTCGTGGAGACCGTGCAGCGGCGCGGTCAGTGTGCTGTGGTGATCGCCCCGGCGCCCGATCTCGCGGAGGAGCTGGCCGCCGAGGCCGAGGAGCTGGCGCTGCGGCTGGCCGCCGATCTCGGTGTGGTCGGGGCGATGGCGGTCGAACTCTTCGAGACCACCGACGGGACCCTGTTGATCAACGAGCTCGCCATGCGCCCGCACAACTCCGGCCACTGGGGGATGGACGGTGCCCGCACCGGGCAGTTCGAACAGCATCTGCGCGCGGTCCTGGACTACCCGCTCGGTGACACCCGCCCGCTGGCGCCGGTGACGGTGATGGCGAATATCCTCGGTGCGCCCGAGGCGCCCGCCATGTCGATGGACGAGCGATTGCACCATCTGTTCGCGCGGATGCCGGATGCCAAGGTGCACCTGTACGGCAAGGGCGAACGCCCGGACCGCAAGATCGGGCATGTGAACGTGCTCGGCGACGAGGTCGCGGTGGTACGGGAACGAGCCGAGCGGGCGGCGCACTGGATGTCGCACGCGGTATGGACCGATGGATGGGATCCGCATGAGTGACGTGGTGGAAGGCAGTGTTCCGGGCTCCCCGGCGGTCGGGGTGATCATGGGCAGTGATTCCGACTGGCCCACGATGGAGGCGGCCGCCGAGGCACTGGCCGAGTTCGGGATCCGTTTCGAGGTGGGCGTGGTGTCCGCGCACCGGACCCCGCAGCGCATGCTCGACTACGCTCGCGCCGCCGCCGGGCGTGGTATCCAGGTGCTCATCGCGGGTGCCGGTGGTGCCGCGCATCTGCCCGGGATGGTCGCCTCGGCGACCCCCTTGCCGGTGATCGGTGTACCGGTGCCGCTGAAGTACCTCGACGGGATGGATTCGCTGCTCTCGATCGTTCAGATGCCCGCCGGAGTGCCGGTGGCCACCGTTTCGATCGGCGGTGCCCGGAACGCGGGCCTGCTGGCCGCCCGGATCCTGGGTGCGCACAACCCGGCGCTGCGTGAGCGGATGGAACAGTTCCAGGCGGGACTGGAGGCGATGGTGCTGGAGAAGGACGAGGCGCTGCGCGCGCGTCTGCTGGGCTGATCGCGCCTCCCGGGGACGACTGCTGCCGCTCGACGGACGACTCCGCGGGCATCGCGGCGCCGCTCGCTACGGTGGCGCTCATGGACAACGAGGAAACCGCCCGCCGAGTCGGTGGCGCCGAGCTCGTCCGTTTCCGGCTCGGGGTCGTGGACGAGGCATTGCGCTTGTTCGCGGATCAGGGCTACGAGGCGACCTCGGTGGACGAGATTGCCGAGGCGGCCGGGATATCGCGGCGTACGTTCTTCCGGCAGTTCCGGTCCAAGGAAGATGTGATCTTCGCCGATCACGAGGCCCAGCTGGCCGCCGCCCAGGAATATCTGCAGCAGACACAGATCGACCCGTGGGACGCGGTCTGCGAAGCCGCGATCGGGGTCTTCGAGCGGTTCACTCGCTGGCGCGATATCGCCGATCGGCGATATCGCGTGGTGCGCCGGGTTCCGGCACTGCGTGACCGGGAGATCGTCACCGTCTTCCGCTACGAGCGTTTGTTCACCGACTATCTGCGCGAGCGGCTGCCCGATTCCCCCGACCTGTCGCGGGTCCAGTTCGCGGCCGCGGTGACCGCCACCCACAATTATCTGCTGCGCCGGATGATCCGCGGGGAATCGGCGGCAAGCCCCGCCGACCTGCGGACCGCGCTGAGCGAGATCCCACGAGGCGGCCGACGTCCCGGTGGCGAGGACGATCTGGTGCTCGCTGTGTTCCGCCGTGACCTGCCCGCCCGGCATGTCGCCGAACTGCTCCGCGAGCGCCTGGGTAGTTTGGCAGAAGCACCCACCGACTGACACCGAGTGCCACGGCGTCCTGCGCAACCCCGCGGAGTGCGCGGTATACTGGGACGAGGTCTTGACACTGAGTGCCGATTCGTTGGCACCACCCGTACGCAACAGGAGTGAACCCAATGGCGGGAAACCCGGATTTCGATCTGTTCAAGCTGGCGGACTTCCACGATGAGCTGCGTTCGGCCATCCGCGCCCTGTGCGAGAAGGAAATCGCCCCGCACGCCAAGGACGTCGACGAGCACGCCCGCTTCCCCGAGGAAGCCCTCACCGCGCTCAACGCCGCCGGCTTCAACGCCGTCCACGTCCCCGAGGTCTACGGCGGCCAGGGTGCCGATTCGGTGGCGACCTGCATCGTCATCGAAGAGGTCGCCCGCGTCTGTGGTTCCTCCTCGCTGATCCCCGCCGTGAACAAACTCGGCACCATGGGCATGATCCTCAACGGTTCCGAGGAGCTCAAGCAGAAGGTGCTCGCCGATATCGTCGACGGTGAGATGGCCTCCTACGCGCTCTCCGAGCGTGAAGCCGGTTCCGACGCGGGCAGTATGCGCACCCGCGCCCGGCAGGAGGGCGACGATTGGATCCTCAACGGCTCCAAATGCTGGATCACCAACGGCGGCAAATCCTCCTGGTACACCGTCATGGCCGTCACCGACCCCGACAAGGGCGCCAACGGTATCTCCGCGTTCCTGGTGCACAAGGACGACGAAGGCTTCGTGGTCGGCCCGCTCGAACACAAACTCGGTATCAAGGGGTCCCCGACCGCCGAACTGTACTTCGAGAACTGCAAGGTCCCGGGCGACCGCATCGTCGGCGAACCGGGCACCGGTTTCAAAACCGCCCTCCAGACCCTCGACCACACCCGCCCCACCATCGGCGCGCAGGCCGTCGGCCTGGCCCAGGGCGCCCTGGACGCCGCCCTGGCCTACACCAAGGACCGCAAGCAGTTCGGCAAATCCATCGCCGACTTCCAGAACACCCAGTTCATGCTGGCCGATATGGCGATGAAGATCGAAGCCGCCCGGCTCATGGTCTACACCTCCGCCGCCCGCGCCGAACGCGGCGAACCCAACCTCGGCTTCATCTCGGCCGCCGCGAAATGCTTCGCCTCCGATGTGGCCATGGAGGTCACCACGAACGCGGTACAGCTGTTCGGCGGGGCGGGCTACACCACCGATTTCCCGGTGGAGCGGATGATGCGCGACGCCAAGATCACCCAGATCTACGAGGGCACCAACCAGATCCAGCGGATGGTCATGTCCCGCGCCCTGCTCAAGGGCTGATTCGTAAGATCACGGTGTCCGGCCGGCGGTTTGGGAACCACTCCCGGGCCGCCGTCAGGGACGTCCGATTCGCAGCGACTCGAGTGGTTCTGTCGGCCGGTCTGTAATGCCTTGCTGTGATTGAGTTGAAGCATGGCGAAAGAGAAGGCCGGACCTGCGGCGCATGGCCCGGACCGGTACGGCCCGGACCGGTCGAGGATCGATCCGTCCGTTGAGGACGTCGCGGAATGCCGTGATGTGTACGACCTTATCGATCACAACATCCGGCTGCGGCCGACGATGTGGGTCCGCGGCGGGTCTTTGCAGGAACTCGAGGCGATCTTCTCGGGTTACTGGCTGGCACTTCAGGTGCACTCTGCGGCGGAAGAATTCGCACTTCATCCGAGCGACGGACCGTTCGCGCGCTGGTTGGCATCAGAATATGGGTGGTCGATGGCTCTGGGGTGGGCGTCCGCTATCGAGAACCATCCGAGTGGTGGAGAAATGGCGTTGGATGCCTTCTTCCGCCTGCTCGACGAGTACCGGTCCACTGGAGGGGCGTATCCGACGGTGTGAAATTCTGCGCAGTCGGTTCTGATCGCGAACTGTCGGAATCTTTCCGGGCGCGCTGATCGTGCTCGCGGTCAGGTGCTCCGCACCGGCGGGAACAGCGGTGGTGGCGTACCTATGGGAATTATCCGGGTGCCGGACCAGGGGCAGCGGGTGCTGCTGTCGCGCAGATGGTCCGCGATACGGTCTTCCACCACTGAAACCGAGCGGCCGGGGCACGATCCAGGACAGCTGATGCTTACGAGCGGGCCGATGAGGATTCGGCGGGTGCAGATTCGTATGTACCGTAGATTGATCCACGGGCCGCGCCCGCATCTGCATACCGCGACGTCGATGACCTTCGTTCCGATCCATGGACATTCGCCCGGCACATTCCGCCAGTGTTCCGTCACCCGGTTCTCGTACAGCCGGAAGCCATGAAGGCAGTGCAGTTTCTCCGGGCAGTAGTAGAGCCCCTGGGACGACTTGGGTGTGAGCATTCCGACGTGGATCCAAGGAGCGACGCGACATGGACATTCTGATGCTCTCTGTGGTCGCGCAGTTCGTTCCCTACCAGATGGGCTCACCGGTAGTCACCGCCCGGAAGAGGCCGGTGGCGATCGCGGTTCGGCGGATGCGTTTCGCTGTTGTCCTCCTCGTCCTGCGATCCGCGAAGGAGGCAGGGGGTCGCCTGCTCCCGCAACGCGGTGGCGATGCGCTGAAGGGTGGCAAGGTCTGTGCATCCGCACTCCTGCCACAGGCGCAGGGTTGCGGCGAGTGCTCGGTTCGTCGGCGGTCGGGTGGGCAAGGAAGGGCGATTGTCGAGCGTTGTGTTCCGAGCCGCCGCGAATCGTCCAGGGGATTCGTTCGAGTCGTCCTCTGTTCGCGCCGAACATCGGGGTTCTATCATCCGGCGCTCTGCTGTATCGCTCATACACACAACAGAACCCGGCCCGCCGGGGCTACGGACCATGTGAATCACCGCGTGAATTCGCAGTGCCACGAGTGTGGCCGCGAATCATGACCTGTCGGCGTATCATCGCGTTCGATCTGGTGGCGGACCCGGCGGGAAGTGGGTGACCGAAATGACCGAACCCAATACAGCCCTCGGCGATCTCATCGATGAGGCCGGGATGTCGTGGGCGGGACTCGCGAAACGCGTGAACGCGCTGGGCGCGGATGAGGGTGAGGCGCTTCGCTACGACTACACCGCAGTGGGACGTTGGGTGAAGCAGGGGCAAAGGCCTCGTGGCATCGCCGCGCACCTCATCTCCCGGGCGTTGAGCGAGAAGCTGGGGCGGCAGGTACGTCCGGCCGAGATCGGCATGGAAACTGCGGAATCCATCGCATCGCGCAGCCTGAACTATTCACCGAATCCCCTGGAGACCCTCGAGACCTTGCGGGATCTCGGACACGCGCACACCACCGGTGGATTCGCCGCGCCGTTCATCCTGGCAGCGCTCGCCGCTCCGAGCCGGGACTGGCTGCTCGCGACATTCGAGGAAGTCGGTTCGGATCGAGGGCCCCGAGTCATCGGTATGCATCAGGTGGCCGGCATCCGGGAGATGTTCAGCCTCTTCCAGGAAATGGACGTCATGCGCGGTGGCGGGCACGCCCGCTCCGCGCTGGTCAGCTATATGAACACGACGGTGATTCCACTGATCCGGGACCAGCATCAGCCCGACGTACAGGCCGCGCTCTACGACGCGGCCGCCGAACAGGCGTACCTCATCGGCTGGATGGCTTACGACGACGGTGAGCACGGACTCGCGCAGCGTTATCTGATCCAGGCATTGCGGCTCTCTCAGGCGGCCGGAAACAGAGTTCTGGGCGCCCATGTACTCGCCGGGATGTCGGACCAGGCGAATTTGCTCGGACACTCCTATGAAGCGGTTGCGCTGGCACGGGCCGGAATGCGCGGCATTGCGCCGGCCGATTCACCTGCTTGTTATGCGGACCTGGGCATTCTGGAGGCCCGAGCGCTGGCCCGCCTCCACGACACCCGGGGCTGCACTCAGGCGATCGCCCGCGCCGAATCGAATTTCGAGGCTGTCGATCCCGCGAACGAACCCGAATGGGCACGCTTCATCGATCGAGCCTACTTCTATGGCGAAGCCGCCTATTGTTTCCGCGACCTGCGCCAGCCGGACGAAGTCGAGCGGTTCGCCGAGATCTCGATTCAGGAATGCCGTGCACAGGGTCGTGCCCGGAGAGGCAGCCTCAGCCAGGCGGCGATCGCAGCGGCATGCTTGCAACGCAACGATATAGAGGCGGCGGCGCATCACGCGAGCACCGTCGTCCGGCTGACTTCGACTGTCAATTCTTCTCGATCTCTGCACGCGGTCCGGGACCTTCGGCGCACTCTCGAACCGCATTCCGCTCTGCCGGCCGTCCTGGCCTTCGACCGGCAGGCGTTCCAGCTCCTCGGCTCGGCAGCGTAAGCGCCCTCTACCGTTGTGCCGGGGTCCGGCCTCGATCCTTGGTTGAGGAGAGTCGCCGAAACGCATCGACGCATCCAGCGCCGGGCCACTGTCTTCGACAACAAGATCCTCTCGGTTGTTCGGCTGTGATCCGTGTCGAGGAACGAGACGCCGATCTCGGGCGAGCATCAGGAGACTCTGGACGTGCGGGTGCACGGGCATCATGGCGTTATGCACACGGGCAAGCTCATTCGCGACCTGCGCCAGGCCCGCGGATGGTCACAGGGGCGCCTTGCCGACGAACTGGCCGAACACTCGGGCACATCGATCAGCCGCGAATACATCTCGCGGCGCTGGGAGTCCTGTAGATCGGTTCCGTCCCCGTTCTGGTTGCGGCACTTGGCCGCCGTACTCGATGTGCCGCTGGCAGTTATGGAGTCCGATGTGAACCGCAGACAGTTTCTGTCCTCTCTGGCCGCGACCACGGTCGCTCCGGGCGTCGCATCTGATCTGCTGGCGGAGGGGTTCTCCGCGCGATTGAAAGGTGCCGGGCCATCGGTGGAGGCGTGGGCAGATACCTTGACCACCTACGGCGCCGACTACATGACCCTGGGCGCCGCCGAGATCCAGAAGCGGCTCGCTGTCGACCTCGCAGTGATCCAGCAGCAGTGCGACAACCCGCGGATGTGGGCGCACGTGTCACGGCTGATGACGTTGTATGCCAAGACATTTCCCGGATCGGACGGCAACAGGGCCGTTGCCTGGTATCGAATGGCCGCCGAGTCGGCGGACCGGTCCGGTGATGCCGACACTCGTGTGTGGGTCCGGGGGCGGGCGGCCATCGCCCTCGGATACGAAGGCGCATCGTTGCCGGTGGCGGCCATGTTCGCGGACCAGGCTCTGGCTATCGACGACCGACCTTCGCTGGGCCGGTTGAACGCTATCTACGGCAAAGCGCATGCGGCATCGATCGCGGGAGACACCGACGCGGCGCGCGCTCTCGATACCGAGGGCCGCCGGGTGTTCGACCGGGCCGGTTCCGGAGACGACGAAGCATCCGATTACGCGGTTCCGTACTGGCGGCTGGGGGTCTTTCGATCGTTGTTACGCGCCCGGCTCGGTGATGAGTCGGATGCGGTGGAAGCCCAGGACGAAGCGCGTCGCCTGCTGCCTCCGACACTTCCCCGATTCGCCACCCATCTCGAGTTGCACCGGGGACTGATGCTGGTCCGGGCCGGTGATCGTGATGGTGGGGTTTCGTACGCTCGGGCGGCCCTGGATGCGCTACCACCGGAGAAGCACTCACTCACCCTCCGGATGCTGATGCAGGAAGTCGCCGGACCGACAACCTGAATCGATAGATCGTTCGGCGGTCGGTCCAGCGTCGAGGCCGTGGCGGTATCGTTCCTTGCCGCACCGCCCACTTCGGCTCTATCGGGACGACCGGGGACACCGCACTGTCACCGGGTCACGCGTTTACATGCCTGAACAGGAGAAACCCGGTATCAGGGGCCGTGTCAGGTCGGCGTCAGCACGGTGTCAGGCCGGACGCCGAAAGTTCTCGGTATGACGAAGAACAACACCACCTCGACCTTTTCGAAGTGGACCGGCATGGTTGCGGTTGACGATACGGCCCTGGCCGTCACCGACACCGGCGGTTCCGGCATTCCCGTGGTCTACCTCAACGGCCAGTTCGCCACTCAGGGGTACTGGAAGAAGGTCATCGCCGAACTGGGCACCGAGTTCCGGCATATCACCTACGACGAACGGGCGCGGGGTAGATCCCAGCGTTCGGCGGACTATTCCTTCGAGGTCGCTGTCCGGGATGTCGATACCGTTCTGGCGGCCCGGGGCGTGGCCGGGCCGGTGCTGCTGGTGGGCTGGTCGTATGGGGCGTTCGTCGGGGCGCACTGGGCGGCCCGGAATCCGGCTCGCACCCTGGGTGCGGTGCTGGTCGACGGCGCGTTTCCGTACGACTGGCTCGACGAGGCAATGGAGCAGCGGATTCGCAAGCTTTTCAAGCGGCTGAACTGGGTGATGCCGCTGCTCCGTCCGACGGGTTTGACGCCGCGGATGAGCGCGGAGCAGCAGGCCGAGAGCAATATCGAGGTCGGTCGGATCTCGCGCGAGATCGAGTTGGGTCCGGTGCTGGACAGCATCACCGTACCGGCGCGGTATGTGGTTGCCTCGGGAACTTCCTTCGGAAGCAAAGGCGACGAGCAGGAACGGATCCGTACCGGTCTCGACGCGGTGATCCTCCGCAACTCGAATATCCGGATCAGCGCGAAGGTCGCGAGCAATCACGGCGCCATCCTGCGCAAGGACTTCCGTGCCGTCGCCGGTGCTGTGCGCGAGATCGTGGCGACCGGCGATCACGCGAGTTCGCCGAAACGGTAGTCCCGGCCGTATCTCGCAAGATCACCGCGGCTCTCGACGCCGGAAGAGCGAGAGCGGGATCCGGCCGGGATCGTTCGGCCGGATCGCGCGGTAACTCCGGCGGTCGGAGGGTCCGCCGGAAGGGTCCGGTTACGGAAGTCGGCGGGCGCGAGTGCGGGCTGTCAGCGGACCGGAGCGGTGCGAACGGCTTCGAGAATGCGGCGTAATGAGGCGAGAGTGTCGGGGAGAGCGCCGGGGTCGGAGGTGGAGGCGAGCCAGAGGGCGGCCTCGTTCATGGCACCGGACAACAGGTGGGTGAGCGGTACTACGGGCTGGGGCGGGATGACGCCGGCGTCCACCAGCGAGGTGAGGGCCTCGGTGAGGTGGCGGGCGGAGGCGGCCGCGTCCATGGCGCGCCATTCCTGCCAGCCGAGGACGGCCGGACCGTCGATCAGCATGATGCGCTGGGTCTCCGGGGCGGTGCAGGCGGTCAGGAAGGTCTCGCAGCCGGTGACGAGCTGGGTCCACGGGTCGGATTCGGCATCCGCGGCGGCGGCGACGCGGTCACCGACCTCGGATTGGATGTCTTCCAGGACAGCTCGGAACAGGGCGAGTTTGCTGTCGAAGTTGTGATAGAGCGCGCCCTTGGTCACCCCGGCGGCGGCGACGATCTCCGAAAGACCCACGGCGGCATAGCCTTTGGTAGCAAAAAGTCGTCTGCTCTCGTGCAGCATGGTTCGGCGGGTCTGTTCCCGCTGCTGAGTGCGGAGCGAACCTGCCATCGCGAACCTTCCATTGACATACCAGCGGTATGCGACCTAGCCTAGTTCACATACCGTTGGTATGTGAAATCTGGCGCGAAAGAGGTATCCATGGCACTCAGCAGCTTCTACCCGGTCATCGGCACCACACGCGTCGCGCAGGCACGCGATTTCTACACCCGATGGTTCGGTTTCGAGATCACCTTCGAAGCCGACTGGTACGTCAGCCTGCGGCGTGCGGAGGGCGAGCGGCACTACGAACTGGCCCTGCTCGACCCCGCACACCCGACCCTCCCCGCGGGCTACCGCAAACCTGTCCAGGGGCTGTTGCTGAACTTCGAGGTCGACGATGTGGATGCCGAGTGGGAACGGCTGGTCGTACAGGGCGGTCTGCGGGCCGAACTCGATATCCGCTCGGAGGATTTCGGGCAGCGGCATTTCATCGTCGCGGATCCGAGCGGTGTACTCATCGACGTCATCACCGAGATACCGCCCACCGGTGCATACGCCGAGCAGTTCGCCACCGGATCCACGGCGCAGTGACGTTCAGTTGTCGTCCCTGCCCCCAACCCGCGGCTCGCCGGAACCGGATCTACGGAAGAGCAGGGGCGGGGGAAAATCCCTGGAGACGATCCGCGTGCCGGACCATGGGCACACCGTGCGGCTGTCGCGCAGATGTTCGCCGACGAGTCCGTCCACGATCGTGACATTGCGGGCGGGGCACAATCCTGGGCAGCCGATACCGGTGATCGAACCGGCGCGGTCGCGGTGGAGACTGCGCAGTTGACGCGAACTGATCCACGGCCGGTGACCGAGCGGGCAGACGAGGCTCTCGGTGACTTTGATTCCGACCCAGGGACATTCACCGGGAACATTGCGCCAGTGCTCGGCCACCCTGCCGTCCACCACGGTCGTCCCGTGTAAGCAGTGCAGTATCTCCGGGCAGCGGTACCGGCCGGAGGTCGTTTTGGTGACGAGCATCCCGATATGGATCCAGGGCTCGATCCGGCAATCGCAGTCAGAACCAGCTGGCTGTGGCATGCGGTGTAGTTCGGTGTACCGATGTCGCCGGATGGGCGGACAATCGACGGAATGAGATCCGGTGCGTACGCCAAGTTCAGCGACCCGGCCGAACTCCGGGCGCGGTTGCGCCATATCTATTGGATCGGTGGGGGGGAGCGGCGCCGGGAAGTCGGCCGTCGCGACGCGTCTCGCGGCCCGACATGGTCTGTCGGTGTACTCGACCGATAACACCATGGCCGATCACGCGCGGCGCAGTACGCGCGGCGAAGCGCCCTACCTGTTCGAGTTCATGGAGATGAGCATGGACGAGCGCTGGGTGAACCGGACTCCGGAGACGATGCTCGAATCGTTCCACTGGTTCCGGGGCGAGGGGTTCGGCGCGATCGTCGACGATCTCCTGGGTCTACCCGATAGCACTGTCGCCGAAGGGTTCCGCCTGCTACCGGACTTGGTCGCGCCCCTGCTGGCCGATCCGGCCCGGGCGATCTGGCTGCTGCCGTCGCCTGGATTCCGCCGCAAAGTTTTCGTCGATCGTGGCTGGGAGATTCCGCACCGGACGAGCGAGCCGGATCTCGCGCGGCGAAACCTGTTGCGACGCGACGAAATGTTCACCGACCGGCTGCGCGCCGACCTGTCCCGGCTCGGTTTGCCCGTGCTCGAGGTGGACGGATCGATGACAGCGGACGGAGCCGCCGATTACGTGGGGTGTGCCTTCGGTCTGTGAACCAGTGGGCCGAAGCGAGGAATCAGATCCGGCCGAGATCGATCTCCACGGTGAACGGGGCGGAAACCTTGACGATTCCGGTGAACATCTCCCCGGTCCGATAGGAACCGGTCGCCGGATCGAGGATGGAGGTGTAGATCAGCGGAACTCCGGTCGCGGCTTGTTCGATCCGCCAGTAGAACGCGATACCGGCCCTCGCGTACTGCTCCACCTTCACTATCCGGTCGGTGGTCTCCGATCCCGGTGACACGACTTCGGCAACCAGCAGCACGTGCTCGGGGCGGGTCGGCGTGATGTCGATCGTATCCGCGCGGTACACCACGACATCCGGCCGCCGATTGTTCAATGGGACATCCTGGAGACGAACATCGAAATCTGTATCGGCGTTCCAGTCCGGTCCGGCGGCTGCGTCCAGTGCGTTCGCCAGGATCCTGGCCAGGCGGTTGTGCCGCTTCGATGCACTGGGACTCACGACCACCATTCCGTCCACGATCTCGATCCCGGCACACTGCTCGTCGGACCAGGATTCGTACTCCGCCGTTGTGATCTGCTCGTGCATCCACGCGGGGGCTATCGTCTCGATGGCCATGACGCTCCTCCCGGATACCTGGCGGGCGGGCGGTGTCCCGCTGCAGGAAGTCTACTGCGTCGACTGCTGTCGCAGTCCGGTCGTCACGGTGGCGGTGTCGCGTTTCGGGTCGTCGGTCGGATGGCAACCGACGAGCACCCGAGCGCGGGATACCGGTCGCGGGTCGCCTCGGTGGTATCCGCCCGACTCGTGGATCATGTACGCCGTGAGCGATACCGATCTTGTGGACGTGACCGTCAGTGGACCCGACGAGGAGTGGCTGGCCGAGTTCACCCAGCGTCTCGTCACGGACCGGTTGGCGGCGTGCGGGAACATCTTCCCGGATGTGCGGTCGATCTACCGGTGGGAAGGTGCGGTGGAGGATGCCTCCGAGGCCGTCGTCGTACTGCACACCCGGGCGTCGCTCGTACCCGCGATCATCGAACGCGCCAATTCCGAACATCCCGACGAGGTTCCCCAGGTCGTCGCGGTCCCGGTAGCCGCGGTGAACCCCGCCTACGGACAGTGGATCCTGGACGAGACCGCGAGCTGAGCACGACGGTCACCGTGACCGCGGGCGGTGCGGATCGGGCAATCGAATCCCTTGCCGGCCCGATGGACGCCGCCGCTCAGCGGTGGACCAGATCGGCGTATTCCGGATGGGCGCCGATGTAGTCGTCGACGTACCAGCAGGTGGCCGCGACCTCGAAGCCGGCGGTACGGGTCTCGTCCAGTGCGTACTTCACCACCTGCGCGGCCACACCCCGCCCCCGGAACTCCGGGAAGGTGATGGTGTGGTGGAAATTGCGGACCTTCGGCGACTCGGTCTCCGCGTAGTCGGCATAGCCCGCCAGGGTTCCGTCGAGGTAGATCTCGAAGCGGGTGTCGTCGGCGTTGTGCCGGAGTTCGGTACTCACCTTCGGTGGAACCGTGGGCCGGGGGCGGTTTGTTCCGATATCAGAGGACGGCGCCGGGGTTGAGGATGCCGTGCGGGTCCAGCGCGTCCTTGATCCGCCTGGTCAGATCCATCACCTCGGGTCCCAGCTGATCCGGCAGCCAAGCTTTCTTGAGCCGGCCCACACCGTGTTCTCCGGTGATGGTGCCGCCGAGGGCGATGGCCAGTTCCATGATCTCGCCGAAGGCGCGGTGCGCGCGTTCGGTCTCGTCGGGGTCGGACGGATCGTGCACGATCAGCGGGTGGGTGTTGCCGTCCCCCGCGTGCGCGATCACCGAGACGGTGACCTCGTTGCGGCGGGCGATCCCGGCGACACCGGTGACCAGATCGCCGAGGCGGGGGAGCGGCACCCCGACGTCTTCGAGCAGTAGCTGACCGAGCCGTTCTACCGCGGGGATCGCGTAGCGGCGGGCCGCGGTAAAGGCTTCGCCCTCGTCCGGGTCGGCCGTGTCGAACGCCTCGGTGGCCCCGGCGGTCCGGCAGGCTTCCAGCATGATGCGGGCTTCCTGGGCGGCGTGCTCGCCGGGGGCGTCCGACCGGGCGACCAGCAGTGCGGCGGCGTCGCGGTCCAGGCCCATCCGTAGTTCGTCCTCCACCGCGTTGATGGCGACGGTGTCCATGAACTCCAGCATGGCGGGCCGCAATGCGCCGGTGACGGCGAGAATCGCGTCGATGGCGGCGGGGAGGGTCGCGAACGAGGCGACCACGGTGCTCTGGGCCGGCTGGGCGGGGAGCAGTCGCAGGGTGAGCTCGGTGATGACGCCGAGGGTGCCCTCGCTGCCGACGAACATCTTGGTGAGCGACAGCCCGGCCGAATCCTTCAGCCGGGGACCGCCCAGCCGGACCGCGGTGCCGTCGGCCAGCACGACCTCCATACCGAGGATGTAGTCGGTGGTCACGCCATATTTCACACAGCACAGGCCGCCCGCGTTGGTGGCGGCGTTACCGCCGATCGAGCAGATCTCGAACGACGAGGGGTCCGGCGGATACCAGAGCCCGTATTCGGCGACCGTTCGTTTGACCTCGGCGTTCAACAGCCCGGGGCCGACGACGGCGGTCCGGGTGACCGGGTCGACGCTGATCTCGCGCATCCGCTCGGTGCTGAGCACGATTCCGCCGTCCACCGCGGTCGCCCCGCCGGACAGTCCGGAGCCCGCGCCGCGCGGCACCACCGGGACCCGGTGCTCACCGGCCCAGCGCAGGGTGGCGGACACATCGGCGGTTCCGGTCGCGCGGACCACGGCCAGCGGTGTCCCCGCTGCCGGGTCCTTGGCCCAGTCCTGCCGGTACCCGGCGAGGACGCCGGGGTCGGTGAGCACCGCGCCGGCGGGCAGGAGATCGATCAGTTCACCCAGGTCCACGCCCCAACGCTAACCTCTCCGGGCCGCGTCGGGGTCCCGTCCGCGCGGACGGGACCCCGGGACCTCACAGGCCGTGCCCTCGCGAACCGTTCACCGACTCCGCGAGTTCGGCTTCCCCGGCGGCGGTGAAACCGGCGCGGTGTGTGGCGACCGCGATATCGAACTCCTCTTCCACCAGATCGGCGTTGATCTGCGCGCCGGCCGTGGCACCCGCGGCGGCGGCCGCCCCGACCTGCGCGGGGAGGTCGGTGACATTGCCCGCGGCCCAGACCCCCGGTACCTCGGTGCGGCCGGTGGCATCACTGGGGAGGTAGCGGCCGAACCCGCCGGGATGCTCGATCGCCACCAGACCCAGGCTGTCCAGGAACTCGGACCGGGCCACCATATGTGTGCCGACAGCGATGGCATCCCGCGCGACGACCGTGCCGTCCGCGAGCCGGATACCGGTGATCCGATCGTCGGTGGTCTCGATTCCGGTCACCTTGCCGGAGACCACTCGCACGCCGCGAGCGGCGAGACGTTCGGCGGCGTCCGGTGTGGGATCGGGCTGGTCGTGGGTGAAGTAGACGACGTCGTCGCTCAGCTGCCGGAACAACTGCACCTGGTGCATCGATACCGGTCCGCGGCTCAGCACCGCGATCGCCCGGTCCCGCACCTCCCAGCCGTGGCAGTACGGGCAGTGCAACACATCGCGGCCCCAGCGTTCCCGCAGGCCCGGGATATCGGGCAGTTCATCGGTCAGCCCGGTGGTCACCAGCAGCCGCCGGGCCCGGACGGCTCGCCCGTCGGCCAGGGTGATCGCGAAACCGGCACCGTCGCGAACCGCGGCGATGATCCGGCCGGACACCACCTGCCCGCCGTAACGGCGCACCTCGGCCCGGCCGGTTTCCAGTAGTTCCGCCGGCGGTGTCCCGTCGCGCGCCAGCAGTCCGTGCACTGCGTCGGCGGGGGCGTTGCGCGGTTGCCCCGCGTCGATCACCACCACCCGGCGCCGCGAGCGCGCCAGCATGAGCGCCCCGTTCAGACCGGCCGCCCCACCACCTGCCACTACCACGTCGTAGTCGTTCTCCAGTTGCTCGGTCATCGTGACCACCTCCTGGTCGCCGACTATCCGGATCTTCCGGCAAATTGGCAAACAAATTTGCCGAAACAACAAATAATCGTCGAGCCGGGGCGGCGCTGTCCAGCTGCGGGACCGCGCCCGAACTGCGGGTTTGCCGGACGCTCATCTGCCGGTCACCTGGTCCTGCGAAGCTGGCGCCGTGCAGGATCTGGCGACGAACGCTGATATGTGGGAGATCCGGTTCACTCGATGGTGCGTGGCGGTGGTCGCGCGCCTGCCCTGGGGTCTGAGCCGGAATGTCGCCCCTACCTTCCTCGGCTTCGCGCTGATCAACGGCTTCACCTTCGGTGTCGACCTGCTGATTCTCACCGCCCTGCGCAGCGGATTCGGCCTGCCGGGCTGGTTGTCGGTATCGGTCGGCTACCTCTGCGCCTTCGCGCTGGCGTTCTATCTGAATCGGCGGCTGAACTTCCGCTCCCACGCGCCCGTCGGGCGGCAGGCGGTGACCTACGCGGTGGTCGTGCTGATCAACTATCTCGCGTTCATCCTGGGTGTGGGCGCCGGACTCGCCGCGCTCGGCGTGCAGTACCACCTCTCGCGATTGCTGGCCGGTGCGTGCGAGGCGGCGTACATGTACTCGGCCATGCGCTGGGTGGTCTTTCGGCGTCGCTGAACCAGGCGGACCACTCCGGACTCGGTCCGGGTTTCGGAGCGGCATGGCCGGTGGAGCCGGATCAACCTGTGTACAAGCGGGTTCCGCTGCCGTCGCGGACCACCACATCGGTATCGGTGAGCGGCCAGTGCGGGGTGCCCGCCGCGCGGTACCGGGCGGCGAGCTCGTCACCGGCACCTTCGGGGTCGGTGGGTGAGCCGAGATGCGGGACTATCGGGCGGTCGATCACCCCGAGCCCGTCCCAGATCGTCTCGATACCGCAGGCCGGCGGTACCTCGGCGGGATCGTCGGCGGTCTCCAGCCCGGTCAGGTCCGGGCTCAGCACACAGGCGCCCGCGCTGTAACCCGCGTAGAACAGCGCATCCGCGGCCAGGAGGTCGGGGAGGATCCGGTCCGCGCCGCTGCGTGCGAATTGGGCGCGCAACACAAAGGTATTGCCGCCGCGCACCCAGATCGTCGGGAACTGTGCCAGCCGCCGCTTCAGATCGGCAGTGCGCCCGGGGTATTCGCGCAGGTCGATCTCTTCGGGCCGGAAGCCGAGCTTCCGCAGCGGCACCAGTTCACTGGTCAGTGCGGCGTCGCGGGCCCGACCCCAGGCGTCGCAGGCATTGGCGATCACCGCGATCGGGCCCGGTGGCCCGGCCAGTGCGGCGAACCTGTCGTAGTGCGCGCCGAATCGGTAGCTCGCCAGGAAAAGTCGCATCTCAGATGGTGAACGCGAGATTGCGGACCACCTGGTGGCCCAGCCCCGAATCGCCGCGGAAAGTGATTCGGTCCAGCGCCGATTCGGCATCGACCCGGCCGCCGCCGAGCCGGACCAGCAGGCCGGAGTCCAGTTCCACCCTCACGGTGGGTTCCCCGGCGGGCGCTTCCGTATAGCGGGCGCGGTCACCGATCTCGATGTGCAGGGTCCGTGCGAGCGGTCCGGTGAGTTCCAGTGTGATCAGCGAACCGGCCGGCGCCTTACCGCGTTTCGCGACCACCCGGGGCAGCGATCGCGCGAATTCGGCGAAGGCGAGTTCACCGCGCGTGCCGCCCTCGTCGACCTGTTCCCCCAGCGCGTCGGCGATATCGAGTTCGTGCATCCAGCAGTCGAACAACCGCACCCGCATGAATCGCGCGTAGGGCACCTCGCCGATCGGCGACGGAGACGGCGTAGTCCATGCCGCGTCGTCCATGGCGCCCAGCGCCGCACGGCGGCGGCCGGTCACCTCCCGGTACAGGTCGAGCAGTTCGGCGCCCGGCCGCGGACGCAGCCGCTGCACCCAGATCTCGTTGAGGACACCGATCTCGTTGCGGACATGCGGCAGGGTCTCCACATCGATATCGGGGGATTGCGGATCACGGGCCGGCGGTTCGTCCCCGAGCAGCAGCGATTCGGTGCCGATCACATGGCTCAGCACATCGAACACGGTCCATCCCGGTAGTGGTGACGGTGTGCGCCAACGGTTCTCGTCGAGGCCGGAAACCAGATCGGCGAGGGCGTCGAACTGCTCGGACAACCGTGCGGTGAGTTCGGTTCGGTCGAGGGTATCGGTCACGGGGTCCTCCTACATGTCGAGGGCGGCCAGGTCCGCGCGCAGCGTCGCGGCGACGCGCTCCGGTTCGTGTGAGCGGCGTAGGACGAGCCCGGTCGCGAACCGGAACTTATCGCCGTGGCTGCGCGGAATGACGTGCAGATGCACGTGCGCGACCGTCTGGAACGCGGCCTTGCCGTCGTTGATCAGCAGATTCGCGCCGTCGGCGGCGAACCCCGGACCCTGCACCGCCCGGGCGATGCGATGGCCGACCCGGAACAGCTCCACCCCGGTCCCGGCGTCCAGTTCGGACAGGTCGGTGGCATGCCGCTTCGGGACAACCAACGTGTGGCCGCGAGTGATCGGCCGGATATCGAGGAACGCGGCCACTGTGTCGTCCTCGTATACCCGATGAGCCGGTGCGGTGCCGGCCACGATCCCGCAGAAAACGCAGTCGCTCACAGGCCGCACTCTACGGCGTAAGGACGAATCGGGTCCCGGTGTGGGCGGATCGGCTTGGCAAACTTTTCAAACTCCTGGGAACGCTTCTGCGGATATGGCCCGTGATCAGGATTTACCGATGCGAAGACAACCGGACGCGCAGGCGAAATGTGACGGGCATCTCAGCTAATCTCACTTCGGTCGATGTACGGTTGCCAGGATTTCGGGCGGTGGTGTCCCAGGGCACCTCCGCCCGGCGCCGTTGATCGGCGGACCGAACAGTAGGAGAGGGAAGTAGACAAGTGGAGACAACTCGGGTGGGAGTAGGGGGGGAAGAGACACGTCCCGTGAGCGATTCGTCGCCGCGCGGGGCGCGTGTCGGCGTCGTTCGCGAATCCGCCGCGGGCGAGCGGCGGGTCGCCTTGGTTCCGAAGATCATTCCCACCCTGGTGAAGCAGGGCGTGGAGGTCGTGGTCGAGGCCGGAGCCGGATCGGGCGCGCTCATTCCCGATACCGCCTACGAGGAAGCCGGTGCGACGATCGGGGATCCCTGGTCGGCCGAGGTGGTCGTCAAGGTTGCTCCGCCCAGCGACGCCGAAGTGGGCAAACTGTCCTCGGGGCAGACGCTCATCGGGTTCCTCGCCCCGCGCAACGCCGACAACCAGATCGACGCGCTGAAGAAAGCCGAAGTGCAGGCGTTCGCGGTGGAGTCCATTCCGCGGATCTCGCGCGCCCAGGTGATGGATGCGCTGTCCTCGCAGGCCAATGTGGCCGGGTACAAGGCAGTACTGCTGGCGGCGTCGGAATCGACCCGCTTCTTCCCGATGCTCACCACCGCGGCCGGAACCGTGAAACCGGCGACCGTGCTGGTACTCGGTGTGGGCGTGGCCGGATTGCAGGCACTGGCCACCGCGAAACGCCTGGGCGGCCGGACCACCGGCTACGACGTGCGGCCCGAGGTCGCCGACCAGGTGCGTTCGGTGGGCGCCCAGTGGCTCGATCTCGGTATCGACGCCGCCGGTGAGGGCGGCTACGCCCGCGAACTCACCGATGCGGAGAAGGACAAGCAGCAGCAGGCACTCGAGGACGCCATCAAGGGTTTCGACGTCGTGATCACGACCGCCCTCGTTCCCGGCCGCCCGGCACCGCGGCTGGTGACCGCCGCCGCGGTGGCCGGGATGAAACCGGGCAGTGTCATCGTCGACCTCGCCGGGGAGACCGGCGGCAACTGTGAACTCACCGAGCCCGGCGAGACCGTGGTGAAGCACGATGTGACGATCTGCTCGCCGCTGAACCTGCCCGCCACGATGCCCGAGCACGCCAGCGAGCTGTACTCGAAGAACGTCGCCGCGCTGCTGGAACTGATGCTCGCCGAGGGCGAACTGAAACCGGACTTCTCCGACCAGGTGCTGGCCGATTCCTGCGTCACCCGTGACGCCGAACCGACAACGAAGGCGCAGTGATGTACACCGAGCTGCTGGCGAATATCGCGATTCTGGTGCTGTCCGGATTCGTGGGTTTCGCGGTGATCTCCAAGGTCCCCAATACCCTGCACACCCCGCTCATGTCGGGTACCAACGCCATCCACGGCATCGTGGTGCTGGGCGCGCTGGTCACCCTCGGGCGGGTGGAGGATCCCTCGATCGGGGTGCAGGCCATCCTGTTCGTGGCCGTGGTGTTCGGAACGCTCAACGTGATCGGTGGTTTCGTGGTCACCGACCGGATGCTGGGCATGTTCAAGGGTAAGAAGCCCGCCGCGGGTGCCGAGAAGGCAGGTAAGTGACCCATGGACAATCTGGTCGATATTCTCTACATCCTGTCCTTCGCCCTGTTCATCTACGGTCTGATGGGGCTGACCGGTCCGAAGACCGCCGTCCGGGGCAACTGGATCGCGGCGGCCGGTATGGCGATCGCGGTGATCGCCACTCTGATCGCGGTGCGCGACAGCACCAACTGGATCCTGATCGTGGCCGGTCTTGTCGTCGGTGTGGTGCTGGGTGTTCCGCCCGCGCGCTACACCAAGATGACCGCGATGCCGCAGCTGGTGGCGGCGTTCAACGGTGTCGGCGGCGGTACGGTCGCCCTCATCGCCTGGGCCGAATTCATCGACACCACCGGTTTCTCGGCGTTCCAGCACGGCGAGGAACCCACGGTGCACATCATCGTCGGCTCGCTGTTCGCCGCGATCATCGGTTCGATCTCGTTCTGGGGTTCGGTGATCGCGTTCGGCAAACTGCAGGAGATCCTGCCCGGCCGCCCGATCGGGCTCGGGAAGCTGCAGCAGCTGGTGAACCTGGTGCTGCTGGTGGCCGCTGTCACGGCGGCGGTGGTCATCGGGCTCGGTGCCGCCGACGGTGGGGCATCGCAGTGGTGGATGGTCGGTCTGCTGCTGGCCGCCGGTGTGCTGGGCTTGATGGTGGTGCTGCCGATCGGCGGCGCGGATATGCCGGTGGTGATCTCGCTGCTCAATGCCCTCACCGGGCTGTCCGCGGCGGCCGCCGGTCTGGCGCTGAACAACACCGCCATGATCGTGGCCGGCATGATCGTCGGCGCGTCCGGCACCATCCTGACCAACCTGATGGCCAAGGCGATGAACCGGTCCATTCCGGCGATCGTGGCGGGCGGCTTCGGTGGCGGCGGCGGTGCGGTCGCAGGTTCCGGTGACGGTGAACAGAAGCAGGCCAAGGCCACCTCGGCCGCCGACGCCGCGATCCAGATGGCCTACGCCAACCAGGTGATCGTGGTGCCCGGCTACGGTATGGCCGTCGCCCAGGCGCAGCACGCTGTCAAGGAGATGGCGGCGCTGCTGGAGGCCAAGGGGGTCGAGGTCAAGTACGCGATCCATCCGGTCGCGGGCCGGATGCCCGGCCATATGAACGTGCTGCTGGCCGAGGCGGAGGTGTCCTACGACGCCATGAAGGAAATGGACGATATCAACGGCGAATTCGGCCGAACCGATGTCGCCCTGGTCATCGGCGCCAACGATGTCACCAATCCCGCCGCCCGCGAGGATTCCACCAGCCCGATCTACGGGATGCCGATCCTCAATGTCGACCAGGCCAAATCGGTGATCGTGCTGAAGCGCTCGATGAACAGCGGTTTCGCCGGTATCGACAATCCGCTGTTCTACTCCGATCACACCTCGATGCTGTTCGGGGACGCGAAGAAATCCGTCGGTGCGGTCACCGAGGAGTTGAAGGCGCTGTAATCGCGCGGTAGTCACCACGGCCCCGGTTACGCGGTTCACCACCGCGCCCGGGGCCGTTGTGCTGTTGTACGGTCGGTCGATGGCGAGTCCCGGAGCCAAACTGCTGCAGTCCCGTTGGTTCGTACCGGGAATCGAGCGGGATCACCGTGCCCGCCGGGCGGCCGGAAAACCGGTGGACGGTCTCCGGTTCCGGGCCGATGATGGACGGCGATGCTGGAACGCCATGAACCATTGCGCCTGATCGAGAACGACAGTGCCGCCGCCGACCCCGCCGACGCTCTCCCGTGGTCGGCTGTTCTCGACTCCTATTCCACCCCTCGCGACCTGCTGGACATGCTGACGCTCAGCCTGTTCGGCAGGGGTGTGCAGCCGTTCTATCGGAAAAGGCAACTGGAACGGGTGCGGGCCGACGCGCCGTTGCGCCCGCCGGGATCGGCGATCGCGCGGCAGATGGTCGAAGCCGAGGCACTGTCGATCCTCGTATTGGGTGAGGGGTGGGCGCTGCGTGCCGATCGGTGGGCGGATAAATCGGCCACCGTGGAGGTGACCGCGACCAGTGACGACCTGGCCGAACGCATAATCGCCGAAGCGACTCGTGATGCCGAGGAGGCGGCCCCGGCCGACCTGGCCTCGGTGAAAATGGGATTCTGGCATCAGGCCGACCGCGGGGCCAACCGGCGGGTTCTCACCGTCACGACGCCGGAATGGCCGGAGATCCGGGAGAACTACAGCAAGACCGTGGCCGGCGCCCTGGACCGCCTGATGGCATTGCGTCCGGCCGATATCCGCGGCCGGTTGCTTCTGCTGCACGGTCCGCCCGGGACGGGTAAGACCACCGCGTTGCGGGCGCTGGCCAGATCCTGGTCCGATTGGTGCCAGGCCGATTGCGTACTCGATCCCGAGATGTTGTTCGCCAAACCCGGGTATCTGATGCGTGCGGCGATGGGAGCCGAGGGCGAGGACGAACAAGCCGACCGCTGGCGGCTGCTGATCCTGGAGGATTGCGACGAGCTGATCCACGCCGAGGCGAAATCCTCTTCGGGACAGGGGCTTTCCCGATTGCTCAACCTCACCGACGGGATGCTCGGGCAGAGCCGCGATGTGCTGGTCGCGATCAGCACCAACGAGGATCTTTCGCGGCTGCACCCCGCGGTCACCCGGCCCGGCCGCTGCCTGGCTCAACTGGAGATCGGGAAGCTGTCGGCCGCCGAGGCCCGTACCTGGTTGGGTGATCACCCCGCCGCGGGGGCCGCCACGGAGGCGACCCTCGCGGAACTGGTCGCGCTCCGTGACGGGCACGGAGATATCGCGGTCACGGCCGCTGCTCCCGATTCCGGTATGTACCTGTAGTTTCGGGGCTTCGGCCGGCCGATCAGATCTCGGGTGGCGCGACGTAGGTGAAGGCACCGGTTCCGGTGGCGCTACCACCGCTCGTGGTGACCACCACGTCCACCGCACCGGCGGCTCCGGCCGGTGTGATCGCAGTGACCAGTGTGTCGGACACGACCGTGAACGGTGCCGGGTTACCGCCGAAAGTAACCGAATCGGTGGTGGTCAGCGCAGTACCGGGGATGGACACCGAAGTCCCGCCGCCAATCGGTCCGGCGGTAGGGGCCGGCGTGCCGATTGTGGGCACGGCGACGTAGGTGTAGGCAACCCCGTTGCTGGTGCCACCCACGGTGGTGACCCTGACCTGCACTGTGCCGGTCCCGGCCGGAGCGGTAGCCGTGATCTGTGTGCCGGAGACGACCGTGAACGAAGTCGCCGGCGTGGCGCCGAAGGTGACCGCGGTGGTTCCGGTCAGGCCGGTACCGACCAGGGTGACAGGGGTACCGCCCGCCACCGGCCCCGAAGCCGGAGCGACGGAGATCAGCGCGGGGACTGCGACATAGCTGTAGAGCAGACCGTTACTGGTGGTCCCCGCGGTGGTGACGGTGACCAGTACGGCCCCCGTGCCGGGTGGGGTGGTGGCGGTGATCTGGGTGCTGGAGTTCACGGTGAAACTTGTTGCGAGGGTGGCGCCGAAGGAGACCGCGGTGGCTCCGGTGAGGTTGGTGCCGGTGAGTGTGACGGTGGTGCCGCCGGTTGTGGGTCCCTGCGTGGGGCTGATCCCGGTCAGCGTCGGGACCGTGGCATAGGTGTACGGAAGTCCGTTCGTGGTGCCGCCGGTGGTGGTGACGGTGACCTGTACGGTTCCGGTGCCGGGTGGGGCGGTGGCGGTGATCTGGGTGCTGGAGTCGACCGTGAAGGTGGTTGTCGTGGTGCCGAAACGCACGGCCGTGACGGTACCGGCGAATCCGGTGCCGGTGAGTGTGACGCTGTTGAGTCCGGCCGCCGGCCCTAGATTCGGGTTGACCGAGGTGAGCGTCGGGACCACGACGTAGGTGTAGGACGCGCCGTTGCTGGTACCGACGCCGGTGGTGACGGTGACCTGCACGGTACCCGTGCCGGGTGGGGCGGTGGCCGTGATCTGGGTGCCGGAGTTCACGGTGAAACTCGTTGCGGGGGTGGCGCCGAAAGTGACGGCGGTGGCTCCGGTGAAACTGGTGCCGGTGAGCGTCACCGAGGTGCCGCCGGTTGTGGGTCCCTGCGTGGGGCTGATCCCGGTCAGCGTCGGGATCGTGGCATAGGTGTAGGGAAGCCCGTTGCTGGTGCCGGCCCCGGTGCTGACGGTGACCTGCACGGTTCCGGTGCCGGGCGGGGCGATCGCGGTGATCTGGGTGCTGGAGTCGACCGTGAAGGTGGTTGCCGTGGTGCCGAAACGCACAGCCGTGACGATACCGACGAATCCGGTGCCGGTCAGCGTGACGTTGTTGAGTCCGAAAGGGGGGCCCGAAGTCGGCGACAGGGAGGTCAGGGTGGGGGCCATGGGGTTGCTCCTTTCAGAGCGGGCGGAGGAGCCCCCGCCCGGCCGGGGGCGAGGGCGGTTCGAGCGCTGAGGGATTCCGGTCCCGGGCAGAGCAGTGACTTGCCCTGCCCGGGATGCTCCGGGCCGTCAACGGCCCGGATGACCGGTCAGATACCGGGTCCGGCGATATAGGTGAACGCGTCGGTCACGGTTGCGTTGCCACCTGCGGTGGTGACGACGATATCGACGGCACCGGCGGTTCCCGGTGGCGTCACCGCCACGAGAGCCGTATCGGAGAGAACGCTGAACGGTGCCAGGACACCGTCGAACGTAACCGATTCGGTCTCGGTCAGGCCGGTGCCGGGGATGGTCACCGCGGTGCCACCGGAGGCCGGGCCGGAGGCGGGGCTCGGGGTGCCGAGAGTGGGCGCGTCCACGTAGGTGTACGAAAGACCGTTGCTGGTCCCACCCGCGGCGGTGACGGTGACACCGACCGAACCCGCCGCCGCGCCCGCGGGCACGACTACGGTCAGCACGCCGTCGTTCACCACGGTCGGAGTCGCGGAATTGGCACCGAAGGACACGGAAGTGGCTGTGGCCAAACCGGTTCCGGTGATAGTCACCGTATCGCCGCCGGCGGTGACTCCCGAGACAGGAGACAGGCTCGATTTGAACGGCGGGCCGATGTAGAAGAACGACAGTGGATTGCTGGTCCCGCCCGGTGTGGTGACGGTTACCCCGACTGTGCCGGCCCCCGAGGGGGAGGTGGCCGTGATCGAGGTGGGTGTATTGGCTGTGATGGTGGCCGATTTGGTACCGAAACGTACGGCGGTGGCGCCGGCGAGGTTGACGCCGGTGATGGTGACGGTAGTGCCGCCGGCGGTCGATCCCTGGTTCGGAGAGATGGGCATGAGGGGTGTCCTTCTGCTGGATATGTTCGGTGGGCACGACCGATCGACGCCGGGCGGGGTAATGCCGCCGAGTGAGGTGGGTGTGCTGAGAGTTGCCGTCCGGTGACTCCGCTGCCGGCTTTCGGCTGTCAGCGGGTACGGACGGGGACGTTGCTCCGGCCGGAGCTTTCGCCCGAAACTTCGCCGGCGGTGCCGATCGGGACCCCGAGTTCGGAGTGACGGACGCCGCAGGTGTGGTTCACCGCTACCGGTGACGTAAATGCATTCGATATCGGGAGTGTCGCCGGTTTTCGCCGACATTCTCACGGGTAATCAAGAATTATTCATATTTTCCCTTGCGTTGATCGATCGGAACGATCCACTCGCCAAGGTACGTCTCCGGAACGTCATATGCAACAGTGGATTACGAATCGTATGCACAGCTCAGGATTCGGATGGAGTGTTTTTATCACCGAATGCGACGAAATTATCATGAATTCCGACACCGTTTTTTCATGAAACCCGGTGCTGTTTTATCGCGAAATTCGACGGCAGTGAAAAGATATACCGGTTCGTTTGTTCCTCGATTCCGTCGCCGCGTCCCGCCGGACGAACCCGAGGGGGTCGGGCTACGGATCGGCGGGCAGCACGCGACAGCGGACCCGCCTTGTGATGCCGGCCCGGACGCGGTGCCCGGGCCGGGTCAGCGGGACGGGTCGGGAGGTGCGCTCGACCGGGAGTGTGCCCGGCGATAACTCTGGTTTCCGGTCTCGACGATCGTGCCGCCGAACGTGAGCCGGTCGATGATTGCAGCGCGGAGCCGGGGGTCGGGAAAGATCTCGGACCAGTTGGTGATGCCGCGGTTGGAGACGATCGCCACCGATCTCCTTTCCTCGCGTTCGGTCAGCACCTGGAACAGCAACTCGGCGCCGTGCCGGCCCAGTTCGGTGTAACCGAGTTCATCGATGCACAGCAGGTCGACGCCCCGGTAGCGGCCGATGGCCCGGGACAGCCGCTGCCCGTCGGCGGCTTCCCTCAGTTTGTTGACCAGCCCGGCGGCGAGGGTGTATCTGACCCGGTAACCGGCCCTGGCGGCTTCGGTGCCCAGCGCGATCAGCAGATGCGACTTTCCGGTGCCGGCCTCGCCGATCAAGCACAGCGGCAGCCCTTTTCGTACCCATTCGCCTTCGGCGAGGGCGTGGATCACGGCTGGGTCGACGCTGGGGTTGGCATCGAAATCGAAGTCGTGGAGCGTTTTGGAGCGGGGGAACCCGGCCGCGCCGACGAGTCGTTCGGTGCGGCGACGGGCAGTCGTCTGTTCTGTTCGCAGCTGCGGTCTGCGTTCACGGATATAGGCACTGACCCGCTGATACGACACGTCCACCATGCCCTGTTCTGTGCGCAGCCGCTGGTAGATCCGGGTGGCCGTATGGCGCTGCCTGGGCGGTCCGTCGAGATCGGCGCGCAGCACATCGTCGATGAACGACTTGTAGGGATCCAGCTTCTGGGGCCGTGGCGAATACTCTTTGCGCGGTTCGGGCAACACCGATTCCGTCGCCCTCGCGACCGTGCGCCACCCGACGCCGTGCTTGCGCTCGATCGCACGTTTGGACAATCCGGCACGAAGGTCCTGCCGGATCGCCGCGTACAGCTCCACTTTGGACATGTCCGGCATCAGCACCCTCCCCTCGCCCCACTTATTCCATATCTACATGATAGGCCCGGCCTGTTACACCCTTCGTGACGTCGAATCGCAAGCGGGGCCGTCCATTCCGTTGGGCAAATGCCGTCACGATCGGCGAACACCGGTGGAGTAGGTGGGGGATCCCCGCCGACTCTTCGGAATTCCACATCGGTCGCGCCGGGGCCGCTCCGCGGGCATCGCGCCTGTCGAATCGGGCGCCGCGGAGCCTGTCGCAGGCCGCCGGGGGGCGGCTATCGTTGGCGAAATGGATGCGTTGGCCGGATTGCTGGAGGGCCCCAGGGCGAGAGGTGCCTTCCTGCTGCGCTCGCTGCTGAGCCCGCCGTGGTCGCTGCGCATCCAGGACGAATCCCCGCTGACCGTGGCCGCGGTGATCCGGGGGCGTGCGTGGATCCTCACCGAGAACGGTGGCCGCCACCGGATCGGTGCCGGGGATGTGGCGGTGTTCCGCGGGCCGAGCCCGTATACCGTCGCCGATGATCCCGCCACCGAACCGCAGATCCTCATCAACCCCGGCCAGGTCACCACCACAGTCGACGGTGAGGTGCTCTGCGAGACGATGAGCCTCGGTGTGCGGCAGTGGGGTAACGACCCCGACGGTGAGACCGTACTGGTCACGGGGTCATACGAGCAGGCGGGCGCGGTGAGCCGACGCTTGTTGCGCGCGCTACCGCAGACGCTGGTGGTGCCGCGCGGCCGTTCCGACGATCGCGTGCTGAGCCTGCTGGCCGAGGAGACGGTCAAGGATCAGCCCGCACAGAGCGCGGTGCTGGATCGGCTACTGGATCTGCTGCTCATCGCCACCCTGCGCACCTGGTTCGCCGGGAACGAGGCCCCGCCCTGGTACCACGCCTACAGTGATCCACAGGTCGGCAAGGCGCTGCGGCTGCTACAGCACAATCCCGCGCACAGTTGGACCGTCGCCGATCTCGCCCGCGAGGTGGGCGTCTCCCGCGCGGCGCTGGCCAGGCGGTTCACCGAGCTGGTGGGCGAGCCGCCGATGGCCTTTCTCACCGAATGGCGGCTGGATCTGGCTGCCGACCTGTTGCAGGGCACCGAGGACACGGTGGAGTCCATCGCCCGCCGAGTCGGGTACGGCAGCGCTTTCGCATTGAGCACCGCCTTCAAACGGCAGTTCGGGGTGAGCCCCCGTGAGCACCGCCTCGGGGCCGCGTCCGCCGCGGTGCCCACGGCCGGCTGACCCCGGTATCGTCGGCCGGGTGACCCAGCAGTATCCGGTGCTCTGGCCGGTTCCCACCCGGTGGGCCGATAACGACCACTACGGCCACGTGAACAACGTGACCTATTACGCCTATTTCGATACGGCGGTCAACGCCTGGCTCATCGACGCCACCGGAATCGATATCCGGGACCTGCCCGCTATCGGGATCGTGGCGGAGACGTCCTGCCGTTTCCACGCCTCGCTGAGCTTCCCGGACCTGCTGCGAGTGGGTCTGCGCGTCGCCCGGCTCGGCCGATCCAGCATCACCTACGACCTCGCGATCTTCCGGGAGGCGGGCGAGGAGCTGGAACTCGCGGCGACCGGGACCTTCGTCCACGTCTATGTTGATTCGCGGACCCGTAAACCGGTGGAGATCCCCGGGGCGATCCGCGACGCCGCCGCGGCACTGGTTACCGATACCGCCGAGTAGTAGCCGCCGCGGGCGGTTCACGCCGTTCGCGCGGGACGCGTCCGGTGCCCGGACGCACGGCCGATCGGATCTCCGAATCCCTGACGGTAGAGCCGGGATCAGCTCGTCGCGGCTGCTGTGCAGAGCGTAGATCGTGGTGAGCGGTACCCGGGCCCGACGTGCCGTCACTCCTCGGCGCCGGGGTTCTCCAGTGCGTTCTGGAAGCGGCGCATACCCCGGATCCATCGGTCGTAGTCCGAGCCCTTGTGCTGGTACATCGTCAGTACTTCCGGATGCGGCAGGATCAGGAATTGCCCCGCCGCCACCCCGGTGAGCACGGTATCGGCGACCTCTTCCGGGGTGAGTACGGCGCCCGCGGACCGCACGGCATCGATCGCCAGCCGGCCTGCCGCCACATTGTCCGGCGGGATCATCCCCTCGCGGAGCAGCGCGGTGTCCACGCCCATCGGGCATACGCAGCTGACCCGAATGCCTCTGTCGCCGTAGGTGACCGAAAGCCATTCGGCGAATCCGACCGCGGCATGTTTGGAGACCGCGTACGGCGCGGATCCGAGCTGGGTGAGCAGTCCGGCCGCCGACGCGGTGCTTACGAAATAGCCCGTGCCGCGCGCCAGCCAGCCCGGGACGAGCAGCCGGGCGGCGCGGATATGGGCCATGGTGTTGATCTCCAGCGCCGAGGCCCACTGCGCATCGGTGCTGTCGAGTCCGGCGCCGCCACCTATACCGGCATTGGCGAAGTACAGGTCGACGGGGCCGAAAGCGGATTCCGCGATATCGATGAAACCCTGGATCACCTCGGGGTCGGCGGCGTCGCCGGCGGCTGCTACCGCTGCCGCACCGATCTCACTCGCGACCCGCGCCGCGGTGGCCGGATCGAGGTCGGCGATCACGACCTTCGCACCGTGGTCGGCCAGACGATGCGCCAGCGCCGCGCCGATACCGGATCCACCGCCGGTGACGATGGCGGTCCGGCCCGAGAATGTGTCCGATACTGTGCCTGAGAGCTCCATGCCGGCACCTTAGCGGTTCTTTGCGACATCTACTCTCTTATGTCGCTTACCCGGATCGTTCAATCGATGTCCCGTCCGGTCTCCTGATCTCGTCCCTGCGCCGGACTCGAGGTGCCCGCGCCGGTGCGCGGGCCCGACCGGGGATTACCGGACGGTCGGGACACCTCGGCCAGCCGGTGTAGCAGGGGTGCGATACGCGGCCCCACCGATTCCTGCATCACCAAGGCCATATTCGTGCGGACCACCCCTGGGATCTTCAGAATCTGTCCGGTGATCCGGTAGAGATCGTCGGCGTCGCGGGCCACCACCCGCACTGTGAGGTCGGTGGGGCCGGTCATTCCGCACACCTCGGTCACCTCCGGTATCTCGGCGAGTTCGCCGACCACCGCTTCCAGGCGATGCTGGTCCACGACCACCGCCACGAAGGCCGACAAGCGGTAGCCGAGTGCGCGCGGTTCGACCCGGCGTTCGAAACTTCCCAGCACTCCGGTGGCCTCCCAGCGGGTGATCCGCGCCTGCACGGTGTTGCGGGACAGGCCGAGCCGGGTGGCCAGCTCGACGCCGGTGGCCCGGGGGTTGGCGATCAGTTCGAGTAGTAGGCGCGCATCGGTCGCGTCCACTACCGCTTCGGTGGTCTCCGGACTGGTCATATGACGCAGTATGACAGGGTCGACGGCATTCGAACTGTGCATTCTGCTCAGTTCTCGGATCTGGACTTGCGCAGATCGCTTAAGCGAGGATGCTATGTGTTACAGGCCACATCAGCGCGTGACCCGCGTGAGGAGGCGAGGCCGATGCCCGGCACAACCGAGTACCCGGTGCAGTTGATCCAGCCCGACGGCGCTCGGGTGCACCACCCCGAATATCAGGCCCTGGTCGCCGATATCGGGCCCGGCGAACTCCGGCAGCTCTATGAAGATCTGGTGGTCACCCGGCGTATCGACACCGAAGCGGTCGCGCTGGCCCGGCAGGGACAACTCGGGCTCTGGGCGCCGTGCCAAGGGCAGGAAGCAGCCCAGGTGGGTTCGGCCCACGCGCTGCGTCCCGACGACTATGTATTCGGCAGCTACCGCGAGAGCGCCGTCGCCTACTGCCGGGGGGTGCCACCGAGTGCCATGACCGCCATGTGGCGGGGAGTGTCGCACTCGGCCGGAGATCCGGCACTGGCCAATATGGCCAACCCGGCGATAGTTGTCGGCGCCCAGGGGTTGCACGCCACGGGCTACGCCTATGCCGCTCACCTCGACGGTGCCGAGATCGCGACCGTCGCCTACTTCGGGGACGGCGCCACCAGCCAGGGGGATATCGCCGAAGCGCTGACCTTCGCCGCGAGCTGGGGCGCGCCCGTGGTGTTCTTCTGCCAGAACAATCACTGGGCGATCAGCGAACCCGTCCAGTTGCAGAGCGCCACCCCGATCGCCCAGCGCGCGATCGGGTACGGGATCCCCGCCGTCCGGGTGGACGGCAACGATGTACTGGGCGTGCTGGCCGTCACCAGGCAGGCCGCCGCGCGAGCCCGCAGCGGCGGCGGCCCCTCGTTCGTCGAGGCCATCACCTACCGGATGGGGCCGCATACGACCGCCGACGATCCCACTCGCTATCGCACCGCCGCCGAAACCGAGGAATGGGCCCGGCGGGACCCGATCCTGCGGATGCGGCTGCTGCTGGAACGGGAGGATCTGCTCGACGACGAGTTCCGGCTGCGGGTGGACGGACGCGCCGACGAGGTCGCGCACCGGATGCGCACCGAAACCCTGACGATGGCCGATCCCGAGCCATCGGAACTGTTCGCTCACGTCTATGCGACCCCGCACCGGGGCCTGGACGAGCAGCGCACCGAGTACGCCGCGTATCTGGCCGACGACCCGTCCGCCGCGCTCGCCACCGTCGCGCCTGCCGTGCGCGAGAAAGGAGTCCGCTCATGATCACCACCTTCGCCGCGGCGCTCAACGCCGGGCTGCGCACCGCGCTGGAGGACGATCCGAAAGTGGTGCTGATGGGCGAGGACATCGGCCGGCTCGGCGGCGTCTTCCGGGTCACCGACGCGCTCCAGAAGGACTTCGGCGAGCACCGGGTCATCGATACGCCGCTGGCCGAGTCGGGCATCATCGGCACAGCCTTCGGCATGGCGCTGCGCGGCTACCGCCCGGTGTGCGAGATCCAGTTCGACGGATTCGTCTATCCGGCGTTCGACCAGATCGTCTCCCAGGTCGCCAAGATCCACAACCGGACTCGGGGTGCTGTGCGGGCACCGCTGACCATTCGGATCCCGTTCGGGGGCGGTATCGGTTCGGTGGAACATCATTCCGAGTCACCCGAGGCGTATTTCGCTCATACGGCCGGCCTGCGGGTGGTGGCACCGAGTAATCCGGCCGACGCCTTCACCATGATCCGTCAGGCCATAGCGCTGGACGATCCGGTGATCTTCTTCGAACCCAAACGCCGGTACTGGGACAAGGCCGAGTTCGATCCCGCGGCCGAACCGGATCTGCCACTGGATCGGGCCCGGATATGTGTGCGCGGTACCGACGCCACCGTGGTCGCCTACGGAGGCACGGTCGCGACTGCGCTGGCTGCCGCGAAGACGGGTGCTGAAGAGGGGATCTCGCTGGAGGTGGTGGATCTGCGGAGCCTGGCGCCCCTGGATGTGGATACCGTCGCGGAATCGGTGGACCGGACGGGCCGGCTGATCGTGGTGCACGAAGCGCAGCGCACCTGCGGTATCGGCGCCGAGATCGCCGCCCGGATCACCGAGCGGTGTTTCTACCGGCTCGAGGCGCCGGTGCTGCGGGTCGCCGGGTTCGATATCCCCTACCCTCCGGCTAAGCTCGAGAAGCATCATCTGCCCGACCCGGACCGGATCCTGGAGGCGGTCGATCGAACGCTTGCCGCCTGAAGCGTGATCCCACCCTGACGCCCGCCGGAGGTGCCCGAAACCGTGGACGAGAACGCCCGCGCCGACGAAGATCGTGCCGCAGAAACCGGCGAGATCCTGGAGTTCCGGCTCCCCGATCTCGGCGAAGGGCTCACCGATGCCGAATTCCAGAACTGGACGGTGGCGGTGGGCGACGAGGTCGCGCTGAACCAGACGATCGCCGAGGTGGAAACCGCGAAAGCGGTGGTCGCACTGCCGTCTCCGTTCGCCGGGACGGTGGTGGAACTGCTCGCCGAACCGGGGGAGACCATTGCGGTCGGCGCTCCGCTGCTCCGGATCCGTACCACTGCGACGGGATCGGATTCCGGTGGCCGCCCTTCGGTGCTCGTCGGCTACGGGCCGACGGAAGAGCGGGTCACCCGGCGTCGCCGTGGTGGGCAGCACCCCGGTGGTGCCGCGGAACCGCCCGCCGAATCGGCCGCCGGTAACGGGATGTCCTACGAAGGCGGGGTCATCGGCGGCGGATCGAACGGCTCGGCGCAACAGCCGGTGGACCGGGCTCCGGAGCGCGGCGGGGACGCCGCCCGCGCCGCCGCGGCCGAATCGCAGCGGGTCGCCGCCACGCCGGGCGCGCGAAAGCTGGCCCGGGAACTGGGTATAGATCTCTGGTATGTGGCCGGATCGGGTCCGGACGGGGCGGTCACGGTAGCGGATGTCCGTGGTGCGGTACCGGTTTCGGAACCGGACACCCGAGACAGCAGCCCCGAGACCACAGTGGTGGCGGAACCGGCCGCCGGGTCGGCCCGTGAGGAGCGGACACCGATCGCGGGGGTCCGGAAGCGGACCGCCGATGCCATGGTGACCAGTGCGCGGACGATCCCGCAGGCCGACACCTCGATCACGGTCGATGTCACAGCCTCGCTCGAACTGCTGGAACATCTCCGTGGCACCAAGGCATTCGAGGAAATCACCCCCACCCCGCTCGCGCTGGTGGCGAAATCCGTGCTCGCCGCACTGGCCGAATTTCCTGTCGTCAACACCTTCTGGGACGAGGCGAACGCGGAGATAGTCACCCGGCACTTTGTCAACCTGGGTATCGCCGTGGCCACCCCGCGCGGCCTGCTCGTGCCGAATATCAAGGATGCGCAGACGCTGAGCCTGCGCGAATTGTGCCGCGAGATCAATTGGCTGGCCCAGACCGCGCGCGACGGCCGTTCGGGCCTGGCGGACCTGCGGGCGGGCACCTTCACCATCTCCAATGTCGGCGTCTTCGGCGTGGAAACCGGTACACCGCTGGTGAATCCGGGTGAGGCCGCGATTCTGTGCCTGGGCGCGGTGGTGAAACGGCCGTGGGTTTTCCGGGACGAACTGGCGATACGTTCGGTGGCGACACTGACCCTGAGCTTCGATCACCGGATGATCGACGGCGAAGCCGCGGCGCGTTTCCTGGCGACCGTCGCCGGACTGCTGGAGGATCCACTCACGCTGCTCGCTCGTATCTGACCGGAAGAATTCAGCGCGCGATATCCGTGTACGCATGGACTTCGCCGACCGCCCCCGCGTACGGTGACGAAATCTGTTCCAGACGCTTGGACGAGGAGCTGCGTTGAACGCGGTATTGATCTCGGCTGAAGACCTCCGGGAATCAACAGTGAAGAATCTGCGCCTGCTCGATGTGCGCTGGCAACTCGGCGATCCCGAGGGTCCGCAGCACTATCAGAACGGTCATATCCCCGGGGCGGTATTCGTCGATCTCGATACCGAACTCGCTGCCCTGCCGTCGCCGTCCCGCGGCCGGCATCCGCTACCGAACCCGGCCCGGTTGCAGGCCTGTGCCCGCAGTTGGGGACTGTGCACGGGCGATCCGGTGGTCGTCTACGACGCGATCGGCGGTATGTCCGCGGCTCGGGCGTGGTGGCTGCTGCGCTGGGCGGGAATAGCCGATGTCCGGATCCTGGACGGTGGGCTACCCGCGTGGATCCGCGCCGGCGGCGAATTGGCCACCGGCGTGGAATCCGATCCGGTGCCGGGCGATATCGAGTTCGAACCGGGCCGCTTGCCGGTGATCGACGCGGACGCCGTCGCCCGGTGGGAGGGTGTGCTGTTGGATGCCCGCGCGGCCGAGCGCTATCGCGGCGAGCAGGAGTCGCTCGACCCGCGCGCTGGTCATATTCCCGGTGCGATCAGCGTTCCTACCAGCGATAATCTCGATCAGGACGGGTGTTTCCTACCCGCCGAACTGCTGCGCGAACGGTTCGGGGATTTCGGTGAGGCCCCGGTCGCGGTGTACTGCGGATCGGGGGTCACGGCGGCGCATGCGATCGCCGCGCTCGCCGTGGTGGGTGTGCAGGCCGCGTTGTATCCGGGGTCCTGGTCGCAGTGGGCACACGATCCGAAACGGCCGGTCGCCACGGGTGCGCACGCCGAGTGATCATCCACAGGTCCCGGCGATCCGGCGCAGCGCCGCGTGATCGGCGGCGGTGACCGGCAGCTGATAGCGCAGCGCGACCGTGAGATAGCGGCCCGCGTAGTAACAGTGGCCGGACCGAGCCGGTGGCAACCAATCCGCGGGGGTGCTGTCGCTCTTGTCGGTATTGGCCGCATCGTCGGTGGCCTGCAGGTTGTAGTCGATATCGTTGGCGAAGCGGATCCGCTGTGCCGGCGGCCATCCGGCCGCCCCGAAATCCCAGGCGGCGGCCAGCGGATAGATATGGTCGATCGGTATCCGCCGGGCGGTCTCCTTGCTGAACACGATCAGGGCGCCGGTGTAGGGATCGGCCAGAGTGCCGGACTGTACGACGCACCGATGGGTGCCGGGCCGGTAGCCGACCCCGGTGAGCTGGCGGGCCAGCACGTTGTTGCGGGTATCGCAGCCGTCCCGGCCACCGGGACCGTCGTGGTCGTCGGACCAGGCCGGGCCGAAGACACAATTCTGCCGGGCGCCGCAACCACGCTCGTACCCGCCCGGATGCGGACGTTGCGCGACCACCCGGACCGCGCCGAGCAACTGTTCGATCCGCTCCCGCCCGGGGCTGCCCGGTGCGGGTCGTTGCCCGGCGACCGCGGCGCAACCGGTGCCCGAAGCCAGTAACAGAAATGCGGTACACAGAGCGGTAACCGCGTGAATCATCCCCCGTGTCATCACAGCTACCGGTATACCGGACCCCTCCGACAGTTACCGGTGATCCGGGCCTACAGCCAGGCGCGGGCCAGCAGCTCGTCGTTGTCGACCCGGTTGCTGTGGGGCGGGAATCGGGTAGCGACCAGGGATTCGATATGCACCCCGTCGTGGCCGATCACCCAGGACCCGCCGCTGTCGGTGCATTCAGCGATCTTGGCGAAGGCGGTGAGCAGGAAGGTGACCGCCTCCTCGGGCAGCGCGGTGTGAGCCAGCCGCTGCGATTCCCCGGGCCGGGACAGGTCCAGCCAGACCCCGCACTGCCCGTCCAGCCGCATACCGACGATCTTGTCGGCATTCACGAAGGTGAACTTGCGCCGTTCCCACGGGGTGGTCGGCGTGTAGCTCTGCTCGAGAACCTGGAGCAGAATCGTCATACTGCTGCCCTCCGCTTTTCGATGGCACCGTGGTGCCGAGACGCCGCTGTGTGAGGTGACCGCTGTTCGCGGGCCGGGATTCGCCGGGTGCCGCACCGAGCCGCCGCTGATATCCAGACCCGGGCAGCGCGACCCGCCCGGCGGGACTGCGCTCGGCGGGTAGGGATATCAGCGGTGACCAGCGGATATTTCTCAGTATGTGCCGTCGCGGGGGATAAATCCAGACACTACGGCGGGTGAGCCGGGCCCGTATCGCGCGGCACCGGTCCGCGCCGGCGGGGTCCGGGTGGGGGACCGTGCGCGGCCTGCCACACTCGGCTGATTTGATGGGGCCATGTTGCACGGACTGTGGTCGCCGGGTTCCGGGCTACTGCTGTGGCGTACCCCGGATACCGGCGACGGGGCCGAGCCGATACCGGGTCTGCTCGGGTCGGTGCTGGGTGAATCGCGGTTCCGGCATCGGGCCGAGGTGCTCATGGTGGGCGAAACGGGTTCCCGGCGCGAAACCGTGCCGGCGCACGCGCTCGCGCCCGGGCCCGCCGCCGCCGCGCTGCGGCAGCGATTGCCGGTGGGCGCCGTGGCCGGGGATCTGCGGTTCCTGGGACATATCGCCCAGGGCATCGAACGGTGGGTGCGGGCCGGGATGGTGGTCCCGGAACTGCGGCGCGACGAGGGCGAGTGGTGGGCGCGCTGGACGCTGTCCGGGGGCGCGGGTCAACGGGCCTGGCTCGCCGAACTCGCCGCACTGCTGCCCCCGGCACTTCGGGTGGCCGGTCCGGCGGCCGATGTCCTCGACGATATGGTCACCGAACTCACCGATCCGATTGTTCGGGAACTGATCGCCGCCGATCCCCATCCGCATCCGCTGGTGCACGGTCTGCGCACGGACGTACCGGTGGAGACCGGGAGCCATCAGGCCGCGGAGGTGCTGCGGCAGTGGCGGGAGACCCGCCCGTCCGAGGATGCCGGTCTGGTGCTCCGCCTGCGCGAACCCGAGGGGGAGTTCGCGCAGGCCCCGGACGCGTCGGCGCTGTGGCGACTGGAGGTCTGCCTGCGGGCGGACGGGACGGCACCGCGGCCGATACCGGTCCCCGGCAGTGCCGATGAGGTGCGGACAGGTCTGGAATGGCTGGGCCGGGCGCAGCGTGCCTATCCCCGCCTGCGTGATGTCCCGGGCGACCCGCACAGTCTCGATCTGTTGCTGCCGACCGAGGTCGTGGCCGATCTGGTCGCCCACGGGGCGCAGGCGCTGTCGGCCGCCGGTATCCCGCTGCTGCTGCCCCGGGCCTGGAATATCAGCGAGCCCAGCCTGCGGCTGCGGGTCGAGGGTGCCGCGGTAGCCGCCGCCGAGAGCACGGTCGGGTTGGACGGTCTGGTCGGCTACCGCTGGGAACTGGCCCTCGGCGACACAGTGCTCTCCCACGACGATATGCGGCGGTTGATCAGCGCCCAGTCCGATCTGGTGCGCCTGCGCGGGGAGTGGGTGCAGGCCGATCACACCGTGCTCGCGGCCGCGGCGAAATTCGTGGCGCTGCACCACGGCGACAACCCGATCACCCTGTCCGATCTGATCGGCCAGATCAGCGAGAACCGGGCCGGTGGAGTGCCGCTCACCGAGGTCACCGCGAGCGGATGGCCCGCCGCGCTGTTCGATCCCGCGCGTCCGGTGGATCCGGTGACCGTGCCCGGCCGGCTGAAAGCCCAGTTGCGCCCGTATCAGGAGCGCGGTCTGGCCTGGCTCGCGACCATGAACCGGCTCGGCTGCGGTGCCGTCCTCGCCGACGATATGGGATTGGGTAAGACGGTGCAGGTCCTGGCCTTGCTGCTGCACGAACGCGAGCAGGGGACCGCGCCCGGTCCGACCGTTCTGGTCTGCCCGATGTCGGTGGTCGGTAACTGGCAGCGGGAAGCCGAACGGTTCGCGCCCGATCTGCGAGTACTGGTGCACCACGGCGCCGGGCGGGCACAGGGCCGCGATCTGGACGCCGCGGTGGCCGGAGCGGATCTGGTGGTCACGACCTACGCGTTGCTCGCCCGCGATATCGCCGACCTGTCCGGGCAGCAGTGGGAGCGGGTGGTGCTCGACGAGGCCCAGCACATCAAGAACGCGGCGACGCGGCAGGCGCGCGCCGCCCGAGCGCTGCCCGCCCGGCACCGGCTGGCCCTCACCGGCACCCCGGTGGAGAACCGGCTCGAGGAACTCCGCTCGATCTTCGATTTCGCGGTGCCGAAACTGCTCGGCAGCCCGCAGACCTTCCGTGCCCGCTTCGCGGTGCCGATCGAACGCGAGAACGACGAGAACGCGGTCGCCCGCCTGCGCACCGTGACCGCACCGTTCCTGCTGCGCCGCGTGAAGACCGATCCCGCTGTCATCAGCGATCTACCGGACAAACTCGAGATGACCGTCCGCGCCAACCTCACCGCCGAGCAGGCGGCGCTGTATCAGGCGGTGGTCGAGGATATGCTCGAGAAACTGCGCGACGCGAAGGGTATGGCGCGCAAGGGTGCGGTGCTCGGCGCACTCACCCGGTTGAAACAGGTGTGCAATCATCCGGCCCATTTCCTCGGCGATTCCTCCGCGGTGCTGCGTCGAGGTGCGCACCGATCCGGCAAGCTCGCGCTGGTCGAGGATGTACTCGACGCTGTGCTGGCCGAGGGGGAGAAGGCGCTGCTGTTCACCCAGTTCCGGGAATTCGGTGAACTCATCGCGCCCTACCTCGCCGAACGGTTCGGTGGCGAGATCCCGTTCCTGCACGGCGGGGTCACCAAGAAACGACGCGACGGTATGGTCGCCGCGTTCCAGGAGGCGGGGGGGCCGCCGATCATGCTGCTCTCGCTCAAGGCCGGCGGAACCGGGCTGAACCTGACAGCCGCCAATCATGTGGTGCACCTGGACCGCTGGTGGAATCCGGCGGTGGAGAACCAGGCCACCGACCGCGCTTTCCGGATCGGGCAGCAACGCGCGGTACAGGTGCGCAAACTGGTGTGCGTCGACACGATCGAGGAACGGATCGACGAGATGATCACCGGGAAGAGCGAACTCGCCGATCTGGCGGTCGGGATCGGTGAGAACTGGATCACCGAACTCGGCAACGACGATCTGGCCCGGCTGTTCACTCTCGGCGCCGAGGCGGTGGGCGAATAATGGTCGATTTCGGTGAATTCGGCCGGCGCCGAGCAGTTTCCGGTGGGGTGAGTGCGCGCAGTCGGCGCGGCGCGTTCGCGCGGACCTTCTGGGGCAAGAGTTTCACGGAGGTGGTGGAACGGCTGGCCGAACCCGGCCGGCTCGCCCGCGGTCGCACCTACGCCCGCGCGGGCCAGGTCGTGAGCTATCGGATCGAGCCCGGGGTGGTGGTCGCCGAGGTGCAGGGAAGCCAGCCGCGCCCGTTCGCCACGACCTGCGATATCCGCCGGCTGCGTGATGAGGAAGTGGATCTGCTCGTCGAAGTGATCCGGGCGTCGCCGGGCATGCTCGCGCGCGTGGTCTCCGGCGATCTGCCCCGCGAACTCGCACCACATCTGCTCCCGGAAACCGCGGCCGATATCGACTTCGGCTGTACCTGCCCGGATCCCGGCTGGCCGTGTAAGCACGCGGTGGCGGTGGCGTGCCTGCTGGCCGAACGTCTCGACGAGCATCCGCGCGATCTGCTGACCCTGCGCGGGTTGAGCCTGGATACGCTGATCGGCGGGGTCGAGTCCACCACTCCGGACGGTGACGAGTTCGCCGACCCGTACGGCGAGAATCTGGAACTGCCCGCCCTGCCGACGCCGCGGATCCGGCCCGCACCCGACGAACTGGATCCCGCGCTGCTACGACGCGCCCTGCGCATGCTGTCCGAGGACGAGCCGGCGGCGGCGGAGGCCGGACGAGCCCTGGTGGTCGTGTACTCCGCCCTCACCGGCGGCTAGTTCGCGTGTCGAAGTGGTAGGGAGTCTCGACCGCTGCCCGAACGCACGATCCGCACATCAATCGATGGCGGAGAAGTTCATGCGCATCCACGGGACCCAGATGCCTGTCCCTGTCTCACGTTCCCAGAGTGCGGACATGGATGATTTGTCTTCGGACGGCCGGAGAGTGCTCCGCATCCCCTCACCGTCGAAGAGCCAGGACCCGTCGTCGTTCGGGTGTGCGGTCATGGTGCTGTATGCCCCGGAGGCATCGAAGGCCCGCATCGCGTAGGTGCCGGCATCCGGGTCGTAGTCGCCGATGAGTTCGAGCGCCCGGGTATGCGCGTCGCCCATCATGACGTCGACGCGGTGCAGGATCCACCCGCCTCCGGCCATCCACTCGTACTCGTCGGTGCCGTCGATGTTCATCGTCTGCCGGCCGTGCTCGTCGAGGACGACACCGGATGTCTTCCACCGCCCGACAATGGCTTCGAAACGGTGCATCGTGTGGGCGGGTGTGGTCATTCGAGGTTCTCCGTTCGTCGGTGCCCGCGCACGGCATCGCGTCGGTGCCCGCCAGTGCGCTCGTGGAGGAGACGAGCCGGCCCGGAAGAACTCATCGGTCGGGCATCACTCCAGTCCGTACACCCGCTGGGCATTGGTACGGAACACCCTCTCCAAGATCTGTGTACCGCCCAGATGCTCGGCCAGGACCGCCGCGACCGCCGTGGCGCTGCCGGTGACGGAGGTGATCGGCCGGTCCACCGGGAAATTCGACCCCCAGACCAGGCGTTCGGTGCCGAAGATATCGGCCGCGTGCCGCAGCAGCGGTCCGATCCGTTCGATGAGCCGGGGCACCGGTGTGGATTCTCCGAGGCGCGGGACCGGATGCCCCAGGATCGGCATCATCAGTCCGCTGACCTTGGCCACCACATTCGGGGATTCGGCCAGCGCGGCGATATCGGTACGCCAGCGTTCGAATATCTCGCCACGCTGTTCGGCGTCGTTTCCGGTGTGTTTTCCGATCGGCCCGAAGATCCCGGCCGGTGTGCCGAGATGGTTCAGCACAATTCTCGCTTCGGGGTAACGCCGGGCCAGGGCGGTGAGATCGGGGATCTGGTGGGAGTACACCCACGCCTCGAAGAGCAGATCACGGTCGATCAACTCGGCGAAGCCGTCCAGGAACGCGGCGCCGCGCAGAGCACCCGGGTCGGCGGTGAAGCTGCGAACATCCGGGTCCGGGTGGTGGGCGACCATGCTGCGGATACCGCGGACCAGCGGTGAGGCCGAGCGATGAGCGTCGAGCAGTTCGGCGAATCCGGTGGCTCCCGGGAAAGCGCTCGCGCTCACCGCGACCAGTGCCGGGGTATCCACTCCGAAGGGCAGCGCGGTGACCCAGCGGGTCTCCTCGACCTTCGGCCCGGCCCATTCGACCTCGATGTGTACCACTGATTCGACCGGTAGTTCGCCGGCGTCGGTCCGGTAGTCGGCGGGCAGGTAGGGCGCCAGATAGGCCGAGGGTTCGCCGATGAACTCGCGGTCCCGGCGCGGTGCGAGGCGCACCGCGAGCGAGAGCGGGACGGGTACGGCCCGCAGCAGTTTCGCCGTGCGGCTGAATTCGCGCGGATTGCCGAACGGGTCCCACTGGTGGATGTGCGCGTCGATGATCCGGATATCGCCGATGTCCATTTCGCGGCGGCACCTCCTGCGATCGTCTGTGGTCTGGTCGCCGAGCGTAACGCGTGACCGGCGCCGGTGGGCCGGATCGCCTCGCGCCCGGCGTGGTCGCGGATCCGGCGGCATACTGGGTCTGTGGCCGAACAGGATTCGGCGCCGCGGGCGCCGGTGTCGGGGGCCGAAACAGTTCCCGACCGGGTCGTGACGGAGAAATCCGCCCCGGCCGCCGCGCCGCGCCCGGCGGGCGGACCGGTGGCGGAATCGGAAGCCGGGGACGTCGCGGTATCGGCGGAGCCGGATCGGGCGCCCGCCGCACTCCGTGATCTGGTCGAGCAGGGTGTACTCGACGAAACCCAGTTGACCGCCGTGGTCACGGCCCTGAAGCAGGAGCGGCCGCGGCCCACCCCGGCCCGGCTACTGGCCGAGATCGCGGCCTATGCCGGTGCGGGTCTGCTGCTGAGCGGACTGGTACTGATCCTGGCGGAGTCCTGGGACGATATGGCGAAACTCGGCCGCTTCGTCCTGTTCGCACTGGTCGCTCTCGGTTTGATCGTGGCCGGCGTGGCGACGGCGGGCGGTGTCTCGGTGTTGGTGCGCGCGGCGTGGCGGTCGGTCCCCGATACCGGCCATACCGCCCGGACCCGGCTCGCGGTGGTGTTGTTCGCGCTCGCGGCGGCGAGTGTGGCCGCGGCCGCGGGTTCGGTTTTCGACAGTGCCGGCGATACCACCTGGGTCTATGCCGCGGGCGCGGGTCTGCTGGCGGCGGCCGCCGGTTATGCGGCGCTGCCGTCGCTACTCGGTCTGCTGGTGTGTACCGGGTTCAGTGTGGCGCTGGTGGTGGGTCTGCTGGACGCGGTCTTCGACCTCGACGACAGCTGGGTCGGCGGCGGGGTACTGGTACTGGGTATCGCCTGGCTCGGTCTCACGCGGGCCCGTGTGGTGCTCGAAGTGTGGGCCGGTTATCTGGCGGGAGTGGCTCTGGCGGTGTCGGGGGCGCAGACCGTCGATGCTTTCGACGGGATGTGGCCGGCTTACGCGCTCACCGCTGTGGTCGCGGTGGTGTGCTTCGGGATCTACGCCACCGACCGGTCCTGGGTGCTGGTCCTCGGTGGTGCCGCCGCGCTGACTCTGGCGGCGGTGGAGGCGGTCGCCGACTGGACGGGTGACTCCGCGGGTGCGTCCGGGGCGATTCTGGTGATCGGCGCGGTGGTGCTCGGCATCGGCAGCTATCTGCTCTCCCGGTCCACGAAAGCCGTCGGTTAGCAGGGCCGATGGTGTGACTCGCCGGTTCGTGCGGCGCGTTCCCGGCCGGCTCTGGTTTCGGCCCGGGACCGAGTGTATCGTTTTACTTGGACGTCCAACTATTGGAAGCCCGCAAAACGATCTTCCTGTGACGGACGGCCGCAGCGCCGCGCCCGCCACCCGACACGAGGCAGGAATCGCATGGCTCGAGAACTCACACATTTCATCGGCGGGCAGCACGTCCCCGGCACTTCCGGCCGGTTCGGCGATGTCTACGACCCGAACCTCGGCGAGGTGCAGGCCCGGGTGCCGTTGGCCACCCGCGCCGAGGTCGAGGCCGTCATAGCGAATGCCGAGGCGGCGCAGCCGGCCTGGGCCGCGACCAACCCGCAACGCCGGGCCCGGGTGCTGATGAAGTTCTTGACCCTGGTCAACGACGAGATCGACTCCCTCGCCGCGCTACTCTCCAGCGAGCACGGCAAGACCATCGCCGACGCCAAGGGTGATATCCAGCGCGGCCTCGACGTCATCGAATTCGCGGTCGGGATCCCGCATCTGCTCAAAGGCGAGTACACCGAGAGCGCGGGCACCGGTATCGATGTGTACTCGATGCGCCAACCGCTGGGTGTGGTCGCCGGGATCACCCCGTTCAACTTCCCGGCCATGATCCCGCTGTGGAAGGCCGGCCCCGCGCTGGCCACCGGCAACGCCTTCGTGCTCAAACCCTCCGAACGCGACCCGTCGGTCCCGCTGCGGCTGGCCGAGCTGTTCCTCGAGGCCGGGCTGCCCGCGGGCGTGTTCAATGTGGTCAACGGCGACAAGGAAGCCGTGGACACGATCCTGCACGACCCCCGGGTCAAGGCCGTCGGATTCGTCGGGTCCACTCCGATCGCGCAGTACATCTACGAGACCGCGACCGCGAACGGTAAGCGCGCGCAGTGCTTCGGCGGTGCGAAGAACCACGCCATCGTCATGCCCGACGCCGATCTCGACGATGTCGCCGATCAGCTCATCGGCGCCGGTTACGGTTCGGCCGGTGAGCGCTGTATGGCTATCTCGGTGGCCGTGCCGGTCGGCGAGGAGACCGCGGACCGGCTGGTGGAGAAGCTCACCGAACGGGTGCACAAACTCAATATCGGCAAATCCGACGATCCGGGCGCGGACTACGGGCCGCTCGTCGGGCTCGACGGTGTCGACCGGGTGAAGAAGTACATCCAGCAGGGCATCGACGAAGGCGCCGAACTAGTGGTGGACGGCCGCGGCCTGACCGTGGAGGGCGCGGAGAACGGATACTTCGTCGGCGCGACCCTGTTCGACCGGGTCGGCAAGGAGATGTCGATCTACAGAGACGAGATCTTCGGGCCGGTGCTCAGCGTCGTACGCGCCGCGGACTATGAGGAAGGCCTGCGGCTGGCCAACGACCACGAGTACGGCAACGGCGTGGCGATCTTCACCCGTGACGGTGACACCGCCCGCGATTTCGCGGCCCGCGTGCAGGTCGGCATGGTCGGTATCAATGTCCCGATCCCGGTGCCGATCGCGTACTACACCTTCGGCGGCTGGAAGCGGTCCGGGTTCGGCGATCTGAACCAGCACGGCCCGGATTCGATCCGCTTCTACACCAAGACCAAGACGGTCACCCAGCGCTGGCCCGCGGGAGCGAAAGAGAGCAACAGCTTCGTCATCCCGACGATGGAATGACGATCGTGTTCACACTCGATTCCGATGAGCGGGCCATCCGCGATACCGCCCGGGAGTTCGCCGACGAATATCTGGCGCCGCACGCCGTGGAATGGGACCAACACAAGCACTTTCCGGTGGATGTGCTGCGGAAATCGGGTGCGGTCGGGCTCGGCGGCATCTATGTGGACGAGGAGTTCGGTGGATCCGGGCTGCGCCGGTTGGACGCGGTGCGGATCTTCGAACAGCTCGCGACCGGGTGTCCCACCATGGCGGCCTATATCTCGATACACAATATGGCGGCCTGGATGATCGACGCCTACGGTGACGACGAACAGCGTCGGCAGTGGCTGCCCGGGCTGACCGCGATGGAGAAGCTCGCCAGTTACGCGCTCACCGAACCCGGGGTGGGCTCCGATGCCGCCGCCCTCACCACTCGGGCGGTGCGTGACGGCGACGACTATGTGGTCAACGGGTCCAAGCAGTTCATCTCGGGGGCGGGTAGCAACGACCTGTACGTGATGATGGTCCGCACCCAGGACACCGGAGCGCACGGGATATCGACGCTGATCATCCCGGCCGATACGTCCGGCCTGGAGGTCGGTCCCAACGAGAAGAAGATGGGCTGGAACGCCCAGCCCACCCGGCAGGTGAACCTCACCGACGCGCGGGTACCGGTCGTCAACCGGCTCGGCGCCGAGGGCGACGGGTTCCGGATCGCGATGAACGGGCTCAACGGTGGGCGGCTCAATATCGCCGCTTGCTCGGTGGGTGGCGCGCAGGCCGCGCTCGAGAAGACCGTGCCCTATCTCGCCCAGCGCACCGCGTTCGGCGGGCCCCTGCTGGACAATCCGGCACTGCAGTTCCAGCTGGCCGATATGCGCACCGAATTGGAAGCCGCCCGGACCTTGCTGTGGCGTGCTGCGGGGGCGCTGGACGACGACGCACCGGACAAGGTCGAACTCTGCGCCATGGCCAAACGGTTCGCCACCGATGCCGGTTTCGAGGTCGCCAACGCCGCGCTGCAACTGCACGGCGGATACGGTTACCTGGCCGAATACGGTCTGGAGAAGATCGTCCGCGATCTGCGGGTGCACCAGATCCTGGAGGGCACCAACGAGATCATGCGGATGGTGGTAGCCCGGTCGATGACAGCGTCCGTGGCGGGTGTGCCGTGATCGGTGGACGTCTCGCGACGAGCGCGAAAGGAAATAGATGAACGACGAACCCGAAGTCCTGGTCGAGCAGCGCAACGGCCTGGGCTCGATAACCCTGAACCGGCCCAGGGCCATCAACGCCCTCAACCACGCGATGACACTCACCATCACCGAGCGGTTGCGGGCCTGGGCCACCGACGATTCGGTGCGGACGGTGGCCATCACCGGTGCCGGAGACCGAGGCTTGTGCGCGGGCGGCGATATCGTCGCCATCCACCACGACGCCGCGGAACAGCAGGCGGCGGGGCACATCGGGTCCGGGGCGGATTCGGCGACCGGGAAGTTCTGGCGGGACGAGTACATTCTCAACGCGCTGATCGGCCGCTATCCGAAACCGTATGTCGCGGTGATGGACGGCATCGTGATGGGCGGCGGTGTCGGACTGTCCGCGCACGGCAGCCATCGGATCGTCACCGAACGGTCGAAGGTCGGCATGCCCGAGGTCGGGATCGGATTCATCCCCGATGTCGGCGGCACCTATCTGTTGTCCCGGGCGCCGGGTGAACTGGGTGCGCATATCGCGCTCACCACCGCGCGGCTCGGGGCCGGGGATGCCATCGCCACCGGTTTCGCGGACTACTACGTACCCGCTGACCAGATCCCGGCGCTGCTGACCACGCTGGAGACCGAGGCCGCGGATATCGCCATCGCGAAATTCGCCGCCGAGGCCCCGGAATCGGCGCTGATCGCCCAACGCGACTGGATCGACGACTGCTACAGCGCCGAAACCGTCGCCGAGATCGTCGGCCGTCTACAGGCCCATCCGGCCGCCGAGGCGAACAAGGCCGCTATCGAGGTGCTGGGTAAATCGCCGGTCGCCCTGCAGGTGACCCTGCGGTCGCTGCGTTCGGCCAAGGGCGCCGGCAGCCTGGAGGCGGTGCTGAACGAGGAGTACCGGGTGTCGATCGCCTCGCTGGCCTCGCATGATCTGGTCGAGGGCATCCGTGCGCAGGTGGTCGACAAGGACCGCAATCCGCAGTGGTCGCCCGCCACCCTGTCCGATGTGACCACCGCGCAGGTCGACGGATATTTCGCCGAACTCGGTGCGCGGGAACTGGGTTTGACTGTTCCGGAGGACAAGCAATGAGCAAAACGATCGGCTTTCTCGGCCTAGGCCATATGGGCGGCCCGATGGCGGCGAACCTGGTGAAGGCCGGGTACGACGTACACGCGTTCGATCCGTCGCCCGCCGCGCAGGAGCAGGCCCGCGTCGACGGGGTCGCCCTGGTGGATGCCGGGGTGGCCGCGGCCACCGGACGCGACATCGTGATCACCATGCTCACCAACGGCACACTGGTGCGCACTGTGTACGCCGAACTGTTGCCGGCCGCGAACCCGGGCACGCTGTTCATCGACTGTTCGACCATCGATGTGGCCGATGCCAAGGCCGCGGCCGAGGCGGCCGCCGCGGCCGGTCACCGTGCGCTGGACGCGCCGGTGTCGGGCGGCGTCGCCGGTGCGGCCGCGGGCACGCTGACCTTCATGGTGGGCGGCGCCGACACCGATTTCGCCGAGGCACTGCCGGTGCTCGAGGTGATGGGCGCCAAGGTCGTGCACTGCGGCGCGTCCGGGGTGGGGCAGGCGGCGAAGATCTGCAACAACATGCTGTTGGGCATCTCCATGATCGGACTGTCGGAAGCGTTGGTACTGGGCGAGAAACTGGGCCTGAGCCATCAGTCGTTCTTCGATGTGGTGTCCACCGCGTCCGGGCAGAGCTGGGCGCTCACCACCTACTGCCCGGTTCCGGGCCCGGTGCCGACCAGCCCGGCGAACAACGATTACAAACCGGGGTTCGCCGCCGCGCTGATGAACAAGGACCTCGGCCTCGCGGTGGAAGCGTTACGCGCCAACGGTGTCGAGGGCCGGATCGGCGAACTCGCGGCACAGATCTATCGCGAGTTCGCCGAGGCTTCCGGCGAGCGGGATTTCTCGGCCGTCATCACCGATATCCGGGGGCGTAGCTCAGCGGAGTAGTTCCTGGTCCGCTGCCCGAAACCACCTCCCTGCGGCCGGTGACCCGCGCGGTATCGTCACCGATATTCATGACCGTTTCGACCAGAGGATGTGCTGTGACCGACTTCGAGACGATTCTGCTGGAGCGTAAGGACAAGGTCGGCCTCATCACGCTGAACCGGCCCAAGGCGCTCAACGCGCTCAACGCGCAGGTCCTCGATGATGTGGTTGCCGCTCTCGACGAGCTCGAGCGCGACGACGAGATCGGCGCCGTGGTGATCACCGGTTCGGAGCGGGCTTTCGCCGCCGGGGCGGATATCAAGGAGATGCAGCCGAAGTCCTATATGGACATGTTCATGGACGATTACTTCGCCCGCTGGGAGCGGCTGGCCCAGTTCCGCAAGCCCACCATCGCCGCGGTCGCCGGGTATGCGCTGGGCGGCGGCTGTGAACTGGCCATGATCTGCGACATCCTGATCGCGGCGGATACGGCGAAATTCGGGCAGCCGGAGATCAAACTGGGTGTTATCCCCGGTATCGGCGGTTCGCAGCGGCTGACCCGGGCTGTCGGCAAAGCCAAGGCCATGGATCTGGTGCTCACCGGTCGCAATATGGATGCCGAGGAGGCCGAGCGTGCCGGTCTGGTGGCCCGGATCGTGCCCGCCGCCGAACTGCTGGATACCGCGCTGGAGGTCGGTGCCACCATCGCGTCCATGTCGCTGCCGGTGGCCATGATCGCCAAGGAAGCCGTCAACCGGTCCTTCGAGACCACCCTGGGCGAGGGACTGCGGTTCGAGCGCCGGGTCTTCCATTCGCTGTTCGCGACCGCGGATCAGTCCGAAGGCATGGAAGCCTTCGTGGACAAGCGGCCCGCGAAGTTCACCAACCGCTGAGATCTCGCGCCCCCGGGCCGGGCCCGGGCGGCGGGGCGTCCTGGATATCGGTGGGTATGTGATTGTTCCTGGTGGGTTGCGCGGATCCGCTCTGGGCTGTCAGCAGCCCGGCCACCGTCGCGCCGAGCCCGATCGTCACGGCCGCGGCCGCGTAGATCTTGCGCCGCCCGACCGTCGGCGGTGCCAGCTGCACCACCTGCCCGCCCGCCCGGATATGCGCGGTGCGGATACCGGCGGCGGGCCGTTCGGCCGCGAACAGCAGCGCGCCGCGGGCCGAGACATACTCCGGTTCGGAATCACAGACCAGCGGCAGGCCGAGTAGATCGGTCAGCCGGGCGTGCAGGGCCGGATTGCGGGCGCACCCGCCGAGCAGGGCTACCGCATTCGGCGCCGCTTCCGTCCGTTCCGCCACCCGGCGCACCAGGGTCGCGGCCGACCGCACCGCGTCCGCGCAGAGTTCGGCCAGATCACTGCGGGTGATGACCGCTCGTTCGGCGGTATCGGGGTCGGCCGCCGTCACCACGCGGGCGCTGCTCAGCGCTTCCCGGTACCGCCGGGCCGCCGCCTCGTCGGTGAACACACCGGCTCCGTCGAGCCAGTCGCACAGCAGTTCGTTGTAACCGTCGCCGCCCAGCCCCGGGCAGTGTGTTCCGGCCAGCACCGTATCGGTTCGGCAGTCGATCTGGGTGAGGGTCAGCCCGGAGGAGCCCAGATCGAACAGGGAGACGACCCCGGCGGTCGGGAGTTTCTCGGTGAATCTCAGGTATCGCAGCTGCGCCAGTGGTTCGTCCACCAGGGTCACCCGTCCGGCACCGAGGGCATCGCCCACAACGTCGGCCTGCTCCCTGTTCTGGCAGGTCACGGCAGTTCCGGTGATGTACTCGTCGCGTCGGTGGGCGGCGTTGTACATACGGCGGATCGCGATGAGAACCGGGTCGGCCACCGGTGTACGCGCGGGGCGGGGGATATGGCACCGATCGATCGGTGGCAGGTGCGGTTGATCCGAATGGGTCAGCACAGCACGCGCTCCTGAAGCGCCTACTGATACCCCGAGAACCAGCACCATAAACATATGGTGCGCCGTGGGTGGGTTGTTGCCAAGCTGAACCACCGAGAAATTTGCTGAACGGGCGCCTCGGCATCATGTGTTCGCCGGCTGCGGGGTCCGGCAGATGTCCGGGATATCTCGATCCTGCTCAGGTTTGCTCGGTCATCCGGTCACTCGGGGTAACCGGTCCGGGTTCGGCCCAGCGCGGCGGTTCCTCGCCCGTATCGAAGTCTCCGGCGGTGTGCCGGAACTCGGCCAGCAACTGCAGCAGCGTCCGCAGCCGGTCGGGGGGAAGTTCGGGCCGGGCGAACACGCGCTCGTTCAGGTACCTGGTTGCTTCGGCGACGAGAGCTCTTCCGGCATCGGTGATCTCGATCAGCGTGGCCCGCCGATCGTTCGGATGCGGCACCCGGTTCACCAGCCCCGCTGCCTCCAGCCGGTCCACCGAATTGGTGACACTGGTCGGATGCACCTGCAACCGAGCGCTGGCCACCGCCATCGGCAGCGCGCCGGTGGCACTGAAGTTCAGCAATTGCAGCAGTTCGTAGCGGGAGAATGTCAGGCCGGTCGGCCGCAGGGCTTCGTCCACGCGCGCCATGACGATCTGCTGGGCGCGGACCAGTGAGGTCACCGCGGCCATCCCATCGGCGACCGCGCCCCAGCCGTGGCCGACCCATTGGCGGTGGGCCTCCTGGATCGGGTCGAGGGGTAGCGGGCGGGGACGGGACATGTGTTCGATCATCGCACGGCGCCCCGCCCGCGAGCCGCGTCGCGGGCGCCCACCGGTGGTGGGCGTCACCCTGGGGCGCCGCGGTGTACGCCGCCCGGTTCGCCTCCTGTCACCGGTTGCGATCCCGCTGAGCCCAACTGTGGGCTCCGGGGCGGAAGCGGGACATGATCATCGAGTCACGCGGGCGTGGCTGAGTGGTTCAGGCGACGGTCTGCAAAGCCGTTTACGCGGGTTCAATTCCCGCCGCTCGCTCTGTTCGCCGCCGGCCGGAGTCGTTCGCGACTCCGGCCGGGCGGCGTCTCTCCTCCGTGACAGCTCAGCTCAGCCCGGAGAAGTCCCGCAGCACAACATGGTTGCGGTCGGCGAAAGTTCCCAGTGTGTATTCGGGGAGCAGGCCGAAGTATTCGGCTCGGGTCAGCGTGCTCCAGCGGCGCGAGTCCGGGGTGCGGGTCTTGTAGAAGTTCACCGTGTAGCCGCCCTCGTAGATCCGCAGCAGGCTGTATCCGCCGGGGTACTCCTTGATCGCGCCGACCTCCAGGAACTCGACCTCGCACGCGGTATCCGGCCGGGTCCGGCGGGTGCGGTGGGTGTGGCCGCTGTGCTGCAGGAAAACTCCCGGTGCGCCTTCGTACAGCCGTTGTAGCCGCAGCGCGGTGTCACGGTCCAGCACGAATCCCGGGCCCGCCGTATTGGTCAGCCCGGCTTCGACTGTCACCGGGTGGTGCCCGAAAATCACAGTGGGACGGTCCGGTTCGGAGCGCAGCAGTTCGGTGACCCGGTCGAATTGCGCGGCGTCGAGGACGCCGCCCGCCCCGTCCAGCGCGCTGGTGTCGAGGCCGAGTACGCGCAGACCACCGAGTTCGTGTTCGATCACCTGTTGCCGGGGTCCGAAAACGTCACTCCAGCAATCACGGTGGTCCGGTGCGCCGGGCACAGCGGGACAGTCCGCATAGTCCGTGCCGGTGTGCGGGCGGTCGTGGTTACCGCGGACGGCGAGATAGTCCTGACCCTCGGTGCCCCACCGGTCCAGCCGGGTGCGGACCGCCCGCATATCCGCGGGCGCCGCCTCCGCGGTCAGATCGCCGGCCAGCAGCAGCAGTTCCGCGCCGCGATCGGGTCGGCGCAGATCGTCGAGTACTGCGTCGAACATGACTTCGGGGTAGGGCGGGAGGCCCGGTTCCTGCCGGATTCCGGGCGGAAGATCACCGGCCACCAGGCCACTGACGGTCTCCCCGTAGTGGACGTCGTTGGCCAGCGCGAGAGTTCGTAGCAGCCGCCCCGGTGGCGGGAGCTGGGTGGTGAACGACGCGGTGGTTTCCGGGGTGCCGGCACGCCCGGTGACGACCGAGGGCGCCGGTCCGGCCCGCACCCCGGCAGACCGGGCTTCGAACCGATAGCCGCGGCCCGGTTCGAGGCCGTCGATCTGGGCGTAGTGGAAGGGGGTGGCACCGTCGGAGGCCCACACCGGGCGTAGCGGGCGCCTGCTGTCGGCCGGGCCGAGCAGGACCTCGCCGGGGGTATCCACCGGGATCGCGGTGCCGGGGTCCCGGCTGGTCCAGGTGAGCACAGCCGAGGTGTCGGTGACCGTGACGACTTCCAGGTCGGTCGCCAGCACCGGCCCGGGCGACGCCGTCGCCCGGCCCGCGCCGGCGAGCCCGGCGGCGGGGAGCAGTGCCGCGAGGCCGAATGCGCCGAGTACGGTGCGCCGAGTCGGCCCGCAGCAGCTCATCGGCGCCCGCCCTCGCTCACTTCGCCTCGCTGCCCGACGAGCAGACTCGCCACTCGCCGTCCTCTTTCACCAGGTTCTCTTCGGAGCTGTCGTCCATCTGCTCGTCTTCGCCACCGGGCGCCGACAGGCTGAACTTGCCCGTGATCTCGGCCTTCGCGCGGTCGCCGGTCACGGCGATCTTGTCGACCGAGTCGATATCGACCTTGAACCCGAGCTTCTCGGCCTCGGATTTCTCGGCGTCCGACATACCGTCGAATTCGTCGCGATCGGCTTTGCAGGCCAGCTGGGTGGCTGCTGCGAAACCGTCGTCGCTGAGCGTGCCGTAGAACTCGCGCAGCGAGGCCTCGATCTGCTGGTCGTCGGTGGACAGCGGGGTGCGTCCCTGCACGGTCAGTACCACTACGGCGGCAATGGCGGCGACCACCACGAGCAGGGCCACCACCACGCCGATGATCAAGCCGGTACGTCGTTTACGGGGCGGCTGCGGAGAACCTGTCGGCTGCGGAGAACCTGTGGGCTGCGGGTAGCCGGCGGCCGGGTCCGGCCCGCCGGGCTGGACGCCGTCGGGCGGCTGCGGCCCGGTCGGGGGTGGACCTGCCGGTGGCTGAGTCAAAACGTTCTCCGTTCCCGGGGGGATTTTCCCGAACACTACGACACCCCCGCGCCTACGTCCGGTCCGGCGCGTCGCCCGGGGCCGGGCCGGTGGCCGAGTGCTCCGCGCGCGCAACGACGTCGGCGCTCATACACTCCTTCCGTTCGGGATCCGGAAAATGCGTGGAGGTATTTGTGATGGTCGGTCGCGGTGTCCACCTGTGCGGCAGTGTGCCGCTCTTCGATGCCGCGGCGGTTTTCGCGCAGGTCGCTACCCGGTTGGGGGGACATATCACTCGGATCCCCGACGGTGAGACCGGCGAACGCGATAACTGGGTGGTGTGGCAGCTGCCCAGGCTGCAGGCACATCCCGCCCTGGTCACCGTGCCGCCGCCGAGCCCGGAGTACGGGCCGAGCGAACGGGTGCAACCGGCTCCCGGAATCGAGCCTGGGGCCATCGATTTCGGTTCGCTGGGGTACGCGCAGGCGGCGCGGCAATCGTGGCGCGTCTTCGAACAACTCCGTGAACAGGGCGTGATCCGGCCCGGTGTCCGGTTCCAGGTGAGTCTGCCGACCCCGATCGCGGTGGTCGGCGCGTTCGTCGCCGGCCCGCAGGCGGAACTGGAAACCCGCTACGAGGCCGCGATCCTGGCCGAACTGGATCAGATCACCTCGGCGATTCCGCACGAGGATCTGGCGATCCAATGGGACGCGGCCGTCGAATTCGCCCTGTTCGAAGGTGTTTTCCCGTGCTGGTTCGGGGACGACTATCCCGCCCGCCTGGGCGGTGTGATCGAGCGGCTGGCCCGCCTCGGTGATGCGGTTCCCGCGGGTGTGGAGCTGGGGTATCACCTCTGCTACGGCGATTTCGGGCATCAGCATTTCGTCGAACCGGCCGATACCTCGAAACTGGTCGATGTGGCCTCCGGGGTGGCCGTCGCGCTGGCCCGCCCGCTGAACTGGGTTCATCTGCCGGTCCCGAAGGGGCGCACGGACGCCGCGTATTTCGCTCCGCTCGCGGGCCTCGCGACGGACCCGGAAACCACTCTTTTCCTGGGTTTGGTGCACGCCTCCGACGGTTTCGAAGGCGCCCGCCGCCGGATCAAGGCCGCGGCCGCGTTCGTGGCCGAGTTCGGAATCGCCACCGAATGCGGGATGGGCCGCCGCCCGGCCGGTCAGATTCCGGACCTGCTCGATCTGCACGCCCGTCTCGCGAACGCGCTCGACTGACCAGGCCTCCCGTCCGCAGTGCGTCAACCAAAGGTTGACGAATGAAGCATCGTCAACTATTAGTTGACGATGTTCGAACGGTAGCGGACCAACAGGAGCGGTAATGGTCGATTTCGAGAACTCAGCGCGACAAGCCGGCAGTTCCGGGGCGAAACGAGCGGTGGTGGTAGGCGCCGGTATCGCCGGGCTGGCGGCGGCACTGCGGATGTATCGGGCAGGCTGGGACGTCGTGGTACTCGAGCGGTCACCCGCGCGGCGCAGCAGTGGTTATCTGCTGAACCTGCACGGGCCCGGATACGACGCCGCCGAGCGACTGGGCCTGCTGCCCGCACTCGCTCCGCGCGATATCGGGTTCTTCACCTCTGTCCTCGTGCACGCCGACGGCCGGGAGAAGTTCACCATTCCCGCCACCGTCGCGCAGGCCGCGGTGGGCGAGCGGGCGCTGAGCCTCTTCCGCGGCGACCTGGAGTCCGCGCTCTACGACGCGGTGGCCGGCCACGCCGACATCCGGTTCGGCACCACAGTGCAGACGCTGACCCAGGAAACCGGTTCGGTCGAGGTGACCCTGAGCGACGGCACCCATCTGCGGGCCGATCTGCTCATCGGCGCCGACGGCGTGCACTCCCGGATCCGTGACCTCGTCTTCGGTCCCGAAGCCGACTTCCTGGTGGACCTGAATCACATGGTGGGAGCCTTCCCGCTCGAAACCGTTCCCACGCACGTTCCCGAAGGCGTCGGCACGACGTTCCTCGGCCCCCGGCGCACCGCCGCGGTGATGAACCTGGGTCCGGGCCGGTCCTCGGCATTCTTCACTTACCGCAGCCCCGATACCGCAGCCGAGCCGGCACACAACGCCGACGCGGCGCTCACCTCGGCCTTCGGTGATCTCGGCGGCGGCATCGCCGACGCCCTGCATCAGCTCGCCGCCGATCCGGCCGCCGCCTATTTCGACTCGGTCGGCCAGATCGTCATGGACCGGTGGAGTCGTGGCCGGGTCGTATTGCTGGGCGATGCCGCGTGGTGTGTCACCGTGTTCGCCGGCTACGGCGCGGCACTCGCCCTCGACGGCGCCGACCGCCTCGGTGCTGCCGTAGCGGCCCACGGCGACGACCTCTCCGCCGCGCTCGATGCCTGGGAGCAATCGTTGCGGCCGGAGGTCCGCAAACGACAAGCCCTGGCCCGCAGGGGAATCAGCCGATTCGCTCCACCCACCCGGGTACACGTCTGGCTCGGTGATCTCATGTTGCGCGCCATCCAACTGCCCGGAATCCGAGGTCTCGTCCAGCGATCGATCCAGCGCGCGAACAATTAGGCGGTTGGTAGCCCGGAAAATGCCTGGTCATTATCGAGATGTATCTGGTCTGACCGTCGCAGATCACGACGTGCCATCGGTACCGCTCCGCATCACGGTCGTTGATCAGGCACCAGGGCAAGCTCGCCGTGTTCGAGGTACAGGGTCGTTCCTTCGGCGTGTGCTCGGTATGCGCGGAGGATACGGCGAGCGAGTCGCGGAATGAGGTAGTCGCCCAGCTGGTCGACGGCGACCCATTCCCAGTGGTCGAGTTCCGTGCCGTCGAGTTCTATCCGCGCTTCATCGGTTCCGAGGTCGCCACAGCCGAAGATGTAGAGAAGCTTGTCGCCTTCGTCTTCGCGTGGTGCCCAATCGTGGATCAGGAGGCGTATCGGTCGGCGGTCCAGGCCGATTTCCTCGAGAACTTCTCGGCGGCACGCATCGGCCGGAGATTCGCCATGGTCGACGTAGCCACCCGGTATGTCCCACCGGTTGCCGTAGGTCTTTCTGACCAGCAGCACTCGATCCTCGTTGATGAACAGAGCGCCGGCTGCCATCCGTGGCGTCGCGAAATCTTCGGCTGAGTCGGTGATGCCGGTTATCTCCTGGGGTCTTGATTCGGCGCGCGAGCAGAGCGATTGCGCGAGTCGGGCGTCCCTGCGCATTTCCTTACCCAAGTAAGGGCAAGTTACCTGCTCTTAGGTAACGATGCCGGCCAGTTCCGGCGCGAGCTGTTCAGCTTCGACACACACTGTTGGGAGAAGGCGGGTGTCCGGCTTCATGATGCTCGTGATACCTGCGGGATTACGATGCATCTCCGGAAGGCTCCGATAGCTGTGATCGCGGCATGACTGGGTCATGCGAGCGTGGCGGCGAGGGTCTACACCCATTCCGAGGACGAGGCGCTGCGGGCTGCGGCGAAGACCTTGGGTGAGGTTGTGACAACTCGTGACACTCAGGCTTGCGGAGGCTGAGATGGAGAAAGGCCCCCGACCAGAACCCAGCTGGTCGGGGGCCTTCCTCGTACGTGCCCTCGGCAGGAATCGAACCTGCGGCCTTCTGCTCCGGAGGCAGACGCTCTATCCCCTGAGCTACGAGGGCGGGGATCCACCCGGTTCGACCGTCAACCGGCCGATCGGGCGGACCACAGCGTATCGCATCACCGCCGGTGCGGCCAAAACGAGTGGTGGCGGGTCAGTTCAGGGGGAGCGGCCGGCCCCCGCGGGCGGTGAGCATATCGGTGATGAGCCGGGCTTCGCCCTGTTGCGCGGCCAGCATCTGCCCGGACAGGATGCTGATCTCACCGGTCTCGGCGTGTTCGGTGCCGTATTCGAGCATCGGTACCCCGCCCTCGTGGTGCCGCAGCATGAGCTGGAGGAACACGACATCGAGGTCGCTGCCGCGAGCGGCGCGCAGCCGCTGGATATCCTCGGTGCTCGCCATCCCGGGCATGGCGGCCATGGCCCCGGTGTGATGCATACCGGAGTGGCCGTCGCCGCTGTGCTCGTCCGCACTCTGCTCGTCGTGCATCCAGCCCATATAGCCGTCCGCGCCGCGAGCAGGCGCGTCCCACATCTGTAACCAGCCCTGCATCCGGCCTATCTGGCTCTGCTGGGTGGTCAGGATGTCGTAGGCCAGCCGCTGAACCGCCGGATCGGTGGATCCGAGCAGCGCGATCCCGGACATCTCCACAGCTTGGGTGTGATGCGCCGACATGTCCTGCGCGAATCCGATATCGACCGGGCCGGGTGCGCTGTCACCGGAATCGCCCGGCGACAGCAGCACACCCGCACCGAACCCGATCACCAGCAGCGCGATCGCGGCGATGATCAGCAGTGGAGTGCGCTGACCGCGTAGCTGCGCGCGCAGACCGGTTTCGGGGCGGGGGTCGGTTTCGGAGGTATCCGCTTCGGGCATTACTGCCCGGCTCCGGGAACCTGCTGATCGGGCGAGGCGCCGGGAGCCTGCTGGCCGGGCAGCGCGCCGGGCATTCCCGGAATCGCCGGGATACCGCCGGGCAGACCACCCGGAAGGCCGCCGGGCAGACCACCGGGCAGACCGCCGGGGGCGCCCAGACCGCCCAGCTCGGTCGGGTCGGGCTGCAGGCCGGCACCGTCCATCGGCACAGCGTCGGGTCCCGGTTCGCTCGGTTCGTAGGGCGGCGGGTTCTGAGTGTCGAAGGCGACGGTCGCACAGTCGGCACCGACCTCGGGGTAGGCGAAGTTGTTCAGGCGCAGCGCCGTGATGAATTGCCCGACCCGCTCGTCGTCGGCGCTGTTCACGGTGAGCTGATGGCCCCACGACTGCAGCGAGACGGGCGCTTCCTGGTCGGGATGGGGCGACATGAGCATGTACTGCTCACCCTCGACCTTCTTCTTCAGCGTGTCGATACCCGACTGATCGACCTTGTCCGGGTTGTAGGTGATCCACACCGCGCCGTGTTCCAGCGAGTGCACCGCGTTCTCCTCGCGCAGCGCCTTGTCGTAGACGGTGCCCATGCAGTTGGCCCAGGAGGCGTCGTGCGGGCCACCGAACGGCGGGGTCTTGTCGTAGGCCACCCGCTGGGTCCCGTCGACGTGCAGACCGGCCGGGTATTCCTGTTCGACCACACCCTCGATCTGGTCGGAGGGGTCCTGCTGCTGCTCCGACGGTGTGAACTTCTCCAGGGCTGCCTTCTCCTGGTATTTGGGCACCAGGTTCACCGCCAACGCCGCGACCAGCCCGACCAGCAGCACTACCGCGCCGACGGTGAGCCAGGGGATTCGCTGTGTGATCGGGGGCTTGCCCTTGTTCTTGTTGCTGCTCGTGCGGGCGCCCGCGACTTTGCCCGCCGCCTTCACGGCCTTCGCCGATTTGGCGCTCGTCCTGTTCGGCATACCGGTCCCAGTTCTTTCCACGTCGATGAACAGTGCCGAGCTGCGGTGCCCACTCGCGGCGCGCACCCACTCGGACCATAGGATAGAGACTCGTGACTCCAGCCGACCTTGCAGATCTCCTTCACGCCACCGCGGCGAAGGTCCTCGCCGAACGTGGACTGGACGCCTCGGTGCTGCCCGACTCGGTCGATGTGGAGCGTCCGCGGAATCCGGAGCACGGTGACTACAGCACCAATGTAGCGATGAAGGTCGCGAAGAAAGCGGGCACCAACCCGCGGGAGCTGGCCGGCTGGCTCGCCGAGGCGCTGAGTGGCACCGAATCGGTGGCTGCCGCGGAGGTCGCCGGGCCGGGCTTCCTGAACATCCGGGTGGCCGCGTCGGCGCAGGGCGCGGTCCTGGATCAGGTCCACGCGGCCGGCGCGGACTACGGTACGGGTGCCGCGCTCGCCGGTACGAAGATCAATCTGGAGTTCGTCTCCGCCAACCCGACCGGTCCGGTGCATCTGGGCGGGACCCGCTGGGCGGCGGTCGGCGACGCGCTGGGGCGGATCCTCGCCGCGCAGGGCGCCGAGGTGACCCGCGAGTATTACTTCAACGATCACGGCGGGCAGATCACCCGGTTCGCCGAATCGCTGGTCGCGGCCGCCACCGGTGGGCCGACCCCGGAGAACGGGTACGCGGGCGCCTATATCGGCGAGATCGCCGAGCGGATCGTCGCCGCGCATCCCGGCGCGGCCGACCTGGAGCCCGAGAAGCGGCTGGAACTGTTCCGGGCCGAGGGCGTAGAACAGATGTTCGCGCATATCAAGAAGACGCTGCACGAATTCGGTACCGATTTCGATGTGTATTTCAACGAGAGTTCGCTGTTCGCCTCGGGGGCGGTGGAGCGCGCGGTGGCGGCCCTGAAGAAGTCCGGTGACCTGTATGCCAAGGACGGCGCCTGGTGGATCGCCAGCTCCGAATACGGCGACGATCAGGACCGGGTGGTCATCAAGAGCGACGGCAATGCCGCCTATATCGCCGGCGATATCGCCTATCTGCAGGACAAGCGGTCGCGCGGATTCGATCTCTGCATCTATATGCTCGGCGCCGACCACCACGGCTATATCGGCCGGTTGAAGGCCGCGGCCGCCGCGTTCGGTGACGACCCCGACAGTGTCGAGGTGCTCATCGGCCAGATGGTGAACCTGCTGCGCGACGGGGTGGCGGTGCGGATGAGCAAACGCGCGGGCACCGTGGTCACGCTCGACGATCTGGTCGAGGCGATCGGTGTGGACGCCGCCCGTTACTCCCTGGTGCGCAGTTCGGTGAACTCCAGCATCGATATCGACCTGGACCTGTGGGCCAAACAGGACAGCGTGAACCCGGTGTACTACGTGCAATACGCCCACGCCCGTGCCGCGTCCATCGCGCGCAATGCCACCGAATTCGAATACGACACGGTGACACCGGATTTCGCCCTGCTCGATTCGGAGTTCGAGGGCGCCCTCATCCGCACCGTCGGGGAATTCCCCCGCGTGGTGGCGAGCGCGGCGACGCTGCGGGAACCGCATCGCATCGCGCGGTACCTGGAGGAATTGGCCGGTGCCTACCACCCGTTCCAGACCAACAAGGCCCTGCGGGTATTGCCGCTGGGCGACGAACCCGTCTCGCCGGTCAACGCCGCCCGCCTGGTGCTGGTGAACGCCACCCGCCAGGTGCTGGCCAACGGCCTGGCCCTGCTCGGCGTCACCGCCCCGGAGCGGATGTGACCGAGCTCCGCACCCGTATCGACCGACTGTTCCGGCAGTGGACGAGGAAGGAAGAACGATGAGTGTCCATCCCGCCGGGCCCCGGCACGCCGAGATACCGCACGCGCCGAATCTACCGGAGCGCCCGGCCGACCCGCGGCAGCTGATCGACCTGCCCGCGCAGGTGTGGCCGCGCAACGCCACCCGCGGCGCCGACGACGTGGTGCGGTTGGCGGGGGTGCCGGTCACCGAACTCGCCGCCCGGTTCGGCACGCCGCTGTTCGTGGTGGACGAGGACGATTTCCGGTCCCGCTGCCGCGATATGGTGCGCGCCTTCGGATCGGATTCGCGGGTTCACTACGCCTCCAAGGCTTTTCTGTGCGGTGAGATCGCGCGCTGGATCCGCGACGAGGGGCTCTCCCTGGATGTGTGCTCCGGCGGTGAGCTGGCGGTGGCGCTGCACGCGGGCTTCCCCGCCGAGCGCATCGCCTTGCACGGCAACAACAAATCGGTGGCCGAGTTGGAAGCCGCCGTCGCGGCCGGTGTCGGACACGTGGTGGTCGATTCGCTGACCGAGGTCGAGCGGCTGGAAGCCGTCGCCGGAGCGGCCGGGGTGGTGCAGGACGTCCTGGTCCGGGTCACCGTCGGTGTGGAGGCGCACACCCACGAATACATCTCCACCGCGCACGAGGACCAGAAATTCGGTTTCTCGATTTCCGGCGGCGACGCCATGGAAGCGTTGGCCCGAGTATTCGAGGCCGATAATCTCCGCTTGGTCGGACTGCACAGCCATATCGGATCGCAGATCTTCGAAATCGACGGTTTCGAAATCGCCGCGCACCGGATGCTCGGCCTGTTGCGCGAAGCCGTGGACAAATTCGGCGTAGAACGTACCGCGCAGATATCGCTGCTCGACCTCGGCGGCGGTCTCGGTATCTCCTACCTGCCGTCGGACGATCCGCCGCCGCTGGATCTGTTCGCCGAGAAACTACGCGTGCTGGTCGCGCGCGAAGCCGAACTCGCCGGCCTGCCCGTACCGCGGATCGCGGTCGAACCGGGGCGGGCCATCGCCGGGCCCGGCACCGTGACCCTGTACGAAGTCGGCACGGTGAAGGACGTATCGCTCGACGGCGGTCTGCGTCGCCGCTATGTGAGCGTGGACGGCGGGATGAGCGACAATATCCGGCCCGCGCTGTACCAGGCCGACTATCACTGCCAGCTGGTTTCACGCGGATCGGAAGCCACACCGGTGGTCGCCCGTGTGGTCGGAAAGCATTGCGAGAGCGGCGATATCATCATCCGCGACACATGGATACCGGCCGACGCGGGCCCCGGCGACCTGATCGCGGTGGCCGGAACCGGTGCCTACTGCTATTCCATGTCGAGCCGGTACAACATGCTGACCCGCCCCGCTGTCGTGGCCGTCAGCGACGGCGCGGCCCGGCTCATCCTGCGCCGGGAAACGGTCGAGGACCTGCTCGGTTTGGAGGTCTGATGGACGCAACGAAAGGGGAGACCATGCCAGAGGGGGCCGAGGTGGTGCCGGGTCGATGGGGTCCGGACCGTCCGATCGGTATCGCGGTGTTGGGAATGGGCAATGTCGGCCGGGAGGTCGTACGGATCCTGCGGGACCACGCCGACGATCTACAGTCGCGGGTCGGGGCGCCGCTGACGCTGCGCGGGGTCGCGGTTCGCAGCCTCGATCGAGATCGAGGCGTACCCGCCGAACTGCTCACCACCGATGCCGAAGCGCTGGTGGCCCGGCCCGATGTGGACCTCGTGGTCGAGGTGATGGGCGGGATCGATCCGGCCCGGAAACTCATCCTGGCCGCGCTCAACGCCGGGAAATCCGTGGTCACCGCGAACAAGGCGCTACTGGCCGATTACACCGGTGAACTGGCCGCCGCCGCGGAACGCAGCCGCGCCGACCTGTACTTCGAGGCCGCGGTAGCCGGTGCCATCCCGGTGGTGCGTCCGCTGATCCAATCGTTGTCGGGGGACCGGGTGAACCGGCTGGTCGGCATCGTCAACGGCACCACCAACTTCATCCTCTCGGCCATGGACGAGACGGGCGCCGATTACGGCGACACCCTCGCCGAAGCCACTCGACTCGGTTACGCCGAAGCCGATCCGACGGCGGACGTCGGGGGCTACGACGCCGCCGCGAAGGCCGCCATCCTGGCGTCGCTGGCCTTCCACACCAGGGTGACCGCCGCGGACGTCTACCGGCAGGGCATCGCCGAGATCACCTCCGAGGATCTGGAAACCGCCTCCGCGCTGGACTGCACTGTGAAACTGCTGGCCATCTGCGAGCGAGTTCCGGCGGGTCCCGGGGAGCCGACCCCGGAGGAAGGCGGCAAAGAGCGGGTGTCGGTGCGGGTCTATCCGGCGCTCATCCCGCGCAAACATCCGCTGGCGGCGGTGAACGGAGCATTCAACGCTGTCGTCGTGGAAGCCGAGAACGCCGGGCGGCTGATGTTCTACGGACAGGGCGCGGGCGGTGCGCCGACTGCGTCGGCCGTACTCGGTGACCTGGTCATGGCCGCGCGCAACAAATTCTTCGGTGGCCGCGCGCCGGGAGAATCGGTTTATGCTGAGCTTCCGATCGCGCCGATCGGCGATACCCCCACCCGCTATCACGTGAATCTCAAGGTCGAGGACCGTCCTGGTGTGCTGGCCCGGGTGGCGGGTGAATTCTCCCACCACGGAGTGAGTATCTCGACGGTCCGCCAGGAAGGTCACGACGACAAGGCGCGGCTGGTGGTCGTGACCCACCTCGCGACCGACGCGGCCCTCGCGGAGACCGTCGCCGCCCTGGCGGATATGGAATCCGTCACATCTGTCACCAGCGTCCTGAGATTGGAAGGCACCGAGGAATGACGACAGCATCGCGCAGCGAGTCCGTGCGGGGCGCAGGCCGGGCGACGGGCGGTGTCACCACCGGTGTCGCCCCGCAGACCGGAGTGCACTCCCGCTGGCCCGGGCTCATCGCGGCCTACCGCGACCGGCTCGCGGGCGCCGCCGACTGGGAACCGGTCACCCTCTTCGAGGGCGGAACTCCGCTGGTCCCCGCACCCCACCTGTCGCAGCTCACCGGTTGCGAGGTCTATCTCAAGGTCGAGGGCGCCAATCCGACGGGTTCGTTCAAGGACCGCGGTATGACCATGGCGATGACCGATGCCAAGTACCGGGGGCAGGAGGCGGTGCTGTGCGCCTCCACCGGTAACACCTCGGCCTCCGCCGCCGCCTACGCGACCCGGGCGGGGATGACCTGCGCCGTGCTCATCCCGCAGGGCAAGATCGCGATGGGCAAACTGGCCCAGGCGGTCATGCTGGGTGCCAAGGTCATCCAGGTCGAGGGCAATTTCGACGACTGCTTGGAACTGGCTCGCAAGGTCACTTCCGACTTCCCGTCCATCGGTCTGGTGAACTCGGTGAACCCCGCCCGGATCGAGGGGCAGAAGACCGCCTCCTTCGAGATCTGCGATGTGCTCGGCCGGGCGCCCGATGTCCACGCGCTGCCGGTGGGTAACGCCGGCAACATCACTGCCTACTGGCGCGGTTACCGCGAGTATCGCGGCGACGGCGTGACCGACTCGCTGCCGCGAATGCTGGGTGTCCAGGCCGCCGGGGCGGCACCGCTGGTCAACGGCGCTCCCGTCAGCCATCCGGAGACCATCGCGACCGCCATCCGGATCGGCGCGCCCGCGTCCTGGAACGGCGCCGTGGCAGCCAAGGAGGAATCCGGTGGTGCGTTCCGCGCAGCCACCGACGAAGAGATCCTGCACGCGTATCGACTGGTCGCGGCCGAAGAGGGTGTTTTCGTGGAACCCGCGTCGGCGGCGAGTGTCGCCGGTGTCCTTGCCGCCCACGCCGAGGGCTGGCTCGAACCCGGACAGACGGTGGTCTGCACGGTGACCGGCAACGGTCTCAAGGACCCTGATACCGCCCTGCTCGGTATGCCCGAGGTGCAGGCGATCGCTGTCGACCCGGTGGCCGTGGCCGCCCGACTCGAGCTGGCCTGACGGTGGAAACCCGAGAGAGCCGGCTCATGTCCCCGACCCTGCCCGCTGGTCTCACCGTCTCGGTCCGGGTCCCCGCGTCCACCGCCAACCTGGGTCCCGGCTTCGATTCCCTGGGGATGGCGCTGGGAATCTACGACGAGATCGAGGTGCGCAGCACCGAATCCGGGCTGAACATCGAAGTGACGGGTGAAGGCGCCGACGAGGTGCCCTGGGGGCCACAGCATCTGGTGGTCCGCGCGATCGAACGGGGGCTGGAAGCGGCCGGGATCTGGGCCGACGGCCTGGACGTGGTGTGCCGGAACGCGATTCCGCATTCCCGGGGGCTGGGATCCTCCGCCTCCGCCGCGGTCGGCGGTCTGGCCGCCGGCTGCGCGCTGGCCGCGCAATTCGATCCGGCCCTGGCCGTCGACTCCGATCAGCTGGTGCAACTCGCCGCGGAATTCGAAGGGCATCCGGATAACGCGGCCGCCAGCGTGCTCGGCGGAATCGTCGTGTCCTGGACCGAAACCGGTCCCGGCCCGGATACCGATATCGGCGCGCCGCAGCGCCTCTATCGGGCGGTTCGGCTGGCCCCGCATCCCACGTTGCGCCCGGTGGTACTGATTCCCGAGGATCGGTCTTCCACCGCGCAGACCCGCGGTCTGCTGCCCGATCTCGTCCCGCACCGTGACGCCGCGTTCAATGTGAGCCGGGCCGCGCTGTCGGTGGTCGCGTTGACCCAGCGCCCGGACCTGTTGCTCCCCGCCACCGCGGACCGGCTGCACCAGACGCAGCGCGCCCCCGCGCTGCCGCTCACCACCACTTGGATCGAGCGTCTGCGGGCTCATGGGATCGCGGCCACGGTCTCCGGCGCCGGACCCACTGTGCTCGCGCTATTGACCAGTGCTTTTCCCGAAGAACTTCGTTCGCTGGCCGCAGCGGACGGCCTCCGGGTCGTCGAGCCGGGGCTTTCCGAGGGCGTCCAGATCAGCTGACGGGCGCGTCCGCCTTGCCGACCTTCGTACTCGCCCGCTATCCTGGGCAAGTCCGTACATCGCGCGCATCAGACGCCGGTGCTTCATCAGGGCAATCGCTCCAGCAGGCTCCAGGCTCGAGCCCTCATGCCATGAGGGTGCCGCGCAGCCGCTCAACTGGAATGATCTCTTCCACCTTTTGCAGCGGTGGCGAAGCACCCGGTCCCGGAGGGGCAGGCGATACGGCTACAAATCCGAGTCCGGCAGCGAGATCGGGCTACGGAACGAACCCCTCGACACAGCACACGGCGATCGAGGGAAGGAAAGGATCTCCGTGACAGATACGGACCTGCTCGCGACACCCGGGGTGGCATCCGACTCCGAACCCTCGGGCAACCGCGAAAGTGACTCCGGACAGATTTCTTCGAAGATGAGCGAAAACACCGACATCGGATCGGGGCTGACTGGAATGTTGTTGCCGCAGTTGCGCGCACTGGCAGGGGAACTCGGAATTCGGGGCACCTCCGGTATGCGCAAGGGTGATCTCATCGCCGCCATCAAGGAAAACCAGGCGGGCAGACCCGCCGCCGCGGAACGCAGCACCCGCGCGAAGTCTGCCAAAGAGCGCAAAACCGCAGACCAGCCTGCCGAGGTCAGGACCGCGGCGCCTGCCGTCGAGGCTGCGCCCGCCGCCGCGTCGGCTCCGGTGGTCGAAGTACCCGCCGCCGATACCGCCGCGAACAAGGATTCGGCGACCACGGACAAGGGCGACAAGGGCAAGAGTAACCAGGCCGCCGCCAACGGCACGGCCGGCGCCAACGGCACCGTAGGCAATGCCGCGGACACCGACTCCGGCGCGAAAACCGAGGGCAGAGCCGACCACAAGTCGTCCGAGGGTGCCGAAGATTCGGGTCGGGATTCCGGCCAGCGTGGCCGGGGTCGCCAGCGTCGTGGCCGCGACCAGCAGGGCAAGAACGGTGAGCCCGCCGGCGAGGACACCAAGCAGGACGGTGCCAAGCAGGATGGTGCCAAGCAGGACGGTAAGGACGGCGAGCAGGGCGAACGCCGTCGTGATCGCAACCAGTCCGGCCAGCAGAACCAGGGCGGCTCCGGTGGTAATCGCGGTGGTGACCGGGGCGGCGACCGCGGTGGAGACCGTGGTGGCGATGACGAAGAAGGTGGCCGCGGTCGCCGCGGTCGTCGGTTCCGTGAACGCCGTCGGGGTCGCGACCGCGACGGCGGCGGCGGCAGTGCCGCCGGTGAAGCGCGCGAGCCCGAGATCCGCGAAGACGATGTGCTCCAGCCGGTCGCGGGCATCCTCGACGTGCTGGACAACTACGCGTTCGTGCGCACTTCCGGCTACCTGGCCGGGCCGAACGATGTCTACGTCTCGATGAACCTCGTGCGCAAGAACGGCCTGCGCCGTGGTGACGCCATCACCGGTGCGGTCCGCGCCCCGCGTGACGGTGAACAGAGCAATCAGCGGCAGAAGTTCGATCCGCTGGTGCGACTGGATACCGTCAACGGCGCCGAAATCGATTCGGCCAAACGCCGCCCCGATTTCAACAAGCTGACCCCGCTGTACCCGAACCAGCGGTTGCGCCTGGAAACCCAGCAGAACAAGCTGACCACCCGCGTGATCGATCTGATCATGCCGATCGGTAAGGGCCAGCGCGCGCTGATCGTGTCTCCGCCGAAGGCCGGCAAGACCACGATCATGCAGGACATCGCCAACGCGATCGCGATCAACAACCCCGAGTGCTACCTCATGGTTGTGCTGGTCGACGAACGTCCCGAAGAGGTCACCGATATGCAGCGTTCGGTGAAGGGTGAGGTCATCGCCTCGACCTTCGACCGGCCGCCGTCCGATCACACCTCGGTCGCCGAACTGGCCATCGAGCGGGCCAAGCGCCTGGTCGAAATGGGCAAGGACGTCGTCGTACTGCTCGACTCCATCACCCGGCTGGGGCGTGCGTACAACAACTCCTCGCCGGCCTCCGGACGCATTCTGTCCGGTGGTGTCGACTCCACCGCGCTGTACCCGCCCAAGCGGTTCCTCGGCGCGGCGCGCAATATCGAGAACGGTGGCTCGCTCACCATCATCGCGACCGCGATGGTGGAGACCGGTTCGACGGGCGACACGGTGATCTTCGAGGAGTTCAAGGGCACGGGTAACGCCGAGCTCAAACTCGACCGCAAGATCGCCGAGCGGCGCGTGTTCCCCGCGGTGGACGTCAACCCGTCCGGTACCCGTAAGGACGAACTGCTGCTCAACCCGGACGAGGCCGCGGTTCTGCACAAACTGCGCCGCGTCCTGACCGGTCTGGACTCGCACCAGGCGATCGACCTGCTGATCGACCGCCTGCGCAAGAGCAAGAACAACCTGGAGTTCCTGATGCAGGTCTCCAAGACCGCGCCGGGCGCGCTGGACGAATGAGAACAAACGGGGTCCGCGGAACACGCGGGCCCCGTTTCTCTTCCCTGGCCGATGAACGTTCTCGGAGCACGCACTGAGCCCAGCTTCACGACATGGCTCGCGTGTTGCCTGCGTTCGGCCGTGTACAGAGCGGCGGCCATCGAGTCCGTTCGGGCGCATATCCCGGACACACCTTCTGTCCACTCCGGATGGTCTGCTTCCGTGGTCGGGGCCCGCCCCGGTTCTGGAGCGACAGAGCGAAGGAGCGCAGCGACTGAGCGCCGGAGTGAAGAACCGGGGTTAATAGGGCCCCGACTCGCCCCGCCGAAGGCGGGGCAATAAATACAGCGTCGGCCGCGTTATAGGTGGCGCGGGTGGTCTGGCATACTGGACCGCCGTGCGTCTGTGATTCACGCAGACAATCCCGCCTGAAGTCGGTTCCGGTTCACGTTCGACGTAATAGTGCGAGCGACCCGGCGACCAATATCGAGAGGACACCCATGAAGGCAGGAATTCACCCGACCTACGTCGACACCACGGTGGTCTGCGGTTGCGGTAATACCTTCCAGACCCGTTCCACCAAGGAATCGGGACATATCACCGTCGAGGTCTGCTCGCAGTGCCATCCGTTCTACACCGGTAAGCAGAAGATTCTGGATACCGGTGGTCGTGTGGCCCGCTTCGAGGCCCGCTACGGCAAGCGTGCCAAGAAGGCCGACGCCGAGTAGCTTTCCCGCCAACGCCCGGTCCTGCCCAGTCGCAGGCCGGGCGTTGTTCTATTGCGGCGCCTGCGGCGCTGCGGGTCGGGGTCTTCGTGACCTCGGTTCTTCACTCCTCCGCTCGGTCGCTGCCCCCTCGCTCCCTCGCTCCAGAACCGGGGCGGGTCCCGATCACGGAGGTTCCCCGTCGGAATCAGTCGCTTGTAGGAGCTTCGCATGGCCGAGAAAACGGCACCGTCCGCGATCGATGATGTGCTGGCCGAATACGCCGGACTGGAAACCCAGTTGGCGGATCCGTCCCTGCACAACGACCCGGACGCCGCGCGGCGGGTGGGGAAGCGGTTCGCCGAACTGGCCCCGGTGATGACCACCTACAAGAAACTCGCCGCCACCCGCGACGACCTCGAAGCCGCCCGGGAACTGGCCGCCGATGACGCGGCATTCGCCGCGGAGGTGCCCGGACTCGAGGTACAGCTCGAAGAACTCGAGAAACAACTCGCCGACCTGCTCGCTCCCCGTGACCCGCACGACGGTGACGATGTAGTGCTGGAGGTGAAATCCGGTGAAGGTGGCGAAGAATCGGCGTTGTTCGCCGCCGATTTGGCACGCATGTACATCCGGTATGCCGAACGCCGCGGCTGGAAGGTCGAGATCCTCGATGCCGCCGTCTCCGATCTCGGCGGCTACAAAGAAGCGACGTTGTCCATCAAGAGCCGTGACGCCGCCCGCGATGGTGTGTGGTCGCGCTTCAAATTCGAAGGCGGGGTCCATCGGGTGCAGCGAGTGCCGGTCACCGAATCCCAGGGCCGCGTGCACACCTCGGCTGCCGGTGTCCTCATCTACCCCGAACCCGATGAAGTCGAGGAGGTGCAGATCGACGAGAGCGATTTGCGCATCGACGTCTATCGCTCCTCGGGTAAAGGCGGCCAGGGTGTCAACACCACCGACTCGGCGGTCCGGATCACCCACCTACCGTCGGGAATTGTCGTCACCTGCCAGAACGAACGCTCCCAGCTCCAGAACAAGGCCCGCGCCATGCAGGTCCTGGCCGCGCGTCTGCAGGCCCTCGCCGAGGAACAAGCGGAACAGGAAGCAGCGGAAGGCCGGGCCGGTCAGATTCGCACGGTCGACCGTTCCGAACGCATCCGTACCTATAACTTCCCGGAGAACCGCATCGCCGACCACCGCATCGGCTACAAAGCGCACAATCTGGAAGCAGTTCTGAACGGTGAGATGGATGCCCTCCTCGACGCCTTGGCGACCGCCGAGCGCGCCGCCCGCATGGCTGAGTAGGCGGCGCCGCAACCGCAGCCCTCGTGGCTCTCTTTCTCGCTCCTCCCGCCCCGCCGGTGCTGTTCGGTAGGCACAATGTGCGAGTGACCCGTGTTCAACTGCGCCCTGTCCTCGCCGAGGCGATCGAAATCCTCGATACGGCCGGTGTGCCCAGTCCCCGGGCGGACGCGGAGCACCTCGCCGCCCACGTGCTGGGCGTCGAGCGTTCGAGATTGCTGCTCAGTCCACTGATCGGGCCGGATCAGCTCGACGAATACCGTGCCCTGGTGGCCCGACGCGCCCGGCGGATCCCGCTGCAGCATCTGACCGGGCGTTCTTTCATGGGTGAGATCGATCTCGTGGTGGGTCCGGGGGTGTTCGTGCCTCGCCCGGAAACCGAGCTGCTCTTCGCGTGGGCACTCGCGCGTCTGGAGGCGGTCCGGCACGACCACACCCCGGTGGTAGTGGACCTGTGTACCGGCTCCGGCGCCCTGGCTCTGGCGCTGGCGCACGCCCGCCCCGACGCCGATGTGCACGCGGTGGAACTGGATTCCGACGCGCTGAGCTGGGCGCGCCGCAACGCCGACCAGCGCGCCGCCGACGGTGACACCCCGATCACCCTGCACCACGACGATGTCACCGACCCGTATCTGCTCACCGAACTCGACGGTTACGCGGATCTCGTCGTCGCCAATCCGCCCTATATCCCCGATGGCGCCGAACTGTCCCCCGAGGTCGTTGACCACGACCCCCATCGCGCCCTGTTCGGCGGCCCCGACGGTCTGGACGTGATCCGCCCGCTCGTGCCGCTGATCGGCCGCCTGCTGCGGCCGGGCGGGGGAGCAGCCATCGAGCACGACGACAGCAACGGTGGCGGAGTAGCCGCCCTGCTGGCGGCGGACGGCCGGTTCACCGAGATCGTCGAACACCCCGACCTGGCCGGAAAACCACGCTTCGTGGCCGCAATACGCATCAGCTGACAGTTTTCCCGGTTCAGGCCTGCTCACCTCGACACGAACCCCATCGCTACGCGCTCCGGACGGTCGGCATTTGTGGTCGGGGCCCGCCCCGGTTCTGGAGCGACGGAGTGGGGGAGCGAAGCGGAGGAGCGTAGGAGTGAAGAACCGGGGTCACGAGGGCCCCGACCCCGCCCCGCCGGAGGCGGGGCCATATCACAGCCCATACCATGGTCGGCGTGAGTACCGTCTACGACTGCGCCGATCCCGACTCGCGCGCCGCCGGCTTGGCCGCGGCGACCAGTGCTCTGAGATCGGGGCGGCTGGTCGTCGTGCCCACGGATACCGTTTACGGTCTGGCGGCCGACGCATTCGATTCGGCGGCTGTCGCAGCATTGCTGGCAGCTAAGGGGCGTGGCCGGGATATGCCGGTTCCGGTGCTGGTCGGTTCGTGGAACACGATCGACGGGCTGGTGTTCTCGGTGCGGCCGCAGGCTCGGGAACTGATCCGGGCATTCTGGCCCGGCGGACTGAGTGTTGTTGTGCAGCAGGCGCCTTCGTTGTCCTGGGATCTCGGTGATGCGCGTGGCACGGTGATGCTGCGGATGCCGTTGCATCCGGTGGCGCTGGAGTTGTTGCAGGAAGTCGGGCCGCTGGCGGTGTCCAGCGCGAATATTTCCGGTCGGCCCGCGGCCGAGAATGTGACGCAGGCGCGTGAACAGCTCACCACTCAGGTCGGTGTGTATCTGGACGGTGGCCCGGCCCAGCACGCCACCGCCTCCACCATTGTCGATCTCACCGCTGACCAACCGCGGATTCTGCGCGCGGGCGCGGTACCGACCGAGGCGGTCGCCGAAGTGCTGGGGGTCGCCCCCGACGACCTGATCGGGTCCGTCGCGCGGTGAACGTACCGGTATCGATGAAGGTGCGGGCGGTACCCCTGGTCGCGGGGCGGTGGTCGGCGCTATGACCGGTTACGGTGCCGTTGTCCCATTGCGCGAGCTGCTGCTGGTGCTGCTGATCTCGGCGGTGGTGACCTATCTGTCCACCGGGGGGATCCGCACGCTGGCGATCGGGTTCGGTGCGGTGGCTATTCCGCGTGATCGTGATGTGCATGTGAAGCCGATTCCCCGGATGGGCGGGGTAGGTATGTATTTCGGCGTGGTGGCCGCCGTATTGTTCGCTCATCAGTTGCCGGCGCTGCGCCGCGGTTTCGACTATCGGCCCGATATCGCCGCGGTGCTGGTGGCGGCGACGATCATTGTCGGGGTCGGCGTCGTGGACGATCGCTGGGGGCTGGATGCGCTCACCAAATTCGCAGGTCAGGTCACCGCTGCTGGGGTGATGGCGGTGATGGGCCTGGGCTGGTATCTGATCTACGACCCGTTCAACAACAGCACCGTCGTGCTCGACGGTCTGCAGGGCGGTCTGGTCACCGTCGCGGTGGCGGTGACGCTGATCAACGCCATGAACTTTGTGGACGGCCTGGACGGGCTGGCTGCCGGGCTGGGTTTGATCGCCTCGTTCGCGGTGTTCGCTTTCGCGGTCGGCCTGCTCACCGAGCAGGGCGGTTCGGTGGACAGTTATCCGCCCGCGCTGCTGGCCGCGGCCATGGCGGGTGCCTGTCTCGGGTTCCTGCCGCACAATTTCTCGCCGGCCCGGATCTTCATGGGCGACTCGGGGTCCATGTTGATCGGGTTGGTGCTGGCGGCCGTATCGACCAGTGCGTCCGGCCGGATCCCGCTGCAGGGGTACGGCCCGCGCGATATCGTCGGCCTGTTGTCGCCGTTGTTGCTGGTCGGTGCGGTGATGTTCATCCCGGTTCTGGATCTGTTGCTGGCGATCGTGCGCCGGGTGCGGGCGGGGGTCAGTTTCTCCACGCCGGACAAGATGCATCTGCACCATCGGCTGTTGCAGATCGGGCATTCGCAGCGCCGGGTCGTGCTGGTGATCTATTTGTGGGTCGGGATCTTGGCGTTCGGTGCGGTGGGCACCTCGGTGATGGATCGCCGAGTGGTGGTGCTGATGATGGCGGCCGGGTTGCTGTTCGCCCTGGTGGTGACAGCTGTTCCGGGTCTTTGGCGCCGGCAGGCGCGGCGGGACGCGGCGGGCACGGTTTCGGAGTCCGGGTAGAGTTCGGCCCGTGTCCACGAGTCCTGCCGGCCCCAGTTCCTCCGACAGTGCCGATGCCCCGTTGCGCGCGGCATTGAGGTACGGGCTGATCGGCCTGGTCGTCCTGACGGTGCTGTCGGTGGCGCTCGCGAGCGCGCTCGCGGGGGTGGCCGGACTGTGGGGTGCGCTGCTGGGGGCCGCGATCGGTGGTGGGTTCATCCTGACCACGGCTGTCGTGGTGCTTCTCGGCGCGAAGCTGCCGCCCAGTACGGCGGGTTTGGTCATGCTGGCCAGCTGGGTCGGGAAGCTGCTGGTCGCGCTGATCGTTGTCGCGATTCTGCAGCGATTCGATTTCTACGACCGGGTGGCTCTTTTCCTGACCGTCGTGGGGGCCCTGGTCATCGTGCTCGGGGCGGAAACTTACGGCGTATTGAGACAGAAGGCGCCCTATGTGACCGTCCCTGAGCAGGGGCGGGACGCGGAGCTCGACCAGGGCTGACCAGGCGCTACGACAATTTGTCGTAGATAACATCGCCCCCGCTACACGTTGTCGTAGTTCTCTTGGTAAAGTCTTGGTAAGCAAGCGACTAAGCCAGGGGCGCCGACCAGGTCCGACCAGCTAACGTTATGCTACTGCCGTGCCGTGCTCGTAAAGGGCTCGGTTCTGCATGTCGACGATGTCGCCGACACACGTACAGACGCCAGCGCGGATCGCCGCTACAGCTGCTGACGACCTCGAGCCGACCTCAGTCGACCCACATTGATCGTCAATGTCCGATCGAACCGCGGGAGCGAGAACTTCCCGCGGCCCGAACACGGGAGAGAACGCTGAGCGTCACCACCTTGGCCGCGGAGTTCCACGCGCCTTCGCTAACCGACTTCTTCCCTCCAGCGGTGCTGTTCGAGGGGACCCCCTTCGAACTCGATCGGCTGATGCTGGTTCGACTGTTGATGACCGCCGTCCTGATCGGCTTCCTGTTCCTGGCATTCCGGTCCCCGCGGATCGTGCCGAAACGGCTGCAGAACATCGGCGAAATGGGCCTGGTCTTCGTCAAAGAGCAGATCTGCGACGAGGTCCTCGGCAAGGAAAGCGGCCGCAAGTTCTTCCCGCTGATCGCGACGATCTTCTTCACCGTTCTGTTCCTGAACTTCTCGGGTGTGATCCCCGGTCTGAACATCTCGTCGAACGCGCGTATCGGCATGCCGCTGGTACTGGCAGCGATCGCGTACATCGCGTTCAACTACGTGGGCATCAAGAAGTACGGCTTCTTCACCTATATGCGCAGCAGCATCGTCGTTCCGAATGTTCCGCCGGTTATGCACGTACTGCTCATTCCGATCGAGTTCATCTCGACCTTCGTCCTGCGCCCGTTCACACTGACCGTCCGACTCATGGCCAATATGCTCGCCGGTCACATCATGCTGGTGCTGTTCTTCAGCGCGACCCAGTTCTTTCTCTTCGACGCGGACAACTGGATGAAGGTGTTCTCGCCCTTCGCGCTGCTGGGCGGGCTCGCATTCACGCTGTTCGAACTGCTGGTCATTTTCCTGCAGGCCTATGTGTTCGCGTTGCTGACCGCCGTGTACATCAGCCTCGCCCAGCACGCCGACGAGCACTGACCGACGACCGGAACAACCGATAAGGACCTGCTGCACCACGCCGTCCGGCGGGTGAGCAACAGAAAGGGAATGGAAGACTCATGAGCCTCTCGTACCTGGCCCAGGAAGCTGCCACCAACGAATCCACGCTGAAGGGCCTCGGCGCTGTCGGCTACGGCCTGGCTGCCATCGGCCCCGGCATCGGCGTCGGTATCGTCGTCGGTAAGGCGATCGAGGGCATTGCCCGCCAGCCCGAACTCTCCGGCCAGATCCGGACCAACATGTTCCTCGGCATCGCGTTCACCGAAGCCTTGGCACTGATCGGTCTCGTCGCCGGCTTCATCTTCTGATTCCGATGAACGAGTTCATTCTGCTCGCAGCGGAAGAGGGAGAGGATGTGAATCCTCTCATCCCCGCGACGTACGACATCGTCTGGTCGGCGGTCTGCGTGGCGATTATCGCCTTCGTGGTCTACAAGTACGCCATTCCGCGCCTCACCAAGGTGTTGGACGAGCGCGCCGACAAGATCGAGGGTGGCATCGAACGGGCCGAGGCCGCGCAGGTCGAAGCCCAGGAGACGCTGCAGCAGTACCAGAAGCAGCTGGCCGATGCCCGGCTGGAGTCCGCGAAGATCCGTGAAGACGCCCGCACCCAGGGCCAGCAGATCCTCGCCCAGATGAAGGCCGATGCCCAGGCCGAGAGCGACCGTATCGTCGCGGCCGGGCACACCCAGCTGGAAGCCCAGCGCCAGCAGATCCTCACCGAGTTGCGAGCCGATGTCGGCCGCACCGCCGTGGAGCTGGCCGAGAAGATCATCGGGCAGTCGGTATCGGACGAGGCCAAACAGGCCGCGACGATCGAGCGATTCCTCGACGAGATCGACCGTTCGGACGCCGGTATCGGGGTCGGAAGGTAACGACGGAGGAGTGAGAACCATGTACGCAGCGAGCCGTGAGGCCAGCTCCCGGTCCAAGGAGGCGCTCCGGGCCGCGCTGACCGGCAGCAACGGTGTTGCGGCCACGACGGGGTCCGAACTGTTCGCCGTTGTCGACGTACTGGACGACCAGCGTCCGCTGCGTGTGGCGCTCGCGGACGTGTCGGTGCCCGGTTCGACCCGCGCCGAACTCAGCGAGCGGATCTTCGGGAGCCGGGTCAGCGCTGCCACACAGGCGGTGCTGACCACTGCGGTCGCCCAGGATTGGTCGCGTCCCCGGGATCTGGTCGACACCCTGGTGCTGCTCGGTCAGCTGGCATATCTGGAATCGGCTTCCGAACAGGACCGGCTGACGGCGGTCGAAGACGAGCTGTTCCGCTTCGGCCGGATCATCGCCGACAGCCCGGAGTTGGATCAGGCCTTGTCCGACCGTGCCACATCGGCCGCGGCCAAACGAGAGCTGCTCGATCGGCTGCTGTCCGGTAAGTCCGAGACCATCACCCAGGCTCTCGCCGAACAGGTGGTGACCAGGCAGCGTTCCGGGATCGGTGTGGCCTTCGACGAACTGTCCGACCTGGCCGCGGCCCGGCGCGAACAGATCGTCGCACACGTCCGGTCGGCGATCGCACTGACCGATACCCAGCGTGAGCGGCTGGCCGGCGCCCTGGGGCGTATCTACAACAAGGCTGTCACAGTGCATGTCGAGGTCGATCCCGAACTGTTGAGCGGGCTCGTCGTGCGCATCGGCGACGATGTGATCGACGGCAGCGCGATCGGCCGGCTGGATCGGCTGCGCCGCTCGCTGACCTAGCGGCCACGGTGCCGGTTCGCCCGGTGCGGCCGCTCCACACCCCGACATTCCACGACCAGAGACCGAGAGCAGGAAGAACATGGCGGAGCTGACGATCTCCTCCGACGAGATCCGTAGCGCGATCGAAAGCTACACCCAGAGCTACACCCCGGAAACCTCCATCGAGGAAGTCGGTGTCGTCACTGATACCAGTGACGGCATCGCGCACGTCAGCGGCCTGCCTTCGGCCATGGCCAACGAACTGCTCGAATTCCCGGGCGGTGTGCTCGGCGTCGCGCTGAACCTCGAGGACCGTGAGATCGGTGCCGTCGTTCTCGGCGAGTACGCCGACCTCGAAGAGGGCCAGCAGGTCCGCCGCACCGGCGACGTGCTCTCGGTCCCGGTCGGTGACAAATTCCTCGGCCGCGTCGTGAACCCACTCGGCCAGCCGATCGACGGTCTGGGCGAGATCGAGGCCGACGACCGTCGCGTCCTCGAACTGCAGGCCGCCACCGTGCTGGAGCGCCAGCCGGTCGAGGAGCCGCTGGCCACCGGTATCACGGCCATCGACGCCCTGACCGCCATCGGCCGCGGTCAGCGTCAGCTGGTCATCGGTGACCGCAAGACCGGTAAGACCGCGGTCTGCATCGACGCCATCCTGAACCAGAAGGCCAACTGGGATTCCGGCGATCCGGCCAAGCAGGTGCGCTGCATCTACGTGGCGATCGGTCAGAAGGGTTCCACCATCGCGGGCGTGAAATCGGCCCTCGAGGAGCACGGCGCGCTGGAGTACACCACCATCGTCGCCGCCCCGGCCTCCGATTCCGCCGGCTTCAAGTGGCTGGCCCCCTACACCGGCTCGGCCATCGGCCAGCACTGGATGTACCAGGGCAAGCATGTCCTGATCGTGTTCGACGACCTGACCAAGCAGGCCGAGGCCTACCGCGCGATCTCGCTGCTGTTGCGCCGCCCGCCGGGCCGCGAGGCCTACCCGGGTGACGTCTTCTACCTGCACTCGCGTCTGCTGGAGCGTTGCGCCAAACTCTCCGATGCGATGGGCGGCGGTTCGATGACCGGCTTGCCGATCATCGAGACCAAGGCCAACGACATCTCGGCCTTCATCCCGACCAACGTCATCTCCATCACCGACGGGCAGGTCTTCCTGGAGTCCGACCTGTTCAACAAGGGCGTCCGCCCGGCGATCAACGTCGGTACCTCGGTGTCCCGTGTCGGTGGCGCCGCGCAGACCAAGGGTATGAAGAAGGTCGCCGGCTCGCTGCGTCTGGAAATGGCGCAGTACCGTGAGCTGGAAGCGTTCTCCGCCTTCGCCTCGGATCTGGATGCCGCGTCGCTGGCCCAGCTCGAGCGGGGTGCCCGCTGGGTGGAACTGCTCAAGCAGGACCAGTACTCGCCGGTCGCCGTCGAGGATCAGATCGTCTCGATCTACCTGGTCGACGGTGGCTACTACGACTCGGTGCCGGTTGGCGATGTCCGCCGGTTCAACGTCGAGCTGCTCGAGGATCTGCACAGCAATGCCGCCGATGCCTTCAAGAGCATCGAGGGCGGCAAAGTGCTCACTGGCGATGCGGCCGATCAGATCAAGACCGCGACCGACAACTTCAAGCAGGGCTTCCTGGCCGCCGACGGCAGTCGCGTGGTGAACGAGCCCGGCGCCGACGAGCTCGGGCACGAAGAGGTCGAGTCGCTGTCGGTCACCCGCAAGCACGTCGAGAAGTAGACCGGGCGAACCATGCGCTGTTTTCCTGTAACGCCGCGAACGAAGGGAGTGTGAACCGCCGATGGCCAACTTGCGCGAGCTGCGCTCCCGTATTCGTGGTATCAACTCGATCAAGAAGATCACCAAGGCCCAAGAGCTGATCGCGACCTCGCGTATCTCCAAGGCCCAGGCCCGGGTGGCGGCCGCAAAGCCGTACTCCGAGGAGATCACCAAGGTGGTCGCGGAGCTGGCGAGTGCGTCGAAGAATCTCTCGCACCCGCTGCTCACCGAACGTCCGAACCCGAAACGTTCCGCTGTCCTGGTGATCACCAGCGACAGCGGTATGTGCGGCGGTTACAACTCCAATGTGCTCAAGCGGGCCGAAGAGCTGATGACCACCCTGCGCGAAGAGGGCAAGGAACCGGTGCTCTACGTCATGGGCAACAAGGGCCTGACGTACTACACCTTCCGTAACCGGCGGCCGGTCGCGTCGTGGACCGGGTTCTCCCAGCAGCCGAGGTACCCCGATGCCTCGGCGGCCTGCAACCACCTGGTGTCCAGCTTCATGGCCGGTTCCGCGGGCGAGGTCCCGGCGCCGGACGGCACGGGTTCGGTAGCGGGTGTGGACGAACTGCATATCGTCTACACCCGGTTCGTGAGCATGTTGACGCAATCCCCGGAGGTTCGCCGGATGGCGCCGATCCAGGTGTCCTTCGTCGACGAGAACTTCGACCTGGGCAAGGACATGCTGTCCGATTCGCCCACCGCCGAGGTGCATGCGCAGTACGAATTCGAGCCCGACGCAGATGTGCTGCTGGCGGCGCTGCTGCCGAAGTACCTCAATACGCGTATCTACGCATCGTTGCTCGAGGCAGCGGCATCCGAGTCGGCGGCTCGGCGCACCGCAATGAAGGCGGCCACCGATAACGCCAACGATCTGGCGAGTTCCCTGTCCCGGCAGGCCAACTCGGTGCGGCAGGCCAACATCACGCAGGAAATCAGCGAAATCGTCGGCGGCGTGAATGCCCTGGCGGCCAGCTCGGAACGCGACTGATAGCGGTATGAGCGATGGACCCGGAGGCGGCAGCGCAGTGTAACCACGCAGGGTCCCGCGAATACCGCAAATTACTCAGCAGGAAGAGAAACCAGAAATGACCGCAGCTGTTACTCGAGAAGACTCGAGCCGGACCGGCGCCGCCACGGGCCGTGTGGTCCGGGTCATCGGCCCTGTCGTAGACATCGAATTCCCGCGGGGTTCCATCCCGGCACTGTTCAACGCGCTGAGCGCCGATATCGCCCTGAAGTCGGTGGCCAAGACACTGACCCTCGAGGTCGCCCAGCACCTCGGTGACAACATCGTGCGCACCATCTCGATGCAGCCCACCGACGGCCTGGTCCGCGGCGCCGAGGTCCGTGACTCCGGTAAGCCGATCTCCGTGCCTGTCGGCGATGTCGTCAAGGGCCACGTGTTCAACGCCCTCGGCGACTGCCTCGACACCCCCGGCCTCGGCCGGGACGGCGAGCAGTGGGGAATCCACCGCAAGCCGCCGAGCTTCGATCAGCTCGAGGGCAAGACCGAGCTGCTGGAAACCGGCATCAAGGTCATCGACCTGCTGACCCCGTACGTGAAGGGCGGCAAGATCGGTCTGTTCGGTGGTGCCGGTGTCGGCAAGACCGTGCTGATCCAGGAGATGATCACCCGTATCGCACGGGAGTTCTCCGGTACCTCGGTGTTCGCCGGCGTCGGTGAGCGCACTCGTGAGGGCACCGACCTGCACCTGGAAATGGAAGAGATGGGTGTCCTGCAGGACACCGCCCTCGTCTTCGGCCAGATGGACGAGCCGCCGGGCACCCGTATGCGTGTCGCGCTCTCGGCCCTGACCATGGCCGAGTACTTCCGCGATGTGCAGCACCAGGACGTGCTGCTGTTCATCGACAACATCTTCCGATTCACCCAGGCGGGTTCCGAGGTCTCGACTCTGCTGGGCCGGATGCCCTCGGCCGTCGGTTACCAGCCGACCCTGGCCGACGAGATGGGTGAGCTCCAGGAGCGCATCACCTCGACCCGCGGCCGGTCGATCACGTCGCTGCAGGCGATCTACGTGCCCGCCGACGACTACACCGACCCGGCTCCGGCGACCACCTTCGCCCACCTGGACGCGACCACCGAGCTCTCCCGCCCGATTTCGCAGAAGGGTATCTACCCGGCCGTCGATCCGCTGACCTCGACCTCTCGTATCCTCGAGGCCTCGATCGTCGGTGACCGGCACTTCGCGGTGGCCAACGAGGTGAAGCGGATCCTGCAGAAGTACAAGGAACTGCAGGACATCATCGCCATCCTCGGTATGGACGAGCTCTCCGAAGAGGACAAGGTCCTAGTCGGCCGCGCCCGGCGTCTGGAGAAGTTCCTCGGCCAGAACTTCATCGTGGCCGAGAAGTTCACCGGTCAGGTGGGCTCGGTCGTGCCGCTGGAGCAGACCATCGACGACTTCGACCGGGTCTGCAAGGGCGAATTCGACCACTTCCCGGAGCAGGCGTTCAACAGCTGCGGTGGTCTCGACGATGTCGAGGCGGCCGCGAAGAAGATCGCCGGAAAGTAGCCCTCCATGGCGGATATGTCAGTTGATCTCGTCGCGGTCGAGCGGCGGCTCTGGTCGGGTCGGGCGAGTTTCGTCAGCGCCCAGACCACTGAGGGACAGATCGGCATCATGCCCGGTCACGAGCCCCTCCTCGGCCAGTTGGTCGAGGGCGGCACCGTGACCATCGTCGATACCGACGGCACCCGGATCGTGGCCGCGGTACACGGTGGCTTCTTCTCGGTCACCGCCGATACGGTGCGCGTATTGGCGGAGTCCGCCGAGTTCTCCACCGAGGTCGATATCGCGGCCGCGCGTCAGGTGCTCTCGGACGGTTCGGCCTCCGCAGAGGCCCAGCTGGCCGCGCAGGGCCGGGTCCGCGCGGTGGAGCAGGCCGAATCGGCGTCCTGACCTCCTTCGAGAGCACAACAGAATCATCTCGGCTCCGGCCGGCGACGAACCTTCGTCGCCGGCCGGAGCCGTTTCGCCCGGGGCTGGTTCACCCGGACGCTGCCGTCGGCTGCCGCCGGGATCGATGACGTCGCATTTTCCGAGACATCCCCGTGCAATTTGTAAACTGGTTCGTGGTTGAATGGCGGCGGGTGCATCTGCCGGTCCGATCCGGTGATCGCCTCGGATGAGCGAAGGGATGTGCAGCATTGCAGACCGGGATGGCGTTTCTGATCATTCTGGTGCTCATGCTGGTCGCATTGGCTCTGGTTTCCAGTTATCGCCTGGTCATGTTGCGGCGCGGCGGCACCGCGGCCATTCTGCGTGTGCTCCCGGCTCGCGGCGGGGAACGCTGGCGTCACGGCGTCATCCGCTACGACGAGGATCACCTCGTCTTCTACAAACTCACCAGCCTCAAGATCGGCGCCGATTCGGTGATACACCGCCGCGGTATCGAGATCGGCGATCGCCGCGGACCGCAGGGTGACGAGTACGACATCATGACCGAGGGGATCGCGGTCATCGGAGTGTCCGATCGCAACGGCGAATACGAATTGGCTCTCGACCGGGCGGCGCTGACCGCGTTCTTGTCCTGGGTCGAGTCGCGCCCCTCGGAGCGGGCTCGCCGGCTGCGCGGCCACTGAGACCGTCCGTCTTCCCGTGCGGCGTTGCGGTGCCGGCGTGATTCCGGCGCAAATGCGCATCCGCCGAACCACCGCCCGGTCCGCACCAGCGTTTAGGGTGGGTCCTGTGAGCGTGCACTTGACGCGGATCTACACCCGCACCGGCGACGATGGGACCACCGGTCTCAGTGATTTCTCCCGGGTGCCGAAAACCGATCCGCGGCTGGTCGCCTACGCGGATTGCGACGAGGCCAATGCCGCCCTCGGAGTCGCGATCGCCCTGGGCGGCCCGGACCCGGAACTGACAGCCGTCCTGCGTGGGGTCCAGAACGATCTGTTCGACGCAGGCGCGGATCTGTCGACTCCGGTGGTGGAGAATCCGAAGTACCCGCCGCTGCGGATCACGGCGGGCTATATCGAACGCCTCGAACAGTGGTGTGACCGGTTCAATGCCGGACTGGCACCACTGAATTCGTTCATCCTGCCCGGCGGGACCCCACTCGCCGCACTCCTGCACACGGCGCGCACGATTGTCCGGCGTGCCGAACGATCTGCGTGGGCGGCAGTCGAGGTCTATCCGGAGGACACCAGTGCCTTACCGGCCAAGTACCTCAACAGGCTGTCTGATCTGTTGTTCATCCTCAGCCGGTACACCAATCCGGAGGGCGATGTGCTCTGGCAGCCCGGCGGTGACCGGGTGGCGGGGGCCGGTGCACCGGCTTCGGACGAACCCGGCGCCGGTACTCCGTCCGAAAGCTGACGGATTCTGTCCCGACGGTGGAAACTGCTCCTGGTGATCGGGTCGTGGAGCTGCCGCGCGCGGCGGTTCGGCGTTGTCTCGACCGGCGGCGGGATGCGATCGCGGGCGCTCTATCCTTGCACTCACTGGTGCGCCGAATACTCGGAGAGGCGGCATGGAACGGTTTTTGGTAACTGGCGGCAATCGGCTGGTCGGTGAGGTCTCGGTCGGAGGCGCCAAGAACAGCGTCCTGAAGCTGATGGCCGCTGCTCTGCTCACCGAAGGCACGACCACCATCACGAACTGCCCGGACATTCTCGATGTGCCGCTGATGGCAGAGGTACTGCGCGGTCTCGGTTGTGATGTCACGATCACCGGCGATGTGGTCACCATCGACACCCCGCCCGAACCCAAGTATCACGCGGATTTCCCGGCGGTGACGCAGTTCCGGGCCTCGGTCTGTGTACTCGGCCCGTTGATGGCCCGATGCAAGCGCGCGGTGGTGGCCCTGCCCGGTGGCGACGCCATCGGTTCCCGGCCCCTGGATATGCATCAGGCCGGGCTACGGCTGCTCGGCGCCACCAGCGAGATCGAGCACGGATGCGTGGTCGCCCGGGCCGACGAGCTGCAGGGCGCGCGGATCCGCCTGGACTTCCCGTCGGTCGGCGCGACCGAGAACATCCTCATGGCCGCGGTGCTGGCGCAGGGGGAGACAGTCATCGACAACGCCGCCCGCGAGCCCGACATCGTCGATCTGTGCACCATGCTCACCCAGATGGGTGCCCGCATCCGTGGTGCGGGCACCTCGGTGCTCACCATTCACGGTGTGAAACGGCTGTCGCCGATCACGCACCGGGTGATCGGCGACCGGATCGTCGCCGCGACCTGGGGTATCGCCGCCGCCATGACCATGGGTGACGTGCGGGTGACGGGGGTCAACCCCCAGCATCTGGCCTTGGTTCTGGACAAACTGCGCTCGGCCGGCGCGCGGATCTCGTTCGAACCGGAGGGCTTCCGGGTGGTGCAGCCCGATCGCCCGCGCGCGGTGAACTTCTCCACCTTGCCGTTCCCCGGTTTCCCGACGGATCTGCAGCCGATGGCGATCGGCCTCGCGGCGATCGCGGACGGTACCTCGATGATCACCGAGAACGTCTTCGAAGCACGCTTCCGCTTCGTGGAGGAGATGATCCGGCTCGGCGCCGATGCGCGGACAGATGGTCATCATGCGGTGGTCCGCGGTATTCCCCGTCTCTCCAGTGCTCCGGTCTGGTCCTCGGATATCCGGGCCGGTGCCGGTCTGGTGCTGGCGGGCCTTGTCGCCGACGGGGTCACCGAAGTACACGACGTTTTCCATATCGACCGCGGGTATCCGGACTTCGTAGAGAAACTCCAGGCGCTCGGAGCCGACGTGAAACGGGTAGGAGCGGGGACATGACCGTCCCCAGCGGCCCCGGTTCGGAAACGGTCTCGGAAACAGTCGCCGAAAAGTCGCCCTGACCAGGCGATTTGACATTGAATTAGATGCCACGTAACTTTATCCAAGTCAGAGCGACACGGACACCGACCCGGGGCCCGGAGCAAGGCGGAAACGCCGAGCCGGAGGGACCAGGGAAACGAGGTAGGACGATGAGCGCCTGGCTATCACACTGGTTCGGCCGGGACACCGATTTGCAATCGGGAAAACGGATGAGCTAAGCTTGAGAAGTTGCCTCACAGATCGAACGGCTTAAAAGCCGCGAGAAAGTGTGTGCGTGTGTTCTTTGAGAACTCAATAGTGTGTTGATGAATGTCAGTGCCAAATATTTAATTTGGTTTCGGTTCTTCATACCCCCGTGTGGAGGCCGAACATTTAAGTCAGCTAAATTCCAGCTGGCGATTTGTTTTGCTAGGTTTTCGGACTCTAGTTTGTACTTTTGATTGCGCCTTCGGGTGTGATTGTGAGTCTTCAACGGAGAGTTTGATCCTGGCTCAGGACGAACGCTGGCGGCGTGCTTAACACATGCAAGTCGAGCGGTAAGGCCCTTCGGGGTACACGAGCGGCGAACGGGTGAGTAACACGTGGGTGATCTGCCTTGCACTCTGGGATAAGCCTGGGAAACTGGGTCTAATACCGGATATGACTCCCAGTTGCATGACTGGGAGTGGAAAGATTTATCGGTGCAAGATGAGCCCGCGGCCTATCAGCTTGTTGGTGGGGTAATGGCCTACCAAGGCGACGACGGGTAGCCGGCCTGAGAGGGCGACCGGCCACACTGGGACTGAGACACGGCCCAGACTCCTACGGGAGGCAGCAGTGGGGAATATTGCACAATGGGCGGAAGCCTGATGCAGCGACGCCGCGTGAGGGATGACGGCCTTCGGGTTGTAAACCTCTTTCGACTCCGACGAAGCGAAAGTGACGGTAGGAGTATAAGAAGCACCGGCCAACTACGTGCCAGCAGCCGCGGTAATACGTAGGGTGCGAGCGTTGTCCGGAATTACTGGGCGTAAAGAGCTTGTAGGCGGTCTGTCACGTCATCTGTGAAAACTTGAGGCTCAACCTTAAGCTTGCAGGCGATACGGGCAGACTAGAGTACTTCAGGGGAGACTGGAATTCCTGGTGTAGCGGTGAAATGCGCAGATATCAGGAGGAACACCGGTGGCGAAGGCGGGTCTCTGGGAAGTAACTGACGCTGAGAAGCGAAAGCATGGGTAGCGAACAGGATTAGATACCCTGGTAGTCCATGCCGTAAACGGTGGGTACTAGGTGTGGGTTTCCTTCCACGGGATCCGTGCCGTAGCTAACGCATTAAGTACCCCGCCTGGGGAGTACGGCCGCAAGGCTAAAACTCAAAGGAATTGACGGGGGCCCGCACAAGCGGCGGAGCATGTGGATTAATTCGATGCAACGCGAAGAACCTTACCTGGGTTTGACATACACCGGAAACCTGCAGAGATGTAGGCCCCCTTGTGGTCGGTGTACAGGTGGTGCATGGCTGTCGTCAGCTCGTGTCGTGAGATGTTGGGTTAAGTCCCGCAACGAGCGCAACCCTTATCTTATGTTGCCAGCGCGTAATGGCGGGGACTCGTGAGAGACTGCCGGGGTCAACTCGGAGGAAGGTGGGGACGACGTCAAGTCATCATGCCCCTTATGTCCAGGGCTTCACACATGCTACAATGGCCGGTACAGAGGGCTGCGATACCGTGAGGTGGAGCGAATCCCTTAAAGCCGGTCTCAGTTCGGATCGGGGTCTGCAACTCGACCCCGTGAAGTTGGAGTCGCTAGTAATCGCAGATCAGCAACGCTGCGGTGAATACGTTCCCGGGCCTTGTACACACCGCCCGTCACGTCATGAAAGTCGGTAACACCCGAAGCCGGTGGCCTAACCCTTGTGGAGGGAGCCGTCGAAGGTGGGATCGGCGATTGGGACGAAGTCGTAACAAGGTAGCCGTACCGGAAGGTGCGGCTGGATCACCTCCTTTCTAAGGAGCATTTCTCCAGGACGGCTCACAGAGGTGAGTGTGTTCCTGGCAGAGGCCATTTCGGAAGCGAATGTTTTCCGATGGTTGCTCATGGGTGGAACGCTGACAACTTCTATCATGTATGGCTGAGGCTCTGTTCTCGGTTGTGGTGGATATATCAACACACTGTTGGGTCCTGAAAGAACAGACGTTCTTTCCAGGCAAGATAATACGATCCGCTCGGATCTCCGTCATACCGCGAGGGCTTTTCGAAGTTTTCGGCTGGTGCGGGTGAAAGTTTCGGGTGGGTGTGTTGTTTGAGAACTGCACAGTGGACGCGAGCATCTTTGTTTTGTAAGTTTTTAAGAGCGTACGGTGGATGCCTTGGCACCAGGAGCCGATGAAGGACGTAGGAGGCTGCGATAAGCCTCGGGGAGCTGTCAACCGAGCTGTGATCCGAGGGTGTCCGAATGGGGAAACCCAGCACGAGTGATGTCGTGTTACCCGCACCTGAATATATAGGGTGTGTGGAGGGAACGTGGGGAAGTGAAACATCTCAGTACCCACAGGAAGAGAAAACAACATGTGATTCCGTGAGTAGTGGCGAGCGAAAGCGGATGAGGCTAAACCATGCGTGTGTGATAGCCGGCAGGCGTTGCACGTGTGGGGTCGTGGGGCTCACTTTCTTGTCACTGCCGTGATGAGCAACAGTCAGAAAAGTTCGTGTTAGCTGAATTGGTCTGGGACGGCCAACCGTAGACGGTGAGAGTCCGGTAGGCGAAAACATGTTCTCTGTTGTAGTGGGTGCCCGAGTAGCAGCGGGCCCGTGAAATCTGCTGTGAATCTGCCGGGACCACCCGGTAAGCCTGAATACTCCCTGGTGACCGATAGCGGACTAGTACCGTGAGGGAAAGGTGAAAAGTACCCCGGGAGGGGAGTGAAATAGTACCTGAAACCGTGCGCTTACAATCCGTCAGAGCCTGTGCACAGTTTACTGTGGTGGGTGATGGCGTGCCTTTTGAAGAATGAGCCTGCGAGTTAGTGGCATGTGGCGAGGTTAACCCGTGTGGGGTAGCCGTAGCGAAAGCGAGTCCGAATAGGGCGTTTGAGTCGCGTGTTCTAGACCCGAAGCGGAGTGATCTACCCATGGCCAGGGTGAAGCGACGGTAAGACGTCGTGGAGGCCCGAACCCACTTAGGTTGAAAACTGAGGGGATGAGCTGTGGGTAGGGGTGAAAGGCCAATCAAACTCCGTGATAGCTGGTTCTCCCCGAAATGCATTTAGGTGCAGCGTCGCGTGTTTCTCACCGGAGGTAGAGCTACTGGATGGTCTAGGGGGCCTACAAGCTTACCGAAATCAGCCAAACTCCGAATGCCGGTGAGTGAGAGCGCGGCAGTGAGACTGCGGGGGATAAGCTTCGTAGTCGAGAGGGAAACAGCCCAGATCGCCGGCTAAGGCCCCTAAGCGTGTACTAAGTGGAAAAGGATGTGGGATTGCGCAGACAGCCAGGAGGTTGGCTTAGAAGCAGCCACCCTTGAAAGAGTGCGTAATAGCTCACTGGTCGAGTGATCCTGCGCCGACAATGTAGCGGGGCTCAAGTACACCGCCGAAGCCGCGGCAGTCACACAATACATCCGCGCATCCTTACGGGGGTGCGTGCAGTGGTGTGGCTGGGTAGGGGAGCGTCGTGTAGCCAGGGAAGCAGCGGGGTGACCCAGTTGTGGAGGCTGCGCGAGTGAGAATGCAGGCATGAGTAGCGAAAGACGAGTGAGAAACTCGTCCGCCGAATGACCAAGGGTTCCTGGGCCAGGTTAATCCGCCCAGGGTTAGTCGGGACCTAAGGCGAGGCCGACAGGCGTAGTCGATGGACAACGGGTTGATATTCCCGTACCCGTGTATCCGCGCCCAATGGCGAATCATCTGTGCTAAGTGCCCAAATGCGGACGGACCTCCTTCGGGAGGCTGGAAGTGGCTGCGCACGACCCTGGGTGTAGTAGTCAAGCGATGGGGTGACGCAGGAAGGTAGCTGGGCCAGTCAGTGGTTGTACTGGTGTAAGCCTGTAGGGCGTTGTGTAGGCAAATCCGCACAGCATATAGCCTGAGAGGTGATGCGTAGCCGATTGAGGCGAATTCAGTGATCCTATGCTGCCGAGAAAAGCCTCTAGTGAGTTGGTACACGGCCCGTACCCCAAACCGACACAGGTGGTCAGGTAGAGAATACTAAGGCGATCGAGATAACTGTGGTCAAGGAACTCGGCAAAATGCCCCCGTAACTTCGGGAGAAGGGGGACCATGTCCGGTGAACGCCTTTACGGTGGGAGCTGGGTGTGGTCGCAGAGACCAGTGAGAAGCGACTGTTTACTAAAAACACAGGTCCGTGCGAAGTCGTAAGACGATGTATACGGACTGACGCCTGCCCGGTGCCGGAAGGTTAAGAGGACCGGTTAGCGCTTCGGCGCGAAGCTGAGAATTTAAGCCCCGGTAAACGGCGGTGGTAACTATAACCATCCTAAGGTAGCGAAATTCCTTGTCGGGTAAGTTCCGACCTGCACGAATGGCGTAACGACTTCTCAGCTGTCTCGACCACAGACTCGGCGAAATTGCACTACGAGTAAAGATGCTCGTTACGCGCGGCAGGACGAAAAGACCCCGGGACCTTCACTATAGCTTGGTATTGGTGTTCGGTACGGTTTGTGTAGGATAGGTGGGAGACTATGAAACGGGCACGCCAGTGTTCGGTGAGTCATCGTTGAAATACCACTCTGATCGTATTGGACCTCTAACCTCGGACCATGATCTGGTTCAGGGACAGTGCCTGGTGGGTAGTTTAACTGGGGCGGTTGCCTCCCAAAATGTAACGGAGGCGCCCAAAGGTTCCCTCAGCCTGGTTGGCAATCAGGTGTTGAGTGCAAGTGCACAAGGGAGCTTGACTGTGAGACTGACAGGTCGAGCAGGGACGAAAGTCGGGACTAGTGATCCGGCACCGGCAAGTGGAAGCGGTGTCGCTCAACGGATAAAAGGTACCCCGGGGATAACAGGCTGATCTTCCCCAAGAGTCCATATCGACGGGATGGTTTGGCACCTCGATGTCGGCTCGTCGCATCCTGGGGCTGGAGTAGGTCCCAAGGGTTGGGCTGTTCGCCCATTAAAGCGGCACGCGAGCTGGGTTTAGAACGTCGTGAGACAGTTCGGTCTCTATCCGCCGCGCGCGTTGGAAACTTGAGGAAGGCTGTCCCTAGTACGAGAGGACCGGGACGGACGAACCTCTGGTGTGCCAGTTGTCCCGCCAGGGGCACGGCTGGTTGGCTACGTTCGGAAGGGATAACCGCTGAAAGCATCTAAGCGGGAAGCCTGTTCCAAGATGAGGTTTCCCACCACCTAGAGTGGTTAAGGCCCCCTACAGACCATGGGGTTGATAGGCCGGAACTGGAAGCACGGTAACGTGTGGAGGTGACCGGTACTAATAGGCCGAGGGCTTACTGAACAAAGATTGCTACGCGTCCACTGTGCAGTATCTGAAACAACACACAGATACAGAAGACACTCCAGAATTCTGGGCCGGGGTTTATACCCTGTGGTTCCGGGTTCGAAGAAAGGGAGTGGCTCTCTGTGGATAGTTTCATAGAGTTACGGCGGTTATAGCGGCAGGGAAACGCCCGGTCCCATTCCGAACCCGGAAGCTAAGCCTGCCAGCGCCGATGGTACTGCACTCGACAGGGTGTGGGAGAGTAGGACACCGCCGGAACATAATTCCCTTCAGGGGCCCACAATTGTGGGCCCCTGAAGTGCTTTTCGGAGTAAGTTCGCTGTATCTCGACTAGCGTCGGGGCACAGTGGTGGGGTGGTATTCGGGCAGGTACTCACTCGGTCTGCGGGACAGTGAGCCCGGGCGGCCGATGCTGTGGCCGGATGAGGTGCCGGCTACAAGTCGGCCTGCGGTTCGGGCTCGGGGGACGTTGCGCCAGTGGCGTGCGGGGTGGGGCGGTCGAGGCCGGAATGCCGTCGGCGTCGACCTCTCGGCGGGCTCGATTCTCGCGGTGGGTACGGCTGTCGGCGCCTTTGTCGCCTGGATACCGTGATCGTTGCCGCTGGTGATCTCGTGATGCGGGGACGAGCGCTTCCCGATCCTGTGGAAGAGAACGCAGTGCGGACCCTCCGCTGTGATCGGGGCGCCTCGGTAGCGCCTAGACTCTTCCGGATGCGCCTCGTGATTGCTCGTTGCCAGGTCGACTATGTCGGGCGGCTCACCGCTCATCTGCCGATGGCTCGCCGATTGCTGATGATCAAAGCGGACGGGTCGGTGCTGGTGCATTCCGATGGCGGGTCGTATAAACCGCTGAACTGGATGAGCCCGCCGTGCTGGTTGGACGAGCGGACCCCTGACGCGGCCGCGGAGACATTGAAAGCGCTCTGGGTGGTGACGAACAAGGCGGGAGAGGAACTGCGGATCGCGATCGAGGAGATCGAGCACGATTCCAGCCATGAACTCGGGGTCGATCCCGGCCTGGTGAAGGACGGCGTCGAAGCGCATCTGCAGGAACTACTGGCCGAGCACGTGGAAACCCTGGGCTCCGGCTACAGCCTTATCCGGCGGGAATACATGACCGCGATCGGGCCGGTGGATCTGCTCTGCCGGGACGCGGCGGGGGGGACCGTGGCCGTGGAGATCAAGCGCCGCGGCGAGATCGACGGAGTCGAACAGCTAACCCGGTACCTGGAGTTGCTGAACAGGGACCCGCTGCTGATGCCGGTCGCCGGCGTATTCGCGGCACAGCAGATCAAGCCGCAGGCGAGAACGCTGGCCGAGGATCGCGGGATCCGCTGCCTCACGCTCGATTACAACGCCCTACGTGGGACCGAGAGCAACGAATTCCGGCTCTTCTAGACTTGGAGCCATGCCACGACGAAATCCGCGCAACGCGCGCTCGCGCGCGGAGTCGCAGCGGACGGGCACCGGGCTGGGCGATGTCTACCGGCGAACCGAATCGGGGCCGGAGGGCGACCAGTACATCGTCCGCACCGTTCCCGGAGCGCGTGCGGTCAAACGGTACCGCTGCCCGGGCTGCGATCACGAGATCATGCCCGGCGTCGCACATGTGGTGGCGTGGCCGGCCGGTAGTGGTGAGACCGAGCGTCGGCACTGGCACAGTGGCTGCTGGAACGGCAGGCAGACCCGCGGGATCACCCGGCGCTGGTCCTGAGACGAACGCCGGATTCGGGGGCTAGGGAGTCCGAGTGCCGGCTGAGTTCTTCTGAGATGTCGCGGCGGGAGGAGAGCCCGCCGAACATCCCCGCAGCGCGCCCGGGTCCGCGTGGATCACCTCGAAGTCCCCGGCTGGGGAGCGCCTGCTTCTGGGCGAAGAACGCATCGAGCTCCGGGCGCGTGAGCCGGTGGCCGGCCTGGCTCTCGGTGATATGGGCCTTGCCGGGCGGTCTCGGCCGGATGGTCACGATCGCCACGGCTACCGCCGGACAGGCCGGGGTCGTCGACCGATCACCGCGTCCGGACGGCCTCCGATGGGTGGCCGGGATATCCGGGATATGAGGAAGGCCGCCCCCGTGGGGGCGGCCTTCGGATCGTCTTGTTGTGTCGCCAGGTACGTTCCGACAGGAGCTCAGCGGCTGATGTCGGCGTTCTCGCGCTCGTCCTCGACGATATCGTCGGATTCGTCTTCGGAGCTCACCTCGGGGATGGCCTTCTGACGCGGACCGTTCACCGACTTGTTCTGGCCGCTGCCGATGGACTTACGCGACTGCTCCGGCACACCGTCGAGCAGTTCGCTCTCCCGGTTGACGGCGGCGAGCATGGCGGGCACCGAATCGAGCTGGCCACGGATGCCGAGCAGCTGGGCCAGGACCCGGCCGCGCAGCACCCGCATCTCCTCTGCCAGTTCCTTCGCGTGCGCGATCTTGCGCTCGGAGGTCTGGGTGGCGGAGGTGATGAGGCGGTTGGCCTCATCGGTCGCGTCCTTGATCCGCTGTGCGGCCTCGGCGCGGCTGGTGGCCTCCAGCTCCTCCATGGCGCGGGTGAGCTTGGTGCGCCGCTCCGCCATGGTGACCTCGAAGTCCTGCTGCGTGGCCTTACGCTTGGCGTCGGACTCCTTGGCGAGACGCTCGGCGTCGGCCTGGGAGGCCTCGATGATCTTCGCGGATTCGGTACGAGCGTTGGCCAGCGTCTGCTCGTATTCGATTTCCAGCGCTTCGCGCTTTTCCTTCGTTTCGGCCAGCAAGGATTCATACTTGCCGCGCATCTCGGTGGCCTGCTGCTCGGCGATGGATACCATCTCGGCGGCTTCGGCCTGGGCGAGGGCGCGAACCTCGGACGCCTCGTCCGAGGCCAATCGCAACATGCGGGAGATGCGGTCGCTCATCCCCTCCGCGGTGGTCGGCGGTACGGACAGCCGGTCGACTTCCTTACGGAGCTCGTCGATTTCGTCGCGGGCGTCTTCCAGCTGACTGGCGAGGTTCCGGGCCTGGGCGGCAGCGGCGTCGCGGTCGGTGGCGGTGACCCGCAACTCGGCATCGAAGCGGTCGAAATAGTTACGTACCTCGTCTTGCGCATAACCCTTGCGCACAACGGTGAAGGGCAGCGCAACGAAGCGATTGCGATCGGACTCGGGTGACGACATGGCCAACAAACTACAGCCTGAGACCAGCGCATGGTGAGCCGACCGGGAATGTTATCGGAGCGTCTCCTTACAGCCCGATCCTGATACTAGTGCGTAACATTCGGATCCGGTTCCAGTAACTCGACCAGCACACCGCCAGCATCCTTCGGGTGGACGAAATTGATACGGGAGTCGGCGGTTCCGCGTCGCGGTGCCTCGTACAGCAGCCGGATGCCGCGATCGCGAAGAAATGCGGAAACTGCCTCGATATCGGTGACACGGAAAGCCAGCTGCTGCAGGCCGGGGCCACTGCGATCGATGAACTTCGCGATGGTCGAGGTTTCGTCGAGCGGAGCCAGCAACTGCAGAGCAGTCGAATCGTCCTCGGCGGCGGGCGCAGACAGCATCGCCTCCTGAACGCCCTGTTCCTCGTTGACCTCGCGGTGGGTTTCTACCAGGCCGAGATACTCCGCGTACCAGGCGACAGCGGCGTCCAGATCCGGAACGGCGATACCGACGTGGTCGACTGCGACGACATAGTCGGCGGGGATGAATTCTGATGACGGGGTAGCGGTGCTCACCCTTCGAAAGTAGCGCGTTCCATCGTGTCGCAGTTGCTTACCCACCCGGATCGGACCCAATGGAGGGCGGCTGCCATCAAATCTCGCCGGAGTGATCTGCGCATCCTGCACTTCGATCCGAGGAAGGCGCAAGCTACCGTGGAGTAGTCCGCGCCATGCGTTGCTTCCCGGTAGCGCGTGGGCCGCGAGGCCGCATCGTGAGCCGACCGGTCGAACCCGGAAGCTGCGTCGAGGCCACTCCAGGACCCCGCCACCATGTGGTCATGGCCCGCCCTGGCGGGCCGAGGAGAGCCGCGGCCGAGCGCATGCAGAACTACGCCGAGAGGGAGGCCGATGAGCACTTGCCGTGTTGTGGGCCCTCCGGCCGCTCGGGGATTGCCTTCGCCCGCACTCCGCGCCGTTTTCCGGACGACGTCGTTTCGCGATCGGAGCTCCGGAGCGACAGAGCGCGAGAACGCTGCGACCGGCCGTGTGCCGACCGCGTCCAGGGGCAGGGCAACACGTGGCGCGAACAGCGACGTGAGCGTACCCGGGCTCCCGGAATCCCACCCTCACACTTCTTCTGTCCCTTCCGGATGGTCGGCCTCGGTGGTCGGGGCCCGCCCCGGTTCTGGAGCGACAGAGCGAAGGAGCGCAGCGACTGAGCGGCGGAGTGAAGAACCGGGGTCACGAGGGCCCCGACCCTGCGCCGCCGGAGGCGGCGCCATATACACAGGAGGCTCGTCGTGACCAACACCGTGATCGTGTCCGGTGCCCGCACCCCGATCGGCCGGCTGCTGGGTGGCCTGAAAAACTTCAGCGGTTCGGATCTGGGCGGCTTCGCGATTGCCGCGGCGCTCGAGAAGGCCGGTGTCCGGGGCGACCAGGTCGACTACGTGATCATGGGTCAGGTGCTCACCGCGGGCGCGGGGCAGATCCCTGCCCGCCAGGCTGCCGTGGCGGGCGGAATCCCTATGGATGTTCCGGCGCTGACGCTCAACAAGGTCTGCTTGTCCGGGATCAACGCGATCGCGCTGGCCGACCAGCTGATCCGGGCCGGGGAGTACGAGATCGTGGTCGCGGGCGGGCAGGAATCGATGAGCCGCGCCCCGCATATGCTCGAGAAGAGCCGTGAAGGGTTCAAATACGGTGACGTGACCCTGCGCGACCATATGGCCTACGACGGGCTGCACGATATCTTCACCGATCAGGCGATGGGGGCGCTCACCGAGCAGCGAAACGACGCCGATCCGATTACTCGGGCCGATCAGGACGCATTCGCTGCGGCTTCACATCAGCGGGCGGCCGCCGCGTGGAAGAACGGGGTGTTCGACGACGAGGTTGCACCCGTCGAGGTGCCGCAGCGCAAGGGTGATCCGGTCGTGGTGAGCCGGGACGAGGGGATCCGCGCCGATACCACCGCGGAATCGCTGTCCAAGTTGCGGCCGTCGTTCCGCAAGGACGGGACGATCACCGCGGGGTCGGCTTCGCAGATCTCCGACGGGGCGGCCGCCGTGGTCGTGATGAGCAAGACCAAGGCGCAGGAGCTGGGGCTGAGCTGGATCGCCGAGATCGGTGCGGCGGGTGTCGTGGCCGGGCCCGATTCGACCCTGCAGAACCAGCCGGCCGACGCGATCGCGAAGGCGTGTGCCAAGGAGGGGATCACCCCGGCCGATCTGGATCTGGTGGAGATCAACGAAGCGTTCGCTGCGGTCGGTATCGCCTCGACCCGCAAGCTCGGTATCGATCCGGCGAAGGTGAACGTCAACGGTGGTGCCATCGCGGTCGGGCATCCGCTCGGGATGTCGGGTGCGCGGATCGTGCTGCATCTGGCGCTGGAGTTGCGGCGGCGTGGTGGCGGAATCGGTGCGGCCGCACTGTGCGGCGGTGGCGGTCAGGGTGACGCGCTGATCGTCAAGGTATAGGCCGTCTGGTTTGTCCTTGGTGACCGATGTGACCGGTTCGACTACGACGACGCGTAGTGGCTAGGGCACAATGGGGCGCATGAACTTCCTTGGTCTGCGTACCGTTGCCGGCAGGTTCCGATTCTTCGCGGTGCTCGAGGCGCTGTCCTGGCTGGGACTGCTGGTAGGAATGGCTTTCAAGTACCTTCCTGCCGAGGGCAACGAGATCGGGGTGAAGATCTTCGGTCCGGTACACGGTGCCATCTTCGTCCTGTTCGTGCTGACCGCGCTGCTGGCCGCGCGTGAGCTCGAATGGAACTGGAAGACCACGGTCCTCGCGCTGCTGTCCAGCATCCCGCCGTTCTTCACCGTGATCTTCGAGGTGTGGGCAGTGCGCACCGGCAAGCTGGGCGAGCTGAGCGCACCCGGAATCACCGAGTCCCCGAAGACTCTCGCGGCCTCCTCGTGACAAACTGGAACCTGTGACTCGACCAGCATCCCGCCGTCCTTCACCCGCCGCAGCCGCCGCCATGTCCGGGGCGGTCGACCTGTCTGCCCTGAAACAGCCGCCCGCGAGTGCGCCGGCTGTCGCCGTGGGCGACCATACGGTCACCGAGGCGGATTTCGAGACCAAGGTGCTGCACCGCTCCGCCCAGGTGCCGGTGGTGGTGGCGCTGTACTCGCAGCGCAGTCCCGGCAGCATCGAGCTGGTGCAGCTGCTCGAACGCCTGGTGGGCGAGGCAGGCGGTGCCTGGGATTTCGCCGCCGTCGAGGCCGAGAGCAATATGCGCATCGCGCAGGCATTCGGGGTCCAGGGCATTCCCACGGTGATCGCCGTCGCGGGCGGACAGCCGCTGGCCGACTTCCAGGGAAACCAGCCCGAAGCTCAGGTATCGCAGTGGCTGACCGCAGTGGTGCAGGCGGTGGACGGCAAGCTCGAAGGTGACCCGGACGCGCCCCAGGAACAACCCGAGGACCCGCGGTTCGCCGCAGCCGAGGCGCTGCTGGACCAGGGAGATCTCGCAGGCGCGAAATCGGCCTACGAATCGATCCTCGCCCAGGAGCCCGGCAATGCCGAGGCCAAAGCCGCGCTCCGACAGCTCGAGTTCGTGGGCCGCGCTCAAGAACTGCCGGAATCGGCGATCGCCACCGCCGACGCCGACCCGGGCAATGTCGCCGCCGCCTTCGACGCCGCCGATGTGGAGCTGTTCCAGCAGCGACCCGAGGCCGCATTCGATCGGCTGATCGGGCTGGTGGCCAGGACTGCCGGCGACGAGCGCACCGCGGCGCGTACCCGCCTGCTGGAACTGTTCGAACTCTTCGACCAGGCGGAACCCTTCGTCGTGGCGGCCCGCCGCAAGCTCGCAACCGCGCTGTACTGATGGCGCCGCCTGCGGCGGCTGTGTTTTCGGCGCGCTGGCGCGCGCGGGGGTTGAGGCCCTGAAGTCTCGCCGTTCAGGCCTCGTGACTCGCACCCTGGCCTGGGTGGGTTCACCTCGGCCGAAGGTGCTCAACGGTCGGTCCATCGGATGGCCGACCGCACGTCGCATGCGCTGCGAGGCCTGAACGGCGAGACGGCCTCAACCCTTTGGGGTGTCTCGTAAGACTCGACTCATGGGGTTGCGTCTTGTTCGAGGCTCGGTCGGGATGTGGCTCGCTCGCGCTGTCGATCACCGCTGGCTCGCATCCCCGATCCGTGGTGTTCGACGGCGACCCTCGACATCTACGGCTGCGACCGAATCAGTCCCTGGTCGCCGACAACCGCAGTGCCGTTCTACCGGATCCCACGCTTCCGGCATCCCCGCAGAATCTCGCGGCCGCCCACCTTCTCGACCAGCCGTCCTTCCCGGGCATCGAGGGCGGTGACTGCGACGGGTCAGTTGACCTCCGTCTTTTCCGGATGGTCAGCATTGGTGGTCGGGGCCCGCCCCGGTTCTGGAGCGACGAAGCGAAGGAGCGCAGCGACTGAGCGCAGGAGTGAAGAACCGGGGTTAATAGGGCCCCGACAGCCCCGCCGCAGGCGGGGCAAATAAACACAGCCAGATGACGCTGAGTGGGCCCAGCGTGAGCGCGGCCGAGGCTGGGCGGTCGTGACAGCTCGTGTCGTCGGCGTGGACTACACCGAGATTGCCCGAACCCGTGCCGCCGTATTCGAGTGCGTCGGTGTTAAGGATCTCGAGCCAGTCGCCGGCCGCGGGCAGTCCGATCCGGTAGTCGGTGTAGGCGGTGCCGGAGAAATTGCAGATACAGGCCACAGTGGATCCGTCGGCGCCGTGCCGGAGGAAGGCCAGGACATTGCTCTCCCGGTCGTCGGCGGTTATCCAGGAATGTCCGCCGGGGGTGGTGTCCTGGCTCCACAAGGCGGGATGGTCGCGGTAGACACGGTTGAGGTCGGCGACGAGCAGTTGGATACCGCGGTGCAGTGGATTTTCCAGCTCGTGCCAGTCGAGACCATGGTCGTGCCACCACTCGCGGTAGTGCCCGAACTCCTGGCCCATGAACAGCAGTTGCTTACCGGGGTGGGCCCACATATAGGCGAGTAGTGCGCGGACGCCGCCGGCTTTGGCGAACTCGTCGCCGGGCATCCGGGTCCACAGCGTGCCTTTGCCGTGCACGACCTCGTCGTGGCTGACGGGCAGCACATAATTCTCGCTCCAGGCGTACATGAGCGAGAAGGTGATCTCGTTGTGGTGCCAGGTGCGGTGCACCGGATCGCGGCTCAGATAGCCGAGGGTGTCGTGCATCCAGCCCATATTCCACTTCATGGAGAAGCCGAGCCCGCCGACTTCCGTGGCCCGGGTGACACCTGCCCAGGTGGTGGATTCCTCGGCGATGGTGACGACACCCGGATATGAGCCGTGCAGGCTGTCGTTCAGTTCGGTGAGGAAGGCGACCGCCTCCAGATTCTCGCGGCCGCCGTGGATATTCGGCTCCCAGTCGCTGCCGGGTCGTGCGTAGTCGAGGTACAGCATGGCCGCGACCGCGTCGACGCGGAGCCCGTCGATATGGAACTCCTCGATCCAGAACCGGGCATTGGCGACCAGGAAATTGCGTACTTCGGGGCGCCCGTAATCGAAGACATAGGTGCCCCATTCCGGCTGTTCGCCGCGGCGCGGGTCCGGATGTTCGTAGAGCGGGGCGCCGTCGAAACGGGCCAACGCCCAGGCGTCGCGCGGGAAATGCGCGGGTACCCAGTCGAGGATGACGCCGATACCGTCGGCGTGCATACGGTCGACGAAGGCACGGAAATCGTCCGGACTACCGAAGCGTGAGGTGGGGGCGTAGTACGAGGTGACCTGGTATCCCCACGACCCGCCGAAGGGGTGCTCGGCGACCGGGAGCAATTCGACGTGGGTGAAGCCGAGGCCGCGCACGTACGCACTCAGTTCGACAGCGAGTTCGCGGTAACCCAGGCCCGGTCGCCAGGACGCGAGATGGAGTTCGAAAACGCTGAAAGGGGAGCGCGCCGGATCGGTGTGGGCACGGGCGGTGATCCAGCTGTGGTCGGTCCACCGATGCCCGGATTCGGCCACCACGGAGGCGGTGGCCGGCGGGACCTCGGCAGCGAAGGCGACCGGGTCGGCGTGATCGGCCCGCCGGCCGTCGGCTCCGTACACGCGGTACTTGTAGCGGTCCCCGGGCGCCGCGCCGGGTACGAAAACCTCCCAGACTCCCGACTGCCCGAGCGTGCGCATCGGCCAGGTACCGCCCTGCCAGTGGTCGAAATCGCCGAATACGGTAACGCCGCGGGCGTTCGGCGCCCAGACCGCGAACGAGACACCTCGGACCTCCCCGTCCAGGCCGCGGTGGGTGCGCGGGTGCGCGCCGAGAACTTCCCACAGCCGCTGGTGCCTGCCTTCGCCGATGAGGTGCAGGTCGAGATCGCCGAGGGTGGGCAGGAAGTGGTAGCCGTCGGCGGCGACGGTGGCCGGAAGGTGGGGGTGCACGGTGACGATGCGGTAGTCCAGGAGTTCCGGGTACGGCAGGACGGCGGCGAATACCCCGTGGCCCACCGATTCCAGCCGATGATCGACACCGCCGACCAGTACCGACACCGATTCCGCGGCCGGTCGCAGCACCCGGACGACGGTGCCGTCGGGCTGCGGGTGCGCGCCGAGCACCGTATGCGGATCGGGGTGACTGCCGGCTGCGAGGAGCAACAGGTCGCGACGGTCCATTACGCGGTCACCGGAAATCGCGCCGGTACGCGAGAGCGGCACGGGCGTGATGGGGGACCGGTGGCAGCGCGATGAGGTGGGCGACCGCGTGGGCGGGGTCGAGCCGGATGTAGTTGGACTGCGCCCACTGATATCGCTCGCCGCTGATCTCGTCGTGCACCACCGGGCGGTCGTGCCATTCCCGGCCGACGGCGGGCAGATCCAGCGACAGCGTGCCCTGTTCGGTTGTGAAGGGGTTCAGGTTGACCACCATCAGTACCGCGTCACCGGTCGCGGGGTCGATCTTCGAATACGCGAGCAGATTGTCGTTGTCGATGTGGTGGAAGTGCAGACATCGCAGCTGCTGTAGCGCGGGATGCCGACGGCGGATCTCGTTGAGCCGGGTGAGCAGCGGCTCCAGCGATTCGCCGCGGGCCCGGGCTTCGGCGAACGGGCGAGGTCGCAGTTCGTATTTCTCCGAATCCAGGTACTCCTCGCTTCCGGGGCGGACAGCCTGGTGCTCGAACAGTTCGTAACCCGAGTACACCCCCCAGCTGGGGCCGAGGGTCGCGGCCAGCACCGCCCGGATCGCGAACATTCCCGGGCCGCCGTGCTGCAGGCTCTCGTGCAGGATGTCGGGTGTGTTGACGAAGAGGTTGGGTCGGGCTTCGTCGGCTTTGGCGGCGAGTTCCGAACCGAATTCGGTGAGCTCGTGTTTGTGGGTGCGCCAGGTGAAATAGGTATAGGACTGGCTGAAGCCGCGTCGTGCGAGACCGTAGAGGCGCGCCGGATAGGTGAACGCCTCGGCTAGGAAGATCACGTCCGGGTCGGTCCGTCGCACTGCGGTGATCAGCCACTCCCAGAAGTCGGCCGGTTTGGTGTGCGGGTTGTCGACCCGGAAAATCTTCACCCCCAGCTCGATCCAGTATCGCACCACACGCAACACCTCGGCGTAGAGGCCGTCGGGATCGTTGTCGAATTCGAGCGGATAGATGTCCTGGTACTTCTTGGGCGGATTCTCGGCGTAGGCGATGGTGCCGTCGGGCAGGGTGGTGAACCATTCCGGGTGCGCGCTCACCCACGGATGGTCCGGCGCGCACTGCAGTGCCAGATCCAGCGCGACCTCCAGGCCGAGTTCGGCCGCCGCGCCGACGAAGGCGCGGAAATCGGATTCGGAACCCAGCCGAGGATGGAACGCGTCGTGACCGCCCTCGGCCGAACCGATCGCCCACGGGGAGCCGACATCGTCCGGGCCTGCCGTGATCGCGTTGTTGCGGCCCTTCCGGTTCACCGCGCCGATGGGGTGGATCGGCGGCAGATAGACCACATCGAAACCCATCGCCGCGATCCGCGGCAGTTCGTTCGCCGCGGTCGCGAAGGTGCCGTGCACCGGGACGCCCTCGGTGTCGTGCCCGCCGGTCGAGCGGGGAAAGAACTCGTACCACGACCCGGTACGCGCCCGCGGACGCTCCACCAGGACTGAATACTGCGGTCCGCGCGTGAGTAGATCCCGTAGTGGTGCACGGCGCAGGATCTCGGTGATCTCGTCGGTGAACGCCGGGGCCACCCGCGCCGGGAGCGGTTCGTCGCCGCGCAATGCCGCCGCGGCTGCCCGCAGCCGCTCGAACTCCTTCTTCGGCACCGCCTGGGCCGCCCGGTCCAGCAACCGGGCGCCGAGCTCCAGATCGTTGTCCAGATCCGCAGCGCTCTGCCCGACCGCCAGCTTCGCCTCCACCGCCGACCGCCAGGTCGCGACGGAATCGGCCCAGCCCTCGACCCGGAAATGCCACACCCCGGGCCCGGTGGGAGTGAAGACGCCGTTGAAGACATCGGGTTCGTAATCGGGGGTCATCGGCATCCGCACCGACCGGGACGAGCCCGGGCCCCGGACCGCCAGCGTGGCGCCGACCGCACCGTGCCCGTCGCGCCACACCACGGCCCGCACCGGGAAAACCTCCCCGACCACGGCCTTCGCCGGGTAGCCGCCGGGGACGTGCGGTGCGGTGTCATCGATGGCGATGCGGCCGGTCATCCATACAACGTTATTGGCAACGACCTGGTCGGTGGAACCCGGCGCGTTATCAGCAGCCACACGGCCGCTCGAAACCCAATGCCGAAACCCCGGTCGGCCGACCTCAGCAGTCGGGGTCACCCCGCCCCCGACCGCCCCGCCGAAGGCTGGGGAAAGCAACGAAGTCGGGGCCCGCCCCGGTTCTGGAGCGACGAAGCGATGGAGCGCAGCGACTGAGCGCCGGAGTGAAGAACCGGGGTTAATAGGGCCCCGACCCGCCCCGCCGAAGGCGGGGCAAATAGATACAGCCAATAAGCTCGGGCGGATGAAGGCACTGCGTCGGTTCACCGTCCGCGCCCATCTGCCGGAGCGTCTGGCCGCGCTGGGCGAGCTCTCCACCAATCTGCGCTGGTCGTGGCACGGTCCGACGCAGGACGTGTTCGCCGCGTTGGATCCGGACCGGTGGGCGGAGATCGGGCACGATCCGGTACGGATGCTGGGGGAGGTGCCGCCCGAGCGGCTGGACGCGCTCGCCGGCGACAAGGATTTCTGCCGGCGGGTGGATGCGGTGGCGGCCGATCTACGGGCCTATCTGGACCGGCCCGCCGCCGATTTCGGGGTGGGCGGGGTCGCCTATTTCTCGATGGAGTTCGGGGTGACCGAGGTTCTGCCCAACTATTCGGGCGGACTCGGGATCTTGGCCGGTGACCATCTGAAGGCGGCGTCGGATCTGGGGTTGCCGCTGATCGCGGTGGGGCTGCTGTACCGATCGGGGTACTTCCGGCAATCGCTGACCGCCGACGGCTGGCAGGCCGAGCGGTATCCGTCGCTGGATCCGCAGGGCCTGCCGTTGCGGAAGCTGGCCGCCGATTCCTCGCCCGTGCTGGTGCACGTGGCGATGCCGGATCGGCGGGTGCTGACGGCACGGGTGTGGATCGCGCAGGTGGGGCGGGTGCCGTTGTTGCTGCTGGATTCCGATATCGCGGCCAATGATCCGGATCTGCGATCGGTCACCGACCGGCTCTACGGCGGAGATCAGGAGCACCGGATCGAGCAGGAGATCCTCGCCGGGATCGGCGGGGTCCGGGCGGTCCGGGCCTATACGGCGGCGGCCGGGCTCGCCGACCCCGAGGTATTCCATATGAACGAGGGCCATGCGGGGTTTCTCGGTCTGGAACGGATTCGTGAGTATCTGGCCTCGGGACACGATTTCGATACCGCGCTCGCCGCGGTGCGCGCGGGAACCGTGTTCACCACGCATACACCGGTACCGGCCGGGATCGATCGGTTTCCGGTGTCGCTGGTGCATCGGTACTTCGGCGGGTCGTCCGGGGAATCGGAGTCGCCGCTGCTGCCGGGGATCGGGGTGGACCGGATCATCGCGCTGGGCCGGGAGGCCGATCCGGCGGTGTTCAATATGGCGCATATGGGGTTGCGGCTGGCCCAGCGCGCGAACGGGGTGTCGCGGTTGCACGGTGCGGTGAGTCGCGACATGTTCAACCCCTTGTGGCCCGGTTTCGACGCCGCCGAGGTGCCGATCGGATCGATCACCAACGGAGTGCACGCCCCGACCTGGGCCGCGCGGGAATGGGGGGAACTGCCGGACGCCTCCGACTGCCCGCGTGTCTGGGAGCGGATGGGTGATCTGGAGCCGGAGCAGCTCTGGCGGATCCGCGCGACCCTGCGCGCGAAACTGGTCGGGGAGGTGCGGCGACGGCTGCGGGAGTCGTGGCGGCAGCGCGGCGCGGCCGATGCCGAACTGAGCTGGGTGGATTCGGTGTTCGATCCCGAGGTGCTGACCGTCGGGTTCGCGCGCCGGGTGCCGACCTACAAGCGGCTGACCCTGATGTTGCGTGATCCGCAGCGGCTGCGGGATCTGCTGCTGGATCCCGATCGTCCCGTACAGCTGGTGGTGGCGGGTAAGAGTCATCCTGCGGACGAGGGCGGTAAGGCGCTGATCCAGCAGGTGGTGCGGTTCGCCGATGATCCGGCGGTGCGTCATCGCATCGCTTTCCTGCCCGACTACGACATGTCCATGGCCCGGTATCTGTATTGGGGTTGTGATGTGTGGCTGAACAATCCGCTGCGACCCCTGGAGGCGTGCGGTACCTCCGGTATGAAGTCGGCGCTCAACGGCGGGCTGAACCTGTCCATCCGGGACGGCTGGTGGGACGAGATGTTCGACGGTGAGAACGGGTGGGCGATCCCGACCGCCGACGGGGTCGCCGCCGACGACCGCCGCGACGATCTGGAGGCGACTGCGCTCTACGAGTTGATGGAGCGTACCGTCGCGCGGCATTTCTACGATCGCGGCGCGGACGGGATACCTGCGCACTGGGTCGAGATGGTGCGTCACACGCTGCACTCCCTCGGTCCGAAGGTGCTTGCGGACAGGATGGTGCGCGAGTACGCCGAGCGGTACTACGCTCCGGCGGCCGCGGCCGGCCGGCGGGCCACCGAGGCGGGTCTGCGGGGGGCGCGGGAGGTCGCGGAGTACCGCAGGCGGGTGGATGATGCCTGGCCCGGTGTGCGGGTGGCGCAGGTCGACGCGGCGGGTCTACCGGACACCCCGGTGATCGGGGCGCGGTTGTCGTTGACGGCGCGGGTGGATCTCGGCGGTCTCGGTCCCGGCGATGTGACAGTTCAAGCGGTCCTGGGCCGGGTTTCCCCCGAGGACGATCTGTCCGATACGACCACCGTCCCGATGTCGCATGCCGGCCGTGACTCCGCTGAATCCGGGCTGGAGGTGTTCACCGCCGTCACCCCGGTTCCGCTGTCGGGCGCGGTCGGTTACACGGTCCGGGTTCTGCCGTCTCACGATCTGCTGGCGACCCCCGCCGAACTGGGCAGAGTGGTCAACGCCTGAGTTCCGGCGGGTAGGCCGTCGAGGCGACTTCGGTTCGTAACAGGTATCGGATACCGTTCCACACTGGCGCTGCCGGGCGCCGGACCTCCCATCTGTGTACAGCACGACCACCAGCTCTGTGTACAGCGCGACCACCAGCAGGGGGCGTACGGACCTGTCGCCGTCCGGTTCGGTTCGGCAAGGGTGTGCCGGGCCCCGCCGGAACGGTGCCCGGCGAGCTGCTGCCGGACTCCGGTCCGCTCCCGTCCGCATGCGGGCGCATATCTTGTCCAGCCGACTGGAGGTCCCATGGCCACCGATCTTCTGACCCGGACCCGCGGGCGGATCGATTCGTATTTCGCTGTCGGGGTGCACGGCTCGACCATGCGCCGCGAGCTGATGGCGGGAACGGTGACGTTCCTGGCCATGTGCTACGTGCTCGCGGTCAACCCGTCGATATTGGGTGACCAGGGCGCGCTCGGCGATCTGGGCATCCCGACGCAGGCGGTGTTCACCGCGACAGCCGTCTCGGCGGTGGCCGGGTCCCTGGTGATGGGTTTGTGGGCGCGCTATCCGATCGCGCTGGCGCCGGGGATGGGGTTGAACGCGTTCTTCGCGTTCTCGGTGGTGCTGGGCATGGGGATCCCCTGGCAGGTCGCACTGTCGGGCACGCTCCTGTCCGGTGTGATCTTCTTCGTGCTGGCCGTGACCCGGATCCGGGAGAAGATCCTCAACGCGATCCCGTTGCAGTTGAAGCTCGCGGTAGCGGCCGGGGTCGGCGTGTTCGTGGCGTTCCTCGGGTTCAAGAACGCGGGCATCGTGGTGAACAGTGACGCGACCCTGGTTAAGCTCGGCGATTTCACCGAGGGCACGACGGTGCTGGCGTTGTTCGGCCTGGTGGTCACCGTGATCTTCCTGGTGCGCGGCTGGCACGGGGCGGTCCTGTACGGCATCGTGCTGACCGCGGTGGTCGGGATGATCGCCGGGCTGGTGGATGTGCCCGACGGGGTCGCCGCGCTGCCCCGGGGACTGGACGAGACCTTCGGGCAGGCGATCATCCATCTGCCCGACGCGTTCACCGCGCAGATGGCGGTGGTGATCCTGACCATGCTGTTCGTCGATTTCTTCGACGCGTCCGGCACCCTTATCGGGGTCGCCAATCAGGCGGGCCTGCTCGACAGCGAAGGCCGGCTGCCGCGGGCCGCGAGCGCGTTGTCCGCCGACGCGGTGGGCACCATGGCGGGCGCGGTGATCGGCACCTCCACGACGACCGCCTACGTGGAATCGACCGCCGGAGTATCGGCGGGTGGGAGAACCGGGCTGACCGCCGTGGTGACGGCCGCGTGGTTCGCGGTGGCGATGTTCTGCTATCCGATATTCGCGGTGGTGGCGGCTTCGGGTGCGGTGACCGCGGCCGCGCTGATCGTTGTCGGGGTGCTCATGGCCCGGTCGCTGGGGGATATCGACTGGACTCGGTTGGAGTTCGCGGTACCGGCCTTCATCACCATCGTGATGATGCCGCTGACGTATTCGATCGCCAACGGGCTGGCCATGGGAATGATCTTCTACCCGGTGGTGATGGTGGCCCGCGGCCGGTTCCGTGAGGTGCATCCGGTGATGTGGGTGCTGACCCTGATCTTCCTGAGCTATTTCTTCTTCCTGGCGGAATAGCCTGTGCGAGGGCCGGGTTTGCAACCGTTGACGGCTCGAATCGGGCCCCGGTCTGTTTGTTTTCGCGGCTGACTACCCGGATAGGAAATGAGAGGTTCTCATGACCGCCGACTCGACATCGTTCCGTACCGCGGTCCCGGCGACCAGGGACCGGAATCTGTCCACCGATATCGGCCTGCTGATCCTGCGGGTGGTGTTCGGCCTGCTGTTCGCCGCACACGGCACCCAGAAACTCTTCGGCTGGTTCGACGGGCCCGGCCTGGCGGCCAACAATGCCGGTTTCGATCAGATGGGCTTCAACCCCGGCGGCTTCTTCGGCACGCTGGCCGGGCTCAGTGAACTGGTGGGTGGCCTGCTGCTGGCACTGGGCGCGCTGTCCCCGCTGGGTGCCGCCATCGTGCTGGGCACCACCATCGTCATCATCGATACGACCTTCAGCGGCGGGCTGTTAACCGGCCAGGGCTACGAGACAGGCCTGCTCTTCGCCACGGTGGCGGCGACGCTCGCATTCACCGGGCCGGGCCGATTCTCGGTGGACCACAACGGCCCGTGGGCGCGCGGCGGAGTGGTCTGGGGCGCGATCGCGGTGGCGGCCGCCGTGGTCGCCGCGGTGCTCACCCTGATTCTCGAGAGTGCGCTCTGAGCCTTCGATAGCGACGATTCGACGGAGACGCGGGGCCGGTGTCAGACGGTGGCCGCGGCGGACAGGCGGCGCAGCGCCTCGGCCACCACCTCGGGGTCGGCCGTCTCCCAGTACGGCGGCAGCGACGCCCGCAGGAACCCGCCGTAGCGCGCGGTGGCCAGCCGGGGGTCGAGGATCGCCACGACCCCGCGGTCGTCGACGCTGCGCAGCAGCCGGCCCGTGCCCTGGGCGAGGAGTAGCGCGGCATGGGTCGCGGCGACCGTGAGGAATCCGTTACCGCCGCGCGATTCGACGGCTCGCTGCCGAGCCGCCAGCAAGGGGTCGTCGGGGCGGGGGAACGGGATACGGTCCAGGATCACCAGACTCAGCGACGGGCCGGGGACGTCGACACCTTGCCAGAGTGAAAGGGTGCCGAAGAGCGAGGTTTCCGGGTCGTCGGCGAATTTCCGTACCAGGGCGCCGGTGGAATCCTCGCCCTGGCACAGGATCGGGGTGTCCAGCCGTTTACGCAGTACCTCGGCGGCGGCCTTCGCGGCCCGCATGGAAGAGAAAAGTCCCAGGGTGCGCCCGCCGGCGGCGCCGACGAGTCGCTCGATCTCGTCGAGGTAGGCAGGCGGCAGCCCGTCGCGACCCGGCGCCGGCAGATGCCGGGCGACGTAGAGGATTCCGGATTTGGCGTGGTCGAACGGCGAACCGACATCCAGCGAACTCCAGCGCACGGTATCGACGTCGCTCGGCGCCTCGGCGCTGCTGGCGGTCGCCGTGTCCACGCGGCCGCCGGATTGCGGCGGCAAACCCCAGGTGCGGGCGAGGCCGTCGAAATTACCGCCGATCTGCAGGGTTGCGGAGGTGAGGACAACTGTTGCCGCACCGAACAATTGACTGCGCAGCAGCCCGCCAACGGCCAGCGGTGCCATTCGCAGCGTGCGCCGGGTGACCCCGCGGATCTCGTCGGCCGACAACCACACGACATCGCGGCGCACCGCGGGATCGGGTTCGTCGAAGGCGGTGAGCGCGCGGACCGCGCTGTCGTGGATCTCCTCCACTCCGGCGATGGCCATATTCCGCCCGGCGGCCTCCGGGTCGTTCCCGGGAGCGCTCGAGCCCGGCGGGTTGAGCGCGGTGCGGGCGTTCCAGGCGGCGTCCCGGATCAGTGCCAGCACCCCGGCTACGCCCTCGGGCATGCTGTCCCAGCGGACCGGCGGCAGCTCGTCGAGAACGGTGTGCCAGGCCTCGGCCGCCTCCTCGAGCCGATCGACCTCGCGCTCGTCGATGAGTTTGGCGCAGCGCCGGGCGGCGGCGCTGATGGCGGTGGCGGACAGTTCCGCGGTCGCGATCCCGGTCACCCGGTCGACGAGTTCGTGCGCCTCGTCCACCACCACGAGATCGTGTTCGGGCAGTACCTGAATGCCGCTGATGGCGTCGATCGCGAGAAGCGCGTGATTGGTGACGACGATATCGGCTTTCGCCGATTCGGCGCGGGCCAGTTCGGCGAAGCAGTCCTGCCCGAACGGGCAGCGGGATTTCCCGAGGCATTCGCGCGAGGACACGCTGACCTGCCGCCAGGCCTGATCGCCGACACCGGGCGCGAGTTCGTCGCGATCGCCGGTTTCGGTATCGGAGGCCCATTCGTTGAGCCGCTTCACCTCCCGCCCGAGCCGGGAGACCGCGAACGCGTCGAACAGTTCGGCCTCGGCGGGCTCTTCCGGGACAGCACTGTTGATCTTGTTCAGGCACAGATAGTTGTTGCGCCCCTTGAGGATCGCGAACTCCGGCGCGCGGCGAAGCGGATCCGCCAGCGCCTTGGCAAGGCGGGGCAGGTCCCGATCCACCAACTGGCGCTGTAGTGCGATGGTGGCGGTCGAGATGACCACCGTGCGACCGGTGCGCACCGCGTACCGCAGGCTGGGCACCAGATAGGCGAGCGATTTCCCGGTGCCGGTCCCGGCCTGTACGGCGAGATGCTCCTTGTTCTGGATGGCATTGTCGACCGCCGCGGCCATGGTCAGCTGACCCGGGCGTTCCTTGCCGCCGAGTGCGGTCACAGCGGTCGCCAGCAGGTCTGATACGGGCGGGAGTTCGGGCACTCGGGCAGCCTACTGCGCCACACCGACAGCCGTGCGCGCAGTCGCGCGGCGGCCTGTCCTTCCGGCTCCACCCGGGAGGTTCGTTCTCACCACACCGGAGGTCGTGGCGCCCTTCCCACCATTCTTACTCAGAAGTAAGGTCGGACCATGGCGTGGAAACCTGATCAGATAGCCGACCAGCGCGGGCGCACCTTCGTCGTCACCGGGGCCAACGGCGGGCTCGGTGCCGAGACCACCAAGGTACTCGCCGGGAAAGGCGCGACCGTGGTGCTGGCCTGCCGCAACACCGAGAAGGCTCAGCAGGTCGCCGATTCCATCGGCGGTGATCTCCAGGTCCGTCGACTGGATCTGGCCGATCTTTCCTCGGTACGCGAATTCGCCGAGTCCATAGGCGAATTCGATGTACTCGTCAACAACGCAGGCCTGATGAACGTGCCGTTCTCGCGCACCACCGACGGATTCGAAACCCAGTTCGGGGTGAATCACCTCGGCCACTTCGCGCTCACCGGGCTGCTGCTGGACCGGGTGCGCGACCGCGTGGTGACCTTGGCGAGTATCGCCCACAAACAGACCCCCAAGCTCTGGGTCGACGACCTGAACTACGAGAACCGCCGCTACCAGCGCAACCTGGCCTACGCTCAGGCCAAACTGTCCAACCTGATGTTCGCGCGCGAATTGCAGCGCCGGCTGGCGGCGGCCGGATCCGCGAAACGCTCCTACGGCGTGCATCCGGGTGTTTCGGCGACCGAACTGTTCACCCGCACCGAGACCCCGCTGGACTGGGTCAGCAAACCGGTCATCAAGCTGGTCGGGCATGCCCCGGCGAAGGCCGCGCATTCGACCTTGTTCGCGGCCACCACCCCGGACGCCGACCCGGAAACCTACTGGGGTCCGACCCGGCTGTTCCAGTCGCAGGGGCCGGTGGAGGCGTCCCCGTCGACCCGCCTGTCCAAGAACACCGACCTGTGGCGGCGGCTGTGGGAGGAATCCGAACGCCTCACCGGGATCACCTACAAGTTCTGACCGGCGTCGATACCGGCTGCCGCGATATCCACCTCACACTACGGTCCGTGTAGTAGACGGGTACCGTGGTAGCCGTGTCCGCAACACCCCGCCGCACCGTGCACCGCCCGGCCCTGGTTGTCCTGGTGGTTGTACTGGCAGTGGCCGCGCTGGCCCTGGGCTGGTGGCAGTGGGAGCGGTTCTCCTCGGCGAGCGGCACCGCGCAGAATCTCGGATACGCGCTGCAGTGGCCGCTGTTCGCGGGGTTCGCCTTGTACGCCTACTTCCGGTTCGTGCGATTGGAACAGGAATCCGGTCCGGGAGCGCCGGGCACAACCGTCTCGACCGCGCTCGCGGGTCCGGACGCTCCGGCGGAAACCGTGGACGAGGTCCGGCCGGCCGGATCGCGTGCGAAGACGGGGCTGTTCACCGGCCGCCGCGACGCCCCGGCCTACAGCCCACGGGAGATTCCGGCCGGTTTCCTGCCCGAACGCCCCCGCGCCGCCCGGGACGACGATCCCGTGCTCGCCGAATACAACAGCTATCTGGCCCGCTTGAACGCCGACGACGGCGTCGCGGACCGCCCGGCGGGCGCGGCCCGCGAAACCGAGAGGAGCGCGGGTTGACCGCGAGCGAGAACGCCACCACCGCACCCGAGGCCGCCGCGCCCCCCGGCGACCGGCGGATCGCGGGAGCACTACTGCGCTACCGCGTCCTGGCTTGGGTCACCGGTCTCTGGCTGCTGTTCCTCACTGCCGAGATGATCGCCAAGTACGGCTTCGGTGTGGACACGCCGAGCTGGATCGCGGTAGTGCACGGCTGGGCGTATTTCATCTACCTGATTCTCACCGCCGATTTGGCAGTGAAGGTCCGGTGGCCGATCAAGCGCACCGTCGGCACGCTCCTCGCGGGCACCGTTCCGTTGCTGTCGTTCTTCGTCGAGCACCGCAACACTCAGCAGGTCAAGCGCGACTTCGGGGTTTGACGGCCCCGGCCGGTGCTCAGCCCGCCAGCGCGGCGAGCGCCGGGAGCAACTGCGCCAGCGCACGTCCGCGATGTGACGCAGCGTCCTTCTCCGCCGGGGTGAGCTGCGCGGCGCTGCGCTCACCACCGTCGGGACGGAACACCGGGTCGTAGCCGAAACCGCCGTCACCCTGCGGTTCCCGGGCGATGGTGCCCGGCCAGTCGCCGCGCACCACGATCTCCGCGCCGGCCGGTATCACCAGTGCGCACGCGGAAACGAAACTGGCGCTCCGGCGCTCGTCCGGGGTATCGGAGAGCTGCGCCAGCAGCAGGGTGTTGTTCGCGGCATCGTCACCGTGGCGGCCCGACCAGCGCGCCGACAGTACCCCCGGCATCCCGTTGAGCGCGTCGACCACGATTCCGGAATCGTCGGCGATACACGGCAACCGGGTGGCGCGGGACCCGTCGCGTGCCTTGGCCAGCGCGTTCTCCTCGAAGGTCGCGCCCGTTTCCGGGGCCTCCGGATACTCCGGCACATCGTCGAGCCCGACGATCTCCAGACCCGAGACTCCGGCCTCGGCCAGGATGCGGCGCAGTTCGGTCAGTTTCTTCGCGTTGCGGCTGGCGAGGAGGACCCGGCGCGTCATCACTTCTTCTTCGAGGTCTCGGTGGCCTCCGGCAGCACACCGGGATAGGGCAGGGCCAGCGCTTCCTTCTGCACGGTGAACAGTTGCTCGCAACCGGCCAGGGCGGAGTCGAGCAATTTGTCGAGGGTGGTCCGCGGGAAGGTCGCGCCCTCGCCGGTGCCCTGGATCTCCACCAATGTTCCGGTATCGGTGGCCACCACGTTCATATCGACCTCGGCGCGGGAATCCTCCTCATAGGGAAGATCGAGCCGGACCCGGCCGTCCACCACACCGACACTCACCGCGGCGATCCCACAGGAGATGGGCTGCGGATCGGCGAGCCCACCGGCCGCGCCGAGATAGGTGACCGCGTCGGCCAGCGCGACGTACGCACCGGTGATGGCGGCGGTCCGGGTGCCGCCGTCGGCCTGCAGGACATCGCAGTCCACGGCGATGGTGTTCTCGCCGATGGCGGCGAGGTCGATACAGGCACGCAGGGAGCGACCGACCAACCGGCTGATCTCCTGGGTGCGTCCACCGACCTTCCCCTTGACCGATTCCCGGCCGCTGCGGGTATGGGTGGCGGCCGGGAGCATCGCGTACTCGGCGGTGAGCCAGCCGAGACCCGATTCGCGCCGCCACGGCGGCACACCCTCGGTGACGCTCGCCGTGCACATCACTCGGGTCTGCCCGAACTCCACCAGCACCGAACCTGCCGGGTGCGTGGTGAAGCCTCGAGTTATCCGTACCTCGCGGAGTTCGTCGTCCGCCCTGCCATCGGCTCGTCTCGACACGGGCTCAGCGTAGTGGGTACCGGTGCCGGGATATGCCCGGGCCTAGAGGTCGAAGCTCTCACCGGGGGTGACCGCGTGCACCGGCCCGGTGAACTCGGCCTTGGCCTCGGCGATGACATCTTCGCGGGAGGTCCAGGGTGGAATATGGGTGAGCAGGAGTTCCCCGACCTCCGCCTCGGCGGCGATCCGGCCGGCCTCGGTTCCCGAAAGGTGGACGCCCGCCGGACGATTCGCCGGATCGTGGGTCCACGACGCTTCGGCCATGAGGACATCCGCGCCCTGGGCGAGTTCTCGTACCGCCGGACAGACCGCGGTATCGCCGGTGTAGACGAAGGTGCGGCCCGCCGCGGTGACGATCCGCAGCCCGTAGGACTCCGGCGGGTGGAACATCCGCCGGGCGGTGATGGTGTGCCCGGGACCGAACTCGACCGTCTCACCCTCGGCCCACGGACGGAAGTCGATCACATCGGACCAGTCGTCGCATTGTCCGCCGACCTCGGCCGAAGCATTGCCGATACGCAGCGGCGCATCCGACGGGCCGCGCACGATCGCCTTCCCGGCCGGGGGAGAAGGGTGGTAACGCCGCCATACGAGGAGACCGGGAAGGTCGAGGCAATGATCGGCGTGCAGATGAGTGAGGAAGATGTCGACCTCACCCGGATCGGCGAAACGCTGCAGCGCACCGAGGATGCCCGGACCGAAATCGATGACGACCGGCGACATATCCGGACCGGTCAGCAGATAACCCGACGCGGGGGAATCCGGGCCGGACACACTGCCCGAGCACCCGATGACGGTGAGGCGCATGTCACCATGCTGCCACGATGTTTCCCGATTCAAGACAGCATCCCCCGAAAATACTGGCCGCACCCGCGGTCACCGGGGTGGGGCGAGGGGCCCGGCGCGGAGTTGACGGCGGTGTCGACGTTCATCACTGGAGAGTACCCACCCGGCGAACAGTCCACCCATAGCGCCGAAAAGGTGTCCCTGCCATGATATTCCGTCCTGACCGGGCAGTACTCCCCACAGCAGTGAGCCGTAGAGGACCAGGACCACCAGCCCCAGCACGATCTGCCCCATCTGCCGGGCGAACCAGCCGCGGCAGATGAGGTAGGTCAGCCAGCCGAACACCAGCGAGGACGCACCGACGTGCACGGTGTTCTCACCGCCGGTCAGCCAGGTGCCCGCCCCGGCGACGATCCAGACGATCGCGGTGGCGGCCAGGCCCCGGCGGATCCCGGTGGCCAGGGTCAGGAAGAAGAGGATCAGCACGGGCAGGGTATTGCCGATCAAATGGTCCCAGCCGTGGTGCAGCAGCGGAGCGAATGCGATTCCGTCCAGACCGTCGACCTCGCGAGGCTCGATACCCAGCGTCCGATCGATGGAGAAGTCGATCATCGCGTCGACGACCTCGATCAGATACAGCACCAGCACGAACGCCAGGGTCACGATCCCGGCTCGCGACCAGGTACGCCGGGTCGCCGCGAACCGCCCGGCCCCCGGCTCACCGGGTGCGGGCCCACCACCCTGCGGCCGGAGTGCGGCGATACGGTCGGGGTCGAACGAAGCGCCCAGCGGTGCACCACCGGTCATACCGACATCCTCCTCGCACGCACTACTTGAGCCGACGCGTTACTCCCGAGCGTACTGGGTTCACTGCGTCGGTTCCGGGCGCCGCGGGCCGGGGCCCCGCTCAACCCTCGTTCTCAACGGTCCAGGTCCAGATCCGGGCGATGTCCGCCGAGATGGAAATACAGAGGTGTCGGGGGCGACTGCGACCGCGGTGCGTGGCTGCCTGTGCAATTCCGGTAGTCGGCATTTTCTGGCGGGGCCCGCCCCGGTTCTGGAGCGACGGAGTGAAGGAGCGCAGCGACTGAGCGGAGGAGTGAAGAACCGGGGTTAATAGGGCCCCGCCCTCGCGCGCGCCAGCGCGCCGAAAACTCAGGCCCAGAGCTGACCGTCGAGGCGTTCCTCGGCTTCTTCGAGGGTGCCGTCGTAGGCGCCGGTGGACAGGTACTTCCAGCCGCCGTCGGCGACGACGAAGGCGATATCGGCGCGGCGGCCCGCGGCGACCACTTTGCGGGCGACCCCGAGCGCGGCGTGCAGGATGGCGCCGGTGGAGATACCGGCGAAGATCCCCTCTTCTCCGACCAGTTCGCGGGTGCGGCGTACAGCGTCGTAGGGGCCCACGGAGAAACGGCTGGTGAGCACCGATTCGTCGTACAGTTCGGGGATGAAGCCCTCGTCGATATTGCGCAGGCCGTAGACCAGTTCGCCGTAGCGGGGTTCGGCCGCGACGATCTCGATGGCCGGGACATTCTCTCGCAGGAATCGCCCGGTTCCCATCAGGGTTCCGGTGGTGCCCAGACCGGCCACGAAATGGGTGATCTCGGGCAGATCGGCGAGGATCTCCGGACCGGTGGTCTCGTAGTGAGCGAGCGCGTTGGCCGGGTTGCCGTACTGATACAGCATCACCCAGTCGGGATTGGCGACCGCGATTTCCTTGGCCTTGGCCACCGCCTGGTTCGAACCTCCCGCGGCCGGCGAGTCGATGATCTCGGCGCCGAACATGGTGAGCAGCTGCCGCCGCTCCACCGACGTGTTCTCCGGCATGACACAGACCAGGCGGTAACCCTTGAGTTTCGCCGCCATGGCCAGCGAGATCCCGGTATTTCCGCTGGTGGGTTCCAGGATCGTGCACCCGGGCGTCAGCCGGCCTTCGGCCTCGGCCTGCTCGATCATGCGCAGCGCGGGGCGGTCCTTGATGGAACCGGTGGGGTTGCGATCCTCGAGTTTGGCCCACAGCCGTACCGGCTTCTCGCCCTCCCACTGCGGGGACAGGGTGCGCAGTCCGACCAGCGGGGTGTTCCCGAGGGTCGCGATCAGTGACTCGTAGCGTGCCACGGGACTTATCGGGCCCCACCCGCGACGGCCGGCAGGATCGTCACGGTCGATCCCTCGCCCACCGAGGTCTGCAGTCCACCGGAGAACCGGACGTCCTCGTCGTCGACGTAAATGTTGACGTACCGGTTCAGCTTGCCCTCGTTGAGCAGCCGCTCGGCCAGACCCGGGTGGTTGGACTCCAGATTCTCGATCACCGCGGCGAGCGTGGACCCCTGGGCCTCGACTCGCTTCTCGCCCCCGGTATGGGTGCGCATGATGGTCGGAATGGACACGGTGACCGGCATGGGTACTGCTCCTCGCTGTGTACTCGGTTTCAGTCGGAAAACTGTGATGGTCAGGCGGTTTCGTGTCAATCGCGCATGAGCGGGGGCCCTGCGTGGTGACGCTTCGCTACCGCCACCGGGCTTGACTCGCTCTTGCTGTAGGCGTCGACGATCTGCACCGGCTCCTCGGTGACCTCGCCGTCGACGATCCGGTAGCTGCGCAGTTCGTGCTGTTCGGGATCGCGGGTGGAGATCAGTACGTAGTGGGCGCCGGGTTCGGCAGCGTAGGAGATGTCGGTGCGGCTCGGGTAGGCCTCGGTCGCGGTATGCGAGTGGTAGATGACCACCGGCTCCTCATCGGCATCGTCCATCCCCCGCCAGACCTTCAACTGCTCGCCGGAGTCGAAACGATAGAAGGTGGGGGAGCGCTCCGCGTTCAGCATCGCCACGAACCGTTCGGGACGGTCGGAGCCCTCGGGCCCCGCGATGATGCCGCAGGCTTCGTCGGGATGGTCGGCGCGGGCATGCGCGACCATCGCATCCACCAGGTCGGCCCTGATCACGAGCACAATCGAACCCTTCCACCTCTTGTCACGGCCGCCGCCGACCCGTCACAGCCGACAACTATCGAGGATATTCGGGTATTCCCGGGCGCTCCGCACACCCCCTGCCGCTCCCCGCGACCGTGCCGCGACGACCTGCGCGCAATCGCCTGCGCGACGTGTCCTTCGCCCGGCCCCGAGACCGATGCCTTCGACAAGCACCGGTCGGCATTCGGTCGAGGGCCCGGACGTCCGCATCTGTCCGATCCACCACCAGCTCAACCCACCGAACCCTTCTGTCTACTCCGGATGGCCACCATCGGTGGTCGGGGCCCGCCCCGGTTCTGGAGCGACAGAGTGAAGGAGCGCAGCGACTGAGCGCCGGAGTGAAGAACCGGGGTCACGAGGGCCCCGACCACCCCGCCGAAGGCGGGGCAAACAATACAGTCGGGGCCCGCCCCGGTTCTGGAGCGACGAAGCGATGGAGCGCAGCGACTGAGCGTAGGAGTGAAGAACCGGGGTTAATAGGGCCCCGACCCGCCCCGCCGAAGGCGGGGCAGATAGACACAGCCCCGCCCCGCCGCAGGCGGGGCAATCAAACACCGAAGAGGTCGCGGTAGGCGGGGATACCGGCCACGGTGTGCGCCGCGCGGATCCCGTCGACCATCGCGCGTTCCACGCAGACCGCCGCGGCCGTGCTCAGCGCGTCGATCAACGGTAGGTCGGCCGGGAAGGCCGCGGGCAGTCGCGGCGGATCCGGCGGTGTCGCGGTACCGGTGGCCAGTGCGAAGAAGGTGTCGCCGTCGAGGGGGGAATGAGCCGGGCGCACCGCTCGGGCCAAACCGTCGTGTGCGACCGTGGCCAGCCGGCGGCAGCCCGCCGGATCCAGTGGTGCGTCGGTGGCCACTACGCCGATCGTGGTGTTGAGCACGGTGCCCTTCACCGCCAGCGCGTTCGCGGCGGCGAGTTGCTCGGCGGTGCCGGGGCGCAGCTCGAAGAACTCGGCTCCGTCGGTGCCCGCGCCCCAGGGGATCCCGGTGCGAGGATCGAAAACCGATCCGACGGGGTTGGCGACCACCAGCGCGCCCACCGTCACTCCGGCGGCTACGCCGTCGGTGAAGCGGATGCTCGCGGTTCCGATACCGCCCTTGAGGGCGCCGGCCTGGGCGCCGGTACCGGCGCCGACGCAGCCGCGCAGGAAATCGGGTCCGGCGGCTTCGGCTGCGTGATAACCGAATTCGGCGGTCGGCCGGGTGTACCAGTCGCCGACCGGCAGATCGAAGATGACGGCCCCGGGCACGATCGGTACCACCCGGGCGGGGTCCTCGGGCGACATGGGCAGGCCCTCGCCGTGCTCCTCGAGCCAGCGCATCACCCCGTCCGCGGCGGCCAGGCCGTAGGCGCTGCCGCCGGTGAGCAGGATCGCGTGCACCTGCCGCACCGTATTGGCGGGATCGAGCAGATCGGTCTCGCGGGTACCCGGCCCGCCGCCGCGCACATCGACGGCGGCGACCGCGCCGCCGGGCGCCCGGACCACCGTGCAACCGGTGGCCGCGCCGGAACCTCGGGTCGCGTCCGGGTCGAGTACCTGGTGGTGGCCGACCAGCAGACCGGAGACGTCGGTGAGCGCGTCGCGCGGGCCGGGGGCGGCGGTCACGGCGCCATCGCCTGGAGTAGTGAGTCCTGCATCCAGGTGAGCCAGTGGTAGACGTCCAGATGCGGTGCGCGTGGATCGTCGGGTGCGAACTGTTCAGGCGTGTCGGCGTCGATCTCCAGCACCACACCCAGGGCCAGTCGCACATCGGTGAGGGCGGTCAGCCAGGCGTCGGCTTCTTCCGGCGTGATCAGGACCTTGCCGCCGTCCGCGGGCAGGGTGCGGAGCACGACGCCGGCCGCGGCCAGTTTCTCGTCGATGATCTCCGGTTCGTGGAGGCCGCGTAGCGCGCTGTTCAGATCGGCTCGGTCGGCGTCGGGGGAGCCCGGTTCGGCGCGATGGAACTCGGGCAGCAGCCGGGCGAGTCGTGGATCATCGGGCGCCAAGGTGTTACCGCTGCGCAGACCGGTGAGCGCGGCGAGTTCGTCCTCGGGGGCCGAGGAGGCGCGTTCACCCAGCAGACCCGAAACCGCTCCGACCAGCGAGCGCAAGACACTGGCTTCGCGCTCGTCCATTTCCGACCGCAGTTTGAGTCCGCTCAATGAGTTCTTCCGGCTCCATTTACGCACGTCGCTACGGTAACCGTCCGATCAATCATCTCGTTGCATGGTCGCCCACAGACCGGCCGCGTGCAGGCGGCGGACATCCTGTTCCATTTTGTCGCGCGATCCCGACGATACGACCGCTCTGCCCTCGTTGTGCACCTCGAGCATGAGCTCGGTCGCCTTGGCTTTGCTGTAACCGAACAGCTTCTGGAAGATGTAAGCGACGTAGTGCATGAGGTTGACCGGATCGTCCCAGACCACCGTGACCCAGGGCCGGTCCTCTGCCTCGAGGATCTCGGTGTACTCCACTGCCTCCGGTGTCGCCTGAGGCGCCGACATCGTGACGCCGGAGGTGCCGAGGAGGACCTCTGCCGTCGGTGAGCGGGGTGCGGTGTTGCACAGGGCCATGAATTCAAGAGTACGACTCGGGGATTAATTCACAACACCCGGAGCAGGAACGATAGGCCCGGTGGGGCCGGTCGCGACGTTGCCCGCACCCGCGACACGCCGTCGCACGTGCTCGGTTCCCGGTGCTGCCCGCAGCGGGCTCCCCGCGGCTCGCGCGGGCTGTTTACAGTGACATCCGTGGACCTGCGCGACGTGTCCGGCAGCACTGCTCTGCTGACCGACCAATACGAGCTCACCATGTTGGCCGCCGCCCTCGCCGACGGTTCCGCCACGCGGCGGTGCACGTTCGAAGTGTTCGCCCGGCGCTTGCCACACGGCCGCAGGTACGGAGTAGTCGCCGGTACCGGCCGTTTCCTCGATGCGCTGGGCCGGTTCCGGTTCGGTGACGCCGAGTTGGAGATCGTCGCCCGATTCCTGGACGCGGAGACGGTCGCCTGGTTGCGCGACTACCGTTTCACGGGCGATATCGACGGCTACGCGGAAGGCGAGCTGTATTTTCCGGGTTCCCCGGTGCTCTCGGTCACCGGCACTTTCGCCGAATGTGTGGTGCTCGAGACGCTGGCCCTGTCGGTGCTCAACCATGACAGCGCGATCGCGTCCGCGGCGGCCCGGATGGTGGGTGCTGCCGCTGGGCGCCGGCTGATCGAGATGGGATCGCGACGCACCCATGAACAGGCCGCCCCGGCCAGTGCGCGGGCGGCCTACCTGGCCGGTTTTCACGCGACTTCGAATCTGGAGGCGGTTCGCCGCTGGGGCGTTCCCGGCGCGGGCACCAGCGCGCACGCCTTCACCCTGGTCCACAGCGGTGCCGACGGGGAACACGAGATCGAGGCGTTCCGCAGTCAGGTGGCCGCACACGGGACCGGTACCACCCTGTTGGTCGACACCTTCGATATCACCCGCGGGGTCGCACTCGCGGTCGAGGTGGCGGGGCCGGAATTGGGCGCGGTACGTATCGACTCCGGCGATCTCGGCGTCCTGGCCCGCCAGGTACGTCGGCAGCTGGACGACCTCGGAGCTGTGGAAACCCGGATCGTCGTGTCCGGGGACCTCGATGAATACGCCATCGCCGCCTTGCGGGCCGAACCGGTGGACGCGTACGGCGTCGGCACCCAACTGGTCATCGGATCCGGTGCGCCGACCGCCGGAATGGTCTACAAGCTGGTGGAGGTCGACGGTGTTCCGGTGGCCAAACGGTCCAGCCACAAGGAATCACGAGGCGGGGCGAAACGTGCGGTGCGGTCGGCGCGTGAGACCGGGACGATCGTCGAGGAGATCGTCTACCCGGCTACCGCCGAACGTCCGGCCCCGGCGGAATACGAGGTGCGCGATCTGCTGGTCCCGCTGGTTCGCGGTGGGACCCTGCTCGACCAGCCGACCTTGACCGAATCCCGGGAACTGGTGGCCCGTGGTTTGGTGAGTCTGCCGTGGGAGGGACTCAAACTGTCCGACGGCGAACCAGCGGTTCCGACCACATTCCTGGCCTGACCGGGTGAAGGCGAGGAGACTGAGAATATGAAACGTGCGCTGATCGTGGTGGATGTGCAGAACGATTTCTGCGAGGGCGGGGCGCTCGCTGTATCGGGCGGCACCCGCGTCGCGGAGTTGATCAGCGAATACCTGGCCGAATCCGATTACGACGCGGTCGTCGCTACCCGCGATTACCACATCGATCCGGGCTCCCATTTCTCCGAGACCCCCGACTTCGTGGACAGCTGGCCGCCGCATTGCCGGGTCGGTACCCCGGGTGCGGATTTCCATCCGGGTTTCGATACCGCTGCCGTGCAGGAGGTCTTCTCCAAGGGTGAGTATTCGGCCGCGTATTCGGGCTTCGAGGGCGCTTCGACCGCCGGGCAGACACTCACCGAATGGCTGCGCGCCCACGATATCGGCGCGGTCGACGTCGCGGGTATCGCCACCGACCATTGTGTCAGGGCGACCGCCCTCGACGCGGTGACCGCCGGTTTCACCACCCGCATCCTGCTGGGCCTGACTGCCGGCGTCGCCCCGGCCACCGTCGAGAAAGCACTCGGCGAATTGAGCGGTGCCGGGGTCGAACTCTCCGGTGCGGTGGTCACGGCCGGCGCCTGAGGCCGGTCCGTGGCGGGGCGCTTGTCACCGGGCCCGTGCACAATCGCAGCCATGAACGCCACCGGGGACGATGTCCGCGCCTATGCCCTGGCCCTCCCGGCCACTCTCGAAGAGTTCGCCTGGGGTATGCCGATTTTCCGCGTGGAACGCCGGCTGTTCCTGACCCTGCCCGAGGACGAGACCTCGATGGCGGTGCGTTGCCCGATCGTCGACCGCGACGAATTGGTGGCCGCGGAGCCGGACAAGTTCTGGATCGCGGGCCATGAGGTGAACAACGCATGGGTCCGGGTCCGGCTCGCCGCACTCGACGACCTCGACGAAATGCGGGACATCGTCCTGGATTCGTGGCGTCTCGCCGCCCCCGGCCCTCTGCTGGAAACCCATTAGAAGCCGGCCCACCCCGACTCGCACGCCCAGCGCCACGCAACCAATCGACCCGCCCGCCGCCACGCAACCAAACGACCCGTCCAGTGCCACGCAACCGTCTGAGTCGAGTTCTACGAGACACCCCGAAGGGTTGAGGCCGTCTCGCCGTTCAGGCCTGGAAGCGCATGCGCGAAGCGCGAGTCTCGAGGCCTGAACGGCGAGACTTCAGGGCCTCAACCCCCGCGCGCGCCAGCGCGCCGAAAACACAGCCCTCAACCCCCGCGCCGCCGCAGGCGGCGCCGAAAACACACCCCTTGCTGACGAATACTCGCTCACGTATATTCGTGTACGAGTAAGGAGGGTGTATGGCGAAGAAGCGCAAAGTCGGCAATCTGCTGGCCCTCGCGGTGCTCGCGGTGATGCAGGACGAAGCCGTGCACCGGTATCAGATCGCCGCCCGGCTGCGTGAATACGGCAAGGACCGGGATCTCGATATCAAATGGGGGTCGCTGTACACGGTTGTGCAGAACCTTGCCAAAGCCGGGTTTCTCGAGGTGGTGGGCAGTGAACGGGAGGGTTCGCGGCCGGAGCGGGTGATCTACCGGATCACCGAAGCCGGTCGCGGCGAACTCGTGGACTGGACCCGGGAACTGATCGCCGAGCCCGAGCCCGAGCGCGGCCGATTTCTCGCGGGTCTGTCGATACTGGCCGTGCTGCCGCCGGACGAGGTGGCCGAGCTGCTGGGCCGTCGGCTCACCGTGCTCGACGAGCAGATCGCGCAGGTGAAACAGGAACTCGCGGAGCTCACCGAGACCCTGCCCCGGTTGTTCGTCATCGAATCCGAGTACGGGCTGGCTGTTCTGGAAGCCGAAGCCGAGTGGACCCGGGCGCTGCGCACCGAACTGTGCGAGGGAACCTTCCCCGATCTCGCGGAATGGCGGGCATGGCATCGAGGCGGGCCCGGCGTGGACAGCGCCCGAGCCCGCGCCTATGTGGAGGGGGCTGATACGACGACCGGTCAGTGAATCGAGAACCGGGCTCGATGGAGGTGCGGCAACACCACCATCGAGCTCGGGTTACCGTCTCGGACCGTGCCCGCGCGAACGCACACCCGGCCACGAGTATGGCAGAACACAGGATAACCGGGTGGTCGATCACCGGGGCGGTTCGGTTGTGAATCCGAATCGAACTCCCGAGGAGTACACCCATGTCCGGAATCGAGACCGCCCTGGTGATCGGCGGCGGTATCGCGGGGCCCGTGGCGGCCACCGCATTGCGAAAGGCGGGTATCGGAGCCCGCGTCTACGAGGCCTACCCCGGCCCCGCCCACACGATCGGCAGCGGGCTGGCGCTGGCACCCAACGGGGTCGCGGCCCTGGACGTGATCGGCGCCGGAGACGCGGTGCGCGATATCGCGGTGCCGGTACCGCGGATGGCGCTGTCGGTCGGCGGCAAGATGCTGACGATGCCCGTGCTGGGCGACCAACCGCCGCTGCAACTGGTGGAGCGCGGCGAGCTGCACCGGGTGCTGTACGAGCGGGCGGTGGCGGCCGGGGTGCCGGTCGAATTCGGCAAGCGCCTGGTCTCGGCGGAGCAGACGCCGGACGGTGTCCGTGCGCAGTTCGCCGACGGCACCACCGCCACAGCGGATGTGCTGGTGGGCGCCGACGGTATCCGTTCGGCTGTCCGCCGGCTGATCGACCCGGACGCCCCTGGGCCGCACTACACCGGGATGCTCGGCTTCGGGGCCACCGTCGACTGCGCGGTCGACACCGAACCGGAGACCATCGTCTTCGCCTACGGCGCCCGCGCCTACTACCTGTACTGGCCGACCGGACCGGGCCGGGTCAGCTGGGGCGCGAATCTGCCCAGCAAGGAGTATCTCTCGCTGGCGGAGGCCCGCCGAATGCCGGCCGAACAGTGGTTGCGGATCCTGCGCGACACCTACGGCGACGACACCCCCGGCGGTCGGCTGGCCCGCGCGACCACCCCGGAACAGCTGGAGGTCGTCGGCGCGCTGCACATCATGCCGCCTGTCCCGCACTGGTACCGCGAGCGGATGGTGCTGGTCGGGGATGCCGTGCACGCACCGTCGAACAGTTCCGGTCAGGGGGCGTCACTGGCGATCGAGAGCGCGGTCCAGCTGGCCCGTTGCCTGCGGGACGTCCCCGACCCCGCCGCGGCGTTCGCCGCCTACGAGAAATTGCGCCGCCCGCGGGTGGAAGGCGTGGCCGCGCGTGCCGCGAAGATCAACCACAGCAAGACCCCGGGACCGGTGGCCCGCAAGGTGATGCAGGTATTGATGCCGATCATGGCGCGCACGGTGATGAACCCGGAGAAGACGCTCGCCGGTGAACAGCGTTACCGGATCGAGTGGGACGAGCCGGTGGGCCGCGATCTCGCGGCGATCGGATAGATCGTTCGAAGGGCTCGGCGCGCGGGGTGAACCCGGGCGCCGAGCCCTCGTGTGGACGCGTGACGGGTGGTCAGCATTCGAAGGGGATTGTGTTGCCCGCCGCATCGCGGGCGCCGATTCCCTTCGTGATCGCTTCCACCAATTCCGCACCGGTCTTCCAGGTGCGCGGCTCGTCGTCGTCCAGATTGCCGATGGTGTACCAGTCCTCGGTCTCCCGATAGCGGACGAGACCGAAACCCTCGGGATCGAGGGTGATATCGAGATCGCCGGAGATCGTCCCGGCTTCCCGGGTCATCACCGATGCCGCTTCGGGTAACTCGATGACTTCGGCTATTTGAACTCACCCCGTTCGACGCAGTCGTCCACCGCGGTGCGCAGTGCGGTCTGTTCCTCTGGGTCCACGCTCAGGCCGTACTTTAGCTTGATCTGGACATAATGTGAGATATAGCCACACCGGAAGCTCCCCGGCGGCAGATAGTGCGCGGCGTCCTGGTCGCCTTTGGAGCGATTGGCCGACGGGTCGGAGGCGATGAGGTTCACCGCGTCGTTGGCGATCCGGCGCCGCGTTTCGGTGTCGAGATCTTTGGCACCCGAGCGCCAGGCCTCTGCGAGCGGGACGATGTGCTCGGCGTCGACCGATTTTGCCTCGACGATGAATTTGTACGGTTTCAGCTTTCCGGTTTTGTTGTCCATGACGCCGTAGGCGTCCTGCCAGCCGCCGCCGGTACCGATTTTCAGATCGCAGGTCTTCGGATCGAGGGTGACCGCGCCGGCGGCATCGCGCAACATCATCACTTCGCGGATGGTGCATTTGCTGTATTGGGCGAATTCCGGGCCGAAGCCGTGTTCGGCGTCGTTGTTGTCCCAGTGCGGAAACTTGTCCCGGCTGTACCCGGCCATCCCGACCTCGGCTTTCACCGGCAGGCGGTCCAGTGCGGACCGTATTTCGGTGGCCGTGCCGGCGACGGATTTCGCGGCGCCGGCGGCGGGATCGGTCGCGGTGCTACAGCCTTCCAGAAGAAAGCCGGCGGCCAAGGCCATCGCGATCAGAACGGGTACGACGAGGGCGCCGAACTTGCGGGCTGGGGCAGGCAGGGCAGAAAGTAGCGATTTCATCGCCGGACCTCCGCGGATCGATGGGCGATGGGCTCGACGCCCTGTTCGTATTCATTTGCTGTGCGCTTCAACGAGATTCCTTGCCGAGGTACCGGGACATGCCGAGCGTCAAGCTACCGGCCGGTCAGCTAACCGAAAGCTACTGCCCGGTGTGAGATTCGGCATACCTGACCGTGAGTACCCGATGGGCGCGCGGGGTATTCCCGTTCGGTCTGGAAAGGGACCACCCCCGAGTCGCCGTGCCGGCGCCGACTCGGGGGTGGGCTTGTCACGAGCGAGGGCGATGGATCCCCGGCGCGAGTCGCGGGCCGGTTGTCCGGACCGGTGACCGCGACGCACCGCGGGGCTTGATGAGGGGTAGACCCGTGGTTTTTTCCGCGCCGAGTGCGCTCGCCGTGACGTATGGGGGGCCGGAGTGGACCCGGCCGGTCTGTCGGTATGAAGATGTAGGTGTGCGGTAGATGGTATAGGTCCCGACTCCGGGTGTACGCCGATCCGCCGTCAGGTGAAAAGCATAGGCAATTCCCATGATTGGGACGAACCGGGCCCTCGGGTCGGGCGGGGGCCTCGATCGCGGGTTATTCGGCAGCCTCCGCAGCCTCCGCAGCCTCGGCGGTCGGGAGGATCTGGGCGGTCGGCGGGATGCCGGTGTCCAGGAAGTGGATCAACCGCTCGATCCGGTCGGTGTGGTCCACGGTGCGCAGGAGTTTGTGGCCGATCAGCGCGAGTGTGATCGCGGTCTCGGTGGAGGTGCCCTCGATCGTCGACAGCGCGTTGTGCAGTTCCTGGTTGAGGATCTGCATGGCCGCCGTGCCGGTGTTGTCGGCCGGGGTGTGGCGGCCGCGGGTGACGGCGTGCTGGGCTCGGGCGGTGCATTCGGCGGTGCGGCCCGCCATCTGGGCCAGCACCCCGAGTGCGGGCGGCGGGGCGATGGGTTCGGGATGGCTCTGGTACACCTGGTCGGCTACCCGGCTGAACAACCAGCCGATCCGGGACAGTTCACCGGCGATCTGGATGGCGGTCACCACATGGCGTAGATCGCGTGCGACCGGCGCCTGTAGTGCCAGCAGGACGACGGTGCGCGCCTCGCAGGCGCCGTACATCGTCTGCAGGCGCTCGTCGAGGGCGAAGACCTCGTAGGTCGCGGTGAGGTCGGCCCCGACGACGGCATCGGTCACACGTTCGGCCGCTTCGTGGGTGATGCGGCACATCTGCGTCAGATCCGCGGTCAACGCGACGAGCTCGTTGGTGAACTGAGTTCGCACGGGGGAATTGTCACTCATGGCGCGTTCTTCGGTCGAATGATCCGACGATTCGTTCGGCCGGTCATATTCGAGGTGTGTCGGAACCAGTGGTGTTACCGTCGCCACATGACCGATATGCGGCGTATGAAACATCGCATTGTCACCACTTTCCAGCGGCATGTGGCCAATCCGCTGAACCGTAAGCGGTCGGCGCAGCAGCTGCTGGAGACGACGGGGCGGGTCAGTGGGGTGCCCCGTGTCGTACCGGTCGGCGGCCGGCGGATCGGGAACGAGTTCTGGTTCGTCTCCGAGTTCGGGGACCGCTCGGACTATGTACGCAATATTCGCGCGGACGGCCGGGTCCGGGTGCGATTGCGTGGGGAATGGTATTCGGGGACCGCGTACCTGCTACCCGACGACGACGCGGTTCGCCGGCTGGCGTCGCTACCGCGTGGCAACAGTGCGGCGGTGCGAATGATGGGCACCGACCTGCTGACGATTCGCGTCGATCTCGACGACTGAAACCGTTCGGGGATATCCGTGCGGACCGCACCGGATAATTCAGTGAAACGTGTTCCAGTTCGTTTGGGGGACTCGGGTGACGGCTCGCGCGATTTCCGGATATTGATGCGCCGGTCCCATCTGTCGTGGTCACTGTCACACTGTCGGGGATTTGTCCGTCACCGTGGGTAACGATTAGCTTCCTCTCCGTTGGCATCGATGCCGGACCGGAGAGATCACACGCAATGAATTTCGCAACAATCCGTCCCGCGAGAGCGGTACCTGGATCTCGGCCATGAGCTCCGAGCGCCGAACCGCGGCGATCGATTCCGCGGAGAAATCCGCCGAAGTCTCACGAAAATCCTCCGCGCGCGAAATTGTCCAGCAGAATTTCTCGGGCACCGTCGTGTCCTCGCTGCGTACCTTCGGCCGCGCGGTCGGGATGGCCCAGGAATCGGTCACCGGAGCGGCCTCGGATCTGGCCCGCGGCCGGTTCCAATGGCAGGAGATGCTGGTCCAGGCATGGCGGCTGGTCACAGTGACCGCCTTCCCGGCGATCCTGATGGCGATCCCGTTCGGCGTGATCGTCTCGGTACAGGTCGGCAATCTCATCCACAATCTCGGGGCCGATACGTTGCTCGGCGCCACCGGCGGCCTCGGTGTCATCAAACAGGGCGCGCCCATGGCCACCGGCTTCCTGCTCGGCGGCGCGGGCGCGGCCGCCATCGCCGCCGACCTCGGCGCCCGCACCATCCGCGAGGAGATCGACGCGCTGCACACCATGGGCATCAGCCCGGTGCACCGGCTGGTGATACCTCGGATGGTGGCGATGCTGTTGGTCGCGCCACTGCTCAATATCCTGGTGATCTTCGTCGGCGTCATCGCCGGATACCTGGTCGCGATAGGTGGCCAGGGGGTCACACCCGGTTCCTACTGGGCGACGTTCGGTTCTTTCACTACCGCCGCCGATGTCTGGGTATCGCTGCTCAAAGCCCTCATCTTCGGATTCCTGGTGGTGGTCATCGCCTGCCAGCGCGGCCTGGAGGCCAAGGGCGGACCTCGCGGTGTCGCCGACGCGGTGAACGCCGCGGTGGTGCTGTCGGTGGTGTCGATCGTGATCGTCAATCTGGCGATGACCCAGGTGACCGCCATGTTCCTGCCCACCAGGCTGGCGTGATGGCGGCGACCTCCTATGCCCCGAAAGGGCTCGGCTTCCTCGCGCGCTACTTCCGGCGCGGCAGTCGCATCCTGGGCGCGGTGGATTCGCTGGGCTTCGTACTGGTCTTCTGCTGGCAGGTTCTGTCCTCGATACCGCTGGCGTTGCGGCGGTATCGTGCCGAGACCCTGCGGATCATCACCGATATGACCTGGGGCCGCGGTTCGGTCATCGTCGGCGGCGGGACCGTGCCCATGATGATCGTGCTGGGCCTGGTGATCGGCGCGTCGATCGGCGTGGAATCGTTCGCCACCCTGGACATGCTGGGGATGGGCCCGGTCACCGGGATCGTCTCGGCGTTCGCGACCACGCGGGAACTGGCACCCATCGCCGCCGCGGTGGGTTTCGCCGCGCAGGCGGGCTGCCGGATCACCGCGGAGATCGGTGCCATGCGGATCTCCGAGGAGATCGACGCCATCGAAGCGCTGGGGTTACGGTCGGTGCCCTTCGTGGTGACCACCCGCGTCATCGCCGGGGCGATCGCCATCGTGCCGACCTTCCTGATCGCGCTCATCGGTTCGTATTTCGCCTGCCGTGGCCTGATCACGCTGGTGCACGGCCAGTCAGCCGGGGTCTACGACCACTACTTCTTCCAGTTCATCGCCGGATTCGACATCGTCGCGGCCACAGTGAAGGTCGCGGTCTTCGGCGTCGTGGTGATCTGTGTGCACAGCTACTACGGTTTCTTCGCGACCGGCGGACCCGAGGGTGTCGGTATTGCCTCGGGCCGCGCCGTCCGCGCCAGTTTCGTCGCCATCATCGCCATCGATATGGTGCTGACCCTTGTGCTGTGGGGCTTCGACTCGGCGATCAGCTTCACGGGATAGGGACAGATGCCGAAGTACGGAATGCCCGGGGTCGCCGCCGATCCGCGCAGTGCGCGGCGGATCGGTGTTCTGGTGGTCGCGGCGCTGGTGGTGCTCGCCCTGGCCGGTTACGGGTACCGGGAGCTGACCTCGGACGCCGGCTTGCGGATCGCGTTGCGGACCGAGCAGATCGGTGACGGTGTCGTGGCCGGCACGCTGGTGCGTATCGATGGCGTCCAGGTCGGTTCGGTCACCGATATCGCTTCCGCCGGGCGGGGCACCCAGGAGATCGCGCTGACCCTGGACCGGGACCGGCTGCACGGGATCGACGACAGCATGCTGGTCGACTACGCGCCGGCCAACCTGTTCGGTATCAGCGAGATCGAACTGCGGCCGGGCGCGGGCGGCGGACCCCTGGAATCCGGGGCGGTGGTCGATCTGACCGGTCGCCGGGCCGCCGATGTGTACGACGCGACCATGGGCGCGCTGCTGCGCAGCCTCTCGCAGTCGGGCGAGACGGTGTTCACCCCCGATATGGCCATGGTGATCTCGCAGGCGGCCGCCGATGTCAAGGCGTTCACCCCGTTGGCGGAGGCACTGATCACCGCCGGTCGAGTGATCGCCGACCACCAGTCGATGCCCGCGAACGAACTGGTGGGACGGCTGGGGCCGGCGTTCCAGGGCGGCGGGCAGTTCGCCGGGGCCACCATCGAGGTGCTCGACCGGATAGTCGATATCGATGTACTGCGCACCGACCGCGCCGATTTCGACGCGGGCGTGAAGGCGCTCACCGGCGATATCCTGCCGACCCTGGCCGCCACCGCGCACAGCGCCGGGCAGCTGTCCGGGTACACCGATTCGCTCGCGCCCACATTGAACCTGCTGGCATTGGCCGTGCCCGACCCACAACAGTCCGCCGCCGACCTGCGCACCCTGCTCACCCGGCTCGGGCTCGCGTTCGAGGAAGGCCCCGACGGCCCGGTACTCGATGTGGATGTCGAACTGGACGGCACTCCGGGAGGCGTGCGATGACGGCGCGGCGTGCCGCCTGGCGGCTGGCTCTCTTCGCGGCGGTGATGGGACTGGTGCTCGCTCTGGTGATCGGTGCCATCGAACGACCTGTCGACGGCGAGACCGAAACTCATCACGCCCTGTTCACCGACGCGAACGGCCTGAAGACCGGTGACGATGTGCGAATGTTCGGCGTGCAGGTCGGCAAGGTCGAGGCCGTGACGCTGGCGGGCGACAAGGCGAATGTCCGGCTGACCGTCACGACCGATACCCCGGTCTACGACAACAGCGCACTGGCCATTCGCTACCAGAACCTCACCGGCCAGCGCTATATCGACCTACAGCAGCAGCCGAATCCCGGAGTCCGGCTGGACGACGGCGCCACGGTCGGCCCGGAGCAGACCATCCCGTCATTCGACGTGACCAGTCTGTTCAACGGTTTACAGCCGGTTCTGGCGACCCTGTCGCCCGAGGCCCTCAACCAGCTGACCGAGAGCCTGCTCGCGGTGATCGAGGGCGACGGTGCCGGTATCGGTCCCGCCCTGGACGCCATCGGCACCCTCAGCGAATATGTCGGTGACCGGCAGCAGGTGATCGGCACGCTGGTCCGGAACATGTCCGACCTGTCCGAGCGAGTGGGCGGCCGGCTGTACCACCTGGTGCCACTGCTGGCCCGGCTCACCGATATCTTCCAGGCGCTACAACGCAATGTCGGCGGACTGGCCGATTTCGCGATGAGCGCGCCCTCGGTTCTCGAACCGGTGGATCGGTTGCTGGCCGCGGCGGGTCTGAGCCCGGAAGCCGGCCCCGATATCGACGCGATGATCCGGAGTCTGTTCCCCGATCCGCAGCAAGCCGTCGAGGTCTTCGGCCGTCTGCCCGGGCTGTTGGCCGCGGTGGACACCTCGTTTCCGCGCACGGTGGCGGGGTTCCGGCCGGAGTGCGGAAAGGGCACAGCCGAGGTGCCGGCCCCGGTGCGGGTGCTGATCGGCGGACAGCGGGTGGCGATATGCAACGGGTGAGCCTCACGAAGTGGACGGCGGCACTGGGCCGCTGGTTCGACCGGGACCAGCTGATCACCGACGAACCCACCAGACTGCGCAAACAACTGCGACTGGGGATTATCGGAGTATGCGCGGTGGCCGCGCTGGCGGTGACCGTCGGAGCGTTGTACACGGTGCCGCTGGGAAAGCGGACCTACACCGCCGAACTCAGCGAGGCGCAGTCGGTCAAACCCGGTGACGATATCCGTCTGGCCGGGGTGCCGGTGGGCGAGGTGAAATCGCTCGAGCTGGAACCGGATCGGGTGACCATGCGCTTCACCGTCGACCGGGACGTCTTCGTCGGCGACCGCAGCTCCCTCGATATCCGGATGCTGACCCTGGTCGGCGGACATTACGTCGCGCTGTTCCCCGCGGGCAGCGAAGAATTGGGCGATACTCCGATTCCCGCGGACCGGGTCCGGCTGCCCTACAGCCTGATGGAGACCTTCCAGGACGCCACCACGCCGCTGCGCGAAACCGACGGCGACACCCTGCGCCGCAATCTCGTCGCACTCGACACCTCCATCGACGCTGCCCCGGAATCGCTGCGCAGCGTGTTGGATACGGTCGGTAGTTATCTGGACGCCATCGAACGCCAGCGCGCCCAGGTCTCCGCCGCCATCGCCACCGCCGACGAGTACGTCACCATGTACGACGGCGCGAAAACCGATCTGGGCCGGTTGATGGACAACGTGAACCTCATGGAGACAGTGCTGCTGGACAAGCGCGCCGAACTGAAACAGGCTCTGGCGCTGCTGAGCTCGGTGGTTCAGCGGGTGAGCGTGCTCGCCCCGGCTTGGGACAGCACCGTGCGGCCCAAGGTCCAGCAACTCGCCGCGGCGCTGCCGCGCCTCCAGGAATACGGCGATCAGCTGGAGCCGATGATCGTGTCGGCGCAGAGCCTGAGCACGAAACTGCGGGAACTGGTCGGCCCGGACGGCGGGGTGCGGATCGACCGGTCGGGGACGACAGTGACCGCGCCGGGCGCCGTCGTCTGTGTGCCGCTGCCCGGGAAGGCGTGCTGATGCTGAAGAAGATTCTGGGATCGCCGGGCTTCATGTCGATCGCCGGGGCGATGGTGTTGGCACTGGCCGTGACCGCGGCGTATGTGATCGCGTTCCAACCGCTGAAGCAGACCCGGGCGTACTGCGCGATCATGCCGGACAGTATCGGTCTCTACCAGGGCAATCAGGTTTCGATGCGAGGTATCGCTGTCGGCACGGTGACCGGTATCGCCCCTGAGGGCGCGAAGGTGCGTGTGGATTTCGAGGTCGATGCCGACCATCCGCTCTACGCTGATTCCGGCGCGACCACCGTCTCCGACACCGTGGTCGCCGATCGCGAACTGGCGGTGCTGGCGAGTGGGAAGTCCACCGAGGAGTGGAATCCGGGACAGTGCGTGACCAAAACCCTCACACCCAAGAGCCTGACCCAGACCGTCACCGCGCTGGCGGAATTGTCCGATCAGATCGGCGGTACCGCCGATCGGCCGAACGCGCTGGCCGGCGGGCTGGACGCCCTCGACACGGCTTCGGCCGGTACCGGACCGCAGATCAACCATCTGATCGATCAACTCGGCCGGGTCCTGGAATCACCGGACGCCGATATCGCCCATCTGGCCGGGATCTTCGACGCCTACGCGTCGGTATCCAACAAGGTCGCCGAGCACTGGGGCGATCTGAAGCTGATGCTGACCAGGCTCGCGCCGACCTTGAACCAGGCGCACAGCGAACTGCTCGCCCCCGGTATCACGTTGTTCGACGGCCTGCGTGAGATCCTGCCCGTGCTCGACGATCTCACCGTCATCCTGTCCGATCCGCTGATGGTTACCTTGGACAACCTGGTGCCCATGGTGAAGCTTTTGCGGGCGAACGTGGGGTCGCTGACCGAAATCGTGCGCACCACTCCGGTATTGGTATCGGCGTTCCGGACGGTCGCCGATCCGGCCACCGGCGCGCCCGGACTCACCTACGCGCCGCCTCGGGTGGCGATCCCGCAGACGAACGCCGAACAGGTGTGTGCGGCGGTGAACGCGGTCTCGCCCGGCCGTTGCGCGGGGGCGGCGAACGGCATGGTCGATCTGGATCTGATGCAGCTGGTGCTGGGATCGGTAGGTGCTCGATGACCGCGCGGATCGTCCTGGACCGCACCCGGTTGCGGCGCGGGCTGGCCGCGTGCGGGCTGGCCGTTGCCCTGGGTATCTCCGGTTGCGCGTTCGATCCTTCCGATATCCCGGTGCCCGGGGCCGTGGTCGCCGGGGACAGCTACCGGTTGCGGATCGAGTTCACCAATGTGCTGAACCTGCCGGCCCGGGCGAAAGTGATCGCCAACGGTGCCCAGGTCGGCAATGTGGACAAGGTCGAGGTCGTGCCCGGTGACGCCGCGGGGCCGGGATATGTGGTCGTCGAGATAGAGGTGCAGGATTCGGTGGAGTTACCGGCGACCACGGTGGCCGAGCTCCGGCAGAACACCGTCCTGGGCGATATCCATATCGCGCTGACCACTCCACTCGACGGATACGACACCCTGCTACGCCCGGGCGACACCATCACCCGCGAACACACCCGGCCGCCGGTGCAGCTCGAGGACACCATGGCCGCGATCGCGTTCTTCGTGAACAGCGGTTCGGTGGGGCAGTTGCAGGACATCGTCAACCGCGTCAATTCGGTATTGCCCCAGGATCCGGCGGAAACGAAACGGATCGCGCAGGTCCTGGCCACCGATACGGTCGATCTCGCGGCGCATCTGGACCAGGTCGACCTCCTGCTGAACGGCGTCGCGTCGAACGCCGAGGTGATGCACGGAATCCAGGACGAGCTGGACAATATCCTGCGGCCCGAATCGGTTCAGCAGATGAACGCCGCCACCGGATCCATCGCCGGAGTGACCGAGATCTTCGGCGGACTCGGTCCGGTCGGCGGATCGCTGGCCTGGCTGGCGCCGATCGCCCAGTCCGGTGGTGCGGCCGCCACGGCCTTGATCCCGCTGGTGACCGGAGGTCCGCTCGATCTGCGGCAGCCGTCGAATCTGAACCTGCTGGTCGCGCTGTTGCGGGACAAGGTGATTCCGTTCGTGGAGAACGGAGCGCAGGTGAATGTTCGATCCGTACACGCCGGAGATCCGCTGTCCACCGGCGATCAGGTGCATCGGATCATCGAAACCCTGCGCATGATCGGAGCCGTGCGATGAAGATCGGGCCACTGGCATCGCTGGGCGGTATCGCGGCCATCACCGTGCTCGGCGCGAGCTATCTGACCTTCGGAGTGGTCCGTGCGGACCCGTTCGCCGACTACCTGAATGCCTCCCTGGTGCTCGACGATTCCGGCGGTCTCGGCGTGGGGTCGCCGGTCCTGCTCACCGGTATCGAGGTCGGCCGGGTGACCTCGGTGGACCGCGTCGCCGACGGCGTGGAAGTCGGCTTCCGGGTCGGCGATTCGCATCACCTGCCCACCGACAGCGTCGTCACCGTGGAACACCTGTCGGCGCTGGGTGAGCCGTATGTCCAGTTCGCCCCCAAGACCGGCGCCGGCCCCTATGTGCGAGACGGACAACGGCTGGAATCGGAGGATATCCACAGCCCGCTGTCCATTCCGGAAGCCGCGCGAATGGTCACCCGGACGATGAACCAGCTCGACCCGGCCACCATGGGATCGCTGGTGCGGACGTTGCGCGACGCCCTGCACGGCACCGACGCCGCACTCCCCGAACTCACCCGGGCCGCGGATCTGCTCGCGGCGACGATCATGTCCCGGGAACCGCGGATCGCCGAACTGCTCGACAATTTCGAGACCGCCGCCGCCGACAGCGACTGGTCCGGCCCGGCCACCTCGGCCGCGGCCACCGAGTTCACCCGGTTCGCCGAAGTGCTGGACGATTTCGTCGAGGCGGTGGGCAGGTTCACCGGTGCCGAGGGGTCACCGGAGCGGTACCTGAACGACGGCGGCCTGGTGCCGTTCCTGCAGCGTCTGCGTGAATTCCTCGACGAGGCCGGGCCCGAACTTGCCGCCCTGCAACCCGGGCTCGTCCCGCTCACCGACGCATTGAACGGTTCGGTGTCGCAGTTGGATATCGGCAGTCTGCTCGGCCAGGCGTTGCAGAGCACCACCGACGATTCGGTGCGACTGCGGGTCGGGGTGAAATAGCGGCGGGCGGGCGCGTGGGATGCGTCGCGGGAGGAGGCTGCTGTCAGGGTGCCGTGGACCGTAGCTGCCCCGCGCCACCGTGCGGGCCGGTCAGCCTCGGGAGCTCCGAGGCTGGTCCGGGGTATCGGGATTCGCGCGGTCGAGAATCGCCTGGGCCTCGTTGTCGACATCGCCCAGAGCCGAGATCAGGTCCAGCGCACCCAGTTCGAACGGTGTCTCCTCGGCCATCTGCCGCAGCTCGGCCAGGACGGATTCGATATCGTCCTCCGCCGCGGGGCGACGTCTCGGGTCCGGCGCCTCGACGGGCTGCCAGGCGATGGCCTGCTGCCACCACGGGTCACCGGTGGCCCAGGCCCAGATCGTCTTGCGCACCAGCGTCGAATCGTCGGTGTAGAGCTGGAAGAACGCGTCGAGATCGCGATGCTCCATTTCGAATATCTCCTCCGGTAGTCGACGCGCGCGGATATGGCACATGGGGGCGCGGATCACCTTCAGGGCTGGATCGCGCGGGTCCGGGGGAGTTTCCAGGATCTCGTCGAGAATGCTCTCGGTGAGATAGGGCAGCCGGAAATCGCCCGTGGTCACCGGGACTCGGGCGGCTCCCCGTGGGTTGTAGAGGCGGCGGGTGGCGACATCCAGCACGGCCAGGTCGCGGTCCGCGGTGAGGGCCAGCAAGGCGCGCAGACAGTCGAAACGATCGTCGATCGTGGCCTCCAGCAGTGCCCCACGGGCGTCGGGGCGCCGGTACACCCGCAACCCGGTGCCGGAGCGGTGGATCAATGTGCACACGACCCCGACCGGCTGCGGCGGCGGAGTCGGCTCGGGTGCACCGGCCATGGACTGATAACGCTCGTACGCCTGTAGGGCCGATTCGATCCCGGCCGCGGGCAATACGGCGAAAAGAGAACTCACCCGCCAAGTACAGCAAAATATGCGACTCGGCGCTGGTTCACTTCACAAGAATATCGCTCCGGCAACAGAATTCGTGGCAGATCAGATACCGGTGACGTCCGCGAACTGCCCGATCCCGTAGGTGACCGCCATGGCGAGCGCCCCACCGATCACTACCCGAGCCACGGCCCGGGCCCGGCTGCTGCCACCGAGGCCCGCACTGATCGAACCGGTGAGCGCCAGGGCGAGCAGGACCGCGATCATGGTGACCGGTATGCGCGCCGGTGTCGGCGGCAGCAGGATCGCCAGCAGCGGCAGCAGCGCGCCGACAGTGAAGGAGATCGCCGAGGACAGTGCGGCATGCCACGGATTGGTCAGTTCGTCGGGATTCAGACCCAGTTCGGCTTCGGCGTGCGCGGCGAACGCGTCGTAGGCGGTGAGCTCTTCGGCCACCTTCCGCGCGGTCTCCGCGGACAAGCCCTTGGCGTGGTAGATCGCGGTGAGTTCATTGAGCTCATCGGCCGGATCCTGCTCCAGCTCCCGGCTCTCCTGCTCGAGCAGGGCCTTCTCCGTATCCCGCTGGGTGCTCACCGATACGTACTCGCCGACCGCCATGGAGATGGCACCCGCGCTTATCCCCGCGATGCCCGCGGTGAGAATCGTGTCGGTGTCCGACGACGCGGCAGCGACTCCCACCACGAGGCCCGCGGTCGAGACGATCCCGTCGTTGGCGCCCAGCACCCCGGCCCGCAGCCAATTGAGTTTCGCCGCCAGCCCGGTCTGCGGGAGGTACCTGCCCTCCGCTGCCTCGGTCATAGCCGCACACTATGCGAAAAGATCGAGGCGAGGGCCGGCCTGCCGGGCATGTGTCGTCCGCGTACGACCGGTCCGGGCTGCCACGATATGCCGCGCCGACGTGATCAGCTGTTCCTGTTTCTCTCCGGCGAACCGCGCGGTAGCGTTCCGGTGGTGTCGAAGGTCAAGGTTCTGCTCTGGCTGGGACATGTCGCACTACCGGCCGTCGGGCTATGGCTGCTGGTATCCCGTCCCGAACTCGACATGGACCACGAGCACCACGGGACACATTTCTGGTTGGTACTCACCGCCGCCGCCATCGCGATGGCCCTGGGCGTCATGTTGTTCCGGGCCGCACGGATGCGCCGGGACGCCAGGTTGATCCTGGTGTCCCTGGTATTCCAGTTCAGCGCGGGTTTCCTCGGCTTGCACGCATTGGCCACGCCCGGCGTGATCCTGCCGACGCCGAACGCCGGATTCGTCTATTCGGTACCCGTCGGGCTCGGACTCGGCGGTATCACCGCCCTCGCGTCGTCGGTGGAATTCGGTCCCGCCGCTGCCGCTCGGTTGCATCGGTTCGCATGGCTGCTGTCCGCACTCCCGACACTGCTACTCGTAGCGTGGGCGGTGGTATCGATGGCACAGCTGCCGTGGCTGGATCACGCACCCGATCCGGCGGAGGCCAGGGGACCGCTGATCGGGGTGGCTTTCGCCGGATCGGCGTGCTATCTCGCCGCGGCATTCCGCTACGGGCGCCAGTACCTGCGTCGACGGGGCGTGGTGCTGCTCAGCGTACTCACTGCCTTCGTGCTGCTGGCCGAGGCGCTTTTCGCCGTGGGGTTCAGTCGCAGTTGGCATACCTCATGGTGGGAATGGCATGTGCTGATGCTGGCTGCCTTCGTACTCATCTCCGGTAGCGCGCACCTGCAACTCCGGCGTGAGGGTTCGGCGCTCGGACTCTTCGACAGCGTCACCCTGCACCGGACCATGGCCGGGCTGGAGCGCGACTACACGCACGCCCTCGACGAGATGGTCGACGCGCTGCGCGTGCGCGCCGAAGGCGGCGTCGCCTCGACCGAGCCGCTGGGAGCGGTCGGAGCGCGGCTGTCCAAGCGGTTCGGGCTCACTGAACGCCAGGTCGCGGTGTTGGAGCAGGGCGCCCACGCGCTGGGCAGCGAGCGGGAGCAGGTCCGTCGGCTGGGTCTGCTGGCGGCGATCGGTGAGCAATCGAACGTGATCCGCGGCGAACAGGAACTGCTCGCGGAGGTGTTGCATCTCGTTTCGGCGGCGTTCGAGCGGGATCGATTCCGGCTGGGGCTGGTCCGAGGCGGCGAACTGACCTTTTCCGACGGTGGACCCGCCGATCCGCAGTCGGAGGCGTTTCCGCTCGTTGTCAAGGGCAGCTGGGCCGGAATGCTCGAGGCGCGACGCGAGTGGGGCCGCTTCGGCGACACCGAGTACGCGATGTTGCGATCGTTCGCCGACCGGACATCGGTCATGTTGGAGAATGCTCGCCTGTATCAGCAACTCGACGGGCTGTTCCGTTCCTATATGTCGCCCACGGTAGCGACCGCGCTGATCGCCGACCCGTCCCAGGCCGGGCTCGGCGGCCGGATCACCGAGGTCAGCGTACTCATGGCCGACTTGTCGGGGTTCACGCCGTTTGCCGAGTCGGCGACCCCGGAAGCAGTGGTACACATGCTGAACACGTATTACGGTGCGATCGTGCCGACGATACTGAACTGCGGTGGGACGGTCATCCAATTCGTCGGCGACGCGGTGATGGCCCTTTTCAACGCGCCGACTCAGCAACCGGATCATGCGCTGCGGGCGGCCGGCGCGGGACTGGCGCTCCAGCGGGTGGTCGCCGAAACGGCGGCTCAACATCCCGATTGGCCACGTTTCCGGGTCGGAGTCAATACCGGCCCGGCACTGGTCGGCAATATCGGTGCCCCGCAGATGCGCAATTACACCGCGATCGGTGATACGACGAATCTCGCCGCTCGATTGGAGAGCTTGGCGGAACCCGGGACCGTGGTGATCGGTTCGCTGACCTGCGCGTACCTCGGCGCGCGTGCCGAGGTACGCAGCCGTGGCGCAGTGACTGTCCGAGGCCGGAGCGAACCGGTGACCTGCTATGTGCTGGATGGATTACGGTGACCACCGATTTCGAGATACTCCGTGGTCTGCCCGAACCGGAACGGCGCGAAATTCTCGCCTCGTGCATACTCCGCCGGTACAAGCGCCGGGAAGTCCTCTGCCACGAAGGCGATCCCGGTGACTGTCTGCATTTGATCAAATCCGGCCGGCTCATCGTCCGGGTCGCCACCCCGTTCGGGGATACCGCGACATTGACCATGCTCGGTCCCGGCTGTTCGTTCGGCGAACTGGCAGTGCTCGACAGCAGCGCCCGCCGTACCGCGACAGTCGAAGCGGTCGAGAATGCCGAGACGTTGACCTTCAGCCGCGCCCAGTTGGCGGCACTGCGCCGGAGTTACCCGGAGATCGACCGGGTCATGATAGACACATTGGCTGCTCAGGTGCGGCGGCTCTCCGCTCAGGTGCTCGAGGCGTTGTATCTACCGGTCGAAACCCGGGTGGTGCGACGTCTGATCGACCTTGCCGGAATCTACGGAGGCTCGACGGCCATTGCGGAGATCCGGCTCAATCAACAAGATCTGGCATCCATGGCGGGAACCACCCGGGCCACGGCGAACAAGGTACTGCGCGACCTGCAACAACGCAATATCCTCGTTCTGACCCGTGGCCGTATCACCGTGGTGGATCGGGCGGCGCTGGTTCGCTCCGCCCGCTGAAAGCCTACTTCTCGAGCGCCTTGCCGCCGGTGGGTGCGACCGCGAACCAGGTGCCGCCGACGCCCTGACCCAGCAGATCTCCCGGCCGCTGGTCCTTGGCGAAGTGGTACACGGGCCAGCCGCCGATGGTGATCTGGCACGAACCGTCCGCGCGCTCGATGAATCCGACCAGATCCGGGTCGATACCCACGATGTAGAGCCCCTGCCCCCGGCTCACCAGCAGTGGCGGCCAGGTGGCGGCACACTCGTTGTTGCAGTTCGACTGCGACGGTTCGGTGGTGTCCTTGTCGAATCGGTAGAGCGAGCGACCGTCACCGTCGGACACGCGCAGCCCGACCGCCGGGTCGGTGACGGCGGTGAGCTCGACGGCATCGGTGCCGTGCGGCGCCTGACCTGAGTAGATCTTCAGCCATCCCTGCGTTTTCACGGGTACCGGCGCCGATGTCGCCGGTGCGGGCGGTGCTGGTTCCGCCGTCGCCGCGGGGGGCGCGGACAGGCCCAGAACAGCGGCGGCGGCAATCGCGGCGGCGGCCGCATTGATCACGGTGGCAAATCTTGACATGGGATCCTCCGGGGGCATTCGTTCTTCGGTGCCCGCAATTCTTCGGCTTCGGACCCGAACGGTCTGTTCGCTCACCGACATCCACTGTGTGTCCGAGCCGACACACGAGCCCTCGCCACTACCGCGACTCCGATGGATCGAGCGCCTCGAAATCGGACCACTGATCAGCCTATTTCAGGCGCGGCACCTAGTTCGGTACGGCGTAGACGTACAGCAGTCCGACCGTGACCAGCCCCATCAGCGGTGTCAGTACCCAGGTCTCCACCTTGTTCCCCGTCCGGGAGATGATCGGGAGCGTCAGTTTGAACTTCAGCGGCCACAGCAGCGGGCAGCCGCGATCGGTGAGGCAATCGCCGACGATATGGATGAGCGCGCCCAGCCCGATGGCGAACGGTAGCCAGTAGGGCGAATCCGGTAACCAGCGGTCCATCAGTACTGTGCCCGCGCCGGCCAGCAATATGCACAAACCGTAGGCACGCAGCGAATCTCCCTTCGGTGTCAGGTGCAGCGCTCGCACTCCGAAGGCGAGCATCACGAAGACCACGCCCAGGGTGAAATACCGGCCCAGGTGATGCACTCCGGCCCAGGTCGCCCATCCCGCGAGTAGCACGAACAACAATCCGTGCGTCCCTTTGCGGTGGCCGCCGGATATCGCCGAAACCCCTTTCGCGAGCGTATTGCTCACCGGGCCGAGCGACTGCGCGATAGTGCTGTTGGGATGGTCGATATCGGGGAGCAGGGCGGCCCCCGCCGTGATGAAGGCACCCAGAACGAGTTCCAGCGCGCTGATCTTCACCGGCCCCTGGACGAACTCCAGGACGGAGGGCGGGACGACGGTGGCGGCGGTGACGAACGCGAGTGCGCCACTGGTGGCGTGGGAATGGCCGAGCACTAACTCTCCCGGTATCTGAAAAAGCGAAACGGACAGTAACGGTCAAATTTAGCAATCGATGCCGACAAGTCCGATACCGTCGGCCGCCTGCGCGACTCGCCGATGATCCGGCCCGACGGAGACACGCCGTGCCGACCGGTGTTCCGGTGAAAGATCCGATGACCATCTGTACTGCCGCGCGCCGAGGTGCGATGCTGGCCCGGTCGGACGTCGTGGGGGCGATCCGTTCATCGAGGGGGGCTTCGAAATGGTCGATTTCCAGCCGGTTCTCCACCGGGTGCCCGTGTACGAACCGCCGGTGCGCCGGTCGTGCCCGCATGACGGCGCCGCCGCGGGGCGAACGCACGTGCCCGATGACGTTCCCGCGCACGACAGCGAACAAGTCGAGGCGAACGTCGCCGCCCCGGAGGATCACAGTCCGCATCCGGACCTATCCGCCCCTTCGACAGGTTGCGCAGCTCGACTGGATCGGAAAGCGCTGCGGCGCAACCGCAGTGCCCCGGCCGGACTCCGGCGTGGCCAGCGCACCGGGCACGCTGCGGCCCGCCGTCCGGAACCGGCCGGTGCCAGGGCTTTCGCCACAACCGCGGTCCGGATCCTGCTCGAAGTACTGGATCGGCGGCGCCCGGTCGCCCAGCTGAACGCCCTGTGCACACCCGGTCTGGTCTGCGCGATCGGCTCCTTGGTGGCGGGCGATCACGCTCCCGGCCGGGCGCTCGGGTCGGCTGTGCCGGGCGCGGTGCGGTTGTTCCAGGTGGAGGAGCGGGCGGCGGAGATGATGGCCACCTATCAGCGGGGCCCGCGGCGGCTGGTGGTCGCCGGACGTATCGAACGTGGCAGTACGACGCCATGGAAGATGACCGCGCTCCGGGTCATGTGAACGACTTCGGAATACAGATGCGCTCCTCGTGCGTTTCGGGCACGGTTGGTCGGGTGAGAGCTCGAAGTGTCAGCGATCTGGTCGATATCGTGGCTGATGGCGGCCGGGTGAAGTATCTGCCGTTCTGGGGTCACCGTCCCCCCAGGGACGGGACGGTAGGTGCGGGTTGCCTGAGTCAGTGGTGGCCGGCGGAATTCACGGTCGACGGGGTGGTTTTTGCCACGACCGAGCACTACATGATGTGGCGGAAGGCACTGCTGTTCGACGACTGGGCGATCGCCGCGAAGGTCCTGGAAGCACGGAGCCCCGGAGAGGCGAAGACGCTGGGGCGGCGGATCGGTGGTTTCGACGAGGATCTGTGGGTGGAGCGCCGATTCGGAATCGTTCTCGCGGGCAGTATCGCGAAGTTCGGTCAGCACGAGGATCTTCGGTGCTTTCTGCTGAACACCGGGGATCGGGTACTCGTCGAGGCCAGCCCGGTGGACCGAATATGGGGTATCGGGCTGGCGGTGGACGATCCGCGTACGGAGGACCCCAGTCGGTGGAAGGGGTCGAATCTGCTCGGGTTCGCCTTGATGGAGGCTCGGACCGTGTTGCGTGAATCGCCGGTCGGGGACGTGGCCGAGTGAAGAGAGGTGGCGGGCCACCGGCTACTCCTGCTGTACGGGCCGTGCTCGGCGAACGGTAGGCCGGGTCGGAGCGTCAGCGGTTCAGGGGCGGTGGGCCCGGATATCGACCGGGCGGCCGTCCGGGTCGTGGGCCGTCATCGTCCACTGGGTGGGGAGTGTTTCGATCGGGCCGGCCGGGAGCCCGGCGCCCAAGATCCGTTCGCGTACCTCGCACAGTTGGGCGTAGGTCGCCAGGCGTAGACCCCACCCGGCTCGTCCCAGGGGGTCGAGGTCGGTGGACGGTCCGGTCGTGGTCTCGACGATCGCCAGATGGTCGGCGCCGCCGACATCGAGGACCGTGATGCGCGGGTCGGTGGCGGAGGCGGGGCGCTCGAAGGACAGTCGTGCTCCGAGGACTCCGGTGTAGTACGCCACGAGCTGGTCCAAGTCCGTCGTGGCCAGCGTCAGATGGTTGATCCCGAGGAGTTCCGGCATGGTGATCCGAGCGTAGATCCCCGGCCCGGCTCTCGTCCAGGGTGTCTTCTGCCGAAGCGGTGTGCGGAGGTGTTGCTGGGTGCCCGCTTTGTCTGATCCGGTATGCCTTACGCTGCTCTTCCTGATGGCAGGTGAGCGGAGGGTCATGGTCAGCGGTAACGAGCCGGTGGGTCGTCGGCGGGATGCCTCGGCCACGCGGGCCGCGATTCTGGCGGCGGCGCGGGAATTGTTCGCCGAGCGAGGGTACGAGCGCGCCACCGTACGCGATATCGCTACGCGGGCGGGGGTGAACCAGGCACTGCTGTTCCGGTACTTCGGGAACAAGGACGAACTGTTCCGGGCGACGATGACCGATCGCGGGCGCTCGGTACTCGATGCCGGGCCGGTGGACGCGCTGCTGTCCAGATTGCTGGAGCGTGCACTGGAGCCGAACGAGGCGGTCTCGCCGGGGAATTGGCTGCAGGCCGCGTTGCGGTCCAGCGGGCACGAAGAAGGTGCGTCGGTGATCCGCCGGGAACTGGGGGAGGAGTACATCCGGGCGTTGTCGACGCTCACCGACGGCGACGACGGGGAGTTGCGCGCGGATCTGCTGCTGGCCTGGTTGCTGGGGATCGGGTTGGTTCGTTCCGTACTGCATCGGGAGCCGCTGTACGGGGCGGACCCGGCGGAGATCGCCGGGCATGTGCTGCGGGCGGCGGGTGCGCTGCTGGAACGCAACGACGCGAGATTCCCACCGGCGTAACGCTGTTACGTCGTCCACTCCACCGCACGGTGGCCTCTACCTGGCTGGGTAAGCAAGGTGGCCACCGAAGATGTGGTGCTCAGCGGAATCACCGTGCGGGCGGGAAATTCTCGTGCGGTGGTGAGCGCGGATGATATTCCGCCGATGAACCGGCTCAGGTGGTCCAGCCGCGTGAATTGCGTTCCCGGTAGTAGTCGTCGTCCGCGTCGAAATCGTCCCGTGCGTGGTCACGGCGGCCACCGGGCCCGGATGCCGCGGCCGAGCGGACGGTGACAACGGCCTGCTGGAGCCGTCGCGCGATCTCCTCCGGTGAACCCGGTGTGAGGGTGAATTCCTCTTGCGTGTGATTGATCAGCAGGTAGCGGCCGTCCTGCGGTAGGTAATCCATCCAATGGAATCCGTGCGGGTTACCGGTGGGCCGGGAATCGATCGCCGGACCCGCGAACACCCCGATCTCGCCGACACCGGACCGCGGGCGCCGGATGATCCGGTTGATCTCCTCGGTCCGGGAGATCCGGGTGGGGTGGCGGGAGTACTCGACCTTCCCGATATCGGCGCGCGCGCCGTGGACCGTCGGATAACCCCCGATCGCGCAGCGCGGCAGGTATGTGACGAGCCGGGCCGTCAACTGCTGAGCCGGCAGAGCGTGCAACACGACGTCCCCGCCGTAGTCCTTCGTCGGTCCCGGTACCTGCACGGCGAGTGTGGCGGACTTCCCGTGCACACCCGCGTGCATGCGCACCACCCGTTCGAATCCGCGGTCGTAGATTCCGTGAACCTCTATGCGCACCTGGGGTTCCAAGAGGGTCTCCAACGCGCGGAACAGCCGCTCGTCGGCCAGGTCCGCCAGCCGTCGCGCCGCCGCCAGCCGCACCTGCTCGTACTCGTCGAACGTCGGCGGCGTCTCGGTGGGACCGAGCGGCAGCACCCGGATCGGGTAGGGCAATCGATCTCGGCCGAACGCCCGCACCGCCTGGGTGAACATTTCCCCGTCCAGGCGCCACTGTGGATCGTTCACCCGCCGATCACTCCACCCGGCGGCAACGCCGGCGGCTGGGTACCGAGCAGTTCACTGCCCCGGTCGTACACCAGGTAGTCGGGAACCTTGTGCTCCTCGTCCTCGTCCCCTTTGTTGCCGCGCGCTCCCGGCGGCATCATGCCCGGCATACCGCCGCGCCCCGCACGGTTGGACGCGCTGGTCGAAGCCGTGGGCGGGGTGCCGGTGGCGGACTTCGGCGCACCCTGCACGGTCTGTCCGGGCACGAAGGGAGCGGTGGTCTGCGGTGTGCCGGAAGGGGTCCCGGACGGTGACCCCGATGGTGTCCCCGACGGGCTTCCCGGCGTGGTGGTGGTCGGGGTGCCGGTGGTGAGCGCGGGGTTGGTCGGAGTTTCCGGTGTGGTCGATTGAGGGGTCGTACTCTGCGGCTCGGTGGCCTGCGGATCCTCCTGCTCGGTCGAGCCCGGATCCTCGGCACCTTTCTCGGTCTGCGTGCCGTCGTCGGTGGTGGTCTGCGACCGCGTGGTCTGCGGCTGTGTGCTCTGCTGGGAGGGTTGCGTCGCGCCGCCCGGCTGCTGGGGGCTACTACCGTCGTCGACGGTTTTCTTCGGCTCGGGCAGCACGGGAGTCCTGCTGTCCACATCGGCGGCGCCGGGCTCGTAGTAGGTGGTCATCACCCAGCGGGCGGTCTCCTGGGCTTCGTCGGCCCGATACTGGGGACTCTTCAAAGTATCGCCGAGAGGCAAAGAGTTGATGACCTTGTCGCCGAGGGTCACGGAGTCGGGTTCGCCGACAGAAGCTTTCGCCTGAGCGAGATGGCCTTCCATCAAGTCGAGGCCGTGGGCCACCATCTGGAAACTCGCGGCCAGAGCGGTGAACGAGGTGCTGAACTCACGGACTCCGTCGACCGCAGCGGTACCGGACTGACCGTTCCAACCTGCTTCCAGGTCGGCGTTGACGCCGTCCAGGAATTCCTTGTTGGCGGTGCGTGCCTTGTCGGTCAAGCCCCGCCAAGTGGTCGCGAAATCGTTGATCATGGCGGAATTGACGCCATCGAGAGCATCCCAGATCTGCTGATGGGTCATGGCGGGGAAGCCGTCCTTCTCGAGGATAGCGGACGGTGCGAACTGACCACCGAACTCGTTGACCAGTCCTGACCATTCCCCGCCGAAGGCTGCACGGTCCTGATTCCAGGTGGTGTTCTGATCCTCAGCGAGGTGAGTATCGTCGGACTTGTTCTTCGATGCCTCCTCCGAGCCGTTGAGAATCGGATTGAGCCACTGCGACAAACTGACCATGACTAGGCTCCTGCATTACCCAGCGCGTTGGAAGTGGACGAATCGGTTTCCAGGACTCGTCCGGCGGACAGTTCGAAGGTCTCCTTCATCAGGGTAACGATGTCTATCGCGGTCTTCAGACGGTTGGAAGCGGAATCGGAGTCCTGTACAGCCTTGGATGCGAATTTGGTCTGTAGGGCCATCGCGGACCTCAGCGTTCCGAAGCCGGAGAGCGCGGCCAGGTTACCGGATGAATTGAGCATGTCTTCCAGCTCGCCCAAGAAGGTGTCGCAACGTGCTGTCAGCTTTTCGACGATATCGGCATCCATCGTCAGCTCACCGCTCTCGGCCTGAGTCTTGAGGCCCTGCCACTGCTGCAGCATCGCCACCTGTGTGGTGCCTTGTTCTTGCTGAGCCATGGTGTCTTCCCCTATTGATGGGCGCTCGGTGCGGTCGGCCCTGCTCGATCATTGGACGCTACTGGGGCAGGTACGGTTCCAGCTTCTGTGCATGCTGAACCGCCAGTGCACATGGTGGAGACTCCGGCATTGAGCTGCGCTGGCTGTACTGCCAGTCGACATTGATGAAGAGCGAACCACCTTCCATCGGAAGGCTCACGTAGCACGCGCGGATCGGTTGATCACCGTTGTCAGGATAGAAGCGCAACCCGGTCCGGCCGTTGATCTGCTGCGGCTTGACGTCGGTGACCTCGGTGTTGTCGTACCACTCGTCCTGTGTCAGCGCGGTTGCGCCGATGCCGACGTGGTAGGGACCGCCGACCGAGTCCCAGGAACAGACTCGAAACAGCGCACGATCGCCTGGAGCGTTTATCGCGTTGTTCTTCTGCGATGGATCTACTCCGGCTGCCTGCAATGCCTCATTCGGCAGCTGCGAGCACGGGTTCCATTCCACAGAGGCCTCTGTGCTGTGCCCATTCGCCTCCGGCTGCCCTTCGACGGTGACCCCGCACCCGGCTACCAGCGATGGCGCGGTTATGGCGAGCGCCGCGACCCCTGCCCAGTTCTTCTTCGCGGTGCGCATACCCCTCCTGCTGCGACGTGTGAGCCCTCCGCACGGCCCCGGCACATCATACTTGTTGGTGTCTCGATGCGGGAGGCCCTCAACGGTGTCCGGATAGGCGTTTTTGGACGAGATGCCCGGAAGTCCATTGAATCGGCCTTTTTTGGACCCCGGGCTTGGTCCCCGGTCAGAAGAGAACACATCTGCCGGCCGCTTGAGTCAAGCCGATAGAAGGTCGAGAACGTAATTCCTCATGATGTTCGCAAACGACGACCGAGCTTTCGGCCGAAGACCAAATGTCGGCCTGCCCGGCTACGTCTGCTGTCGGACTCCGGCCTTCGCATCGTCGAGCCGGGTGATTTCGACGCGTTCTCGTTCTGCGCGTAGCTGCGCGATGAGTTGAAAAAGGCGGAGTGGGTCGGATCGAACGTCATGACCTGTATCTCCTTGCTATTTGCCGTAGCAGGTCCCGGGACCGCTGTTCGTCAAGCGTTGCGCCTTGGAGCGTCTCGTGAATGTCACGATAGATGGCAAGGTCCCCGATACTCTCGAAAAACATTGATCCAGTAGTTGTTTCGGTGTAAACAACGGGTGGCTCGTTTTGAAACTCGCGACTGCGCTCCGGGAAATCGAGGATGATGTAGGGAAGAACGGGGTTCCATTTTCCTGGAAAGCCTGCCGCAAAAGGGAGTATTCGCACGGCCAAGTTGGGAAGCGTGCTCATATCGGCCATGTGCCGCAGCTGGGTGCTCATCACCGCCGCTGGACCCACCTGCGTGTGCAGAGCGCTCTCGTGTACCAAGAACTCTGCTGACACAGGACTGTTCCGCCGAGTCAGAATGGCCGCTCGGCGCATGCGCAGCGCGATACGGCGTTCGACGGATTCTTGGGTATCCTGCGAGAAAAATGGTCTTTCGACAGCTCTCATGTACTCGAGCGATTGCAGAAGTCCAGGAATGATCGAGGGCTGGAAGGCACTCAGGTGAGATGCCGCCGATTCGAGCCTCAGATAGGTGGTGAACCCACCCCTGAACGTGCGGCGGGTTCCGTTCCACCACGACTTGGTCGCGGTCTGCTGAGCCAACTCTTTGAGATCTTCGATGTAGATGTCGTCGAGCTCGTACAGCCTTCCGAACCCCTCCACGTCCCGCAGTTTGACCTTCTCGTTGTGCCCCTTCTCCAGCCGGATGAGCGCGGTCTTGCTCATCTCCATCTCCTGTGCCGCTTGTTCGAGGGTGAACCCCACCCCCTCCCGCGCTTCCCGCAGGGCGCGGCCCAGTTGCCGCCGCGGCAGTGTCGAACCGGGTCGATCGTTTCCTGTCACGAGTTCCCCTTCCCCTGGTCGGTCCGTAACGGCCCAGGTGAAGGTCCGTTTCGGACGACGCCGCTCGGTCGACCGGACTGTGGTCTGGGTGTACGGACGAGCTGAATACTGCTGTCCCGCTGAGCCGTACGGGCGCGGCGTGCGGGCAGCAACATAACCACATGGCCGAGCAACACGGAAGCCCGCTGACCAGGGCGATACGACAGGTTCGCGACCGGAGTTCCAGCGCGGACGACGCTGTGCACCGAGCCGGGTGGGCTCGCGGGTTCTCCGGTGTGCGTTCCGCGCCCGAGGGCCACCCGCCCCGGCGTGAGGCGTCGCGGAGTGTCCGTCGCACCGAGTACGGCGGTTGTGTGGCGGTGTGGCGACTCGACCGGAATTGCGTCCGGATCGTCGAGGTGCGTGCTGAATCCGGGAGAGCGGTTTCGGTGGTGGGTACGCCGGATCTGGCGGAGATGCGGGAGCGTTGCCCGGAATTGGCGCCGCTGTGGGACGCGGTCCGGCACGATCTCTGGACTTCCCTCGCGGTCGCGGCCGGCCGCGGATGAGCGAGATCCGTTATCCCGATCCCGAGTCCGTCGACGAGATCGCCGCCCGTTATCTGCTGTCGCTGCCTACCACGCTGATGCCGATGCTGTACGGGTTCCGCTTCGACGGCCGGGCCATAGACGCAGACTGCGCGACGGTCGATCTCACCGGTGACCGGGATGCGTACGAACCCAATCCGATTCATCTGTGTGCGGCCGGCCTGCGCAAGGTACTCGGGCCGGGGATATTCGGTTTCGGACTGGTTTTCGTCGTATTCGCGGATCAGCTCGCCGATCGGCCGGAGAACCGGCACATCCCCGACGTGGTGCGTGCGGCGGCCGGACAGTTGCCCGGCGAGGACGATCTGATCGTGGCCGCGATCGTCGATGCGACCGGTCGGCAGTGGTGGGCCGTGGTCGGGCGGCACCTGACAGAGCTGGACCCGGTGCGGATACACATCCCCGCGAACGCACCGGACGAATGGCGCGTCACCGGGGCACTGGACAGCTCGCTGTGGACCGCCGCGCTCGCCCTCGACGAAGCAAACCACCCGCACCTGATGCGGCTGCGGACCGCGCCGGAGCTGTGAAACGGCGAGCCGGGTGTCCGGCGGGTCAGGCCTCGCTGGGCTGGACGATGACGAAACCTTCTCCGTCGAGCCGGAGCTGGTACACCTCACCCGAGCCGCCGCGAACCATCGAACCGAACGACTGCGACCGGTTCAGTGAGGTCTGCAGGTTCGCGCTCCAGCCGACCACGGCGTCGGTGTCGACGAAAACCGGGGCCTGCGGGTGCACCGGAATGATGATCGGCGTCCCCGCGCAAACCAGCCCCAATCGCCCCTGGCCGGAGAACACACAGTTGAACAACCCGCCACCTGCCATCCCGACGCCCTGCACCATGCGGATGTCGTACTGCAGGCTCGAATCGAACACCAGGACATTGCTGCCGTTGAGGGTGAGCGCGTCACCCTGGACGAGGTCGACGATGAAACAGTTGCGGTCGAAATGGGCGAACCATGCCTCGCCCTGACCGCGCACCGTCATCAGCGGCACGCCTTCGCCGGTGAATGCACGCTGCAGGAACTTCCCGACGCCCTGCCCCTTCTTCTCGAACCGCAGGTCGCCTCGGAAGGCGACCATCGACCCTTGCCGGGCGAGACACTCACCGTTGACGGCGTACTTCAGAGATTTCGCGCTCTGCGCGGTCAGGCCCGGAGCTGTCGCGGGCTGGGCCGTGTTCTCGGCGGCGAACAGTTCACTCTGCACAATGGGTTCCCTTCGTGTCGGGCGGGATCGGCTGCCTTCGCGCCAACCGGCATACGCGGACTGTGGTCAGCATATTGGACTCTCCCGGGGATCCGGCTTCGATCGTTGCGCCTACGGACCCGATCCGGACCGGCCCCGGGTGGCATGCGCCCTGTCGTTCGCCGGTGGGGCGATTTACGGCGACGGATGGCACAATTCGGCTCGCTCCGACAGATCGGGAAATTTTTCGGATCGATGGAACCAGGTCGTGTTCGTCGCCGTCGGATATGGGTGATGGATCTGTTGTCGAGGCTGAGGGGTCGGATGATGCGCCGCTCGGGTGCGTGGGAACGTGGTGTCCGCCACCTCGCGCCGGGAATACGGTTCGCTTCGGCGGGAGTGCGCTGAATGGGTATCGAGATCCCGGAATCGCTGCAGTGGGTGGCGAAATACGTTGTGGGAGCCGGTGACTGGCCGGAGGGCGACGAGACCGCGATGCGGCGGGTCGAGTCGGCGTGGACACAGCTCGCCACCGATCTGAGAGGCCTGGACGCCGACGCCGATTACGCGATCGACCAGGTGCTGGCATCGATCGAAGGCGACACCGCGCAGGCGATCTCGGACCGATGGACCCAGTTGGGGCACGGCCAGGGCGCGTTCGACGGTCTGATCGCCCATATCGAAACCCTCGCCGACGAGATCGGTGACGGTGCGGCCGATATCGAGCAGACCAAACTGGTGATCCTGGCCAGTCTGGCGATCTTCGCCGTCGAAATGGCCGTGGCCCTCGCCGCCGCATCCACCGGCATCGGCGCCCCGGCAGCCGCCGCGGAGGCGGCCGCGGCTCAGGTAACGACCCGGATCGCGATCCGGGTCGCGATAAAACAGCTGGTGCAGCGCATTCTCTCGAAGGCCGCGCTGAAAGCGGCCGCCCGAGCCGCGGTCCGTGGAGCCTGGGAAGCGGCACTGGAGGAGACCGTGCTCGACCTGGGCACCAAGGCCCTGCAAGTGGCGACCGGTCGCCGCGACGAGATCACGACCGACGACCTGACGGAGGCCGGTAAGACCGCGCTAACCGCCGCGGCCAGCGGCGCCGTCACGGGTGCGATGGGTCCCGACGGGTTGACCAGCCGAAATGTACCCGGCGGCCCGGAAGGCGGCAGCCCGCTGGCCAATGCCGCCAAGGACGCGGGCAAGGAGACGGTCGCGAGCGTCGCGGGGGAGGTGGCCGGTGAGGCCACCGACGCGGCGCTCAACGACCGCGAATTCAGCTGGGAGAACGCGCTCTCGCCGGAGAATCTCTCCTCCGCCGCGGCGGGCGGGTTGCAACGCGGTGGGGAAACGCTGGGAGAGAGCAACTCCGGCGACAGCCCGAACAGCGCCGGTGAGAACAACGAGACCGGTGGTGACGAAGGCGAGTCGAACGAGTCATCGGATACCGGAAACCAGCCCGACGGCGATAATGAGGCATCCGATTCGGGCTCTGAACAGGACTCGGGCGTCCGGGACACCCAGGACCAGGGTCAGTCGCAGAACCAGAGTCAGCAGCCGACTCAGCCGTCGGGCACGAACCCCCAACCCGCTCCGGACACCTCCACACAGCCCTCGGCGTCGGATCAGCAGCCTTCTGGGCAACCCTCGGATACCGATCCCGGAACCGCTGATACGCCATCCCAGACCTCCGGCGACGGAACACACCCGGCGGCCGGAGATCCGCCCTCCGGCTCCCCGGCCGCACCGGAGACCACGAGCGCACCGGGCGGAGCAGACGAACCCACCGCCGCGAATCCGCCCCCCGAAGCAAGCCCGGAAACTCCACAGCAGACCTCCAGCCTCGACCTGGGCCCGGAACCTTCGGCCTCACCGGATGCCGGAACGCCCGCTGCCGCAACTCCCGCGCCCGCGACCACTCCGGACGCCTCGACCACTCCGGACGCCTCGACAACGCCGGACGCCTCGACAACGCCGGACGCCTCGACAACGCCGGACGCCTCGACAACGCCGGACGCCTCGACAACGCCGGACGCCTCGACAACGCCGGACGCCTCGACAACGCCGGACGCCTCGACAACGCCGGACGCCTCGACAACGCCGGACGCCTCGACAACGCCGGACGCTTCGACAACTCCGGGCACCTCGACCAGCTCGGATACCCCGACCGACCCGGACACCCCTACCGGTACCACAACCTCGAACGGCTCGGAGACCGCCAACGGTCAAGGACACTCTCCGTCGCAGAGTGTCCCCGGCGCGACGACGCTCGAACCCGCTGCCACGGAAACGACCACCACCACCTCGGCCGCTGCCGCTACACCGACCGTCCAACCCGGACCCGTCGCTCCGCCCACATCGGGCGGTTCATCGGCAGACGCTCCTCGTATCAATTCGGCCCCGGAGGCAGCGGCAACTCCGGCGACGGCCGGCGCGAATCCCGCTTCGGGAACCCGTGCCGGGCCATCGGCATCCCGAGCCGCCCGCCCGACCGCTGATGCCGAGGGCTCGCGCGACCAGACCACGCCCGGCACCCCGGACACGCCACCGGATACACCCGGCTATCCCTACAACCTCTTCGACCCGGCCAACCACGCCCGGTTCCTGGCCGATTTCGCCCGGCCGCCGATCCCGAGCCGGACCTCGCCGGCCACCGACCGTGCCGAATCCACTGAGGCCGGACCATACCGGACGGACGATCCGCCGCACCCCTCCGGTCCATCTCGCGCGGACACATCCGACAGCACACCCACGACTCCGGCCGCCGCGCCCACCTCGCCACGGACAGCTGACGAAAGCCCGCCGGACTCGACATCCGAACCGGTTCGGTCCGACCGATCCACTCGGCCGTCGACGAGCTCCTCGAACGATCCGATCTGGAGTTCGCCCGAGCAGTCGTACACTTCGAGCGCAGATCCCGGTCTGGAGTCGAATCCGGTTCCACCGACCCACCCCGCGGGCTCCGGCCCCGAACCCGCGGGACCGTCGAACGCCCGGCCCGCGGAACCGCCGCCGCCCGGCGGCCCGCACCAGAACTCACCGTCGGGTACCTCCGATCCACCTGATCCGGGTCGTTCGTGGTGGCGGCCGGACCGGCATCGCCCGGCTCGTTCGGACAGCGATATCAGAGCGGCCCGAGCCGCCCGCGAATTCCACCGCACCCAACCTCCCCTCGGCAACCGGGTGACTCCGGTGCGAAGCAGCCGGAATCCGCACGGCCGTCCGGCCTACCGCGCCACCCGACACCGGCTGCCGAACGGTGAGACGTTGCATGTACTCACCGTGCGCGTCCACCCCACCCTCGGCCTGAATGTCACCTCGGCCGATATCAACCGGCTGATCGCGAACACCGAACGCAGCATCGACACAGACCTGAACACCGCGCCGCAGCTGGTCAGCGGTGACCGGGTGCTGGTGGACGTCGTTTTCACTCCCGATCCTCACGACGCCGACGTGCACATCAGCACCTCGCAGGGGCGCCCGACAGGCACGAATACCTGGTCGGTCGATTCCACGCCCGAAACGATCACCAACAATGTCCGGGAGCAACTCGGATTGGATCCGGTCCGCTCGGGCAGCGATCCGACGCTCACTCCCGATGACCTCCGGGCGCTCAGCAATGACATAGCTCGAGCGAATACCGCCCCGCGTTTCCCGAATCCGTCGAACTCACGTGTCGAGGGACGGGGCAGGCTCCGTCCCGTCGAGAACCCGGCGTATCAGCAGATGGTCGAGGATTCACTCCGAAACGGGAACAGATTCGTCGTGGGCGCCGACCCCCGCTTCCACCCGTACAGCCAGTTGGTCAACGACGGCGGCCCGTCGGTCGCCGGTCGTGGTAACAACTGTCTCGACTGTTCCCTGTCGGCACTGTCGTCCTTCTACGGGGACCCGCAGGTCTCGGCGCCGCGTTGGCGGGATCGCCAAGGATTGTTCCGCCTCGACCGAGTATCGGGTGAAATCGGTGGTGTCGAACGAGCGGCTGCCTGGCTGGGCAGCCCCCTGCGGGCACACGATCCGAACGTGCCGGTGCCGCAGCAATTCTTCGACCTGCACAACCATATCGCCGCGATGGGTCCCGGATCCTCGGCGCTGGTGGTGAACAGTTGGAGTCAGGGCGGAAGCCACGCCACCGTCGTCGTCTACCCCTACGGCGCCGGCGGACCCGTGTGGTGGGATCCCCAATCAGGACAGACCTCATCGTTCCCGCCGCCCGCTATGGTGGCGAACTCGAACCAGCTGTATTCCATCCCGGTACCCCCTCAGCAAGGAGTCGTCAATGCACCCGGAGCCCCCGTTCCGCACCAGCAACCAAGTGGACCGATACCTGAGGGAGCCGTTCGGCCCGGAGGCGGAATTCAGCCTCCTGGAGACGGAGTTCGGATGGGTGTGCCGCCCGATCCTGAGCCAGCAGGAGATAGCAGCCGGTCTGGGCCTGGGGCTGGGGAACTTCGTGGTGAACAAACAGACCGGGGTGATCACCGAACATCGCAGCATGCCCCCGGAAGTGATCGGCCAGGAGTACGACCAGTCGATCCGGTCGGGTCAACCGGTCCAGGGCGCCCGAGTGTATCCCCCGACCTGGAACGTGCAGATCCAGGCGACCCGGGAAACCCCGACCGATATCGAGTACCGAGTACAGGCCCGGTCGCTGACCGACCCGCCGATGGAACCCCCGATCGACCATCTGCTGCTGATCAACAAACAAACATTCCACATGGTGACCAACGTGCAAGTGATCCACCCGGCGTGCAGCGAAGCAGCGGCCTGGGCGGAGGACCGGAGCCAGGAGACCGGGACCTGGCCGCCGGCCGGGACCTTCCAGTTCTAGAGCGAAACCCGAGCTCCAGTGAAGACAGCAGGGTATTCGACGCGTCGGACACCTCGACAGGCCGAGAGGAAGCCGAAAGTTTCGGAGACGGAGCGCCGGGGGGTGATGACCCTGGCCCACCGACGACTGGGGACGGTGGCGATGGGGCCGAAGATACCGGTGAACGGCCGAACATCAGGCAGGTGGAGGTAGATGACCCTGCGATCAGCGACCTCTTGGAAATGCAACGCGAATTCCGCCGGACCGCAAATATCGGATGGCGGACTATGGGCGGAGCACTGCACTACGAGATAGGTGAGCTATCAGGCTCTTTCGCAGGATTCAGTGGAACTCAGGATCCGTCGATCAATGCCCCCGCAGGATCTTCATTGCCTCCGGTTGCTGCACCTTCCTCGGAGAACTCGATCATGCCCGGTGATGTTCCCCCCGAGAGGCTTCGGTCGAACGACGCCGAGAACAATATGCTCGAACACCTACATCGAATATTGCGGCTGCAGTATCCGGTGGCTGCCAGCGGAAACAGTCCGGCGGCTGGTCGCGTCCGGCTCTTCGTGGAGCAGACACCGTGCTTCTCGTGTAACCGGACCATAGCCCGGTTCCAAGCGGCCTACCCATCTGTAACGATAGATGTTTTCTTCGTGACGCCATACCCGCCACCGGACAGGAACCGTCCCACTCTATGAATTCCAGGAGGCTTGCATAATGACGTTTATTGCCCAACTTGCAGAGGATCTCATCGAGCGAGGCCTGGTGGCACGTGCAGGCAATCGCGGCTGTAGCGAACAGGAGATTTCTGACCTCATGCAGTCTCAACGGGTGGAGGCTCTACCCGAATCGTATCGGGAGTTCCTCGAGTACTCGGGAAGGGATCCCTATTGGCTCACCCATGAGGGTGAATGGAATTACGACTGGATCCTCGACGCCAAAAATGTAGCCCGGGACATCGTAGTAGAAGACTACAAAGGGGAATTTTCCTCTTTCGAGAACTCGTTCATATTCCAAACGCATCAGGGATACATGTTCTTCTACTTTCGGGAAGAAGACCTTCACGCGGCTGACCCGAGATTCTGGATATTCAAGGGTGGTAGCCCGGTCCAGATGAGTAGCCTTACCTTCAACCAGTGGTTGGCCGATCTTGCGCGGACGCTCCCCGAGGAGTTGCGCCTGCGGCAAAAACTATACGGCCGTTGACGCCGAGATCATGATCGGTAGCACCGATTACGAAGCCCGCCCCGGGTATCAAGGGCTGCCGTTGGTGAGAAACAGGTGGAGGATGCTGTCGCCGTCGCGGTGGAAGGCGGTGCAGGAGTCGCAATCGTCGCCGTCGAAGTAGTAGACGGGCCCGGACGGGTTGCCGCTGTCGGAGTAGTAGCCGGAGTTGTGCAGGAAATGGGGTGGGATGGCGGCAAATGCCCAGGGAGCCGCGCCGGGGTCTGGGTCATCGAGTAGCTCGGCGCAGAACTCGGCAACGAGCCGATCCGCCGTTCCCGGCTCGACATGCTTGTCGTAAGGGCTGAATGCCTCGGTCAACAGCCATCTCAGGTGCCGTTCGAAGCCGGCGCGATCCATCCGGTCTGCCGTGACGGTCGCGTCGAGCCGCACCATGAGGGCTGGGTGCCGGTCCGGATCCGGGACGTATCGTCGCAGTTCGGGGTCGTAGACGGTCCAATTACCCCAACACCTGGCGGCATCCGCCGCGGCGATCAGCTCACCGAAACCGGGATCATGGATGAAGGTGGTGACCGCGGCCGCGGTGTCCTGCTCCTGGACGGGTTCGCCGAGATCCGCCACCAGCAGGAAGGTGTTGCTGTTGATCGCGGTGTCGATGGCGTCCAGCAGCGCTTTCGCCGCGGGAAGGGCCGCACGTTCCATCCTCGGTATCACGGGTTCGCCACCTCTCGACCTGCCGTGCGCGGGTCGGAGATCCTGCGCCGCTATCGCGGATAATCGAGTCGGATCGGCCGGACGATCATCCGCGTGGAGCGTAGTCGAACCGTCCTCCCGGAGCCGGGGTGCGGTATCGCCTTCCTCGGTGGACACCCGCTCCCGCACCGTGAACACGTCGGTTAGATTGGCGAACCGGGTGGCTGCACCGCCCGGGTGGCCACGGATCGTCGACGATAGGTATCTCATGACCAAGACCGCGCTGGTGACCGGAGCGTCCTCGGGGATCGGCCGGGCGACCGCGGCACTGCTGGTGCGGCGGGGGTATCGGGTGATCGGCACCAGTCGCGATCCCGGGACGATCGGGGAATCGGCGAAGGTCGCCGGGGTGGAGTATCGGGCCCTCGACCTCACCGATCAAGCGGGTATCGAGCGGTTCGGTGCCGATCTCGGTCCGGTGGATGTGCTGGTCAACAATGCGGGTGAGAGCCAGTCGGGGCCCATCGAGGAATTGCCGATCGAGGCGATCGAGCGGCTGTTCCAGTTGAACGTTTTCGGGGCGGTCCGGCTGGCGCAGTGGGTGCTGCCGGGGATGCGGGAGCGGGGTTACGGGCGGATCATCATGGTCGGGTCGATGTTGGCGAGTTTTCCGCTCGCGTATCGGTCGTCGTATGTGGCGGCGAAGGCGGCGATCAAAGGGTTCGCGGACGCCGCGCGGCTGGAGACGACGCCGTTCGGGGTGTGGATCAGCACGGTGGAACCCGGGTCCATCGCTACCGGGATCGGGGAACGGCGCACCGAGTACATCGCGCGGGATTCGGTGTACGCGGCGGATTTCCGGACCATGATCGCGCGGCTGGACAGTAACGAGAAGGCGGGTATCTCGCCGGAGCAGGTGGCCGAGACGATTCTGCGGGCGATCGAGGCCGATAAACCGAAACCGTTGTACGCGAGGGGGAGCCGGGCGCCGATCGTCTTCCTGCTGCGGCGGCTGCTGCCGGCGTCGGTGATCGAGAAGGTCGTCGCGGGAATCCACGGGCTGAAGCGTTGAGTGTGCGGCTCCACGTCGGCTGTGCCATGTGGACACACACCGCGTGGCCGGTGCGCGGGGACAAACTGCGTGGCTACGCGCGGTGGTGCAACGCGGTGGAGGGGAATACGACGTTCTACGCGGTGCCGGCTCGGCGGACCGTGGAGAACTGGGCGAATCAGACCGAACCGGATTTCCGGTTCGTGATCAAACTGCCCAAGCTCATCACTCATGAGCGCCGCCTGTCCGGGGTGGACACCGAACTGCGTCAGTTCCTCGACACGATGGAACCGCTCGGGTCGCGGCTGCACGCGCTGTGGGTGCAGTTGCCTGCCTCGTTCGGGCCGGCGGATCTGGGTGCGCTGGCGATGTTCTTCCGGGGGCTGCCCGCGGGGTTGCCGCCGGCCGTGGAAGTGCGGCATCCGGAGTTCTTCGCCGACGAGAGCGCCGCGGCTCAGCTCGAACGGGTACTGGGGCGGATCGGTGCCGAATGGGTGCCCTTCGATACCGGTGTGCTGTTCGCGGGGCCCGCGACGAGTCCGGCCGAATTCGAGGCCCGGTCCAAGAAGCCCCGGTTGCCACGCCGGATGAAGGCGCTCACGGGTGCGCCGATCGTCCGCTACCACGGTCGCGACGACAGCGATGTCACGGTGGCAGGGTGGCGGCCGTGGGTCGAGCAGACGGCCGAGTGGCTGCGGGAGGGCCGGTCACCGACGGTTTTTCTGCACACGCCGGACAATGCGTCGTCCCGGGATCTCGCGCGCCGCTTCCACGACGAGGTCCGCCTGCTGGTGCCGGAGATCGAACCTCTCCCGGACCCCGCCGATGCCGAGCCGATGACCCTCTTCTGATCGGCCACTCGACGGGATCGTCGGAGTGTGTCCAGGCGGGGAGAGCTGAGCGGCGAGGTAGGGGCGCGACGGACCGGGTTCGTATCGGCCGGCACTGCTGCGGCCACCTCCCGATGCGCTTATCGGCAGTGGCGGTCGATTCACCGCGCGGTCGGCATCACCGCCATTTCGGCTGTCCCCGTGCGGCTCGACGGCCGCCTCTCCGCCCATGCGCCGCTCATGAGCGCGGCGCCGGACCGTAGCGGGCGAAGTAAATATCGGTTCTTTCGGCGATATCAAATAATTGCCTGCAATTCGCGCCTATTTGTAAGCGGTGATTCACGGGACGTGATAGAACTTCGGCAATCTGGAAGGCGGATAGGTATGAAGGCGACTGCCAAACAACGTGCCGCGCTCGGGACGATCTGCGATACGTTCGTGCCGGGGGACGGTCGCACGTTGCCGTCAGCGACCGAAATCGGTGCCGTGGACACCGTATTCGAACTGCTGGGGCGCAACCCCCGGGAGGCCGAGGGGAAGCAGCTGGCGATGCTGCTCGATATCTGGGATTCACCGGTGACGGGTCTGCTCACCGGCCGGGGGCCGCGGCGGTTCTCCACCCTGTCGCAGGCCGACCGGGAGCGGGCGCTGCTGCGGCTCGGCGACTCGAAACTCGGGGCGGTTCGGGCGGTTTTCCAGGCGCTCAAAGGGGCTTCGCTGCTGGCCTACAACGTCACTCCGGGACCCACCGGGTTCCATCCGCTGTGGAAGGAGATCGGGTACCCGGGGCCGCCCGGACCGTTGCCCAACGCGCCGCAGCCCGCGTTGTCCCCCCAGCGGATCACCGAACCGGGCACGCTCACCTGTGATGTCGTCATCGTCGGTTCGGGTGCGGGTGGCGGCACGGCGGCGGCGGTGCTCGCCGAGGCGGGCCTGGATGTGATCGTCGTCGAGCGCGGCGGTTACTACGACGACAAGGATTTCGGCGCGGGTGAACTCGCGGGCCTGCAGCAGCTCTACGCGCCCGGGCCGTCGGCATCGGCGGAGGGGCAGATCACCCTGGTCGCGGGCACCTGCCTGGGCGGGGGCACGGTGGTCAACTGGAGTACCTCGCTGCCGACACCGGACGGTGTACGCGACGAATGGGCCGAGGTCGGCGCGAAACAGTTCGGGGAAGCAGAGTTCACCGAATCACTGGAGGCGGTGGTACGCCGGCTCGGGGTCAACGAGCGGCGCTCGATCCTCTCGGCCCGCGACGGCGTGCTGGAACGCGGCGCGAATGCCCTGGGCTGGGCGGTGGATCCGTTGCCACGCAATGTGACCGACGCCTGTGACGCCGGGGTGGAATGCGGTCGATGCGGTAACGGCTGCCGGGTAGGGGCGAAACAGTCCGTCACCAAGACCTGGCTGGCCGACGCCGCCGCCGCAGGTGCGCGGTTGATCGTGGACGCCGATGTGCGGCGGATCGAGGTGCGCGGCGGGAAGGCCGAATCGGTGACGGCGCGTACCACCACGGGGATCGAGTTCGATATCCGGGCGCGGGCGGTGGTGGTAGCGGCCGGGGCGATCCAGACCCCGGCGCTGCTGAAGCGGTCCGGGCTGGGGAACGAGAACATCGGCCGGTATCTGCGGCTGCATCCGGCGGCCGCGGTGTTCGGGGTGTTCGACGAGGAGATCCGGCCGTGGGAGGGTGGCCTGCAGACGCGTATCTGCCGTCGCCACGCGGATCTCGACGGCGACGGCTACGGCGTCATCTACGAGACCGGGCCGCTGCATCCGGGGCTGTCCACCGGGTTCATGAGCTGGCGCGGCGCCGACAGCCACCGCACGAACATGCTGGATTTCGGTCGCTCGAACGCCATCGGCATCATCACCCGCGACCGCGATTCCGGGGTCGTGAAGGTGGACCGCGACGGTCAGCCCACCGTCGACTACCGGATCTCCGATTACGACGCCGCTCATCTGCACACCGGAATCGAGGGCGCGGCGAGCATTCTCGAAGCCGCGGGCGCCCGGCGGATCTTCTCCGGGCACCAGGCTGGGATCTCCTACGAACCCGGAGCGCGGGGATCACACGCGGAGTTCTCCGCCGCCGCCCGTGCCGCGGGCTACGGACCGGGGCGATGTTCGCTCGGCGCCCTGCACATCATGGGTTCGGCCCGGATGGGCGGATCGCCGGAACTCTCGGCGACCGACCCCGACGGCGCCACCTGGGAGGTGAAGAACGTCGTCGTCGCCGACGCGTCCTGCTTCCCGACCTCCTCGGGGGTCAACCCGATGGTCTCGATCGAGGCCATCGCCCATATGAACGCCAAGCGGTTGGCCGCCCGGCTGACCTGAGCCGGCCGGAGAATCAGCCGCCGCGCAAACTGTTCGCGATGGTTCGGAGCAGGCCGAGATCGCTATCGCCGGTCTCGGCCGGCGCGCGGACCAGGATCCGGCCGTCGTCGACCAGATCGCCGATGAGGATCTTGGTCAGCGCGAGTGGAATCCGCAGTTGCGCCGATACCTCCGCGACCGATTGCGGAACCCGGCACAGGCGCACGATATCGACGTATTCGGGTTCGGGCCGCCGGGAAGCCAGCCCCGGCGAGGCGTCGACCACCATGGTGTCGAGGGTCAGGTCGGTGCGCGAGGTGCGACCGCGTCCCCGGGTCAGCGCGTAGAGGCGTACGACGGGACCGGCGTCCTCCTCGTCCCAGCCGTCGTCGTGCGGCCCGCTCATGGCTGCGGCGCGCCGTTCGGGTGCGGGCGCGAGTCGACGGCCAGATGGCTACCGACCCGCTGCACAGTTCGGTTCATCTCGAACGCCACCATGCCCATGTTGGCGGATTCGGAGGCCAGCAGCGCCAGACAGGTGTTCCCGCCGGCGGCGGTGATGAACAGAACGGCGCGATCGAGTTCCACCACGGTCTGGCAGACGCCGCCGGCGTCGAAATGGCTTCCGGCACTGCGAGCCAGACTGTGGAACGCCGAGGCCATGGCCGCGAATCGTTCGCCTTCGGTCTGCTCCAGCCGCGCCGAGCGTCCCATCAGGAGACCGTCGGTGGAGAGCAGGACCGCGGATACGGCGTCCGGCAACCCGCTCACGAGCTCTTCCAGCAGCCAGCTCAGATCAGTGCGCGGAGGAGTTGTCATCGTCGCCTTCCTGTCGGTTTCGATCGGCCGTGCCCGGTTCGGGACGCGGGTGGCGTCCGGATCGGGTGCCGCCTTCGATGGCGGCCATCAGATTGCGAGCCTGTTCCGGTGTGCGCGTACGAGGGGTTTCCTCGGCGACCGGAGTTTCCCCGGGCTGGGGATCGGCCTGCTGCCGCTGACGGCGCGGTAGCGCGGGACGGGTGCCTTTCCCGGGTGACGGTGCGGTGGTGACCTGCTGGGTGGATCCGGGCGTGGACTGTGCCTGTGCGGCGCCGCCTTCGATCGCCGGAGCGGCGGCCTCGTGCGGTGCGGGACTCGCCACCGCGGCATACGCGGGCGCGGCGGGCGGTTCTGGGGAGTTCGCGGATTCGATGAGCGCGGCGGGGATCAGTACGACCGCCTTGATCCCGCCGTAGACCGATTCCGTCAACCGCACCGAAACACCGTGGCGGGCGGCCAGAGTGGCCACCACGAACAGGCCCAGCCGGGTCTCCCCGGTGAGGGCGGCCACCCCGAAATCGGGTGGCTGGGCCAGCAGTTCGTTGCGTTCGGTGATCTCTTCGGCCGACATCCCCAGACCGCGGTCGGAGACCTCGACCGCCACCCCACGGCCGACGACGGCGGCCGAAACCTCGACATGGGCCGACGGGGGCGAGAACGCTGTGGCGTTCTCCATCAGCTCGGCGAGCAGATGGATCAGGTCGGCGGTGGCCAGGCCGGTAATGCTCAGGTTCGGGATCTGACCGGTGTGGATCCGGGTGTAGTCCTGACTTTCCGCTGCCGCGCCCCGGATGAGATCCCACAGCGGCACCGGTTTGCGCCAGCGGCGGCCCGGCTGTTCGCCGCCGAGGACGATGAGGTTCTCGGCGTGGCGCCGGGCGCGGGTGGCCAGATGATCGAGTTCGAAGAGGAGTTCGAGCTGGTCGGCGTTCTCCTCCTGCCGTTCGGCCTTGTCCAGCAGGGCGAGCTGGCGGTGCACGGCGAGCTGGTTGCGGTGGGCGATATTGAGGAAGACGGTCCGGAAACCGGCCCTGGTCTGGGCTTCGGCCACCGCCGCGGAGACGGCGGCGACCTGAGCGCGGTTGAACGCGTCGGCGACTTCGCCGAGTTCGTCGGTGCCGAAGTCCAGGTGGGCCACCTCGGCGGCGGTATCGATCTCCGCGCCGTTGTCGAGGCGCTGCATGAGGTCGGGCAGGCGGTGATCCGCGAGTTCCAGGGTGTCGTCGCGGAGGCGACGCATGCGGGCGATGAACCGGTTCGCGCCGATGAGGGCGGCCAGCAGCGCCACCGCCGTGACGATCAGCACCACGATTCCACCGACAAACGACAGCCCGGCGGTATCGGTGCCCTCCGCGCGCGCGATGGCATGGGCATCGCGGCTCTGGCTCTCCCACAGACTCAGCAGCGCCGAACTGACCCGGACGGAGGCTTCCTGCCAGGCGGGCGCGGTCATCGGCAACGGCGCCGTCTCGGGTTCCGCGGATTGTTCGTACTCGTCGCCGTACTCGCCGGTGCCGTCGGTCTCGGCGGCGATCACCGGACCGCGCAGGACGACCGCGTCCTGCATGGCGATCACCTGGTGCCAGTCCGGTGAATCCGTGATGGTCTGTAACTGGGCCAGCCGCGGCCCGGTGAGCACAGTGGCCGAATAGGCCACCTGCGACCGGACTTCGCCGGTGTAGCGGGTGAATTCGAAGAGCTGCTGATGGGTCAGCTCGCCCCGAGTCAGGGCGACGGCGCCGAGAGTGTCGGCCTGCGACAATGCCTCGGCGGCCCGCAGGGGCTCGACGCCGTAACCGAGGGCGATACCGAGTCCGGCGTCGGGTGCCACCCGGGCCGCCACCATCGACGCTTTGAAGATGGTCCCGACGACAGTGCTGAAGAAACCGAATGCTTCGTCGTGGGGCATGACGCGGGCGTCGATCGCGGTGCGGACGCCGGGGACCCGGTTGTAGAGCGGCCGGAAGGTTTCCAGCTCGGCCGCCGATCCGTCGGGGTCGAGACGCTGAGCCGCCTCACCCTTGGCGATCACGGCGGCCAGGGCGGTATCGGAACGTTTCCGCGCGTCCACCAGGCGGTTCGCCGCATCCGGATCACCCGCCAGATACAGCAGCGACAGCCGCCGCTCCTCTTCGAAGGACTGCACCATCGAGATCACCGGAGTAGTGGTGCTGCTGATCAGCTCGGCCCACACGGTGGCGGAAAGACTGGCCTTGACCAGATACCCGGCGGCACCCACCCCGACGACCACCAGGGTGACGCTGGTGATCAGCACGATCGAGAGCAGCCGGGCCCGGATTCCCATGCGGCCGCGTGTCACGTTTCTGCCGGACCGCAGTGCCCGTACCAGTGATTCGGGCAGATGGCGCCGAACAGCCACGATAGATCAACCCGTTCCCGGGCATGCGCCGGTGCGGCAGGTGGTGACCGGCGCATCACCCAATATTCTCGGCATTGCCATTGCCCGGCAATGCATCAGCTTCCGTCCAGACCATAGCGAAAGTCGGGCGCCGGCCGGAGACCGGTCTCACCGAGCGGACTCGAAGGTATCGCTGTGACCGTTGCTACAACGGGGGCGAGAACTGCGTCGATCGGCCGTTCGGCGGCCGTGAGAATGCCGGTATCCAGACCGGTTCGATCTTGCGATCGGGATTCAGCCTCCCCGCAGACTGTTCGCGATGGTCTGCAACAAACCGAGATCGGGTGTGGCGTCGGAGGTCTCGACCGGAGCTCGTACGACCAGCCGGCCGTCGTCGATGAGATCGCCGACGAGGACCTTGGTCATCGCGAGCGGGACCCGGAACTGTGCCGATACCTCCGCCACCGATTGCGGCACCCGGCAGAACTGGACGATGTCGACGTATTCGGGTTCGGTACGCCGTGGGGCGAACCCGGCCCCGATATCGACCACCATGGTGTCCAGGGTGAGCTCGGTTCGCGCGGTGCGACCCCGGCCGCCGGTCATCGCGTACAGCCGTGCGACCGGACCGGCTTCCTCTTCTTCCCAGGGTTCGCGCGGTCCGGTCACGGCTGTCTCGCACCGCTGCGCTGCGGGCGCGAGTCGACAGCCAGATGGCTACCGACCCGTTGCACGGTTCGGTTCATCTCATAGGCGACCATGCCCATGTTGGCGGCTTCGGAAGCCAGCAGCGCCAAGCAGGCGTTTCCCCCGGCAGCGGTGATGAACAGCACCGCGCGATCGAGTTCCACCACGGTCTGACAGACGCCGCCGGCCTTGAACTGGCTGCCCGCGCTCCGGGCCAGACTGTGGAACGCCGAGGCCATCGCGGCGAACCGTTCGGCCTCGGTCCGGTCGAGCCGTGCCGAATGCCCCATCAACAATCCGTCGGTGGAGAGCAGGACCGCCGATTCGGCGTCCGGCAACCCGCTCACCAGTTCTTCCAGCAGCCAGCTCAGATCAGTGCGCGGAGGAGTCGTCATCGGTGCCTTCTTCTCGAGTGCGGTCGGTGGTGGGGGAGCCGTTGCCGGAGCGGCGACCGGACCGGGTGCCGCCTTCGATGGCCGACATCAGATTCCGGGCCTGCTCGGGTGTGCGGGAGGGCGGCAGCTCGACGATCGGGATCACTCCGGTATCGGCTTCGGCGGATCGCCGCTGCCGGCGTGGCAACGCCGGGCGGTGACCTTCGTCCGGCCGCGGTGTCGAGATCACGCTCGTCGGGTGCGCACCCGCGGATATACGCGGTGCGGGTTCGGCGTTGTGGCCGGCGGACGCGCCGGGGCTCACCGATGCCGGCGCCGCGGTGGGTTCGAGGGCCGGCCGCGCGGAACGCTCCGGACCGCCGGATTCGATGAGCGCGGTCGGAATCACCGCGATGGCTTTGATCCCGCCGTAGACCGAATCGGTCAAGCGCACCGTGACATTGTGGCGGGCGGCCAGCGTGGCGACCACGAACAGGCCGAGGCGGGTATCACCGGTGAGCGCGGCGACCCCGAAGTCCGGTGGTTCGGCCAGCAGGCTGTTGCGCGCGGCGACCTCCTCCTCGGTCATCCCCAGACCCTGATCCGCGACCTCGACCGCCACACCTTTGCCGACGACCGTCGCCGAAACCTCGACCTGGGATTCCGGCGGCGAGAACGCGGTGGCGTTGTCCATCAGTTCCGCGAGCAGATGGATGAGGTCGGCCACGGCTTTGCCCGCGATGAGGACATCGGGCACGCGTCCGGTGTGGATCCGGGTGTAGTCCAGGCTTTCCGCGACCGCGCCGCGGATGAGTTCCCACAGCGGGACCGGGTTGCGCCAGCGCCGGCCCGACTGCTCGCCGCCGAGGACGATCAGGTTCTCGGCGTGGCGCCGGGCGCGGGTGGCGAGATGGTCGAGCTGGAAGAGCAGTTCGAGCTGGTCGGCGTTCTCTTCTTGCCGTTCGGCCTTGTCCAGCAGGGCGAGCTGGCGGTGCACGGCGAGCTGGTTGCGGTGGGCGATATTGAGGAAAACGGTATGGAAACCGGCCCGCGTCCGGGCTTCGGCCACCGCTGCGGAGACGGCGGCGACCTGGGCCCGGTTGAACGCGTCGGCCACTTCGCCGAGTTCGTCGGTGCCGAAGTCCAGCCGGGCCACCTCGGCGGCCGAATCGACCTTCTCGCCCCGATCGAGGCGCTGCATGATGTCGGGCAGCCGCTGGTCGGCGAGTTCCAGGGTGTCGTCGCGCAGGTGGCGCATCCGGCCGATGAAGCGGTTCGCCAGCAGGAGGGCGGCGAGGAAGGCCAGACCGGTGATGAGCAGCACCGCGGCGCCGCCGGCCAGCGAGCGGTTGGCGGTATCGGTGCCCTGGGCGCGACCGATGGCGTGGGCGTCGGCGCTCTGGCCCTCCCAGAGTTTCAGCAGGCCCGCTACCACCTCACCGGAGGCCCGCTGCCAATCGGCGATGGTCAAGGGCAGCGCGGGCAGGTCGGAGTCCGTGGACTCGTCGGTGGCGTCGTAGCCGGAACCGGTACGGCTGCCGACATCCTCGTTGGTGGAGTCGGCGGACTCCGAATCGCCGGCCGGTATCGGACCGTGCAACATCACGGCGTCCTGCACGGCGATCAGCTGGTGCCAGGCGGGAGAGGAGGTGAGAGCCTGCAACTGGGCGAGGCGAGGGCCTTTCAGCACTGTCGCCGAATACGCCACTTCGCCGCGGAATTCGCCGACCTGCCGGTTGAATTCGAGCAGCTGCACATCGCTCAGCTCACCGAGGGTCAGCGCGACAGCACCTGAGGTGTCGGCCTTGGACAGTGCTTCGGCGGCCCGCAGCGGTTCGACGCCGTAGCTGAGCGCGGTCCCGACACCGGCGTCGGGCGCGACCCGGGCCGCCAGAACCGACGCCCCGATGATGGTGTCGATGACCGAACTGAAGAATCCGAACGCGTCCTCGCGCGGGATCGCGCGGGCGTCGATGGCCGCGCGCAGATTCGGCACGGCTTCGAAAAGTTTGCGGTAACCCTCGATCTGGCCGGCCGAGCCGTCGGGGTCGAGCCGCTGGGCGGCTTCACCTTTGGCACTGACCTCAGCGAGGGCGATATCGGAGCGTTTTCGCGCGTCCAGCAGGGCGGCCGCCGCGCCGGGGTCACCCGCCAGATCCAGTAGCGACAGGCGTCGTTCCTCTTGGAGGCCCTGCACCATCAGAATGGCGGGGGTGGTGGTACTACTGGCCAGATCGGCCCACTCCTGGGCCTTGCGACCGGAATTCACCAGATACGCCGCCGCGCCGACCCCGATCGCCAGCAGGGCGACGCTGGTGATGAGAACGATGGCGAGCAGGCGTGTCCGAATACCGACGCGGCCGCGTGTTCGACTCGGTCTGGAACGGAATCTCCGGATGAATCCGGGGAGTGGCAGCCGCTTGGACACAGTGAATCAACTCGTTCCCGGGGATGTGCGCGAACGCCATCAACGCCTCCGGCTCACCGCCCAACTATCCCGGCACTGCGGTCTCCCGGCAATGCGTCACGCTTCGGTCCCAGACACTAGCGAAAGCAATACGTTTCAGTCTCGAAAACCACTACTCCCACCAGGCAAGCTTTTCGGGATCCGAAGCCGGGTCGTTACGGCTTATCGGCGAACTGCTCGAGACCGCCGAGCTACTCGCGCGTAACCGCCGGGCGTCGGGTGCCCGCCACTCGGAAACACAGCGCCCGTTCCCCGTATCCGGCCAGCGGCCCGGCCTCGGCGGCCTGCCGGATACCACTGGCCGGGAGTTCGGTGAGCTTGGCGAACATGGTGGCATTACCGAACGCGGAACGGATCTGGGTCTCCGAGGCGTAATCCGCCCCGTAGTCGGCGAGTTTGCCGAAATCCAACGGCGCCAGAGGAGTATCCAGCGCGACCGGTTCGGCGGGCCGGCCGAGCGCGGCGTACTGGGTGGCCGCGCCCTGTTCGTACCAGCACAACTCGTAGGCGAGGTTCTCGGTGCTCGTCACGCTCAGTACCGGCCACTGCTCCGAAAGAGACCGCGCCAGCGGATTCTTCGCGACCGGGGTGAGTTCCCATTTGAGGCTCTTCACCGCGATCCAGCTACCCGACATCCGCTCGACCAGCACAATGTCCTCACCGAGTTCGGTGGTGGCATTGAGCTGCGGATCCCGGGTGCCCCAGTGCGCCTTGTCCACCCCGTAGGCGGTGTTGATATCCACCGGCTCGGCACCGGCCGCGGAGTACGCGGCGACGATGGCGTCGCGCACCTGTTGCAGCGCGTCGGGTGACGAGCACAGAACACTCAACGCCCCGAACGAGGATCCGATCTCCACCGGTTTGGCCGGTTGGTCCGGCATCGCCCCGGCGACCAGCGGTTTCAGGCCGACCAGCGCGAGCTGCCAGTTGATCTCCTCGATCGTGGCCAGATCTCCCGCGCTTTGGTACAGGATCTGCTGCTGGGTCAGATAACCGGCGCGTTCGAGGGTTCGGCATTCCAGCTTGCGCAGCGCGGCCTGCGTCTTGTTGGTGAAGCCGATCTCCTCGATCTTCAGATTCCGCAGTTGCGACGCCATGGCCGGGGTGGTGAGCGCGGTATAGCGTTCGCGATACATGGCCACCGCCTGTTTCCGCTGCCGGCCCACCATGAGGGTGCGCAGCAGGGTGTTCAGGGTGGCGAGGTATTTCCGGGACTGTTCGGCGTCGGCCTGGAACAGGGTGGCACGGATCCGGACCGCCTCGTCGGTGGCCACCACGGCCGCGCCCGGGTCCAGCCGGCACAGCCACACACCGCATTTCGACAGGCCGTCCGCGCAGACTCCCGCCGCGTTCGGATGATCGTGCGCCACCCGGGTATAGGCGTTGCAGGCGTCGCGAATGGTGGCCGTGGCGAGTTCGCGATGGCCGATGGCCCGGGCGGCCTGTTCCAGCAGCCGCAGCGTGTCCTGGACCTGGTTGGCGAAAACAGCCGACACATGACCGGAGGTGAACCAGCGCAGCCGGATCATCACCGCTTCCTGCGCGGGCTCCAGGGCGCCGGCTACCCGATTGCGCGCCGAACCGTCGGTCTGGGTGGCCAGATAGGCCGAGGCGAGCTCACACAGCGCGCTGGCCAGCTGGAGTTCCGCGTCCGGAGTTCGGTCACGCGCCGCGATCCGGTCTGCGGCCACCCGGCCCTCGATGGCGATCAGATCCATCGCGATCTCAATTCCCGCATCACCTTCCGCGCACGGTCGTCGAGCGGCCGTAGTCCGAGCATTGCTCGGAAGTCTGCCACAGGTGATGGTGAGTTAGCAGGGCTACCGGGCGGTTGCCCCCACCAGTGCGGGGCCGCCCGGGCCGGCGGGGACCGCCCGTCAGTCCACGGGTACTGTGCTCGCGCCGATTCCCAGGTAGAAGAGCATGATCAGGAACAGGAACCAGCCGGCCCCCTGCCAGATAGGCCAGGGGCCTTCCCGCCGCCAGACCCGGATCGTTTCCACGAAGGCACCGATACCGCCCGCCATCAGGACGAGCGCGGGCCCGAACAGGACGGCGATCCGGGAAGGCGTATCGCACAACAGCGCGTCGGCGTCGCGGCACCTCCCGGTCGCCGTCCAGATCGCCGCGACCGCGCACACCAGCGCGGCCAGCGCGAGTACAGCCAGGCCGTAGCGCACGGCCCGCCGGAAGTTCCCGTCGTCGGACCAGCGTTTCTCCGCATCGTTACTCATCGCCGCACCCTCCTGACCGCCGTATTTCCCGGCAGCGGCGCGACAAACATCCCCGGTGAACGGGCGTCGACCCGCCGAGTGCGAGACGGCCGGGCGGCCCGGTGCCCGGTAGAACCGGCTCGCATCGCCGGTCCGGCCGCCACAGCTTGCTCCGTGGCCGGGCCCACCCCCGGGTCCGAACCGAGAAGCGGGGGAGACATGCAGCCCCACAGTTCACCGATCGGCGACGAGAGAACTCGCAGTCTCGCGGACCTCCCAGGCTGATCGAGGTACAGACCCGCAGGCACCCTCCGTCTACTCCGGATCGTCTACCCCAGTGGTCGGGGCCCGCCCCGGTTCTGGAGCGACGAAGCGAAGGAGCGCAGCGACTGAGCGAAGGAGTGAAGAACCGGGGTTAATAGGGCCCCGACCCGCCCCGCCGAAGGCGGGGCAGATCAACTCAGCTTGCCCTTGACCAGTTTGCCCGTCGGGGTGCGGGGCAGCTCGTCGGCGAAGTCGAAAGTGCGCGGCACCTTGTAGTGGGCGATCCGCGCGCGCAGATACTCGCGCAACTCCGCGGCCAGGTCCGGGCCGGGTGCCACGTCCGGGGCCGGTTGGATCACGGCTTTCACCGATTCGCCCATCTCCTCGTCGGGAATACCGATCACCGCGACATCGAGTACCAGCGGATGCAGGGCGAGCGCGTCCTCGATCTCCTGCGGGTAGATGTTCACCCCGCCGGAAATGATCATGAATGCTTTGCGGTCGGTGAGGAACAGGAAACCGTCGGCGTCGATGTAGCCGATATCGCCGGTCGTCGTCCAGGTCGGGTGGTCCGGATGGATCGCCTGCTGCGTTTTCGCCGGGTCGTTGTGGTAGGCGAAGGGCATTTCCTCGCGTTCGAAATAGATCGTGCCGATATCGCCGGTCGGCAGTTCCGTGCCGTCCTCTCCGCAGATTCGGATCGTGCCCATCCCCGCCGGACCCACCGAGCCCGGTTTGCGCAGCCACTGCTCACTGTCGATGAAGGTGGCGCCGTTGGCCTCGGTCGAGGCGTAGTACTCGAACAGCACCGGGCCCCACCACTCGATCATCGCCCGTTTCACCTCGACGGCGCAGGGCGCGGCCGCGTGCACGGCGACCTTCAGGCTGGAGATGTCGTAGCGGGTGCGCGTGGCCTCGTCGAGTTTCAGCATCCGGACGAACATGGTGGGAACCCACTGGCTGTGGGTGACCCGGTAGCGCTCGATCGCGGCCAGGGCCTGCTCGGCATCGAACCGCTCCATCACGACGAGAGTGCCACCGAGAGCTTGGACGACGCCGCCGAAACGCAGCGGTGCGGCGTGGTAGAGCGGGGCAGGGGACAGGTAGACCGATTCGGTGTCGAAACCGTAGAGCGGGCCGAAGACAGCGGTATAGGGGTCGCCGGGCGGATCGTCGACCTGCTGGTCCGACAGCGGCTGTTCGATGCCCTTGGGACGCCCGGTGGTACCGGAGGAGTAGAGCATGTCGGCACCGCGTGGCTGGTCCGGCAGTGGTTGCGGGGGTTGCGCCGCCAGTGCGTCCTCGTAACACTCGTAGCCTTCGACCGGGCCGCCGAAAGCCAGCCGGATCTCCACTTCGGGAGTCTGCTCGACGATCGTCTCGGCGGCCTCGCGCAGCTCGGCCGAGACGATCAGCGCCTTCGCGCCGCAATCGTCGACGATATAGCTGATCTCGGACGGGGACAGATGCCGGTTGACCGCCGTGATGTAAAGCCCGGATCGCAGAGCTGCCCAGTAGGCCTCATAGACCTTCGGGTCGTTACCGGAGAGCAACGCGATGTGGTCGCCTTTGCTCAATCCGGCGGAGTGCAGATGCCGGGCGAGCCGGACCGAGTTGTCCTCCAGCTCCCGATAGGTCAGCTTCTCGCCGGTCTCGGCGACGATAATGGCTGGTTTATCGGCGAGTTCATCGACATGCGCGCCGGGATACATAATGCTCCTTCACGGAAGCGATGCGGTCGGTGGCCGACCGCCGAGCCGAGACGCGGCCCGTGTCGCTCGCGGCACCGGCCCCCACCGGGCAATCACCCGGCGATCGCGACGATAGCCGAAAGTGAACAGTGATTCGTCGGTTTTCCGGAACTCGTGGGCACGGCGCGGTGATTCGGTAGCCGGTTCTTGCCCAGTGCCGCGAGGGCTCGTTCAGGAATGCGGCATCCGGTCCGCCGGCAGGTGCGCGCCGGCCGTCCGGTTCACCCGGTCCCGGGCGCCGGGCAGCTCAGCTGTTCGGTGTGCTGATCTGGCGGACCTCACGCAGATGCTGCTCCATCGCGGTCGCCGCCGCGGGCCCGTCGTGCTCGGACACCGCCCGGTAGATCGACTCGTGGCCCTGGATGGAGATCCGGCGGCCCAGCGCGGTGCGGTGGGAGAGCACCCGGGTGCGTCGCGTCCATTCGTTGGTCATCGTGCACAGGGTGACCAGCAGCGGGTTCTGCGCCGCGTGCGCCAGCAGGGTGTGGAACTCGAGATCGAGACGCATCGACTCCTCGGCCGGCAGGGTCTCGTGTGAGCGGGCGAGCACCTCGTCGAGGGAGAGCAGATTGGAATCCACGGCACGCAGCGCGGCCAGTTCGGCGATCCGTGGCTCGACCAGATCCCGCAGCTCGGTGGCGTAGCCGAGCTCGATATCGAGATCGGCGAGGTTTCCGTGCAGCTGCGACGCCCCCGGTGAGATATCGGCGACGGTGCTGCCCCGGCCCTGTCGCCGCTCCACCAGCTTCTTGGACTCCAGCTCGAACATGGCCTCGCGCAACGACGATCGTGAGATGTTCATGTTCGCGGCGAGCTCGCGTTCCGGTGGGAGCCGATCCCCGGCCCGCAGCTCGCCGCTGATGATCAGCTTCTCCAGGTGCGCGGCCACCTCGGCGCTGACACTGCGCGACCGGCGGCGCATCGGGGGGATCGATGCAAAGGTCATAGGGCCCCTCCTATACCGGCCGCGCGGCCGCAACTGGTGATCCCGGTGTCGATTCACGAACGAGTGTGGTCCGACCAATACCGGGATGAGTGCTTCGGTGCGGATTCTACGGAGCCGACCGCGGATTGTCGCCACCCGTTCCCCGGCGGTCGGAATGATTCGGCAAAGTTACCGATGGCCAGCATATTTCGTGGTCCTGTTGCGGACCGGTAAACCGGTCGTTACGTTCCGCCGCCACGGTCGCGACCGAGTGTGGTGCCTCTTATGGTCGGTGCATCGGATGGTCGGACCAATAAGGAGTCGCGGTGACGACGCTGGTATCGCAGGAAGAGGCCGCCCCGGCCTTCCCGGTCCTGCAGCAGGGCACAGGAATCGACCCGGGCACGGCGTACGTGCCGGCCGAACCCGACCGGGTTCTCTGGGGCCGGTTGCCCTGCCGGACCGATACCGCCGTCGCCACGGTCGCACCGGGATCCACCGTTGTGGTCGACACCGTCAGCCACGAGGGCATCCTCGAGGATCAAGGATCGGATCCGCTGCGGTACTTCGGGAACCACGGGATAGCCCGCGACGAGGTACTCGCCGACACCGTGGCGGTGGCCGCTCGGCGGACCCGCGAATCCGGGGCCGGCCCGCATATCGTGACCGGGCCGATCGCGGTCGCCGGTGCGCGACCGGGTGATCTGCTCGCCGTACGGATCGACGCACTGACCATGCGCGCGCCCTACGGTGTGGTCTCGACCCGGCACGGGCGCGGGGTACTCGGCGGCCGGCCCGGCTTCGACGGTGACTACGGACAGTTCTGCCGGGTCGTTCCCGGTGACGACCGCTGGTTCGCCACGATGCCGCTCGACGCGTCCGGGCACGCCGGGCACGCGACCTTTCCGCTGGCACCCTTCCTGGGCATCATCGGGGTGGCCACCGATACCGGGACCCGGGTGAACTCCGTGCCACCGGGGCCGCACGGCGGCAATATCGACGTCAAACTCCTCACTGCGGGAGCCACCCTGTTCCTGCCGGTCCAGGTACCGGAAGCCCTGCTCTACATCGGTGATCCGCATTTCGCGCAGGGTGACGGCGAGGTCGCGCTGACCGCGCTCGAAGCACCGTTACGGGCGCGGCTGACCCTGGACCTGATCCCGGCGGCCGAGATCGCCGGTGGATTCGGCGGCCGGATCGGGCCGTTCGCCGCGGCGCACGGACTGCTGATCCCGACCGGGTTGCACGCAGACTTGAACACCGCCTTGGAGCTGTGTGTGACGCATGCGGTGGATCTGGTGAGCGGGCTGTTCGAAGCGGACCCCCGGCAGGCATACCTGTATCTCAGCGCCGCGGCCGATTTCACGATCTCGCAGGCGGTCGATCAGGTGCGCGGGGTACACGCCGCGGTGCGCAGCTCCGATTTCGGCCGGGCCGCCGATACCGCCTTCGCGCGCCGGGTGCTGGAGCGGTTGCGATGACCGGGGTCGCCGCGGATCCCGAAATCGACACCAGCGTCTGGCGAGTGACCGGGTCGCCGCTGGTGGACTCGACCGCGGCGGGCCCGCTGTCCGGGCGGACCGTGGCGGTGAAGGACTTGTTCGCGGTGGCCGGATTCGCCGTGGGCGCCGGTGTGCCGGCCTACGAGCGGGAGCAGGTACCGGCGCCCCGCCACGCGCACGCGGTGGCGCGGCTGCTGTCGGCGGGCGCGCGGATCGGCGGTATCGCCCGGACCGACGAATTCGCCTACAGCCTGACCGGCGGCAACGGCGCGTTCGGAATGCCGGTGAATCCGGCGGCGCCCGCGCGAATTCCGGGTGGTTCCACGAGCGGACCGGCGGTCGCGGTGGCCCGCGGAGAAGCCGATATCGGTCTGGGGACCGATACCGCGGGGTCTATCCGAGTACCGGCGGCCTACCAGGGGTTGTGGGGGATACGGACCACACACGGCCGGGTCGATACTTCGGGTCTGCTGCCGCTGGCGCAGTCCTTCGACACCGTGGGTTGGATCGCGCGGGACGGCGCGACGCTGGCGGATATCGCGGAGTGCGTACTGGATGCCGACACCGCGGCCCCGGCCGGTTACGCGATCGACCGGGCGGTTTGCGCCTACGCCGACCCCGAGATCGCGGCCGCCGTCGGCGCGATAGCCGATTCACTCGGTGCCGTGCCGGTCGAACTGTGTCCCACCGAGAGCTGGCTCGCGGCCTTCCGCGTGGTCCAGGCGTTCGAGGCCTGGGCGAATCACGGGGAATGGGTCGCGACCCATCCGGGCGTGCTGGACCCCGATGTGGCCGAACGCTTCGCCTTCGCGGCGTCGGTCACCGTCGCGCAGGCGGGCGCCGCACGCGAGGTCCTGGCCGGCGCGGCGGAAAGTCTGCGGTCCGTGGTCGGCGACCGGGTGCTACTGCTGCCGACTGTCGCGACTCCACCGCCGCCGCGCTCAGGTGGCCGGCAGGTATGGGAGCAGGCCCGCGCCCGCACCTTGCGGCTGACCTGCCCGGCATCCATAGCCGGGCTGCCGGCGGTGACAGTGCCGCTGCGATCCCGCGACGGTATGCCGGTCGGCTTGTGCCTGCTGGGCGCACCCGGCTCCGACCGTTCCCTGATCCGCCTCGCGCTCAGCAGTGTCGCTGTACCGGCCGCGGGATCGCTCCACAGTGAGGACCGACCATGAAACAACGATTCCGCCATGTTTTCTCGATCATCGCGGCCACCCTGCTGGCGATCGCCGGCCTGACCGGCTGTATCGCCACACCCGACAGTGCCGGTGGTGACGCCGGTGCGATCCGGATCGGGACGTTGCGCGGGCAGCCGCATCTATACGCCCCGTATTTCATGCAGCGCTTCGCCCCGGAGAACACCACCTACGAGATCGTGCTGTTCGAGAACTCGCCGGATATAAAGAACGCGCTCGCTTCGGGTGCCATCGATATCGGGGTCCTCGGCGCGCCCGCGATGCTCTCCGGTGTCGCGGCGGAACAGGATGTGCAGATCATCGCGTCGGCGGCCGACGGCGGGTCCGGGTTCGTCGGATCGCCGAAAATCCGGACCCCGGAGGAGTTGCGGGGCAAACGGATCGGGTTCCCGGCGGGATCCTCGCAGGAGATCGCGCTGAAACTCACCCTGCGCGCGCACGGCCTGGACCCCGATACCGATGTGCAGCTGGTGAACCTGGCGTACTCCGATATGGCGAGTGCCTACACCTCCGGTCGGGTCGACGCCTTCCTGAGCGCGGAAATGGGTGTGTCGATCGCCCGGCAGGCCGGCGCCCACCAGATCGTCTCGCCCTACGACACCTCGATCGGCGCCACCAATATCGTCCTCGGCGGCAACGGGCGCTTCCTCGACGAACATCCCGACCGCGCCCGCGACACCGTGCAGACGTTCGCGCGCGCCATCGATTTCATGAAAGCTGACCGCGAAACCTGGGCGGCCGGGCTGGTGGAGACCTTCGCAATGGACCGGGCGGTCACCGATATCGCCATCGACAATGTGCGGCTTCGCTGGGAGCTCGACGACGAGTACCGGCAGCGGGTGACCGAACTCGCGCGGCAGATGGTGGACTTCGACCAGTTGCCCGCCGCACCGGATATGAGCAAGGTCTTCCGGACCGAGTTCCTCGATACCGTGAACGCGCAGCGATGACCACGCTGGGGATCCGGACCGAGCGGGCTTCCGAGCCGGCGCACTCGGGGACCGCGGCGGGGACAGGCCCGCCGGATTCGCCGTCGCGGCGCGACCGCTATCGGGCCCGGGCGGTGGGGATCCTGTGGGCGCTGCCGGTACCGCTGGTGGTGCTGCTGCTGTGGGACCGCGGTGTCGACGGCGGCTGGACCCTCCCGCTCGGGATCCAGATGCAGTTTCTGCCCACTCCCGTGGAGGTCGCGCGGCGGCTGGTGGATCTGGCGGTGGGCGGGATCGTCGACGACTCCTACAGTGGCACCCTGTGGCTGCACCTGTACGCCAGCACGGTGCGGGTGCTGCAGGGTTTCGCGATCGCGGCGGCGGTGGCGGTGCCGTTGGGGATCGTGATGGGTCGTTCGCCGCTCGTCCACCGGATGCTCGAACCCACGCTCAACCTCATCCGCCCGATCCCGGTGACCGCCTGGGCTCCGCTGTCGTTGCTGATCATCGGATTCGGCGACCGGGCCACCATCTTCCTGGTGTTCCTGGCCGCGGTGTTCTCGATCCTGATCAACACCATCGCGGGCGTGCGCGCCGTGCCGGCCCGGCTGTTCGAGGCGGCGGCCATGCTCGGCACACCACCGGCGCAGACGTTGTACAAGGTGGTGTTACCGGCCGCGATTCCGACGATCGTTTCCGGGTTGCGGATCGCGCTCGGCCTGTCCTGGGTGATCCTGGTGGTCGGCGAGACGGTCGGTATCCGGGTCGGGCTGGGCGCGCTGATCACCCAGGCGCGCGAACAATCCCGCACCGACCTCATCGTCGCCGTCATGATCGTGATCGGGCTGGCCGGATTCCTCGCCGACCGCATCATGATGCTCGCCGTCCGCCTGGCCGCCGGCCGGCGGCCGCTGCTCCCGTGACCCCTTCTCGGATCAGGTGATAACCATGAAGATCTACTCCACTCGCCGCCGTCCGCATCGGCCCGCGCGGATCGTGCTCGACGGCCTGGGCAAACGATTTCCGGGTGCGTCCGGATTCGCGGTGGACGGGGTGAATCTCGATATCGCCGCCGGGGAATTCGTCTGCGTGGTCGGTGCCAGCGGTTGCGGTAAATCGACGCTGCTGCGGATCCTGGCCGGCTTCGAAACCGCCACCCAGGGCGCCGTGTCGGTGGGCGACGAGCCGGTCACCGGGCCGGGCCCGGACCGGGGGGTCGTATTCCAGGATTACGGGCTGTTCCCCTGGCTCACCGTCGCGGAGAACATCGCCTACGGGCCGAAACAGGCCCGGATGACCCGCGACGATATCCGGGAGACCACCGATCGCAGTCTGGCGACCGTCGGCCTGACCCGGGTGCGCGATTCGTTCCCGCATCAGCTCTCCGGCGGTATGCAGCAGCGCGTCGCCATCGCCCGGGTTCTGGCCAATCGACCGGCGGTGCTGCTGATGGACGAACCCTTCGGCGCGCTCGACGCCCTCACCCGCAGCGATATGCAGACCGAGCTCGCCCGGATCCACCGGGATTCCGGTGTCACGGTCGTCTTCGTCACGCACAGTGTCGAGGAAGCCGTATACCTGTCGGACCGGGTGGTGGTGATGGCCGGTGGTACCGCGCACGGTAGCGCCGGACATGTGCGGGAGGTGCTCGCCATCGACCTGCCCCGTGCGCGGGAGGCGACCGCCCCGGAGTTCAACGATTACAAACGCCGGATAGATGCGCTGATCCACCAGGGTGATCGGGCCGCGGCCTGACCGGTGCTCATACCGGGGTCGCCGGTAGCAGTTCCCGGGTCCGGGTCGTCCGCGCGACGACCCGGCCCGCTTTCACGACATAGCAACGGTCCGGCCGGTCCAGCAGCGCATCGGCGACGCGGTGGCTGGACAGCACCACCAGATCCGCCGCCGCGCCCACCCGCAATCCGTAGCTCTGCGCGATACCGATCACCGCGGCGGCCTCGTAGGTGGCCATGCCGAGAACCCGGGCCAGATCGGCGGGCCCGGCCAGATGCGAGGTCTGGGCCAGGAACAGGCCGATATCGAGCAGATCGGCATTGCCGTACGGGGTGAAGGCGTTGCGGATGTTGTTGGACGAGTACGCGGTCCGCACTCCCGCTGCCCACAGCTCGCGTACGGGGGCGATACCGCGGCGGATACTCGCGGTATCGCCGCGCCCGCCCAGGAACATATCGGTGGCCGGGAGCGGGACCACGGCCACGCCCGCATCGGCGAGCCGGAACAGGACCCGCCGCCGGTCCTCGGGCGGGCGGGCGGCCAGCGAGGTCGCGTGACCGATGGTGACCCGGCCCGCCATCCCGGTCCGATCGGTGACCTCGGCGATGTAATCGGCCAGGGCGAAGCGCGGATCGGTTGTATCGTCGGCGAAATCGGCGTGCAGGTCGACCGGGACCTCGAACTCGGCCGCCAGGTCGAACACGAGATCGATATGACGGCGGCACTCGGCGACCGAATGCTCGTTGTAGGTGCAGCCACCGATCACATCGGCGCCGTCGCGCAGTGCTTCGCGGAGCAGCTCGCGAGTGCCGGGCGCGCGGAAGATGCCCTCCTGCGGGAAGGCCACGATCTGCAGGTCGATCCGGCCGCGGAACTCCTCCCGCAGCTCCAGCAGGGTGTGTACACCCAGCAGGCCGACGATGGGGTCGACATCCGGATGCGCCCGGATCACGGTGGTGCCGTGAGTGATCGCCTGCTCGAGTACACGGCGGGCGCGGTCTCGGATCGAGGCCGGGGTGAACTCCCGTTTCAACTCGGCGGTGATCGCGATCGCCCCGGCCAGGGTGCCGTCGGGGTTCGCGCGTTCGCCGTCGAGCAGCGCTTTGTCCAGGTGCACATGCGATTCGACGAGACCCGGTATGACCACGCGCCCAGCGCAGTCGATCTCCGCGGTGGCGGTTGCGGCCGGTGCCGGGCCGATACCCGTGATCACCCCGTCCGTCACCGCGATGTCCACCGGCGCGGTCGCGTCGTCGATGCGCGCATTGCGGAGCAACAGATCCGTGTTGTCGATAGGCGACGGGTTCGCAACGGGCGTATCCGGGTCCGAAAAGGTCACACCGGTTGTATACGACCCGGGTGTTTCCGGTGGACCCGCGAAATGCTTCGCTGAGGTTAAGAACCCGCGCCCGACGGTGCCGGGTGGGCGGTCCGGAGCCGATAGGCGGTCGTCGCGTGCGCTATGTGCTCGGTGACCAGGCTCCCGGCCAGGCCCGCGTCCCCGGCCTCGAGCGCGGCGCAGATCCGCTCGTGCTCGTCCCAGGAATCGGTGGCGCGGCGTGGGAGTTCGACCGCGTACACCCAGGCGATCTTCCAGCCGAGCTGGGTGATCAGACCGGCCAGCAGGCTACTGCCCGAAGCTTCGGCCAATACTTCGTGGAAGCGACTGTTGAGCCTGGTCAGGTCGTCGAGGCGCCCGGCACGTACCGATTCCTGCCCCAGGGCGGTCAGCTCCTTGAGCCGGCCCAGTTGTTCGGGGGTGCGCCGATGCGCGGCCCGGCTCGCGCACAGCGGTTCGAGCAGGGCGCGGATCTCGAGCAGATCCGCGGCCTCGTCCTCGGTCAACTCGGCCACGAAGGTACCGGCATAGGTGCGCGAATACGCGAAACCCTCGGCTTCGAGGGTGCGCAATGCTTCCCGTACCGGTACCCGGGATACGCCGTAGCTCTCGGCGAGCGTGTCCTCGGTCAATCGCTGACCCGGTGCGAACACGCCGCGGATGATGTCGTCGCGAATGGCGCGGCACACCTGCTGTTTGGTCATCCGTGGGTTGGTGCTGTCCACATCGTCCTCGGCTCGGGTGGAAATCGGCGGGCGGTCGCATACGATCCGCCGCCCGGTACTCCACTTGAATACCAGGAATGCTCTCGAGTCGTCGGTGCGGCCCGCGGGAGCGGCGGGTTTCCGGGGTGACCGGCAGCACACGAGCGGCGAGCCCAGTGTGTTTCGTATACGATCCGGTCTCAATTGTGGTCGTGTGGTCAGAAGGATGTTGGGGGAAGGATGTTATGGATCCCGTGTACGCGGTGCTGCTGCTGGCGGCCGGTTTCGGCGCCGGCGTGTGCAACACCATCGCCGGCGGCGGCAGCCTGCTGTCGTTTCCCGCCCTGGTGGCGACCGGACTGCCGCCGGTGACCGCGACGGTGACCAATGCCGTAGCGGTGTGGCCGGGTTATCTGGGTGGCGCGGCCGCACTGCGCTCGCGACTGGCCGAACATCGCAGCCTGCTGCCCCGGCTCATCGTCGTCGGCACCGCGGGCGCGCTCGGCGGCGTGGTGGCTCTGCTCGCGGCGCCGCCCGAAGTGTTCACCGCTCTGGTTCCCTATCTGATCCTGGCGGCGACCGCGCTGTTCGCCGCGCAACCGCTGATCTCCCGGAAGCTCGCCGAAAAGGGCGGCGATTCCCGGGCCACCCTCTTCGCCGGGGTCTTCCTGGGCGGTATGTACGGGGCGTACTTCAACGGTGGGATGGGCATCGTGCTGCTGACCGCGCTCGCACTCGGTATCGATGCCTCCATCAACCTGCTCAACGGTCTGAAGAGTGTGCTGACCCTCGCCGTCTCCACCACCGCCACCATCGCGGTGGCTCTGTTCGGCCCGGTCGACTGGTGGTCGGTTCTGGTACTGGCCCCGGCCTGCCTGCTCGGCGGCGTGGTCGGCGGCAAGATCTCCGATCGGCTGCGCCCCGGCGCGTTCCGCGCCCTGGTGATCGTCTTCGGTGCGGGCGCGGGTATCGCGATGTTGTTCACGTGAATCTGGTGAAAGAAGGAATCATGACCGATCTGGTACTGCGCAACGGCCGTCCTTGGCTGCCCGGCCGACCGCTGGAAACCGCCGATATCCTGATCCGGGCCGGTCGGATCGAGCAGCTCGGGCCGGGGCTGGCGGCCCCCGGCGCCGAAACCCTCGAACTGGCGGGTGCGCTGGTCCTGCCCGGATTCGTCGATACCCACTGCCATCTGGACAAGACCCTGTGGAGTGGGCCGTGGGTGCCGAATACCGGTGGCCGTTCGCTGGCCGGGCGGATCGCCAACGGCGAGAACCGGCGTGCCGAACTCGGCATTCCGAGCGCCGACTATTCCGCGAACCTGCTCGCGACCATGATCGCCGGCGGAACGGCGCACGTACGTAGTCATATCGATATCGATCCCTCGGTCGGGCTGGCCGGGGTGGAGGCGGTGCGGACCGCCGCCGCCCGGCACCGCGACCGGGTGGACGTCGAACTGGTCGCCTTCCCGCAGGGCGGTCTGATCCGCCGGCCCGGGACCGCGGAACTGCTGGACGAGGCTTTGGCCGGGGGTGTCGAGGTGGTGGGCGGGATCGATCCCGCCGGATACGACGGTGACCCGACCGGGCAGTTGGACCTCATCTTCGGCCTGGCCGAACGCTACGGCGCGAAAATCGATATCCACCTGCACGATGGAGGTGCCCTCGGTGCCTGGGAATTCGAGTTGATCATCGAACGGACGAAGACCACCGGCCTGGGTGGGCGGGTCACCATCAGCCACGCCTACGCGATGGGCGCGCTGCCGCCCGACGAGCAGCGGCGGATCGCCGAGCGTCTGACCGAAGCGGGCGTGGCCATGGTGACCTGCGCGGTCGGCGACGCGCCGGTGGTGCCACTACGCGTGATGCACGCCGCCGGCGCGACTCTCGCTCTCGGCAACGACGGTATCCGGGATCTGTGGACCCCTTACGGCGACGGCGATATGTTGCGCCGGATCAGTACCGTGGCTTTCCGCGATCGACTGCTCGCCGACGAGGAGATCGAATTGGCGCTCGCTGCGGGGACTCTCGGCGGTGCGAAGGTCCTCGGACTCGCGGACTACGGGTTGCGGGTGGGGGCGCGGGCCGATCTCGTCACGGTCGAGGCCGCGACGCCGGCGGCGGCGGTCGTCGGGGTCCCGACCCGGAAACTGGTTCTCAAGGGTGGCCGGGTGGTGGCACGGGACGGACAATTGGTTTCTTGATCGTATACGAAACAGGGGTGTAATCCGGCGGACCGCGATCGGCAACGAGCAGCCGATAGAACTGTTCCATGAGCACAAAGGCTATCCCGGCGCCGACCCATACAGGGGAGGCAATGTATACGACCGGGCCGGACCCGGCCCTCGCGTTCCGGAATGTGTCGATGGTCTTCGAGAACGGAACCGCCGCACTGCGCGATATCGATATCGCCGTCCGCCCAGGCGAATTCGTCTCCCTCGTCGGCCCCTCCGGCTGCGGGAAATCGACCCTGCTACGGCTGGCGGCCGGTTTCGAAGAAGCCAGTTCCGGTGCGGTCGCGGTCGCCACCGAACATCTCGGCTACGTCTTCCAGGAAGCGACACTGCTGCCGTGGCGCACGGTCTTGCGCAATGTGGAACTTCCCGCGGAACTGGCCGGGGTGAACCGGGCCGAACGCCGCGCGGCGGCGCTGGACGCCATCGAACGGGTCGGGCTGGGCGGTTTCGAGAAACATAAACCCGCCCAGCTCTCCGGCGGTATGCGTATGCGGGCCTCCATCGCTCGCGCACTCACGCTGCGGCCGGAAGTGTTCCTGTTCGACGAACCGTTCGGTGCCCTCGACGAGATCACCCGCCAGCGGCTCAACGAGGAAGTGGGCGGTCTCTTCCGGCGTGACGCCTTCGCGGGTGTGTTCGTCACCCATTCGGTCCCGGAGGCGGTGTTCATGTCGACCCGAGTCGTCGTGCTCACCGGCCGTCCGGGCCGGGTGGCGGCCGATATCCCGGTATCCCTGGACTTTCCGCGGGAGCCCGGACTGCGCTACACCCCGGAGTTCGCCGAGATCGCCGGTGCGGTCTCCGCCGCGCTGCACGCTGCCGAACAGGGGGCCGCGGCATGACAACGGTCGCGGCGGACACCGCCACTCGTACTGCTACCACACAGGACCAGCCGAAACAGGCGGTGCGGACAACGCGTCGCAGGTCGGCGCCGGTGCGAATCATCGCCCCTGTTGTGGTGTTCGTCGTCGTCATGGGTGTCTGGTACTTCACCAGTCACCACCTGATCGCCGCGGAATCGCGTTTCCTGTTACCCGGCCCCGACCAGGTGATCAGCGAAGGCCTGCTCGATTCGGCCGTCCGTTCGGAGATCCTGTCCGCCTTGGGTTCCACGGTGCTGGTCGCATTGAGCGGACTGGTCATCGCCATGGCGCTGGGCGTCGGATTCGCGGTGGTGATGAGCCAGGCGCGCTGGGCCGAATATTCGCTGTACCCGTACGCGGTGATCCTGCAGACCATTCCGATCCTGGCCGTGGTCCCGCTGTTCGGCTTCTGGTTCGGCTACGAATTCGGCAGCCGGGTGATCGTCTGTGTGATGGTGGCGCTGTTCCCGGTGGTCACCAACACCCTGTTCGGCCTGAAAGCCGTCGCACCGGCCGAGCACGACCTGTTCACCCTGCACGGCGCGAGCCGATGGCAGCGGCTGCTGAAACTCCAATTGCCCACCGCACTGCCCGCGATGATCTCCGGTTTCAAGATCTCCGGCGGGATGGCGATCATCGGCTCGATCGTCGCCGACTTCTTCTTCCGCCAGGGTGAACCCGGTATCGGCCGGATGATCGACGTCTACCGGCAGCGGCTGGCGACCGAGGAACTGCTCACCGCACTGCTGCTGTCCTCGCTGGCCGGGCTGATGCTGTTCTGGTTCTTCGATTTCCTGGCCGTCCGCGTGGAGCGGGCGCACGGCCGCCGCCGCGGCCACTGATCTCTCCTCCACCTATCCACTCTTCACCTCAGGAAGTGCCATGAAGAAACCGCTGTCCGCTCTCACTGCCCTCGCGGGTACCGCGCTGCTCACCGCCTGCGGTGGAGCGAGTTCGGTTCCGGAACCCACCGGTGCCGGCCCATTGGCCGGAGCCTGCCCGTCGACCGTCGTGATCCAGACGGACTGGTACGCCACCCCGGAACGGGCCGCCGCGTTCCAGCTCGTCGGACCCGACGGCACCGTGGACGTCAACAAGGGCTCCTACGCGGGCCCACTGGGCGATACCGGTATCAATGTCGAGGTCCGGCTCGGCGGCCCGTTCCTGGGCGGTCAGCCGGTACCCGCGCAGATGTACCAGGACACCTCGATCACCCTGGGTTTCGTCCCCACCGACGACGCCGTCCGCGCCCGGGCAGAATTCCCGGTGACCGGAGTATTCGCCTCGCTCGATGTGAATCCGCAGATCATCATGTGGGATCCGGCGACCTATCACGTCGAAACGTGGAAGGACGTCCCCGACACCGGCGCCCCGGTGGTGTACAGCGAGGGCAAGATATTCATGGACTACCTCACCGCCCACGGCTATGTGCGTCCGGACCAGGCCGATGCCTCGTTCGACGGCACGCCGAGCCGTTTCGTCGCCGAGCGCGGTCGCGTGATGCAGCAGGGGTATGTATCCAACGAACCCTTCCGCTGGGAACACGACGTCGAGGGCTGGCGCAAACCCACCGACTCGCTGCTCGTCCACGAATCCGGTTATGAGATCTACCCGCACGCCTGGTCGGTGCGGACCGGTGAACTCGATGCTCTGCGGCCCTGCCTGACGAAACTGGTCCCGATGCTGCAGCAAGCCCAGATCGACTACATCGCCGATCCCGAACCGGTGAACCAGGCGCTGCTGCGGATCGCCGAAACCATCCCCGACGGGCCGCCGATGACCGCCGCCGGTAATACCGATTCGGTGAAAGTGCAGGTGGCCGAGAAGATCGTCGGTAACGGACCGGACGACACCCTCGGCAATTTCGACGAGGCACGGGTGAACCGGGTGATCGACGCGGTGACTCCGATCCTGCGTAAACGCGGCGACAAGATCGCCGATGGGCTCACCGCCACCGATCTGGTGACCAACGAGTTCATCGACCCGGCCATCGCCCTGCCCGCCGTGCCGAAACCCTGAATCCCGCTGTCCCTGAACGCTGTCCCGGAACGCTGTCGCGGTCCGGTGATGTCGAACGCCTCCTCCGGTAGCCGACCGTGCCGTGGCTACCGGGGGATGTGTGCACCTGCGAACTGGATCAGAAACCGTCGTCGATCACCGGTTCGTCGGTACGGCGCGTTCCGACGCGGAGTTCGGATACCGTCGCTCCCCCCGGAAAACGTCCGTGGCCGTGGATCTCCCCGGCCGGGGGCCGATCGTCGGCCGGGGGCGATGTGTCGAGGCCCTCACCCGGCACGAGCTCGATCTCGAAAACGGTCGGCGCGGTCCCGCACCGGGCGATCATCCGGTGGGCCTCGTCCCGGATGGCGGACTCGTCGTCCACGATCTTGCGGACACCGAACGCGGGTGCGGAGAGGAGCCACCGGCCCCCGTAACCGCTCACCTTCACCTCGAATCGCATGATCACCCCTCGGTCTGTGGTCGACTCGGATACCAGTTCCCCGGCACAGATATCCGGCGCGACGGTTGAGTCGACGGTAAGGAGTACAGACCGATCATGGCGAGCGGTGAGCACAAGTTTGCACAACCGGGTTCCGCTGTTTCCCGCGTGTCGGCGCAGAAGTGCATCATGTACGAGGTGCGGGAAAACTCGTGCTAACCATCGAACAGGGGTTGAAGTATGCGTCTGCGGTTTCTCGGTAAGGGGGGCTCGGATCTCGGTGGATGCCCCAGTCTGTACACAACCGATCAAGGAAGCTATCTGGTCCAGGGATGGGAGACCGACAGCCCCGCGACCGTCGAGATCCCGCACCTGCTACTGGGTTACGCCGAACCCGATACCTTCATCGGCGCACCCATGGAAGATACCGGCCGAGGCACGTTCACCCTCGCCGGCCGGCCGGTCGCCGAGCGTGAGATCTTGGCGCAGCTCGATCTGGCGCCCGATGAGGTAGCGATCGAAGTCCCGAAGACCAGAAGGACGTTCTACGGTGCTCTATCTTCCGCATGAGCCGCCGGACTGGGCCGCGCTCCTGCGCCAGTGCGTGTCCGAGGCATTCCACCTGGAAGTCCGGGACGCCTACGCCGTGCCGGCCGAAGCAGGCCGGCTGGGCCGGTTCCTGGACGGCCGCCCCGCGGTACCGGACGATCCGAAGGACGGCTGGAACTCGCTGATCCGGGAGACGACCGGCCGCGGTGTGACCGTGCGCCGGGTCCGGGTGGTGACGGTGCCGCACACCGACTATCACCGCTGGTTGCTGTCGGTGACCGATACCAACACCGATGCCGGTGAGGACATCCGGTACATACCCCGGCATCTGGCCGGCGACGTGCCGTCGGACGACTGGTGGTTGATCGACGACGAGCGGGTCGTCTACAACCTGGTCGACGGCCACGGCAAACCCTCCGGTCTGGCGGTCACGACGGATTCGGGGATCATCCGGTACGCCCGGTGTGTGAAGCACCGGCTCTGGGACATGGCCACGCCCTACACGGAATATGTCGACAGATGAACGAAGTGCACGACGCGCGAGAAGCTCTCGGGGCACGGCTCCGGGAGCTCCGGCGCCAGGCCGGGCTCACCAACCGAAGACTCGCCCTGCTCGCGGGCTGGCACGAGTCGAAGGTGAGCAAGATCGAATTCGCGCGGATAAGACCCTCCGACGACGATATCCGCGCCTACTGCCGTCACTGCGGCGCCGAAGATCAGCTACCGGACCTACTGGCCACCTCCAACACCATCGATGTCGCCTACCTCGAATGGCGCAAGATCCTCGGCACCGGCCTCGGCCGTCGGCAACAGAAATCGCTGAAACTCGAAGCGGCGTCCGCCCATATCCGGGACTTCCAGCCGCAGATCGTTCCCGGTCTACTCCAGACCGCGGAATACGCCGCCGCCAAACTGCGCCGCGGTATCGAATTCCATCGCATCCCCGATGATGTCGACAACGCGGTGTCGAAGCGGATGGAACGCCAGCGCATCCTCTACCAGCGCGACCACCTGTTCCATTTCCTGATCGCCGAACAAGCGCTCTACACCACGGTCGGCGACGATGCCGTCATGCTCGGTCAGCTCGACCGGCTCTCGTCCATCATCGGTATGCCGCGAGTGACCATCGGGATCGTGCCGTTCACCGCCGAGGCGCTGGTGGTATCCACCAATTTCGCCATGTTCGACAACCGACTGGTGATGGTGGAGGGGACCGCCGCCGAACTCACCATCACCCAGCCCCGGGAGATCGATGTGTACGGGCGGGCGTTCGATGCCCTCGCCGGGCAGTCGGTGACAGGGGAGAAGGCGCGCGGGTTGATTTTCGCGGCGCAGCGTGGACGGACCGCGAACACCGGTACGGCCGACCGGTTGTGAACCCGGATCGGATCGCCGGATGCGGATTTCAGCCGTGCGGTTCGTGCCGGCGGAGGAAGTCGTCGATCAGGGAGTTCACCTGGTCCGGTACTTCTACTGCGAGTAGATGACCGTCTTCCAGGAACGACAGTTCGGCTCCGGGGACGCTACGCGCCAGCTCCTCGACCTCGGCGGGCGGGAATGTCGAATCCTGTCGGCCACCGACGACCGCTGTGGGCGTGCGTATCCGGTCGAGCAGTTGTCGCTGATCGGGCCGGCGGATGACCACACTGTGCACCGCGTGCCGGGTCGACCCGACGTCGTTGGCGCGCACAGTGTGCCGTACTCGCGCGACCACATCCGGTCTGGTCCGCATGGTTGTCGGACCGAGGAAGGCGGAGAGCGCGGAACGGGTGAGCGGCCCCCGGTATCCGCCGAGGATTCGAGCGAACGCGAGCAGGGCTCGGAATTCGAGGCGCTGGCGCATCCCGGCCGGTGTGGCGGTCCCGTTCATCAGCACGGCGGTCAGCACTCGCTCGGGATGGACCGCGCCGAAAGTGGCGCCGATCATCGCGCCCCAGGAATTTCCGACGAAATGCGCGCGGTCGATACCCAGTGCGTCGAGGATCTGGAGGACACATCGCGCACATTCCTCGAAGGTGAAAGGTCGGGCGAGCGGTGTGCTCGCGCCGTGGCCCGGTGGATCGACGGCGATGGTGGTGAAACGCGGCGAGAAATAGGCGACCTGCGCGTCCCAGAGGGTGTGGTCCATCAGCAGACTCGGCCACAGGAGCATCGCCGGCCCCGATCCGGTGACCCGGACCCGCAGCGTGCCCAACTCGGTGGGGATATCCATATCCGACCCGCTCACGCCGGTTCTCCCGTTCCGGCCACGCGCCGCGGACGAGTCGCCCGAAGGTGCGGTTCGCCCGGGAGGCAGCATCGTCCGATCTCGATATCGTGCACCAGATCGCGGTAGGCGATCTGTAGTTCCGCCAGGCGAGTCCATTCCGCGTGCATGAGCTCGCCGGCCGGATCGTCGTGCCCCAGGAGATGGAACGCGCGCGCGGCACCAGCGGCGATCACATCGATGAGCTCGCCGAGGGTGCGCTCGTAGACGCGGACACCCGCGGTGGGCGCGGGTAGGTGTTGTGAGCTCCATGCGTTGATCTCGGCGATCAGGATCCGCCGGCGAGATCGCGCCCGATCTCCGGCGGGGCCCGATTCGAGCCGGTAGGACTCCGACAGCGCGGATGCGAGGCGGCACACCGGTCCCTCGGCTCTCCGGCCGCCGACCGCGTACAGCAACTCGGTCGGGCTGGGCAGCGGTAATGCACAGCCATGGTGTGGCGACAATCCGTATTGCGGCGCGAGATACAGCTGAAGCGGCATTCGTGAGTCGTACTTTCGCGATGGATTCCGGTGGGATGAACCGATGGGGTTCTAGGGAGAGAGCAGCGGCCCACCCGCCGGGCTGTGCGAGCGCTGTACCTCTCGACCGCGGAACATCGAACTCCGATCGGTGCCGATTTCCTCGTCGTGGCCTGGTACGAACGAGGAGTTTCGGTTCGTGCCCGATGGGACCGGGCAATGTCAGCGTATGGTGCCTCGGTCGCTTCTCCTATGGGCGGACGTCATGAAACAACGGCGTGCTCTCGTGCGCCCAGCACAAATGGGTCCGGATGCCTGTCGGGGCCGGCCGGAACGGCGCTCGTTCCCGCGGAAAAGGCTCTGAACAGCGCGCGGTGGTCACGGAAACGGCGGTATCGGATAGGAGCCGAGACCGACGCCGGTACGCTGCCGGATCCAGTGCGCCAGCTGTGCGGGGATCTCCAGGTGCGCGGCGTGCCCGGTCCCGGGAAGGACCCGGTACTCGAGGCCGAGTGCTGTACCGAGGTCGCGGACCGATCGATGGCGGGCCTGCGCGGAATGCTGCCCCACCGTCACGGTGATCCGATCCGCCAGGGTGCCCACCGGACGGGGTTCGAACGCTCGGAACATCGCCAACTCTCCGGCGACCGTATCGCGGGTGGCGACGGTGAGTTCCGGTGACCAACTGCGACCGTAGAGCGTCCTGCCGAACCCCGCCACACCCGCCCGCTCGAAGGACCGCGCGACCTCGTCGAGCAGTCCCGGTGCGAGCGATCCGGCCGCCGGTTCGTGCAATAGCGCGCCCGCGAATTCGACTCCTCGGGAAGCCATCTCCAAGCCGAGCGTCGCACCGCCGCTGACCCCCACCACGAACGCTCCCTCGCACAGTGACGCGAGAGCGGTGATCTCGGTCTCCATATCGCCCGACTGCGGCCGGTCGGGGGTGTGGACCTCGACGGCCGGGCCGAGTGCGGCGACCGTGGCCGCCCACACCCGGCTGTCCGTGGCCACCCCGTGGATCAGAACGACTCTCATGCGGTGACGGACTGCTTCCCGAGCGCGGCCAGCAACTGGTCGGACGTGGCGACCGCACCGAAGATCCCGCCCTGCATGGTGACCATGCTCAGCGCCGCTTCGTGGTGTTCGCGTTCGGTGGCGCCGGTGCAGTCGGACAGGATCAGGCATTCGTAGCCGCGGTCGTTGGCTTCGCGCATGGTGGTGTGCACGCAGACATCGGTGGTGATACCGGTGAGGATGATGTGGGTGATACCCGCACTGCGCAGCAGCAGGTCGAGATAGGTGGCGTAGAAGGCGCCCTTGCCGGGTTTGTCGACCACCGGTTCGCCGGGAATCGGCGCGACCTCGGGCACGATCGCCCAGCCCGGTTCGCCGCGCACCAGGATGCGTCCGCACGGGCCGGCGCTGCCGATCTCCGCACCGGCCCGCGCCGACCGCCAGCGCTTGTTCGCGGGCAGGTCGGCGAGATCGGGGCGATGCCCTTCGCGGGTGTGGATCACCGTCAGGCCGAGCTCGCGTGCGGCGGCGAGGACCCGCGCGGTGGGTTCCAGGCCGGCTCGGGTCAGCGAGAGGTCGTAGCCCATCTGGTCGACGTAACCGCCGCGTCCGCAGAAATCGAGCTGCCAGTCGATCAACAGCAGCGCGGTGCGGGCGGGGTCGATCGGGCCGTCGAAGGGCCAGGTGTATGGGGTGGCGTCCACAGTGGTGGGGGTCATGCGGTGAGCTCCTTGTCGCGTCGTGGTGCTCATGGCGCATCGGTCCCTTCGGGGGTGGGGAGTTCGTAGATCACGGTGATGCTGCCGCCGCCCGGTGGACCCTGGTGCTCGGCGCCGCCGGATACATACACCGCGCCGTCGCCCTTGAGCGCCGCCAACAGACCGCCGACGGCACCGCGCGCATGCCGGGTGGCGTTGATATCGGAGTCGGTGAGCATGGTGTGCCGCAGACCCCGCACCGAGCCGCGGGGATCGGCCTCCGCCTTGGCGAAGATCTGCCGCACCGTGCCCCCGGCCGCCGTCACCCGCGCCAACAGCTGCTGCACCGAGGCCAGGTCGATCGCATCGGCCATCTGCCCGTGCAAGGCGCGCAGCGGGTTGGCCGCGGTCGGGCTCTCGGCGACCACCAGCACATGGCAGTCGTCGAGTTCGGCGCCCGCGCTGGCGGAGGCCCGGGCCGACCAGACATCGGCGTCGCCGGCCAGGGCGCGCAGCGCGGTCTCCCGGTCGCATTCACCCAGTGCGACGGCGATTCCGAGTGAACTCGCCGCCCGCGACCAGCCCATCGACGCATAGGTATCGGTAGCGACGGGCGCCCGGCCCGCGGCATGCAGCGCGGTGATCTTGTCCGAGGTGAGCAGCGGGCATTTCACCAGCACCAGATGGACATCGGCGGGTGTCACGCCGAGCTCGGCGAGCAGTTTGCCCACAGTGTCGGCGACCGTGTCGATCTGGCCCGCCCGCCCGATCTCCCCGGGATCCAGTGCCCGGCTGCGGCGTGCGGCCGCGACCAGGCCTCGATCGAAACCCGCGTGGTGGCGGTCGTCGCGGACGAACATGTTCACGTGTGGGCTCAGCACCCCCTCGGTGCCACCGGAGAACACGGTGACCGCGGCTTCCGGGATACGCGGTTCCCAGACGGCGGTGGCCAGCGTGCGGCTGAAATCGTTGACGCAGCCGTTGCCCTCGGTTTTGCCGATCACCGAGACGAGGTCGCCGGTGCGGTAACCGGCTCCGGTCAGTATTTCGAAGGGGGCGGTATCGCCGGGATCGGTGGTGGGCACGGTCAACAGGGCGATACCGGTCATGCGGCGCTCTCCTTCTGGGTGCGGTCCGGGGTGAGGTGGTTGAAGACGAGATTGAGGACGAAGGCCACGATGACGGTGCTGGTGATCGCGCCGCCGGCGATGATCCGGACCGACGATGGGAGCCCTTCGTAGACTTCCGGCGCGACCACCGGGATCATGCCGATCCCCATGGCCAGCGAGACGACGAGCAGGTTGTCGTTGCGGGTGTAGTCGACCCGGGCGAGGGTGGCGATTCCGACGCCGGCGACGGTGGCGAACATGACCAGGCTCACCGAACCGATCACCGCGCCCGGCAGATTGGCGACCACCTCGCCCATCTTCGGCACCAGACCGAGCGCCACCAGCAGCCCGCCCGCGAGAGCGACCGCCCGGCGGCTCGACACCCCGGTCATCCGCACCAGGCTGACGTTCTGGGCGAAGATCGTGTCGGGGAACGAGGTCAGGAACCCGCCCAGCACGGCGGAGGCTCCGTCGGCGCCCAGCGCGCGAGCGAGCCGATTCGGTTCCAGCGGGCGGCCGAGGTGGTCGGCGGTGGCCATCAGGTAGGCGGTGGATTCGGTGAAGATCACCAGCATCACCAGGCACATCGAGATGATCCCGGCGATCGGGAAGGTGGGGGTGCCGAACAGGAACGGGTCGGGCAGGCCGAACCAGGCGGCCGTGCCGACGGCACTGAAATCGGTGAGCGAGAGCGCCGCGGCCGCGAGGGTTCCGAGCACCAGCGCGATCAGTACCGCGGACTGCGCGACGATGCCGCGGCCGTAACGCATCAGGACGACGATCGTGAGGACCACCCCGGCAGCCAGCGCCAGCGGCGCGCCACCCGCCGGTTCGTCACCGAAGGTCATCGATACGGCCTTGCCGATCAGCGACAACCCGATCATGGTGACCGCCGCGCCCCGCACCATCGGCGGGGAGAACCGCACCAGCGCGGCGAACGGGATCGCCACCAGCATGCCGAAGATGCCCGCCGCGATCATGGCGCCGTAGACGGCGGACAGGCCGTACTCCTCGCCGATCAGGATCATCGGCGTCACCGCGGTGAAGGAGGCACCCGCCACCACCGGCATCCGGGCCCCGAGCAGTTTCCCGATACCGAGGGCCTGCACGAGGGTGATGACGCCGGCGACCAGGAGGTCGGCGTTCACCAGGGTGGCGATGGTGGAGGTGTCCAGCCCGAGGGCCGCGCCGAAGACCAGCGGGACCGCGACGCAGCCGGTGTACATGACGAGCACGTGCTGGATACCGAACAGTGTTGTGCGCCAGAACGGTAGGCGAGCGGGTGGAGCCAGCGGCGGCGACTGGGTCGGGGCAGCGTCTGTGGACATGGGACCTGGCCTCGGGCAGAAGAAATAAGCAACACCAGAATTTGTATACAAATACTGTTTCGCCGATGTTGCTCGAGGTTCCATGCCGGTGAACTGTGCAAGTGACGCGCAACGCCGAAGAAGATTTGTATACAAACCTGGCGTTCATGCCGACCGGTCTCTGCTGGGTCGAGCCTGTTCAGGCGCTGGAACCCTCGGCGTCCATATCCGCGAGCAGCTCTTCGTCCCGGGCGATGTGCTCATCCATCAGATACCCCGCCTGGACCGGCGAGCCGTTGAGAATCGCCTGCGCGATGGCGGCGTGATCGCTCCACGAGATATGGGTTCGGCTCTCCAGCCGCTGCCCGAAAATCCAGGACACCCGCTCGAGGATCTGCTCCAGCATCGCCCGCAACTGCTGATTACCCGACGCCTCGGCGACCAGCGTGTGGAACCGCAGGATCAACGGCGGCAGCTCGTCGTGAGCGTGGCTCAGATCGGCCGACCGGCCCCGCTCCACCACCCGCTGGAGTTCCGCCGCCACCGTCCCGCCCCGAGACCGTGCCGCCAGCTGCGCCGCCAGCACCTCCAACCCCCGCCGGATCTGTACCAGTTCCCGCGCCGCCGACCCCGACGGCGCCGATACGGTGGCCCCGCGATAGCGCACCAGCGTGACGAACCCCTCGCTCTGCAACTGCGACAGTGCCTCGCGGACCGGTACCCGGGACACCCCGAACCGCTCCGCCAGATCCACTTCGCGCAGCCGGTCGCCGGGGGACAACCGACCGGCGAGAATGTCCTCGCGCACGGCGTCCGCGACCGCGGCGCCCGGGGCGGTCCGGCCGGGGTGCTGGGCAGTGGTCACCTGGTGAGGTTAGCCCCGGTTCCCTGGTGAGACACAACCTCGAGGTCGAGCGTAACCAGCAGTGTTACGACACCGAGAAGGACAGCCCGAAGAGCCGGCGGCTCAGGGCGCCCGAGGCGGCGGCGCGAGTGATCACACAGTCATCGGCGGAGCAGGTGCGAACGTGACCGGCAAGCCCGCCAAGGAGCGATGGTAGGGCCCGGACCGCCACTGCAAATCCTCGACGGAGACCGCCAACTCGATATCGGGTAGCGCATCGAGCAGTTGATCTATCGCCACGCGAGCGATGGTGGAAGAGATGTCCTTCGCGGGACAGGAATGCGGACCGGCGCCCCAGGCGAGGTGGGATCGATTGGCGGTGAAACCTCCGCTGTGTACTGCGGTATGTACCGCGGGATCGTTGTTACACGCGGACATGCTGATCAGCACGGGCTGATGCGCCGGTAGCCACACGCCGTCGATGAGGATCGGCTGCCGCGGATAACTGAAGCAGAAGTTCGCCAGCGGCGGATCGGTGAACAGCAACTCCTCCAGTGCGTCCACGGTCGAGAGGCTACCGCCGACCATCTCCCCGCCGAACCGGTCGTCGGTCAGCATCAGTCGCAACGTATTCAAGATGAGGTTGACCGTCGGTTCGATCCCCGCCCCGTATATGACGACAAGTTGGTGAATCACCTCCTCCTCGGTCAAGTTCGCGCTGTGCGCGATCATCCGAGTAGTGATGTCGTTGCCGGGCTCGGCGATCCTGTGCACGGTTTGTTCGTACAGCGCCGATTCCAGTATCGCGTTGCCCTGTTCGGCATCCGCGGAGGTATCGAATACGGCGGCCATGCCCTGCGCGACACGCGCCCCGATATCGGCCGAGCAGCCGACCAGGGTGTTGAGGACCTCGAAGACGAGCGGGTGCACGAACTGTTCGAGCAGATCGGCGTGTCCATCGATGCAGAAGGCGTTGATCAGCGGCACCGCGACCTTCTCGACCAAGGACTGCGCGCCGTGCAGGTCGATCCCGTTGATGGCGAAGGTGTTCGCCGCGCGCAGCCGAGTATGTGCGATTCCGGAGTTGCGGAGGGCATTCGGCCGCCACTGCAACATCGGCCGGACCGGGCAGTCGAGCGGTACGTTCGCCTCCCACATCCGGGGGTCGGCCGGAAAGTGCTCGGGGTCGTGCAGAATTCGCTTGGCGGCCTCGTAGGTGACGACAAGGGTGGCCGGCACACCCGGGGCGATCTCCACCGGTGCCAGTGATCCGTAGCGGGCCCTCAGCTCCAGGTATACGCGCTGCGGATCCGCGGCGAATTCCTTTGTGTATATCGCTACTCGCGGTCCGTCCTCATCGATCACCGAGCTGGGCACGATCGGGCAGCCGTCATAGGAAGACTGCGGCGTTTCCAGCGGCTGGGGGATAGACACAGAGAAACTCCAAACGAATCGATAGTTGTCGAGGGAATTCGACGGAAGGGGTTGTCGGCCGAACCCGAGGCGCCCGCTGACACGAGGCATGCGTGGAGAGGCATACCCTGTTTCTCGTGCCGGTGGACGCAGATCGGGGATACGGGACTGCCGATGATCACAGTGCGGCAGGGCTTGCCACTCGACTTCGGCCCGCGCCGCCGGCCGCCAGCACAATGGATAGAGTGCGCTGCTGGCCTATGCTCCCCTCGGTCGAAGCGATCGCAATCTATGAGCAGAACTTCGCGGTGAGCCACATACCCTTTCCAGGGAAGGGGCAAACACCTGGCGGACATGGTACCCGCAGATGTCGTGTCCCGCAGCAGAAGCCGTGACGGGACTTCGGTGATGCTGCCGCCGATGGCCGAACCGATCCGGGCGGGTCGGCCGGTCAGTGCGCGCGGCCGTAACGGGGAATCAGCAGAGCCTCCTGGACCTCACCGAGCGATACCGACTCACCCACCCACTCACGGTAGCCCGGTTCCGGCGAAAACGGTGGGCTACGTCCGGCCGGTGGGTATGGCGGTGATTCAGCTGGTGGAGGCGGTGGCGAACGGGGTTCCGGTGGCTGCGACGGGCCGGTCGACCGACCGGCGCCACAATCCCTTCTTCTCCAGGATCGGCAGGACGCCCTCACCGAACCAGTACGCCTCCTCGACGTGCGGGTAGCCGGAGAGGATGAAGTGGCCGATACCGAGTCGCGAGTATTCGATGAGCCGTTCGGCGACCTCTTCGTGCGACCCGACCAGTGCGGTGCCCGCCCCGCCGCGGACCAGGCCGACACCCGCCCACAGGTTGGGGGCGATCTCCAGGCGGTCGGTCCGGCCGCCGTGCAGGTCGAGCATGCGCCGCTGGCCTTCGGATTCGCTGCTCGCCAGGTTGGCCTGCACCCGTTCGATATCGGCCGGATCGATGCCCTGTAGCAGCCGGTCGGCCTCGGCCCAGGCGGCTTCGGAGGTGTCGCGGGTGATGACGTGCAGCCGGATGCCGTAATCGAGGGTGCGGTCGCGTTCGGCGGCCAGGCCGCGGATCCACTCCAGTTTCTTACCGACCGCCACCAGCGGTTCGCCCCAGGTCAGGTAGGTGTCGGCGTACCGTGCGGCGACCGGCCCGGCGGCGGCGGAGGAGCCACCGAAGAAGACCGGTGGTACCGGGTCGGGGTGGTTGTTGAGTAGGGCGCCTCGCACCTGAAGATGTGTGCCCTCGAAGCTGATCGGTTCCCGTGACTCCCACAGTTCGCGCACGATGTGCAGGAATTCGCCGGTGCGCTCGTAGCGCTGCTCCTTGTTCAGGAAATCGCCGAACGCCTGCTGTTCGTGCGGTTCGCCACCGGTGACCACGTTGAGCAGTAGTCGGCCCCGGGAATGCCGCTGGTAGGTACCGGCCATCTGCGCGGCCAGGGTCGGGCTCACCAGGCCGGGGCGGAACGCCACCAGGAATTTCAGGGTTTCGGTGGTCTCCACGAGCATGGCGGTGGCCAGCCAGGCGTCCTCGCACCAGGCGCCGGTGGGGGTGAGGACCGCCTCGAAGCCGTTCTCCTCGGCCGCGCCCGCGATCTGGTTCAGGTAGCGCAGCGAGGCGGGACGGTCACCGGACATCGATGTGCCGTGACCACCGGCCATCAGGCCGCGCGAATCGCCGTAGGTGGGCAGGAACCAGTGGAACGACAGACTCACCGGAATCCTCCTTCGAGGGGCTCTGGAACGGACAGTGGGGTGGCCGAGCTCCTCGCCGGGCCGATCTGTGATCCTGACCGGTTCCGCTCGTCCAGTCACCGGTTGGAATCGGCGGGATTCTTTGCCCGCCGATTGTTTCGATCTGACTGCGTGTAACCGGTGAGCGGGCCCGCGGTGTCGGTGATCGTGAGCGGATGACTTCCACCGCACAACCTGTCTCCGATACCGATCTGGACGCGGTGTTCGCGCCGATCTACGCCGATATCGCGGCCGGCGCGGTCGAGCGCGAGATCGACCGCCGGCTCGCCTACGACGAAGTGCGCCGGTTGCGCGCGGCGCGGTTCGGCGCGCTACGGGTGCCCGTCGAATACGGCGGGTACGGGGCGAGCGTGCGCCAGCTGTTCCGGCAGCTGATCGAGCTGGCCGCGGCCGAATCGAATCTGCCGCAGGCACTGCGCGTGCACTTCGTGTTCGTGGAGGACCAGCTGCTCGCCGAGGCGGGGCCGGCGCGCGAACAGTGGCTGCGCACGATTTCCGAGGGGACACTGGTCGGCAATGCGATCACCGAGCCGGGCATCGGGGCGGTGGGCCGGTATCAGACCCGGCTGACGCAGTCCGGGGAAGGCTGGGTGCTCGACGGGACGAAGTACTACAGCACCGGATCGCTCTACGCCGACCACATCCTGGTCGCCGCCGACCGGGACGGTGAGCGGGTCAGCGTGCTGGTGGACGCCGAGGCCGAGGGGGTGCGCCGGCACGACGACTGGGACGGTTTCGGGCAGCGGCTGACCGCCAGCGGCACCACCGAATTCACCGGGGTCGCGGTACCGCAGGACCGGATCCTCGGCCCCGGCTACGGTGCCGCGGGCGCGACCTATTCGACCTCCTACCTGCAGCTTTTCCAGCTCGCGGTCCTAGCTGGAATCGCGCAACGCGCCGAACGCGACACTCGCGAGTGGGTCGCCGCCCGTCGCCGCGGTTACACCCATTCCGCGGCGGATCTGCCCCGCCACGATCCGCTGGTGCAGCAGGTGATCGGCCGGTTGTCGGCCGCGTCGTTCGGCGCCCGCGCCAGCGTCCTGGCCGTCGCCGATGTGCTCGACGAGGTACTCGCCGCCGGAGCCACCGAGGAACAGAGCCTGATCGAGGCCGAACTCGCCGCGGCCCAGGCGCAACTCGGTGTGATCGATACCGTGCTGGCCGCCACAACTCAGCTGTTCGAGGTGGGCGGGGCATCCATCACCTCGGAGGGGTTGCGGCTGGACCGGCACTGGCGCAATGCGCGCACCATTTCGGTGCACAACCCGGCCATTCAGAAGGCGCGGGCCATCGGTGATCATCTACTGAACGGCACCCAGTTACCGTTCGCCTGGAGCGCGGGGGAACGCAAGCCCGCCGAAGGGGCGGTGTGATGACCCGGCGGATCCGGTTCAACGCCTTCGATATGAACTGTGTCGCCCACCAGTCTCCCGGGCTGTGGCGGCATCCCGATGATCAGTCGCACCGCTACAAGGAATTGAACTACTGGACCGAACTGGCGGCACTGCTGGAACGCGGCCGGTTCGACGGACTCTTCATCGCCGATGTGCTGGGCACCTACGACGTGTACGGCGGTGACGATCGCGCGGCGCTGCGGCAGGGCGCGCAGACCCCGGTGGCCGATCCGCTGCTCCTGGTCTCGGCGATGGCCGCGGTGACCGAACATCTCGGATTCGGGATCACCACCGGGACCGGTTTCGAACACCCGTATCCGTTCGCCCGCCGGTTGTCCACCCTCGATCATCTGACCGGTGGCCGGGTCGGCTGGAACGTCGTCACCGGGTATCTGCGCTCGGCGGCACGCAATTTCGGTGCCGATGATCAACTCGACCACGACGATCGCTACGACCAGGCCGACGAGTACCTGGAAGTGCTCTACAAATTGTGGGAGGGGTCCTGGGAGGACGACGCGGTCGTCCGGGATCCGGTGCGCAATATCTATGTGGATCCCGCCAAGGTGCACCATATCGGCCACAGCGGAAAGCATTACACCGTTCCGGGTGTACACCTGTCCGAGCCGTCGCCGCAGCGCACACCGGTGATCTTTCAGGCGGGTGCCTCGCCACGCGGGGTGCGGTTCGCCGCCGAGAACGCCGAGGCCATCTTTGTCGCCGCGCCGTCGAAACGAGTGCTCACACAGACGGTGTCCGGTATCCGCGACGCGCTCGAGGCGGCGGGCCGCGATCGTCACGCCGCCCGGATCTACGCACTGGCCACCATCGTCACCGCTGCCACCGACGAGGACGCGCGACGTAAACACGAGGAGTACCTGTCCTACGCCAGCGTCGAGGGCGGGCTGGTATTCATGTCCGGCTGGATGGGAATCGATCTGTCCCGCTACGACCTCGACGACCCGATCGGCGAGGTGCAGAGCAATGCCATCCGTTCGGCGGTGGCCGCGTTCCAGGAGTTCGACGACGACGGCCGGGAATGGACGGTTCGCGATATCGGGCGGTGGGCCGGGATCGGCGGAATCGGGCCGGTATTCGTCGGCTCCGGCGAGACGGTGGCCGACCGGTTGCAGGAGTGGGCACAGGACACCGATGTGGACGGGTTCAATCTCGCCTACGCGATCACGCCCGGGACCTTCGAGGACATCGTGCGATACGTGATCCCCGTGCTCACCGAACGCGGTGCCTACCCCACGGAGTATGTGCCGGGGACCCTGCGCAACGCGCTGTTCGAGCGCGGGGACCGGTTGCCGCCGGAACATCGCGGCGCGCGGTACCGCGTGGGCGGGCCGGGCTCCACCGTGCTGCCGGACGAAGTGTCGCGCAATATCTCCGGGGAACTGATCACCTGATCACCACGGCATCATCGCGCCCGGCCCTGAGGGGTGGTTCACGACCCGCGCCGGGCCCGTCGCGGTCGCCGAGACGAGCGCTCAGGTTCGCGCCAGCGACTCCAGAAAGACCTCGGCGACCGATTCGATCCCGCGCCGGTCGGTCTCGTCGAACCGGCCGGGGCGCGGACTGTCGAGATCGAGAACGCCGACCAGTTCACCCGCGTGCACCAGCGGCACCACGATCTCCGAGCGACTGTCGGCGTCGCAGGCGATATGGCCGGGGAAGGTGTGCACATCGGCAATCAGCTGGGTTCGGCGGGTGTGCGCCGCGGTGCCGCACACGCCCGCGCCCAGCCTGATCCGCACACACGCCGGTTTTCCCTGGAAAGGCCCGACGACGAGCTCCCGGCCGTCGTAGAAGTAGAAACCGGCCCAGTTGACCTCCGCCAGACTGTGGTAGATCAGCGAACTCAGATTGGCGGCGTTCGCGGTCCGGTCGGATTCGCCGGCGAGCAGCGCGGCGGCCCGGGCGGTGAGTTGCCGGTAGCCCTCGGCGCGGTCGCCGGTCAGCGGGACGAGATCGAACGTCATATACGGATGGTAGAGCGGGCGATCCGGTCCTGTTTCGGTGGCAATCGTCGATGATGTCACGAAAAGGGCTGCGGTGCGGTGTTGTTCGGCATCAACTCGCGATGAGTGTAATGGTGCAGCTCGGCCGCCGCGATCGTGACCATGGCGCTATGACAACGCAGAACACTTCCCACCGCAAAGCCGCCGTGATCGGAGCGGGACAAACCGGCGTCACCGCGGCGCTCGGCCTGCTCGACGCCGGGTTCACGGTCACCGTCTACAGCGATAAGGACCAGCGCGATCTGCGCGACAAAGTACCCGCGACCGGTACCGCGCTGATCTTCGGTGAGGCCCAGGCCGCCGAAGAAGCACTCGGCCTGCCCACCTACCTCGACCGCGCACCGCTGCACAGCGGTCTCACCGTCCGCGTCGCCGGTGGCGGCGAGGAGCTGATCGCCTTCGACGGCGCCTTCGACGGTTACCACGGCCTAGCCGTCGATACCCGGCTCAAAGCCGACGAACGGCTCACCACCTTCCTGGAACGCGGCGGTCGGTTCGTCGTGGATCCGGTGACACCCGAACGGCTCGACCCGATCGCCGCCGATAACGACCTCACCCTGGTCGCCACCGGCCGCGGCGGTCTCTCCCAATTGTTCGCAGTGGACGAGACGCGCACCGTCTACGACGCACCGCAGCGCAATCTGCTCACCGTCACCGTCACGGGCCTGCCGCACGACGAGTCGGTGTTCGCTCATCGCAGCCCGGCCGGTGGCGGGCGCAGCGGCTTCTCCATCCTCGCCGAGGAAGGCGAGGCGTGGTGGGGGCCGTACCTGCACAAGGACGCGGGGCCGACCTGGGCTTTCCTGGGTTGGGCGCGGCCCGGCGGCGACTGGGAGAAGCGCTTCGCGGCCGCCGATTCGGCAGAATCGGCGCATCGGATCGTGACCGACCTCTCCCGCGACTACCTCGACTGGGATCTGCCGGAGGTGCTCGCCACGAAGGTGCTCGCCGACGATCCGTATTCCTGGCTCAAGGGCGCGGTCCGGCCGCTGTTCCGGCGCGGTGTCGGGCACACCACGAGCGGCCACCCGGTGGCGGCGCTCGGGGATACCGCCGTGGCCTACGACCCGGTCGCAGGGCAGGGCGCGCAGAGCGGGCTCATCCAGGCACAGCGCTTGGTCGCGGCGGCCGCGTCACACGAGGGCGCGTTCGACGACGCCTGGATCACCACCCAGTACGAGGCGTTCCTGGACGCTCGGGCCGAAGATGCCGCCAAGGTCACCCGCCTGTTCCTCAGCGACCCCGAATTCGCCGAGATCGGCGGCCAGTTCTTCAGTGCGGCGGCGGCCGATCCGCGGTTCGCCTCGGCGCTCGTGGGCACACTGCACCGCCCGCAGGCGGCGCGTTCGGTGAACTCGGTGGCGGACGCGCACGACCTCATCGCGCAGGTCACCGGTGAGGACGCGGCCACAGTGCTGGGCCGCTTCCAACCCGCCGGGCGTTTCAGCAGGTCTCAGTACAACGGAGCCGCCGCGACCTCGGCCTGACCGGCGCCGGAACCCCGGCGACTCGGCGGCCGCCTGGGCGCCGGCTGCGAACCCGAGTACCGGGGGCAGGAGCCGGTACTCGGGTGCGGGCCGCCGGAGGTGCACGGGCCTGCCGCCCGTCGCGGCCGTTGCGGGATGCGATCCCGCAGATTCAAAACCTCGTAACACCGCCGACCTCGCTGGTGAACTGAACGCGCGCCGGGTACAGGGGTTGTCGTGCCCGGCGTCCAGACGACAAACACCCACGGCGAGCAGCGGGAGCGGCGATGATGCGATACCTCCGCCTTCGCTGCGGCCTCCGCGGACCGCATGTACCAGCTCGAGGGAGGCTCGATGAGTACCGAGAAGACCACCGACCAGATCCGGTTCGCCTACTGGGTGCCCAATGTCAGCGGCGGTCTGGTGACCAGTGAGATCGAACAGCGCACCGGCTGGGATTTCGAATACAACAAGAAGCTCGCGCAGACCGCCGAACGCAACGGGTTCGATTACGCGCTCTCTCAGGTCCGTTACACCGCGTCCTACGGTGCCGAGTTCCAGCACGAATCCACCTCGTTCAGCCTGGCGCTGCTCGGCGCCACCGAACGGCTGAAGGTGATCGCGGCCGTGCACCCCGGTCTGTGGCATCCTGCCGTGCTCGCCAAATTCGGTGCCACCGCCGACCATCTGTCCGGCGGCCGGTTCGCCATCAATGTGGTCTCCGGCTGGTTCGCCGGGGAATTCACCGCGCTCGGTGAGCCGTGGCTCGAACACGACGAGCGGTACCGGCGCAGCGCGGAATTCCTCGAGGTGATCCGCAAGATCTGGACCGAGGACCAGGTGAACTACGGCGGCGATTTCTACCGAATCCGCGATTTCACGCTCAAGCCCAAACCGCTCAACACCCCGGAGCGCCCGAACCCCGAACTGTTCCAGGGTGGTAATTCCAGTGCGGCTCGCCGTAACGGCGGACGCTACGCCGACTGGTATTTCTCCAACGGTAAGGATTTCGACGGCGTCACCGAACAGCTCGACGATCTGCGCGCTGTCGCTCGTGCCCACGACCGCGAAGTGAAATTCGGGCTCAACGGTTTCATCATCGCCCGCGATACCGAGCGCGAAGCCCACGACACCCTGCGCGAGATCATCGATAAGGCGAACAAGCCCGCGGTGGCGGGTTTCCGGGACGCGGTGCAGCAGGCCGGTGCCTCGACCCGCGACGGGAAGGGGATGTGGGCGGATTCGAGCTTCGAGGATCTGGTCCAGTACAACGATGGTTTCCGGAGCAAACTGATCGGCACGCCCGAACAGGTCGCCGAACGGATCGTCGCCTACCGCGAACTCGGCGTGGACCTCATCCTGGGCGGATTCCTGCACTTCCAGGAGGAGATCGAGTACTTCGGTGCCAAGGTGCTGCCGTTGGTGCGTGAACTGGAGGCCGCGCGACGTCCCGCTGCGGTGGCGGGGCGATGACCGCCGTCGGGGCGGCCCGCATCACCTCCGCGGAGCAGGCCCGCACGGCCGCCGCGGAACTCGCCGCCGAATTCGCGGTGGACGCCGCGCACCGCGACCGGGAACGCGCGCTGCCCTTCGCCGAACTGCGCAAGCTGGCCGCCAGCGGCCTGCTCGCCGTGACGGTGCCCGCGGTCCACGGCGGCGCCGATCTGCCCCCCAGCGCGGTCGCCGAGGTGGTGCGGTTGCTCGCGATCGCCGATCCCAATATCGCGCAGATCCCGCACAGCCATTTCGTGTACGTGAACCTGCTGAAACTGGCCGGTTCAGCCGAACAGCAGCGCCGCTATCTGACCGGTGTCCTGGACGGCGCGCAGATCGCGAACGCGCAGTCCGAGCGCGGTGGGGCGACGGTCGCCGATATCGCCACCACGGTCCAGCCGCTCGCGGGTGCGCGGCAGTTCCGGATCGACGGGGTCAAGTACTACTGCACCGGTTCACTGTTCGCCGACTACCTGGCCGTGCTGACCCGGCTGGACGACGCCGGCGGGGTGTCCGGGCTACCGTCCGGCCAGTACGTCGTGTTTCTTCCGGCCGATACCCCGGGGGTCCGGATCGTGGACGACTGGAACGGGTTCGGTCAGCGCACCACCGGAAGCGGGACGGTGTCGTTCGACGGGGTCGTGGTCGAGCGCGATCAACTCGTCGCCCGTACCGCCGCCGTGGACGAGCCGACCGCCTACGGGGCCTCCGCACAGCTGCTGCACGCCGCGATCGACGCCGGAATCGCCCGCGGGGCACTGACCGCTGCTGCCGGGTTCGCCCGGGACAAGAGCCGGCCGTGGTTCGAGGCGAAGGTGAGCAGGGCGATCGACGATCCCCTGCTCATCCAGCGGTTCGGTGAACTGGCTGTGGCCGTGTCCGCGGCCGAGGCGACCCTGGCTGTCGCCGGGGCCGCCGTGGATGCCGCGCGCGAGGCTCCGGAACGCGTGGCCGATGCCTCGATCGCCGTCGCCACCGCCAAGATCCTGGCCGATCGGGCCGCCACCGACGTATCCAGTGCGCTGTTCGAGGTGGGCGGGACGCGTAGTGCGGCCGACGACCTCAATCTGCACCATTTCTGGCGCAATGCCAGGACCCATACCCTGCACGACCCGGTCCGGTGGAAATACCAGCACATCGGACGAACCCTGCTGCACGGCAGCCCGCCGCCGTTGCACGGTGTGATCTGACTGTGCGGTGTGATCTGACTGTGCGGTGTGATCTGGCCCGGACGAAGGCCATCCGATGGGAAATGCTCCCTCGCCGGGTGGTCCGCCGGTGGCCGAATGTGGGTCGGCCACCGGTGAGCGTCCGGCCGGGGTAGGGAGCGGCGGCGGTGCTACCGCGATCGTCCGGCGGGCTGTGCCGATCGGTCAGCGGGACGCCGTCGCGCCCTCCGGATGCACGGGATGTTTCCCTTCGGCGAACTCCTCGACGATCTTCGCGCAGAAAGCGGGCAGGTCGCGGGGGTTGCGGCTGGATACCAGGCCGTGGTCGTTCACGACTTCCTCGTCGACGACGGTGCCGCCCGCATTGCGGATATCGGTTCGCACACTCGGGTACGAGGTGAGAGTGCGGCCGCGCACCACGTCCGCCTCCACCAAGGTCCACGGCCCGTGGCAGATCACCCCGACCGGCTTACCGGTAGCGAAGAAGTCCCGGACGAAGGCCACCGCGGATCCGTCTTGGCGCAATTTGTCCGGATTCGTGGTGCCGCCCGGTAACAGCAGTGCGTCGAATTCGCCGGGGCCGCATTCGCCCACCACCCGGTCCACGGCGAAGGTGTCACCTTTCTCCACATCGTGATTCATGGCCTGGATACGGCCGGGTCGCAGCGATAGCAGTGCGGTACTCGCGCCGGCGTCCTCGACGGCCGACCGGGGCTGGACGAGCTCTGCCTGCTCTACGCCGTCGGTCGCGAGAATCGCGATTCGCCGTCCGGTCAGGTCGTGCTGCTGCGCCATATCGTGCTCCTTTCGTCGCTGCGCCATATCGTGCTCCTTTCGTCGCGGGCCATATCGTGCTCCTTCCGCCGCGGATTGCGATCTGCCCCGCGGGCTACCCGGGCGCCGTGCAGCGAAACGTGGGCGCCGCGCAGCGAAACGTGGGCACCGGCACCGGCAGCGGTGAGTGGTGTTGCGCACAGCTGGGCCGGCCGCTGATTCGACCACGGACGTCCGGGTAGTCGCTTCTTGTCCGGCGAACCGGCGAACGAGAAGAAAGGCATTCGACGATGAACGTCCCCATCAAGAGCACCCTCGACCCGGAACAGCAGCACATCACCGGTGAGGCGCTACGCGCCACGGTCATCGACCTCATCGATCTGTCGCTGATCGCCAAGCAGGCCCACTGGAACGTCCTCGGCCGGAATTTCCGCTCCGTCCACCTCGCACTGGACGAGCTGGTGACCGCGGCCCGTGATTTCACCGACGACGCCGCCGAACGCGCGACCTCCATCGGGGTCAGCCCGGACGGCCGTGCCGCCACCGTCGCCAAGGAGGCCGGCGGTCTGGAGTTCCCCGACGGCTGGCAGCAGGACACCGATGTCATCGAAGCCATCGTCAAGAACCTCAACACGGTCATCGTGCGTTTGCGCGAGCGCATCGCGGCCACCGAGAAGGCGGACCCGGTGAGTCAGGACCTTTTCATCCAGATCGCGGGCCGACTCGAACAGCTGCACTGGATGTGGCAGGCTCAGCTCGCCTCCGCCTGATACGCCGTCCCGCGCCTCGGCGGGCACCGTGCCGAGCCGGGGCGACCGCACAGGTGGGCCACGCCGCGATCGGGCCGGAGTACGAGGAGGAGTCGAGTGTGGTCCGGGTTCCCGGATCGCCGTACGGGCTGAGTAGCGCCCCGACGGTGCCCTGTGGTTCACCGAATGGGCGGTGAACCGGCTGGGTCGCGGTCGGACCGGACGGAGCCTCTGGGGTCCTTCACCGCGCACGGGTCCGTCCCATCGCTGGCCGGTATCGCGGCGGTCGCTGACCAGGGGCTCAGGCGCGATGCCCGACCGCGGGCAGAATCGCCTGATCGACGATATCGGCGAGGGTGCTCTCACCGGGGAGCTCACCCGAGTCGAGGGCGAATTTCAGCACCAGGGCCTCGCCGATATCGAGCACCACGGCGGTGAGCCGCGCCGGGTCGATGAGGCCGGTGCCGGCGTAGTGCCGCAGGACGGTGGTGGTGAAACGTCCGCCCTTGGGCTCGAACACCTCGCGGTAGATGGCCTCGGCCAACTCCGGATACCGCTCGCGTTCGGTGAGGACCGCGCTGGTGGCGCGCGCGGTCGGGGTGGCCAGCCAGGCCACCATCAGCCGCAGTGCTTCGAGCAGGTCGTGCCGGAGATCGTCGGTCGGTGCCGGTGTCGGGCGCTCCTGCGGGAAGTCGGCGCGCAACGCGTCCAGCAATACCGCTCGCGGGCTGCCCCAGCGCCGGTACAGCGAGGTTTTCGCGATACCGGCGCGTTGCGCGATCCCGTCCATGGTGAGCTTCGCCAGGCCCACCTCGATGAGTTCCTCGACGACCGCGGCACGTGCGGTCGCCACCACTTCGGCATCGCTGCGGCGGCCACGTGAGGCGGACATGGAACCTGTCCTTCCGGGAATCGCGCGGGACCTGTCCCGTGCAGACTAGTCGGCGGCGATACCCACCGTCGCGACAGCGGTGGCGAACGGGCCGAGTTCCACCTCCCCGTTCACGACCGGCCTCGTCTCGGCCGGCCCGCTCCCGGTGGTGGTATCGACGGTCGTGATCGCATCCACCGGATCGGTGAAACGCACGCGGACCGGTTGGGGATATTTGTTGACGAGCAGAATCTTTCGTGAGCCGTCCGGAGACCGGAACGCTTGCCCGTACACCCGGGTCTCCGGGGACTCCATCGTGGGGGCGGCGCCTGCCCGGTGGACGGTGTCGCCCGGTGCGAAGTTGTCCAGCAGCAGTTTCAGCGACCGGTAGCGGGCATTGGGTTCTCCGGTGTTCCAGTCGAGGAGTGAGGCCCCGTAGATCATCCCCGGGTAGTCGATGAACTCCGCGACTCCCACGAGATCGATACCGAGTTCGGTCAGGCGTGCCCAGAGATAGGCGACGACCGCACCGCTGAGCGCCCAATAGTCCGCGGGAGCATCGGGATCCGGGTTGACGATATCGGGCGCGAAGGTGCCGAGCTCGTTGATATGTGTCGCGGTCTCCGGCGAGAGACGGCGTTTGATCGATTCGATCAATTGCACCTGGCGGAGGAAACCGTCTGCTTGTGAGAAGAGCTTGCCGTGCCATTCCCCGAAGGGGGCGTTGCCGGTCAGTGAGATCGGGTCGAGGATATCCGGGGTCGCATAGAAGTGGTACGAGAAGGCGTCCAGTGGAATGGCGTCCTTGTGGTTGGCCGGGTCCAGGAAATACCAGAAGTACTCCGGATCCAAATCGATCAGGCTGAGCGAGAGCCCGACGAATTTCATCTCCGGATCGAGGGGGCGCAGCCTCTCGACGACGGCGTCGTACAGCCGCGTGTACTCCTGTGGCGACAGCTTGTGCCCCACATCGGGTTCGCACAACACCTCCCAGTACGCGAACCGGTGGTGCCGGCCGGATTCGTGGCGCACGCCGAACTGGTCGGTGAACCCGCCGTCGATGTACCAGCGGCCGATCCGCTCGAAATGCTCGGCTACCTGGGTGAGCGTACGGTCACGGAACTCGGTGCCCTGTTCGTAATCCCAATGAGTCGCCGACGGATCGTCTTGTACCACTACGGGTTCCGGAGTGTCGAACATCCAGGTTGGAATGGTGGCGAAATTCGCGACCACGGACCGGCCCTGTGTGGCGTCCAGGAAGTCGTCCACGAATTCGTCGAGTCGGCCGAAGTCCCAGGAGGTCCTGCCCTCGGCCGGCGGATCGAGTTCGGGTACGGACAGTTTGGGTGAGGACCACCAGGGCAGAAATCGCGTGTAGTCGGTCCGGAGTTCGCGGAGCGCCGCCCAGGATCTGTCGTGGATCGGCGAACTGCGCCGGAGCGGCGGTGCGGTCCACAGATGGGTGGTCAGGGTGGTGCGGGAGGTGATCGTCGGTGTCGTCCAGTCGACGGCGATGGGCAGGGCGTCGGTCATGGTGGCCTCTCTCGGAAGATGACTCCACCAACGTAGCTACAATTACGTAGCTACACAACCGTAGCTATTAATGGCGATGCGTCTCCGATCCGGCTGATGCGCCGGACCGGAGACGCGACGGCCCTACTCGATAGCGCGGAGGTGGTTTCGGAACGTGTCCGGAACCGGGCCGGCCCGCTCACCGTGACTTCACTCCCGGACGCTCCTCAACCCCCAGTTCGGGCTGCCTCGCGGTTCGAATTCAGTCGTCGCCGACAGGCCCGGCGACCTCGCTCAGCCGACCACCGGACAGCAGCAGCCGGCGCTGGACCCCGATCTCGGCGAGGAACCGCTCATCATGGCTGACCACCACGAACGCTCCCCGGTAGGAGTCGAGCGCGCTCTCGAGCTGCCCGACGCTGACCAGGTCGAGGTTGTTGGTCGGCTCGTCCAGCAGCAGCAACTGCGGCGCCGGCTCGGCGAACAGGACACAGGCCAGGGTGGCGCGCAGCCGCTCGCCACCGGAGAGCGCACCCACCGCGAGGTCGACCCGGGAACCCCGGAACAGGAAGCGTGCCAGCAGGTTCAGTCGTTGCGGAGTGGGTAGGTTCGGAGCGAACGCGGCCAGGTTCTCGGCCACAGTGCGGTCGAGGTCGAGCAGGTCCAGTCGCTGGGACAGGTACGCGACCCGGCCTTCGGCACGGGTGATCGAACCGCTCTCCGGCGCCAGATCGCCGTGAATGAGCCGCAGCAGGGTGGACTTGCCCGCACCGTTCGGTCCGGTCAAGGCGATCCGCTCCGGTCCCCGGATCGTCAGATCCGAGCCGTCACCGGTGAAGATGTCCTGTTCGCCGAACCGGTACCGGATCCGCGCACCGGCGAACACGGTGCGCCCGGCCGGGACATCGGTATCCGGTAACTGCAGGGTGATCCGCTGCTCCGGACGCAGTGTGCGCTCGGCCCGGTCGAGCCGGTTCTTCGCGGCATCGACCCGGGCCGCGTGGGTCTCGTTCGCCCGGCCGGCCGATTCCTGGGCATTACGTTTCATCGTTCCGGCGAAGATCTTGGGCAAGCCGGCGTTGCTCAGATTCCGGGCCGCGTTGCTCGTTCGCTTCGCCGCGCGCTCCCGGGCTTGCTGGAGTTCGCGTTTCTCCCGTTTGACCTCCTGTTCGGCGTTGCGGATGTTCTTCTCCGCGACCGCACGCTCGGCGCGCACCGCCTCCTCGTACGCGGTGAAACTACCTCCGTATAAGCGGATCTCACCGGAGTGCAGTTCGGCGATCCGGTCCATCCGGTCCAGCAGCGCCCGGTCGTGGCTCACCAGCAGCAGACAACCCTTCCAATCGGCCAGCAGATCGTAGAGCCGATGCCGGGCGTCGAGATCGAGGTTGTTGGTCGGCTCGTCGAGCAGTAGTACATCGGGCCGCCGGAGCAGCTGGGCCGCCAGCCCCAGCGACACCACCTGGCCGCCGCTGAGCGTGCGCAATCGCCGGGTCAGCGAAAGATCACCCAGTCCCAGTCGTTCCAACTGGGCGCGGGTGCGTTCCTCGATATCCCAGTCCGCGCCGATGGTGGTGAAATGCTCCTCGGCGGTGTCGCCGGATTCCACGGCGTCCAGTGCGGCCAGGACGGGCGCGATACCCAATATTTCGGCGACGGCCATATCGCCGGTGAGCGGCAGGGTCTGCGGAAGGTACCCGAGTAGGCCGTCGACGGAGACGTTGCCGCTGCGAGGCGCCAGATCCCCGGCGATCAACCGGAGCAGCGTGCTCTTGCCGGCACCGTTCGGGGCGACCAGGCCGGTCCGCCCGGCGGGCACGCTGAAGGACAGATCGGTGAACACGGGAGTGTCGTCCGGCCAGGAGAACGACAGGTTCGAACCGACAATGAAAGTTTCGGACATGTGGGAGAGACCTCGTTTGTCGTTCGGGCGCATAGAGCTGCCACGAAGAGGGAAAGTGAACGACGAAACGGCCACTACAGCGGCGCCTCATGCGCGCCCTACTGGTGGCCGTCAGAGCCGGGTGGCTCCGGAGATGTCGAGTTCACCAACCATGGTCGATCTCTCTGTGTCGAAGATGCCCTGTTCACGATAGCAGCCGACCGGGCCCGGCCGACCGGATGACCGGCCCGGAAAAGGACCGGAGCTCACGGGCGGGGGGCGAGATGGGTTTCGACGTCGCCGGTGGTCGGTGGTTCGCCGCACTGTATTCCGCACCGCTGCTCATCGGGCACCGTGGACCCGTCCTGATACGCGCAGCTGGCGCTGTCGCAGACATAATCGCGGGTATTCGGGTCCATCGGCAGGGGTTCGGAGTAGTACGACCACGCGAACGAGTCGGAGCCCTGTACCGCCGAGCAGTAGACGGTGGTGCCGTCCGCGAGGTGCCCGACCTCGCCGGGTTCCTCGCAGTAGCTGTGCAGCTCTACCTGTGGGTTCGGCCCGTCGGCGGCCGGCGCCACCTGGGCCCAGGGGAGCGCGGCCGCGGGAGCGGCGGCGGCGAAGAATAGAGCGGCGGCTCCGACGGTCGCGCCGAGAAGTCGGGAACCGACGCGCCCGATGCGCGTTTTCGGCCTCATGGTTCGACTCCGTTCTGTCGAGTCCCCCACCCGTTCGAGCTGATCGATCGTAGCTATCGCCGCAGGTGGTCGGCAATGGTCCGTAATTTTCGGGCGGGCTGCGCGGATACGCGCCGGAGCTGTAACCGTGCCGCGACCGTGACCGGTGCGGCACCCGGGCGGACGCGCCGTGCGGTAGCGGCCACCCGCAACCGACCGTAGGAGCGGCTTTCTCGCCAACGGGCACCGGAAGGTGCCGGCGGTACACCCGCGACCTGTGCCGAGATCTCGATTCGGGCACTTCCATGCCCGCATTCGAGCCGTCGGGCCCGAGCGCTGCCACCTCCAACATGCTTGCCGGTGACGCCCCGGACCGGCCGACCCTGGAGCGCGGGAGTCGGATTGAGCGACTGGAAGTCCGGTCGAAATGTGCCTGCCCGCTTCGGTGTGTTGCATCCGGTTCCAGTGGTCTTGATCGATCGTGCCCGGCACCGAGAGCGGATTTCCGCGATTACTACCTGAACCCCAGAACCTTCGCGACCAGCAGAAGTAAAGAGCGGGGCGGCACCCGTAAGGGGCGCCGCCCAGCTCTTCGTCTTGGGTCGAGCCTGCAGTGTTGTTCCGGCGCGGCTTGCCCACGGGAACTCGACGATGTCACCGTCGTTGTAGGTCGAGCCGATCCACTCGATGATGTCGGTTTCCGCTTTCCGCAGAAGCGATTCCGGTACATCGACCGGTGCGGTCATCTCCAGCAGGTAGTAGGCGCGGTTACCCACGTCTTGGCCCGAATGTTCACCGGCCCAGTCCAGATGCATCTCGTAATCGATCTCGGCTTCCTGCTCCAATCCGACCTCGGCCCGACTGAACTCGGTGTACTTCGCCAGCTCGGCGATGACGGCTGTTCGAACGGAATCCGCTTGGACCGGCGTGCAGTACAGCTGGACAACCAGGTGTGTCGACTCTTGTGCGGTGCGGATGGGTGCTCACAAATCCTCGGTGAGCTCGTCGGTGCGCTCCTGGTCACCGTAGACCGCGGCGAAGAGTACTCGAGTCATGATCATGGGCGCGTCTCAGATCCTGGTTCGAGGTGGCCGACCCGACGCGGGCCGCGTCCCGAATACGGCGCCACACCGACTTCGTACAAGATCAACATCGGTCTGGGCATACGTTGCCCTCAATCCGAGAGCCGGGCGCTGATCCGCACTCACGACGACTCGGTTCGACTCAGCTCACGTCCTCGAAGTCGACGTGGTCGGGCGGCGGGTGTGCTTCGATAGGCGCGAGGCTCTGCTCAGTGGGGTTGCCCGGGAGCAGCGGATGGCTCGGGGTGAGGACTCTTGCGCACGGATCTCCGTCATAACGACGGAGATCCGTGCAGGAGTTGTGCGCGAGGGGGGACTTGAACCCCCACGTCCGTGGACACCAGAACCTAAATCTGGCGCGTCTGCCAATTTCGCCACTCGCGCTTGATGGTACGACCGTCCAAACTCTACCGGGCGCGCGCCGGATCGCGAAGACGTGGGCGAGTGTTTGTACTCACCGGTAACCCCACCTGCGATTATAACGATTCGGTAACCGCCAATATGAGGAGTGCTCACGTTTCGCGTGGGTAAGTATTGGTCCTCACCAGGGGGTTCAAACATGAGGGAGGTTCATGTTTGCTTCGATTCTGGTACATAAGTGCACGAATACCCGCCGGTAGTCGGCGCACGGTCAGGGAAACGTGAGGATTCCCTCATGATTTTGTGTCATTCTCGCTGAGAGCAGGCCGATGGGCGTGGACCGCCCGCGCGCGGACTGGGAGCCGGGGAAGTCTCCGAAGACATGTCGCCACGAGAGAAAGTCGAAGCGTCTTGACGATCAACGAGAGCACTGCGTCCGGAGCCGGGCACCAGGTGGATATGGCCGCAGGCAGGACCGTGACCGAGACGAATCGCACGCCGTTGCTGGACCGGTTGCGTGAAGGAACCCCGTACGCGCTCGCCTTCGGTGGACAGGGTGCGAGCTGGCTGGGCGAACTGGCCGAGATCGGTCGTGACGCCGCCCTGGAGCCCGAGCTCACTGCACTGGTCAACGAGGCGGCCACGCTGCTGGAACCCGTTGCGGACCAGCTTCTGACCGTCCGTCCGGTGGGATTCGACCCCGTCGCCTGGATGCTGGAGGACGACCTCGCCGACGACGAGACCGAAACGTCGGACGCACCGCCGGAGCGGGTGCTGCGGTCGGCGGCGGTTTCCATGCCCGGTGTGCTGCTGACCCAGCTGGCCGCCCTGCGCGCACTGCGGTTGCAGGGACTGGACCCGGCCGAGATCGCGCCGGTCGCGGTGGTCGGGCATTCGCAGGGACTGCTGGCGGCTGCCGCGGTGCGGGCGGCCGGTGAGCAGGACGCGGAGATTCTCGCGATCGCCCAGCTGGTCGGCGCGGCCGCCGGACTGGTCGCGCGGCGGCGCGGGCTGATGCCGATCGGGGATCGGTCGTCGATGGTCGCGGTGTCCAATGTCGATCCCGACGAACTGCGCGCCGTACTCGCCGAGGTATCGGCGGGCGTGGACCCGATGGTGGCCGCGGTGCTGTCGATCCGCAACGGCCGGCGCCGGGTGGTCCTGTCCGGAACCCCCGACCAGCTGCGCCGCGTACAGCAACGCTGTGCGCAGTTGCACGCCGAACAGGACCGGGAGCGCTCGGCCAAACAGCGCGGCGGCTCGGTATTCGCGCCGGTCTTCGAGGATCTCGAGATCGACGTCGCGTTCCACCACCCGGCGCTCACCGACACCGTCGAACTGGTCGCCGGCTGGGCCGGGCAGTGCGGGCTCGACACCGAACTCGCCGGGGAGCTGGCGCGCGACATCCTGGTCGAACCCGTCGACTGGGTCGCGACCGTGGACGCTGTGGTGACCTCCGGTGCCGAATGGATCCTGGACCTGGGCCCCGGCGACCTGCTCTCCCGGGTCAGCGGCAATTCGCTGAAGGGCAGCGGGGTAGGCATCATCGCGGCGGCCACCCGGACCGGTCAACGTAATCTGCTGACCCCGGGCGCGACCCCGGAGATCGCGCAGCCGTGGACCGCGTTCGCGCCCCGCCCGGTGCGGCTGCCCAACGGCCGTATCGTGGTCGAGACCGCGTTCACCAAACTCACCGGGCGTTCGCCCGTTCTGCTCGCGGGTATGACCCCGACCACGGTGGACGCGAAGATCGTCGCGGCCGCGGCCAATGCCGGGCACTGGGCGGAACTGGCCGGTGGCGGCCAGGTGACCGAGCAGATCTTCGCCGACCGCGTCGCGGATCTGCGGGAACTGCTGCACCCGGGACGGCAGGTGCAGTTCAATTCGCTGTTCCTGGACCCGTACCTGTGGAAACTGCAGCTGGGGGGTAAGCGGCTGGTTCAGCGGGCCCGCGCGGCGGGCGCTCCGTTCGACGGTGTGATCGTCACCGCCGGTATCCCGGAGCTCGAGGAAGCCGTCGCGCTGATCGCGGAACTGACCGAGGCGGGCATCAGCCACGTCGCGTTCAAACCGGGCACGGTCGCGCAGATCCGCGCGGTGCTCCGGATCGCCGGCGAGGTGCCGGACTATCCGGTGATCGTGCATATCGAGGGCGGTAAGGCCGGCGGGCACCACTCCTGGGAGGACCTCGACGATCTCCTGCTCGAGACCTACGCCGAACTGCGCACCCACGGAAACGTCGTGGTCTGCGTCGGCGGCGGGATCGGAACCCCGGAGCGGGCCACCGAATACCTGACCGGCACCTGGTCCGCGCCGCACGGCTACCCGGTGATGCCGCTGGACGGCGTGCTGGTCGGTACCGCGGCGATGGCGACGCTGGAGGCCACCACCACGCCCGAGGTGAAGCAGCTGCTGGTCGACACTCCCGGTACCCCGGACTGGGTGGGCGCGGGGACCGCGAACGGCGGAATGGCCTCGGGCCGTAGCCAGCTGGGCGCCGATATCCACGAGATCGACAATGCCGCCTCGCGGACCGGTCGCCTGCTCGACGAGGTGGCGGGAGACGCCGACGCGGTGGCCGAGCGTCGCGCCGAGATCATCGCCGCGCTGAACGGGACTGCCAAGCCCTACTTCGGTGATGCGGCGACCATGACCTACCTCGCCTGGCTCGAACGCTATGTGGATCTCGCGATCGGGCAGGAGCGTCGCCAGGATTTCGACTGTGGTACCGATCTCGGCGACGCGATCGCCGCGGCCACCCAGTCGGTGTGGCTGGACATCAGCTGGCGGGACCGGTTCGCCGAGATGCTGCGCCGCGCCGAGGCCCGGCTCGCGCCGGAGGACCGCGGTGAGATCGAATCGCTGTTCCGGGACGAGGATCTGGAAGATCCGGCGGCCGCACTCACCGCCCTGAGCGAGCGGTACCCCGCTGCCGCGCAGACCGTGCTGCATCCCGCGGACGTGCCGTTCTTCGTCACCCTGTGCAAGACCCCGGGCAAGCCGGTCAACTTCGTACCCGTGGTGGATCAGGACGTGCGGCGCTGGTGGCGTTCGGATTCGCTGTGGCAGGCACACGATCCGCGGTACTCCGCCGACCAGGTCTGCGTCATCCCGGGCACCGTCGCGGTCGCCGGGATCACCCGGGTGGACGAGCCGGTGGGCGAACTGCTGGACCGATTCGAGCAGGACACCGCCTACACACTGGTCCGCGATGGTGTGGCGCCGACCGCGGTCGATGCCCGCCGCGTGGCCTACGTGACCAGCGGCCCGATCGATGTGGTGCTGGCCGCGCCGGACGTGAGCTGGTCGGGCCGGGCCACCGTGAACCCCGTGCATCGCCTCGGTGATCTGCACGAGTGGACGGTGGACGAGAAGGGCGCGGTGCACCCGCCGACCGGAGCCACCCTCGTCGAGACCGAGGGTCCCGAAGCGGAGAACAACTACGTAGAACTGACCGTCCCGCTGTACGCGGGGCACGTGGTGCGTATCCGCATCACGGTTCCGGTGACCGTGTACAACGGCGGCGCGCCGGTGGTCACCGAATCCGATGCCGATGTGGCGATGTCCGCACTGCTGGGTGTGGCGGCCGGTCAGACGCTGCCCGAGGTGAAGGGTGGTGTCGCGCACCTCAATCTGGCCTGGACGCCGGATCTGGTCGCCGATCACGCCGGAGTCACCGGGGCCGGTCTGCCGGCGAATCTGAGCACCCTGGGCCGCACCGCGCCGGATGTCCTGGTGGGCGCGTGCTGGCCCGCGGTCTTCGCGGTACTCGGTGCGGCGCGGACCGGGGCCGATACCAGCGTGATCGAGGGCATGCTGGATCTGGTGCATCTCGACCACCGGATCGAGTTGCTGCGTGAACTCCCCGATGAGACCAGCATTCTCGTGGTGCGCGCCGTTTCCGGCGCCGTGATCGATACCGATCTCGGCCGAGTGGTCGAGGTGGAGGTCACCGTCGGTGAGATGCGTGACAAGGGCTTGGACGTGGTACCGCTGGCCCGGCTGGCCGAGCGTTTCGCGATCCGCGGACGGACCGGCGCGGGCGAACTGACCGATCCGCCGCGGGCAGCGGGCACGGTGAGCGACGAAGCCACCGAGACACCGCGCCGCCGGCGCCGGGACGTCACCATGATCGCCCCCCGGAGCATGGCCGCGTTCGCCGCGGTATCCGGCGACCACAACCCCATTCACACCAGTGACTCCGCGGCGAAACTCGCCGGGCTGGGTAGCCCGATCGTGCACGGGATGTGGCTGTCGGCCGCCGCGCAGCACGCGGTGTCCGCGGTGGACACGCAGGCGTCGGTGCCGGCGCGCACCGTGACCGCCTGGACCACCCGGTTCCTCGGCATGGTGCGGCCGGGCGCCGATATCGATGTCCGGGTGGAACGGGTCGCTGTCGACGCGGGTGACGAGATCGTCGAGGTCTCCTGCCGTGCCGGTGGAGATCTGGTGATGACCGCTACCGGTCGTACCGCCGCGCCGAAGACCGTCTACGCCTTCCCGGGCCAGGGCATCCAGCGCAAGGGAATGGGCCTGGACGCGCGGTCGCGGTCCAAGGCCGCCAAGGCCATCTGGGACCGGGCCGATAAGCACACCCGGGAAGCTTTGGGCTTCTCGATCCTGGCCGTGGTGCGGGACAACCCGACCTATCTGAAGGCGCGCGGGGTCGAGCACCGGCATCCGGACGGCGTGCTGCATCTGACCCAGTTCACCCAGGTCGCCATGGCGACCCTCGGTGTCGCACAGGTCGCGGAACTCCGCGAAGCCGGTGCGTTCGTGGAGGGTTCGCTGCTGGCCGGGCACTCGGTCGGTGAGTACAACGCTCTCGCCGCCGTGGCCGGTGTACTGCCGCTCGAGGCCGTCCTCGAGGTGGTCTTCCAGCGCGGTTCGGCCATGCACGAGCTGGTCCCGCGCGACGCACAGGGCCGCAGCGACTACCGGATGGCCGCGATCCGCCCCTCGCAGATCGGGCTGCCCGACGACGAGGTGATCGGTTTCGTCTCCGGCGTCGGCGAGCAGGTCGGTGAATTCCTGGAAGTGGTGAACCTGAACCTGCGGGGTTCGCAGTACGCCATCGCGGGCACCGTCGCCGGTCTGGAAGCGCTGGAGGCCGAGATCGATCGGCGGCGCGCCGAATTCGGCGGTAAGCGGGCCTTCATCCTGGTCCCGGGTATCGATGTGCCGTTCCATTCGACCGTGCTGCGCAAGGGCGTTCCGGAGTTCCGGGGCAAACTCGAGCAGTTGCTGCCCGAGGAGCTGCAGCCGGAGGTGCTGGTCGGACGCTATATCCCGAACCTCGTGCCGAAGCTGTTCTCGCTGGAGCGCGAGTTCGTCGCCGAGATCGCCGATCTGGTGCCCTCCGAACCGCTCGCGGCGGTGCTCGCCGATTTCGACTCCTGGGCGCAGCGGCCGAGCGAACTGTGCCGCGTGGTGCTGATCGAACTGCTGGCCTGGCAGTTCGCCAGCCCGGTGCGCTGGATCGAAACCCAAGATCTGCTGTTCGGTGACCTGGACGTGGAACGTTTCGTGGAGGTCGGGCTGGGTGCCACCCCGACGGTGGCGAACCTGGCGAGCCAGACACTGAAGCTTCCCGCTTTCGCCACGGCCACCGTGGAAGTGCTCAATATCGAGCGTGAGGCGGCGGTCGTGTACTCGACCGATACCGATCCGGCACCGGCGGACGATCCCGTGGAAGAGGTCGCCGACGCGCCCGCCGCCGCGGCCGCCCCGGCCGCGGCACCGGTGGCCGCGGCTCCCGCCGCGACCGGTGGACCGCGACCCGATGACATCACCTTCACCGCGGCCGACGCGACCCGGGTGTTGATCGCGCTGTGGACCAAACTCCGGATCGACCAGATCGGTCCCGTCGATACGATCGAGGGACTCTGCGACGGCGTGTCCTCGCGTCGTAATCAGCTGCTGGTCGATCTCGGATCAGAACTCTCGCTGGGCGCGATCGACGGTGCGGCCGACGCCGATATGGGTGCCCTCTCGGCGACCGTGGAACGTCTCGCCCGCACCTACAAGCCGTTCGGCTCGGTGCTCAGCGATTCGATCAGCGACCATCTGCGCAAGGTGTTCGGGCCGTCCGGTAAGCGGCCGGCCGCGATCGCCGAACGGGTGAAGAAGGTCTGGGAACTGGGTGAGGGCTGGGCCAGCCACATCACCGCCGAGGTCTCGCTCGGTACCCGCGAGGGCACCAGTGTGCGCGGCGGTGACCTGGGCGGTCTCGTCTCCGGTGCGCTCACCGACGGCGCCTCCGTGGATGCCGCGATCGACGCCGCCGTACAGGCGGTCGCGGCACGGCGCGGGGTCGCGGTATCGCTGCCCTCCGCGGGTGGGTCCGGCGGCGGCACCGTGGATGCCGCGGCGCTCGGCGAGTTCACCGAGCAGATCACCGGCAAGGACGGTGTGCTGGCTTCCGCGGCTCGGCTGGTGCTGGAACAGCTCGGCCTGAGCGAGCGGTCCTCGGCCCCGGAAGCCACCGAGGACGGCCTCGTCGATCTGGTGTCGGCCGAACTGGGTTCGGACTGGCCGCGGCTGGTCGCCCCGGCATTCGACGCGCGCAAGGCGCTGCTCATCGACGACCGGTGGGCCACCGCGCGTGAGGATCTGGCCCGCCTGTGGCTGGGTGACGACGCCGTGACCGCGCAGCTGCCGGTCACCGGTTTCGCCGGTGCCGGCGAAGCCGTTGCCGCGCAGGCCGACTGGTGGCGGCAGCGGGCCGTGCACGAGGCGCGTTCGGTGCTCGCCGGTCACTTCGAGCAGATCGCCACGGCGGCGCGCGACAGCGCCGAAGCCGGCGAGTGGGCCGATGAGGTCGCGGTGATCACCGGTGCGAGCAAGGGGTCCATCGCCGCCGCGCTGGCCGGTCGCCTGCTCGGTGGCGGCGCGACCGTGGTGGTCACCACCTCACGTCTCGACGACACCCGGCTCGGCTTCTACCGCGACCTCTACCGCGCCAACGCCCGCCACGGTGCGGCCCTGTGGGTTGTTCCGGCGAATATGGCCTCCTACACCGATATCGACGCTCTCATCGACTGGGTCGGTACCGAACAGGTGGACAACGCCGGTGGTGCCAAGATCAAGACCAAGGACGCGCTGACCCCCACCCTGCTGCTGCCGTTCGCGGCGCCGCGGGTCTCCGGCTACCTCTCCGACGCCGGCGCCCGCGCCGAAATGGAGATGCGGGTACTGCTGTGGTCGGTCGAGCGGTTGATCGGTGGTCTGTCCACCCTGGGCGCCGACCACGATGTAGACGCGAAACTGCATGTGGTGCTGCCCGGTTCGCCCAACCGCGGACTGTTCGGCGGTGACGGCGCCTACGGCGAGGCCAAGGCCGCGCTGGACGCTGTGGTCGCCAAGTGGCGGGCCGAGAAGTCGTGGTCGAGCCGGGTCACCCTGGTGCACGCGCTGATCGGCTGGGTCCGGGGCACCGGGCTCATGGGCCATAACGATCCCATGGTCGACGCGGTCGAACAGGCCGGTGTACAGACCTGGTCCACCGACGAGATCGCCGGTGAACTGCTGAACTGGGCGACCGCGCAGGCCCGTGAGGTCACCGCGACGGCTCCGCGACAGGTCGACCTCACCGGCGGACTGGCCGACGCAGACCTGGATCTGGCCGCCCTGGCGAAGCAGGCTCAGGAGGCCGCGGATGCCGAGGAGACCGACGCGGCCGACGAGTCGGATGCGCCGCGGATCCCCGCGCTGCCCGCGCCGCCGGCGCTGAGCTCGGCCCTGCCCGTCCCCGAATGGGGCGCGGTCACCACCGATCTCGCCGATATGGTCGTCATCGTCGGTGCCGGTGAGCTCGGACCGTACGGGTCCGCGCGGACCCGGTTCGAGATGGAGGTCTCCGACGAACTGTCGGCGGGCGGCGTCCTGGAGCTGGCCTGGACCACCGGCATGGTGACCTGGGAGAACGATCCCAAGCCGGGTTGGTACGACACCGAATCCGGTGATCTCGTACCGGAACACGAACTGGCCGAGCGCTATCACGACGCGGTCGTCGAGCGGTGCGGTATCCGCCGCTACGCCGACGACGGTGCCATGGTCGACAACAGCAGCCCGCTGATGACCTCGGTGTTCCTGGATCAGGATCTGTCGTTCACGGTCGGCGGCGAGGCCGAGGCGCGTGCCTTCTACGCGGCCGGCCCCGAGCACACAGTCATCACCCCGGTCGCCGATTCCGGTGACTGGACGGTGACCCGCAAGGCCGGCACCGAGATCCGGGTGCCGCGCCGGGCGAACCTGTCCCGGACCGTCGGCGGGCAGATCCCGACCGGCTGGGATCCCACCGTCTGGGGTATTTCCGCCGATATGGCGTCCTCGATCGATCGGGTCGCGCTGTGGAACATCGCCTGCACCGTCGACGCGTTCGTCGGGTCCGGATTCAGCCCGTCGGAGCTGATGGGCTGGGTGCACCCGAGCCTGGTGGCCAACACCCAGGGCACCGGGATGGGCGGTATGTCGTCGATGCGTTCGCTCTACGTCGACAATCTGCTCGGCGAGCCGCGCCCCAACGACATCCTGCAGGAGGCGCTGCCCAACGTCGCGCTGGCGCATGTGGTGCAGTCCTACGTCGGCAGCTACGGCGCCATGGTGCATCCGGTCGCGGCCTGCGCCACCGCCGCAGTATCGGTGGAGGAAGGCGTCGACAAGATCAAGCTCGGTAAGGCCGAGGTGGTCGTGGCCGGTGGCTTCGACGATCTCGGTATCGAGGGCATCGTCGGCTTCGGCGATATGTCGGCCACCGCGGATTCGGCGGCCATGAGCGCCAAGGGCATCAGCGACCGCTACTTCTCCCGCGCCAACGACCGCCGTCGCGGCGGATTCGTGGAATCGCAGGGCGGTGGCACCGTACTGCTGGCTCGCGGTGATGTGGCGCTGGAACTGGGTCTGCCGGTGCTCGGTGTGGTCGCCTACGCTCAGTCCTTCGCCGACGGCGTGCACACCTCCATCCCGGCGCCCGGCCTGGGCGCCCTGGGAGCGGGCCGGGGCGGCCGGGAATCCCGTTTCGCCGCGGAACTGCGCAAACTCGGTGTCGGCCCGGACGATATCGCGGTGGTGTCCAAACACGACACCTCCACCGCGGCCAACGATCCGAACGAGTCCGAACTGCACGAGCGGCTGGCCGCGGCCGTCGGCCGGTCCACGGGCGCCCCGCTGTTCGTGGTCTCGCAGAAGAGCCTCACCGGGCATGCCAAGGGTGGTGCCGCCGCGTTCCAGCTGATCGGTCTGTGCCAGGTGCTGGAGAGCGGTGTGGTCCCGCCGAACCGCAGCCTGGACTGCGTGGACGAGAAGATGGCGGAGTACCCGCATCTGGTGTGGGTGCGTGAGGCGTTGCGCTTCGGCGACCGGTTCCCGCTCAAGGCCGGTCTGGTCACCTCGCTCGGCTTCGGGCATGTGTCCGGTCTCCTCGCGATCGTGCACCCCGAGGCGTTCGTCCAGGCGATCGAGCCGGAGCGCCGGGCGCAGTACCAGCGCCGGGCGCAGGAACGGCTGCTCGCGGGCCGGCAGCGGATCGTCGAGGCGATGTGCGGTGGCGCGGCGCTCTACGAGCGTCCGGCCGACCGGCGTCTCGGCGGTGACGGCACTCCGGCGGCGCGGATTCGCGGTCTCGAGGCCGATATGCTGCTGTCCGAGGATGCCCGGCTCGGTGCCGGCGGGATCTACCAGGTCGGTGGAGCCGGTTGCGAGACCGGACAGTTCACCGGTGGCGGTTCCGATGCCGACTCCGCCGGCACACCGTAGGCTGCGCGACTGTGACAATCCTCGGAATCGGCTTGGACCTGGTGACCATCTCCGAGTTCGCCGAACAATTGGACCGTGCCGGAACGACCATGCTCAGGGAGAGTTTCACCGCCGGTGAGCGGCGATACTGCCAGAGCAAGGCCACCGATCCGGCCCGCAGTTACGCGGCGCGGTGGGCGGCGAAGGAGGCTGTGCTCAAAGCCTGGGCCTCCTCCCGGTTCGCCCGTCGCCCGCAGATCGGGGACAACCCGTACCCGCTGATCGAGGTCGTCAACGACGCCTGGGGCAGGCCTAGCATCAAATTGCACGGCCTGGCCGCGGAGTTCCTGCCGCGGGTTCGGGTGCACCTGTCGCTCACCCACGACGGTGATACGGCGGCCGCGATGGTGGTGCTGGAGGACCCGGGCGAACTCGCCGATCTGATCGAGGGTCGGTCGGCGGAGAACTGACGAAGACAACGAACGGCCCGCGGTGGTGGTGGCTTCGAGAAGACGTCGAACACTGCCCGATGGTCAGGTAGACGGTAGACAACGCGGAAGGCTCGGCTGTGCCACCACAGCCGAGCCTTTCGCGTCGCCCGCACAGCCGAGCCTTTCGCGTCGCCCGGGCGATCAGTTGCCGGGCGATGATCCGCTACCTGGGCCAGAGCCTCAGTGCCCGAACGGTTCCCACCTACGGGAGATAGGAGCGCAGGAGAGGGAGCAGGATGTCCTAGAGCTTCCGAGGATCCAGGAGAGACGCCGATGACCACATCTCATCCCCTGACTCTCGCAGGCCTGTTGGCCGGGCATGCCCGGGACCGCGGCGGATCTCGCGCGGTCAGCGCGCCCGCCGGGTCGCAGACCTATGCGGAGTTCGCCGGGGACGTGGCGCGGATCGCGGACCGGCTGCACGCTGCCGGTCTGCGCCGGGAAGACCGGGTGGCGGTGCTCGCGCACAACGACTTGGCCTACGTCCAGCTCGTCTACGCTGCCTCCTGGGCCGGTATCGTGCTGGTCGGCCTGAACTGGCGGCTGGCGGCGGACGAGCTCCGGGCTGTTCTGGACGATTGCAAACCCTCCCTTCTCTTCGCCGATCAGGAGTTGGCACCCGGTGCGGACCCCGGGTGCCCGGTGGTCCGGCTGGACAGATCCGAAGAAGGTTCCGACTTCGAGCGCTGGTATGCCACGGGAGATTCCGGCCGGGCGCCGGATGTCCACCAGACCGACGAGTCCCTCGTGCTGCTGGCCTACACGACCGGCACCACGGGCGAGCCCAAGGGCGTCCAGCTCGTCGAGCGAAATCTGCGGGAGATGGCCCAGCATGCGGCGGCGGCCTGGGCGCTGCACCCGGAGATGCGGTACATGGCCTGCCTGCCGCTGTTCCGGATGAGCGGGATGAGCTCGGTGATGTGCTGTGTGCACCTGGGCGGTGAGGTGGTCATCCCGTCGGGGAGCTCGCTCGCCGAGATCGCCGGCGCCGTCGAGGAGCGGCGTGTCACCCACACCAGCCTGGTGCCGACCCTGCTGAACAGCCTGGTTGCCGAGAAGGCCGCCGAAACCTTCGACCTGTCCAGTCTCGAGGTGATCATCTACGGCTCGGCGCCCTCGACCGGCTCGATGATCGAGCAGGCGATGGAGATGCTGCCACAGACCGGCTTTTCGCACGGTTACGGCTTGACCGAAACCTGTGCCGGGGTGGCGATCGCGCCGACCCTTCGCCGGGGGGAGGTCGACCGGCATCCGGGCAGCGTCGGCACCGTCGCGCCCAACTGTGAGTGCCGAATCGTCGATGTTTCCACCGGTCGCGATGTCGGCACCGGTGCGGATGGCGAGATCTGGCTGCGGACGCCGCAATTGACCACAGGCTATTGGAACAAACCGGCGGAGACCGCGGCGGCGATATCCGCCGACGGCTGGTTCCGTACCGGCGATATCGGGATGATCGACGCCGACGGATTCCTCTACGTCCGCGATCGGCTCAAGGACATGATCATCCTGGGCGGCGAGAACGTCTACTCGGTCGAGGTCGAGAACGCGATCGGCGCGCACCCCGCGGTGCTCGAGACCGCCGTCGTCGGCGTACCGCACCCGCACTGGGGTGAGACGGTCAAAGCGGTCGTGGTGCTGCGTCGGGGTCAAGAGCTCGACGAGTCGGAACTGCTCGGCTGGCTCGAGGGTCGGCTTGCCCATTACAAGTGCCCGAGGATCGTCGAGTTCGTGGGTGATCTCCCCAAGGCGGGGAGCGGCAAGGTCCTGAAACGTGAACTCAGAGAAGGCAAGGGCTGACATGCCCGAAGTGCCTGTCGCGGATTCCCTGTAGGTTGTCCCGGCCGGACGGGACGGAACCGCCGTGCGTGACGGGTGAGATCAGCGTTGACTGGCGGTGCGGGATTCCTTCTCCGCGACCAGGAGATAGGCGACCATGAGCCGTTTGAGTTCGGCGACCGCGTCGGCGTGACTCTGTTCGTCCTGCACCGAGAAATTCATCATCGAATACACCACGTGCACCAGTACCTCGGCCATCATGGTGCGCCGGGCACGTGGCGTCCGGGGGGTCAGCGGTCGCAGCATCTGCGAGACGACCTCGGCGAACTCCTTCTCGTGGATGGCGCCGGTCGCCCGGGTGGACGGAGTGGACTGCATGGCCAGCCACACTTCGCGCCGGGACGGATCGGTCATCCAGAGGCTGGCCAGATGGTCGACGAACTGGTTCATATGCCGCAGCCAGTCCAGCGACGGGATCTCGCCGTGGAAATCGGCGAGTTCCTGCGATACCGCCACCAGGTCCTGCCGATTGAGCTCGCAGACGATCACGTACTTGTTGGCGAAGAACTGGTACAGGGTGCCGATGGGCACTTCTGCCCGCGCGGCGACCTCTTCGCAGGTGAACGACTCGAAACCGACCTCCACCAGCAGTTCGCGCGACGACTGCAGCAGCGCGTCGAACTTGCGTTTACTGCGTTCCTGGGTCGGACGCCGGCGCGGCATCAGTTCTTGCGGGTCGTCCTGAAGTTCCAGCGCAGGGTCCGGACGCCGTTTGGCCCTGGCCTCCGTCCGTACGTTCACCTGTCCCAGGCTAGCGGTTGCGGGAAACCAGTGGTGCAGAGTGCGGAACTGTGACGGTGAGTCTGTCATGTCTCACCACGGAAATACCGCCGCACCGGGTATGCGACACCGGCGGTTCGGTACGCCGGTCCGGCGGATTCGGCGTTATCCGCGGGTGCGTCTGCGGAAGAGGACCAGTGCCGCGACGTACCCCACCGCGGCGATTCCGCCCCACCAGGCGAGCGCGAGAACGGCGCTGTTGCCGATCGGGGTTCCTACCAGTAAACCGCGCAAGGTTTCGATCACCGGCGTCACAGGCTGGTGCTCGGCGAAACCGCGCAGCCAGCTCGGCATGGTCTCCGGCGGTACGAATGCGCTGCTGATATAGGGGAGGAACATCGCGAAGACGGTGAATCCGTTGGCGGCCTCGGGACTGCCGGCGATCAGCCCGAAACAGGCCGATACCCAGGACAGCGCCAGCACGATCAGCGCGAGGAGCGCCGCCGCCGCGAGCCAGCGCACCGGATCGGCGGTGGGGCGGAAACCGATGGCCAGCGCCACACCCACGACTACCGCGCCGGCCGCCATATTGCGCAGCAGGCTTTCGGCGATATGGCCGGTCAAGAACGCGGACCGGCTGATGGCCATGGTGCAGAACCGCGCCACGATCCCTTCGGTGATATCCACCGAGACGCCGACCGCGGTGGCCGCGGAGCCGAAACTGGCGCACAGCAGGATGATTCCGGGTACGACATAGTCCACGAAGGTGCCGTCGCCGACGTCCATGGCGCCACCGAAAACATAGACGAACATGAGCAGGATGATGATCGGCAGGGCCAGTGTGCTGATCAACGCGTCGGGGCTGCGCAGCGTGTGGCGGATATTGCGGCCGGTCATGGTGGCCGCGTCCTGGGCGCTGTGGGTGAAGGTGGTCACTCGTGTGGCTTTCTGTGGCTGGTGGAGAGGGCGATTTCGGAACGGGTCAGGACGCGGCCGGAACCGGTTCGGCGGGACGGCTGGTGAGCGCGAAGAACACATCGTCGAGGTCGGGTGTGTGCACGCTCAGTCGCGCGACGGCGATGTCGAGGTCGGTGAATTCGTCGAGCAGATATTTGAGGTGGGTGACGCTGCCGTCGGACGGGACCTGCAGGGTGAGTTCGTCCGGATCGGTTTCGGGGTGACCGGTCGCCCGGGCGGCGGCGGCCAGTGCCGCCCGGTCAGCGAAACGGAACAGGATATGGCCGCCGGGAGTGAGTTGTTTGAGTTCGGCGGCGGTGCCGTCGGCCACGATCCGGCCGTCGTGCAGGACCGCTATCCGGTCGGCGAGTTGATCGGCCTCCTCCAAGTATTGGGTGGTGAGGAAAACCGTGACGCCGTCGCCGACCAGTTCTCGGATCACCTGCCACAGTTCGCGTCGGCTGCGCGGGTCGAGGCCCGTGGTGGGCTCGTCCAGGAAGACCACCTCCGGCCGCCCCATCAGGCTCATGGCCAGATCGAGGCGGCGGCGCATTCCGCCGGAGTAGGTGCTGGTGGGCCGGTTTGCGGCCTCGGTGAGTTCGAAGCGTTCCAGTAGATCGCTGGTGCGCTGCCGGACTTCGGCCCGGTTCAGGTGGAGTAGTCGCCCGACCATGTGCAGGTTCTCGGTGCCGGTGAGGACTTTGTCCAGGGCCGCGTACTGACCGGTGACCCCGATGGCGGCGCGTACCCGGTCGGGTTCGCGGATCGGATCGTGGCCGGCTACCCGGATCGTTCCGGTGTCCGGGCTGGTCAGTGTGGCGAGGATGCGGACCATCGTGGTCTTCCCGGCGCCGTTGGGGCCGAGTAGTGAGAACACCGATCCGCGGGTGATGTCGAGGTCGATGTCGTCGAGTACGCGGTGGTCACCGAAGGCTTTGCCGAGCCCGGTGAGGGAGATGGCGGGTGGGGTGGTCATGGTGGACTCCGTTCAAGAAACTGCATGCCTCATAAACTGTATATAGCATATATTTTGATTAGAGAGTACACAGTTGTATCCGGGGCGCAAGCCCGTCCCGGAACAGATGGGATAGGAATGAGGGGCATCGGCGCGGGACTATGGCACGGTGCTCGAGCCCGGACAATCGGGCGCAGCGATCAGAACGGAAGAGGTCGATAACGATGTCGAGCGCAGCCGAACCCGAACCGGACAAGCAACCACGATCGGCCGGGGAAACGGCGTCCGAACCGGAGGCGGCGCGGCCTGGCGGCGAAGGTCCACCGCTGCCGAAATCGGTCGAGCTGATGTGGGGTCTCGCGCCCGCGGGCACTCGCGGACCCCGCCGCGGGCTGAGTCTGGAACAGATCGTCGACGCCACGATCGAACTCGCCGACGAGAGCGGATTCGCCGCGCTGTCGATGAACAAGGTCGCCGAGCGGCTCGGGTTCACCGCGATGTCGCTCTACCGCTACGTCGACAGCAAGGCGACCCTGCTGGAGATCGCGTTCGACCGGGTGGTCGGGACGCCGCCCGTCATCGCGGCCGGTACCCCTTGGCGCAGCGCGCTGGAACTGTGGGCGCAGGAGGAATATCGGCTGATCAGTCGGCATCCGGGCTGGCTCAGCGCGCCCATGAGCGCGCCGCCGCTGGGCCCGAACAATATGGCCTGGCTGGAGACGGGCCTGGCCGCGCTGGGGCAGACCCGCGTACCCGAGCCCATGAAACTGCAGTTGGTGATGAACTTGTCGCTGTACGTGATCGGCCGCGCACGGCTGGCGGCGGAAATCGAACCGGAGAAAGACGAATCCGAAGGTGACTGGGCGATCGTCGACCGCGTGCTCGACCCCGAACGATTTCCCGCCCTCACCGCCGCCGTGCGGGCCCAGGCCTTCGAACAGGAGCAGGAATCGTGGGGAGACCTGTTCTTCGACAACGGGCTGACGCTACTGCTCGACGGCTACGAGCGGTTCGTCGCGTCCTACGAGTGACCACCCGGGCCGGGCCCGGGTGGTGCCGGGCTCACACGGAGAGATCGCGGCGCAATTTGGCGACATGCCCGGTAGCGCGCACATTGTACTGTGCCACTTCGATTTTGCCCTCGGCGTCGACGAGGAAGGTCGAGCGGATGACGCCGGTCACCTGCTTGCCGTACATGGTCTTCTGACCGAACGCTCCCCATGCGGTGAGTACCGCCCGGTCGGGATCGGACAGCAGCGGGAAGTTCAATTTCTCCGCATCCCGGAACTTGGCGAGCTTCGCCGGTTTGTCGGGGGAGATACCGATCACCTCTAGACCTGCGGAGTTCAGCTCGCCGAGGTTGTCGCGGAAGTCGCAGGCCTGTTTCGTGCAACCGGGCGTGCTCGCGGCCGGGTAGAAGTACACCACGACCTTGCGGCCGCGGTAATCGGCGAGCGATACCTCCTTGCCGTCGGCATCGGGGAGGGTGAAATCGGGCGCCGGGTCGCCGGGGGAGAGTCGCTGGTTGTCGGTCACCCTCGCTACCGTATCCGAACCGTTCGGCTCCCGAATCCGGATACGCGAGGTGGCCCGGCGCCGACGCCGGGCAGGGCGGGGCGATGCGGTAGCGGCCGTCATGAGCGCGGATACACTCGAGCCCGAACCCCGGCGCGGTCCGGTGACAGCGCGGTCCGGGGGCGATCATCGGCCGCCGGAGAACGCGGCAGACCAGTTACAGGAGGCGTGAAGGTGGCAAAGGATACCGAGCGGATCGAGCAGGAGATCGAGGCCGCGCGGGAGCGGCTGGCCGGCACTCTGGACGAGATCGCCGTGCGGGCCGATCCGCAGCGGATCGCCGAGGGTACCAAGCAGTTGGCACTTGCCAAGGTGAACGAGCCGAAAGTGAAGTACACCCTGATCGGTGTGGGTGTCCTCGCGGTGGGCGCGCTGCTGTTCAAGATCCTGCGCTGATCCGGGTACCGGCCCGGAATACAGAACACCCGGTGACAGAACCTCTGTCACCGGGTGTTCGCGCGCAGTAACCGTGGATCAGACGGTGGGGCAAGCGAACCCGTCGCCGTCGGGATCCAGGTGGGGGCCGAAACCGGGCTCACCGCGGAAAATCGGCGCCCGGCCCGCGGCGCGTGCTTCATCACAGTTCTTGAAGGCGCCGCCCGCCGAACCGGTCTGCGTCAGCTGGGCCGATCCGGTCGCGCCCAGTACGGCGTCGGCCGCGGAGGAACCGGTGCCGGCCAGGGAGGGCAGCGGGATGGCGCTCGCAGCGGGAGCGGCCAGAAAAGTCAGCCCCGCGGCGGCGGCACTGACATAGAGCTGGCGTACGTTCATGAATTCCTCTATGTCTGCTGGGGAGTGGATCTGCGTTCGACAAGAGAACGCGCGGCTCCCACTGTTGTGAGGGCCAGGTCGATTGTCAACTCGTATGGCCTGGATAAGACAGGAGAAAATGGGCGCGGGGTTGGGTACTCCCCGGATGCTGTGCCGCCCACGACGCAGTGGCGCAAGTCCCCCGCAGTACGGGGAGGTTTCGCCGGAGACAACACATTGTGATAGGGATGCATGCTATGTCCGAGGCTCGTACTCCGCTGCTGTTACTCGACCCACCCCGGGCCGGCCGGAGAAAGCGATAGGTCGGGGAAAGCAGTTGTTGCGAATCAAGGACGGCGCTGTCTCCGGTGACCCTTCCGCGTCACCCCCGGCCCCGGCGCCCGCGGCCCGCTCGGCGGATTATCGGCTGGATCTGGACGGTCTGCGCGGGATAGCGATCGCGCTCGTCGTCGCTTTCCACGTCTGGTACGGCAAGGTTTCCGGCGGGGTCGACATCTTCCTGGTGCTCTCGGGTTTCTTCTACACCGGCATGCTGCTGCGTCAGGCGGAACGGACCGGCGCGGTGGGGTTGCGGCAGACGGCGGTGCGTACCGCGCGGCGCCTGCTTCCCGCGCTGATGGTGGTGCTGGCAGTGGTGGCCGTGGCCACAGTGTTGTACCGGCCGTACTCGACCTGGGGCAATATGTCCGGTCAGACCATCGCCACCGCCTTCTATTACCAGAACTGGTATCTGGCGCAGGCCGCGGAAAGTTATCTGGCCGCAGATCCCTCGGTCAGCCCCCTGCAGCACATGTGGTCGATGGCCGTACAGGGACAGTTCTATCTCGCCATCGCGGTGCTACTGGCGGTGGTGGCCTGGGTGTGCGGCCGGCTGGGCCGGGCCGCTGCGGTCCGTCCGACGATTGCGGTGCTGGCGCTGGTGCTGGGTACCGGTTCCTTCGTCTATGCCGCCCTGTGGATGACGAAGGCCCAGGAATGGACCTACTACGACAGCGGCGCCCGCGCCTGGGAGCTGCTGACCGGTGCGCTGCTGGCCGCGGTGCTCCCGTGGGTGCGTATCACCGCCGCCCGATCCGCGCGCATCGCGCTGACCGTCCTCGCGTCCGCCGGACTTCTGGCGGTCCTCGTCTGCGGTGTGCTCTTCGACGGTGCCCGCCAGTTCCCGGGTCCGGCCGCGCTGTTCCCGGTGGGCGCGGCGGTCGCGCTGATCGTCGCGGGTGTCCGGACCGAGACCGGCTGGCGGTCGGTGGTGTCGCGGCTGCTCGCTTCCCGTCCGATGGTCGAACTGGGAGCGGTCGCGTATTCGCTGTACCTGTGGCACTGGCCGCTGCTCATCTACTACCTGGTGCAGACCGGGAAACCGCATGCCGGCCTCAGCGGGGGGCTGATGGTCATCGCGGTATCGCTGGTGCTGGCGGTACTCACCAACAAGTTCGTCGAGGAGCCGCTGCGCCTGCGGTCCGGGCGCGCGATCATGACACCGGTCTGGCAGCGCCGTATCCCGGCCGTCGCGGTGAGCGTGGTCGGTCTGCTCGTTCTCGGCTCCTGTATCTCGTGGCAGGTGGTGATGGCGCGCACGCCGTCGGAACCGGTGGAAGCGCTCCCGGTCAACGAATATCCGGGTGCGGAGGCACTGTTCGCCGGTGCGGCGGTTCCGGCGGCGAAACTGCGGCCTTCCATCCTGGAGGCATCGAACGATCTGCCGGCCCCGACCCGCGACGGCTGTATCTCCGACTGGTTCAACAAGGAGATAGTGACCTGCACCTACGGTGATCCGAACGGGTCGCGCACCGTCGCCATGGTCGGTAACTCCCATGCCGAGCACTGGATGCCCGCCATGGATGCCCTGGCCCAGGTACACGACATCAAAGTCGTCGTCTATCTGAAAATGGGCTGTTCGCTGAACATCCGCGACGACGCGCAGTACCGGGGTCTGGATATCTCCGACTGCCGCGACTGGTCCCGGCAAGTGATCGACCTGCTCGCCTCCGATCCACCGGATTGGGTGTTCACCACCGCCACTGCGCCCATCTGGCCCAGCGGGGGCGATATGGTGCCGGCCGAGTACCTCGACGTGTGGGCGGCACTGTCGGAACGGAATCTGAACGTGCTGGCGGTCCGCGACACTCCCTGGTTACGCAGCCCCACCGGTATCCGCTACAGCGCGGTGGACTGCCTGGCCGCAGGTGGTGACAGCGCGACCTGCGGTATGCAGCGGGCTACGGCACTGGCGCCGGTGAACCCCGCGCTGGCGCATGCCGCGGCGTTCCCGAACATGCGCCCGCTGGATCTCACCGATTCGGTGTGCGGGCCCGAGGTCTGCCGGGTGGTGGAGGGGAATGTGCTCGTCTACCACGATGAACACCATCTCAGCGCCAGTTACGCCCGGACGCTGGCTCCCGAGCTGGAACGGCAGATCGGGGTGGCCACCGGCTGGTGGTGAGCGGTACCGGCCCGGTGCGCCGAGCCACCCGCCGCCGAGGCGGGTGGTGCCCGGTCACCACGGGGTGACCGGAGGCTTCACCCAGAGCAGTTTCTCGTCCGTGTGTTGCCGCGCCGCTGCCGGGTGGTCCGGTCGGTGCGCGGCCCAGTGGGCTTTCTCGTCCAGCAGTTGCGCCACCGAATGCCAGGTCTCCTCAGTGCTGGGCGGATTGGCTCCTGCCGCCCGGGCGAGCTTGCGCCGCACCGTGGTCGGCATGTCGAGCAGTTCGGAACCCGAGATGTCCCGGTCCCACAGATATCCGGCCAGCTGTCGTGCCTTGGCGGCCCGACCGGCCTCCGCGGCCGGGGAATGTGCGTAATCGGCCATGAGCAAGTGTAGAAGATCCTCGGAAAGCGGTAGCCGGAGAACAGTATTCGCCCCCGCCACTCCGCATGCGGTGGGGACACCCGAGACGGGAAATGCGCGGTGCCGCCCATATCGGACGGCACCGCGCACCCACCTCATTGTGGTCCCCGCTGATTCAGCGGGTCTCCGCCACCGTGCGTCGTTGCGCGGCGCGGACGATCTGCAAGGCCCTGGGTTCATCGCCCGGGACAACTCCGTCCCGGCTCCGGATGTCCGGGACCCCTCATCGTGGTCTCGTCATCCGGGAGTCCGCCGGCGCATCATTGCGCCACCCTGTCGATCCTGGAGTTGTAGTGCCGGCATCGGGGAGAGCCCGGAAGTTTTCCGGGCCATCGTGCCCCGCAGTCCTGATCCAGCAGTTCCGCACACATACGGGCGCCCACCGGCCTTCCGCTCCCTGCCCCCTTCCCCCGATACCGATGGTCCACATCCGTGGTCGGGGCCCGCCCCGGTTCTGGAGCGACGTAGCGAAGGAGCGCAGCGACTGAGCGAAGGAGTGAAGAACCGGGGTTAATAGGGCCCCGACCCCGCGGCGCCGGAGGCGCCGCCGATAACTCAGTAGGCGCCGTTGACGTTGTCCATGGAGCCGTACCGGTGGAAGGCGTAGTTGCAGGCCGCCGCGATGTTGGAGACCGGGTTCCACACGTCGAACGCGGTGCCGGGCACGTGGTAGGCGGCGAAGGTGGGGTCGATCACCTGGAGCAGGCCCTTGGACGGGATGCCCATGATGGCGTTGGAGTCCCACAGGTTGATGGCCGCCGGGTCGCCCGAGGACTCGCGCAGGATGTTGCGCCTGATCCCTTCGTAGCTGCCGGGGATGCCGTTCTTGGCCAGAATGTCCCTGGCTTCCTGGATCCAGCCGTCGAGGTTGTTGGGGTAGGCCGGGGCGGGGGCAGGCATGGGCGCGGGCAGCGCTGCGGGGGCCGGGGCCGGGGCAGGTGCCGCTTCGGGAGCGGGGGCCGGGATGGGCGCGGCTTCGGGGGCGGGCGCCGCGATGGCGGCGGCCTCGGCGATGGGCGCGGCGGCGGGCTGCTGCTCGGCGACGGTGGCGACCCGGCTGGGGGAGCTGTCGTCGGCCATGGAGACCGCGGAGGAGGCGGTTACGGCGACGATGCCGGCGGTGGCGAGGGCGAAGCCGATGGCTTCACGCTTGGTACGGCGGCGCAGGCTGGTGAAACGGTGGGAAGACATGATCGGATTCGGTTCCTTGTCGGGTCTCGGGATCCGGCCCGGTTCGGGCAGCACGGATCTTCGGCGCGGGCGAGTGGCTCGCTGCCGGAAAATATGACTGTGCTGTTGTCGGGTTCTTTTGTGTGACACCGAACGCAGGCTGGTCCGGGTCCGGATGGCGCTTATCGCGGTTATCGGGTGGTTTCCCGGTCCGTCGCGCCCGCAGGAACTCCACACTGTGGTGAAGTCGAGTGGACTCGAGTTCGACTATCGCGATACCGTTTGTGGTTGTCGCGCCGGCGAGTTTTCGCGGTTGTTTCCAACCCTGTGTCCACAACATCGCGGACTAGCCGAACTTCAGGTCGTTTCTGACCGGATCTCAGAATGGTCACAGCAGGTGAACAGAAGGTAAACGGAGCCTGAGAAAACAGTAAGTGCGATCTTGAAGTACGAAATGAACGGGTTGCACCATTGTTGCGACCTGGGGAAATGGTTCTAAACGTGTTGTGGCGGAGGACACAAAATTTCTGATCGGTAACGGTGGATTCAGCTGCTCGTGATGGTTCCGTGATCGGTGAGCGCGATGGTGGCGGCACCGCGGCCGGCACCGGGAGACCTCGGTTTTTCGGGCCCATATCCGCTTCGAGGGTGGAAGCGCGCGGGGGCGTAATGGTGTGATGAGGTCCTGCAGGCCCAGCGGCCGGGTCGCCGCCGGGCCGGACCGATATCGGAAAGAGAGCCCGCGATGTACTCGACGACGAGTTATCCGCAGCTGTTCACCCCGCTCGAACTCGGGAGCACCACACTGCGCAACAGGGTGGTCATGGGATCGATGCACACCGGTCTGGAGGACCGGGCCTGGGACGCCAACCGGTTGGCCGCCTATTTCGCCGAGCGCGCGCGCGGCGGCGTCGGCCTGATCATCACCGGTGGTTACGCGCCCAATCGCACCGGCTGGCTGCTGCCCTTCGGCGCGAAACTGACCAACCGCACCGAGGCCTATCGGCATCGGACCATCACCCGCGCGGTGCACGAGGCCGGGGGAAAGATCGCACTGCAGATCCTGCACGCGGGGCGCTACGCCTACGTCCCCGGCAGTGTGTCCGCCTCGTCGATCAAGGCACCGATCAATCCGTTCCGCCCGCGCGCGCTGTCGGATCGCGGAATTCGGCGGACTATCGACGATTACGTACGCTGCGCCGAACTCGCCCGTTTCGCGGGATACGACGGTGTCGAGATCATGGGCGGGGAGGGCTATTTCATCAATCAATTCCTGGCCCCGCGGACGAATAAACGTAACGACCGCTGGGGTGGGTCTGCGGAGAACCGCCGCCGTCTCGCACTGGAGATCGTTCAGCGCACCCGCGCGGCGGTCGGTCCCGACTTTCTGATCGTATTCCGTTTGTCGATGGCGGAATTGGTGGAGAACGGTCAGACATTCGAGGAGATCCTCGCTCTGGCCCGGGAACTGGAAACAGCGGGCGTCAGTATTCTCAATACCGATATCGGCTGGCACGAGGCGCGGGTGCCGACCATCGTGACCTCCGTACCGCGCGCGGCCTTCGTCGAATTCACCGCGAAGGTCACCGCGGCGGTGGGGATCCCGGTATGCGCGTCGAACCGTATCAATATGCCCGAGATCGCCGAGGAGATCCTGACCCGCGGCGATGCCCAGCTGATCTCCCTGGCCAGGCCGTTGCTGGCCGACCCGGAATGGGCGGACAAGGCCGCCACCGGACGCACCGACGAGATCAACACCTGCATCGCCTGCAACCAGGCCTGTCTCGACCACGCCTTCCAACACCGCACCGTGTCGTGCCTGCTGAACCCGCGGGCCGGGCGGGAAACCGAACTCACGCTGCTGCCCACCCGGCGCGCGAAGACGATCGCGGTGGTGGGGGCCGGTCCGGCCGGTCTGTCGGCGGCGGTGAACCTCGCCGAGCGCGGTCACCGGGTGGATCTGTTCGAGGCCCTGGACCGGATCGGTGGACAGTTCGATATCGCGCGCCGGATTCCGGGAAAAGAGGAATTCGACGAGTCGATTCGCTATTTCACCCGCAAACTCGAACTCACCGGTGTGCAAGTACATCTGAACACCCGCGTCACCGCGGCCGAACTCGTCGACCGGCGTTACGACGAAGTCGTCCTGGCGACGGGAGTCCGGCCGCGGATCCCCGATATTCCGGGTATCGACCATCCGATGGTGCTCTCGTACGCGGAACTGGTGCGGGACGGGCGACAGGTGGGCAAGCGGGTCGCGGTGATCGGTGCGGGCGGGATCGGGTTCGACGTGAGCGAATATCTGATCGTCGACGGGCACCCCACGCTGAAACCGGACGAGTGGCGCCAGGAATGGGGTGTCGACCCCGACGACGAACAGGTTCGGGGCCAGTTGCGGGAAGCTCGTCCGTCACCCGCGGTGCGTGAAGTCGTCCTGCTGCAGCGCAAGGACACGTCGTTCGGGAAAGGACTCGGCAGAACCACCGGCTGGGTTCATCGCGCGGCGCTGAAGGCCAAGGGGGTGGAGCAGCTCGGTGGCGTGAACTACGAGCGGATCGACGACGAGGGCCTGCACATCAGCTTCGGTCCGAAGCGCGAGCGGCCCCGGGTGCTCGGGGTCGACAATGTGATCGTCTGTGCCGGACAGGAATCGGTGCGCGAACTCGAATCGGAACTCACCGCGGCGGGTGTGCCGATCCATCTGATCGGCGGTGCGGAGCTGGCCGCGGAACTCGATGCGAAACGTGCCATCGAACAGGGCACCCGGCTGGCGGCTCGACTGTGAGGTCCGGGCCGGTTCGCGCGGGATACTCCGCGTGAACCGGCCCGGAGAGCCTAATAATCTGTTTTACGGTCTTGCGGTGCGCGGTAAGGTGGCGGCTTTGTGTCCGCGCAACACAGGGGGTGACCATGCCGGCCACTGTGCTCGATCTCCGGGGCACGGCCGGTGTCTACCGGCGGTTGCTGGTGGCCGGTTTCCGCCGGCAATGGCATTACAAGCTGGCGATGTTCGCGGGGCTGTTCACCAATTGCGTATTCGGTTTCGTCCGCGCGTCGGTGATGGTGGCCGCGATCGGCGCCACGGGCGGGTTCGCGGGATACGACGCGGGCAGTATCGGCGCCTACGTCTGGATCTCGCAGGGCCTGCTCGGTGCGATGCAGTTCATGGCCGCGGAAATCGAACTGGCCGAACGGGTCCGCACCGGTGATATCGCCATCGACTTCCTGCGTCCGGTCGATGTGCAGCTGGGCAATCTCGCCGCCGATCTCGGCCGGGCACTGTGCACGCTGATCCCGCGCGGTATCCCGAGCCTGCTGATCGGCTCACTCACCTTCGGGCTGGTGCTGCCCACCGCCCCCGGGCCCTATCTGCTCGGCGCGCTCAGCATCCTGTTGGCCGCCGCGATCTCGTACCTGTCGCTGTTCGCATTGACGATGATCGGCTTCTGGGTCGTGGAGACACGCGGATTCCGATCGCTCTATCAGACCGCGGGGACCTTCCTGGCCGGACTTTTCGTACCGGTGCACATCTTCCCGGACTGGTTGCGCGCCATCGCCGAGTCGACGCCGTTCCCGTCGATGCTGCAGGTGCCGGTGGATGTGCTCTCCGGCCGGGCCACCGGGTGGGATGCGGCTGCGCTGGTGGGCACGCAGATCTTCTGGCTGCTCGTGGTGGGTGCGCTCGGGCGGGTCATGCTGGCGGCCGGCCGGCGAAAGCTGGAGGTGCAGGGTGGTTGAGACCACGGTCCGGCCGCCGGAACGACGTGCCGCGGCCAACTCCCGCTTCGGACCCTACGCAGCGGTCCTGCGGTCCCGGATTCGGGCGCAGCGGGTCTACCGGCTGTCCTTCGCCAGCGATGCGGCGGGCGCCACCATGGTCGGGCTCGTCGAGTTCGCCGAGGTGTGGGTGTTGTTCAACCAGGCGAAAGTATTGGGCGGCCTGGACCTCGATGCCGCGCTGCTGCTGTTCGGCCTGAGCAATCTGGCTTTCGCACTGGCCCAGCTGATGTGCGGCCACCTGGACAAACTCCCCGGCCTCATCCGCCTCGGCATGCTCGATATCTATCATTTGCGCCCGCAACCGGTGTTGCTGCAATTGATCACCAGCGACTTCTCGCTGCGCAGGCTGGCCCGGGCCACGGTCGCACTGGTCGTGCTCGTCACCGGCCTGGTGCGCAACGATATCGGCTGGTCGGTGCACACTGTCGGGTTGATCGTGCTGACGGTGGTGTGTGCGACCGTTCTCTTCGCCGGGTTGTTCGTTGTGGCCGCCGGCTGTCAGTTCTTCCTCATCGACGGTGCGGAACTGACCAACAGCTTCACCTACGGAGGTTCCTTCGCGGCGACACAACCCGCGTCGGTCTTCCCGACTCCGTTGAAATTACTGTTCTGCCTCGCGATACCGGTGGCTTTCACCGCGTATTTCCCGACGCTGGCTCTGCTCGGCCTGCCGGGTCCGGCCGGATTCCCGTCCTGGCTCGCCTGGTGGTCGCCGATGGCAGCGGCGTGGGTATGGGTGCTGGCCTGGGGGATGTGGCGGTTCGGGACGAGGCACTATCAGAGCGGCGGTGGCTGAAATGGATGACCGGGGTGCGGTGGGGGACGAAACGATCGTCGAGGTGGTCGGGCTGACCCGGCAGTTCACCCGCCGGACCGGGAAGGGGCTGCGCGCGCGACGTGAGGTGGTCACCGCGGTGGACGCGATGACCTTCCGGATCGAGCGGGGCGCGGCGGTCGGCTATATCGGCGCCAACGGTGCCGGTAAATCCACCACTATCAAAATGCTCACCGGCATCCTGGTCCCGACTTCCGGCTCGGTGCGCACCTGCGGACTGGAGCCCATCCGGCAGCGCCGGGAGCTGGCGAGCCGGATCGGGGTGGTCTTCGGGCAGCGATCGCAGCTGTGGTGGGATCTACCGCTGCGGGAATCGTTCACGATCTTGGCCGCTATACACCGGCTCGAACCCGAAGCCGGGCGGTCGCGCACCGCGGAGTTGGTCGAGCAGTTGGAAATGGCCGATACGCTCGACATCCCGGTCCGGCAGCTGTCGCTGGGGCAGCGGATGCGTGCCGAGGTCGCGGCGGCCCTGCTGCATTCCCCGGAGTTGATCATCCTGGACGAACCCACCATCGGCCTGGACGTGCTCTCCAAACAGCGGCTGCGGGAATTCCTGCGTGCCGAGCGAGCCGAACGCGGCACCACCCTTGTCCTGACAACGCACGATATGGGTGATATCGAGCGACTCTGCGACCGGGTGCTGGTGGTGGATCACGGACGATTGGCCTACGACGGTTCGCTGCCGGGTCTGGGCGCGACGGTCGGTGTGGAGCGGATGCTGGTCGTGGACCTCACCGGACCCACCCCGGCCCTCGACGGGTTGTCCGGCGCGGAGCTGGTCTCCTACGAGGCGGACGGTATGCGGCAGCGGCTGGCCTTCGACGCCGAGACGACCACCGCGGCGCAGTTGCTGGCCGAAGTCTCGGCGCGCGCCGAGGTACGCGACCTCTCGATCGAGGAACCCGATATCGAGGACATCGTGCGGCGGCTCTACGAGACCGCTCGCTGAAAACAAACGGTGCCGGGCCCCCCAGTGGGGGACCCGGCACCGGCTCGTCTCCGACGGACGTCACGCCTGAGCGTTGCCTGCTTTCCACTCGGACCACGGGACGTTCCAGTCACCCAGGCCGTCGACTCCGGACAGTACGGAACCGACCGTATTGGTCACGATGGCGATATCGCCGCGTTTGGCCGTGTTGTAGACCCACCGGGCGTCTTCGGGGCTGAGATTCAAGCACCCGTGGCTGGTGTTGGTATTGCCCTGCGCGCCCAGCGACCACGGGGCCGAATGGAAGAAGATCCCGCTGTAGGACATCCGGGTGGCCCAGTCCACATCGGTGCGGTACCCGGCGGGTGAGTTCACCGCGACGCCGTAGGTGGAGGAGTCCATGACGATGTGCTCGTGCCGGTCGGCCAGGATGTACACCCCGTTGTCGGTGGGGGTGTCGTCCTTACCCATCGAGGTCGGCATCGTGCGGATGACCTGGCCGTTCTTCTCGACCGTGACCATCTTCGTATTGTCGTCGGCCTTGAAGACCACCGCGTCGCCGATGACGAAGTTCGAGTGGATGTCGTCCTGGCCGTAGAGCCCGTTGCCCAGGTCCTTGCCGTATACGTTCACATCGATCGTCACCTTGGTGCCGGCATTCCAGAAATGCTCGGGCCGCCAGCGGACCTCGCGGTTGTTCACCCAGTAGAACGCACCCTCCACCGGCGGGTCGGTCTTGATGGTGATGGCGTCCTGCGCGGCCTTGCGGTCGGGGATGTTCTCGTCGAACTGGACCGCGACCGGCTGGCCGATACCGACGACCTCGCCTTCACCCGGCACCAGGTACGGCTTGGTGACATTGCCGGGCGCCGTTGTGGTGAAGCTCATACCCGCGGTGGAAGCGCCGCCCAGTCCGTTGGCCCGGGCCTGCAGCCGATAGGTCTTGCTGTAGCCCAAGGGCTCGGTGGTCGACCAGCTGCGGCCGTCGGCCGCGAGCTGCCCGACCACCGGCTGATCATCCGGGTTGAGCAGGGCCACATCGGTGAAAAGACCGTCGGTGATCTCGAACTTCATCCCCGCGGCCGGTGAGACACCGATATCGCCGTCCTTGACGGGAGCCACGAGCTTGGGCTTGATCAGCTCGGTGAGGGGATTGCGGTCGATGGCGACCGTCCCGTCCGAGGCTTCGGAGGACGAACAACCGGTCAGCACCATCGCGACCAATGTGACCAGGACCAGCGGTCCGAGTATCCAACGGACCGGCCCACGCCGATCACCTGTACGCATATCAACCCCGTTTCAAGTCCCGGCGCACCCGCTTCGCGCCGATGGCTTCGGATCCGACCGATTCGCTCACCTCGACCCACGGCGGCGGGATCGGTCGAGACCACGTCCAACTATTCTGCCAGCCGTGTGGGGGTGATCCCAACCGCCGATGATGACGTCCGGCGCCACTGGCCCACCTGGACATAGGCTTCCGCGCGCCTTCCGTTACGGGTGTCGGCCGGGTCACACCCGTCCGACCCACTATCGATTTCACTTCTGCGGTCCGAGCCTGTTAATGTCTGTCCCGCACCGATCGACGGGGCACGCGCCATTAGCTCAATTGGCAGAGCAGCTGACTCTTAATCAGCGGGTTCGGGGTTCGAGTCCCTGATGGCGCACTTCGAGTCGAAAGACATTACGACTATAGGGTTTGCGTTCGGCACCCGTACATTCAACTGCCCCATACGTGATCAACCCGCTATCTTGTCGTACTTCGACCGTGGCTCCGGCCCGGTCATCGGCCCCTCGGCCGTAGCCCGCCCTGTCTGCCACGAATCCATTAGGGTGCGCGGTATGAGCGAGGCGAACGCGCGGGTGGGGCGCGGGCAGGTGGTCGCGTGGGGACTGTGGGACTGGGGGTCCGCCGCGTTCAACGCCGTGATCATCACCTTCGTCTTCGCCGTGTATCTCACCGACAGCGTGGGCGACGATCTGCCGGGCGGTATCGCCGCCAGCGCCTGGCTGGGGTGGGCGCTCGGACTCGCCGGGTTGATCGTCGCGGTCACCGCGCCGGTCACCGGTCAGCGTTTCGACGCGACCGCGAGCCGCAAGCGTTCGCTCGGGATCATGACCGGTGTCGTCGTGGTTCTGACGGCGGCGATGTTCTTCGTCCGGGACGAGTACACCTACCTGTGGCTCGGGTTGGTGTTGCTCGCGCTGGGGTCGGTTTTCTTCGAGCTCGCGACCGTGCCGTACAACGCGATGCTGCGCCAGGTGTCCACCCCCGAGACGCTGGGCCGGGTCTCCGGATTCGGCTGGGCCATGGGTTACTTCGGCGGGATCGTCCTGCTGCTGATCTGCTACTTCGGGTTCATCGCCGGCGATGGACCGGAGCGGGGGTTGCTCGGTGTCGCCACCGAGGGCGGGTTGAACATTCGGTTGGTCGTGCTGCTGGCCGCCGTCTGGTTCGCCGTCTTCGCCCTGCCGGTGCTGTTCGCGGTCCCGGAGGTGCCCCGCACCCGGGCCGATCCCGGGGCGGCGAGCGCGGGCCTGCTGGGTTCCTATCGGGTGCTGTGGCGGGATCTGCGTGAGCTGTGGGCGCTGGATCGCACCGTCATCTGGTTTCTGCTCGCCAGCGCCGTGTTCCGGGACGGCTTGGCCGGTGTTTTCGCCTTCGGCGCGGTGCTGGCCGTGAAGGTGTACGGGATCAGCGACTCCGATGTACTGCTGTTCGGTATCGCGGCCAATGTCGCGGCGGCGCTGGGTGCGATCGTGGCCGGCCGGTTCGACGATACTGTCGGGCCGAAACGCGTGATCGCGGTATCGCTGCTGGCGTCGGTGGTGTGTGGGGCGATGTTGCTGGTGGTGTCGGGGGCCACCATGTTCTGGATCTTCGGCCTGGCCCTGACGTTGTTCGTCGGTCCCGCGCAGGCCTCGGCGCGGTCCTTCCTCGCCCGTTTGACGCCACCCGGGCGGGAGGGGCAGTTGTTCGGGCTCTACACCACCACCGGGCGGGCCGCCTCGTTTCTGGCACCTACCTTGTTCGGTCTGTTCGTCTGGGCTTTCGGGACCGATCGCGCCGGTATCGGGGGCCTGCTGGTGGTGTTGGGGGCCGGGCTCGTCGCTCTGCTGTTCGTCCCGGCTCCGGACGTCTCGGGGAGTAAGGAGCCGGCACACACATCCGTCGGGTGAGGCGATGCCGAGCCGGTGTGTGTTCAGGGCTTCCAGGCCCCCATCCCGAGGGCGACGAGTCGGATCTGCTGAATGGTGCGGTCGATGACCGGTTGTTCCTCGCGCGGGGTCGCGCCCACATAGTCGGCGATGCCGTCGATCACTGTCGCGACCAGCAGGTCGGCCGCCACCTCCAGATTGCCCGGTGACCAGTCGTCCAGTGCCGGAATACGGGACAGGTCGGCCACCAGTTCGCGCACGATCAGTTGTAATTCCAGTGCGATCGCCGAACGCAGCGCCGGACTGCCACCGCGCTGCTCACGGATCAGGAACCCGTACAGCTCCCGTTTCCGGCCGACCTCGCCGAACACGAAACGCACCGTCTCCGAGAGCCGGGCGTCGGGTGTTCGCCGCAGTTGCCGCAACGCCAATCGCAAGGCCTGGACGCCTTCGTCCACCAGGGTGGCGCCGAGGTCGTCCAGTGAGTCGAAATGCCGATAGAAGGCCGTCGGGACGATACCGGCCGAGCGGGCGATCTCGCGCAGGCTCAGTGCGCCGAAACCGCGTTCGGCGGCCAGCGCCAGCGTGCCGACGAGTAGGGCCTGCCGGGTGCGCTCCTTGCGCTCGACGCGGCTCGCTCCCTGATCCGTCATTTCAGTGAGCATACAGCCGTTCACCATTTGCCCTTCTCCTTTTTGTTGTCCGCGTCACACCTGTTCCTGGTTGACAGTTCCGGCGGGGCATCCGGCACACTAGTTGAGTGTACAGTCGTACACCGAAATGAGTTCAAGCTCGTGACGTGACCGACAGACAGGGACGGAGAACTCCCATGGTGGCCCTCCTCGATCTGGTACAGACTCTGACCACTCCGCATCCGGTGGACCGATACCTGGAACTGGTGCGCCCGATGCTCACCGTCCGCGATATGCGGGCCCGGATCATCTCGGTGGACCGCTCGGTCCCGGGAACGATCTCGCTGAGCCTGCGCCCGACCCGGCAGTGGGACGGGTTGCGCGCCGGTCAGTTCCTGCAGCTGGGCGTGGTGATCGAAGGGGTGCGGCATCTGCGCTGCTACTCGCCGGTGAACTCCCAGCACGACCGCCGGCGTCGGCTCGATCTCACCCTCCGCGTCCATCCACACGGTCTGGTGTCGCGGTATCTGCACGAACACGCCCGCCCCGGCATGATCGTGGACCTCGAACCGGCGTCCGGGGTGTTCCACCTCCCGGACCACCGGCCCGCGCGAGTCCTGCTGATCAGCGGGGGCAGCGGCATCACGCCCGTGCTGTCCATGCTGCGCACCCTCGTCGACGAGGGATATTCCGGTGACGTGGTATTCCTGCACTACGCACGGTCACCCGAACTGGTGCCACATCATGCGGAACTCGCCGAAATCGCTGCCGCCCATCCGAATATCGCCGTCGAGATGCGGTACCCGGAACGAGACGGCCGAGGTTTCGATCACGACGAGCTCGTGCGGGTGGCTCCCTGGTTCGCCGAAGCGCAGACCTACCTGTGCGGACCGCCGCCACTGATGGAGTCGGTTCGTGACGTCTATTCCGGCGCGGACCTGAGTGAACGCCTGCACACCGAGGAGTTCGTGGCTTCCACCGTCGCGGTGGACAGCGCCGAGGTGGACGGGACCACCACCTTCTCCGCCAGCGGGGTAACCGCGGAGAACGCCGGAGCCTCGCTGCTCGAGCAGGCCGAGGGCGCCGGACTGCGCCCGGAGTTCGGTTGCCGGATGGGGATCTGCTTCTCGTGCACTTCGGTCCGGCGCAGCGGGTGCACCCGCAACCTGCGTACCGGCGAACTGGAGGCCGACCCCGACCAGCCCATCCAACTCTGTGTCCAGGCCGCCGTCGGCGACGTGGACATCGAAATCTGACATCTGAGACGAAGGGGAGAAACAGATGACCATTCTCACCGAGACCAAGGACGGACCGCTGGTCCTCTCGCCCGACCAGGTCGAGGAGATCGGCCGGGCCCTCGACGAACTGCGCGCCCGTGTGGTCGCCGATCTGGGCGAACGCGACCGCGAGTACATCTACGACATCATCAAGGCGCAGCGTGGTTTCGAGATCGCCGGGCGCGGACTGATGTATCTGGGCTTCCTGCCACCGTTCTGGCTGGCGGGTGTGGCGGCGCTGAGCGTGTCGAAGATCCTCGACAATATGGAGATCGGCCACAACGTCATGCACGGCCAGTACGACTGGATGCGGGAACCGGGCCTCAACTCGCGGGTCTTCGAATGGGACAACGTCTGCCCCGGGGACCAGTGGAAGCATTCCCACAACTACATGCACCACACCTACACCAACATCCACGGTCGCGATCGGGATATCGGTTACGGCGTGCTGCGCATCGACGAGGGACAGGACTGGAACCCGTACTACCTGGGCAACCCGGTGTACGCCTTCCTGCTGATGGTGTTCTTCGAATGGGGCGTGATGCTGCACGACCTCGAGGCGGACAACATCGTCAAGGGCAAGCGCAGCTGGTCGGACCTCAAACCGCTGATCAAGGGTCAACTACGTAAATCGGGCCGGCAGGTCCTCAAGGACTATGTGGCCTTCCCGCTGCTGACCGGTCCGCTCTTCCTCTCGACCCTGGCCGGGAACGCGACGGCCAACCTGGTGCGCAACGTATGGGCGTACTCGATCATATTCTGTGGTCATTTCCCTTCCGGTGTGCAGACGTTCACCGAAGAGGAGACCGCTGAGGAAACCCGCGGCGAATGGTATGTCCGGCAGATGCTCGGCTCGGCCAATATCTCCGGTAGCCCGCTGTTCCACATCATGTCCGGAAACCTCTCGCACCAGATCGAGCACCACCTGTTCCCGGATCTGCCGGCCAACCGGTACCCGCAGATAGCGCCGGAGGTCCGCGCACTGTGCGAGAAGTTCGGGCTGCCCTACAACACCGGACCGCTCGGTAAGCAGATCGGCTCGGTGTGGGCGAAGATCTTCCAGCTCGCTCTCCCGCCCCGGGTGCAGGAGTCCCGGCTGGCCAAGTTCCTGCCCGCTGCGCTGCGGAAACAGCCCACGTCCGGTGTTATCGTGATGCGTCAGCAGAGTCCAACCGAAGCGGGCGTGTGATGATCGGCAAATTCGAGGCCAACAAGGATCTGATCCAGGAACTCACCTCGTCGGGCGCGCGCCGGGTCGGCAATATCGCCGGGATCATCACGGGCACGGTTTCGGAGGTGACCCGCGAGATCGGCGAGTGGATCACCGACGCCATCGAGATGAACGAGGCCGCCGCCGCAGCCCGGCGTGACGCCGCCGCGACCGAGGGACGCGAAGATCCGGCCGGTGTGCGGGACGACGTCTCCGGGTCCGCACCGGTTCAGGAATCCGGGGTCGTAACGGCCGCCGATATCGTCGACGCCGAGACCGTCGATCCCGGACCCTCCGGCAGTCGGTACTGATCCGATCCGGGAACCGCTCGGTGGGACAACTCACATCGGGCGGTTATCCATGGGCTAGCCTCTGGTCGTGCCCGCCTACATCTCCTCACCGGAGCTGACCTTCGGCTTCTTCTTCGCGTTGGAGGATCCCGAGCGGATCGCCGAGGTGGTTCGCGACCTGATGGAGCGCAAGACCGTATCGGTCTTCCGGCTGGCCCGGTTGTCCGACGATGACGGGCCACCGGAGCGCTATGTCGTGAACTGGGCGGCCATCCCGCAGATATCCATCACCACCACCGCACCCGACGAGGCGGAACTGCGAGCCGAGCGGGTGATGCTCGTCAACGCGTTCCTCGGCGACGCGGGCGAGGTGCGGTTGTATTCGGCCCAGGGGCAGGCCCCGCAGTAACCCGGCCGCGGCCGGCCCGTATCCGTCCACCCTGTCTCTGCGATCCCCGTGACTGGTAGTGATCCGTCGTTATCGAACTGTAGCCTTGTGCGTGGGTTCCTGAACGAGCGATGGGTGACTGAGGAGTGGACGCAGTGGAGAACGTGATACGGCTGCTGATCGTATTCGGGGGCACGCTGATAGTGACCATCGCGATCGGCTGGGCCATCGACCGCGGGCTCCGGTACTGGTCGGCCAGGCACCCGAAGACCACCATCCCGAGCCTGTTGCGACGGGTCCAGTTGCCGCTGCAATTGTTCCTGGGTTTCGCGGCGCTGCGTATCACGTACCCGCTGGCCGAACTCGACCTCCGGCAGGACGTGGTGATACTCAGCGTGCTGGCCACCATGGTCACCATGTCGGCGGTCTGGCTGGTCGTCCGGATAGCCGACGCGGTGGCCGACGGCCTGCTCAACAGTTACTCCCGCCGCGCCCGTGATCCCCGCCGGGTACGCCAGCTGAACACCCAGTTCACCCTGATCCGCCGGATCACAACCGCGATTCTGGCGGTCGCGACCGCGGCTATCGCCATGCTGATCCTGTTCCCGGGGCTGCGCGTACTGGGTACCTCGCTGCTCGCCTCGGCCGGCATCATCGGCATCATCGCCGGTGTGGCCGCCCAATCCACTCTCAGCAACCTGATGGCCGGTTTGCAGATCGCCTTCGGTGATTCGGTGAAGATCGGTGACACGGTCGTGGTCGAGGGTGAGATGGGCACCGTCGAGGAGATCTCCCTGTCCTTCCTCACGGTCCGTATCTGGGACGATCGCCGGCTGACGATGCCGGTGTCGTACTTCAACAGCAAGCCCTACGAGAATTGGTCGCGGGGCGGCCCGGAACTCACCGGCACCGTATTCCTGCATCTGGACCACAGCACCCCGGTATCCGATCTGCGGGAACATCTCTACGAATACCTGAGCGACCACCCCGATTGGGACGGCCGCAGCTGGAATCTGCTGGTGACCGACAGCACCCCCACCGGTATCGAGGTCCGGGCATCGATGACCGGTCGTGATTCGGATGCGGTGTGGTCGCTGCGCTGTGCTGTTCGCGAAGAACTGATCAGTTGGCTGAACGCGCAGCATCCGGGCGCCTTGCCGCGCCTCGCCGCGCTGGACGGCTTCGAGAAGACTCCGGCCAGGTAGGGCGCGCCGGCGGCCGCAGCCGGAGGCTGGTTCGGCAGTCGATTGATCTCGATGCCGTGTCGGTACGGCGGGATGAACACGAAAAAGTGTGTGATACCTCACAATTGAGGGGCGGTCGAGCCGGTTGGGTCGGCCGGACCAGCACCCTCTAAGGAGCGTTGATCACGATGCCTGCTCCCGCCGAATACCCGGTCCGAGTCCGCGGCGATCTGGACCCCGCGCTATCGCGCTGGATGTGGATCGTGAAATGGTTTCTCGCCATTCCGCACTACATAGTCCTGTTCTTCCTGCACATCGGTTACGCGGTGGTCACGGTGATCGCGTTCTTCGCGATCCTGTTCACCGGCAAGTACCCCCGCGCCCTGTTCGACTACAGCGTCGGCGTCATCCGGTGGACCTGGCGCGTGAGCTACTACGCCTGGTCGCCTGCCGGGACCGACAGGTATCCGCCGTTCTCGCTGTCGGCCGACGACGACTATCCGGCGGATCTGGCCGTCGACTATCCGCCGACTCTGCGTCGCGGCCTGGTGCTGGTGAAATGGTGGCTGCTGGCGATTCCGCACTACCTGATCATCGGCGGGATGACCGGTGCCGCCTGGCTGGTCGATTTCGACGACGCCGGCACCACCGCGAGCGCCGCGGGTATTCCGCTGATCGGCGTTCTCACCTTCGTCGCCCTGGTCGGCCTGCTCTTCGCCGCTCGCTATTCGCAAGGGTTGTTCGATTTCGTGATGGGGATCAACAGGTGGATGCTGCGGGTGCAGACCTACGCTTCGCTGCTACGCGACGAGTACCCGCCGTTCCGATTGGATCAGGGTGCCCGGGATGAGGTTGCGCCCGTGATCGATACGAGCGAACCCGAAGTCTGAGACTGCTACCGGCCCGATGAAAAAGCCCGAGGACCGGTAGGTCCTCGGGCTCTTCAGGGTGAGTGACGGGACTCGAACCCGCGACATCCAGGATCACAACCTGGTGCTCTACCAACTGAACTACACTCACCATTGCCGGTTACGCACCGGCGGCCTAGATAGTAGCGCGTCCACCCCTCGGCAAGCCAATCGGATATCGGTGTGCCGGTTCTTCTACCTATGCCGAGTTGCTCCCGGCCTGGTCGGACCCGCTGTCGGAACCGGCACTCAATTCGGTGGCGATCGCGGAGATCTCCGCGGTCGAGGGCCCGGGCGCGGGTACGAACGCGGTACGCCGGTAGTACGCGAGTTCCCGGATCGATTCCTTGATATCGGCGAGCGCCCGATGGGCCAGGCCCTTCTCCGGCTGGCCGAAATAGATACGCGGATACCAGCGGCGGCACAACTCCTTGATCGAGCTGACGTCGATCATCCGGTAGTGCAGATGCCCGTCCAGTTCCGGCATGTCCCGGGCGATGAAACCACGGTCGGTGGCGATGGAGTTACCGGCCAGCGGCACCATACGAGCAGTGGGCGCGTACTGCTTCACATAGTCGAGCACCTGCCGCTCGGCCTCGGCGAGGGTGACCGTGGACTGCCGCACCTCTTCGGTGAGCCCGGACCGTGCGTGCATATCGGCGACCACCTCGGGCATCGCGGCGAGCGCCTCGTCGTCGGCGTGGATCACAATGTCCACCCCGTCACCGAGAACGTTCAGATCGCTGTCCGTCACCAGGGCGGCCACCTCGATCAGCTTGTCGGTGACCAGGTCGAGCCCGGTCATCTCGCAATCCATCCACACCACTAATTTGTCCGACACTCGCACCACCCTAATCAGCCGCCCCGCTCATCTGGCGCAATCGCCACCCCCGCTGTGTGGAAAGCTCACCGGAGCGGCGGTATCAGCCGCCGAGCTTCTTGTAGAAGGCGCCCGCGATCGGAGCCGTGACCGCCCGCGGGCCGTAGTTGCCCGCGGTGCTCATACCCTTGCCGATCAGGCCGGGTACCACCCGCATCTTGTTCCGGGCCAGCGCGTCGATCGAGATACGGGCCGTGTACTCGGCGGACACCCAGAGGAAGTCCGGGACCATCCGGTCGACCAGCGAGGCGTCGGCGGGGTCGGGTGCCTCGGTGCGTACGGGTCCAGGGGCGAGCAGGGTGATGTGTACCCCGGAACCCTTCAGTTCCCCTCGCAGTGACTCGGCGAAGGTGTTGGCGAACGCCTTGCTCGCCGCATACGTGGTGTTGTTCGGGATAGGCATGTTCCCGGCCGCCGATCCGCTCACCAGGACGCCTCCGGAACGCCGTGTCAGCATCGCGGGCAGAACGGCCAGGGTCAGATCGTGGACGGCGACGGCGTTCAGCTCCAGTTGGTCGCGTTCGTAGGCCGGATCCAGGCCGGCTATGGGCCCGAAGGTCGCGATTCCCGCGTTGTTGCAGAGGATGGAGATATCGCGTCCGGCGAGTTCCTCGGTGAGCGGAGCGCGCTGTTCCCGATCCGCGAGATCGACCGCGCGGACCTCGGCGGTGATGCCGTGGTCGCGGGTCAGCCGACCGGCCAGGTCGTCGAGGATCTCACCGCGGCGCGCGACCAGGATGAGCGAATGACCCCGCCGGGCCAGTTCGGTGGCCAGTGCGGTTCCGATTCCGGACGAAGCTCCGGTGACCACGGCGCGGCTGTCGGCGGTAGGCGAAGGCAAACCCATTCCCGACACCCTAGATGGCGCTGCCGGGCACAGCCCCTTCGCAGCTCGCACGGCAGGAGAGTATGCGGAGGTACGCCGAGGCTCCGGGGTGGGCGCTGTGTGTGTTTGGGGCTCGTTCCAAGGGGGTACACCCACTCCGACTGGCTCGAACAGCTCAGTCGGGTGGGTGGAGCGCCCCCGGCAGGAATCGAACCTGCGACCTAGGGATTAGAAGGCCCTTGCTCTATCCAACTGAGCTACGGAGGCAGTGGTTCCACCATGGCGGACAACGGCCGCGCTGTCCAGCTGAAAAGTGTAGCGATCGACCAGATCGTTTGTTTTGGGCTGCCCGGAAACAGCCCCGTCGGGCCGGACAGTGCCCACCGAACTACTCTCGAACCTATGTCGTCAGCCCAGGCCCCCGCCGCCGAACCTGTTACCGAGGCCGGTCGGCCCGGCGGTTCGGCGGCCGTGTCGGCCGTGCTGACCGTGCTCGCCGCAGCGCTCGCGGCAGTGGTATCGATGCTGGTGGTGGGCTTGTCGGCCGCCCAGGCGCTGAGTCTGCTGGGTATTCCGGACCCCGGCCCGCTGACCACCTATGGCCTGCCCGCGATCCGGGCGCTGTCGGATCTGTTCGCGGCGTTCACTGTGGGGGCACTGCTGTTCGCGGCGTTCCTGGCGCCCCCGCAGCGCAGCGGGCTCCTCGACGCCGGCGGTTATCGGGCGGTGCGCCGGGCATCCGGCCTGGCGGTGGCGTGGGCGGTGTGCGCCGCGCTGCTGGTGCCGTTGACCGTGTCCGACAGCACCGGACGCCCGGTCACCGAGGTTCTCGCTCCCCAGGACCTGTGGGGTGTCGCCGACGAGATCGAACTGGCGGGCACCTGGCGGCTGACCGCGATCGCGGCGCTCGTGCTGGCGATCGCCTGCCGGCTCGTGTTGCGCTGGGGCTGGACCCCGGTGCTGTTCGCGGGCTCGATCGCGGTGATGATGCCGCTGGCGCTGACCGGACATTCCGCATCGGGCGGCGCCCATGACGTGGCGACCAACAGTCTGATCCTGCATCTGATCGCGGCGGCGGTCTGGGTCGGCGGACTCGCCGCGCTGCTCGTGCACGCGCTGCGTGACGGTACTCATACCGCTCTCGCGGCCGAGCGGTTCTCCGCGGTGGCCCTGATCTCTTTCGTGGTGCTCGCGATCAGCGGTGTCGCCAACTCTTGGGTACGGGTGCCGGTCGACGAATTGTTCACCAGCACCTATGGGCGGTTGGTGCTGGCCAAGGCCGCTGCGTTGGTGGTTCTCGGTGTCGTCGGCTGGTGGCAGCGGCGCGCGGCGCTCCCGGCGCTGGCCGCCGACCCCGACGACCGGCGGGCGCTGGCCAGGTTCGCGAGTGTGGAACTGCTCGTGTTCGCCGCGACCATGGGACTGGCGGTCGGGCTCGGCCGTACCCCGCCACCGGCACCCACCAGCGTGCCCACCCCGATGGAGGTCGAGCTCGGCTACAACCTGGACGGGCCCCCCACCGTGGCGCGACTGCTCTTCGACTGGCGATTCGACCTGATATTCGGCACGCTCGCCATCGTGCTGGCGGTGCTGTATCTGCTGGGCGTCCGGCGGTTGCGGGCGCGCGGTGACGTCTGGCCGATCGGCCGGACGGTCGCGTGGCTGCTCGGTTGCGCGGTCCTGCTGTTCACGACGTCATCGGGGGTCGGCCGGTACGCGCCCGCCATGTTCAGTGTGCACATGGGCGCGCATATGGCCCTGTCGATGCTGACACCGATCCTGCTGGCCCTGGGCGGCGTGGTGACGCTCGCGTTGCGTGCGCTACCCCCGGCGGGCCGCGACGGTGCTCCCGGTTTACGGGAATGGATCCTCGCGGCCGTGCACAATCCGGTCTCCCGCTTCCTCACTCATCCGATCGTCGCCTCGGTACTCTTCGTGGCCGGTTTCTATGCCCTGTACCTCGGCGGCGTCTTCGACAGCTATGCCGATTCACATACCGCGCACCTGCTGATGAACGTGCACTTCCTGCTCAGCGGTTACCTCTTCTACTGGGTGGTGATCGGGATCGATCCCAAACCGCGCCGAGTGGAGCCGCTCACCAGACTGGCGATGGTGTTCGGATCGCTGCCGTTCCACGCCTTCTTCGGTGTCGTGCTGATGGGTATGAGCACGGTGCTCGCCGGATGGTTCTACCGCAGCCTCGACCTCGGCTGGCACGTCGATCTGCTGGGCGATCAGCGCACCGGAGGGAGTCTGGCCTGGGCGACCGGCGAGGTTCCGCTGGTCGTGGTGATGCTGGCGCTGCTGATCCAGTGGTCGCGCAGCGACGCGCGGCTGGCCCGGCGCACCGACCGCGCCGCGGAACGCGACGACAACGCGGAACTCGCCGCGCACAACGCCATGTTCGCCGAATTGGCCAAGCGAGATCGGGCAGATAGGTAGATGACCGAGCAGAGAATCCCGCTGACACCTGTGCAACCGCTCCGGCGTATCTACCGTTCGGATGTGCGGGCGGCGCGTCGGCGCCTGACCGGCCGTATTCGCAAGACCCCGGTTTTCCACACCGCTGTACCGGGGCCGTCCGGTCCCGTCCCGGTCACTCTGAAGCTCGAGTATCTGCAGCACGGTGGCACGTTCAAGGTGCGGGGCAGCTACAACGCGCTGTTGTCGGAACGGGTGTGCCCCGAACATGTGGTGATCGCCTCGGGCGGAAACGCGGGAATCGCGGCGGCCCTCGCGGCGGCCGGGATGGGCAAGACCTGCACGGTGGTCGTCCCGGAATCGGCGCCGCACACCAAGGTCGCCGCCATGTGGTCGCACGGCGCGGAGGTGCGTTGGCACGGAACCACGTACGCCGAAGCCTACGATCACGCCTGCGAGATCACCGCCGAACGCGGGGCGTTGCAATTGCACGCCTATGATCTGCCTGCTGTGGTTGCCGGGGCCGGGGTGATCGAACTGGAGATCGAGGAACAGGTGCGCGGTCGACCGCCGATTCTCGTCGCGGTCGGCGGTGGGGGGCTGATCGGCGGGATCGCGGCGGCGGGCGGGCGGCGGCGCGAAATCGTCGGTGTCGAACCCGAGGGGATTCCGACGCTGAACTCCGCGCTGGCCGCCGGGAAACCCGTTGATGTGGGGGTATCCAGCATCACGGCCGACGCGCTGGGTGCGTCCCGGATCGGCGAGATCGCCCTCGACGTGGCCCGGCGCTACGGCGTGCAGTCGGTATTGGTGACCGACGACGCGATCACCGATGCCCGGGACTATCTGTGGCGGGAGTTCCGGATCGTCGTCGAACTGTCCGGTGCTGTGGCGCTGGCAGCGATTCTGAGCGGTGTCTACGTACCGCGCGAGGGGGAACGGCCGGTGGTCGTGCTGTGCGGAGCGAATACGGAACTGCCGGTGCTCTGACGCGCATCGAACAGGGTGATCCGGAGGCAGATCGCAACCTCCGCCCGTCGTCGGCGCATGCGTCCCGGTAGCACGGTGCCTACACTGATGCGGGTGCAGCAATCCCTCGCGACAGTCTTCGTCGGTCGCGACGCCGAGGTCGCGACCCTGGTCTCGTGTGGGCGTACCGCGGTCGCGGGGCGCGGAGCCGTCGCCTTGGTGGAAGGCGAAGCCGGCATCGGGAAGACGACGCTGCTCGGTGCCGCTGCGCAACAGTTCGCGGAGCTCGGGCTGCAGGTGCGCGCCAGCTCGGCAGGGGAACTGCAGCAGGACGTCCCGTTCGCGGCGGTGGCGGGTTGGCTCGCGACCGGGGATGTGCCCGGCGCCGATTCCGATCCGATCCGGATGTTGCTCGACGGTGGTGATCAGGCCGGAGACGCCGCGGCCACACACGAATTCGCACTCGCCGAACTGCTGCTCGAACAGGTCGGCTCGTGGTGCGCCGACCAGCCTGTCGCACTGTTGCTCGACGACGTCCACTGGTCGGACCGGTCCAGTCTGGCCGTTCTGCACCGCCTGTCGACGCTCGCCGATCGGCTGCCACTGGTCCTGGTGCTGGCGACCCGCCCCTTCACAGCGGACCCGGCTTTCGCGGTATTGACGGCCACATTGACCGCCTGTGCGGCCTCCACCGTCCGGCTCGGCGCGCTGCCAGATGCGGCGGCGGCCACCATGGTGCGGGAGATGGTCGGCTCGGCGCCACCGCCGGCGCTGCTGCGCCAAATCGCCGGAGCGTCGGGTCATCCGCTGCACATCACGGAACTGGTCGCCACCTCGTTGCTGGACGCCGGCGAGAAGTCCGGCGGCGGCTCTCGGGCCGGGGGTTCGCTGGCCGAAGCGATCTGGCGGCGGGTCGATTCGCTGTCGCGTCCGACGCGCGACCTGCTGCCGATGGCCGCCGCGCTCGGGCCCAAGGTCGATGTCGCGGAACTGGCCGCTGTCCTGGATTGCCACTTCATGGAAGTGTGGAGCGCGGTCGCCGAGGCGACGGACGCCGGGCTGCTCACCATGGTCGATTCCGAACTCGCCTTCCGGCACGACCTGATCCGGCACGTCCTGGCCGACCGGTTACCGTTTTCGCTGCGGTCCGATCTACTTCGCCGTGCCGGGCTGGTCCTGCAGACGACCGGGGCACCGATCGAACGCGTCGCCTACTACCTGACGATCGGCGGGCGTGACCTCGATCCGACGAGCCTGCAATGGCTGCTCTCGGTTGCCGACGCGCTGATCGTGCGGGCGCCGGAACTGGCGATGCGACTGCTGACCCGAATAGTCGACACTGCCGGGTTCGATACGGTCACCCGTGCGGCACTGATCCGGATGCGGACCCGTGCCCTGCTGTGGAACGGCCGGTCCGAACAGGCCGAAGCCACACTGCGCGTCGCGTTGCGGCACCGGCCCGAGCACGCCGACGACCCGGGTCTGCGCTGGCTGCTGGCCCATGTGTGTCATGCCCAGGGTCGTTTGGCCGAGGCCGTCGACGTCGCCGAGACCGCGCTCGCCACTCTGGATCTCGGCGAATCCGACGCAGCCCGGTTCCTGGGGCTGTGCGCTCTGGACAGTTTCTTCCTCGAGCGGTTCGCCGGAGCCGAACAGGCCGGTCGGCGCGCGGTCGACCTCGGTCGGCAGTCGGGCAATTCCCTGGCCACCGGATACGGTCTGATGGCGCTCGGCGCGGTGCGCTACACCCAGGGTTATCTCGACGAAGCGCTGGAGATCAGTACCGAGGCCCTCAGGGTTCTGCAGGACGGCGCCGGATCGGACCAGATCGATCCCTACATGCTCTACGCACACTGCCTGATCGAGCTCGATCGGCCGGTCGCCGCGCTGGAGGCATTGCGGACCGCGATCGGGCACAACCGCCGGACCCGCGGCGTGTACCTGGCCCCCAACCTCATGGCCGAAGCGCGGCTGTTCCTGCTGAACGGCCGCTGGGACGATGCGATCGAGGCCTGCCGAGTGTGCCTGGAGGCAACCGATGTACTCGGCTACGCGCCGCTCGCACACAGCGTGATGGCTCTGATCGGGCTCCACCGCGGGGCGCAGGTGCCCGGTGATGTGCTCGACCCGGACGATCGGCTCGGGACCGCCGGCCACGGGCACATGCGGCCGTGGGTCGCTGCCCTCGTGCTCGAGACCCGCGGGAACCCGGAACCGGCGCTACGGTTGCTCGTCGAGACCCATACGAACCTGGCCGACGGTATGAGCGCCTCGACGTTGCACTACATAATTCCCGATATCGCCCGGCTGGCCTTCGACGCCGGCGACGAGGAGGCGCTGCGCGGGGCGCTGTCGGCCGCGCAGGGACTGGTGGCGAAACAGTCCACCGCGTCGCGGACCGGTATCGCATATCTGTGCCGCGGGCTGGCCGAACACGATCCGGAGGCACTCTTCGCCGCTGCGCGCGAGTTCGCGCGCAGCGACTGGCCGCTCTACGAGGCCCAGGCCTTCGAGAATGCCGCGATCGTATTGGCCGCGGGGGGTCGTGGCGCCGACGCCCGGGATGCGCTCGAATCCGCTGTTCAGCTGTACTCCCGGCTGGGAGCGTCGTGGGATACCGCCCGGGCCGTGGCGCGGGTTCGCAGGTACGGGATCCGCCGGGGCGTGCGCGGGCCGCGCAACCGCCCGAAAACGGGCTGGGCATCGCTCACCGATACCGAACGCGCCGTGGCGGTTCAAGTGGCCGAGGGCAGTTCGAACGCGGATATCGCGGCGCAGATGTTCCTGTCGCGCCGCACCGTCCAATCCCATGTGTCCAGCATCCTCGCCAAACTCGGGGTGCGCTCACGGCGGGAGATCGCCGCCGCCATGCCCACGACCACACGGTGAATCCGGCGCATCGGGTCCGCGCTCTTTCCACAAGTTCACAGGTGCGCCGAAGTTGTCCACAGATTCGATTCGACTCCACCATCGTCCGGACGGCCGTACCACGATGAATACGTTCCCGGAACGGCCGGGAGAACGAAGGGGTGGAAATGTACGAAGCAGTGGCGACCGTGGTCGGCACCGTGGTGACCGAGCCGGTGCGACGCGACCTGCCCAGCGGGGAGCAGATGATCAGTTTCCGGTTGGCGAGTACCGCGCGGCGGTTCGACCGCGAAACCGGCGAATGGGTGGACAATGGGATGCTGTTCCTCACCGTGAGCTGCTGGCGGCGGCTCGTGGCGGGAGTCGACGCGTCGATCCACCGTGGCGATCCAGTGATCGTGCAGGGGCAACTCCGGTCCAACGAGTATCGCACCCGTGACGGTGCCGAACGACGCGATCTGGAGATGCGGGCCCATACCCTGGGACCGGACCTCACTCGCTGCACCGCCCAGGTCGAGCGTCGGCGAGCCGGGCCTTCGGGGGCGAACGGGAATATATCCGCCGGTACGGACGCTGCGTCTGCCGAAACCGGGGTGGCGGGGGAGCAGGACGATCCGAAGGTGGAGCAGTCGGCGCGGGCCGATGTGCCCGTGAACGCCGACGTGTGAAACCGCACCGATGTTTGACGGATAGGGTGATCGCTATGGCTGAGTTCATCTACCAAATGAAGAAGGTTCGCAAGGCGCACGGCGACAAGGTCGTGCTCGACGATGTCACCTTGAACTTCCTTCCCGGCGCCAAGATCGGCGTTGTCGGTCCGAACGGCGCCGGTAAATCCAGCGTTCTGAAGATCATGGCCGGATTGGACCAGCCGAACAACGGCGAGGCCTTTCTCGCGCCGGGCGCCAGCGTCGGGATCCTGCTGCAGGAACCCCCGCTGAACGAGGAGAAGACGGTTCGCGGCAATGTCGAGGAGGGCCTCGGCGAGATCAAGGTCAAACTCGACCGGTTCAACGAGATCGCCGAGCTCATGGCCACGGACTACTCCGACGAGCTCATGGACGAAATGGGCAAACTGCAGGAGGACCTCGATCACGCCGACGCGTGGGATCTCGACTCCCAGCTCGAGCAGGCTATGGACGCCCTGCGCTGCCCGCCGCCGGACGAGCCGGTGAACAACCTGTCCGGTGGTGAGCGCCGCCGGGTGGCCCTGTGCAAACTGCTGCTCAGCAAGCCCGATCTGCTCCTGCTCGACGAGCCCACCAACCATCTCGACGCCGAGAGCGTGCTCTGGCTCGAACAGTTCCTCGCGCAGTACCCGGGCGCCGTACTGGCGGTCACTCACGACCGGTACTTCCTCGACAACGTGGCCGGCTGGATCCTCGAGCTCGACCGCGGCCGGGCCATCGGTTACGAGGGCAACTACTCCACCTATCTGGAGAAGAAGGCCGAACGGCTCGCTGTCCAGGGCAAGAAGGACCAGAAGCTGCAGAAGCGGCTCAAGGACGAACTCGCCTGGGTGCGCTCGGGTGCCAAGGCACGCCAGGCGAAGAGTAAGGCGCGTCTGGGCCGTTACGAGGAAATGGCTGCCGAGGCCGAGAAGATGCGGAAGCTGGACTTCGAGGAGATCCAGATCCCCGCCGGCCCGCGTCTGGGCAGTGTTGTAGTCGAGGTGGAGCATCTGGACAAGGGCTTCGGCGACCGCCAGCTGATCAAGGATCTGTCGTTCACCCTGCCGCGCAACGGCATCGTCGGTGTGATCGGCCCGAACGGTGTCGGTAAGACGACCCTGTTCAAGACCATCGTGGGCCTGGAGGAACCGGACAGCGGCACGGTGCGGGTCGGTGAGACGGTCCAGCTGAGCTATGTCGACCAGACCCGTGCAGGTATCGATCCCAAGAAGACCGTATGGCAGGTGGTCTCGGAAGGCCTCGACTATATCGAGGTCGGCCAGCAGGAGATGCCTTCCCGGGCCTATGTGAGTGCCTTCGGGTTCAAGGGTCCGGACCAGCAGAAGCCGGCCGGAGTGCTCTCCGGCGGTGAACGCAACCGGTTGAACCTGGCGCTCACCTTGAAGCAGGGCGGCAATCTGATCCTGCTCGACGAGCCCACCAACGACCTCGATGTGGAGACCCTGGGATCGCTGGAGAACGCATTGGAGCAGTTCCCGGGCTGTGCCGTGGTCATTTCCCACGACAGGTGGTTCCTGGACCGCACCTGTACGCATATCCTCGCTTGGGAAGGTGACGCCGACAACGAAGCCGAATGGTTCTGGTTCGAGGGCAACTTCGAAGCCTACGAGGCCAACAAGATCGAACGCCTCGGGCAGGAAGCCGCACGGCCGCATCGTGTGACACATCGCAAGCTGACCCGCGGGTAACGCCGCAGGACTTTTCCCGCTGCCCGGGTTCGGGTCTACCCTCGGGATCGGTGTCGGTGTGTCCGAGAAAAACCGCATTCAAGGGAGTGGGAAATGACGGTCTCGTCCGAATTGTCCAGCGAGGCATGGGCTGCCGAGTTGCCGGATACGTTACGTGCCGACCTCGGCGATCTGGAGGACGGATATTTCCGGCACGTCGAGACCGAAGACACCGATTGTGAGATCACCGCACCCACCCTCACCTTCCGGGCCCATCTGACACTGGCCCTGACCCGCGAACCGGGTCAGGGCCTCGTGCGGGTCCACCACCCGGACGATGGGTCGGGACTGGGCGCGGCGGTCCAACTCGTCACCGACGATATGCCGATGCTGGTCGATTCGGTGACCGCGCTCTTCGGCCGGATGGGCGCGACCATCAGCGAGGTCATCCACCCGATCTTCACGGTCGAACGGGATTCCGGCGGTATTCTCACCTCGGCTCATCTACACGAAGCCGGCCTGCGTCGCGACGGTAACGCCGAGGGCCGCGAATCCTGGATCCATCTCCAACTGCACCCGGCGACGAGCGCTCGGCTGCTCGACGAGATCGCCGCAGCCGTACCGGACGTCATCGAGGATGTGCGGCAGGTGAGCAGTGATACCGGGGCGATCCATGCCATCATCGATGCATTGGCGACCCGGCTCGAACAGGCCGGTGATTCCGCGGCCGCGGCAGCGGCCGATATCGAACCGGCCGACTGCGCCCGCCTGCTGCGGTGGATGGCCGACGACAATTTCACGATGCTGGGTTACGCCCGGTATCGGAGCGAACCGGGTGCGGAACTGCCGGTGCCCGTGCCGGATTCCGAGCTCGGAGTCCTGCATCCGGGTACCGCGACGGGTTTCCAGGTACCGATCGCGACGGGTGCCCGGCCGCTGCTGCGAATGACCCAGGGCCTGATCCCGGTCACCATGCAGCGCGCGGTATATCCGTACTACATCGGCGTCGCCGATCTGGACAGTGCGGGTGAGGTCCGGGGTGAGCACCTGTTCGTCGGTGTCTTCACGGTCACCGCGCTGCACGAGAACGTCCTGGACATCCCGGTGGTGGGGCAGCGGGTTCGTGCCGCGATCAGCGGCAGCGGATTCGATCTGGATTCGTTCTCGGGCCAGGCCATGCTCGAAGTGATGCAGGGGTTCCCGCGTACCGAGCTGTTCTCCTCCGATACCGCGACCCTGCGCCGCACGGCCGCCGCGGTGCTCAATGTCGGGTTGCGTCGTCAGGTCCGGTTGTTCCCCCGGGTCGACCCCTATGGCCGGTTCGTCGCGGCAATGGTGTATCTGCCGCGCGATCGCTACACCACCGCCGTCCGGCTGGAGATGCAGGACATCCTGGTCCGTGAACTCGGCGGCGCCTCGATCGACTACTCGGCGCGGGTGAGCGAAAGCGAACTCGCCAGCGTGTATTTCACCATCCGGATGCCGGGAGCGGATACTGCCGAGGTGCGGGTGTCCTCGGCGGAGGAGATCTCCGAAGCCGAACGGGTGCGGATCCAGAACCTGCTCGCCGAGGCGAGCCGGACCTGGGACGATCATCTCAACGACGCGGTGAACGCGTCGACCGTGCTCGACCCGCGGATCGTCCGCCGCTACTGCGAAACGTTTCCTGAAGGGTACAAACAGGATTTCAGCGCGCGGCGCGCACTCGCCGATATCGATCGCCTGGAGCGGTTGCGACCCGGCAGCATCGATCAGCACCTGTACCGAGTGGCCGACGCCCCGGCCGGATCCTGGCGTTTCACGCTGTACATCGGTGGTTCCGGTATCTCGCTCAGCCAGGTGCTGCCGGTGCTGCAGAGCTTGGGCGTCGAGGTGCTCGACGAGCGGCCGTACCGGATCCGGCGTGAACGTGACGGCGGCGAGGCAGCCGAGGAACGCTGGATCTACGATTTCGGCCTGCTGGCGAGTAACGAACTGCTGCGCGGCGCGCTCGATCAGGATCTCGACGCCGAACTGCTCGAGGTGGCGCCCGATACGTTCGCGGCTCCGAAAGCCGAGGCTGTTGCCGCGGATCGAGTTCGCGACCGCTTCACCGCCGCGTTCGACGCGCTCTGGTACGGCCGGGCCGAGGCCGACGGCCTGAACGAACTGGTACTGCGGGCCGGGTTGTCCTGGCGCGCGGTCGCCGTGCTGCGGACCTACGCGAAGTATCTGCAACAGGCGGGTTTCCCCTACAGCCAGGTCAATATCGCCCGGGTCCTGCACACCTATCCCGATACGGCGAAACTGTTCGCGCAGCTGTTCACCGCCCGGTTCGATCCGGACGTTCACTCCACCGAACAGGCCGCCGAACTCGAAGAGCGTTTGCGTGAACGTATCGACGAGGTGGTGAGTCTGGACGCGGACCGTATCCTGCGCGCCGTTCTCGGGCTGATCCGCGCGACTCTGCGCACCAACTACTACGTCACCGACCCCGACGGTGCTCCCCGCGATTTCATCTCGGTGAAGCTGGAACCGCAGGAGATCACGGAACTGCCGCAACCGCGGCCGAAGTACGAGATCTTCGTGTATTCGCCGCGGGTGGAGGGTGTGCATCTGCGGTTCGGTGCGGTGGCGCGTGGTGGTTTGCGGTGGTCGGATCGGTTGGAGGACTTCCGTACCGAGATTCTGGGACTGGTGAAGGCGCAGGCGGTGAAGAACGCGGTGATCGTGCCGGTGGGCGCGAAGGGCGGTTTCGTGGTGAAACGCCCGCCGGCCGCCACCGGTGACGCCGCGCTCGACCGGCAGTCCCGGATGAACGAAGGTATCGAGTGCTACCGCACCTTCATCTCCGGCCTGCTGGATATCACCGATAACGTCGATCTCGCCGAAGGGCACGTGCTGCCGCCCGAGCGGGTGGTGCGTCGTGACGGCGACGATACGTATCTGGTGGTTGCCGCGGATAAGGGAACGGCGACGTTCTCGGATATCGCGAATGATGTTGCGGGCCGGTATGGTTTCTGGTTGGGGGATGCGTTTGCTTCGGGTGGTTCGGCGGGGTACGACCACAAAGCGATGGGAATTACCGCGCGGGGCGCATGGGAAAGTGTGAAGCGGCATTTCGCGGAGATGGGGGTGGATACCCAGTCGCAGGATTTCACTGTGGTGGGTGTGGGGGATATGAGTGGGGACGTTTTCGGCAACGGTATGTTGTTGTCGGAGCATATTCGGTTGGTGGCGGCGTTCGATCATCGTCATATTTTCTTGGATCCGGATCCGGATGCGGCGTCGTCGTTCGGTGAGCGGTCACGGTTGTTCGGGCTGGCTCGGTCGAGTTGGGCCGATTATGATCGTTCTTTGATCAGTGCGGGTGGCGGTGTGTACGACCGCACCGTGAAGGCGGTACCGATCAGTCCCCAGGCCCGCGCGGCGCTCGGCCTGCCCGGCGACGTCGTCAAGCTCGCTCCGCCGGAATTGATCCGTGCCATTCTCCAAGCGCCTGTCCAATTGCTCTGGAACGGCGGTATCGGCACCTATATCAAAGCGAGCACCGAAACCAATGCCGATGCCGGTGACAAATCCAATGATGCGGTCCGGGTGAATGCCGACCAATTGCGGGTCGAGGTGATCGGCGAGGGTGGCAATCTCGGCGCGACGGCGCTGGGTCGGATCGAATTCAGTCGTAACGGTGGGAAGATGAACACCGACGCGCTGGACAATTCCGCGGGTGTGGATTGCTCGGATCACGAGGTGAACATCAAGGTTCTGCTCGACGGTGTGGTGTCGGCGGGCGAGCTCGATATCGAGGATCGCAACCCGCTGCTCGCCGAGATGACCGACGAAGTCGCGCAGATGGTGTTGCAGGACAACGTATCCCAGAACTACGTGATGGGAATTTCGCGGGCCGAGGCGGCGCGGATGCTCAACGTGCATCGGCGCCTCATCGAAGAGCTGGAGACCCGGCGCGGCATCGACCGGCAACTCGAGGCGTTGCCGACCGATGCGGTGCTGAAACGACGGCTCGAGGAGGGCACCGGGCTCGCTTCGCCCGAACTCGCCAATCTGCTGGCGCACGTGAAGTTGTCACTCAAGGCGGACCTGCTGGCCGGCGACCTGCCCGACAGCGCCTTCTTCGCTGCCCGCCTCCCCGAGTACTTCCCGACTCCGCTGCGGGAACGATTCGGCGCGGCGATCAAGAAGCACCGCCTGCGCCGGGAGATCGTCACCACCATGATCGCCAACGAGGTGGTGGACTACGGCGGTGTCACCTACACCTACCGGCTCGCCGAGGAGATCGGCGCGACCGCGACCGATACCGTGCGGGCCTTCGCCGCGGTCACCGAGGTCTTCGGCCTGCACGATATCTGGAACCGGATCCGTGCCGCGGATACGTCCGTAGAAGTGCGCGACCAGCTCGAGCTGGAGACCAAACGCACGCTGGACCGGGCGTCGCGCTGGTTGCTCACCAACCGCCCACAGCCGGTGGCCGTCGGTGCCGAGATCAACCGGTACCGAGTGGGAGTGCGTGAACTCGCACCTCAGGTGCCGGGTTGGTTGCGCGGCCACCATGTCACCATGCTCACCGACCAGGCCGCCGATCTCGTCGCGCACGGCGCCCCACTGGATCTCGCGACCGAGGTTTTCGGGCTGTTGCACCTGTTCCCGCTGCTCGACGTGATCGATATCGCGGATATCACCGATCGTTCCGGTGCCGAGGTCGGTGCGCTGTACTACGCCCTGAACGAGCATCTGAAGATCGACTGGCTGCTGGAGGCGGTCAGTCATCTGGAGCGCGGTGACCGCTGGCATGCGCTGGCCCGGCTCGCGCTGCGCGACGATATGTACAGCTCACTGCGTTCGCTGACTCTCGATGTGCTCTCCGGTGGCGACCCCGAGGAGAGCGCGGACGAGAAGATTGCATACTGGGAGTCCAAGAATCAGTCCCGGCTCGGCCGTGCCCGCGCGGCGCTGGCGGAACTGTTCGAGTCCGGAACCCACGATCTCGCCACGCTGTCGGTTGCGGCGCGGCAGGTGCGCAGCATGGTGAGTGGGGTGGGTGCCCAATCGGAGGTACCACGGTGACGAACGCTGCTCCCCGCAACGGAACGAGTCCCGATGTGGAGGTGCCCGTCGCGGCACCGCCGCGTCGGTTCCATACCGCTGTGCACGTGCGGTGGTCCGATATGGACGTCTTCCAGCACGTCAACCACGCTCGAATGGTGACGCTGCTGGAAGAGGCCCGGATCCCCTGGCTGTTCGAGGACGACCGGCCGACTGTGGCATTGCGCAACGGCTGTGTGCTGGCGGATCTGCACGTGAAGTACCGCGGCCAACTGCGGCACGAGGACACGCCACTCGATATCGCCATGTGGATCGAGCAGTTGCGGGCGGTCGACTTCACCGTCGCCTACGAGGTGCGGGCTGCGGGCGCCGCGCCCGAATCGCCCGCGGCGGTCACCGCGACCACACAGCTGGCGGCGTTCGATATCGAGACCCAGCGGCTGCGCCGGCTCACCGGTCCCGAACGTGACTATCTCGCCCAGTGGATCGCCGAATGAGCGGTTCGGCGGTGCCGGTCCGATCGTGATAATCGACCAGCGGACCCTGTCTGTATCGGACCCGGCAGAACGCGAGAATCTGGCCACCTTCCTCACTCGGGCGCAGCGACTCGACCCGGCGGTGGTGGTACGGCTGCGTCGCCGCGGCACCGGCCTGGTGGCGGCCTGGGTCGCCACCGGTTTCGAGGCGCTGGCGACCCGGACAGTGACCGCCGATCTGGCCGTGGACGATGTGACGGTCGGCGCGGACACCGTCCTCGCCGGCCTTGCCGCGGTCGGGCCGATCGACTTGGGCTATTCGCTCGATTCGGCATGGCGGGGCGCGCTGCCGCCGGACACCGGGTTCGGCCATGTCGACGACCTGCCCGCGCGCACCCTGGTCGAACTGGCCGAACGCGGGGCCGATCTGGCGAAGGAGCACGGCTCCGAATACGGTCCCCCGGCCTCGCTGCTGGACCAGACCGTGCTGACCGTCTCGGCCGGGGAGGTTCGGGTCCAGGTGCCGATGCGGGTGGTCTTCGCGCTGACCGCGATGGACTTCGTCCCGCACGCGGGAGAACGAGCGGATGCCGAGCGGATCCCGTCCGGTGAACTGGTCCGGGTACGTGCGAGCAATACCTGGCTCCGGTTGGACGCGCGCTACGGCTCGGTCGCACGCCGGAGAACCGGGGGGTTCTCGCTGACCCCGACTACGGGGCCATGACGTCGTTGCCGGCGGCCGCCGCGCAGTCGACGCGTCAGGCCGCGCCCTCGCCCAGGTATTGCAGCCAGACCGGGTCCAGCTCGTTTACCGTGGACAGCAGACGCCAATGCGGGCCCCTGGGGGAGACGAGGGGGGCACGCAGCGTCCAACCCAGTTCGCTGAGCAGTTTGTCGGCCTTGCGATGGTTGCAAGGCGCACAACTCGCGACGCAGTTCTCCCAGCTGTGCTCACCACCGCGGCTGCGTGGGATGACGTGGTCTATGGTTTCGGCCTTGCCGCCGCAATACCCGCAGCGGTACCGGTCGCGCTGCATGAGAGCCGCTCGGGTCATCGGGACGCGGGCGCGGTAGGGGACACGGACATAGGTACGCAGCCGGATGACCGACGGAATCGCTACAGCGGCTCCGGCGGAATGCAGAACGGGCCCGGTGGGGTCGTGGTGCACCGCATCGGCCTTGTCACAGACCAGCAGCACGATCGCGCGACGGGCAGTGAGTGCCGTGAGCGGCTCGTACGTGGCGTTGAGCAGCAGCACGCGGCGTTTCAGCCAGCTGATCTGCTGCGGTGTGGCGAGATGGGGAGCGCAACCGCTCTCGGAACGGGATTCGGGGTGAGAAGCGGTATCGACATGGTGCCGGTTGGCCGCGTGATCGGACAGCACGTGATCGGACAGCAGTTGCAGCGGAAGAGCCCCCGACCCACGAGCGTGGACGTCGGCGGGCTTCAGTTGTCGGTGGCGTATCGCCTCCGGTGATCGGGCGCCGGTCCGTTGCTTCATGTCGACCCCAAATTCTGCGTTTCAAGATCATATGGTATCTCGGCAGAGACAGAAACCAGTTGACCATGGAAAGGCCCGCAGCGCACGGTTATTTTGCACAATGGCCGGTTAACTGTCGTTGAAGCGAAGTCCGGCGGCTACCGAGCCGGAAACGCCAGGTGCGAGCTGTCGCGCCGGTGCTGGGGGCGGCGAATCTGCGAACCCGTGCCGGCGCGGGCACAATGGACGGCGCATCCGGCGAAACGAGAGGGTTCATGACTTCGGGTAACGCGGCTTCGGGTACTCCGGCGGGCGAACAGGCCACGCTCTCTTTCTACGACGCCGTCGGCGGGGCGGAGACCTTCCACCGGTTGGTGGCCGTTTTCTACCGCGAGGTCGCCGCCGACGAGGTACTGCGCCCGATGTATCCGGAAGAAGACCTGGGTCCGGCTGAACGCCGGTTACGCATGTTCCTCGAACAGTACTGGGGCGGTCCCCGCACCTACTCCGACGAACGCGGCCATCCGCGACTGCGGATGCGGCATATGCCCTTCGAGATCGGCCCGGTCCAGCGGGACGCCTGGTTGCGCTGTATGCGCATCGCCGTCGCCGAGATCGAACCGGAAGCTCTCGACGACGAGCACCGGCGCCAGCTGCTCGACTATCTCGAAATGGCGGCGAACTCGCTGGTAAATGCGGCCTGGTGAGGGGGTGGACCCTACATGGCGAAGCGCGGGGCGCGGGTCGTGCAACAGGGGTGGCAGGGCGTCGCGGCCGGTTGGCGAAGGGGCTCACGCGGGGCGGGGGTAGTCGGGCCCGCGTGTGAAGGCGAGAGGCGGGCTTGTTCGTGGAAGTGGCATGCGGCTTGCTGGTGACAGGTGGGGTGTGGGGGATGTCTATGTCGACACCGCCTATCCCTCGGTGAACTACTACAGAGGATCGTCTACCTTTAGCGGGTGAGCATTCTCGAGACGGTGGCGATTTTCGCCGGTATCCCACTGGGGATCTACCTCATAATCGCTGGTTTGTCGTACCTCGGTAAGCCGCTGCCCGGTGAGAAGCCGGTCCACTTCGATATGAGCAAGAAGTGGACGGCCGCTCCGGTGCTGTGGAGTGCCACCGATGAAGTGACCGGTCCCGGTCATTCGTATGACGCCGGAGAGTCGTCGCACGGCTCGCATGTGGCGTTCGACTCCCTCGAGGCACCCAAGGCAGCGCTGATCGGAGGCCGGGCAAGTGGCAAGTACTAATTGGCCGGCGGTGGTCGAAACCGACCTGCCGCACGGATACGCGCTCACCAGCAGCGGCCGGGTCTCCGGTGTGCACGAGGCCGGTGATGTGTTCAAAGAGGCTCCGTTCGACAACAACGAGCGGCTGGCCATGGACAATGTGCTCACCGAGGCCACTCGCGCCACCAAGGTGCGGTTCAACGTATTCATCGGTGATCTCGGCCCGGACGCCGCGGCCGCGGTGGACGCGCTGTTCCCCACCACCCCGGAGGCGGCGCGTTCGGTGCTCATCGCCGTCTCCCCGAACGATCACTCCGTGGAGGTCCGTTCCGGTAGGGATGTGGCCGACCGCGCCAACGACCGGGTGTGCCAGCTCGGCGTCACCGCCGCGTTGAGCTCGTTGCGGCAGGGCGAGCTGATCGACGGGCTGATCTCGGCGGTCCGGGTGATGTCGGCGGCCATCGGCCGCTGACGCCGGTTCGGCCGGTCGCGCTCGCAACACACGAGAACGGCGCGTCCCCCTCCGGGGGACGCGCCGTTCGTTGTTCCGGATCAGGAGACGTCGAAGGCGCGGGCGCGCAGCGAACGTTCGATACCCGCTTTGCCCTCGCTCACCAGTCGTCGCAGGGCCGGGGGGTGGTCGGCCGCGAGGAATTCGTCGGCCCGCGCGACCGCTTCGTCGCTGATATCCCAGGCCGGATACAGCCCGACCACCACCGTCTGCGCAACCTCACTGGACCGGCGCTCCCAGACCGCGGGGATCTCGTCGAAGTACCGGCCGACGAACGGTGCCAGCAGATCCTCCTGCCCCGCCGGTGCGAAACCGCCGACGATGGAGCGTGCCGTGATATTGGGCACCGAATCGTCGCCCACCACCGTTTCCCACGCCGATTCCTTGACCTGTGCCAGCGGGCGGGCGGTGGCCGCCGTGGCCGCCTGACGCCGACCGGCGGCCGTTTCGTCGTTGCGCAGTTCGGTATCGATGGTGGGAGTGTCGGGGCCGTCAGCATCGATCTCCCCGGCCGCGGCGAGGGCGGTGATCAACCTCCAGCGCAGATCGGTGTCCACGGTCAGTCCGGGCAGACCGACTCCGGCGGGGTCGCCATCGAGCAGTTCGCGCAGCACCTCGGTATGCCAGGGGGACAGTTTCGCTCCCGCGAGCGCGTTGACGAACGCGAGTTGATGATCGGACCCGGCGTCCGCTTCCCGCGCCAGTTCCAGGAGCCGGTTCGCGTACTCCGGCCAGCCGGTGGCCGCGGCCCAGGCCGGGTCGGCGTAGCTGCGCAGCGTGGTGTTGGTTTGCATGAGCAACCGCTGCACCACACCGATCTCGGATTCCGCGCCGATCCCGCGCTGCACCAGCGCGACGAAATCGCGGGCGCGGAATTCGGCCTGCCGGGTCATCTCCCAGGCCGCGGACCAGGCCAGCGTGCGGGGGAGCGGTTCGGCGATATCGGCGATGCGGTTGACCAGCACGTCGAGTGAATCGGCGTCGAGACGGACCGAGCAGTAGGTGAGGTCGTCATCATTGACCAGCACGAACTTACCGCGTTCGGTGCCGACCAGATCGGGCACTTCGGTGCGTTCGGCGGCATCGAGGTCGAGTTCCACCCGGCGGGTGCGCACCAGTTTGCCGTCGCGCTCGTCGTAGACACCGATGGCCAGCCGATGCACACGCTGTTCACCGGCGCCGGGCGCGGCCCCTTCCTGGACCACCGTGAAGGAGGTGAATTCGCCTTCGGCATCCACCTCGAATTCCGGACGCAGGATGTTGAGGCCTGTGGTCTTCAGCCACTGGGCGCCCCAGGTGGACAGGTCCCGGCCCGACGATTTCTCCAGGGCGGTGAGCAGATCGTCGAAGGTGGCATTACCGTAGGCGTGGTCGGCGAAGTAGGCGCGCAGCCCGGCCAGGAACGGATCGAGGCCGACGTAGGCGACGAGTTGTTTGAGAACGCTCGCGCCCTTGGCATAGGTGATGCCGTCGAAATTCACCTCCACCGCGGCCAGGTCGGGGATATCGGCGGCGATCGGATGTGTGGAGGGCAGTTGATCCTGCCGGTAGGCCCACGACTTCTCGACATTGGCGAAAGTGGTCCAGGCACTGGTGTATTCGGTGGCCTCGGCTTGGCACAGTACCGATGCGAAGGTCGCGAAGGATTCGTTGAGCCACAGGTCGTCCCACCACTTCATGGTGACCAGATCGCCGAACCACATATGCGCCATCTCGTGCAGCACTGTTTCCGCGCGCCGCTCGTAGGAGGCCCGGGTGACCTTCGACCGGAACACATAGTCCTCGAGGAAGGTGACGGCGCCCGCGTTCTCCATGGCGCCGGCGTTGAACTCCGGTACGAACAGCTGGTCGTATTTCCCGAAGGCGTAGGGGATTCCGAAGTTCTTGTGGTAGAAGCCGAAACCTTGTTTGGTCTCGGTGAACAGTCGCTCGGCGTCCATATGTTCGGCCAGCGAGGCACGGCAGAAGATGCCGAGCGGGATCGTACCGTGATCATCGGTGTAGGTATCGGTCCATTCGGCGTAGGGACCGGCGATCAGCGCGACGAGATAGGTGCTCATGAGCGGGGTGGTGGCGAAACGGTGTTTTCCGCCGTCCACGGAGCCGGCACCGTTGGAGATCACTTTCCAGTCCGACGGAGCGGTGACCTCGATATCGAAGGTGGCTTTGAGGTCCGGCTGGTCGAAGCAGGCGAACATCCTTTTGGCGTCGGCGGTTTCGAACTGGGAGTACAGGTAGACCGCGTCGTCGGCCGGATCGACGAACCGGTGCAGGCCCTCGCCGGTATGGGAGTACTCGCACTCGGCCTCGACTACGAGCTCGTTACGCTCGGCCAGACCGGCCAGGGTGATCCCGGTGGATTCGTCGTAACCGTCGATATCGAGTGGAATCCCGTTGAGGACCGCCGAGCGCACTCTCCGGGCGACGATATCGACGAATGTGGACGAACCGGGTTTCGCGGTGAAGGTGACGGTGCTGCGGGACAGGAACGTCTGTTCTCCCGGATTCCCTGCCCGGTGTTCCTCCGAACCGGGCGAGGGCTCTGCGTGGTTACGCTCCGCTACCGCCTCCGGGCCTGACTCGCCCATCCCGTGTTCACCGGGGACGGACGAGGGCCCTGCGTGGTTACGCTCCGCTACCGCCTCCGGGCCTGACTCGCCCATCCCGTCGGTCAGGTCGAGTTCGATGCGGTAGTTCTCGACCGAGATAACCTCGGCGCGTTCGATCGCCTGTTCGCGGGTGAGGTTCGGTGCGGACATCGGGCTCCTTCGAGGACACGATTGATCGGGCACGGGCGCTGTCCACAATGCCACGTGGGTAAGGTTGCCCGCGCGGGAGTGATCTCGCCGGCCACTCGACCAGGATCGGAGCGACAACGTGAAGCATGTGCACGCCGGGAAGGTGCGTGACCTGTACACCGACGGCGACACATTGCTGTTGGTCGCCTCGGACCGTGTTTCGGTGTACGACGTTTCGCTGCCCACCCCGATTCCGGACAAGGGCGCCCTGCTGACCCAGCTGTCCAACTGGTGGTTCGAGTACTTCGCCGATATCCCCAACCACGTACTGTCCGCCACGGACGTGCCGCCGGAGTTCGCGGGCCGGGCCGTCCGGGTCAAGCCGTTGAAGATGGTGCTGGTGGAATGCGTAGCCCGCGGCTACCTGGTGGGCTCGGGGTGGAAGGACTATCAGCGCACCGGCTCCGTTTCGGGGATCCGGCTGCCCGACGGGTTGCGTGAGGGCGACAAACTGCCCGAACCGATCTTCACACCTACCACCAAGATGTCCGATACCGGTCACGACGAACCCATGACTTTCGACGATGTGGTGGTGCAGGAGGGTGCCGAGGTCGCCGCGCGGCTGCGTGACCTCACGCTCGGTCTGTACTCCCGCGGCGCGGCATATGCCGCTGAACGTGGCGTGATCATCGCCGATACCAAGGTCGAATTCGGCTGGGACGGTGATGTACTCACCCTCGGTGACGAACTCCTGACCTCCGACTCCTCCCGTTTCTGGCCGGCTGCCGAATGGGAGCCGGGCCGTCCGCAGCGGTCCTTCGACAAACAGTTCGTCCGAGACTGGGCCACCTCCACCGGATGGGACAAGGAACCTCCGGGTCCCGAGATCCCGGCCGATATTGTCGCGGCCACCCGGAGCAAATACGTCGAGGCCTTCGAGCTGATCACCGGTCGTACCTGGTAGTCGCTCCGGTTTCCGACAGCTACCGCACCCTGCGATATATGTCGTCGATCTCAGCTCTCACAGGGTGGTCGAGGTATCGGCCAGACGGGCCGGATCCACCGGTTCGCCGGAGAGGATCAACTCCTTGATCCGGTCACCCGCGTCCCACACGTTCACATTCATCCCCGCGAGTACACGGTGCTGGGGATCGAGCCAGAATGCGACGAACTCCCGGCCGTCGCGGTCGCCGCGGACGACCACCTGCTCGTAGTCGCCGGGCGCGGCGAATCCGGTGTATTCCATACCGAGGTCGTACTGGTCGGTGAAAAAGTACGGGAGCCGGTCGTAGGATGCGGCCCGGCCGAGCATGGCGGCGGCGGCGACAGCGGGCTGGTTCAGCGCATTCGCCCAATGCTCGACCCGGATCCGGCGCCCGAGTACCGGATGATCCTGCTCGGCGATATCACCGACCGCGACGATATTCGGATCGCTGGTGATCAAGCTCGCGTCCACCAGAACGCCGGTGCCGGTCAGCAAACCAGCGGCTTCGGCCAGGCCGAGTTCGGGCCGGGCACCCACCGCGACGAGAACCGCGTCCGCAGCCGATTCGGTGCCGTTCTCCAGGGCGATACCGTTCGCGCGGCCGTTCGCGGTCGTGATCTGCTGGACCTGGGCACCGAAGCGCAGATCGACCCCGTGCTCGCGGTGCAGGGCGGCGAACACTTCACCCATTTCCGGACCGAGCGCGCCCAACAGCGGCGCGGAGCTCGTTTCCACGACGGTCACCTCCACGCCCGCCGCGCGCGCCGCCGCGGTGACCTCGAGCCCGATCCAGCCCGCCCCGATCACCACCAGCCGTCGCGCGGTCTGGAACAGTTCGATCAGGGCATCCGATTCGCCCAGGGTGCGCAGGGTGTACACGCCGTCGGCGTCGGCGCCGGGGATCGGCAGTGTGCGGGACGAGGAACCCGTGGCCAGCGCGAGTTTGTCGTATTCCAGCATCGAGCCGTCCGGTAGCCGCACCGCCCGGGCGGCCCGGTCGATCGCGGTCACCTCGGTGCCCAGCCGTAGGTCCACATTGTGGTCCCGGTACCAGGCCGCCGGTTCGACCGTGAAATCTTCGACCGGCTTCTTACCGAGCAGATACTCCTTGGACAGCGGCGGCCGCTCGTAGGGTAGCCGGTCCTCCTTGCCGATCAGGGTGACGTGGCCGTCGAAATCGTTGTCCCGCAACGCCTGGGCGAGTTTCGCCCCGGCCAGGCCGGCACCGACGATGACGAAATGCTGCGCAGATGTCATGGCTGACACTCCCTCGTGGTGGGTTGTTCCAGCGACGATCCGAACTTCTCCCGCCAGCCTACAAAGGACGGCGCCGATCTCCTGGGCGGCTCGGGAACGAAAACCACTCCGCCGGGGTTGCTCGTATCGACGGCTGTGCCCGGTGGGCGACCCGCCGGCCGCACGGCGGTCGCCGCGGCGGCGGGCGGAATCCGCCGACGACCTGTGGAGAGGAACGAAACGTGTCCGACTCGGCCGAGAAGAAGGACCTTGCCGAATTCTGGTTCGACCCCCTGTGCCCGTGGTGCTGGATCACCTCCCGATGGATTCTGGAGGTCGCGAAGGTTCGCGATATCGAGACGCGTTTCCACGTGATGAGTCTGGCGGTCCTCAACGAGGGTCGTGACCTGCCGCCGGAGTACCAGGAGCTGATGACCTACGCCTGGGGCCCGGTCCGGGTGGCCGTGGCAGCGGCCCAGCAGCACGGCGAGGAGATCCTGCCGTCGCTGTATACCGCGCTCGGCACCCGGCTGCACGACCGCCGGGCCGAGTTCGAGCTCGAGGGCGATCGTCAGGGCACCCTCGCCGCGGTCGTGGCGGACGCGCTCGCCGAGACCGGGTTGCCGGCCGAGCTGGCGGCCGCGTCGGAGAGCGGCGATTACGACGAGGCACTGCGCACCAGCCATCACGCGGGGATGGACAAGGTCGGTCCCGATGTCGGTACGCCGACCATCCACGTCAACGGTGTCGCCTTCTTCGGCCCTGTGCTCTCGCGTATCCCGCGTGGTGAGGAGGCGGGCAAATTGTGGGATGCCGTGGTGACGCTGGCGGCTTACCCGCACTTCTTCGAGCTGAAGCGCACCCGCGACGAGAACCCGGAATTCGACTGAGCGCGCGGGTTCCGGATTCCGGTCGGAATCCGGAACCCCTTTTCGGCCGCGGGCCGGGTCAGAGCGGGGCTTTGGACAATGTGACCGCGTCGCCACCGTGACCGTGGCCCGGCGGCAGTCCGGTCGGCGGGCCGAATCGCGGCGGAACCGGGTTCGGCCGCCAGAACAGGCGCCCGTGCCGAGTGCGATCGCGCAGCGCCCACATCCGCCAGGTCAGCACCGGATGCGAGGCCATCGCATTGACCATCCAGATGAAGAAACCGCGTTCCTGGGCCGCGCGGTCGGCCATCTCGTCGAACCCGACCACCGAGTTCAGGTACTTTCCGGCCGCCAGGGTGCCCATCGCGGCGGGAGCACCCTGCGGTCGGTGGCAGTAGCCGTGGTTGTCGGCGGTGTATTCCTGGGCTCGGATCAGCGAATTGCCGAGGATCGGCAGGAACGGCACCAGGAACATGCCGAGCTGACGCCAGTAGGAGGTGTGACCGGCCGCGATATGACCCACCTCGTGACCGATGATGAACGCCAGGGCATCCGGTTCCCGGGCGGCCCCGCTGATCTCGAACAGATCGCTGTACACCACCACGTAGCGCCGGAAACCGTGTCCGGACGCGAAGGCATTGATCTGCCCGTTGCCGAGGACGACATAGGCGTCCGGGGCAGCGGCCATCCCGAATCGGGCGGCGGCCTCCTGCACCATCCGATATCCGTCGGGGAACTGTGAGGGTGACATCTTCACCCCGTTCACCCGCTGCGACGAGAAGTTGATACCGCGACCGAACCAGATCAGCAGCGGCGCCGCCACCAGGATCAGAACGTACTGGTTGACCGCGCCGAGGAACAGCAGCAGGAACGCGAGCAGGTAGGCGACAGCGGTGAAGAGGACGACCACGACCAGCAACGGGATCTCCCAGCTGTGCCTGGCGGGCATCCCGAACGGCGACAGCCCCCGGGGTTCGTGCAGCGGCATCTGCGGTGGGGGATATCCGCCCGGGAGCGGAACCGAGGACGGTGGACGGTCGGTGAGCCACGGGTAGGGCCCGGGCTCCGGCGTACTCGCGGACCAGGCGGCGCCGGGACCGTATCCGGACGGCTGCTGAGGGTCGTGCGGCTGCATACCCACGACTCTAAGCAGTAACTCGGTCACCCCGCCCGCCGTCGGCTCCCGTTCGGGGGCCTGACAGAATCGCAGCCATGCGCGTATACCTGGGTGCCGATCACGCTGGTTTCGAATTGAAGAACGCCGTCAAGGACCACCTGGAGAAGGCCGGTCACGAGGTCGTCGACTGCGGCGCCCTCGTCTACGACGCGCTCGACGACTATCCCGCCTTCTGCATCGAGGCGGCCCGCCGCACGGTCGCCGACCCGGGCAGCCTCGGGCTGGTTTTCGGCGGTAGCGGTAACGGCGAGCAGATCGCCGCGAACAAGGTGCCCGGCGCGCGGTGCGCGCTGGCCTGGAGTGTCGAAACCGCGCGGCTGGCGCGGGAACACAACAACGCGCAGCTGATCGGTATCGGCGGCCGGATGCACTCCCGTGCGGAGGCGCTGGCGATCGTGGACGCCTTCCTGGAGACCCCGTGGTCGGATGAGGAGCGTCATCAGCGCCGGATCGATATCCTCGCCGATTACGAGAAGTCCGGCGAAGCGCCGGCGCTGCCCGCCGGCTGATCCACCGGGCAGGCGAGTAGTCGGGTGCCGGAAGGTCATACCCTGCACCGTCTCGCCCGCCGGCACCAGCAGCGGCTGGCCGGAGCGGTGGTACGGGTGTCGAGTCCGCAGGGAAAATTCGCGGCGGGTGCCGCCCGCGTGGACGGTCGGGTCCTGCTGCGGTCCCAGGCGTGGGGCAAACATCTGCTCCACGAATACGAAGGCGAGCTCTACCTGCACGTCCATCTCGGGTTGTACGGCGCCTTCTCCGAATCGGAGCCGCCGCTGCCGGAACCGGTGGGTCAGGTGCGGATGCGGTTGACCGGACCGGGTCGGGACGGTCGCGGATTCGGTACCGATCTGCGTGGTCCCACCGCCTGCGAGATTCTCACGCCACCGGAGACGGCAGCCCTCATCGCACGCCTCGGACCCGATCCGCTGCGTCCGGACGCCGACCCGGAAACCGCTTGGGCGCGGATCCGCCGCTCCCGGCGCGGTATCGGATCGCTGCTCATGGACCAGCGCGTGGTCGCCGGGGTCGGCAATGTCTACCGCGCGGAAGTGCTCTTCCGGCACGGTATCTCCCCGCGGCGTCCGGGGATGGAACTCACCGCCGCGGAGTGGTCGGCGCTGTGGGCGGATCTGGCCGAACTGATGCAGGTGGGTGTCCGGCTGGGAAAGATGCACGTGGTGCGTCCCGAGCACGATCACGGCGCGCCGTCCTACGCCGCGGACCGCCCGCGCACCTACGTCTACCGCCGCGCGGGCGAACCGTGTCGCTGCTGCGGCGATCCGGTGCGCCATACCGTCCTGGAGGGCCGGAACCTGTTCTGGTGCGCGCGGTGCCAGCCGGCCTGACTGCCGCGCTCAGCCCGCGACCGCGGTATCGACCGCCGTCTCCAGCGTCTCCGCGCCGGCGAACCGGCGTCCGCCCGCGGATTTCGCCGAGTACATCGCCTGATCGGCGCGGCGGAGCAGCTCCGCCAGTTCACTACGGTCCGACGGCGGCGCGTAGGTTGTTCCGACACTGGCCGATACCGGTACCGGTCCGGCCGACGACCACACCGAATCGTTGAGTGCGAGCACGATATCGTGGGCCAGTTCGGTCACCGAGTAATCGGCGGCCATACCGGCGGCCAGCACGAACTCGTCCCCGCCGTAGCGGCAGACCACCGCGCCGGGTGGCGCCACCTCACGCAGCCGTTTCGCCAGCTCCACCAGCACCTCGTCGCCCACCGCGTGCCCGTAGCTGTCGTTGATCTGTTTGAATCGGTCCAGATCCACCACCAGTAGCCCCACCCCGCGGTCGACCTGCTCGGCCATCGTGCGCACCCGCTTGCGCAGCAGGGTGCGATTGGCGAGTCCGGTCAGGGCGTCGTGGGTGGCTTCGTGTTCGAGCCGCTGCTGCAGCGCCGCGAACTCGCGGACCCGCCGGGTGGCCTCATCGGAGAGGTTCTTCTTCTGCTGGGCGAGCGCCAACTCCTGTAGCGCCTGGGCGTAACTGTCGATCGCCTGGCTGGCCACCAGCGGCCACTGCGTCGCCACCAGCGACCCACGGGGCCCGGCCGGAAAACCGAGCAGGGTGCGCGTGACCAGGGCCAGCATCCGGACCCGGTGCAGAGGTTCGGCACAGAGCCGGGCACCGAGCCGGCGAGCGGCGCGGATCGGGAACGGGTCGGAGACGGTGAGGTCCAGTAGATGTTCGAGGATCTCCACGAGCACAGGTTCGATCTCGGCCGCGCTGATATCGGCATCGGGCTGCGCGCCCGCGGCCAGCGCCCACTCCCGCGCGGTGGATCGGACGGGCGGCCGGTGCTCAGTGGTCATATCGACCACCGGGTGGCGGTGGAGATCGCGTCACGGACAGCGGTCCGTGCCCCGGGCACCGGGCTCGGCCGGCTCTGTCGCACTGCTGTGCGGATGGTCCACCTTGTCGGGTGCACGCAACCGCCCCCTTTCCAGATACCCCGTCCGGCAAGAAGATCGTAGCAAGATGGTGGAACCCGCCGACCTGCGTTCTGCAGCAAGTTCTCGGGCCCCGGAACAACAGCAATCTCTGCGCCTATCGTCGCGGAATCGACTGTGTTACACACCTTTGCAGAAATTTTCGGTGACGAGTACAGCCGACCTTCCGGGGGCAGGCCGCGAAAACCGGCACCAGGGGTTTCCCATCACCGGTGAATCGCCGCGGCCGCTGTGTTCTCCGGAGCCGGCGGCGATATCGGCACGGCGGCGGGGGCTGATTGGCGAAATGAAACCGCGATTGGGTAGAGTGCGCTGTGCACGCGACATCAGGGCCATCCCATCGACGTCGTAGGCATGCGGGTGTAGTTCAATGGTAGAACCTCAGCCTTCCAAGCTGATGGTGCGGGTTCGATTCCCGTCACCCGCTCCAAACCGGTGATCACCCCCTCCGGGGGTAGTACGGGGTGTGGCGCAGCTTGGTAGCGCACCCGCTTTGGGAGCGGGTGGTCGCAGGTTCAAATCCTGTCACCCCGACAGTCTTTCGTTACGGGCGGCGCCCTTCGGCCGTGCCCGCAACTCAGATATGAGAGCGCGAGGGCTGCTTCCCGTTGGCCGCGGCGCTCTGTTGCCCGGGGCGGGGGCGGGCGATCTCCACCTCGGGCGTGGGGAGTTCGGCGCGTCGGCCGAAGGCCTGATCGACCAGTTCGGAGGCAGCCCGAGTGACGATGAGGCGGGCGATCGCCAAGTCTGTTTCGAGCTTGGTGCGGTCTTTGGGGTTGCGTTCGGACTGCTCGTAGGACCGGCCCGCGAGTACATAGAAGATCTCGGCGGCGTAGCGGTCGGCGATTCGATCGCAATCGGCGCGCAGTCGTTCCACCAGGTGGAAGGTGGCGGCGGCGGGCAGGCCGGCGTCGGAGAGCCGGGTGGCCAGATCGCTGCAGCGCGGATTGGTGACCCGATAGACGTCGAACGGATCGTCGCTGGCGGCCAGTGCCTGTTGGACGTAATCGGGCAGTTCGTGGGCCGGTTCTTCCGGCTCGGGTTGTGGTGGGCCGGCGGGAGCCGACCGTCCAGGAGTGCTCGGGTCGTGATCGGTGACGCCCAGGACGTCCGCGAGTCCGTCGCCGCGATCCCAGGCGGACAGCAGTTCCCGGATGCCGTTCAGTTTCATCCCACGGCCGAGCAGACGGCTGATCGTCTGCAACCGGTTGAGGTGGTCGGCGTCGTAGTAACCGATTCGGCCTCGGACGTCGGGCGAGGGCAGCAGCCCACGCTCGTGGTACACGCGGACACTGCGCACGGTGGTCTCGGCAGCGCGCGCCAGCTCGTCGATCGTGTACTCGGATTCGCCAGCCATACCTATAGGAAACCATAGTTGGGCCCGTAGTTAAACGGTACGTAACTAAACGAACCGCCAAGCAGCGGCTAAAAGAAGTGAAATGTGGGTCAACGTCCCGTTACTTAACGGTAAGGCGCTTGCCTGGCAACTTGCTGTGCTCTAACGTATGTGATGCAGCTGACATCAGCTGGTTTCCGGGGTCTGTCGAGCAGCCCTGATGATCCGCCCGATAAACGGGACACGCTCCGGTCCACCGGCGTGCCCTCGGCAGTTCCGGAGACGGTTATGAGCGCAACACGAATTCGTCCGCTGGGCACTGTGATGCCCGCCACGAAGCATGCGTCGGCGGTATCGACGCCCCTGGTTCCGGCACCCGTGAAATCTGTGCAGCGTCCGCCGTGCGCGGACGTGCCGGACAGCTGGGACCTGGATTCCGGAACCCCGGAGTCCTGGCATACGGCGATACGTACTTGCTATAGCTGCCCGCTGTTCGAACATTGCAGCAAACTCGCACAGACCCTCATCGAGCGGGGCGATGCGCCGCGAGCCATGATCTGGGCGGGCATCGCCTATGACAACTCCGGCAATGTCGTCGAAAATCTGGACCGGCACCGTGCCGTACCCATCGACCACAAGCGTCCGATGCGGATCATTCGCAACGGCCCACGCCCCGCTCGACCTCAGTCGGCCGTGGCCGCGCCGAAACGGCATCTGGTGCTCGGGCATCCGCTGAAGCCGACGGAAACCGTCGGCGTATGACTATATTGCGAAGGCAATCGCGGATCTAGCACAGGTGGTTTGGTAGATGACAGTCCTGGCACTGGAGGTCGGCCCGACCCGGATCGCGGCAATCGAGATCGCCGACGATGTGGGCCCCGATCAGGTCAAGCAGATTCCGGTGCCGGAGAGACAAACCTGGGAACGGGTCCGTGAGCTGATGCAGGACATCGCCGCGGGTCGGGACATCAAGGCGGTCGGCATCGCCTCGGGTGGCCCGATAGATATGTCCTCCGGGGTCGTGGCGCCGAGCCATATCAGCGACTGGGAGGCCGGATTTCCGCTGGTGGATTCGATGGAGAAGCTGTTTCCCGCGGCGACGGTCGCCCTGGCTCTCGACGGTGTATGCCTGTCGCTGGCCGAACGGCATTTCGGCGGGACCCGAGAGGTGATGGACTCGCTGGCCATGTATGTGTCCGAAGCCATTGTCGGCGGTGTGATGGTCGGCGGGTTCGTGGTGGTGGGGCGGACCGGAAACGCCGGGCAGATCGGGCATGTGCTGGTTCCGGGCTACGACGTCCCGTGTTCGTGTGGTGGGCGGGGCTGCCTGGAAGCGGTGGCGGGGGGCGCCGCTCTGGTCAAATGGGCCAACGGTCAGGGATGGGGCGGCGCGTCGGTCGAGGCGCTGGTGGCCGCGGCCGGCGAGGGGCAGCAGGTCGCGATATCCGCGCTGGAGCGGGCGGGTACCGCGCTGGGGCGGGCTATTGCTTCTGTCGCCGCGCTGCTGGATATCGACCGCGTGGTGGTCGGCGGACCGGTCACCGCGGCCGGTGCCTTGCTGTGGAAACCGCTGCAGAACGCGATCGCCATGCACGCGCGGTTGCCGTTCCTGCCCGGATTGCGTGCGATTCCTTCGGAACTGGGTGACCTGGGCCTTCTTGCGGGCGCCGGTGTGCTCGCACTGAGTTCGATACAGCAGCAGCAGAGTTGAGCCGCTCCGGCGCCGCCCGTTACGGAGATCGTGACGGGCGGCTGTGCTGGGTGACGCCACACTGCTCCCCGTAGCGGGCGCTTACCAGGGGTTGCCCTGGATTAACGCCACCGGCTTCTTCTGTGGAATCCTGCATATGGTGGCGCCGTTCGTCGGCCGTCTGCGTGCCGATCGCAGTCGAATCGACTGTGTTGCTCGGGATTACGTGATCTCCCTCAACTTCCCTGCCTGTTCGGGAAGAAGCCCGAACAGGCATTGTTGGACAAGTCATGCACACCGATCCCAGGTTCACTGTTGAACGTGCCGCTGAGCAACGGTACATTATCTCTCGCGGCCATTGTCTCATTTGAGGCAAGCGCCGTGTGAACGCTGGACGCACGCGATGAGAGGGCGCGCAGTGATCCCCTGGGTGACGGTCGAAACATTGGCGCCGGAAGGTTTCTCGGTGGCCTCGGTGGGGGAGGCCGCGCGTGACTTCGGTGACTGGCGGCGGGTGCTGCAGCGACAGCTGGCCCGTACGCCCGCGCTGTACGACGGGTTGAACACCCGTGATATCACCGAGGCGCTGCGCACCTCGATAGAAAAAGCGGTGGAACTGGACAAGACTTTCGACACCGGGTCGGGCCCGCACCGGTTGATGATCCGACCCGTTTTCGGCCCCGCCGGCGAGGTGCACGCGGTGCGTTGGTGGGCCGGCCCGGATCCGGGCCCGGTCGTGGACCCGCCCGCGGCGGTCGGGGCGACCTGGGATCTGGACAGTCAGACCCTGGCCCAGCCGGTCGGAGTCTCCGCCCTGTCCGGGATCGCGCCGGAGGAATATGTACCGCGGATATCGATCGCGGAGTTCTTCCACCGGGTCTCGGCCTTCGACCGGCACGCGGAGGTCCTCGACCTGCTCTATCGGCCGGAGCCCGGCGGGCGGATGCAGTTCGAGGTCTCGATGTTGCGTCCCGCCGGACGGGCCACCCGCTGGCGGATCACCATCAGGGCCCGCGATGACGAACACTGCCGTGGTGCCTGGTGGCTCATCGAGGACATAACCTCGGACGACGATCCGGCGGTATGGCCCACACTCGAGAGTGTGGGGTTGCGAGAGGCCCACAGGCGCGCGGGTAACCACCTTGCCGTGGTGCAGCTCGCCAATACGAGCATTTCGCACTGGCTCACCGACCCGGCGCCCTGGATTCGCTGGGATTACCTGTTCCGGCCCGTGGACGTCTTTCATCCCGACGACCGGTTCCGGCTGGTGGAGTTGGGTGATCGGGTCCGCTCCGGGGAGAGTACGGAGGTCACTGTCCGGGCGCTCAACTACAGCGGGGGGTACACCCCCACCACGTTGTTGCTCTATCCGTATCCGGGCTTCTCGAACCGGGAGTTGGCGATTGCCCACCTGACCCGCGTGCGCGGAGACATCACCGCGGAGGAAACGGATCCGGCCGACCGGGCGTTACCCGACCGGCCGATCGGATACGACGATCAACTCCGGTATCGGCTGGCCGGTCGATTGCGGCACAGTACGGTTCGTTGAACTGCTGTACGCCGTCGCATCGGTCCCCAGCTCTGGGAAGTTCGATATCGCTGACCCGGGCGCTGCGTCCCTACCATTTCGAGAGTGAGGATTGGTGCTGCCGGGAGCGCGGATTCGGGCGAAGCGTTGCTTCGCCGGATGGCCGCGCGACGGCGACGCGACAATTTGGTGGTCGGGTTGTTGTCCGTACTGGCGGTGCTCGGTGGGGGGCACGCAATCTACAGCTTCTTCTCGGCCGACCCGGTGCCGCCCGGCGACGATTCCATGGTCGCGGTCGCCGGGCATGCGCAACTGGCGAGTTCTTTCGCCGAGGACTTCGTGATGACCTACCTGGGCGGGGATTCCTCAGACCAGGACGCCCTCGCTCGATACATTGACGGGACACAGCAGATCTCGCTGCCGAAGACGGGGCAGAAGGTGGCCGAGCCGATTGTGGTCTACCAGTCGCGCACGCTCGCCGGCGGCGCCGTGGAAGTGTGGTCGGTGACGGTTTCGGTGCGCATCGGTACCGACGGCACGCGGCAGCATTATCGGGTGCCGGTCTCGGTCTCGGAGGGACAGTTGCGCGCGCTGGCCCTGCCCGCCGCGGTGGAGCCGCCGGGCATCGGCCCCGACCTGGCTCAGGCCTATTCGGCGCCCTGCGGCGAAGAGACGGCGTTCACTCAGGTGGCGACGGGATTTCTCGACGCCTATCTGACCGGTTCGGGGGACGTGGCCCGATATGTGACAGTGGGTTCGGCGATCTCGGCACTACAACCCGCACCGTTCCGTGAGCTGGCGACAGTCGCCGTGACGGCGGAGGACACCGAATGTGGCACCGGTGGCTCCTCGGCCCGGGTGCTCGCCACTGTGACACCGAAAGGTGCCGGCGGTGCAGCCCCGGCACTGGCCTACCCGCTGACGATGGTGCGTGGCGAGGGACAGTGGCAGGTGCAGGCGATCGATCTGATGCCGGCCCTGCGGGAACCGCTGTCCGTCGTTACGCGCCAGGGTGGGGATCAGAGCAGTTCACCCGGTGTCGGTGCCACCACCGCATCCCCGACCACTGCCGCGCAGATCCCGCCGGCGACCCAGAACTGACGCCGGAGGCGACACCATGAGCAATCTGAGCAACATCCTCTACGGGATATTGGTCTTCGTCCGCTGGGCGGGCCTCATCTTGATCACCATCGTCTCGATGGGGGTGATGATCTCCGAGGCCGCGAAATCCAAACTGTCGCCGGCGAAGATACTGGGGGTCGCCGGGTCGGCGGTCCTCGCGGCAGTGCTGTTCTGGATGCTGCCCACGCTGGTCAACTACGCCCGTAGCGACGCCAACATCATCGTCCCCGATCACCCGGTCGGTAGCTATCGATGACCCAAGCTCAGGTGATCAAGGTCTTCACACCGGTCAAACGGGTACCCACCGTCATCGGAAAGGCCCAGAACGGACAGAAATTGCCGTTCGGCCCCTACACCCTGCCGCAGGTCGCGGGTGTTGCGCTGGGGCTGCTGATCACCTCTTTCCTGGCCATGACGCTGCCGGCGAATCCGGCCGTGACCTTCCTCATCGGACTCGCCTTCACTGTTGTGATCGGGTTCGGGCTCGGCCTGATCCCCTACACCGGTGTCCGGTTGTCCTCGCGGGTGGTGTGGGTCGGCCGATTGGTTCTCTCCCCGAAACCGGTGTCGGTGTCCGGGATGCCGGTGACGCCCGAGTCGGGCCGGATGACCTCGTTCATAGAGGAGACAGTCGTAGTCGTCCTGCCCGAGCAGAGCCCGGCGGGCCGCGCGTCTTCGCCGAAGTCCCAGCCGGTGGGCAGTTCTTTCCTCGAACTGTTCGAGCGGCACCGTGCTCCCGCCGCCGCCACAGCCGCAGCCGCAGTCACCGCCAAGGCTCTCGCCCCTGCCTCGTCGAATTGGCGGGCGATGACCACCGGTAATGGGGTGAAGGCGGACGGCGACAGGGAGCGTTCAACGAACGGAGAGCGACGCTGATGGGGTTCAATCGAGATCTGCAACCCACCGCGGCTATCAGAGGCCATCTCCAGTTCACGCACACGGGGCTGGTGACGGCGACCTACTTCATCAATCCGCTGGGATACGGCCTGCGCAAGGCCAGCGATAAAGTCGACGTGAAGATGGCGCATCATGCGCTGATCAACAGTCTCCCGAACGGGTCGTTGCTCCTGGGTATCCAGGCTCGTCAGAACACCATCGATGTGCTGAGCAAGATGGTGGAAGGTGTCGATCTCGACGAATGCGAAGACTATGCCGACGAAGTGGTTGCCTCGTTCGAGAGAGTACGGGCAATCAATCCGTTGACCAGGATCTTTCTGCTGTCGATTCCGGTCGGTGCCGCCAACCCCGGCATCTCGGCGCTCTCCCGCATGTGGCGCGGAAGCACCACCACGATCGACGCCACGGCGATTTCCCGGGCGGATCTGGACAAGTACGACGACGAGGCCAACGAGATCCTGTCCAGGATCGGTGGCGAGTTCGACCCTGTGCCGGTGCCCGCGGCGATGTTCCAGTGGCTGTGGGAGCACTACCTGGCTCGTGGAGCTGTCAACGATCCCGTCGCGCCGACCAGGATCGGAGCCCTCGACGATGCGACGTCCGCGGTATTCCGGTCCGCCGCGCTGGACGAGGGAGCGCGTACGGACGCCAATCGCAAGCTGCGCCCGTCGTTCGTTCCGGTGATCAAGATCGTTCAGCCCGACTCCGGGTATCGACCCTCCTACCAGGCGATGCTCACTCCGCGCTCCTTCCCGTATTCCGGGATGGCCTTCCCCGGCGGCAGTGAATTCCTCGCGGTGCTCGAGGGACTCGGCGACGTCACCGTCGACTGGGGGATGCGGGTGGCCACCAAACCGGCCGAGGCGGTGTTGAAGGCCAACGAGATCAATCTGCGCCGGCTGGGCGAGCAGATGGACCAGCGCGACCAGGAGCTATCGTTCGCCCAGAACACACTCATGTCCAAAGCGCAGATGCTGGGCGAATACAACCAGCATTTCGAGGTCAACGGTGGTGAGTCGGAGGTGTCGTTCACCACCGTGATCGCCGTGGGCGGTTCGACGCAGGACGCGACCATGGACGCGGTGAACACACTGCGGCGCCGCTACAAGCGGTTCCAGGTGGAGATGACCGCGCCGGTGGGCGCCCAGGTGGACCTGTGGTCCATGCTGGTTCCCGGTAGTCCGCACCGGCGCGCTTACGACGATTTCGCGCATATCGTGCCGTCGGACATGTGGGCGGGGTTCGTACCGTTCACCACCAATCAGATCGGTGACGACAGTGGCCCGGTGATCGGAGTCAATCTGCTGTCCGGAAACTTCGAACCGATCCATTTCGGAATCATGGAAGCGGCGCTGCACGACCTGTCCGCGTCGTTTGCGGTGACCGGGGAGCTCGGCTCGGGTAAATCGTATTTCCTGAAATTGATCGCGGTGCTGGTGCACGATATGGGTGGACAGTTCCTTGCGATCGACCGCAGCCAGGTCGGCGAGTGGGAGCATTTCGCCAGCACGATCGACAACGCGGTGATCATCGACCTGGCGAACCCGTCCGTATCGCTGGACCCGCTGCGCCTGTTCGATCCGCGGGTGGCCGGAGAACGGGCCCTCGATTCGATCCTGCCGCTCTTGGATCTTTCGCCTACCTCCGGGGCCGGAGCCGCCATCAGCGGCCTGCTGTCGCCGAAAGGGATGGCTCAGCACCGTATCCAGAGCATGCTCGACCTGTTCAATGTGGTGTGCCGATTGCGCGACGAGCCCGGGTCGCTGGAGGAATACGCGGACTTGGCCTCGCGACTCGGCACCGTGGTCGAGCGAGTGCCGGTCCTGTTCGATCCGAGCCTGCGCCCCATGCGACTCGACGCCGCGGCTACGGTCGTCCGCAGTCACAATCTGGCACTCCCCAGTGCGGAAGAACTCACCACCCCGCACCTGTACAACCGGCTGCCCTTGACCAAGCGACTCGGTACCGCACTGTACGAGCTCGTGGGTGTGACGGCCCGCGAGGCCTTCCTGTCCGATAACGGGCGGTTCGGGTTGCTGGTCGGCGACGAAGCCCACCACTTCACCCAGACTCAGGTCGGGGCCTCGGTCACCTCCGATTTCAGCAGGGACGGGCGTAAGCACCTGGCAGCGATCGGTTTGGCATCCCATGATCCGGCCACCGACTTCCAAGGTGCCGCGCACAATCTGATCCCGAATCGCTTCGTCTTCCGGCAGCGCGACGAGATGCTGGCACGCAACAGTTTGGCATGGCTGGGGGTGGACCTCGAGGAAGCACCATTTCTTCTGTCGGTGCTGAGGGAAGAGACCTCACCACCGATCGGTGCGGGGCGGCAGGTACCGGAGGAGCGGCGCGGCGAGATGTTCATGCGGGACGCGCTGAGCCGGATCGGTCGCGGGAAGGTATTGGGCCCCGCGCGACCCGATCGTGGCGCGGCGATCACCAGTACGCCGACCGCGGCGGGACATCCGGAGGAGCGGGAGCCGGAGGTGGTTCGGTGATGACAGACGACCGGTTCGGCGCGGTGCGCCCGCGCGTGTCCATCGTCGACTAGAAGACACCGGGGCTGAGCTGTGCGGTCGGAGAAGAAGCTACTGGTTGTGCTGCTGTTCCTCGTGGCGACATGTGGATGTTGTCTGTTCGCGCCACTGACCGCAGTGGGCAATATGGCGTCCCACGGAGCGAACGACTTCCAGAATCAGTGCGACAGCGCGATCGGCCCGGATCCGTCGAGCACCGTCACCGCCACGCCCGCCCAACCCTCCCGAACGGTCGTTTCGCAGGCCCCTCTGCCCAGTACCAACCCGTACTCGTCGATGACGGTCGCCGCCGACGACCCGAATATCTCCGATCGCTATCGTGCCTGTGTCGCGGCTTTGAAGTCCGCGCCCTATCAGGCGCCGGGTGCGATCCAGATGCCCAACGCCGGGGTCGCGGCTGCGTGCGCCCAGCAACTCGCCCTCCGCTATGCGCAAGGCGGTGCCGGGGATCCGGCAGGGTTGGCGCGCGATGTTGTCTACGCGGCGTCTTCGGCCGCGCTCACCGGACAGTGCATCGTGATCCAGGCGCCTCCGGGTGCCGATGCGGTACCCAGCGGATGCGGAGATCCCAACGGGCCCAGGCGGCTGGTCGTCCTACCCCCGACGGTTGGGCAACAGGGCTATTGCGGACAGCAGGTCGTGGCCTCGGCTGTCACTGCTGGGGACCTCGTCTTCTGGGACTACCGCGATAATGCTGCTACAAGAGTAGGCATCGCGGTGAGCCCCATGGAGATGGTGACCGGAAATTCCGGCGGAGGAGCCTTTTTCCGGCTTCCGATTCCGGAGACGCGGGATGTCCGTGTCAAACGGGTGTTGGGTGGTGACGTATGACGAGCGCTGAAGCAGGTGCGCTTCCTGCAGAAGCCGAGTCGGAGAACGAACTCGATCCGGCTGCGGCCGCCGGCACCGAAGACGCTCTCTGGGAGACCCCTTGGGCGCCCGATGGCCGGCGACGGCCCGGGACCGGGCGACCGGGATCGGCGCCGGGGACGCCGGCGGGGAACAACCCGCAGCAGAACGGGACTGCCCCGGGTTCGGCCCCGCCGGGCACCGCGGCCAATCCCGGGGGGCAACCGGGCGCCGTCTCCCCGCCGCCAGGAGCCACCGGCGCGCCGAACGCCGCCGGGCTACCGGTCGCGGCGCCACCGGCAGGGCAGCCGCCGGTCCCTCCACCCGCCGCGCAGCCTCATCCCCAACCGGAACCCGGGCGGGAACCGGCCGAGGGCCGGCCTCCCGTAGATCCGGAACTGCTGGGGGATATGGCACCGATGGCGATGATGGCCGGGATGGGTTTGCTCCCCATCCTCGGGTCCGCGCTGTCGGGGCTGCTCGGGGGTGGTTCCGGGGGTGGTTCCGGTGGTGGTTCCGGAGGAAGTTCCGGTGGCGGCGCAGCTCAGCCGGATGGACAGTTGAGCCCCGAGGCGCAGCGCGCTTTGGAAGCGCTGGACCTTTTGGCCGAAGTCTATGGTGACGGGCCCACCGACGATCCCGAAGTGAAACGCTTGCGCGAGGAGCTCCTGGGCTCCGAAGGTTCGGGTTCGGGTGCGGGTTCGGGGGAGACCGCCAGAATGGTCAAGGCGCGCCAGCTGTTCCAGAAGAACGCGGCCACGGCCTTCAACAATCTGGACAATCAACTCAACAATTACATCAAGGGGCTGGCCGGGACCAACTCCGTCGACAAGAAGGCCGTTACCTCCCTGATCCGGGAAGTCAATGTCGCGCTGGCCGAGCTGGGGCCACAGGCGTACACGAAAGAGGGCCAGCAAAAGGTCCGCGAGATCCTCACCGCGGCGCTGCGCAAGGCGCACAGCATCGTATCGGGCGGGCAGTCGAACGCCGACGATACCGCGACCGCGATCAACAAGCTCACCAATCAGTACCTCTACAATATCGCCGGGCAAAAAGTCCCCAAGGGGCAATCGACTTCCACGCCTGCCGCGGGCGCCGGCGGTTCGCCGGCCGCGCGCAGGGCGGTGGAGGTCGCACTGGCCCAGGTCGGTGATCCCTATGTGTGGGGCGCCGAAGGGCCGAACCAGTTCGATTGTTCAGGGCTCATGCAGTACTCGGCGAAGGCCGCGGGCGTCGATATCCAGCGGGTGGCAGCCGACCAGTACCGATCACTGCCCAAGGTGGCGGCCGGCGATATTCAGCCGGGCGACCTCATCTTCCCCTCGAGCAGCTTCAAGGGCGACGGACCCGGACACGTCCAGATGTACATCGGGAACGGTCAAGTGGTCCACGCTCCGAGATCGGGCAAGGATGTCGAGGTCATACCGCTGCCGTCGAGTTACCGGGCGGCGCGCTGGGCGTAATGCCCTGACCGCTACCGGGAAACTCCCACCGGGTCAGGGCCGCGGTGGCGGCCAGCACGGCCAGGCGTTTCAGAGCGGTAGCGGTCGATCCCGGAGACGAGACACCCCGGCCCGCGAATCCGTTTTCTCGGGTCCGCGGACCGGGGTGCCCGGTTGACCTCGGCTACGGATCCCAGGGATCCAAACCCATTTCCGGACCCATATGGTCGAGGTTGGCAATACGGTTGGTCCACCGCATCAGCTCCCTGCGGTTGGCTTCGGTCGGAGCCAACCGGTGACGTACCGCCGCCTGCTGATGGGCCGTGGCCACTTCGTGCGCGATGGCGAAGCGGGTATTGCGACCGACCTGGTTCCATTCGTCCGGTGTGATCGCATTGCGCAACGCGACATCGGAATCCCAATTCGTACGCACGCGATTGACGAAACCCCGGTTCACCGCGACCCCGGCGACCGGCCGGTTCGTATGCCTGAGGAAGTTGGACGCCGCGATCTCGGCCTGTGCCGCGAATGCCGCCTGCGCCCCGAGAGGCTGATCCAGATGAGCCTCGACCGCGTAGGCTGCGGCAACCGCCTTCTGCAGTGGCTGGAAACCGTACGGGTTCGTCGACTTTCTGGCCCCCTGTACCGCCACAGCTCGCTGAGCTTGCTGCACGGAGTAGTGGGTAGCGCCTGGGAGGTCGAGAAGGAGCGCGGCGAGCTGGGCTTCCGGAACCTTGCTGTCCCCGAGTCCGTCCAGGGCATTGGCCATCCCGATGGCATTTCCCACTCCACCGTGTGCCGCCGCGCGCGAAATGGCCTTGTTCCGCCAGTTGTTGCGACCCATCTGGCTCCACGCGTACAGCTCCTCGCGTGAATCGGCGGTGCGGAAGTTCACCATATCGGAGACCTTCTTGCGGCGGGCCAGCGGATTGAGCGGGCTCGGCGTCCCCATTGCCAGCCAGCCGGTCAGCGGCGAGTTGTTGACAGTGCTCAAGGCTGCGAGCGCCGCGAGACCACTCATACCGCCACCGCCGCCACCGCCCGGCAGCTGGGCACCACCCATTCCCAGTGCTGTTCCGCCGCCACCGCCGCCCGAACCTCCGGAATTGCCCTGGATGGCGAACGCGAAGCGATTCGCGACCCAGTTGTTGCCGCGTTCCAAACTGTTGTTCAGTCGGCGTACCTGGGAGATCGCGACGAGTTCCACCGCGCACAAGATGACGATCACCGACATCACCTGGCCGCGAGCCTGGTCGAAGATATTGCCCATGAACAGCAGGTAGACCCCGAGGAACACCGTGAACGCCGCCATGCGCGCCGCCGAGATGAAGGCGTCGACGATATTGCGGACCAGGAAAGTCTGGGTAGGGCCGTAGACGAACCCACCGGCGGCGAACCCGAATATCGCCATGAACCCGTGATAGATCGTATCCATCGCGGCCTTGGTGACCTTGAGCCCGAGGTATACGGCGAAGAGCATCAGCAGCGTGGCGCAGATCAACAGGATGAGGCCGGTACCGAGCTGCCCGACACTCGGATTCGATGCCTTGTTGTGGGCAGCCGAATCACCGCAGTTCTTGACGGCTTCTTTGATATTGTCGTCCTCGCCCGTCAGCACACCTGCCGACCAAGCCGTCTCGCAGGCACCGTTGTTGTCGATCACATGGCCGAAATTCCATACCTGCAACGGCTTACGGGCGAAGTTGTCGGCCAGATCGTGCTGCATGATGCTGACCAGCTGTTTCGGATTCGGATTGCCGTTCCCGTTCAGCCCGGCCGCCACGGAAAGGCCCACATCGCGGCCTTTTACGAGCAGCCCGTCGGAGGACAGCACATCCTCCAGCGGCGCGGCCAGGAAGATCGGGCCCAAAATCGCGACGCCGAGCATGGTCACGACCTGCATGGTCGCCTTCGCGTGGAAACCCCGCACGATGAACCAGGCGACGAAGAACGCGCCGATGGTGGCGGCGGTGATGAGCACCATCGGAGTGGCGATCTGGCGGACCAGCGCCTGCGCGGTACCGCTGAGGGCGGAACTGAACATATCCAGCCACTCGAAACTGAAAGTGAAGGTGACCACCCAGATCGCCGAGGTGACGATCGCCATGTACCCGACGAATTCGAGACCCAGCAGCGTCCACAACACGGTGTTCGCCGGGTTGAACAGACTGCCCTTGTCGGTGACGAACTGGTAGCTGGAGAGCGGGACACCGTTGGAATCCCGGACGTTCATCCAGCTCAAGCCGTCGATCTGGGAGACGCCGCTTCCGGGCTGCGCGGTGGCGACGACCGCTCCGACAACGGCCGGGAACACAACGAACGCTGACACCAGGACGAGTGTCCACAGTGCGCGACGCCGCCACGGCCGGGCATCCAGCCAAGTGCGCCAACGCCGGACGAGGGTATCCGGGTACCAGCGCAGCGGATCCCACGTGGCGGCGTTTCCGGTATCAGTAGCCGACATGAGACCCGCCTTCCCGCAACTGGCCGACTCCTGGAACGTTCGCGACCGATCCGTAACGCTCGATCGCATACCGCACCCCCGCAACGATATTGTCCACCGGATCCCAGATATTGCGTTGCCCCGGCAGGGAATAGGCGGCGAAAGTCGGGTCGATGGTCTGGATCAGGCCCTTCGACGGCGTGCCCGCGCCGGTATTGCTGTCCCGGTTGTTCATCGCGTGTGGGTTCCCGCTCGACTCGTATCGGGTGATCGTCGCGATATCCGCGGCAGCCGTCGCGAAGGCCGGCCGGCCACTACCGAGTATCGATCCGGCCCGCTGCAGCGCGGTGTTCAACGTATTCATCACCAATTGTTCTCCGGCGCTGGAGTGCTCGACCGTAGCGAGGGCGGGGAGGGCAGTATGCACCTCGGCGATGATCGACTGAACCGCTGCCCGTCCCCGGGCGGTAATGGCGGCCGACGTCCTGAGCGCGGCAGAGCCCATCCGGGTGCTCGTAGCCGCGGTGTCTGCGGAGCCGGCTCCGATAGTGGAGGGCATCCGCGTGGTCGAGGCGCCGGTATTCGACCCGATCGTCACGCGCTGTGTTGCGCTGGGACGGGGATCCTGTACCGAAGGCTTCGGTGGCGGCACCGATACGCGCGGGTGGTTATTGCGCTCGCGTCGATCGGATCGCCGTTCCGGTGCGGAGGCGATGGAGATGCCCGCGGGCGGACCGGGTGCACTTTCCTGGGCTTTTGCTTCCCTGATCGGAGGCGCCATCAGCGATCCACAAAGTTACCGGCCGCCCCGGGGCCGGTGGCGAGTGTGCGGTTGTCTGGGCGAGCGTGCCGAGACATGTTGTGATGGAGGTTCATTCGGTGCTACCTCCTGCCGCGAGGACTGGACTGTCGGAACATTTGCACCCCAAGCGGCACAGGTGATCTGGGTCTCTGCCTGGAGACACCTATCCTGACTGGTCCGCCACATGGGCCGATTCCCGGTAGTGGGAATCGCCGACAATGGTGGCGTCAGGAAGGGAGTTTCGCGGATGCTCGGTCCACGAGCGAGTTCGGTCCCTTTGTCGGTCATCGGTGGTGTGCTGTGGTCGGTCTCGTCGATCACAGTGTGATCATGGGTAGGTGAGTCGTGGGCCTGTTCGACTCCATCGTCTCCCCAGTGGCAAGCGGGGTCGGCGGCTGGGTTGCCGACAACTGGGACACCATTGCGGTGAGCGCTGCGAGCGTTGCCGGTTTCGCGGTCGGCGGCCCGCTCGGCGCGGCGCTCGCCGGCGCTGCGGTGGGAGGGCTCACTGCTGGTATCCAGGATGAGGACGTCGGCGCTGCCGTGCTCATGGGTGGGCTTGGTGGAGTGTTCGGGGGTATCGGTGGCGCAGCCTTGCGTGGCGGGCTTTCAGCCGCCGGCCGGACCGCGCTGAGTAACTTCTCCAAACGTAGCGTCACCGCACTCGCTCGTGGTCGCCTGGGGGGAGGCGGTGTTCGAGGCTCTCTATCGGCTTACCGCAAGTCGGTGCAACGGCAGATTCCCAACAGGGTTTCGGGCTCGCTGGGTGCCGGCTTCGGTGCCGGTCTCGGATACTGGCAGGAAACTTCCGACTGGGCTCCCTCCGATGGAGGGGAGGACTCCGGGTTTGCGGAGATACCTGTTATTCCGATCGGCGACGAGGAACGCCCGGAAGGAATGCCCCAGGTGCTTATGCCGGATTCATCCGATACCGCATCGCCGCCATGGCCGTCGGATCTGACTTTCAGCGAGCCGATGCAGCAGAACTATAAGACCTTGCCCGGTGTGTACAAAGATATCTTGGGTAGCTTCGGCAAAGACCCCACCGAAACAAGCCTTCCCGAGGAAGTCCCGCTTCCGGGAAAAATCAAAGATCCGGAAAAAGCGGGAATTCCCAACTATGCCCAGCGAGCCGGTGACTTAGAGGTCCGATTCGAAAACATTCGAGGTTTCGATGATCAGGTTGCGAAGACTGTAGAGCGGACAGTCGAGTACTGCGATGAAGGCAAAGGTGTTGCCAAAATTTCTGTGCGCACCGTAGGCGATTTCGCGAAGGTCCACCCTGAAAATATTGAAGGGATCAAGGCGGCGGTCGGGGCAGCGGAGGCTGCGTCTCCGAACGTGGAAGTCCCGGTCTTCCTCTTTCCGCAAACCTACGGGGCAGACGGGAACTTGACCGAGGACTCGTATGTCCTGTCGATTATGGAGGGTTCCTACGCCGGTATCGAATCCATCATGAGTCACTACGCAAAGTTATTCGACGAGTTGGCCGCCGCGACCGAGAAACCCGACGATGAGTCGAACGAGAAGCCCGGAAATGAAAAGCCCGGCGACCAGAACCGAGGCGATCCGAACACTACCCCCGGCATCGACACTCCGCAGCCCGTCCCCGCACCCGACGCCCAAGAAACGCCGCTGGAGCCACCGAAGCCGATAGATCTCGGGGACACCGACGATTCGTCTTCGGGTAGTAAGGCCGACGAGCCGGGAAAGTCGGCCAGGGAGGCGCTGGAACAGCTCGGAAAAGACGCGGCGGCTACGGGCACGGGCCCGGGTGCGGGGCAGCCGCCACAGATTCCGGCAAATGCGAATGCCGCCGGCTCCGGAATGGAGTCGATGATGCTCCCGATGCTGATGCAGGCCATGATGGGTATGGGCGCCAAACAACAACCCGGCCAGCAGCCCGACGATCGTCTCCGGCGCCGCCGCCGGGAGGACGAGGCCGGGCCGGAGCAGGCCCCGGCGATCGCGCCGGTGCCGAGTGCGCCACAGCCGGCAGCGCCGGCCGCGACGCCGCCGGGAACTCCGACACCGCCCGCCCGCGTCTCGGCACCGCCGGTGGCGCCGCCTGTTCAGGCGGGAGCCGGCAAACCGGCCGGTACCTCGCAGGACAATGTGATGTATACCTTCCCCGACGGCCGGACCCAGGAAGTGTCCGCAGTGGTCGGCCGGGCGCTGGACGCAGCGTTCGACAATGCCGGCGGTACAGATGCCGCGGCGGCGTATACGAACACCCCGGCGAAGTGGACCGACGAGAAGAAGATCGGTCCGCGGGTCGACCCCCACCAGCTGATGACCGGCGATGTCGGAGTCTGGGACGACCGCACGGCCTTGCTGGTGGTGTTCGGGACCGATACCAGCGGGACCCTCGAGGCGGTGGTCGACGGCCAACTGCAGCCGGTGACCGGACCCGAGGATATGCGCGACGGCCAGGGTGAGTTCGGCCAGTTCGTGGGATTCTTCCATCCGCCGGGCATCGAGAAGGCGGCCCCGGCATCCGAGGCCGCGGATGCGGCGGTTCAGCCCGCAGCGGCTGATCCGACGGTCGCCACGGCACCCGCATAGGAGTGAATCGTGGATGTCAAAGCGTTTCTCGTCGATGTCGCGGTGGGCGCGGCGGTCACCGCGATAGTTCCGGGTGCCCTGCCGGTCGCCGGCTTCATCGGCGGTGCTGCGGGCGGTTATGCGGGCTACGTGTCGCAGCACGGTTGGAAGCTCGACGAGGGCGCTTTCAACGCTGCTTTCGCCGGTGGTATAGGTGGTCTCGCGGGTGGTGCCCTCGGTCGGTTCTTCGGTAGGCGAGCCGATGAGGCGGCGACGAAAGCTGCCGAGAAGCTCGGGAAAGTCCGCGGTCCGGAGGACGCCAGGAAGGCCGCTGACGATGCATTGAAGGAAGTCCAGAAAACAAATCCTGCAGCGAAGGCGCAGGCGCAGAAAGATTTCGACTATTGGAACAGCAAGCCTCCTCCCCCGGAGAAGGCAAAAATGAGCAAGAAGGATTTCGATGCTGAATGGAATAGGCGAAAACGGGCTCTGGATGATACCGATAAAACACTGCCCGATGCTCAGAAAGCGCTGAAGGATGCCGAGGTCCAAGCGAAGAAAGTAGAGAAAGAGCTACTCGCGGCGACGAAGGCCGACAAGGCCGCCAAGAACTGGAACCGAAGGGGTTTCGCTCAAGGCCAGGATGTGAAGTGGTTCAATAAAATACTTCCGGCTAGCTATGGTGGTCTGGGCTCCGCCTTGGCAGTTCTGGGCTGGGAGCACCACCGGAACAAAGAGGCCGGTGGCGCCGGAGCGCCGGGTACCGACCCATCCGTCGAAGGATCCGGCGTCCCGCTCATGTGGTCGGGGGCGGCAGCTGCCGGCGCCGCGGGTGTCATGGGGCAGCCACCTTTCGTCGCTGATCCCAGTATTCCCGCGCAGGGCACCGGTTTCCTGTTGCATCCGGTGGAATTGAGCCCGCATCTGGCCACCTGGTACGGCGGCCCAAGTAATTCGTTCGCCTCCTCGCTCGCGGAGAATTACTCGATGTACGGCAAGATCGAGAACAAGGAGCAATTGTCGTATACCCCTATGCGCGGGTTGAAACCTTCGGTCGCCGTGCAGGGTAGCGAACTCGGTGCCAACTATTCACAGTCTCTGCAAGCGGCGAACCAGGAGATCGTGACCTGGAATGAGTCGCACAAAGACATCATGTCAACCATGGACAATTTCGAAGAGGCCATATTCAAGTCGAAAGAAAGCCTCGAACATTTGATCGGCGGCATCAACTATGTGATGCCCTCGATTCCGGATGCCACCGACGCCAGCTTTCTGGCGATATTCGCGCAGGGGTTCCAGGAGTCGGCCGGGATCATGAGTGATGCCATTGCTGCCGCCGAATTAGCGGCCGGCACGATCGGCGCACCGGGCGCGAAAACCACTCCGTCCGGTGATGATCTGGCCGGTGCGGTCGGGCAGATCAGCAGCGGTCTGGACAATTCCGCTCTGTGGCCGGACGACACACTGTCGGCCGCCCAGAAGCTGGACGACCTCGTCCCCGACGGCGTGGACGCCGACGACCGGATGAGCCCCGAACTGGAGCGTGCGACCGACCGGCTCCAGCAGGCCACGGACCAGGCCGCGAATCAAGCTGCGAATCAGGCTGCGAATCAAGCTGCTGCGAGCCAGGCCGCGATGGCGGGTGCGGACCCTTCGTCCAATATGATGGGCTCGCTGATGAGTTCGATGCTGCCCATGATGATGCAGCAGATGATGACGCGCAATATGGCCGACAACGACCTCGCCGGCCGCCGGCACGATATCGATCCCTCCCGTTACGAACAGGCCCGTGCGGCCACCGCGCCACCCCCGGTCGCACCGCCGGTGGCGACTACACCGTGGACTCAGCAGACCCCGGCTGCCGCGCCTGCTGCCGCGACGCCGCAGACTCAGGGCCAGCACCAGGCCGGCCCCTCCTCGGGCGCCACGTCTTCGCAGGCCGGTGGTGGCCGGCCCCCGCGTACCCCGGGCGAGGACGGCAGCGTGCTGTACACGTTCCCGGACCGCCGTACCCAGAAGGTGTCCCCAACAGTGGCAAAGGTCTTGGACAAGGCGTTCGCCAATATCAAGGGCACGGACGCTCAGGAAGCGTATGCCGATACCGAGGCGAAGTGGACGGACAGGAAGGAGATCGGGGCCCGCGTCGATCCGTTCCAGTTGATGACCGGCGATGTGGCCACCTGGGACGACCGCATCGCGATTCTCGTGGTGTTCGGTGCGGGCGAGGAGGGCACACTGGAAGCTGTGGTCAACGGCGAACTGAAGCCCTTCGAGCCGGAAATGTCGGACTCGGCGGGTGAATTCGGCCAGTTCACCGGGTTCATGCATCCGCCGGGGATCGAGCTGGGCGGCGGGAAGGACAAGGGCGACGAAGGCGCCGCGTCGTCGGGCGACCAGCAGTCCGCGACTCCGGCGGCCGATATGCCGCTCGCGGTCGCGCCCGCGTGACCTGCCGATGGGCGAGAGGAGACAGTGATGGCACTGAACGTCGATCTCGGAGAACTGGTTACTGTCGCGGCCCGGTCCGCGGATACGGCCAGGACAACAGGCGCTGCCCTGCCACGTGAGTGGGTCCTGCCGGCCGGCGCCGATCCGATTTCCGCGCAGAAGATCCCCCAGCTCAACGCGCAGGCAGCCAGCTTGTTCAACGGTATGCTCGGCATGCTGAACGAGGTACAGAAGCTGTCACATAATGTCGGTGCCGCCGCCGTGGATTACGCGGCGACCGACGAGGAGGGGGCTCGGATGATCGCCGCCGCCGGTGGCGGGCTCGAGGTGACCAATCCGGTCCCCGCGGTGGAACAGCTGCGATATCGCCGGGTGCCGGGACCTTTGAGCAGTATGACCAGCACTACCGGTGACCCGCTGGTTTTCGCCCAGCAGTTGCATTCCGGCCCCGGCCCGGGCCCGGCCTATCGGTTCGCTGATTCGGTGCGCTCGTTCGCCAGCGATTCGGCCATCACCGTCCGCGGCGATATGGACAGCGCCGCCTCGACCATGCAGCATTGGACGCCGGTCGGCAGCCAGGTGTCGGAGAAGCTCACGAAATACCGTGGCTGGCTCGACGAACTCACCACCGGGCTGACTCTGCTCGCCGACGACGCGGAGTCGTACGGCAATTCCTTCGAGAAGGCCAAGGCGAAGCATCCCACCCCGGAAGAGATCATCGCTGCCCGGAAAGAACTCGTGCGTTCGATGCGTTCCAAGGACGAGATCGGGATACAGGCGGCGCTGGCGAAATTCCAGGAACAGAACGCGAAATCGGTGGAGACTGTCGGTTCGTACACCGCGGAGACCGGTGCCACCGGGACCGGCTCCGGCTCGGAGGCCGGCTCCGGGCAGAGCAGCGGTGACAGCAGCATGCTGGCCCAGATGTTGCCCGCCATGATGAGCATGATGGGCACTGGTATGAACGGCCTGCCGGGTACCGAAGAGATCTCCGACGATTACTACGACGATTACTACGACGACTACGGCACCGGTGACCTCGGGGTACCTCAGTTCGGATCGCCCGGCGGCAGCAGCTTGCCGTCCGGCGGCGGAATCCCCAGCACCGCGGATATCGAATCCGTTTCGGTCGGGGCGATGCCGATGTCGACCAGCACCGGAATGGGTTCCGGCGCCGGGACGGGAACGGCCCCTCGGGTCCCCGTGATGGAAGGGGCTTCTCCGTCCTCGTCTTCGGGTAGCCAAACCGCTCGTGGCGGTATGCCCTATATGCCGATGGGTCCGATGGCGCCGGGCGCCGGGGGTGGCGGTGGCGGCGGAAACGAGCGCAACCGGGTGGTCGCCTGGCACCCCGACAGGTTGATGTACGTCGACGACACCCCGCATACCGAGCAGGTGATCGGTGAACGTCCTACGATCGCGCCCACCGTGACATCACCGACTCCAGCGCCCAACCAGGCACCCACTCGTTCCGGAGGTACCGCATGAGCAATATCCACCCCGATGTGCAGGCTGCGCTGGACGCAGCTCGCAACCTGCGCCATCGAATCGCGGATATGCGGGAACGGATCGATACTGTGCGGGCGCGCCGGCCCTCGCCCAGCGGTCTGGTCATCCCGGAGGTCGACGCGATGGGGCGGCTCACCAGCCTGTACCTCGCGCCCGGTACAGCCGGTCGTTTCACCGGTGAGGAGCTGGTCGCCGAGATCATGGCGGCGATCCGGGAGAGCACACTCGACGCGGCCCTCCAGTATCGGGCGATCATGGAGACGTCGATCGCCGACGGCAAGATCGGCGGCGACGAGGCCGGTCTGCCCGCCGCCGGCTCCCGGACCTCGGAGACCGTGCCGTGACCGGACCCGACCTGGCCGACGACGATGTATCGGTCAGCGATGCCGTGTTCTGGCTGCAGGAGGAGGGACTCGCCCGCTTGGTGGCACTGGGCGAAATCGCCGGGCCAGCGGGTGCGTTCACCGTCGATATCGCGAGCGGGATGGTGACGATGTTCCCCGCGACCGGCGGCGGCGCGGGCGGGGATTCGGCATCCCGGTCCGCCGACGACCTCCCGGTCCCCGCGGAGAGCGTCAACCGGCTCGTCATCGTCGGCGTCACGACCGCGGACACGCTTCTGGTGGTGGACCTGGCCGGATCGCTGATGATCGCGGTGAACGGTGATCGCCCCGAACTGGCTGCCCGGTCCTGGGCGACACAGCTCCTGCTGAATCCGGAGATCACGCTCACCACCAACAGCGCCGAGGTGGCAATCGGTTCGAGTCCGCGGTGCCGGAAGAGTTTCATTCCCGGCGGCGGCGGTGCCATTGTCAGTGTGGACGACGGGAAGCCCCCGGTGACCACGATTTCGATGAACGCGACCATGGACAGCTCGGACTACCTCGAGATCGCCCCGGACGGATCCGGGGAGATGTACCTGGGGCCCAGATTCTGGCAGTTGAGCCATGTCATGACCATTGCCGACGCCCCGTGGTCGGCGCTCGCCGCGGCACTCGACGCGGACGGTAAGTAACGCCGGGCAGCCGGCAGATGAGTGGAGACTTTGCGATGACCGACATCGACGACGAGTACGAATACGAGCCGGAAGCCGACGAGGTGGCCGCCCCGCCGCGCAAGACCATCTACGAGGTCTTCAATCCTGAGGGCAGCGTAGGCGTGGCCTGCGACCGTGACGGCGAAATCGTGGGTATGCACATCACCGACGAAGCCCGCGAGGGTGGTGATCCTTGGCTCGCCGCCGAAATCGTGAAACTCGCCAAGCTGGCACATATGCAATCCCGCGTCGGCCTGCGCAAGGAGATGGAGTCGAAGGGCACCCGCCCGTACACGATCGACTCGTTCGGTCTGCCGACCGAAGCGGCCTACCGGGCATTGGAGAACGAGACGTTCGGAACGCGGGCACACTGATCGCGCTGCCCGGCGAAGCTGGAGACAGGAGCCGCAATGCTGGATATGGACGACCCCGACGAGGTGATCGCGGCGTCCGGCAAGTTCACCACGGCGCTCACCACAGCGGCGGGTGATGTCGGCACTGTCGTAGACGATCTCGTTCTGCACAGCCGAGCGGATTCTCCGTTGGACCGCGCGCTGGTACAGAAGCTGGAGTGGATCCATACCACTTTCGGCAATGCGGTGAGCGCGGCCGGCAGCCAAGCCGAAACGACCCGGGACATCACGGTGGTGGGCGCGCGGGCAATCTCGAATTCGGATATCGACGGTGGCACGGCTGTGCGCAGCGTCGAGGTCTGAGCCGAGAGCCTGTGCATCCGGAGCGGGAGAGTCCCTATTGGGACCGGATCGTCGGTAACGACTGGCCGGAGATATCGCCCGCTGCGTGGAACGCACTGGAAACTTCGGCGCGCGACGGTGCCGACGCGTTGAATACCGGCGATGCCGGGCAGGCGCTGCGCGGATTCGACGATGCCGTACGTTCCTCCGAAGCTCTGCAATCGGTGCGGGATGCCATGGCAGCCCTGCAACACAATCCGCACGCTTTCGCGACCGCGCTGTACGCGACGGCCGACACCTTCGGCGACTTCGCGGAGATCGTCCGGCGTACCCGCAATCAGATTCTCGATGTCGTAGCCGATGCCACGGCCCGGGTCCGGCGGGAAACCAGCGGCGACAACAACGATGACGGCGAAACCGGTGATCAGGCCGAGGCCGAGACGGATGCCGCTACCACCGATTCGATCGTGGAGCAGGCCCGGGCCGACGTGATCGATATCGTCGACGCGGCCCTCGCATCGATGGGGCCGCAGGGGTTGCCGGCGCTGGACGATATCGCCGAGGCTCTGGGACAGCCGGGCCCGTGGAAAGCCGGAAGTCCCCTCCCGGATGTTCCGCGTTCCGCGCCGACGGACCGGGATGTTCCGGACGGAGTCCCCGGGCGGCCGCGCCGGGAGGACGGGACAGCACCGCAGCCCGAATCCGTCCCCGGCGTATGGGCGCCGGATCAGCTCGGGGATTCCATGTTTCCGACGATCGGCGACTATCCACCGGTCGGAGTCGACGATGCGGCCGGTGGAGTTCAGGACCGGACAGTGGGGGGTCCGGGTCCGGTGTCCACTCCGCAACAATCCGCCACGACCGCTGGATCACCATCGGCACCGCAGTACGGTGCTCCCACGAATCCGAACGGGTTCGTACCCGACGCGGAATCCCGGCCCGGCGGGTCTGCGCGACCGGCTGGGAACAGCGCCGATTCCGAAACTGTCGCAGACGATTCGCCGTCGAATTCCGGAAGCGACGAGTCCGGCGAGCACGATCGGAGCCGCAAGACGACGGATCCGGATCTCACCGGGGAAGCAGCCGATCTCGGCGGGACGGAGACCTTGCTCAGCAGGCCCGCTTCTGCCAGAACGGACTCCGCGACCGCGGACTCGTCCGCCGGCGCGCCGCCGCCGATCCTGCCTCAGCTGCTGGGCGCCAACCCGTCCGGTGGGAATACCACTGGAGCCGTGCCCCCGGCACCGGCGCGTTCGGTTCCCGGGCCGCCCACCGAAGCGCCCCGCGTTCAATCAGCTGTGGTGGCGAAAGCGCCAGGGCCCGCTCCACAGTCGAGTGTGACAGCTGCCCCCGCGGGCAAACCTGCCGCGGGGTCGCGTGACGGCACCTCGTCCGGGGGGCCGGACCAGGAGAAGGAAACTGCCAAGGGCAGCGGTGAGTTCGTGAAGGATGCTGTCGGCGCCGCGATCGTGGCGTCCGCCGCACCTACCTTCGTCCTCGGGGAGCGGGTGGACGGTGACCTGGTTCTGGCGCGGACACTGCTCGGCGGTATCCGGGCGGCGGTGGACTCCTGGCTGGTCGGCGTGGACTGGGCGGTTTCGGTGATGCGGCACCAGACAGGAGTGAGCGCGTTCGTCACCTCCAACGAGGGCCGCGGCTGGCTGCCTACCGATCTGTTCCTGCCCCGTGAGGTTTCCACGCCGTGGTTGTGGTCGGTATCGGAGGACGCCGGCTGGGAGGGAGTGGCGGATCCGGCGCGGGTACTGGTGGAGTTCGCGCTGGCCTGGGGAGGGAGATCCGGTGCCAAGCTGTCGGCGCTCGCGTCTTCCCAGCCGATCGGGCCCGACCTCCGCCGGCAGTTGGGCGATGTCGCGATGGCCGGATCGGTCCCCGCGTCCGCGCAGATGGTCCTCGGCACAGCGTCCGACAGCACCTTGGACCGGCTCGGGATCACCGGTTCCCGCCAGCTGATCGACCGGGCCGCCAAGGTCGCGGACGGGTCCGTGGCGCTGCGCTGCCTCGAACTGGCGGTGGATGCGCATATGCGGGTGGAGAAGGCCGGTTTCGTGCCCATGGAATCGGTGGGCGCGCCGGATATCCGGCTCCGGATATTGCGGGCGGTTCGGCAGAACCGGGAGTTTCCGGGTAGTTGGTGGGAAGAGTTGCAGGATGCCGATGACCTCCTTGCCGCCTCGGCTCTCTCGCACCGGCTCGATGTGGGCCGGATCGCACTCGGTGAACTGCGATCTGATCGCGCAGGTGGGTCAGTGGAATCCGGCATGAGTGTATTGCGCGAACTGACCTTTCAGCGCCGCTGCAACGAGCTGGTATTGCTGCTCATGGAAGGAGTGACCCGGCAGACGTTGCGCGACGCGGTTTACGCGCACGCGCAGGTCCTCACTCATCCTTTGTTCGCCCGCCGGACACCCGCCGGACCGGGTCCCGGGACCGCTGCGGTATCGAGTCACGGCCCGCGCTGACGCATAGCTGAACCCTTCAGTCAGTAACTCCCACATGTGGGAAGGCTTGACAATAATTGATGTCGGGTGGTGGGAAAGGATTGATCTAGCATGCCGGAACGGCTGGAAATCGACCCTGAGGTGCTGCGCCAGCTCGCGGAGCAGCACCTCCTGCTGGCAGGCGAACTCGATGAGTGGGCCAAGCCCCCGGCCGAATGGCTCGCCAACTTCGAACCCACCTACGGCAAGATCGCCAACCCGGTGCGGGTAGCACTGGTCAAGTACTACGACGCACGGCAGCGGGCCGGGCGAGCGCTGGCCCGCGAACACGAACAGACCGCCGAATCGCTACGCAGAGCCGCCGAGTCCTACGAGCTGGCCGACCAGGACAGTGGCTCGCTTCTCGGACGCAACGGCGAAGAGTTCCTGGGTGGGCCCTCCTCATCTGTGCCGCTCTCGCAGGCCACCGGCTCACCGAACTTCCTGCCCACCGGGGCGGCCGGCGCCTTGCTGGGCAGTACGGTGAACGACCCGTCGGCCCCCGCGGCCTCCGGGGCCGCGCCCAATACTGCGCCGGGCTCCGGTGCGCAGGCACCGGGGACAAGCCCTGTTACGACACCGGCAGGGGCGATGGCAGGAGCCTCCGGTCCGGCAGCGGACGGCGGCACCGGTACGAACAGCTCGACACCGCCGGGCGGCGCCCCCGCTGCCGCGAACGCGCCGGGCGACGGGCACCCGCCGGCGGGGACAGCCGGCCTGGCCGGCGGACCGGTCGGACCGGTCAGTGGTGCGCCGGGCGACGACCGGTCTGTGGGCCAGTCGCAGAATGCCGCGGCAGCCAACGGTATGCCTGTACCGGTTGCCGCGACACCGTTCGGTTCCGCCGTCGCGGCAGCGAGGGACAAAGCCGCCGAACCCGACTATGTGGTCGGTGAGGAAGTGAGCGAAGACCTGATCCTCGCTCGCACCCTCCTCGGTGCGGTATTGGCGGCGGTGGAGTCGCCCGTCGGTACCGCATGGGCGGTCTCGGTGATGCGCGGTCCGGCGGGAGCCGGAATCTTCATCACCTCCAACGAAGGCCGCGGCTGGCTGCCCGCCGGGCTCTACCTCCCCCGCGAGGTGTCCACGCCGTGGCTGTGGGACGAGTTGCTGCGCAGCGAGACTTCGCCCGGATCGCCGTGGGAGGGCGTCTCGGATCCCGCCCGGGTCCTGGTGGAATTCGGCTTGGCCTGGGGCGCGAAAGCCAACGCGCAGCTCTCCGCGCTGGTCTCGTCCGGTCCGATCGATGCCGGACTGCGGGTACATCTCACCGGTGTTCCGATGGAAGGCATGGTCGGCCCGTCCTACGACGTGGACCTGCGGGTCTTCACACCCGACACGGTCGACAGGCTGGGGCTCGCCGGTTCGGTTCCGGCCATCGAAGGCGTCGCCGCACTTCCCGACGCCCAGATCCGGGCGCGTTGCCTGGAACTCGCCGTCGACGCACAAACCCAGCTGAACCGGGCGGTTGCGGCACCCGCGGAAAGCGTCGGGGTGCGCAATATCCGGGATCGGATCCTGGCGCGTCTGCAAGCAAGCGCGGAGGTGCCCCGGGAGTGGTGGAACGAACTGCGCGATGCCGACGACTTGATCGCCGCGACCATGATTTCGCGGCGGGTCGATGTCGGCCGGGTCGGGTTGGGCGATCTGCGCGTCGACGACGAGGTCGCGATCCTGCGCACACTGGCGTGGGAACGCCGCTGCAACGAGCTGGTCACGCTGCTCGATCAGGAGGAGAACCGGCAGCTCTTGCGTGACGCGGTGTTCGCACACGAACAAGTCGTCCAGCATCCATCGTTCGTCACGACGCCGGCACCCGTCTCCACAGGTACAGACGAGCGCATCGAGATTCCAGCGGCTTCCTCCGGTGCGGTATCCGCACCGGAGGGTGCGGTAGCGCCACCTGCGGTCGCTGCCGGTCCGCCCTCGGGTGCGGTGGCACCACCGGTTTCACCTCCCACCGAACGGGGGCAGAGTTGATGCTGTGCCTGTTCGAGCACAGTTCCGGCAAGGTGTCGGCGCTGTCGGTCGGTGAACACGTGCGCATACCGCTGGTGCCGAACTTTCCTTCGGCCGAAATCGAGTTCGACGGTTTCCCGGGATTCGCATCGTCGATCGAAAGCGCCTGGTCCACGGCTGGTGGCCGCGAGAGACTGCGCGCAGTCCGTGCTCCGGCCGGCTGGTCGTGACAGCCGAGCTCGCCGCCGACTTCCTCGTCGATGTGGTCGGCCGATTGTCACCGGACAGCGACCCGGCACCTATCCGGGCCATGGTGGGCCGTGCCTGCGGAGGTCAGCTGAAGGCCCGAGCGCCGGATGGACGCCGTGCTTGCGGGTTGACGGCTTCCGGGGTCCCCTTCGAGGCCAGTGTGTCCGGTGGGCGCGGAAACCTGACGCCCGCCATCCGTTACACCACTGAAACCGCGACGCAGGAGACCGAGTTCGGTACTCGCGTGGCGGCTCAACGAGACGCTATCCGGGACCTGGTCGCGTGGTTGCCCGGTGGGGGCCAGACGGTTACGGATATGCTGTGGTCGTTCATATCGGCGCTGTATCCGGAACCCGCAACTCTTACCGGACGGTACAGATCCGCCACGTGGATCGGGGTCGTCCAGGATATCTCGGCACCGCATCACGCAATCCGGCTCAAAGTATATGGCTTTCCGCATATTGTGCCCGGGGCGTTGACTCGGCTGTGCAGTGAGTGGCCCGGGTTCGCCGGGTTGGTTTCCCTTCCTGAGGACGAGAAGCTGTTCGAACAGGCATTTCTCGCACTCGAGGTGGATGCGGACGGCGGAGTACACCACAAGGTCTATCTACGGGCCCGGCGTTACGACGTCGCCGTGCCTATGCTGCTGATTCGTTATTTCGGGGACCCTGCCTGGCAGCTGCTCTCCGAGCTCGTCCGGTGTGGCGCCGACGCAGCCGAACTACATCAGCATCGATACTTTGTCTGTTGTGCACGCGGTGCGGGCGAGCCGGTCTTCACACTCCATATGGGAGCGGGGCGGCGCGAGGACCTGACCGGACTTGCGCGCGAACTCGCGTCCCGGCATCACGGAACCACCCATGGGGTCGATACGCTCGCGCGAGCAGCGGAATCGAGCGGTGCCGGCTGGCGGTATTCGGCGATCGGCCTCGGCTTCTCGAATACCCACGGCATCGACAAGCTCAATGTCTATGGCACGCCTTTCTGGAACGCCGCGTAGGGGGCTGGTCCGCAGATGCTCGACAGCGAACCATCGGCGGCCGGTGCCGGGTACCGGGGAGGGAGCCCGGCGCAGTGCAGGTCGGCGGGCGGCAATGCGCCGGGGTCGGAGCGTGAACGAGTGAGGGTCACATGAGAGAAGTCCACCCGACTGTGCAGGTCGCGCTCGACGCAGCGCGGGAGATGCGGCACCGCGTGGCCGAATTCCGCGAGCGCGCGGACCGAATTGTCGCCAGACGGCCGTCTCCCAGCGGTTTCGTGATTCCGGAGGTCGACGCCTTCGGAAGGCTGCGAGATCTTTATCTGGCGCCCGGGACCTGTGCTCGGTTCGGCAATGCCGAGTTGGTCGCCGAAATCATGGCAGCCATCACGGAGAGCTCCGACGATGCGCGTCGGCAGTATCACGTCTCCATGAACGACGACAGCAATCGGCCACCACCGCTCGCAGAGGTCATGCGGGAACGGTGGTCCGGGACTGCCGGGACCGACGAGGTCCGCTGGTCCCCACCGGTGAGAAGGAAGAACAATGAAGAGATGGGTGGCGGGAAGGGCTGATCAGGAATGTCCAACTACCTGAATCTGGAACCGGAGGAGCTTCGCAGAATAGCCGGGCAGCACCACAGGCGTGCGATAGCCGTCCGGAAATGGGGTGAGATCCCGCATGACTGGCTCGCCGACTACAAGCGCTCGCACGGCACGATCGCCGATACCGTGCGAGAAGCACTGGTGGACTATTACAACCGGCGCTACATCAAGGCGGAACGGCAGGCCGCCACCCATGAGCGGACGCGTGACGATTTGCTCGCGGCGGCGCGCGCGATGGAGGACACCGATAAGGATAGTGGTGGCCGAGTCGAGCAAGCTGGTGGTTTCGGCAATCCCACTCCGGTCGGTTCGACCAGCGCGGGTCCCGTCGGTTCCGCGCCTCCCCGCCCTGTGGATCCGAGACCGCCGGTGCGCACCGGCCCGGGCACACCATATGAGAGTCGGACGGACCCCGGGCGTAGTTCCGCTGCGGCGCGGGCCGCACTCCCCGGAATCGATGCTGCCGGCCGGACGGCAGCATCACCGCCTGCTTCGATGCCGTTGATATACGCCCCGGCCCCCGTCCCGGCCGCGGCTACAGCACCGGCAGCACCGGCAGCACCGTCTACGGGGACGCCACCTCCTCCTACCGGTATGCCGAGCACGGGCGCCATCCCGCCTGTCGGCGCAGCCGCACCGGCGCATAGCGCTGCCGCTACGGTTGCCGCGACCTTCACACCACCGTTCTCGCCCGCGGCCGTGAACGAATCGTCGACTCCTGGTGCGAGCGCGGCGCCCCGAATGCCTGAGCCGCTGGCCGCAGGCCCGCTCGCTGCCGCGCGAAGCGCAAGAGGGAATCGTTCGTCCCTACCGTCTCTCGTGGTGGGTGATCGCGTCGATGACGACTTCCTGCTGGTCCGCACATTACTGGCCGCAACACTTGCCGCCACCGGAGACTCCGCGCCAGGTCTCGAGTGGGCCGCTGCGGTGTTGCGGACTCAGGCCGGTCCTGTCGTGCTGCTGACATCGAACGAGGGCCGTGGTTGGCTCCCGCCGGGACTCTTTCTGCCGTCTGAGGTCACGATCCCGTGGAAGTGGGACGGTGGGCGGGTTGCGCGCCGAGTCTTTCAACGTATGGAAGGCACAGCCGCACCTGCCCGGATGCTTGCCGAGCTGGGCGTGCTGATCCCCCGCATGAAGATCACCGCGTTGGTGTCGTCCGCAGCGATCTCAGAGAATCTGCGTGCGGCACTCGGAGACGATGTGGCACTCGAGGGTGGAGTATCTGCCGGTCAGTCCGCTGTCGACTTCGGGTCGCCCGCGCCCGGGCTTGCCGACCGGCTCGCGATTGCGGGGTCGGCCGAGTCGCTGAAACAGGCTATTACGGTGCCTGATTCGGAAATTCGTGCCAGATGCATCGAATTGGCACGGGATGCGGATGAGCGGGTCCGTGCGGCTGGATCCGCTTCGGACCTGTCGATTTCCGCCAGTCGTGCGTGGCGGCCGCAGATTCTCGAGGCTTTGGCCGCCGGCCGTTCTGTACCGGTGAACTGGCAGGAACAACGTGGCCCCGCCACCGGTGTGCCGGCTGCGATGCCGTTACCAGGGGTCGATCATTTCTCTGGCTCGGTTGGGGTTCGTCGCGACGTACCGGAACCAGAAGCTCGCCGCGCCATAGTTTTCGAGCGTCGCGTCGAAGAACTGTTGTTCTTGCTGGCAGCGGGCGAGCCCGACCGGCAGACACTGCGCGATGTGCTCTATGCCTACGGCCAGATCACCGAACACCCTCAGTTCCCGGCGGCAGCGCGGGTGGCGGTGGCGGCCGACCTCGATGGGGCCGTTCCGCAGTTCGAGGGCGACAGAGGTGTCGAAGTGGGCTCCTACGCTGTCCGTTCCGCAGGCCATGGCGGAGTTCTCCGTCCATCGCCCGACTACTGAAGGCCCGGCGCGGAGCATCGGACTCCGGTGAACAGAGGAGAGCGTGATGGCCGAAGGCGATGGAAACAAACTTGCCAACGACATCGAAAATGATTACGAAGACGGCTGGTGGGGCGGGAACGAAGTCGACGACGGCAAGGTCGGGGGGTGGTTGGAGCGTTTCGAAAAATTGGACTCGACGGAGTTCGCGGCCGCCGTCGAAGATATGGACGGCGATGCAAAACAAAGCCTCATAGACGAGGCTGGAAATTTCAAAGACGACGACAAATACAAACCAATTCTGGACGCGATCGATAAAGGTCCGGACAGTGATGAATATAAAAATTATGTCAACAATCTGACAGAAGACGAAACGGAAGCGGACAAAGCGAAATTCGAAGACGAGGACGGAACTACTCCGCTGGCTCCCGAAGGTGACATGCTTGCGGGGGTTGCCCTCCACCGGCCGCAGGGCGCGAGTGAGGACCTGCAAGCGCTCATCAAAGACACCGAGTGGACGATGCAGACGGGATTCGACACGCTCGGCGCAGGTAACCCGAAAGCCGCACCCGGCTTCAGTAATCAGCTCGACGGTACCGGAGTCGAGTCCGCCGAAGGCTGGGCGCAGATTGTGGATGGGGCCAATGATCTGAACGGTGCTCTGACCGAGCGGCAGACCAAGTTCGACGAAAAGCATAAGAACGTCGACGCCGATGCCTTCAAGTCCGACCTGGAACGCGATAAAACCTTTCTGAAACTTGTGGAGATCAAGGACACACTCAACGAGCATCTCAAGAAGGACCTCTCGTCGCTGGAGAACTACGCTCAGCTCGATGACAAGATCATCTATAACGATGACCCTCAACGCAGTGTGGGATTCGAGCTCTACGAGAAAGATCCGGATTCCGAGAAGGGTTACTTCGTACTGACTCCCGAGGCGGAGCATCGATTCTATGTTCAGCATATCGAGACAGCCACAGAGGACTGGGAGACGGAGTACGCCAAGGCGAAGGAAAATCTCCAGCGAGTGGCCGAGAGTGTCGACAACGACGATCCGCCGCCTGACGACACCGACAATCCGCCGCCTGCCGACAACAACAACCCGCCTGCCGGCAACAACAACCCGCCTGCCGGCAACAACAATCCGCCGCCTGCCGGCAACAACAATCCCCCGCCTGCCGACACGAACACAGATACCGCGACAGAGGACTTCAGTAAGACCTACGAAGACCTGTTCGGTAAGGAAGAATCCCCGGCCGAGAAAGGGGAGGAATCCGGTGGAGAAGAGAAGACCGGCGCCTCGCCGCTGGAGGAATTGCTCAAACCGATCCGTGACGCGATCACCGGTGGTGGCGGCGATGCCGGCTCGGGTCAGAACGCGGCCGCAGCACCTGCTGCAGCCGGGGGCGGCGGCGACATGATGAGCATGATGATGCCGATGATGATGATGAGCATGATGAGTCAGATGATGCAGCAGATTACCAAGAAGAAGGACGACGAGTCCGACAGGCGGGAGGAAGAAGAGCGCGAGCGGGAGGACGAAGGCCCGCAGGCCGCCCCGGCACCCGGCCCGGCCGCGGCACCGCCCGCCCCGGCTCAGCCCGCTTCGACCGCACCCCCCGCGCCGGCGGATCCCGGCCCACCGCCTGCGGAGAACACACCGAAGTCCATGGTCGATATGAAGCTGCCCGACGGGTCCACGCAGCGCGTGTCTTCGGTGATCGCCGAAGCGATGAACAAGGAACTCAACAACCCGAACGGCAGCGACGCGCGGGCCGCCTACCAGGGCACTGCCGGCGAGGCTACTGCGGGCAGTCCGTGGAATTCGGTGGAGAGTACGGCTGTCGCCACCGGCGATATCGCGCAGTGGGAGAACCGGTCCGCTCTCGTGGTCGTGACCGATGCCGGTCTGCAGGCCATTGTCAACGGCGAACTGGTGCCGTTGGATCCGCACAACCCGCCCGATGGCGGACAAGGCGGATACGGCGAATTCCGCGGCTTCTTCCACCCGAGCGGCGCCGATATCAGCGGTACGAACGAGATGCCGGCAGCTGGGGCGCCCCCGGAGCCTCCTGCCGTGAGCACCGCTCAGCCGCCTGCCGCGCCCGCGGCGCCGCCGACAGTGGCACCTCCGGCCACGATGGAGGTCCGGTGAATCGCGGGACGATGCATCGGAACTGACAACACGATGGCGTGCTCCGGGTATTACCCGGAGCACGCCATCGTGTTGGGGTGAGAAGTCGGGGGTCGTCGTGCGGTAGCCGTGACAGGGCGTCAGGCCTGCGCCTGAGGTGCCCCCTGGTTCTGGTTGTCTTCCGGCTTCGGAGGATCGCCGGGCCCGGGCTGGTCCGCCGGGGCAGTTGCGCCATTGGGCGGCGCGGTGGGATCGATGGGTTTCGGGGGAGGCTCGCCGGGGGGAGCTTCGTCCTCGTCTTCCTCGCCCTCTTTTTCCTCTGGCTTCAGCAGATCGGGCAACATGCCGGCCAGGGGCATGAGCGACATGGGCAGCATGGCGAGCATGGGCAGCATGGAGCCGAGCCCGCCGAGGCCGCCGGCTCCCGCGCCTCCTGCGCCCGGGGCCCCGGCATTCTGGTTGCCTTTGCCCCCGGAGCTTCCTTCGTCGCCTGATTCCCCGGCCATTTGCGAACTGAGGTCGGAGACCGCGGTGACCTTGTCGTACACGAGCTCCACCGCACGGGCGACGAGATCCATGATCTTGATCTCCAGCTCGGGTTTGAGCTTCGCGCCCCCGACCGACCCCAGTGCTTCTTTCAGCTGTCCGACGATATCGATGATCGAACGTAGGGTCTGATCCTGCTCCCCGGCCATCACGATGGACGTATCGATGACCTGATTGTCCATGATGAGCAGTGAGGTCTGCTGAGATTCGACTTTGGTGAGGGTATCTTGGTAGGCCTCTTCGGCCTTCCCCTTGCCGAGTGTGTTCCGGACCGTAGGGGTGAGCAGCTCGTCGACCTTCGGTGGTGGCGTCGGCATGCCCCGGCCCAGGAGATCGACCGCTGTTTGAATTGCGGCCTCGGCCATGGCGATGAAGGAGACCAGCCCTTCGGAAGCGCCCGCCGGGGGCTCCAGCTCGACAGTCCAGTACCTTCCTTCGCTGCCCTTGTCGCCGAATTCGTCTTTCGGGTCTGTCGCGCTGATGGGTTCGAGGACCGGATCGTCAGGAGCATCCGGGTCCTTGGGTTCCTTCGGGTCGCCGGGATCCTTGGGGTCGCCGGGATCCTTGGGGTCGTTCGCATCGATCGGTTCTTTACGCGGCTCGGGGGCCGGCTCGGGGTCGGGCCGGGGAAGAGGATCCGGACGCTCCGGAACCTCACGACCGAAGACCTCGTCTTTGGGCCGGGGGTCAGCGGGATCGACGTCGTCGCGAGCGCCGGTCCGGACCTCGAGATTGCGCATATCGGCTGTGCCGGTCGCCATTCGCGGACACCCACCTTCCTGAGACTTCTCGAATTCATTGTCTTGTCTTCCCGGATGTGGGAATGGGCGTTAACCAAATCGCGGCTCGCTACCGCATAGTCGAAACAGCCCGCGCAGGGGACCGGCGGCCGGGCCGTCGAAGTTGGAAAAGTCCGGAGCCGGGAGGTGGTCGATGATCAGCGAGAGCGAGTCGGTCGAATGCCAACACTGACCGATGATGTGAACAGTGTGCTCAGCGGCTTGCTGGGCCTGTATGGTGACGGCCAGCCGTCGGAGCGGGCGATGGCGTCGCTGTCCCAGTCGCTGGCGGCCGATATCAGCATGCAGTCCGGTGGTTTCGCCACCGGTTACACCAATCTGCAGAGTGCGCACCGGGTTATCACCGAGACGCAGACCGGCCGCGACGGGATCGTGCAGCGAACGGCACTCGAATCCGGGAGTGGAACGTTGACAGGTCGAGGGGCGCTCACCAACCAGATCGCGGATCTGCGGAGCCGCATCCAGGCGATCGCGACGATCGCGGACACTCGTTTCAGCGGGCCCGCATTGCTCGAATCGGCTCACAACACGATCACCACCGCCACCAAACAGGTGAATGCGGATGTGGACGCGGCGCGGCAACAGGCCGCCCGGATCATGCCGCCTGTCGCGCCCCGAGCCCGGGCGCACAAGGCGGAGCCGGTGAGCCGTCGTCGGCGCCGTCGTCGGCCACGGTATGTGATGGGTGTGTCGAAGCAACCCCGCCGCCCGCGGGTTCGGATTCCCTCTGATCGCACCGCCGGCGGGCGGGCGGTCGGGGCGGCGAATGCTTGGCTGGGGGCTCCGTACATCTGGGGCGGTGGCGGCGCTGGTGGCCCGTCGGGCGGCGGATTCGACTGCTCCGGACTCACCCAGTACGCGGTGGCGCAGGCAACCAACGGTGATGTCGTTCTCCCGAGAACTACATACGAGCAGATATACGCCGGTGAGCGTGTTCATTCCCGCGATGTGCGGCCGGGTGACCTGGTGTTCCCGGCGGAGTCCTTCAGCGCGCGAGGGCCGGAGCACGTCCAGCTGGCGGCCGGGAACGGGATGGTCATCGAGGCGCCGTACTCCGGGTCGACGGTCAAGTACTCGCAGATGCCGGGTAACGCTGTTGTCGTGCGGGTGATGTAGTGGTGTGAACTGAATTGCACACGGCCTCATGTGGTTCGCCGGGTACGGAAACCGCATCGGTTGGAGGCTGGGTTGCAGGCAATCCAACGCATTACCGCGTAGAGCTCCGCAGAGTTCGGTCGGCCGGTGGCTCGCTGTTTCCACCGGCCGACCTGTTGCTAGATCGACAGGGATGAGGGAACCGTCGATCTGTTGAATAACGTACCACACGATAATGCGCCGTTCAATAGCGGCAAATGAAGCCGACTGGTCAATTTCTTATGGTTCTCGCGCTGGTCACGAGATTGTCCATAAGCCCACCGCGATGCGACCTTCGAGCGATCCGAAGGACGGTTAGCCGACAGTTTACGAACCGTTGGATAGCGGCGCTTCGCTTGCGTCGAATGGTCCTCGAGTGCAACCGGTTTCCGGGTGTCATGTGTATGGGGGGCGAGATGCGCGGCCTCGCTTTTCGGGTGAGGCGCCGGGGGAGGCCGGCCGAGTAGACGGAAGGCTCTCGGGCGTTACGCTGCTGACGTTCTCGTGTGCCCGGTGACTGCCGGAATCGCGCTTATCGTTCGATTGCCGTGAGGTCGCCGAGCTGGTTTTTCCGGTACTTCCCAAGAGGGGGAACTTCCTTCCGTCTTGCTTGTGTGACCGGTGGCTTATCGTGCACTTCAGCTAGTAGCGGCGGAAGGGATGTCCGAGGTGTCAGGGGCCGAAGACGCGTTCTACACGGGTGTTCAAAGTTTGGGGTTGGTCTCCGGTGGAGCGCGCAACGAGCAGAGCGCCCGGGCAGCCTTCACCGCTGCGACGGATCTCGATCCGGATATGTGCGATGCCTGGCTAGGGCGGGCGATGGCTGGTGATATCAGCCCGGAAGTGATCTACGGCGCCTATCGGTCGGTGCACAACCTGTACCGGGACCAGCAGCGGGCCGGTTTGGTCGACCGTGCGCTGTGGTGTCAGGTCGAGATCGGGATGTACGGCCTCCGGGTCGCCATGGCCGACCGGGACCAGATCTCCGTGGCGCAGGCGTCCGCGTATGCCGATGGGGGTGAATGGCAGGAAGCGGCGTCCATACTCGATGAATTGCGTGGCGACGACGTCGCCGATTTCGCCCGGATGTCACTGTACTACCGAACCGGTCGCTGGCCGGACGTGATCGATGCGCGATCGGCCAAACCGGTGATCGAGGACGGCCTGCTCGATATCGCGGCCGAGCTGATGACCGCGGGTGCCATGGCGCACCTCGGTCGTTTCGGCGAGGCATTGCCACGCGCACAGCGGATCGTGGAGGACAGCCGCTCCGGCAACCTTTCCTACATATGGGCCGATGCCCACTACTTGCTCGGCATGATCCTGCGCCACAACGGCGACCTCGATGCCGCCGACAAGATCCTCAAGGGGTTGCAGGGCTCGGGATTGTGGCCCGATCGTCCTGAGTGGCAGCAGGCCCTGAAAGACAAGAACTTCCGGCTCGGGATCACCACGCCGGCGGTGATCGCCTCGCGAGTCGACATCTGGGATCCCGCATCGGGTGACGATCCTGCCGAGGTGGCGGCGAACGCCGCGAAGGAAGAGCGGGACATCCAGCTGGCCGAGGCATCCGAACTGCTGCAGGCGCAGATCGGTATGGATTCGGTGAAAGAGCAGGTGGACCGGCTGAAATCCGGTGTGCTCATGGACCAGGTGCGCGTCAAACGTGGGCTGGCGGTGGATTCGCGATCGAATCACCTGATCTTCTCCGGCCCGCCGGGCACCGGTAAGACGACCATCGCCCGGGTGATCGCCAAGATATTCGCCGGGCTCGGCGTCGTCGAGAATGCCGATGTCATCGAGGCGTCGCGCAACGATATGGTCGGCACCCACCTGGGGCACACAGCGCCGAAAACGAATGCCCTGATCGATTCCGCCCTCGGGGGCGTGCTGTTCATCGACGAGGCCTACACCCTGATCCAGGAGGGGTTGTCCGGCGGAGATGCTTTCGGCAAAGAGGCTGTCGACACGCTGCTGGCTCGGATGGAGAACGATCGCGACAAGCTGGTGGTGATCATCGCCGGGTACGAAGAGGAAATCGACCGGTTCCTGGGATCCAACGACGGTCTCTCGTCACGATTCACCAAGCGGATCCGCTTCCCGAGCTACGATCCGGACGAACTGGTCCAGATCGCCGACCACATTGCCGGGAAGAAGGATTCCATTCTTTCCGATCAGGCGCGAGAAGTGCTGCGTGATCGCTGTCTGGAGATGTCCCAGCAGAGCAAGAACGGTCGGCGGTTGATCGATCTCGCAGGTAACGGTCGATTCGTCCGAAATGTGGTGGAAGCGGCCGAGTCCGAACGTGACTTCCGGTTCACCCGCGGTGAGGTCGATATCGCGGCGATGACGAACGAGGAGTTGATGACCGTCGACGCCTTCGATATCACCGCCGCGCTGGCCGGTCTGGCGCCCGCGTCGCGATAGCTCGCCCGCTGCCCGTTTTTCGTAATTCCCAGTTCTGGGAATGGTGACGGCTCACGGGTACATCTTCTACGGCTAGTTTGTGGCCGAGTTCGGCGGAAGGGGCGCGTACCGGTGGCACGCTTCCGGGTGGTGACCAAACACCAGGTTTCGGGTTGGCGGTTCCTGCTGCACCGAATCGAGCACGCACTGGTACGTCGCGACGCATCGATGATCGATGATCCGCAGCGCGGACGGTCCACCGCGCTGATGATCGGTGTAGTCCTCGCCTGCGTGGGCGTGGCGGGCGCGGCCGTACTCGCCTTCTTCAAACCGGCCAAACCGGTCGGCGATTCGGCCATCATCGCGGACAAGGACACCAGCGCCTTGTACGTGAAGATCGACGGACGGTTGCATCCGGCCCTGAACCTCACTTCGGCCCGGCTCATCGTCGGCTCCCCGGATAAACCCCAAGACGTGCCGGGCGCGGAGATCGGTAAATTCCCGCGCGGTCCGTGGGTGGGGATCCCCGGCGCGCCCGGGCAGATAGTCGACAAGGAAGAAAAGGATTCGGAGTGGTCGGTCTGCGATACCGCTCGCACCGGGGCATCCGCACCTGTCAACCCGCGCACCGGACTGCCGACGTTGGCCCGATCCGCTGTGCACACGACCGCGATCGGTGGTCCCCTCACGGTCGACGGAGATACCGTGCGGGAGTTGACAGGCCGTGACGCGCGACTGCTGCGCAGCGACAACACCACCTGGCTGGTCTACAACGACTCGGTCCAGGGGGTAGTGAAAGCCGCCGTCAACCTGGCCGAATCGCCGGTGATGCTGGCGCTGGGCATCGACGCCACGAAGAAGGTCGTCGCCGCCTCGAAGGGCCTGATCGATGCCATTCCCGAGGTGGCTCCCATCACGGTGCCGGAGGTACCCGGAGCCGGACAGACGATTTCGCTGAACGCCGCGCTCGATGTGGTAATCGGTTCGGTGGTTACGGTCTCCACCCCGGACCGGCCCGCGACCTACTATCTGGTGTCGAGCACCGGTCTGATCCGGATAAGCCCGGTACTGGCTGCCATCGTGCGCAACGCCGATTCCCACGGTGCCGTGGCCACCAGCACCATCAGTCCGGATATGGCAGCCGCGAACCTGCGACCGGGGGATTGGCCGGGGACCGCGACCTACCCGACGGAACCGGTGGAGATCATCGACCCGGTACGGCAGGGCATCACCTGCTACCACTGGTCGCGGACCGGCAGCGATCCGGAGGCGCACACCCGACTGCTGATCGGCCGGCAGTTGCCGTTGGAGAAGGAAGAGCAAGAGCGCACGGTGAACCTGGTCACCGCGCCGGCGTCGCGGGGCAACACCGCCGATGCGGCTTATCTACCCAGGGATACCGGAAAGTTCGTCCAGGTCACCGGCGCCGAACCCGGATCGCCGCTGCGGGAATCCATGTATTGGATCTCCGATAGCGGGGTGCGCTACGGGGTCGATATAGCTACCGGCCAGGCCGCGTCCTCGGACATGACATTACGAGCACTTGGTCTCTACGCTCCGGTCGCGGCGCCGTGGAGTGTTGTGTCGTTGTTCGCGGTAGGTCCGGCGCTGTCGGTGAAAGACGCACTGATCCAGCACGACGGAATTCCGACCAATCTGCAGGGCATTCAGGTCAGCGGGGGCACATCGTGACCGCTACCAAACGTTTCGTCCGACCGCCTCGCATGGTGCGTGGACCGTCGGCGCCCGCTGTGACAGAGCTACGGTTGCAGCCACCCACCGAGCTGCCACGGCCGGTACCGATGTCCAAGTTCAAGGTCATCATGCCGATCATCATGGTGACTGCCATGATCGGCATGGTCGCCATGATGTTCACCGGCGGCCGCCAGATGTCGCCCATGATGCTGTTCTTCCCGCTGATGATGGTCGTGTCGATGTTCGGCATGCTCACCGGCGGTATGGGCGGGGGCGGTGGTGCGAGCAGCACGGCGGCGGGGCTCAACGAAGAACGCAAGGACTATCTGCGAAGTATCGCCGACAACCGCAAGACCGTCCACGAGTCCGAAGCCGAGCTCCACCAGTACCTCAACTACACCCATCCCGGCCCGATCGGACTCGGGCGGTTGATCGGTGGGAAGCGGATGTGGGAGGTCCAGGTCGCCAGCCCGCAGTACCTCCGGGTCCGGATAGGGCGTGGGCGGATCGCCAACCAGGTGCGGGTGATCGTGCCCGAAGCCGCGCCGACTTCCGACCTCGATCCGGTGGGCGTCGTCGAACTGACCAGATTCGCCAAGGCGTACTCGACAGTCGGCGGTATGCCGGTGGCCATCAATCTGCTGTCCACGCCGCTGGTCGGGTTGGATGGTGATTCCGTGCAGGTGGCCGGGTTGGTCCGGTCGATGATCGCCGAGATCACGGTATTGCACGGTCCCGATCAGGTCGGTATCGCCGCGGTGTTGACCGAACCGGACGCACCACAGTGGTCATGGTTGAAATGGTTGCCCCACACGCAGCATCCCGAGGACACCGATGCCATCGGCTCGGGCCGGATGGTGTATCGCAGTGTCGCCGAGCTGCGAACGAAAGCGCTGGCCCGCCTCAACCGCGGTCCCTTCTCCGCCAACGCCGAGCCCTCGCTGGACAAGAAGCACTATCTGCTGATCGTCGATGTGGGCGGGGCGGCCACCGAGCGTGATATCTCCGGGATCGATGGGTGCACCTGGCTGCGAATAGGTTTCGCCGAACAGGTTCTGCCGCGATCGCTGCGGTTCACCGTGTCGGAGGAACGGGCGCTGCACGAGCTGACGTCGCGTGGGCGGCGGCTGGTCGGCTCGGCGGACACTCTGTCGATACCGGAGGTGTCCGCTTTCGCGCGGCAGATCTCACCCTATCGATTGTCTACGGTGGTCGAGGCGGTGGCAGCCGAACAGGCCAGCGTCGGAACGTCCTGGGAGGAAATGGTCGGGATCGTCGACCCCGGCAATGTCCGGGTGGACATCCAATGGCCGCGGCGCAGAGATGCCGACCGGAGCCGGCTGAACATCCCCGTCGGGCACGACCCGACCGGTCAGGTCGTCTACCTCGACATCAAGGAGTCCGCGGAAGAAGGCATGGGGCCGCACGGTATGTGCATCGGTGCCACCGGCTCCGGAAAATCCGAATTCCTGCGGACGCTGGTGTTGTCGGCGGTGGCCGAACATTCACCGGATGTGCTGAATATGCTGCTGGTCGACTTCAAGGGTGGCGCCACCTTCCTCGGGTTCGATCGGCTGTCCCATGTGACCGCCGTGGTGACCAATATGGAAGAGGAAGCGGATCTCGTCACCCGTATGGAGGACGTGATCAACGGCGAGATGGGTCGACGGCAGCGGATCCTGCGAGATGCGGGAAACTTCGCGAACGTCGCCGACTACGAACGTGCCAGGGAACAGGGGGCGCAGCTGGAACCGCTGCCCACCCTCCTCATCATTCTCGACGAGTTCGCCGAGCTCCTGGAGCAGCATCCGAGTTTCGCGAAGCTGTTCGTGGCGATCGGGCGCCTGGGCCGCTCGCTCCGGATCCATCTGCTGCTCTCGTCGCAGAAGGTTCCGGCCAACAGGATGGGTGAGCTCGAAGCGCACCTCTCCTATCGGATCGCCCTGCGGACCAACCAGACCAGCGACTCACGCGACGCGATCGGCACTGCCGATGCCTACCACCTGCCGAAGAAGCCAGGATCCGGTTATCTGCGGGTGGGGGCGGGCGATTTGCAGCGCTTCCAGGCCGCCTATGTCGGCGGACCGTATTCGCCACCGGCGCAGGCGTCCGCGGTGAGCGCCCAGCGGGCCCGGCGGCCCGGCGGCGGTTACCGGCCGCCGCAGCGGTTCACCGCGTCGTTCATTGCCGACATCCGCCCGGCGCAACCAGTGGAACCCGTCGGGGTGGTCGAGCCCGAGGTGGAGAACGAGAACGACCCGGTCACTGTGATGGAGACCGCGCTGCAGCAGTTCGCGCGGCACGGCCGGCCGGCCCACAAGATGTGGTTGCCGCCGCTGAGCGTTCCTCCCACATTGGACTACCTGATCCGATCTGTGGAGCCGGGGGAGCTGCGCCTCCCATTGGCGGTGATCGATAAACCGCGCCAACAGCGCCAGGATGTCTGGGCGGTCGATGTGTCCGGAGCCGGCGGGCACGTGGCGGTGATCGGTGGCCCGCAGTCCGGAAAGTCGACCGCACTACAGACGTTCATCCTGTCGGCGGCGCTGACTCACACCCCCGAACAGGTGCAGTTCTACTGTCTGGATTTCTCCGGAGGCCTGTCCGGGGTACGGAATCTTCCGCACGTCGGTTCCGTTGCCACGGCTCGGGACGGCGATCGGGTGCGCCGTACTTTCGCATTGATCAACAACCTGATCGCGAGTCGGCAAACCCTGTTCGCCGAGTTGGGAATCGACACGATGCGGGAGTTCCGGCGCCGCCGTGCCACACCCCGCGGCACGGCCGACCTGGGCGCCTGGGGCGACCACCACGGTGACGTGTTCTTCGTTGTGGACGGCTGGGACGTCGGATTCGCGGTCAACGGACCGTATTACGACGAATACATCCCGGTCATGGAGGCCATAGCTCTGCAGGGACTGAACTACGGCGTGCACCTGGTGGTGAGCAGTTCTCGGTGGGCGGCGATCCGGCCGGCCATCAAGGATCTGCTGCAGACGCGTCTCGAAATGCGGCTGGGCGACCTCGCCGATACTTCGTTCACCACGAACCGGGGTGTCGTCGCGTCCATTCCACCGAACCGGCCGGGCCGGTGCGTTTCCACTGAAGCGCTGCATATGCTCACTGCCCTGCCCCGTATCGACGGAGACAGCACCGTGGATACGGCGGGAGCGGGATTGGTCGCCGCGGCCGAACAGTTGAATCAGACGTATGCCGGCCGGCGCGCACCCGAGGTTCGATTGCTCCCCAGCCAGATCACTTTGGCGGAAGTCATGGCCGGAATTCCGGCGCCTACGACACTCGCGGAGCGGCTGGTGGTGCCGTTCGGCGTTCGTGAGTCCGATCTGAGCCCCGCGGCAGTCGATTTCGGCGTCTCGACACATATGATCGTGCTCGGATCCTCCGGATGCGGGAAGTCGACGGTGCTCGCGGCCTTCCTGGCCTCGATCCGGTCCCGATTCACGCCGGAACAGGCGAAGGTGCTGCTGGTCGACTATCGCCGACACCATATGGACGCGTTGCCCGAAGAACAGTTGATCGGTTATCTGACCAGTGCGCGGGATCTCGAAGAGGGCCTTCCGCCGTTCGCGGCCAAAATGCGAACTCGGCGGCCTCCCCAGGGGGTGACGTCACAGCAGCTCAGAGAGCGTTCGTGGTGGAGCGGCCCGGAGGTGTTCGTGGTCGTGGACGACTACCACATGGTCGCCCAGCGCGGAATGATGAATCCCCTGGATCCGATCAAGGACCTGATCGTCGACGGGCGCGATACCGGAATGCACATCATCGCGGCCCGCAATATCGCTCAGGCGGATACGGCGATGTACGACGGAGTCCTCGGTCAGATGAAGAACATCAACTCGTCCGGATTCGTAATGGATGGCTCGAGGCTCGACGGCATCCTGATCGGCGATGTGAAGGCGTCGAAACAGCCTCCCGGACGCGGGATCTTCGTCGAACCACTGTATTCCCGGAAGGATTTGGTGCAGGGAGCGTGGTCCGCGGCCGACAATTGACCCGCCTGATCGATTGCCATCCAAGGGTGGGAATAGCCTAGCGTTTCTGGTGTACGACTTCCCTGCCGAGTCGGCATCGGACGAATGGAGACTTCGATGACTTCCATTGCTATCCTCACCGAGTACCTCCCGGTCATTGCTGCGAAGCTAGGTGTGGAGGAGTCTGCCCTCTCCGCCGTTATCGGGGCATCGAAGACGGCGTCGGTGCCCACGCCCGCCGCCAGTGACGATGTCAGTTGCAAGCTCGCGGCGAGCTTCTGCGCGTACGAGCCCCGGTTCTACACCCCGACCGCGACGGCCGTCGGGTACTGGCTGCAAGGCGCGGAGGTGCTCGTTCCGGTCAGCACCGACTATGACGCCACCGACGGGCACGGCGGCGCCGAGGTCGGCGGCCACCTGCCCGGACTCGCCGCCATTTAGCCGAACGGAACCGTGTCATGATCCTGGGGTCTTACCTCGCGCTACCGCCCGAGGTGAACTCGGCCCGGCTGTACGGTCCCGGGCCTATACATCTCGAGACGACTGCCGCGGCGTATGCGGGTATGGCGGAAGCGCTGTCCTTGGCTGCCGAGGGATCGGACGGATCGACGAACGAAATTTCGCTCAACTGGGATGGCGATTCCTCGAACCTGGCCCAGGCAGCGTTTCGTAAGCACGCGAACTGGTTGCGGACACAGGCGGCCGTCGCGAGCGAAGTTTCCGTTCTGGCCGAGGGTGGCGCTACGGCGTACAAAGCGGCATGGGCTGCCATGCCGCCACTCTGGCTGATCCAGGCGAACCGTGCGCACGCTGTCGAACTGTCGTTGGAGCTCGCGGCGACCAGCTCCACGGGAGCGAGCGTACTGACGATGGGGAAGATCGTCGCCAATGAGATGGCCTATGCGGTTATGTGGGCCCAGGCCGCGGCGACGATGGCCGCGTACGAGGCAGAATCGTTGGCACTGGTTGCCAGTCTCAACGCTCTCGAGCCACTGCCGCCTCCGCAGATCACCACCTCCGGTGGGCCGGAAAGTGTGTCGACTGACCTGCTGACGGGCCCTCCCTCCGGCCCTCCCTCCGGCCCTCCCTCCGGCCCTCCTGCCGGACCGCCGAAGACAGGGCCGGCGACTCCGAAAGGAATGCCCTCCGATACGAGTTCGACCGGCTCGGACCTGACACAGTCGAGCACCCAGCCCACCGATGTGACGCAGACACCGGGAAGCTCCGAGGCGCAGCAGGCGATATCCGAAGTCGACCACGCCCTGTCGTCGATGAACGATTCACTGGCCGACCCGGGGCTGGGCGACTCGCAATCCAGTGGCTTGCAACAGCACGGGTTCTACGGCACTTCTCCGTATTCGCCCACCCTCGCGGGCATGACCGGTGGTATCGGCAGCCTGGTCGCCCTGGGGATGGTGCAGGGTGGAGTGGGCAACATGTCCGGATCCGCGACCGGGTTCCGGATGCCGTCGAACTGGTCACCGGCTGCCGGTAAGGCATTCGGTGCCGGTACCGGCTCGCCTACGCCGGCCGGGAGTGCTGCCCCCCGCCGTGGGGTCAGCGCTCCGGCAGGACGGATGCGCCGGCGCCGTGACCGTGACGAGAAGTCGAAGTCGAAGGTCTTTCTGCCCGGCGAAGACCAGGATGTTCCGGTACTGGAGCGGCCGCCGGAGATCGGCATCATCGAGTATCAGGACGACGACCTGTACGAGGAGACCGTCGCGGACGACGACCTGCTCGTCGGTGTTCTGGAGCGTTTCGACGAAACGGAACCCGTGGCACCACAAGAACGTTCGCGGTGAGCCTCACCGAGTTCGAAGTAGTTCACTTCCGGAAAGGAACAAACCATGGAAGCGGATCCCGAGGTCCTCATCCCGGCGGCCAAGAGCGCGCTCGGACTCCAGGGCAATCACGAAGGCTATTTGAAGAGCATGCTGGCCGTCCAGGACGAGCTGGCAGCTTACGTCCAGAGCCCGGGCGCCGGTAACCAGATCGCCCAGGCCATGAACTCCGCGCATACGGCGGGCAAACAGCTTTCCCAGCTGCTGCAGGAGATCATCGAGACCCTCCAGGACACGGGCATCAAGATCGATGTGTCCGATATGGAGAACGCCGCTCAGCTCCAGAACGCGAATGCCTGGGGCCTGGACGGCACGAGCAGTGTGTCGGGCGACAGCATCTCGCCTTCGACGGGGCGAGTGAATCTCACCGGTATCTGATATCGGAGTCGGTTCGAAACGAAGGAAGGTGTTGAACCATGGCAATGAAGTACAACTATCAGGGTGTCGAATCCAGCTCCCTGACATTCGGTCAGATCTGCACGAATATCACCAACAACAACGGTGATCTCCGTGGTTTGGAGACCGGCCTGAAGGGCAGCTTCACCAGCGACGGCGGGCAGGATGACGCCGCTACCGCTTGGCACGCGCAGATCGAAAAGCTGATGGGCAGGATCGATACGTTCCAGGGTCAGCTGGAGAATCTGAAGGCGACCGTGGTGCGTGTGGCCGGTGACCAGGGTGTGATGAAGCAGACCGACACCCAACAAGGCCACCGGTTCCTGCAGGTAGGGATCTGATCGCGCTGATGACCATCTCTCGGCACTACCCGGCCCGGGATCGCCGAGAGTGTCGCGTGGGAAACAGATGTGGAAGCTGACCCGGTCTCCGTCGATTTGAATGTCGATGCCGCCCTTGTTCTACAGAATATGGTCGGCATCGACTCATATCCACTCGTTCTCGCCCTCATGCCGAATATCTACGACATCGAGGACCGGGACCGGGTACGTATCGTCGTCGAAAAGCAGCTCACCGAAGCCGGGATCGTCGACGACGGCCGAGTGCACCCGGAGGTGGTGCGATGGCTGCACTGTTTGTACCGGCCGGATATGGAGTTGGTCGTCCGGATCATCGACAACGGCGTGGCCGGCCACGATGCGACAATGCTGCGTATGTCCTTGGTACGCCGTGGTGAAAGCCACGTGCTCGCGATCCGATGTGACGATCACGTCGTCATCCAGCCGGTATTTCACCAAGGACGAAAACTGAAAACCTTGGCGGCGGCGCTGAAGTCGGCTCTGGGTGGCTACCCGGCACTGAACTTCGAGCCGCTGACCGTTGCCACGGCGGACCTGGACGAGGTCCCCGCCGATCCCGATGCGGCCCGTGGAGCGTGGCGGGAGCTCGGTGCTGCGCCACACACCGCGAGTGTGCTCACCCGGGCGTTGACCGAGACGGTTCGCCGCACCGAGGTCGTCATGATCGAACATCATGACGGTGGGGCAGGCTCCCTCGATACGAAAATGTGTGTGAGCGTGCTCGATACGTTGTCCGGTAGGTTGGTTGTCACACCCAGCACTGCTATGGACGGGCAGATCTGGTCGACCTTCCGGCCCGGTGAGGACGCGGCGCTCGAGGCGGGTATCGACGCCTTAATCGAGTTGCTGCCCGGGCGCAGCTGGTTCGATACGTCCCGCGCACCGTAGCGTCCCTGCTCGACGAGAGGACGATCAAGATGAACCGAGCATCGACCACGAACGGCCATCCGACTACGTCGGCTTTGGCGCAGGGCGGGTACAACGCCTATTTCGCGCAGGTCGAACAGAGTGCGGATGAGGGCGTCGGCGCGAACGTCACCGGTGCCGCTCCGGCGGAACAGGTCGAGCACGGTTCGGCAGCGGCCTCTGTGCAGCCGCCCAGGGAATCCGCACCACCGCCGCAGGGTGCGGGCGGACCACCGTCCCCGCCTGCACCACCTGTACCCCCGCCTGTTCCGCCCCAAACCTCCGCTACACCCGGGCCCGGTTCGACCGCAACGGTATCGGACGTCGGCGCGCAGCGAGAGGGGCCCGCCCAGGGACCCACGGCCGGGCCGGGCTACGGCGCAGGTGCGTCCGGCGGCGCCGCACCCACATCGTCCACCGACAGGTTCGGACAGTGGGCCGACCCGGCCGCCACTGCCGCATCGGCCGAGCGGCAACAAGCTCACTCCGCCGCAGCGCCGGGGCAGGAACGCCCGGCCGCGACGGGTGACCGCTTCACGCACGCCGGTGGGCAAGGCGCTTCGAACGTCGATACCTCACGCGTCCCGGATCGGATAGCCCGTTACGACCATCGGATCTCCGTACTCCCGCCGGCTTTGGCCTCACCCGAGCTCCTGGCCGATATCGCCGCGGTCCGTCAGGCGCATCTCCAATCCTCCTCCGGGGTCCGGGGGGCACTGAACAAGGTCGGTTTCAGTTTCGGGCTGTCGCCGATCGAGCAGCGCGCCGAGGATCGCCGGAACCGGATTCGCCGGCCCCTCACCACCCCGTATCAGATCGCGGTGGTGAGCGTGAAGGGCGGCGTCGGTCGGACGACCACCGCGGCCGCACTGGGTTCCACCTTCGCGAAATTGCGGCCCGACCGCGTGGCCGCGGTGGATGCCAACCCGGACTTCGGTGACCTGTCCACTCGGACAGTCCGCCATCCCTACGGGCTTACCCTGCGGGACCTGGCCACCGCAGCACATCCGCTGGATTCCTTCTCGGCGGTACATGCCTATACCGCGGTCAACGCCGCGGATCTGGCGGTTATCGCCTCACCCTGGACCAGCGACGCCTCGGACGCGCTCTCGGGCGACGAATACGCCACCGGCGTGGAGACGCTGCGCCGGCACTACAACCTGCTACTCGTCGACTGTGGGACCGGTGTGCTGGATTCGGTGACCGACACCGTTCTGCGAACCAGTGACGCGGTGCTCGTCGTAACCCCCGCCACCGTGGGCGGAGTCACCGGTGCGGTCGCCACTTTGAACTGGCTGAGTTCGCACGGTTTCGATCATCTGATCGCCACATCCGTGGTCGCGATCGTGCACCATCATCCGGTCAAACCCACCGTCGACGTCGCCGCGATCGAGAAACTGTTCGCGAGTGCGCAACGGCCGACTTGCCGGTTACCATTCGATACGCATTTGGCGGAAGGCGGTGAGGTCGACTTGAGATTGTTGGACAAAGAGACGGTTCTGGCGTTCGAGGAATTGGCCGCCGGTCTCGCCGATGACTTCCCCCGTTACGAGGTCGGACCAGCCGGTGCCGGAGGGCGGCTGTGACAACAGTTCAGCCGGCTCCCCCTTCGGCAGGCGGAGGGACGGCGTCGGCGGAGGTCGCGCGTGCGCGTATCGCCGTGATGGTATCGAGCTACCAGGTGGACGTCGTGGTGCCGACCAGGTTCACCATCGAGACCTTCATCGACGATCTCGTCAGTGTCCTCGCGGCGGCGATCGAGGACGAGGAGATCGACTTCACGCCACCCGCCGGGCAGTGGAGCCTGGCCCGGCCGGGTGAGCAGCCGATGCCGCGCTGGCGCAGTCTTGCCGATCACGAGATCGTCGACGGTACTGCCCTGATGCTGACCACCGTCGAATCCGCCGAGGTGTTCACCCCCGTCGTGGAGGACATCACCGACGCTCTCGCGCTGATCAACGAACGCGAGTTCGCGGAGTTCGATGCCGATACCGCCGCGATCGTGGGATTGAGTGTGCTCGGCGTCGGTGCGGTGGCATCGGCGACGATGCTGTCGTGGATGTGGACACAGACCGGGTCCATGGTGTGGTGCGGGCTGCCGGCGTTGCTGCTCGGGGTGGTGTGCTGGGGGAGTGCCCTGGCGGCCCGGAATCGTGGCGCGGCGGAACGTATCTCGCTCGGTTTGGCGTTGACCTCGGTGCCGTTGCTGTTCGCGGGCAGTGCCATGCTGGTGCCGCCGGCGCACGGCGAACCCGGACCGCTCGCGCCGGCGAATATCGCGGCGGGCGCGGTGGTGGTCGCGGTGGCCATGGCCGCGACGATGCGGGTGACCGGTTCCGGTATCGCCACGCTGATGGCGGTGACCGGACTCGGCGTCGTCATCACCATGGCGGTGATACCACTGACCTATCTGGATCTGCTGGTCCGGCAGGTCGCCGGTGGTGCGGTTTTCGTCGGACTCATCCTGCTGACCCTGGCGCCGCGTATCGCGGTGGCGATCGCCCGGATCCGGCCTCCCGATCTGCCGGACCCGGGAAGTGAGGTGTCCCCGGGCACGCTCACCGATATTTTCGACGCCGCTTCGACATCGGACGGTGATACCGATGCGGAGGCACCGGACGACTCCGGGCAGCGAGAGAACAACGCGGTGGGAATCGAGAGCCGCGCAAGGTTGGCGGTGACCAGCCTGCGCGGCCTCATCACCGCTGTTTCTGCCCTGCTGGCGATAGCGACGGTGATCTGCGCTGTGGTGAGCCCCGGCGGTATCAGGGAGATCATCATGGGTACGGCAGTGGCCGGGCTCTTGGCGATGCGCTCGCGCTGGTATCCGGACCGTGTTCAAGCGCTCGCGCTGGTCATCGGATCCGCGATCGTGGTGCTGGGGCTCGGCGCAGTTCTGGTCGGCCACTACGAGAGCTCGTTCGCGCGTCTGACTGTCGTGATCCTCGTGGTTGCTGCGGCGTGCGGGGCCTGCGTGGCCGCACTTCGGCTGCCCGGGAAACGATTGACCCCGGTGACCAGACGAGTGATCGACCTCATCGAATATCTGCTCATCCTCGTCGTGCCGGTCATCGCGTTCTGGATCATGGGCGTCTATACCGCCATGCGGGGGCTCTGATGAAGATCAGCAGGGCGGCGATCACGGCACTGGCCGGCCTGGTGATATGCACCAGCGCCGCGCCCGCCATGGCGGTGGAGCCGCCGGAGGTGGGTGTCGGCACGCCGCCGCCGGACGATCCGCCCGGGCCCGAGCGGCCGACCGAGCAGGACAAAGGCTGTCTGGCAGCGGGTGTGCTGCCGGACAGCGATGTGTCGCGGGTGCCACCGCCGGAACTCGCGCTCGATCTGGGTCGGGCACGCTCGCTGAGCCGAGGCGCGGGGACAACCGTCGCGGTCATCGACACCGGGGTATCGCCGCATCCGCGACTGCCGAATCTGGTCGGCGGTGGCGACTATGTCGCGGCCGGCGGGGACGGACTGTCCGATTGCGATGCCCACGGAACCCTGGTTGCCGGAATCATCGGCGCCGCTGCCGATCCCGCAGACGCGTTCAGCGGCGTCGCTCCGGAAGCGCGGCTCGTGTCGATCCGGTACCGATCGGGCGCGTTCCGGCTGCAGCGGTCATCCGCCGACCAGCGTGAAAAGTCGGCCATGGAGGTCCGGAACCTGGCACGGGCGATCACCCGCGCCGCGAACCAGGGGGCCGGGGTCATCGTGGTGTCGGTACCGGTCTGTCTCGCCGCGGACGCCGGGGTGGACCAGGCCATGCTGCAGGCGGCGGTCGGATACGCGGTGCATGTGAAGGGTTCACTGATCGTGGCCGGCGCCGGCAATACGGACGGCAATTGCCGGCAGAACCCCGGGATCGACCCGGGCCGTCCGGGGGACCCGCGGAACTGGCGTGGAGTCCAGACGATTTCGACACCGGGATGGTTCAGTCCGGCCGTACTGACGGTCGGGTTCACGACGGTCAGCGGGACGGTCGCGGAGGAGTCGCTCACCGGGCCCTGGGTGTCGGTGGCGGCTCCCGGTACCGGGATCGAATCGCTCGGCCCCGGTGGTGGCGGGTTGATCAACGGTGTCGGAGCACCCGATCAGCTGGTACCGGTCGGTGGCGCTTCGTTCGCGGCGGGCTATGTCGCCGGGGTCGCGGCGTTGCTGCGGTCCCGATTTCCCAATGAGACCCCCGGCGAGATCAGCGCTCGTCTGCAGGCGAGCGCACACGCGCCGGCTCGCGGTATCGACAACGCGGTGGGAGCGGGGGTGGTCGATCCGCTGCGCGCGCTCAGCTACCGGACCCCGCCCGAACCGCCGACGGGCCTGTTCCAGGCTCGAATTCTCGATCTGCCGCCGGCCGGGCGCGCCGAGGATCGGCTTCCGGGGTTGGCGGCCGCGATCATTATCGTAGTGGCGGTGCTGCTCGGTGCGGGTGTGAGTTATTGGGGCCGTGCGCAACGGAGGGCACGGTGAATGCGCCCGATCAGCGGGTTGCCGGTGTGGAGCGGGGGCCGTTCGCGTGTGCCGTGGTGGGCGGCAGTGTCGTGATCGCGGCGTTGAGCGGCCAAGCACCGTGGTGGGTGGGCGCGATCGTCGTGGTTTTCGTGATCGCGGCGGTGACCGTTCGACTGCGGGGCCGGACGCCGGTGCGCTGGCTACTGGATCGGGCCGGCTACCAGATGGGACGGGCATCCCGGGCCGGGGGCCTGTCCGGATCGGACCAGGTACGCGATATCCGGGTACCGGCCGGGGTCTGTGGAATCCGGGCCGATGGTGACACCTTGATCGCGGTGATCCAGTTGGCGCCGAACCTGGATCTGCCTACCGTGATCGCCGAACACACGGTCTACACCGAGGATACGGTCCGGGTGGAAACCCTGTTGCCGATGCTCGACCAGTACGGAGTAGCTGTCGATATCGATATCGTCACCACCGGTCAGCGGGTTCGATCCGCCGGCAGCTACAGCATGCTCTACGACCAGTTGATCGGGCCCAATCCGGTGGTGGGCAACCGGCTTACCTGGTTGGTGGTGCGCCTGGATCAGGTGCGGAACCTGCCGGTGCTGGCCAAACGCGGACCGTGCGCGGTGGTGGGCCCCAAAGCTCTCGCCACGGCGGCCCACCGCATCGCCGGGCGGCTGCGCGAACGCGGCGTCGCCGCGCACGCTCTGCCTGCCGAGGCGTTGGTGGATGCCTTTTCCGTGCTGCACTCCGGCATCGAACTGCCGGAGGTCCGGGAGGCTTGGCACTGCCTCTCCACCGCGGTACCGGGGCGGGTCGTGACCAGCTTCGGTATCGACTGGTCCGAGCTACACGATGTCACGCTCGACGATTGCTGGACGTGGAACAACGGTCGTACCACGCTGGTGGTGAGCCTGTCGGAACTACACGACGGGCCACGGGCCATGGTCCGGTACGTCGGTCCGGCGATGGAGGACGCACTCCCGGACTACTTGCGCAGCTTGCCTGGGCAGCAGCTCACCGCTTTCATGGCCACACTGCCCACCGGTACCTCGGTGCGCGATCTGACCCGGGACGAGCGGGCCGTGGCCGCCGCGCCCGAGGAGGCCGCTGCGAAACTGGCCGTCACCATCGGCCCGAACGGCCAGATCCTCGGTTCCATCAGCGGACAGCCGCGACATCGGCTGGCCATGCCCCTCTTCGATCCTGCCCGATACAATCCGCGTCGCCGCTCGATCGATGTGCACGCCGAATTGCCCGTCGCCCAGCAGATCATCTTGCGAGCGACCGTGGTCGGAGCGGATGTGGAGGTGCATACGAGCCGACCGCAGCATTGGAAGTCCCTTGTCGCCGCGGTCGGTGATCCGCGGTCGCTCTGGGTCGTCGGCGAATCCGAAACCGGTGAGCGAGGAGCGAATGAGGCCACGATCGCCGTATTCGACCATGTGCCGGTTCAGGGCTCCACCGCGCCGACCGCGGTATCGATCAGCGATCCGGGCGGGCGCCGGAACCGTTCGGCGGACCTGTCGATCGAGCAGATCGGCGACTCTGTGCTAGACGTTAGTATTCCCATGCGGACGGTGCGAGTGAATCTCATCGAACCGCGTGGCGAAACCCGCTATCTCGACTTCACCGAGCCACAGACGCAGGTCTATGCGCCTCTGTCTAATACCGGGGTGACAACCCCGGTATCGCGGCCGGCCGGGCGTCGTACCCCTTGATTCGGACGGACGGTAATGTCATTCACTGTGGTAACGGAGGATTCCCAGGCGGAGGATGGCGATATCCAGCACTCGGGCAACGAAGACGAGTTATCACCTCGTCGTGCGGCGGCGGCTGTTTTCTCCAGCCGGCTCTCGGAGCTGATCTCCGAGTCGGTCGTTTCCACCGAGGACGGGTCGACCCGCTCTCTGACGCTGTACTCGCTGGCGCAGCACCTGGAGCTGGCGTACCCGGATGTGCCGGTATCGCAGTCCGGGCTGTACCGGCTCATCCACGGTGACGCGATTCCCCGGTTGGATCTCATCATCGCGCTGGCCCGGGTATTCGACGTTCCGCCCGAGTACTTCGTCAGATAGTCGAATGCGTCCTGCGGGCGCAAACGCGGAGTCGGTAGCTTCTCGGACGCGGGAATAGCGGGCTGATCGCGGGCAATGCGGAGAAGCTAGCATCCGGTCATGCCCGAGGCGGACCCTGGAGATCTATTTCTCCGACATCGCGGCGCGATCCTCGACGCGCTGCTGTCCGATCCGTATTTCGGGTACAGCGCTGCGGACAGCTCGGTAGGTGATGCGTCCGGGCAGGCATTCGTGGACGTTCCTGATGAGCCCCCGGGTATCTCTGCCGTCGGTGCACCGGGTATCTCTACCGTCGGTGCACCGGGTGTCGCTGCCGATGAGTCGCTGTTCGGCGCGCCCGAACCGGACTTCGATGACGACCGGGCCGACTTGGGCTTCGAACCGGTCGAAACGCGGCCGCCGCGCCGTTCCACCGCCGGCCCGTCCGCCAGTGACCGGATCAACGCACTGCTGAGTGGTCAAGCGCGCGATCCCGGCGGAATGGCGCCGGACTATGCCCAGGAAGCTGCCGACCGGATCAACCGGGGTGTCCAGGACCAGCAGGAGTCGTCGGAGGTCACGCAGGCGTCCGCGTCGCCGGCCGCTGAGGAGCGAGCCTCTCCGAAGGAGATCGCGCGAGAAGTCGCCGACCAACTGCGCAAGCCGAAGGTGGCGTTGGCGGTCGCCGCGGTGGTGGCCCTGGTGATCGTGGTTCTGCTGGTGTTCACCAGTGGTGATACCAAGGAGGAGACCCGGCCGCTCGCGGTCACTCCGGCGCCCACCGTACCGGCCACGACCTCGGCCGCGGTGGAAGAAACCGGCGGCACCCTCGAGGTGAAGAACGCCGAGTCGTACTGCCCGCCCGGGAGTACCGACGGTATGGACGCGTTCAAGGGCGAGCCGGACAAGGCGTGGTCGTGCCCGCGCTCCTATAAGGTCGACGGTCAGATTCTCCGCATCGATCTCGGCAAGGAATACAAGGTCGATTCCATCGGTATCGTGCCGGGTTGGGATTATGTGGGCACTGACGGCACCGACCAGTGGGAGAAGTTCCGGACGGTGACGCGGGTGTCGTACCAGCTCGACGACGATGACAAAGAGACGGACAAGACCATCTTCACCCAGGAGACGCTCGATCAGCGAACCCTCGTGGTGACCAAGATCGAGCCGCCGGTCACAGCGAGCGAAATCGTTCTGACCGTTCTCAAGTCCAGTGGTGAAGCGTCTGTCAACACCGTTGCCATTTCCTCCATCGTGATCACCGGACAGTGAGGTGACGGCGGCATGTCCGAGGTGATCTGCCAGTATTGCGGTCACTCTGTAGGGCTTTCCGGCCCGGTCTGCTCGCACTGTGGCGCGCCCGTGCCGGAGGTGGGCAGTGCTCCCCGGCCCGCCACTGCCGAACCTTCTCCGGGAAATCCGGTGGGCCGGTCGGCGGCCGGTGAGCTGAGCGGGGTCGCCGGTCGGATTCGATCGCGACTGGTGTCGGATGTGGAGTCCGGTGTCCGGGCCCACCATCCCGCATGGCAGTGGCGGGCCGCGTCGGCGGTACTGGTGGTCGTCCTGCTGCTTCTGGTGATCCTGATGGTTCGATCGTGTTCGTTTCCGTTTCCGACCGGCGGGTTGGGCGATTCCGGTATGACGGTGCGGCCCGCGCAGGCCCTGCCCGATGCTCTACAGGGGGCCGCGTGCCGGCCACGAGATTCGGCCTCGGGTGTCGAGCAGTGCGTGGTGGCCGCCGGTGATCCAGTGCTGGAGGGCGGGCTCACCGGTGGCCGGGAGTTGACCCTGTATGTCCAGGTGATCGCGCCGGCCCAGCTCGATCAGCTCATTGCGCAGTGGCGGTCGATCGGTGCGACGGTGGTCGCCGATGACGAGGTGTTCGCCGCGGTGAGTGGCGCGTCGGCGGTGCTGTTCGCCGATACCGGATCGGGGTTGCGCCTCGATACCGGCACTTTCGTCAATCGTGCAGCGGCGCAAACCTTTCTGGCCCGATCAGGACTTCTCTAGCCCTTCCGGGCCTTCCCATCAGTGATAATGCCTGGTGACGCGCGTTACCATTTTGCTCTCTTTCAATGTGCCGTTAGGCAACGGTACGTTAGAGTGTGAGATCAGGTAGGGGACGGCAGCGGACTCGGGAAGGCCAGATTCACGGTGACCACAACACAGCACAGGATTTCGCAACAGCGGTTCCGGGGTGATCCCACCGAGCTCGAAGCAGCGTACTTCCGCTGGAGCAAATCGGATACGGCCACCCTGACCATTGCCGAACAAACCGAACTGATTCTCCATCATCACCTGGAACTCGCCGCGCACCGCGCGTCCGGCCAGGTCTCCACCAGGCTCTATCGCGCCGATGACGGTAACGGTCTCGGCGTGGCATTACAGATCGTCAACGACGATATGCCGCTGCTCGTCGATTCGGTGACCTCGACGCTCACTCAGCTGGGCGCCACCGTCACCGGCGTCGTCCACCCGGTGTTCGATGTGGTGCGCGACGAGCAAGGGCAGCTGCGCGATATCGCGCCGCGCGACGTCGACGGCCGGGCGGAGCGGGCCGACGACGAAGCACATTCCGCGACACCGGAATCCTGGATCCACGTCCAACTCGCCACACCCGTCTCCGACGAGATACTCGATCGGATCGAACGGGAAATTCCACAGGTTCTCGTCGGACTGCGCGCAGTGGACGAGGACAGCCCAGCCATGCTCGATACCTTGATCACCGTGGCCGAACGGCTGGATCGCCTGGCCGACCAGGGGAACGACGACGAGGTCGTCGAATGCGCCGCACTGCTCCGGTGGCTCGCCGCCGGGCATTTCACCGTCCTCGGTTACGGCGAACACCCGGCGGCGTCGCCCATCGGAGTACCGGAGACCGCGACACCCTTGATTCCGGGTTCCGGCCTCGGGGTACTGCGCGACGGGTCCGCCGCCGATATCCAGGGTGACCCGGTGCCGGGCCCGAATCACCAAGTCGTCCGGGTGACCAACGGTTCGGTGGATTCCCTCGTCCCGGATTCGGCGGACCTGTACTTCGTGAGCGTCACCGAATACGAACTCGCCGGCTCCGACGAGGATGCGCCGCCTCGCGCGCGAACCGAGCACCTCTTCGTCGGGATGCTCACGGTAACCGCTCTGCACGAGAACATCCTGGACATACCCTTGATCTCGCATCGGGTCCGGCAGGTGATGGACTGGGCGGGCTTCGATCTGAACTCGTTCTCCGGCCGGTCGATGCTCGAAGTGATGCAGAGCTTCCCGCGCGCCGAACTGTTCTCCGCGGATGCCCGGCGTCTGTTCGACGAGGTATCCGCGGTGATGAATCTGGGACTGCGCCGCCAGATACGGTTGTTCCTGCGACAGGATCCGCGCAGCGGCGCCGTCTACTGCCTGGTCTATATGCCGAACGACCGCTACTCCAGCCAAGTCCGGTTGCGGATGCAGGACATCGTGGGCAGCGAGTTCGACGCCGCTCGGATCGGATACTCGGCCCGGGTCACGGAGTCGGACTTGGCTGTCGTGTACTTCACCGTGCACCGCGCCGCCGGCGCGGGGGCGGCGGACCTCTCCGAGGAGAACCGGCAACGGGTCCAGGACCTGCTTTTCGCCACCACACGTACCTGGTCGGACCGGCTCGAATCCGCAGCGGCCGGAGCGACCGGCGTCGCGCCCGCGACGGCGAGTGCGTATGCCGCCGCGTTCCCCCTGAGCTACCAGCAGGAGTTCGGGCCCGAACGCGCCCTGGCCGAACTGCGTCGGCTGGAGCGGCTCGCGGACGGGGAAATAGATACGGTCCTCTACCGCACCGCGGATGCGCCCGCCGGGTCCTGGCGGTTCGTACTCTATGTGGCCGGCGCGGGTATATCCCTGAGTCGCGTGCTGCCCGTGCTGCACAGCCTCGGGGTGGAGGCCGTCGACGAGCGGCCCTACCGGCTGGATCTGAAGGACGGCAGGCGTCGCTGGATCTACGATTTCACTCTGCAGGTTCCGACGGCCCTGTTGCGTGATGCGGTGACCGACGCTGAACTCGGCACGGTCCTGGACGAGACACATCTCGCCGGCGGTCTCGCCCAGCGTTTCCAGGACGCGGTGAAAGCCATGTGGTTCGGCGCTGCCGAAACCGACGGATTGAACGAACTGGTGCTGCGAGCGGGTCTGCACTGGCGCCAGATCGTCATGCTGCGTGCCTACGCCAAGTACCTGAAACAGGCGCGATTCGGCTACGGAGTAGCCGGTATCACCCGGGTGCTGCTGGCGAACCCGGTCATGACCCGCAGGTTCACCGAGTTGTTCGAAGCCTACTTCGACCCGGACGCCGCCGACGCGGCTTCCGAGCGTACCGAGGAGATCACCGCGCGGCTCACCGCCGAAATCGACGCTGTGGTCGGGCTGGATACCGACCGGATACTGCGTGCTCTGCTCGAGCTGATCTCGGCGACCCTGCGCACCAACTACTTCCGTCATGACACCAGCGGCACACCGCTGCCGTACCTCTCGCTCAAATTCGACCCGCAGCAGCTCGACCTGCTGCCGCAGCCGCGCCCCAGATACGAGATATTCGTCTACTCGCCACGGATGGAAGGCGTGCATCTGCGTTACGGTGCGGTGGCGCGCGGCGGACTGCGGTGGTCGGACCGGCTCGACGATTTCCGTACCGAGGTCCTGGGGCTGGTGAAAGCTCAGGCCGTGAAAAACGCGGTGATCGTTCCGGTGGGAGCGAAGGGCGGGTTCGTCATGAAACGGCCGCCCGCCGTTACCGGTGACGATGCGATGGATCGCCGGGATCGCCAGGCCGAAGGGGTGGCCTGCTACCGCATGTTCATCTCGGGTCTGCTCGACATCACCGACAACCTCGACCGGGTGACCGGGGCCGTGCTACCGCCGGATCGTGTGGTGCGCCGCGACGGCGACGATTCCTACCTGGTCGTCGCCGCGGACAAGGGGACCGCGACCTTCTCCGATATCGCCAACGACGTGGCGCAGAGCCACGGGTTCTGGCTCGGTGACGCCTTCGCCTCGGGCGGCTCGGTGGGATACGACCACAAGGCTATGGGAATCACCGCCAAGGGTGCCTGGGAGAGCGTCAAGCGCCATTTCGCGGAAATGGATATCGATACGCAGGCACAGGATTTCACTGTCGTCGGCGTGGGTGATATGAGCGGCGATGTGTTCGGGAACGGCATGTTGCTCTCCGAGCACATCCGGCTGGTCGCTGCGTTCGACCACCGGCACATCTTCCTCGATCCGGACCCGGAGGCGGCGCGGTCGTTCCGTGAGCGCCGGCGCCTGTTCGAGCTGCCCCGGTCCAGTTGGGCGGACTACGACCGCTCGCTGATCAGTAAGGGCGGTGGCGTCTTCGACCGGAGCGCCAAGGCGATCGCCGTCACGCCGGAGATACGCGAATCGCTGGGGCTGGACGCCAAGGTGACGAAATTGTCTCCGCCGGAGATGATCCGGGCGATTCTGACAGCCCCGGTCGACCTGCTGTGGAATGGCGGTATCGGCACCTACATCAAGTCGAGCAGTGAGACGCACGCCGAGGTCGGCGACAAATCCAACGACACCGTGCGAGTGGATGCCGACCGCTTGCGGGTCAAAGTGATCGGTGAAGGTGGCAATCTGGGTGCCACGGCGCTGGGCAGGATCGAATTCTGCCGGCACGGTGGCCGGATGAACACCGACGCGTTGGACAACTCGGCCGGTGTGGACTGCTCCGACCACGAGGTCAACATCAAGATTCTGCTCGATGCCGTGGTTTCGAGCGGCGAGCTGGCGGTCGGCGAGCGTAACCCCCTGCTGGCCGAGATGACCGACGAGGTTTCGGATCTGGTGTTGCGCGACAACATCTCCCAGAACTTCCGCATGGGTCTGTCCAGGTCCCGGGCCGTTCCGCAGGCTGCGGTGCACCGTCGGCTGCTGAACGAGCTGGAGGTCCGCCGCGGGCTGGACCGCGGGCTGGAAGCCTTGCCCACAGATGTGGAGATGCAGCGCCGGATCACGGCCGGCGCCGGTCTCACGTCTCCGGAGCTGGCGAATGTCCTCGCCCATGTGAAGCTGGCGTTGAAAGCCGATCTGCTCGCCGGTGATCTGCCCGACAGTCCCGCTTTCGCTTCGGCGTTGCCCGCGTACTTCCCGACACCGTTGCGAGACCGCTTCGCGACCGCGATCGGTGAACATCGGCTGCGCCGGGAGATCGTCGCCACGATGGTCGTCAACGATGTGGTCGACTACGGCGGGCTCACCTTCGCCTTCCAGCTCGGTGAGGAGGTCGGCGCCACCACCGACGACGCGGTGCGTGCGTTCACCGCTGCCTGCGATATCTTCGGCCTCCGTTCTATCTGGGATCGGATCCGCACGGCTGCGATGCCGACAGCGGTACGTGACGAATTGGAGCTCGAGGTCGGCCGGACACTGGTCCGGGCGGCACGCTGGCTGCTGTTGAACCGTCCGCAGCCGATCGCCATCGGCGCGGATATCGCGCGCTATCGCGACGGAGTGGGCGCTCTGGCCGCCCGGATCCGGGATTGGTTGCCCCAGCATCTGCAGGACGACTTGTCGCAGCAGGCCGACGCGGTTGTCCGACGGGGTGCGCCGGAAGACATTGCCGGCGATGTGTTCCGGACGAGCTATCTGTTCCCGCTGCTGGATGTGCTCGATATCGCCGATATCGCCGAGCGTGACCGGGCGGAGATGGCGGAACTGTATTTCGCGCTGAACTCGCACTATCAGATCGAGCGGTTGCTGACCGCGGTCGCCGACGTCGAACAGGGGCAACGGTGGCCGACCCTGGCGAGATTGGCTGTACGCGATGACCTCTACGAATCGCTGCGCCTGCTGACGCTGGACGTTGCCGGCACCAGCGATCCCGAGGACGCGATAGGCGAGAAGATCTCGTACTGGGAGTCCACGAACAAGTCTCGACTGGCTCGGGCTGCCGCCTCGCTGGCCGAGATATTCGCCAGTGACAGCTCCGATCTGGCCACGCTGTCGGTGGCGGCGCGCCAGGTACGCAGCTTGGTCGGTAGTGCAGACCCGGGTGCGGTGGGGGCGAGCGGGGCCGCTTGACCGGACGGATACTCTGCCGCGGGGCCGGGGCCACTTCGAGTGGCCCCGGCCCCGCGGCGTATCCGGATCACGGCCGGTCGACCTGGGTTCCGCAGGCCCCGCAGTAGCGCGCGGTCGCCACGAGTTCCGAACCGCAGTTCCCGCAGTGGCGGGGAGCCCGGGCGCCGAGGTTCATACCGCAGTTGACGCAGAAACCTGCTCCGGCCGGACTGACGGCGCGGCAGCTCGCGCATTCTGGTTGCGTGGTGCTTGCTGGTGGGAGGGCAGCAGGCTGCTGGGTGGTCGACGGTGTCTCGGTGGCCGGTGGCGGGATCGGGGCCGGCGTGTTCTGTTGCAAGGCATTGATACCGAGTGTCGCACCGAGGAAGCCGCCTTCGTGGCTACCTCCGTGCGCCAGGCCCTGGCCCGCACCCAGGGCCAGTTCGCCCGCAGCGTACTGGCGGAAGTCACCGGCCAGCCGGATGTAGGTCACATCTTTGGCGAGCCGTTTGAGGCGGTCGGTGTCCTCGGGAGCCAGCGTGATGTCGAAGTTGCCCAGTCGTGGCATGCGCAGGCCGTATTCGTACAGGGTCCTGTTCGTGTGCCGCAGGACTGCGTCCTCGATTGCCGGCAGGTAGCCTGATAGGCCGAGCACCGGCCATGTCGCCTGCGAAATTCCCTGGGTGACCATGACCTTCATGCTCTTGACGAGCAAATCGGCGCACCAGGACCGGATACTCGAAGGATCGTTGAGATCGGTGGTGCCCGTCAGGGATGTGATGAGCACGGCCGGGTCGCGAATCGTGAGGGCGTACTCCCCGAACACTCGCAGTGTCACCACCTGCTCGCTGACCGGGTCGGCGATATCCGCCAGCCGCCCGCCGAACTTCAGTCCGGCGAACTCCCGAGTGGATATGAAGTACAGCTCGGCCCGGTAGAGGTTGCCGCCGGACAGCGTATCGGCGAGGGCGCCGAGAACCGGTAGCTCGTCGGCGTCTATCCGGTGGCGGCCCGGCCCCATGGCGCCGACGACCTGACCGGATTTCACGAACAGCGCGATCTCGTCGGCGTTGACGACGGCGCGTGAGTAGCGCCGAATGTTCACATCCGGCCACTTGTACACGAGTTGGTTCTTGCCGGTCTCCGGGACGGCGATGAACTCGCGTTCGAACCAGGCCATTCGGGTGCTCCTCGAGGGTTGTCGTAGTCGAGCGTATCGACGTTCAGCGGCTCGATCAATCGTGCAAATCGTGGCGTCGACCTCGGAGAACGTGAAAGTTCCTGGTTTCCAGTACGTTGCACCTACAAGTTACCTATTGATCGTGCCGCTAGATAGCGGTACATTCTTCGCAGACATGATCTGCGCCACTCGAAAGGCAAGACAATGACAACTGTTCAAGAGCCTCGGGGACAGGAGGCGCCGGCGGACTCCCTGCACGCCGAGGACGCGGGCTACCACAAGTCGCTGCGCCCTCGGCAGCTGCAGATGATCGCCATCGGTGGCGCCATCGGTACCGGCCTGTTCCTCGGCGCAGGCAGCAGGCTGCACGATGCCGGGCCCGGTCTGTTCCTCGTATACGCCGTCTGCGGCATCTTCGTATTCTTCATTCTGCGAGCCCTGGGCGAACTGGTACTGCACCGCCCGTCCTCCGGCTCGTTCGTCTCCTACGCCCGGGAGTTCTACGGCGAGAAGCTGGCCTTCGGGGTCGGCTGGATGTACTTCTTCCACTGGTGCATGACCGGCATCGTGGATATCACCGCGATCGCCACCTATGTCCACTTCTGGGGCGCTTTCAAGGTGATTCCACAGTGGACCATCGCACTGATCGCGCTGGCCATCGTGGTCGCGATCAATATGATCTCGGTGAAGTGGTTCGGTGAGCTGGAGTTCTGGGCCGCGTTGATCAAGGTCGTGGCACTGGTCAGCTTCCTGATCATCGGCACTATCTTCCTGGCCGGGCGCTTCGAGATCGACGGCGCCGCCACCGGTCCGAGCCTCATCTCCGACAACGGCGGTTTGTTCCCGACCGGATTCCTGCCGTTGATCGTTGTCACCACCGGTGTCGTGTTCGCCTACGCCGCAGTGGAACTCATCGGGACGGCGGCCGGTGAGGCCGAGAACCCCGAGAAGATCATGCCGCGTGCCATCAACTCGGTGATCGCCCGGATCGCGCTGTTCTACGTCGGCTCGCTGGTCCTGCTCGGCCTGCTGCTGCCCTACACCGCGTTCAAGTCCGGTGAGAGCCCGTTCGTCACCTTCTTCTCGAAGATCGGTATCGACGGTGCCGGTTCGGTCATGAACCTGGTGGTGCTGACAGCGGCATTCTCCAGCCTGAACGCCGGCCTCTACTCCACCGGCCGCATCCTGCGCTCGATGTCCATGAACGGCAGCGCGCCCAAGGTCGCGGGCCGCATGTCGAAGACCGGTGTCCCCTATGTCGGCATTCTCGCCACCGGAGTCATCGCCCTGGCGGGCGTGGGGCTGAACGCGCTCGTTCCCGAGCAGGCGTTCGAGATCGTGCTGAACGTTTCGGCGCTGGGCACCATCTTCTCGTGGACCGCGATCGTGCTGTGCCAGCTCCAGCTGTGGAAATGGGCCCGTGACGGCAAAGTGACCCGTCCCAAGTTCCGCCTCCCGGGCACCCCGTACACCAGTTACGCCACCCTGGTGTTCCTGGTCGGTGTGGTGCTGCTGATGCTGTTCAGCAGCGAGCACGAACAGCGGTACGCAGTGATCGCGATGCTCGTGATCGGAGTCCCGGCACTGTTCGGCGGCTGGTTCCTGGCTCGCAAGCGGGTCTTCGAACTCGCCGCGGCGCGTCAGACGCCTTCGGTCCCGGCGGCAGCCGCGTCCGGAGAGCCGACCACCACGGTGCGTATTCTGGACGAACCGGAAGACCAGCGGTAACCTACCGCGAGTCGCACGTGTACCCCGGGTTCTCGAACCCGGGGTACACGCATTCCCAAGGAAGGGAACGATTCACCAACGCGGCCCGCACCGCCGGATCACAATGGATTCTCGGTTCTTCCGCGGGGTTTGAGAGGTCGTGCATGCCGGAGCAGTCCAGCTCGTCCGAGCGTCCTGTGGTACCGCCGTGGTCGAAGCGGCGGATAGCGGGGGCCGAGATGCCCCGCCGCACCGCGCACAGCTGGTCGACGCGGCGCACGACCAGCAATGAAAACGCGAATCGGCTCGCCGCGCAGGAATCGGAGCTGACGCGTGCCGCGGAGGAGTTACTCGCCGAGTCGGGCGAAGCCGCCCCCCGCAGCCCTACCGATGCCGCGGCGCTACCAAACCCCTCTAGTGTTTTCGTCCCGGTCACTGTCGACGGACCCCCGGAGATGCCACCGCTGACCGCCGGCGCGTCGAATGCCCCGGACTTCTCGGATTTCGACCAGGCAGTCGCCGCCCTCACCGGCGACGATATCGCGCGTCTCAACAGCCTCGCCGGGCCCGACGACGACCTGGACGAGTTGCTGCTCGCCGATGACGACGACGATCTCGATCCCTTTTCGGGATTCGAAGAGGAACTGTCGGGACGCAACGCGCGGTCACGCCCGAGCTCACGGCGGCTCGGTGCGGGACTGGTCGCACTGCCCCGGGTCGACCCGGTCGATCCGGCGACAGCGGTCCTCGAGGATCCCATCGTTCCGGAGCCGAAGCGGTTCTGCTGGAAATGCCAGGTGCCCGTGGGACGTTCGGGCGCGAGCGGCCCGGGCACCGTGGCGGGGGAGTGCGCGGGGTGTGGATCGCCGTACAACTTCCGGCCGGCCCTCACGCCCGGAGAGGTCGTGGCCGACCAGTATGTGGTCAAGGGATGCCTCGCGCACGGCGGGCTGGGCTGGATCTACCTCGCGGTGGACACCAATGTGAGCGAACGCTGGGTGGTACTGAAAGGGCTGCAGAACCCACAGGATTTCGAGGCGCACGTGGTCGCGCTGGCCGAGCGGCAGTTCCTGTCCGAGATCACCCATCCGGGTGTGGTCAAGATCTACAACTTCGTCAAGCACCGCTCGGATCGCGATGTGGCCGACGGCTATATCGTCATGGAGTACGTGGGCGGGCGGTCGCTGAAAAAGCTGCTGGACCTGGCCGGCTCGGAACGGCTCCCGGTGGCCCAGAGCCTGGCCTACATGATGGAGATCCTGCCCGCGCTCGATTATCTGCATTCGTTCGGGCTGGCGTACAACGACCTCAAGCCCGACAACATCATGGTCACCGACGACGAGGTCAAACTCATCGACCTCGGGGCCGTCGCGGCGATGGAATCCTACGGAAGTATCTACGGTACGCCGGGATACCAGGCTCCGGAGATCATCGAAACCGGGCCCACCGTGGTCTCGGATATCTACGCGGTGGGCCGTACTCTCGCCGCGCTCGTTCTCGACCTGCGTAAGGACGCCAACGGCGACTATTGCGCCGACGTCCCGGCGCCCGAAGACTATCCGGTGTTACAGCGACACCCTTCCCTGCACCGTCTACTGGTTCGTGCCACGCACGAGGACCCGGTGCGGCGATTTCCCTCCGCCTACGCGATGTACTGCCAACTGGCCGGGGTGCTGCGGATGGTTCTGGCGGCCGAGACAGGGCGTGAGCATCCCCAGGGTTCGGTCGAATTCGGATCGCTGCGCGGTGATTTCGGCATAGACGCCCTCATCGGCCAGACCGACGGGATGGTGGACGGCGGTCACCGCCCTCCTGCGCTGGACGCCGTTTCCGTGGTGGCGGCTCTTCCGGTTCCCTTGATAGACGCGGACGATCCCAGTGTCGAGTTGCTCAATCCGGTGCTGCACGGCGACGCGCGCCAGACCCTCGACGCGCTCCGGCGTACCGCGGAGCGCATTGCCGCCGGCACGATCGACGCCCCGGAAACCTTCGAAGTCGAGGGTGCGCTCGCCGCCATCCGCGCTCATCTCGATCTGGGTGATCGGACGCTGGCGCTCGCATTGCTCGACACCCTGCGCCCACGTGCGGTAACCGATTGGCGCATAGAGTGGTTCGCCGGTGTGACGTCGCTGTTGGATGGGAGCTACGAGCGCGCCTATATGCACTTCGACGAAGTGCACACCATGTTGCCCGGCGAGATCGCCCCGGCGCTGGCGTTGGCGGCCACCGCCGAACTGGTGCTGCAGAATCCCGCAGACCCGGACGACACCGATCGATGGCATCGCGCGGCCGCGAATTTCTACCAGCTGGTCTGGCAGACCAATCACGGTGTGATCAGCGCGGCCTTCGGCTTGGCGCGTCGGTTGGCGGTCGAGAGTTCGCTGCTGCAGGCGGTACATGTCCTGGACGAGGTCCCGGATACCTCACGCCACCACGGCACCGCGCGGATGACCGGCAGTCTGTTACTGGTCTCGCGCCCACATCACGAGATCACCGAGGTCGACCTGCTCGATGCCGCCTCCCGGCTGGAGCTGGCCGACGAACCTCGCAGCCTGCAGCTGCAGGTCGTGGTGGTCGGTGCGGCACTGGACTGGCTGCGTTCCCGCAAGCGTCCGGCCGCGACGGATACCACGTTGCTCGGCTATCCGCTGACCGTTCCGGGGTTGCGCGCCGGCCTCGAGTCGAGGCTCCGGGCCGTGGCACGAACCGCCCCCGATTGGCTCCATCGATACAGGTTGGTCGATTTGGCCAACAGCGTACGACCGCAGACCAGGTGGTGAATGCTCAACGGAGCGGGGTCGCGCGGCGCCGACGCGCCAGTGCCACAGGTATCAGCGGCACGCTGACCAGCACGATTATCAGGAGAAGTAGCCAAAGCCAGCCGCCGAAAACGAGTGCCAGGATCAGTGCCGACACCGCTGCTACGCCGGCGAGTGCCGCAAAGAGGAGCGCTGGGTCGGTGGGGTCGAGCGGGGTGGCCGTGGGTGGTGCGGCCGGTAGATCTGTGAACATTTCGGCCAGTTCGGGCATGGTCTCCGCCGCCGTCACCGCTGCCGTGCGCTCTTCGAACTGAGCCAGGGTCAAGCGGCCTGTACCCAGGTGATCGGCCAGCTCCCGTAACGCGCGGTCGCGTGCTTCGACAGTTATTCGCGCGCCGGGTAGCTCGTTCATAACCGCAGCATAGGGAGGTCGGGCCCATCCGAAAAAGGCTCTCGATCACCACTGGCGGGAAGCCGGGTGAGTCGCGTGAGGTCGCATTCCCAAGTGTGGGGAGCTAATTAGTCTGGGCTACATATCCGCGGGCAGAGGAGTTGTGTATGTCCACTGTTTTCCAGTACCGGCGCCCGGCCTCCGAGGCATGGGATTGGCAGCTGCACGGTTCGTGCCGTGGGCTGGAGTCGATGGTGTTCTTCCACCCGGAGGGTGAGCGTGGCCGGGCTCGTGCCGCTCGGGTGCGCCGCGCCAAACAGATCTGCGATACCTGTCCGGTGCTGGACCGGTGCCGTAGCTATGCGCTGGCGGTCCGCGAACCGTACGGGGTCTGGGGTGGAATGTCGGAGGACGAACGCCGCACCCATACCCAACGGGCCGTTACTTCGAGCGCGACGAACTGAGCAGATCTGGAACCAGGAGGCTTTGAATCGGACATTTGATCGTGTCCGGCGCAGGTCGTCGCCGCGGCTTTGTGGTTTCCTTGTTATATGGCTGCTGGTGCGGAGTACACGATCGATGAGCTGGCGCGGGCCGCCGGCACGACCGTGCGCAGCCTGCGCGTTTACCACGAACGGGGGGTGCTGCCCCCGCCGCAGGTCAAGGGTCGCACCGGCTATTACAACCCGGATCACCTCAATCGGGTGCGCACGATCAGTAGACTGCTCGATCGCGGGATCAAGCTCAACGGGATCAAGGAGCTTCTCAAAGCTTGGGATCGCGGCGACGACCTCGGAGATATTCTCGGTGTCGGGTCGCTGCTCGGCGGTCTGGAATCCGATGAACCTCCACCGGACGATTCGACCGCGCCCAGCGATACTATTCCAGCCACCGACCTGCAGGAACGGTATGCCTCGGTGCCCAACGGGCTGGCGCGCATCGTGGCCGCCGGTCTCTACGAACCGGTCGATGCCGCCACCTATCGGCCCGCTGACCGCCAGCTCATCCGGATCTCGGAGCAGCTGGCCGCCGCCGGGGTCCCCGAGGCCGAGGTGCTGGGGGAGCTCGAGCGCATGCGCGCCGACAGTGATCGGATGGCCCGGCGCTTCGTCGATCTCTTCCATCGCACGGCCTGGCAGAAGTATCAGGAATCCGAGCGCGACGCCGATGACCTGGCCGAACTGACTACACAACTGCAGCTCGCCCGCATTCTGCCCGGAAAGGCGGCCGCGGAGCTGGTGAACCGGTTCGTCGCGCATTACATCGACAGCGACAGCGAACTCGCCGAGCTACCCACTGAGCCCTGAGCTGTCGCGGTCACCTCATCGGCTTCTCCGAACTGGGAACGGGGTCCGCGAGCTTTTCGCTGGATGACGGTACATTCGACGGCGGCTCTTCCGCTGGACACTCGATATCCGGCCGACCCCATGTACTTAGGTAAATTTCCGTCGCCTACGGATGCGTAACGTCGCGTCCGGGTGCAGAATCTGGTTCTTGGCACCTGATGCGGTAGATGAGGCATGGAATGGGAAGCGTGACACTGTGGATGCAGATCTCGCTCGACGGGTTCACGGAGGGGCCCGACGAGGCGGTGCACTGGCCGGTGGTCGACGAGGAGCTCTGTACCGAATACCTGGATGAACTCCGCCGGGCCGATCTCCTGCTGTACGGACGGAAGACCTACGAGATCATGGCGGCGTTCTGGCCGACCGCCGATCTCGCCCCGGTCTCCCCGTTCTATGTCGATTTCGCCCGATTCTGGCGCGTCGCGCCGAAACTGGTCGTCTCGCGGACCCTGCGCGACCCCTCGTGGAACACGAGGGTTATCGGCCCTGACCTGGTCGACGAGGTGAACCGCCGCAAGGATGCAGGTCAGAACATGGTGCTGTTCGGTGGTGCCGAGACCGCGCGCAGCTTTCTGGAGCACGAACTGATCGATGAACTCCGGCTTTTCGTGCACCCGTTGTTGCTCGGGGGCGGGGTGCCCCTGTTCCGGTCGCCGGTCGACACCACCGGTCTTCGCCTGATGGATGTGCTGACCTTCGACAGCGCGGTGGTCCAGATGCACTATCGCCAGACCGCGTGTGTGATGTGCTGAGCGTTATCTGCTTCCCGAATACGGGGCGGTCGTGAAATGACCGGGTTCCCCGGACGGTGCGTGGCGACGTGCACTAATTTACGTTCCTATGGCGGTGAGCTACCCGAACGGCGCGGCACCGCCCGCGCCGGTGACCGAGTTCTTCGGTCGAGAACGGGAGCTGGCGCACCTTCATGACCTGCTGCGGTCCGGGGCGGCTCGCCTGATCACGCTGGTCGGGCCGGGTGGCATCGGCAAGACCCGCCTCGCCGCCGAGTCGCTGCGCCGCTGTGATCCCGGTCGGCCCGTGTACTGGGCGCGCCTGGCCGAACTCGAACGCGACTGCGGCGATTCCGCGGAGAATGTGCTGCGATCGGTGGTCCGGACCGATACCCGCGATCCGGTCGCCCTGGATGTCGGTGTGGGTCCCCGCGAAGGATCGATCGCCGGACAGGCGATTCTGGTGCTGGACAACTGTGAACACGTACTCGCCGCAGTGGGCCGGGTGGTGATCGACCTGCTCACGACCACACCCGGGCTGACGATTCTGGCCACGAGCCGGGAACCCATCGGCTGGGCCGACGAGTACATACTCACGGTGCCGCCACTGTCCTCGTTCGAATCACTGCAGCTGTTCCGCCGCCGCGCCGCACTGACCGGTCGCCCGATCCGCGACGATCCGGACCAGCTGGCGATCGTGCGCCGCATCTGCCGCCGGGTCGAGCGCAACCCGCTGTTCATCAGGCTCGCGGCCGCGCGCCTACGGCATCAGCCGCCGGCCATGGTGCTGGCCGAACTCAGCGGCGATGCCGCCGACCAGCGGATGCATTGGTCGCAGAATGCGCGGTCGGGTACCGAGCAGCGGCACCGCGGCGTCTACGACGTGATCGCCTGGTCTTTCGACCTGTGCGAACCCGACGAACAATTACTGCTGCAACGTATGGCGGTGTTCGCGGCCGGCTATGAAACCGACGGGGTGGCGCCGCAGCGCAACGGGGTCGAAGCAGCCGCGGTCGCCGCGGTCTGCTCCGACGAGGCATTGCCCGCCGAGCGGGTGGCGCCGTTGTTGGAGCGGCTGGCCGAATGCTCTCTGGTCGCCACATTCCGCACCGAGACGAGTGTGCGCTGGTATCTCGTGGAGAGCGTGCGCCTGTTCGTCGGCGCCCGCCTGCGTCATGTCCCGACCGAGGCGGTCCGGGTCGCCGGCCGGCATCGCCGCTATCACCGGGATCGGGTGGTCGAGGCTCGATCACTGTGGTACGGACCGCAGGAACAGGCCTGGCTCGAATGGGTGCGCGCGTCCTGGGACGACATCCTGATCGGTATCGAAACCGGCCTCGCCGATCCCGGTGAGGCCCTGATCGGACTGGAGACGGCCTCGGTCCTGCTGTCTGTGTGGGTGCCGTTCGTCAACGGTGGGAGCCGGGCGCTGACCCGGCTCACCGCGGCGGCCCTCGATGTGACCCGCAGCGAAGCTGCCGCCGGTTACCACATCCGGGCCACCGCCCTGCTGGGCTGGTACTACCTGTGGCAGGGCGACGCCGATCGGGCAGCGGCCCTGCTCGACGACTGTGTAGCCCGCTGTATGCCGGAGGGAATCGGTGCGGTGTCCTGGCGCGCCACCCCGGAAACCGATATCGGTCTGCCCGCCTCGGTGGAATGGATCTGGGGACTGGAGCTGATGCTGTTCCGCCTGGATCCGCGCGCGATCACGGTCCTGGAGCGGGCCGGCCGCAAGTTCACCACACAGGGCGATCGGGTCGGGGTGGAGCGTGGACTGGTGTTCGCGGCGCTCGCGGCCTCCATGCTCGGCGATCCGGAAGCGGCCGAGCGGACGACTCGGCAACATCTGGAACGTTCGGTGGCCTCGGGGTCCGCCTCGGCCGCGCACTGGGCGCGGGTCGCGCGGGCCTTGGCGCTGGCCCGTTCCGACGATCCCGCCGCCGCCCTGGAACCGGCGGGCGTGGTGGTCTTCGGAGATGGAGCGGGCAGCGACACCTGGATGACCTCGTGGTCGGTGGCGGTGTGCATGCTCGTGCTCTCCCATGTGCTCGCCGTCGACCCCGCGGCGCTGGGCGCCGCGGCAGCCGCGCGGGCGCGTGCGACGGAACTGGCCTGGCTGGTAGGTGTTTTCCGGGCCTGTCACCGCACGATGGGGATCTGTATCGAGCGGGTTCCGATGGTGGCCGCGGGCGTACGGCACGCCACCGAAACCGCCACGACCATCCTCGGACCGGCGGAATTCGCCGCCGCCGAGCAGCGGGGTAGCCGGTTGCACCCGGGTGGCGAGGAGGTCCGGCAGCATCTCCGCAATCACTGGCCGGTGCGCTCGGCGACCCCGATCAGCTCGGCCGCCGGTGGTGAATTCGAACCGGCCGGGCGAGCCGAGTCGCGCTGGAATGCGTTGTCACCGGCCGAACGCGAGATCGCGGTGCTGGCCGCCGCGGGCTGGCCGAACAGTGCCATCGCCGAGCGGCGGGGCAGTTCGGTGCGCACGGTGGACGCGCAGGTCGCCAGTATCCGGCAGAAGCTGATGATCGCCTCCCGCCGGCAGATTTCCGATCATATTCCCGGCGACCTCGCCGAACGGGTCGGCGCAGAACGCACTACCGCTGGCGGCCGCCCGCGCACCCGGCGGCGGTGACCGAGACTGCCGGACAGGCGGTGATGCTCAGCGGTCTCGATCACCGACAGGCGTAGTAGTACGGCTTGTACGCGCAGACGTCGAAGTATCCGCCCTGGTCACCGTCGTAGGTGAAGCTGCGCTCGGCCGGGATCGCGTGTACCGGCTCGCTGCGGTTGCTGGGGTCGCTGGGAAAGTCGTGGGTATCGCCGTAGCTGCCGTTGCCCGGGTGGCTGTCGTCACGCTGGCTGTGGCCGGGGGTGTCGGCCGCCGCCAGCTGCGGGGCCAGGGTGGCGGGGACCACGGCGAGTGCGCCGGCGAGTGCGGCGGCGGCAACGATTCTCTTCACGAGTCCGTGGTTACGAGCGATGGTCATGGTGTGCTCCGTTTCATTTCTCGCGGATAGAACTTCTACGGTGAGTCGCTATGTGAGGGCCCGTAGTTCTATGTGCCGCTGTCTAACGGTACGGTACACGAGTGTTTGAATAAGCGAGTATGCATTTCCCAGAATTGGGAAAAGGGAAGGGCCATAGCCCTCGGGTCGGCTGCAACCGAACGGTCGATCAGCGTGAGCTGCCACGGATGGTCGCGCACCGCATAATTCGCGCCTTCTCCGGCGAGCGGTCCGAATGGCGCCGGCTTCCGGCGTGGTCTTCTGTGTGATCGTCGCGGAGCTGTGTGATCGTCACGGAGCCCGGTCGGCGCGGCAAGGCAGTTCGCTACCGGCCGTGGGCCGGCGCGTGACTAACCGGGCCAGCGCCAATTCGCCACTTCGGGAATGTCGTCGCCGTGCTCCCGGGTCCAGGTCCGGGCCCGCAGGCGCGCGTCCACCATCTCCTGGCGCAGGCCCGCCGCCTGCTGACGCAGCGCCGGGACCCGGTCGATGACGTCCATGACCAGGTGGTATCGGTCGAGGTCGTTCAACATGACCATATCGAAGGGCGTGGTGGTGGTGCCCCGCTCCTTGTATCCGCGCACGTGCAACCCGGCGTGATTGGTGCGTCGGTAGGTGAGTCGGTGGATCAGCCACGGATAGCCGTGGAAGGCGAAGATCACCGGGGAGTCGCGGGTGAACAGCGTGTCGAATTCGCTGTCCGCGAGCCCGTGCGGATGTTCTCCGGCCGGCAGCAGCCGCATCAGATCGACCACGTTCACCACCCGCACCCGCAACCACGGCAGATGTTCACGCAGGATGGCCGCGGCGGCAAGGGTTTCCAGGGTCGGTACGTCACCGGCGCAGGCGAGGACCGCGTCGGGTGTGGTGGCCGGTTCGTCCCGGTGGCCCGCCCAGTCCCATATCCCGATTCCCCGGGCACAGTGCAGTGCGGCCTCGTTGGCGGACAGCCAATCCGGCTGCGGTTGTTTACCGGCCACCACCACGTTCACATAGTGTCGTGAGCGCAGGCAGTGGTCGTATACCGACAACAGGGTGTTCGCGTCCGGTGGCAGGTACACCCGCACGATCTCCGGTTTCTTGTTCAGCACCACATCGAGGAAACCGGGATCCTGGTGGGTGAACCCGTTGTGGTCCTGCCGCCACACATGCGAAGAGAGCAGGTAGTTCAGGCTGGCCAGCGGTTGCCGCCAGGGCACCGCGGCACTCGCGTCGAGCCATTTCGCGTGCTGATTGAACATGGCGTCCACGATGTGGACGAAGGCCTCGTAACAGGTGAAGACTCCGTGGCGGCCGGTCAGCAGGTACCCCTCCAGCAGGCCTTGGCACATATGCTCGGACAGCACCTCTATCACCCGCCCGGCCCGGTCCAGTTTCTCGTCGTGGACGCCGAACTCCTCCTGCCAGTTGCGGCCGGTGACCTCGAGGATGTCCTGCAGCCGGTTACTGACCAGCTCGTCGGGCGCGAAGGTCAGGAAGTTATCGGGATTGGCTACGGTGACCTCGCGCAACCAGCCGCCGAGCACCCGGGTCGCCTCGTGGACTGCCCCGCCCGGCTCGGGGACGTCCACCGCGTGCGCACGCCAATCGGGCAACCGTAGATCGCGGACCAGCGTGCCCCCGTTGGCCACCGGGTTCGCGCTCATCCGCCGCGTGCCGGCCGGTACCAGCCGCCGCAACTCCGAGACCGGCGCGCCCGCTTCGTCGAACAGTTCCTCAGGGCGATAGGAATGCAGCCACTGCTCGAGCACCGAACGGTGCGCGGCATCGTCGCGGACCGCGGGCAACGGAACCTGATGCGCGCGGAAGGTGCCCTCCACCGGCTTTCCGTCCACCACCGGCGGTCCGGTCCAGCCCTTCGGCGTCCGGAGCACGATCATCGGCCACCGCGGCCGCGTCGGATCGGAGCCGTCCCGGGCGGCGCGCTGGATCTGCGCGATGCGTTCGAGGCAGGCGTCCATCGCCCCGGCCATATCCTGATGCACCTGGGCCGGATCTTTCCCGGCCACGAGCAGCGGTTCATAGCCGTAACCGCGCAGCAGCGAGACGAGTTCGGTCTCCGGAATGCGGGCCAGCAGGGTCGGGTTGGCGATCTTGTATTCGTTGAGCGCGAGAATCGGCAGCACCGCGCCGTCACGCGCCGGGTTCAAGAACTTGTTGCTGTGCCAGCTACCCGCCAGCGGACCGGTTTCGGCCTCACCGTCGCCGACCACGCAGAAGACTGTCAGATCCGGATTGTCCAGGGCTGCCCCGAACGCGTGCAGCAGTGAATAGCCCAGCTCCCCGCCCTCGTGGAAAGACCCGGGTGTCTCCGGCGCGCAGTGACTGGGCACACCTCCGGGAAAGGAGAACTGGGCGAACAGCGCCCGCATACCCTCGCCGTCGCGGGGCACGTGGCTGTAGAGCTCGGAGTAGGTGCCCTCCAGCCACGCGCATGCGTTGGGGCCGGGGCCGCCGTGCCCGGGCCCGGCGACGAACACCGCGTTCAGGTCCCGTGCTGTGATCTGCCGATTCGCGTGCACCCACACCAGATTCAGGCCCGGTACGGTACCGAAGTGGCCGAGCAGGCGGGGTTTGATGTGCTCGCGCACCAGCGGTTCGCGCACCAGCGGATTACCCATCAGATAGATCTGACCGACCGACAGATAGTTGGCTGCCCGCCACCACGCGTCCAGGGTCTCCAGCTCGTCGGGATCCAACGGACCCGATGCCGTCGTCGACAGCACATAGGGCTCGGGTGCGACGGATTCCGCACCGTCACCGCCCATATTGTCGGCTCCGGTATCCCCACCTGCACTCGCCAACTGCGTCATACGCCGAACCTCCTGGAGGTCGTGGTCGCACCGGGCTGCCCGCACGCCGAGCGCGGGCAGACACCACGATAGCTGGAGGTGTGCCGCGATATGTCTCGACGGCGGTGCGCTCGCGCACGGACAGACGCGGTGCGCTCGCGCACGGACAGACCCGGCGACCGCACCGCGATGCTCGCCCCGACCGCGGACCCGATCACCTCCACACGAAAGAAGTCGTCGCGCCCGAGTGTCCGATGCGGCGGCGGTAGGGTGCGGCGCATGCAGACAATCGGCAGGATCATCGCTGTCGCCGCCGTCGGCGCGGCCGCGTTCGGCCTCACCGGCTGCGGCTCGGACGACACCGGCGGTACCGCGACAACCAGCACGGCGGCCGATCAGCCGGGCGGACAGGTCGCACCCTCCGAATCGAAAGGCCGCGAATGCGTGGCCGACGATATCGAGGTGAAAGGAGGCTTCGGCGAGGTCCCGCAGATCACCATTCCCGACGACTGCGACCCGCCGAAACAACTGGTGGTCAAGGATCTGGTCCCGGGATCCGGACCCGGTGCGGCCTCCGGACAGCAGCTGACCATGAACTACGCGCTGGTCACCTGGTCGGACCGACAACAGCTCGACTCGTCGTTCGATCGCGGCGAACCCTTCGAACTCACCCTCGGCGACGGAATGGTGATCCCCGGATGGGAACAGGGCCTCGAGGGGGTCCAGCAGGGTGCCCGGCGGTTGCTGATCGTCCCGCCCGACCTGGGTTACGGAGCCGGGGGCAACGGGGTGAAGCCGAACGAAACGCTGGTGTTCGTCACCGACGCGGTGGCCGTTCCGCAGAACTGAGTTTCCGGCGCCGACCGCGCGTCACAGCTGCGCACCCACCGGGTGACCGGCGTCCAGCCCGGTCAACTACCCTGGTCGGGATGCGTATCCCGAGCGCGTGAAACCGCAGGTGCTCGCCGCTTCGGACGGTACGCCGAGGGCGCGTACCCGCGCGTCGTCGCCAGACCACGCGCAATCACCCGGCCACCAGCACGGATATCGTGCGGGCCGGCGAAAACGAACCGACGAGAACGAGGAGCATGTCCGTGAAGAGCACCGTCGAGCAGCTGAGCCCGACCCGGGTCCGGATCAATGTCGAGGTGCCCTTCGAGGAGCTGAAGCCGGACTTCGATCGCGCCTACAAGGCCCTGGCCAAGCAGGTGCGCATTCCCGGCTTCCGTCCGGGCAAGGCGCCGGCCAAGCTGCTCGAGGCGCGCCTGGGCCGTGGCGCGGTCCTGGAGCAGGTCGTCAACGACGCCCTGCCCGGCCGCTACAGCGAGGCCGTCACCACCTCCGACGTGAAGGTCATCGGCCAGCCGGAGATCGAGATCACCAAGATCGAGGACGGCCAGGAGCTGGCTTTCACCGCCGAGGTGGATGTCCGGCCGGAGATCACCCTGCCCGAGGACTACAGCACCATCACCGTGACGGTGGATGCCCTCGAGATCACCGATGCCGATATCGATGAGCAGCTGCAGTCGCTGCGCCAGCGTTTCGGCACCCTGAACAGTGTCGAGCGTGCCGTCCAGGACGGCGATTTCGTCTCCATCGATCTGTCCGCCACCGTCGACGGTGACGAGGTGCCGGAGGCCGCGACCACCGGTCTGTCGCACGAGGTCGGGTCCGGTCAGCTCATCGAGGGCCTGGACGAGAGCCTGATCGGGCTGTCGGCCGGAGAGTCCAAGGAGTTCACCTCCACCCTGGTCGCGGGCGACCACGCCGGCCGGGAAGCCGTCATCACGGTGACCCTCGGTTCGGTCAAGGAACGTGAACTGCCCGAGGCCGACGACGAATTCGCCCAGCTCGCGAGTGAATTCGACACCATCGACGAGCTGAAGGACGATCTGCGGTCGCGTGTCGAGCGGGTCAAGAAGGTGCAGCAGGCCGGCGATATCCGCGACAAGGTGCTCGAGCAGCTGCTCGACAGCGTCGAGGTGCCGTTGCCCGAGGCCGTGGTGAAGGCCGAGATCGACGCCGTGGAACACGACGCGATCCACGGTTTCGACCACGACGAGGCCAAGTTCGCCGAGGCGCTGGAAGAGCAGGGCTCGAGCCGCGAGGAGTTCGACGCCGATACCAAGGAAGCCGCGGAGAAGTCGGTGAAGACCCAGCTGCTGCTGGACGCGGTCGCCGAGGCCGAGGGCACCCAGGTAGGCCAGGAAGAGCTCACCGAGCGCATCCTGTTCCAGGCCCAGCGCTATGGAATGGCCCCCGAGCAGTTCATCCAGCAGGTGCAGCAGGCCGGCCAGCTCGGCGCCGTATTCGCCGACGTCCGTCGCGGCAAGGCCCTGGCGGAAGTTGTCGGCCGGGTGACTGTCACCGATTCCGAGGGCAACAAGGTCGACACCGACGAGATGTTCGGCAACGCCAAGGAATCCGACGCCGCCGACGAGGCGACCGAGGACTCCGCGGACGAGGAGTAAACCACTCGAGGATTTGCGTACGGGAAGCCCTGGGACCTGAGGCGGTGTTGGCCATCCGGAGACAGAACACGATCGAGGACTGTCACCGGTACGCGCACGCCGAGGGGGCCGGGGCTTCGTCGTCCCCGCAGCGCGTCCGGTCGGTCACCCGCCGGGAACCCTTTGAGCACCTACAGTGCTGTGGGCACGCCCAGCTCGGTGGATGCGCACCTCCGTGCGAACCTTTCGTCTACTCCGGATGGTCAGCATTCGTGGTCGGGGCCCGCCCCGGTTCTGGAGCGACGAAGCGAAGGAGCGCAGCGACTGAGCGTAGGAGTGAAGAACCGGGGTCACGAGGGCCCCGACCATGCGTCGCCGGAGGCGGCGCCATCAATATTGCGCTCTGAGCGAATCGGGGTGGTACCGGGAGTTCGGTGCCGCCCTGCTTCGTTAATGTTTGTGACAGCAACGAGCCGGCGAGAGAAGGCAGGTATCCGTGACAATCAACCAAGCCGAGGTCATGACAGCTCCGACCGCTGGGCTCAATCTCAGCGATTCTGTGTACGAGCGCCTGCTGCGAGAGCGCATCATCTTTCTCGGCACCCAGGTCGACGATGACATCGCGAACAAGATTTGCGCGCAGATCCTGCTGCTGTCGGCGGAGGACCCGACCAAAGATATTTCGCTTTACATCAACTCGCCCGGCGGGTCGGTGAACGCGGGTATGGCGATCTACGACACCATGCAGTACGCCGAATGCGATATCGCGACCACCGCGATGGGTCTGGCCGCGTCCATGGGGCAGTTCTTGCTGACCGCGGGCGCGCCGGGAAAGCGTTTCGCGCTGCCGCACACCCGGATCATGATGCATCAGCCGTCCGCCGGTATCGGCGGTTCCGCCGCGGATATCGCGATCATGGCCGAGCAGTTCGCTTATACCAAGCGTGAGCTGAACGAGTTGCAGGCGATGCACACCGGCAAGCCGGTGGAGCAGATCAATGCCGACGCCGACCGCGACCGCTGGTTCACGCCCGACCAGGCGCTGGAGTACGGCTTCATCGACCGTGTGATCACCAATGCGCGCCAGGCGGGCGGCACGGGCAGCAACTAGGGCGGCGTTCGTGAATCCGGCCCGGGGTTCGCGAATCCGTCCGGCGGACAGCTCACTCACAGACTTGGAGACGAATATGGCCAATCCGAACGATTCTCGTGGCCTCGGCGGTATCGCCCCGGCGGGCCCGCAGTCGCGCTACATCCTGCCGTCGTTCATCGAGCATTCGAGTTTCGGCGTCAAGGAATCCAACCCGTACAACAAGCTGTTCGAGGAACGCATCATCTTCCTCGGCGTGCAGGTCGACGACGCGTCGGCCAACGACATCATGGCGCAGCTGCTGGTGCTCGAATCGCTGGATCCCGATCGTGATATCACGATGTACATCAATTCGCCGGGTGGTTCGTTCACCTCGCTGATGGCGATCTACGACACCATGCAATACGTGCGTGCCGATGTCGCGACCGTCTGCCTCGGGCAGGCGGCTTCGGCGGCGGCGGTGCTGCTGGCGGCCGGCACCCCCGGTAAGCGTGCCTGCCTGCCCAATGCGCGCGTGCTGATCCATCAGCCGTCGGTCGAGGGCGGTATCCAGGGGCAGGTTTCGGATCTGGAGATCCAGGCGGCCGAGATCGAGCGGATGCGCCGGTTGATGGAGGCCACCCTGGCCCGGCACACGGGCAAGGACGCAGAGGTCATCCGCAAGGACACCGACCGTGACAAGATCCTGACGGCCGAGGATGCCAAGGAGTACGGGATCATCGATACGGTGTTCGACTACCGCAAGCTCAGCGCCCAGAAGTGAGGCGTATCCGGGTCCGGCGCGCCGCGTGAGTGGTACGCCGGACCGGTCGGGGCAGCGGGCCCCGGCCGCGGTGATTCCACGCGACGTTTCCCGACACACCCCGGGTGGTCCGGTATCGGAGAAAACGTGCCGCGACGCGGTATCCGCGTGAATCCCCGCACAACCGCGACGAGAAACCTGCCCGAGTTGTCGACCTCCATCGCACACACCGGGTACGGTCAAACCCAGGGACCTTTGTTCCCGGTTGACAGCACCGCCCTTCTATCCGGGTGATCGATCCGGATTCGCTCCACCGCAGGCGGCGGTCGGCTGGAAGCTGGACGGATGGTTGCACGCGAACAAGGAAGTAGGGACCCACGAGATGGCGCGCATCGGCGACGGCGGCGATCTGCTCAAATGCTCGTTCTGCGGAAAGAGCCAGAAGCAGGTCAAGAAGCTCATTGCGGGACCAGGGGTGTACATCTGCGACGAGTGCATCGATCTGTGCAACGAGATCATCGAAGAGGAGCTGGCCGAATCCAGCGAGGTCAAACTCGATGAGTTGCCCAAACCCGCGGAGATCCGGGATTTCCTGGAGAACTACGTAATCGGGCAGGACACAGCCAAACGCACGCTCGCGGTCGCGGTGTACAACCATTACAAGCGTATTCAGGCCGGCGACAAGGGTCGTGACGCGCGCGGGGAAAGCGTCGAGTTGGCGAAGTCCAATATTCTGATGCTCGGTCCCACCGGTTGCGGTAAGACCTATCTGGCGCAGACGCTGGCGAAAATGCTGAATGTGCCGTTCGCGATCGCCGATGCCACCGCGCTCACCGAAGCCGGTTACGTGGGTGAGGACGTCGAGAACATTCTCCTCAAACTCATCCAGGCCGCCGATTACGACGTCAAGCGCGCCGAGACCGGGATCATCTACATCGACGAGGTCGACAAGATCGCGCGTAAGAGCGAGAACCCGTCGATCACTCGGGATGTCTCCGGTGAGGGTGTGCAGCAGGCGCTTCTGAAGATCCTGGAGGGCACCCAGGCGAGTGTGCCGCCGCAGGGTGGGCGCAAGCATCCGCATCAGGAGTTCATCCAGATCGACACCACCAACGTGTTGTTCATCGTGGCGGGCGCGTTCGCGGGTCTGGAGAAGATCATCTCCGACCGTACGGGTCACCGCGGTATCGGGTTCGGTGCCGAGGTGCGGTCGAAGGCCGAGATCGACACCACCGATCATTTCTCCGAGGTGATGCCGGAGGATCTGATCAAGTTCGGTCTGATCCCCGAGTTCATCGGCCGGTTGCCGGTGGTGGCTTCGGTGACCAACCTGGACAAGGACTCGCTGGTGAAGATCCTGTCCGAACCGAAGAACGCCCTGGTGAAGCAGTACATCCGGCTGTTCGAGATGGACGGCGTAGATCTGGAGTTCACCCGTGACGCGCTCGAGGCCGTGGCCGATCAGGCCATTCTGCGCGGTACCGGCGCACGTGGTCTGCGCGCCATCATGGAGGAAGTCCTGCAGCAGGTGATGTTCGATATCCCGAGCCGCGACGATGTGGCCAAGGTCGTCGTCGACGCGGATACCGTGAACGACAATGTGCTGCCCACCATCGTGCCGCGCAAGCGGGAGCGTCCGGAGCGCCGCGACAAGTCGGCCTGACAGATCCGCAATCGTTCCGATGCGGGAACGGAGCCGGTCCGGAGCCGGCCCGCAGTAATCTCGGTGGCCCCCGACATTCGTGCGATGTAGGAGCAGGTCATGGTGACACGGCTGCTTGTGCAAGGCATCAGGTTCGAGCGGCGCGCTGACGCCGATACGCCCACGCGGTCGATCCGCGTGGGCGTTCTGCTGTCGCTGGCGGCGATCGTATCGATCCCGTGGCTGTTCACCGCGGCCCCGGCTGCCGCGACCGTGCGCGAGGTCAGTGTGACACCGGATCTGAACGCCGGTATCCGGACGAACTACGGCACCGGTTGCAGCTACACCGTGCGGGCCTGGCTGAGTGAGGCGGTCACCGAGGTGACTTTCCTGGACAACGGGGTTCCGTTCGCGACGGTCCCGCCCGACGGCGGTGGGCTGGGGCTGGTGCACTGGGTGCCCGCCTACGAGGGTGACCACACCCTGCAGGCGGTCCAGCCGACCGGTGGGAACGATCAGGCCCCCTATGTGCAGGTGTTCGTCGGCCGCGGGGAGCACATCGGCTACGCGTGCTGGGTCATCTGAGCCGGGCTCACGCCGCCCGAATCCGATCCGGGCTCACGCGCGAATCGGATCCGGGCTCACGCGCGAATCGGATCCGGGCTCACGCCCGAATTCGATCCGGGCTCACGCCCACGGCACCCGGCAGGAATCGGTGCTGAATCCCTGGGCGGTGATTCCCAGGGCGTGGTTGTTGCGGGCCCGGGAGTTCTCCAGGGCGATTTGATAGGTCAGTTCGACGACTCCCGCGCGGCCGAATCGTTTCTCCAGGTCGGCCACCTGCTCGTCGGTGACGGTCATCGGGGTGGCGGTCATGGCGTCGGCATAGGCGATGGCCGCGCGTTCGTCGTCGGTGTAGTGCGGTGAGGTCTCGTAATCGGCGATGTGCTGGAGACGGTCGATATCCAGGCCGTCCAGTCGTTGCAGCATGGTGCCGAAGTCGACGCACCACGAGCAGCCGACGGTCCATGCCGTGCGGTAGACCGCGATTTCACGGATATTGGCCGGCAGTTTCTTCGACACCTTCTCGGCGAGCATTTCGTGTACCCCGCCGGCGATCAGGATTCCGGTGTGGTGGGCGCCGACGGCGAATGGTTCGGGGACTTCGCCGACCTTGCGCTTGGCGAACCAGTACAGCGCTCTGGTCAGCGGCCCGGCGTTCTCGGGGGCCACGGCGGGAATGCGGGAAGTACTCATCGGGTCTCCTCCTGAGGTGGGGTTTGTTGTCCCTGCAACTCGGACGAGATAGCGACCCGCGGCGTGACGCCCCGGAGCGCCTACGGTGACGGCCGAGCGCACTCGTGCCCTGTGATCAGGCTATGCCGGGTGCGCGGTGCGGGCCAGGCCGGTCGTAGGCGGCTCCGGGGCAAGGCGATATGGCGGCTCAGCGCAGTCGAGCCGCCATATCGCGGGTCATTCGGGTTCGACGGACATATCGTCGGCGCTCCAATAGGCGCGCATCCGGGTGATCCGGCCTTCGTCGTCGAACTCCATGACATCGATCGGGCTCAGTGTCATGCGGTGCCCGCCTGCCCTGGTCACGAGGGTGAACACGAAGGCGGCGTGGTTTCCGGCGATCCGTACGGTCTCCGGGGCGAGGCTCGTTTCCCGTTCGAGGCTCGCGATCACGTCGTAGAACTCGCGGATGGCATCGTGCCCTTGTTTGGGTTCGGTGCCGATCGGGTCCTCGATCACGGCGTCGGGGGCATAGAGATCGACGATATCTGCGGTCGGCCCCGCACCGACGAGTTTCACGTACTGCTCGACTACGTCGCGGATCTCCCGTGCCATCACAACTCCTATCAAATTGAAACGTGTTCTAGGTTCGGGAGCGTAGCAGTTGCTTGTGCGGCCGGTAACCGAATCGGCGCGCAACAGGATATTCGCACATATGCCCTCCACTGCGTTGTGGTGGGAAAAATGCCTGGTAGAGACACTGGGATTGCAGGACGGGCGGGTATCGCCGCTGACCCCTCGGTTCGTCGTTGAACCGCCGCCGTGCAGTTATGTGTCTGCTGATAATTTCGCAGTGAACGCTTCGAGTGTTACGTGTTCCAGGCGGAATTCTGCGCCGGATCCCATTGTCCGGGCACTCGCGATCGGGGTGCTCGCCCGGTGAGCGAATCAGAAATCATTGCTATGACTGCAGGTCCGGACGGTGTGTCGGTCGTTCGGTGTCGGTATTGTGATGTTGAATCGACCCGGTCAACCAGATGTTCGAGCGATGAGTGAAAGCGGAGGAGATATGGCACTGCCAACGATGACCGCGGAACAACGCACGGAGGCTCTGGCCAAAGCGGCGGCGGTGCGCAAGGCGCGCTCCGAACTGATCGGTCAGGTGAAAGACGGCAAAGTCTCTGTCGCCGACCTGCTGCGCAAGGCCGATAGTGATGAACTGGTCAAGAAGACGAAGGTGGTCGCCGTGATCAAGGCGCTGCCCGGCGTCGGCCCGGTGAAGGCCGCCAAGCTGATGGACCAGGCGGATATCCCGGAGGATCGCCGGATCGGCGGGCTGGGCGCCCGTCAGCGGGCGGCGCTGCTGGAGGCGCTGGCCAACTGAGGAGGGGGAGCGTCCGGCTCGGACGCTCCGAACTCCGGCCGTGGCCGAGCCGGTCGGTGAAACGACCGGCGTGGCCCGGCGGGTGGCTGTCGCGAGCCGCCGTGCACGATCATGGGCGCCGATCGGCGTATCGGTTCGGGCGGTTCGCGGCCTCGAACACGGGAGTGTGGATACCGTGGCCGTATGGCTATCCGCGAAGAACTCGAAGCGTTCCTCGACGAATATCAATCCGCGCTGAGCGCCTACGACGCCGAACGCACGGCCGCGCTCTGGGGGACTCCGGGCACCATTGTCGGCGACGATTTCGTCGGTTCGCTGCATTCACGCGAAGAGATGGCCCGCGGGCTGGCGCAAGCCCATCCCATTTACCAGATGCTCGGATTGACGCGCGTCGACCACACGGTGATCGATTACGCGGAGCTGACCGGTTCACTGGTCCGGGCGCGAGTGCGCTGGCATTTCTACGACAGCGACGACGGGCTGCTCACCGACAGCGACTACGAGTACTTGTTGCGCCGCGACGACGACGGATTGCGTACCTACGTCGCGGTCGCCATCGATGAGGCGGAGAAATTGTCCCGGCTCGCGGCCGAGCGGGGAATTAGGTTGCCCGGAATGTGAGCGCCGCGTCCTTCCGGTAGCCGGGACGGGACTGCCCGGAAATCCGGAGCCGGACGGCCCGGAAATTCGGGTCACTCCCGTCGGATACCGCGTTCGGCGAGCAGTGCCGCTACCCCGTCGAGAATGCGTTCCGTTCCGAATTCGAGGGCGGCATCGCGTTGCGGTGTGCGGGCCGGTGGTCCGGCGGGTGCCGAGGGTTCCGATATCGCCGCGACCAACTGCGGAAACCGGCCGTCCGCCAATTCCAGTGCGGCGGCCATCGCGCCGGTGAATTCTCCCTCGGTGGCACCGGGGCCCACGACCTGCTGCGCCAGGCTGCGCACGTGCCCGTTCAGCACGACGAGCGTATCGAGCCGTTCCGGTCCGGTCAGGTCGATATCGGCCGCCGCCTCCAGCGCGGCCTCGGTCCAGCCCAGTTCGTTGGGACCCATCGGTCGCGCGCCGGCCAGTAGTTCCATCACCCAGGGGTGGCGCCGGTAGCGCTCGAAAGTCAGCAGTGCCCAGGACCGCAGGCCGCTGCGCCATGGTTCGGGGCCGGAGGTGTCCAGCGCCGGTAGGTCGCTCATGGCCTCTTCCACCATCAAGGCGGTCAGTTCGGCCTTGCCCGGCAGGTGGCGGTACAGCGACATCTTGGTGTAGCCGAGCCGATCGGCCAGCCGCTGCATGGAGAGGGCGGCCAGGCCTTCGGCATCGGCCAGTTCGACCGCCGCGGCGATGATCGCGGACCGGGTGAGGGTGGGTTTGGGGCCCCGGGTCGGTCGCCGGTCGGTTCCCCAGAGCAGCTCGAGCACGGTCGGCGTCGCCATCGGGTGCCTTTCGGAGTGGGTTGACGTGGAACTGTGTCTACCATACGCTAATTGGCGTCCGTCGGAAACAGTTTCTTACGGACGCATATCATGGATGGAGTTCGTCATGCAGAACCGCACCGTTCTCGTCTCCGGGGCGAGCATCGCCGGCCCCGCGCTCGCCTACTGGCTCGAGCGGCACGGATTCGACGTCACCGTGGTCGAGCGCGCTTCAGCGCTACGACCGGGTGGTCAGGCCGTCGATTTCAAGGGGGCCGTACAACGCACGGTGCTCGAGCGAATGGGCGTATACGACGAGATCCGCCGACGTAGTACCGGCGCCACCGATACGGTCTTCGTCGACACCGACGGGCGAGAACAGGCGCGCATGTCCGGCGATTTCAGCGGTGGCGATGTCGAAATCCTGCGCGGCGATCTCGCCGAGATCCTCTACGGGCTCACGGCCCGGCGTTGCAGCTATGTGTTCGGTGATTCGATCAGTGCACTGCGCGATACGGCCGCTGGCGTGGAGGTCGAATTCGAACACGGTCCGGCACGCCGGTTCGACCTGGTCGTCGGTGCGGACGGTATCCATTCGCGGGTGCGCTGCCTGGTATTCGGGCCGGAAGCGAAGTTCGTCCGGCACCGCGGCTACTACTACGCCATAGCCGGGGAACCGCTCGCCGGGGAACGCGCCGGCGGGCCGCGCCGACGGATGTCGTTCGCGTACAACACACCAGGGCGGCTCGCGGTGCGCGGTGGCCCCAAGGCACAGCATATGTACATGTTCGCCGCGCCCGAACTCGAGTTCGCCGACGACGCCGAGAAGCGTCGCGTACTGGTCGACCGGTTCACCGGTATGGGTGGGGCGGTACCCGAGATGCTGGACGAACTCTCGGAATACGACGATTTCTACCTGGACGGCCTGGCACGGGTACGCATGCCCAGTTATGTATCGGGACGGGTGGCTCTGGTCGGCGACAGCGCATACGGGAACACGCTCGCAGGCTTCGGGACCGGTCTGGCGCTCGTGGGAGCTTACGTACTGGCCGGCGAACTCGCCGCCGCATCGGGCGACCACACCGCGGCCTTCGCCCGGTACGAGCAGATCATGCGCCGATACGCGAAGCTCGGCGGCCACAGCAGCCCGGGTCCGTTCCTGGCCCCGAAAACGGCCCGGGGCCTGCGTATGCGTAACTGGTTCCTGGGGTCACGGTGGTTCGACATCATGGACAAGTTCGCCGGCGACGCCAAGGACGATATCGAACTGCCCGACTATGCCGGCGTGATGCCGCGATAGCGGGCAGGACCGGTGATGCGGGCGGAACCGGCCGAAGCGGTCGCGGCGGAAACCATTCGGTGCAGGCCCGGGTCACTCGGCGGGAGCGGACCCGCGGATCCGCTCCGGATGGCTGTAGATGTTCATCGTCTCCCCGCGTACGAAACCCGCGAGGGTGAGACCGGATTCCTCGGCCAGATCGACGGCCAGCGAACTGGGGGCCGAAACGGCGGCCAGGACGGGGACACCGGCCAGAACCGCCTTCTGTGCCAGTTCGAACGACGCGCGTCCGCTGACCACCAGCACGAGATCGGCAGCCGGGATGCGGTTCTCGCGCAGCGCCCAGCCGATCACCTTGTCCACGGCATTGTTGCGGCCGATGTCCTCGCGCACCGCCAGGACTTCCCCGGCCGCAGTGAACAGGCCGGCCGCGTGCAGACCGCCGGTGGCGTCGAACACCGTCTGGCGGCTGCGCAGCCCGTCCGGCAGCACGGCCAGTACCGCGGCGTCGAGCAGTGGTTCCGGCCGCGGCAAGGGATACCGGGTGCGCATCCGGACCTCGTCCAGCGCGGTTCGTCCGCAGAGACCGCAGGCGCCGGTCGTCAGAAACGGGCGGGCCGGGAGGACGATCGGGGAGTGCAGGTCCACATCCAGCACGTTGTAGGTGTTGCGCCCCTCTTCGTCGGTACCGGCGCAATAGCGGGCGCTGTGGATATCGGCAGCCCCGGCGATGAGAGTCTCACCGAAGAGGAAACCGTGCACCAGGTCGATATCGTGGCCGGGAGTGCGCATGGTGACCGTGAGCGATTCACCGCGGATCCGGATCTCCAGCGGCTCTTCGACGGCAAGCGTGTCGGGACGGATGATCTCGCCGGACGGGGTGATCCGCCGCATCCGGCGCCGGGCGGTGACTCTGCTCATCGCGTGCGATGGATATGGGGCAGGCGATGGATATGGGGTTCGAGCCGGATGGTGACGGCCTTGGAGACCGGAGTGTTCGACCGCGCCGCCACATGGTCGAGGGGTACCAGCGGGTTCGTCTCGGGGTAGTAGGCGGCGGCATTACCGCGGGGAGTCGAATAGGCCACCATCCGGAATCCCTCGACCCGCCGGTCGGTCCCGTCGGTCCACTCCGAGACCAGGTCGACCAGGTCGCCGTCGTGGAAACCGAGTTCGGCGATATCCGCGGCGTTCACCAGGACCACCCGGCGTCCGTGGTGCACCCCGCGATAGCGATCGTCGAGACCGTAGATGGTGGTGTTGTACTGGTCGTGGCTGCGCAGGGTCTGCAGGATCAGCCGACCCTCCGGGACCGGTACCCAGCTCAGCTCGTTCACCGCGAAATTCGCCTTCCCGGTGGCGGTCCGGAATTCACGGGAATCACGCGGCGGATGCGGGAGTACGAAACCGTTGCGCTGCCGGACCCGGGCGTTGTAATCGGCGCAACCGGGCACCACCCGGGCGATGGCGTCGCGTACGAGGTCGTAGTCGCCGCGGAACCGCTCCCACGGCACCGGGTGTGCGAGGCCCAGCAGTTCGCGGGCGAGTTCGCAGACGATCGCGACCTCACTGCGCAGTTCCGGGCCCACCGGATTCAGCCGGCCGGTGGACAGATGCACCATCGACATCGAATCCTCCACCGAAACCTGTTGCCGGACACCGTTCTGGATATCCAGATCGGTACGACCCAGGGTCGGCAGGATCAAGGCCGTGGCCCCGTGGACGACGTGGCTGCGGTTGAGTTTCGTGGATACCTGCACGGTCAGCGCGCAACCGCGCAACGCCGCTTCGGTGACCGCGGTATCGGGGGTGGCGGAGACGAAATTACCGCCCATACCGAAGAAGACACGGGCGTGGCCGTCACGCAGTGCCCGGATCGCCGCGACGGTGTCGTACCCGTGTGCTCGCGGACTGCTGATACCGAATTCGCGATCGAGCGCGCCGAGGAAGGATTCGGGCACCTGCTCCCAGATACCCATGGTGCGGTCGCCCTGCACATTGGAATGCCCGCGGACCGGGCACAAGCCCGCGCCCGCCTTCCCGATCATGCCGCGGGCCAGCAGCAGATTGGCCGCTTCCTCGATGGTGGCCACGGCATGGGTGTGCTGGGTGAGCCCCATAGCCCAGCACACGATGGTGCTCTTCGACCCGGCCAGGAGTTCGGCGGTGCGTTCCAGTTCGTCGCGGGACAGTCCGGTCGCGGTGATCACCGTATCGAGGTCGACGCCGCGGATATGCCGTTCGTAGTCGGCGAAACCCGCGGTGTGGCCGTCGACGAAGTCGCGATCCAGGACGGTGCCCGGGGCTCGGTCCTCGGCCTCGAACAGCAGTTTCGCCAAACCCTGGAACAAGGCCATATCGCCGCCGAGGCGGATCTGCAGGAAATCGTCGGCGATATCCACACCGGTGGTGAGGCCTCGCACCGTCTGTGGATCGCGGAAACCGATCAGCCCGGTCTCGGGCAGCGGATTGATCGCGACGACGCGCGCGCCCGCTTTCTTGGCGTCGGCGAGGGCGCTGAGCATGCGCGGATGATTGGTGCCCGGATTCTGACCCGCGACCAGGATCAGGTCGGCGGCCGCGAAATCGTCGATGGTCACCGAGCCCTTGCCGATACCGATCGAACCGGTGAGCGCGGTGCCCGAGGATTCGTGACACATATTGCTGCAGTCGGGCAGATTGTTGGTCCCGAAGCTGCGAACCATCAATTGGTAGAGGAACGCCGTCTCGTTGGCAGTGCGGCCCGAGGTGTAGAAGACGGCCTCGTCGGGGGAGTCCAGGTCGCGGAGTTGATCGGCGATGAGCCGGTAGGCGTCCGCCCAGGAAATGGCGGAGTAGTGGGTATCGCCGGGACGCAGCACCATCGGATGAGTGAGCCGGCCCTGACGGCCCAGCCAGTACCCGGACCGGTCGGCGAGATCGGCGATCGAATACCGGGCGAAGAACTCGGGCCCCACTGTCTCGAGCGTCGCCTCCTCGGCAACGGCCTTGGCGCCGTTCTCGCAGAACTCGGCGGGCCGGCGGTGACCGGTCGGTTCGGGCCAGGCACAGCCCGGACAGTCGAACCCGTGCACCTGGTTCACCCGCGCCAGGGTCCGCGCCGTGCGGACGACCCCCATATCGGAGACCGCACGTTGCAACGCCACGGCGACCGCGGTCACCCCGGCCGCCTGCTCCTTCGGCGGGGTGACCGTCAAGGCGGACTCGTCGATATCGTCGGCCGGGGCGCTGCGGTGCATATGGTCCATTGTGCGGTGTGCGGTGGGCCATCCGCAGAAGGGTGGCCGTTGAGCACTTACAGTGTTGTGATCCTGCCCAGGTGGGCCCGGTTTTCAGGTCGACGCGTGATTTCCGGTATTGCGGATGGTGTTACTCGCGCGGCGCGGCTCGGTCCGAGGTGGGTAGCGAGAAAAGGTGGAGCGTGCAGCGACCGAGCGTGTGCTGCGGTCTCCAGCGAGCGGCGACCAGCCAGCGGTCGCATCGACGCACCCCTACCCGGGTTGATCGACCCATCCGAGCACACACCTCGCGTCTACTGCGGATGGTCGCCCTCAGTGTCGGGGCCCGCCCCGGTTCTGGAGCGACAGAGCGAAGGAGCGCAGCGACTGAGCGCCGGAGTGAAGAACCGGGGTCACGAGGGCCCCGACAGCCCCGCCGAAGGCGGGGCAATCGAACACAGTCGGGGCCCGCCCCGGTTCTGGAGCGACGAAGCGAGGGAGCGCAGCGACTGAGCGTAGGAGTGAAGAACCGGGGTTAATAGGGCCCCGACCCGCCCCGCCGCAGGCGGGGCAATCAAACACTGTAGGTGAGGACCTGTTCGCTGATGCGGATCCGGCCGCCGGGGGGAAGTTCGGTCGGGGTTTGACTGATCCGTGTCCAGCGGGGTTCGCCGGGGGTGGAAACGAAGGTTCCGGCCGCGGTTCCGGCGTCGCGGAGGAAGACCTTTCCCGAATTCACCGACAGGTAGGCGTGTACCCGTGAGATGTGCCGGTCGCGCTGCAGGACCAGAGGGGCTGCGGTTTTGCGGCGTACCGATTCGTCCACCGAGGGTCCGCGGCCGATGACGTAGGCGCGGTCGAGTGGGTAGGCGGTGCCGTCCTCGGCGACCAGGGTGGGGGCGGTCGCATGCTGAGGGTCGGCGGTGGGCGCGGCGGTGGGCGCGGGGGTGTGCAGAGGGGGGCGCGGCGATTCTTTTCGCAGGCGGATCGGCTGGGCTTCGACGCGCATCGATGCCGGTGCGGCCGACCACGCCCGGGTGCCGGGCAGCGGCTCGGGGGTGGGAGCTTCGGTGAGGCCGGTCCGCGGGCCGGACTGCGAGTCCGGTTCCGGTTCGCTCGCCGCGAGTCCGGCCGGTGCGGTCGCGACGGGTTCGTAGGATGTCACGTTCTTTTTCACCGGTGTTGCCGTGCGGTTCCGGTTCTTGTTGTTCCGGCGCACTGCCGCCTCGATGACGAAACCGCCGCCGGGCACTACGCCGCCGCGCAGATCTGTTCGTGGATACGGCGTGACCCGGCCGTCGGAGCCGGGGCCCACGGCCAGTGTTCGGACCGGGTCGCGCACGATTTCGTCTACCCAGGTGAAGGCGCGGGCGCCCACGAGCCGCCGGGAGCCCTCCGCGCCGGAGATCATCGCGGAGACCGGGCCGCGCAGCAGCACCAGGGTGCCGTCGGCGGTGGGCGCGACCAGCCCGAAAGGTGGCGGCTCGGAACCGGTGCCGAAGACGACGGCCGCGAGCCGCTGCGCGATGGCCGCACCGGGGTGCTCCACGTCCGCCACGGCTTCGACGGCGCCGAGTATCCGCTCGGTGGACGTATTGGCGCCCACGAGATAGATCACGACATCACCGAATCGAGCGACCAGGCCTTCGCCCGGTGCGATCCCGATTGTGGACGTATCAACGCGCACCCGCGGCTCCTTCCTGGCGCACTACCGGATCCAGCATAGATGCGAATCCGTTACCCGGCGTATGAGATGGTTGCGACGGATCTCCGGGTGGGAGGCCGGGGCGTCCGTGGCACACGGAACAGGAAGAAGGACCTCATGCCGCTCCGCGCACTGGACGAGCGCACCGCGCTGATAATCGTCGATCCGCAGAACGGGGTGCGGGCACGGCCGGTCGCGCCCGAGCCGGTGGCGGCGGTCGTGGCCCGCGGGACCAGGGCCGAGGTTCTGGAACTGTTGCGCGTCTCCCGGTCGGGTGCGAGATGATCCGTTCGGCCGGTGCCGCGGATATCCCGGTGCTGCAGGGGATCGAGGTACGTGCGGGGGAACCGTTCGCCGCGGTCGGCATGGATGCGGTCGCCGGTGACGAACCATTGGCGGCCGAGGTATTGGGTGAGTTCGTGCTGGACGGCCGTGCCTGGGTCTGGGAGGACGAGGCGCGGGGGCCGGTGGGCTACCTGATCGTGAGCGTCGTCGACGGGAACGCGCATATCGACCAGGTATCGGTACTGCCCGACTGTCGCGGGTCGGGGATCGGCCGTCGCCTGATCGATCGCGCGGTGAGCTGGGCCGCCGAGCACCGGCTGCCCGCGATAACCCTCACCACGTTCACCGAGGTGCCGTGGAACGGGCCCTACTATCGGCGGTTGGGTTTCCGCTACCTCGACCCGGCCGCGGAGACCCCGCAGTTGCGCGCTTTGCGGGTGGCCGAGATCGCGCACGGTCTCGATCACTGGCCCCGCTCCTGTATGTGGGCCGCTGTCGGGACCTGGGAATACGCCTGAGGTCAGACGGTGGTGCCGGCCACCGCGGCTTCGGCGGCGGCCAGTGCGGCCGCGCGGTCGGCCGGAACCAGGCCGATGCGGGTGCGGCGGTCCAGCAGGTCACCGGCGTCGAGGGCGCCTTCCTGCTCGAGCGACCATACGAACTCCGCGGCCAGCACATCCGCGCCGGGCGCGACCGGTCGGGCCAGTTCGGGGTTCGTGGCGGCCAAGGCCACGACGGCGGGGGCCTCGGCGCCGTAGCGTTCGATGAGGAGCTGAGGCGCGGCGAGCCGGTCCCGGGCAACCCCGCGGACCGCACCTGTCAAGGGAAGATCCTTGGTCCGGCACGGCCCCCCGTGCAGTCCGGTGGATGCGACTGCCGCGTCGACGGCGTCCTGCGCCATCTTGCGGTAGGTGGTGAGTTTGCCGCCGACCACCGTCACCAGTCCGCTCGGCGCGGTGAGCACAGCGTGTTCCCGCGAAATATCGGCTGTGCTGTCCTCCGCTGTACGCAGCAGCGGCCGTAGGCCGGCGTAACTACCGCGGATATCGGTGTGGGTCAGCGGGATACGCAGCACCGTGTTTACGGTGTCGAGCAGGAAGTCGATCTCGGCGCCGGTGGGCTGCGGTTCGTCGGACACCGGCCCGGGGGCGTCCTCGTCGGTCAAGCCCAGGTAGACCCGGCCGTGCGGAGCGGGCAGGGCGAAGATGAAGCGGCCGACCGTGCCGGGCACCGGTACGGTGAGCGCCGCGGTGAGTCCCCCGAAGGCCGCGGCATCGAATACCAGATGGGTGCCCCGGCTGGGTCGCAGCTCGATACGGGTATCGACCTGGTCCGCCCAGACGCCGGTCGCGTTCACCACGGCTCCGGCCCGCACCTCCAGTGTTTCGCCGGTCAGGGTGTCGCGCAGGACGGCCCGGTCGCCGGTGGCCTCTTCGGCAGCGACCCGGGTCAGCACCGTCGCGCCGTGGGCGGCGGCCGTGCGCGCCAGCGCCACCACCAGCCGCGCGTCGTCCACGAGTTGCCCGTCCCAGGCTTGCAGGCCGCCGCGTAATCCGTGCTGTCGCACTGTCGGCGCCAGCCGTAGGGCCTCGGCCCGGGTCACCCGCCGGGACCGCGGCAGCAGCCCGGCCGGGGTACCCGCGCCCGCGCGCAGGGCGTCACCGGCCAGAAAGCCCGCGCGGATCAGGGCCCGGGTGGAGAACCCGATCTCCGGGAGCAGGGGGACCAGCTGCGGTAGGGGTCGCACCAGGTGGGGGGCGGTGCGGCGCAGCAGGATTCCGCGTTCCACCGCACTCTCGTGCGCGATCGCGACCTTGCCGCTCGCCAGGTAGCGCAGCCCGCCGTGTACCAGCTTCGAGCTCCACCGGCTGGTCCCGTGGGCGAGATCGTGGCGTTCGACCAGCACTGTGCGCAGGCCCCGAGTGACCGCGTCGAGCGCGACTCCGGCGCCGGTCACCCCGCCGCCGATAACCAGCAGGTCGATGTTCGGGTCGTCGCCGAGGGCCGCGAGTTCATGGCGGCGGCGGTGAGCGTTGAGCGTGGGTCCTGAAGCGAGGAAAGGTTTCTCGGCCATCTGTTTCTCGGCACGGCGCCCGTCCGGGGGACGGTGGGAGACTGTCGCGGGTGGCGGCCGCTACCGGTGCGCCGGGCGCTGCTCCTTCCTGGAAGGTGGGGTCATGGGGCGAGATAGCTGTCGAGGGTGTGTCGCAGTTCGATGTCGAGCAGGGGCCCGTCGAGCAGATGGGCGACTGTGGCCGCCGACTGCACCGCGGACTGGGTGATCAAGAGCAGCATGGCGGCCAATCGGTCGGGTTCGCCGAGTCGCACCGAACCGTCTGCCTGACCCTCCCGGATCCCGGTGGTGAAGAGGTCGAGCAGTTGCCGCTGGTTGCGGCCCAGCCGGCCGAACACATAGGTCAGCATCAGGTCGGTGTCGGTGCGGAAGATCTTGCCGAACAGCGGGTTCGAGCGGACCTCGGCCGCTCCGGTCACCACTGCGGTGACCAGCCGGTCTCGTGCGGGCCCACCGGCGGGCATGGCTTCGGCGATGATTCCGCGCAGTTCGCGCACCAGTAGTTCGGCGACGAGGGCGCGGCTGTCGGTCCACCGCCGGTAGACGGTGGGCCGGCTGACGCCGGCTCGGCGGGCGACCTCGGTGAGCGTGGTGCGCCGGACCCCGAATTCCGCGACGCACTCGCGGGCCGCGTCGAGGATCGTCTGCTCGACCGGCACGGTGCCGGGGTCCGGGGTGGCTGCGCCGGTGGACACGGGCTCGACCTCATCTCCGATGTAGCTTACTGCTTGACAGTACATGTCAAACTGTAACGCATGACCAGTGAGCAAGGCGAACGTGTGGTGAACTCGGCGTCGAGCGCGCGACGACCGGATATGGTGTGGGACGCCTGGGGTGTCGCTTCCGGGCACAAACCGCTGCCCGAACAGATCCGCGGCCTGCTCACGCAGGTCTTCGGGGTCTCCGGGCAGTCGGCGACGCGTCGCGATGAGGGCGATGTGCCGCTCCGGCCGCCGGTCCTGTCCCCGGACCGGCGGGCCGGTCTCGCGGAGCTCGTCGGCGCGGAGTCCCTCTCCACCGAATCGGTCGACCGCCTGCGGCACGCCGGTGGTAAAAGTACCCCCGACCTGCTGCGCCGCCGCGATCCCGCGCCGCAGGACGCCCCCGACGCGGTGGTCCTCCCGGCCGATCACGGCGAGGTGGCGGCCGTGCTCGCCTACTGCTCGGACGAGGGCATCGCCGTCGTACCCTTCGGCGGCGGTACCAGTGTGGTCGGCGGGCTCGATCCGGTTCGCGGCGAGTTCGACACCGTGATCGCGCTGGACCTGCGTCGGCTGGACGCCCTGCTGGACTGCGATCCGGTATCCGGCACCGCGACCTTCGGTGCCGGTGTCACCGGACCGCGTGCCGAAGAGTTGCTCGCCGGGCACGGGCTCTCACTCGGACATTTCCCGCAGAGTTTCGAATTCGCCAGTATCGGCGGATTCGCCGCGACCCGGTCTTCGGGTCAGGCCTCCGCGGGCTACGGCCGGTTCGACGATATGGTCCAGCGGATCCGGGTGGCCACCCCCACCGGTGACGTCGTACTCGGCCGGGCGCCGGCCTCGGCCGCCGGTCCCGATCTGCGCGAGTTGTTCGTCGGTTCGGAGGGTGCGCTCGGGGTCCTCACCGAGGTCACGGTCCGAGTGCATCCGGTACCCGAGACCACCACCCATATGGCCTGGTCCTTCCCGGATTTCGAAACCGGGGCGGCCGCCTTGCGCGCGGTCGTGCAGACGGGTGCCGCGCCGACGGTGCTGCGGTTGTCCGACGAAGTCGAGACCGGCCTGAATCTGGCCCGGGCCGGGAATGTAGGCGAGACATCGGTTTCCGGTTGTCTCGCGGTGACGACTTTCGAGGGCACCGCCGCACATACCGCCGCCCGCGGCGCCGAGGCCGCGGCCCTGCTGCGCGCCGCCGGTGGTATCGAACTCGGTCCGGAACCGGCCCGGGAGTGGCAGCACGGCCGATTCGCGGCGCCCTATCTGCGCGATGCGCTGCTGGATGCCGGGGTGCTGTGCGAAACCCTCGAAACCGCGACCACCTGGAGTGGGCTGGCCGAGCTGAAGGCGAAAGTGACGACAGCCCTCACCGATTCGCTGACCGCCCAGGGTGCACCGGCCCTGGTGATGTGCCATATATCGCATACCTATCCGACCGGCGCCTCGCTCTACTTCACCGTGGTCGCCACGCTGCTCGACGAACCGATCGCCCAGTGGCGGGCGGCGAAGACCGCCGCCGGCGACGCCATCGCCGCCGCCGGTGCCACCATCACTCACCACCACGCGGTGGGAGCCGACCACCGAGCCTGGTTGCCCGCCGAGATCGGCGATCTGGGGATCCGGGTGTTGCGCGCGGTCAAACGGGAGATCGACCCGGCCGGGATCCTCAACCCTGGCAAACTGCTGCCATGACTCGCCGTAACGCAGCGGATCCACGGGAGGTGCGTACGGTCGCCGTGGTGACCAACCCCGCCTCCGGGCAGGGTAGGGCGCGCGAGGCCGCCCGTACCGTCGCCGACCGGCTCTCCGGCGAGGGCGTCGAGGTGGTCGAGATCCATGCGCCCTCCGCGGCGCGAACCCGCGAGCAGGTGCGCGAGGTGGTGACCGGCGGCGCACCCGATGCGGTCGTCTGTGTGGGCGGCGACGGGCTGGTCAATACGATCCTGGATCCACTGGCGCATTCGGGCGTCCCGCTGGCTCTGGTCCCGGCGGGTACCGGCAACGATTTGGCGCGTGAACTGGGTATCGCCGACGAGCCCGGTCGCGCCGCGGAACTGGTCCGGCTGGGGCAGGTGCGCACTATCGATCTGGGCCGGTTGGAGCCCACCGGGCAGGATCCGATGTGGTTCGCCACGGTGGCGTGCACCGGATTCGACGCCCGGGTCACCCTGCGCGCCAATCGGATGCGATATCCCCGGGGCCGGTCTCGGTACACCGTCGCGGCGGTCGCCGAGATCGCGCACGGTATCGCCGTGCCCTACCGGATCGCACTGAGCGGGCCGGCGGCGGAGACCATCATCACCGACGCGCTGCTCGTCGCGGTGGGCAACACCACGACCTACGGCGGCGGGATGCTCATCTGCCCGGATGCGCTGTGCGACGACGGGCTGCTGGATGTGACCGTCGTCGGCAAGGTCTCGCATCTGGAGATGCTGCGGATCCTGCCCGCCCTGTCGGCCGGAAAACGGATCGAGCATCCCGCGGTGACCCAGTACCGCGCCGAGTCGCTGAGTTTGAGCGCCCCCGGCGCGCCGGCCACCGCCGACGGCGAACCCGCGGGCCGGCTACCGCTGACCGCGCGCGTCGCACCCCGGGCGCTCACTGTGCTGACCCCCTGATCACCGGGTTCAGCCGGCGAACCGGATCCCCAGCCGGTCGACGCCGTCGCGGTCCAGCACTACTACCGAGGCGGGTGCCGGCTGTGGACCGGTACCGCTCTCCAGCCGTCGCAGAATCCGTTTCCAGCGCCACACGTGCCAGTTGAACGACAACCGCCCGACCCGCCGGCCCCGCGCGTACTGCCCGGCGCGGGCGACGGTCGCCGGAACGTCGAGCAGCACCATATGCAGTTCGCGGCCGTGCCGTGCGGCCCACCGCGTGAGCATCCGGCGCGTGAAACCGATGGTGCCGCAATCGTGGATCACGACCGGACCGGTGTGATCGCGCAATGCGACCCAGATCCGGCCGAAGTGCACAACGTGCACCACCGGTCGCCACAGCGGGTAGGGCAACCAGGACAGCCGGGGCCGCCACGAGTTCCGGGCGTGGATGGAATCGAGCACGATCGAGTGGTCGGGACCCGGTATCGCGTGCTCGGCGTCGGAGTCGGAGCCGAACAGCCGGCGCAGCGCGGTGCTCTTGCCGGCACCGGGGATTCCGGCGAACAACACGGCCGCGCTCGCCGGGTACTGGAGCTCCCGAATCGCCCGGCCCCGTAGATCGTCGACGGCCCGCGGGCGGACGATTTCCGAATCCGATTCGGGGAAGATGGATTCCGCAGGGTTCAACGGGACGGCGTCGAGCGGGGGGTTCACCCCGTCCAGGGTCCTCAGTGAGACCGATTTCGGCAAGATTGTCGTCTTTGTCCGTTGAAGGTCACAGGGTCCGACCGCGGCCCGCCCGCCGCGTCGAATCCGGCCTCACCTGAGCATTCCGGGGCTCAAGCTGAGAATTGCTTATGTATCGAGGGCGTGAGCCGGGATCGGCGGTAGTCTGGCTGGTGTAGGCGGAGTCTTCGGTGTCCCTCATCCATCGAAGGCTCCGCCTTCGGCTTTCTTCCGGTAGGTTTCCGCAGGCCGGACATGGTGGCGGGCCCGAACGACGGCCGGCCGTTCCAGGCTCGACCAGCTCCCGATCGCAGTGACCGGCCGCGTGCGGTGGACCGCCGGTCCGGAGATGGGGTTCGACCGCGCGGCGCCGATGAACACAGCCCCCGCGGCGCCGGAGGCCACGCCCCAGGCACTAGAATCGCGGCGTGACCAGCGCAGCCCCTGACAACACGCGTAATCGTGCCGATGCACTCCCCAAGAGCTGGAATCCCGGCGAGGTGGAGGCCGACCTGTACGAGCGCTGGGTAGCCGCCGGTTACTTCGCGGCGGACCCGCACAGTTCCGCGCCCGCGTATTCGATCGTGCTGCCGCCGCCCAATGTCACCGGCCAGTTGCATATGGGCCATGCGCTCGATCACACGCTGATGGACACCCTGGCACGCCGCAAGCGTATGCAGGGTTTCGAGGTGCTGTGGCTGCCCGGGATGGATCATGCCGGTATCGCGACCCAGACCGTGGTGGAGAAGCAGCTCGCCGCGGCCGGTAAGACCAAAGAGGATTTCGGCCGCGAGCTGTTCGTGCAGAAGGTCTGGGATTGGAAACGCGAGTCCGGCGGTGCGATCCAGGGGCAGATGCGCGCACTCGGCGACAGTGTGGACTGGTCGCGGGATCGGTTCACCATGGACGAGGGCCTTTCGCGCGCCGTCCAAACGATTTTCAAGCGCCTCTACGACGCCGGTCTGATCTATCGGGCCGAGCGATTGGTGAACTGGTCGCCGGAACTGCGTACCGCCATCTCCGATATCGAGGTCAAGTACGAGGACGTCGAGGGTGAGCTGGTGTCCCTGCGGTACGGATCGCTCGACGATTCCGAACCGCATGTGGTGGTCGCCACCACCCGGGTGGAGACCATGCTCGGTGACACCGCGGTCGCGGTGCATCCGGAGGACCCGCGCTACCGGGCCCTGATCGGCACCACCCTCGAACATCCGATCACCGGGCGGCAGATCCCGATCATCGCCGACGACTATGTCGATCCCGAATTCGGTTCCGGCGCGGTGAAGATCACGCCCGCGCACGATCCGAACGACTTCGAGATGGGGCTGCGGCACAACCTGCCCATGCCCACGATCATGGACGAACGCGGCCGGATCGCCGATACCGGTACCGAATTCGACGGGATGGATCGCTTCGAGGCGCGGGTGAAAGTGCGTGAACGCCTCGCCACCGAGGGGCGGATCGTCGCGGAGAAACGCCCCTACCTGCACAGTGTCGGTCATTCGGAGCGCAGCGGTGAGGCGATCGAGCCCCGGCTGTCCATGCAATGGTGGGTGAAGGTCGAGTCGCTGGCGAAGGCGGCGGGTGATGCGGTTCGCAACGGCGATACCGTGATCCATCCGGCGAGTCAGGAACCGCGCTGGTTCGACTGGGTCGACGATATGCACGACTGGTGTATCTCGCGGCAGCTGTGGTGGGGGCACCGGATCCCCATCTGGTACGGGCCCGAGGGCGAGATCGTGTGCGTCGGCCCCGACGAGCAGGCCCCCGAGGGCTGGGTGCAGGACCCCGATGTCCTCGACACCTGGTTCTCCTCCGGGCTGTGGCCGTTCTCGACCATGGGCTGGCCGGACGCCACCCCGGAACTCGCCAAGTTCTATCCGACCAGTGTGCTGGTCACCGGCTACGACATCCTGTTCTTCTGGGTGGCCCGGATGATGATGTTCGGCACTTTCGTCGCCGACGATCCTGCGCTGGCCACCGGCAAGGACGGTGGTTATCAGATTCCGTTCCGGGATGTGTTCCTGCACGGTCTGATCCGCGACCAGTTCGGTAAGAAGATGTCGAAGACCCGCGGCAACGGGATCGACCCGCTGGACTGGATCGACAATTACGGTGCCGACGCGCTGCGCTTCACCCTCGCCCGCGGTGCCCAGCCCGGCGGCGATCTGTCCGTCGGCGAGCCGCACGCCCTGGCCTCGCGCAGCTTCGTCACCAAACTGTTCAACGCGACCAAGTTCGCGCTCATGAACGGAGCCCGCCCGGGAACCGTCCCGGCCAGGGATACGCTGACCGATGCCGACCGCTGGATCATCGACCGGCTCGACGAGGTGCTCGGCGAGGTGGACGCCGCATTCGACGCCTACGAGTTCGGTAAGGCCTGTGAGGCGCTCTATCACTTCGCCTGGGACGAGCTCTGCGACTGGTATCTGGAACTGTCCAAGGTCCAGTTCGCCGAGAGCGAGGAACGGGCCGAATCCACCCGAGTCGTGCTCGGCGCGGTTCTGGACGCGGTGCTGCGGCTGCTGCATCCGGTGATCCCGTTCGTCACCGAATCGCTGTGGCAGGCGCTGACCGAAGCGGAATCGGTGGTCGTGTCCGCGTGGCCGCAGCGTACCGGGACACCGGCCGATACCGGCGCCGCGCAGCGCCTCGCCGATCTGCAGCGGCTGGTCACCGAGATCCGCCGATTCCGCAGCGATCAGGGTTTGAACGATAAGCAGAAGGTCGCGGCACGGGTGCTCGGCCTGGGCGCGGCCGGTCTGGAGCATCTCCATCCCGAGGTGAGCACGCTGGGCCGGCTCACCGAACCGGGCGCGGATTTCGCGGCCACCGCTTCGGTGGAGGTGCGGTTGAGCGGCACCACGGTGACCGTCGAGGTCGATACCTCGGGCACCGTGGATCTCGCGGCCGAGCGTCGCCGGCTGGAGAAGGATCTGGCGGTGGCGCAGAAGGAGCTGGCCGGAGCCGAGGCCAAACTCGGCAACGAGGCGTTCCTGGCCAAGGCTCCGGAACCGGTGGTGGACAAGATCCGGGGACGGCGCGAGGTCGCCGCGGCCGAAGTGGAGCGGATCGGGTCCCGGCTGACCGAGCTGAGCGGCAAGTGAACGCCCACGGGGACAATGCCGAGCCGGAGCCGCTGCACGGGGGCGCCCGGCTCGGTACCGGGCCTTCGCCGGTGGAACTGGCGGAGATGGCGCTCGTCGAGGCGGAGCTGGATCGGCGCTGGCCGGAAACCAAGATCGAACCGTCGCTCACCCGGATCTCCACCCTGATGGATGTACTGGGATCGCCGCAGCACGGCTTCCCGGCGATCCATATCGCGGGCACCAACGGTAAGACATCGGTGACCCGGATGATCGATTCGCTGCTCACGGCGCTGCATCGCCGCACCGGGCGGATCACCAGCCCTCATCTGCAGCTTGCCACCGAGCGGATCAGCATCGACAACCGACCGATCTCACCGGCCCGCTATGTCGAGCTGTACCGGGAGATGCAGCCCTATATCGAGATGATCGATGCCCAGTCGGCGACCGCGGGTGGCCCGGCGATGAGCAAATTCGAGGTGCTGACCGCGATGGCGTACGCGGCGTTCGCGGAGACGCCCGTGGACGTGGCGGTCGTGGAGACCGGTATGGGCGGCAGCTGGGACGCCACCAATGTGATCGACGCGCAGGTCGCGGTCATCACCCCCATCGGTCTCGATCACACCGACTATCTCGGCCCCGACCTCACCTCCATCGCGAAGGAGAAGGCCGGGATCATCAAACGCGCCCCGGAATCGCTGGTCCCCACCGATACCGTCGCGATCATCGCCGAGCAGGACCCCGAGGCATTGGAAGTGCTGCTGCGCCGCGCCGTCGAGGTCGACGCCGCGGTGGCGCGGGCGGGCTCGGAGTTCCAGGTGCTGAGCCGGCGGATCGCCGTGGGCGGACAGCAGCTGGAACTGCAGGGACTGGGCGGGGTCTACGACGAGATCTTCCTGCCTCTGCACGGCGAGCATCAGGCTCACAACGCGGCGCTCGCACTGGCCGCGGTGGAGGCGTTCTTCGGTGCCGGTGCGCAGCGGCAGCTGGATATCGACGCGGTTCGCACGGGGTTCGCCGAGGTCACCAGCCCCGGTCGTCTCGAACGGATGCGCAACGCACCCACCCTCTTCATCGACGCCGCCCACAACCCGGCCGGTGCCGCCGCGCTCGCCGCGACGCTGACCTCCGAATTCGATTTCCGCAAACTGGTCGGGGTCGTCGCGGTCCTCGCCGATAAGGACGTCGCAGGCATCCTCGGCGCCCTCGAACCGGTCTTCGACGAGATCGTGGTGACCACCAACGGGTCTGCGCGTGCGCTGCCGGTGGACCAGCTCGCCGACCTGGCCGTCCAGCGCTTCGGTGACGAACGCGTGGTCACCGCCGATTCGCTACCCGATGCGCTGGAAACCGCCGTCGCGCTCGCCGAGGAGGTCGGTGACGCGGGGGAGATGGTGTCCGGTGCGGGTGTGGTGGTCACGGGGTCGGTGGTGACCGCCGGTGCCGCGCGCGCCCTGTTCGGTAAGGATCCGGCGTGATGTCGCGGACCGGTGCCCGCGGCGGGCGCCGACGAAAAGGAACAGCATGAGTGAGCCCGAAGCGTCCGGTCCCGAGACCACCACCCCGGCCCCGCCCGACCCGTGGAAGGGCCTGCGGGGTGTGATGGCGGGCGCCTTGGTGCTCGAAGCGATCACGGTGCTGCTGGCGCTGCCGGTTGTCGCCGATATCGCCGGTGGCGTCACCTGGCTGTCGGGTACCTACCTCGTGGTGCTGGCGCTGGTGATGATCGTGGGTGCCGGACTGCAGCGCCGCTCCTGGGCGATTCCGTTCAACCTGGGATTGCAGGTGCCGGTGTTGATCGGCGGGGTGTTCCACCTCTCGATCGCGGTGATCGGCGTGGTCTTCCTCGCGGTCTGGGCCTTCATCCTGCTGCTGCGCGCGGATGTGAAGAAGCGGCTGGAGGAGGGCACCCTGCCCAGCCAGCGTGCTCCCGGCGGTTCCTGACCGAGACACCCCGCGACGAGTGCGCGGCAGGTCGCCGGATGGGGCCTGTCAGGCGTGCCGCCGCCTGTGTCGTGGTGGTGTGCGGACTGCGGTTGGGCCCGGCCCGGCGGCGCCCACTAGGCTGACCGCGTGACAGAGCAGACGTTGATTCTGATCAAACCGGACGCCGTGGCCCGTGGCTACGTCGGCGAAGTGCTGAACCGCATCGAGCGCAAGGGGCTCACCATCATGGCCCTCGAGCTCACACAGGTGACCGAGGAAGTGGCCCGCGCCCACTACGCCGAGCACGCGGAGAAACCGTTCTATGGTTCGCTGATCGAGTTCATCACCTCCGGTCCCGTCGTCGCGGCCGTTCTGGAGGGACCGCGCGCCATCGCCGCCTTCCGGCAGCTGGCCGGCGGTACCGATCCGGTCGAGAAGGCCGTCCCCGGCAGCATCCGTGGTGACCTGGGTCTCGAGACCCAGTACAACCTGGTTCACGGATCGGACTCGCCCGAGTCCGCCAAGCGCGAAATCTCCCTCTGGTTCCCCGAATTCCCGCTCTGATCACCGTCCGGCGCCGGGCCGACCGGACCCGTGCGAGTGCCTCGCGCGGCGCCATGGCGAACACCTGGCGCACGGTGTGGGATACTGGTGCTCGGTTGCGCTCCACAGTGGGTGCGGCCGGATGACACACTGCGGAACGATGCCGCCATCGCTGCCGCGGACGTACAGCCGGATTCCTGGGCTGCGTCTGCCCGGCGCGATGGGCGAGGGCTCGTACCGCGGAGTTCAGCCAGATGCCAGGCGCCGCGTGGCCAGTTAGCCCGACCGACGTTCGATAGTGGAGATAACCGGGCACGCGGGGCGAGACCATTGACCTCGCGCCAACCGCGCGAGGCGGACGGAAAGCGTCCCCGCGACGGCCGCGTTACTCGTTGAGGAACGCGCCCGGGGGCCCGAGGAGACTTCGTGGCCGATCAAGAGCCGCTGGACACAACATCACAGGACGACGATCAATTGCCGGAGCGAATTCGAGTACATGCCCTGGCCAAACGGCTCGGCGTGACCAGTAAGCGCATCCTGGCCAAACTCAGCGAACTCGGGACCGAGGCCCGGAGCCCGCAATCGAGCGTGGACCGGGCCGTCGCGGAGTCGGTGCGCGAATCACTGACGGCTCCCCCCGCACTCACCTCCGCCGAGTCAGGCCTGTTCGCACCCACCGGCACGACCGCGGGCGCGGACACCACCGGAGGCGCTGCGTCGGCGCCCACCGGCGGCGCGACGCATCCCCCGGTGACCGAGGAGCCGGAACCCGCCCCGGGTGCCGGTTCCGGGCAAATCCCTGGCATCGACACGAAACCGGCAGCCGCCGCGGCGGAAGCGGCCGAGCCGCAGGCCACCGCGGGCTCCGCCGCTGCGGCGGACGTCGCGACCGAAGCGGATCCCGGCGCGCGGGCTGTCCCGGCGTCGGCCGAGATCGCGGAGGCAGCGGCCGATGCCCCTGCCACGCCGGTGACTCCGCTGCCCGCTTTCACGGCCGCCTTCAACCTCTTCGCGAGCCCGGTACGCGAGGAACCCACCTCGGTAGAACCTGCCGTCTTCGAGTCCGCTGTCGTCGCGGCCCCGCTGTTCCTGTCCCCGGATGCCGCCGCGGCCGAACAGCCGCGCCGCCGACGCAAGCCCGAACCGGAACCCGAGCCGGAATCCGGCGCGGATACCGACGCCGATACCGATACCGATACCGATACCGACGACCATTCCGAGCAGGGTGATTCCGACGATCAGCCCCGGCGTCGCCGTCGAGGTCGGCGCGGTCGCGGCCGGGGCCGGGGCGAACAGCAGTCCGATTCCGACGACACCGACGCCGACACCGATACCGATTCCGAAGACGACGCGAGCGCCGATTCCGACGAACAGTCCACCGATACCGGCGAGACCGCCGATTCCGGTGACAGCGACGAATCCGAGTCCGAGGATTCCGGTGGTGCGGGGGAGGACTCCGAGAGCGGTGCCAGCCGTCGTCGTCGTCGTCGGCGCCGCCGCAAAGTCGCCGGAGATGCCGGTGAGAGCGAATCGTCCGAGGACGATCCGCCCAATACCGTGGTCCACGAGCGGGAACCGCGGAACAAGACCCGCGCTCGCGCGACCGTCGACGAAGTCCAGGGCATCACCGGTTCCACCCGGCTCGAGGCCAAACGGCAGCGTCGTCGCGATGGCCGCGAGGCCGGCCGCCGGCGGCCGCCGATCCTCACCGAATCGGAGTTCCTGGCCCGACGCGAGGCCGTGGACCGGGTGATGGTCGTTCGTGAGAAGGAGTCCCCGGGGCATCCGGCCGCCACCCAGGTCGCGGTGCTCGAGGACAACATCCTGGTCGAGCATTTCGTCACTAATACCGGTTCGGCGTCCATGGTGGGCAATGTCTACCTGGGCAAGGTGCAGAACGTGCTGCCCAGTATGGAGGCCGCGTTCGTCGATATCGGCCGAGGCCGCAACGGCGTGCTCTACGCGGGCGAGGTCAACTGGGAGGCCGCCGGGCTCGGCGGTAGGGAACGCAAGATCGAACAGGCGCTCAAACCGGGCGCCCAGGTGCTGGTCCAGGTGAGCAAGGACCCGGTCGGTCATAAGGGCGCCCGGCTCACCACCCAGATCAGCCTGGCCGGTCGCTTCCTCGTCTACGTGCCCGGCGGTACCTCCACCGGGATCAGCCGCAAACTGCCCGATACCGAGCGCAAACGGCTCAAGGAGATCCTGCGCGATATCGTCCCCGCCGACGCGGGCGTCATCATCCGCACCGCGTCCGAGGGCGTGAGCGAAGCCGAACTCACCCGCGACGTGGAACGGCTGCAGACGGCCTGGCGCAAGATCGCCGCGGCCGCCGAGAACGAGTCGGGGGCGCCGAAGACCCTCTACGAGGAGCCGGACCTGCTGGTCAAGGTCGTCCGCGATCTGTTCAACGAGGACTTCTCGAAGCTGGTGATCGAGGGCGAGCGCTCCTGGAACACCGTCGAGAACTACATCGGGACAGTCGCACCGGATCTGCTCGCCCGGGTCTCCCGGCACGAGAGCGCCGGCGCCGATGTCTTCGAGACCTACCGCATCGATGAACAATTGGCCAAGGCCCTCGATCGCAAGGTGTGGCTGCCCTCGGGCGGCACCCTGGTGATCGACCGCACCGAAGCCATGACGGTGGTCGACGTCAACACCGGTAAGTTCACCGGTTCCGGCGGCGGCAACCTGGAGGAGACGGTCACCAGGAACAATCTGGAGGCGGCCGAGGAGATAGTTCGCCAGATGCGGCTGCGCGATATCGGCGGCATGATCGTGGTCGACTTCATCGATATGGTGCTGGAGTCCAACCGCGATCTGGTGCTGCGTCGTCTCACCGAGGCGCTGGGCCGCGACCGCACCCGCCATCAGGTATCCGAGGTGACCTCGCTGGGCCTGGTCCAGATGACCCGTAAGAAGCTCGGAACCGGGCTGGTGGAGGCGTTCTCCACGACCTGTGAGCATTGCCACGGGCGCGGCCTCCTGGTGCACAGCTACCCGGTGGAGCCGTCGAGTTCGGACGAGGGAGCCGGCCGCGGTCGCGAGTCCGGTTCGCGACGTCGCCGTGGTCGGGACAAGCCGGCCGCCGCGGCGCCCGCCGCTCCGCAGCAGACCGCCGTGCCGGAGCTCTCGGAGGAAGAGGCAGCGGCCAGGCGCGCCCATCCGGTGGCGCTGGCCATGGCCGCCCACCATCCGGAGACCGACGAGACGGAGCGCACAGCCGAGGCATCGAAGCAGGATGCGGCGGTGAAGGGGTCGCGGGCCGGTACCCGCGGGGCGGAGTCCACGGTCGAAGCGGCCGACTCCGATACCTCGTCGGCTGATTCGGCTCGAGCGGCGAAGAATGCCGAGGCGGGTGCCGAGCCGCGTCGTCGCCGGGCCAGGGTCCGGCGTTCGGCCGGCGCTGCCGGGCGGACTCCGGCCGCGGAACAGAACGGTAGCAGCGCGACCGGTGAGGCCGAGGTCACCGAGTCGGTAGCCACCGAGCCGGTTGTCTCCGCCGCAGCCGAGCCGGTCGCAGCCGAGCCGGTTGCTGCCGAGCCGGTTGCTGCCGAGCCGGACGCCGGCGACGGCGCCGGGCAGGCTGCTCCCGAACCGGAAGCCCCCGAAGACGCGGCACCCGGCCCGGACGAGGCATCGGTGCCGCCTGTCGAGACCGCACCCGCCGCGGCTCGCAACGGTCCGGCTCACACGGCGAACGGTTCGGCGCACTCGGCGGAAACCGCCCCCGCGTCGGCCACGGAATCGGAACCTGCGGGATCGCCGGAGTCCGGCGGGGACGATGTTCCGGAGACCCGGAGCAGGCGGCGTCGCGTCGCCCGCTCGACCTCGGCTCCGGCCGCGGACAGTGCGGGCGCGGTATTCGTACTGGCGGCCACCGACCAGCCCGCCGCGCCGGTCACCGAAGTCGCGGCCGATCCGCCGGAGCCCGAGGTTCCGGTGCGCCGGGCGCGCCGCCGGGCCGCGGGACGTCCGTCCGGACCGCCGGTGGACGAGCAGAACTGAATCGAGCGCCGAGTGCCCGGTCCGCGGAATGCGGGCCGGGCACTCGCGTGTCCGGTGCGGGTGTAGGGACCTACACCTCGGCCGCTACTCCCGCGTCACCCCGGTTCCGGTGGTGCGTCCGGTCCGCCCGGGTCGTAGAAGGGGACCGGTTTGGTCGCATGTACCGGCATCCTGTAATCTTGGCACTCGCTGCCCGGCGACAGCATGTGCTGTTCCGTGGCCGGTTCCCGATACCGAGAGCCACCAATGGCCGAGGCGGCGGATTATCAGACCAGTCGTGCGGTGGACCCCGGTGCGAAACCGAGGTACTACCGTATGAACGAGTGCAGAGCACTAAAAGGAAGAAGGGCAGCCGACCGATGGCAACGTACGCGATCGTCAAGACCGGCGGAAAGCAGTACAAGGTCGCGGTCGGTGACCTGGTGAAGGTCGAGAAGATCGAGGGTGCGCCGGGCACCTCTGTGGCACTGTCGCCGGTACTCGTCGTCGATGGCGCCGAGCTCACCACCGCAGCCGACAAGCTCGCGAAGGTTGCGGTATCGGCCGAGGTGGTCGAGCAGACCAAGGGCCCGAAGATCCGCATCCACAAGTTCAAGAACAAGACCGGCTACCACAAGCGCCAGGGTCACCGTCAGCCGCTGACGGTCCTGAAGGTCACCGGCATCAAGTAACCACCTGCAGGGCTGCACAGTCCCGCGCTGAAGGAGTATCAGCAATGGCACATAAGAAGGGCGCATCCAGCTCCCGGAACGGCCGCGATTCCAATGCACAGCGGCTCGGCGTGAAGCGTTTCGGCGGGCAGTCGGTCAAGGCCGGCGAGATCTTGGTGCGGCAGCGCGGCACCCACTTCCACCCCGGCGTCAATGTCGGCCGTGGCGGGGACGACACCCTGTTCGCGCTCTCGGCGGGTGCCGTCGAGTTCGGCAGCAAGCGGGGTCGTAAGACCGTCAATATCGTGGTCCCGGAGCCGGTCCAAGCCTGACCGGCTGACGACTCCACCACAGCGAGCGGGTCAGGGTGACACACCCTCGGCCCGCTTTTCGCGTTTCCACCCCGGCGCCGTCGCCTCACCCGGGCACCGCTGCGCCGCCTCGATCCGACGCAGTGTCCATCCCGCTTCCCGAACACGGTGTCCATCCCACCCCCGCAACCCTCTGAGGAGGATGATCCGGCCATGGCCAAGTTCATCGACCGTGTCGTTCTTCATGTCCGTGCCGGTAAAGGCGGGCACGGCTGTGCGTCGGTGCACCGGGAGAAGTTCAAACCACTGGGCGGCCCCGACGGCGGTAACGGCGGTAACGGCGGGGATGTGATCCTCGAGGTGGATGCCAATGTGCATACATTGCTGGATTTCCACTTCCATCCGCACGCCAAGGCCGGCAACGGCAAACCCGGCGAGGGCGGTAACCGGGACGGGAAGAAGGGCGGGGAGCTGCTGCTGAAGGTCCCGGACGGGACCGTCGTCGTGAACGCCGACGGCGAGGTCCTGATGGACCTGGTGGGGGCCGGTAACCGGTTCGTCGTCGCCAAAGGCGGCCGGGGCGGGCTGGGGAACGCGTCCCTGGTCTCCCGGGCCCGGAAGGCGCCCGGATTCGCCCTGCTCGGCGAGGAAGGCGAGGCCCACGATGTGGTGCTCGAGCTCAAATCCGTCGCCGATGTGGGTCTGGTCGGATTTCCGTCCGCGGGTAAGTCGTCGCTGGTCTCGGTGCTGTCCGCCGCCAAGCCGAAAATCGCCGACTATCCCTTCACCACCCTGGTGCCCAACCTCGGTGTCGTGAACGCGGGCGATACGACCTTCACAGTCGCCGACGTACCCGGATTGATCCCCGGGGCCAGTGACGGTCGCGGTCTGGGCCTGGATTTCCTCCGTCATCTGGAACGCTGCGCGGTACTGGCGCATGTGGTCGACCTCGCGACCCTGGAACCCGGCCGGGACCCGCTCTCCGATATCGATGCTCTCGAGGCCGAACTCGCCGCCTACAAGCCTGCCCTGCACGGCGATGTGAGCCTCGGTGATCTCGCGGACCGGCCCCGGGTGGTGATCCTCAACAAGGTCGACGTACCCGATGCCGAAGATCTCGCCGACCTGGTCACACCCGAGCTGCGGGAACGCGGTTGGCCGGTGTTCCGGATCTCGGCCGTCGCGCATTCCGGTTTGCGGCAATTGACCTTCGCGCTCGCCGAACTGGTGCAGGCCTACCGTGATGCGCATCCGAAGGCCGATCCGAAGCGGCCGGTGATCCGTCCGGTGCCGGTCGACGATTCCGGATTCACCGTGCGCGCCGATCCGGAGGAGCCGGGTGGTTTCATCGTGCGCGGTACGCGGCCCGAGCGCTGGGTCCGCCAGACCCAGTTCGACAACGACGAAGCCGTCGGCTATCTCGCCGACCGCCTGGCCCGCCTGGGTGTCGAGGACGAACTGGTGCGGCGCGGGGCGCAACCGGGTGCGCCGGTGACCATCGGCGAGGTGACCTTCGACTGGGAACCGCAGATCGCCGCCGGCACCGACCTGGTGCCCACCGGTCGCGGTACCGATATCCGGCTCGAACAGACCGACCGCGTGGGCGCGGCCGAACGTAAGCACGCATCGCGGGTGCGCCGCGGTCTGGTGGACGAGGAAAGCGAGGAGTAGGCAGGTGAACCAGGGGAACCGCGGAGCAGGGGCACGGCCGTGACCCTGGTTCCAGCAGAACTCAGCAGTGCCCGGCGTTCGATCGCCGAGGCCCGGCGCGTAGTGGTGAAGATCGGCTCCTCGGCCCTCACCAGCTTGTCCGGCGGACTCGATATCGCCAGGCTGGACCGGCTCGCCGACGCTATCGAGGCCCGGATGCGATCCGGATCCGATGTGGTCGTCGTATCGTCCGGTGCGATCGGCGCGGGCCTGGCGCCGCTCGGGTTGACCAGGCGTCCCCGGGATCTCGCCACCAAACAGGCCGCGGCCAGCGTCGGGCAGCTCGCGCTCGTCCATGCCTGGGGCACCTCGTTCGCGCGCTATGACCGCACGGTCGGTCAAATTCTGCTCAGCGCCGACGATTTCGCCCGCCGGGAACACCATCGCAATGCACAGCGCACCCTCGACCGGCTGCGGTCGCTCGGTGCGGTCGCGGTGGTGAACGAGAACGACACCGTCGCGACGGAGGAGATCCGGTTCGGCGACAACGACCGGCTCGCCGCGCTGGTGGCGCATCTGGTGGGTGCCGACGCGCTGTTCCTGCTCTCGGATGTGGCCGGGCTCTACGACGGCGACCCCCGCAAGGGAAACGCGAATTTCATCGGCGAGGTACGGACGAGTGCCGACCTCGACGGGGTGATCGCCGGTAGCGGCGGAGTGCTCGGGACCGGTGGGATGGCGTCCAAACTGTCGGCGGCTCGGTTGGCGGCGGACGCCGGAGTCCCGGTGCTGCTCGCCGCAGCCGACGAGGCCGCCGAAGCGCTCGGAACCGGTACGGTCGGAACCGCTTTCGCGGCCCGCCCGGTGCGGTTGTCGGCGCGCCGGTTCTGGGTACGCCATGCCGCCGACAGCCACGGCGCGATCCTCATCGACTCGGGCGCGGTCGAAGCCGTGGCCGGTGCCCGGCGGTCCCTGCTCGCGGCGGGAATCGTCGGGGTCCGGGGGCGTTTTCACGGTGGTGACGTAGTGGATCTCGTGGGCCCGGATCGGACGATCGTGGCCCGTGGCGTGGTGGAATACGACGCCGCCGAACTCGCGACAGTGCTCGGCCGGTCCACCCGGGAACTGCCGGACGGTATGCAGCGCCCGGTGATTCACGCCGACGACCTGGTACGGGTCTGACGAGCACCGGGTTCCGGCTGCGCGTCCCGCTCGGTCCATCGTGGGAGCGCCGGCGCGGCGCGACCACCGGTATCGGATCCGCTCGGTCTCCGGCGTCTCGCCGCGGCGAGTGCGCGAGTCCGCTATCCCGCTGTGGAGTTCGCGGGACCCGCAACTTCCGTGGGTTCAGGCGATGCGGCCGAGATGGTCAGCGGTGCGGGTGGTCTCCGGCAGCCGGTAGCGCGGCGCCAGGCGCAAGACCAGCGCACAGGCGGAGTCCAGGCTGAAACGATGCCCGACCGAGACGAACAGTGGTTTGACCCCCGGCTGAGTACGCAGGGCTCGGCCGACGATCTCGCCGTCGGAGGTGACCGGGCTCGAATCACCCCGGTCCGGGCCGGGATCGGCATGGTCGCCGGAGGATTTCTTGGCGACACCGATACTGGGCAGGTCGGTGAGCACACCCAGATGGGCCGCGAGTCCGAAACGACGGGGGTGGGCCAGGCCGTGGCCGTCGCAGACCAGGACATCCGGTTCGACCCGAAGCGATTCCAGTGCGCGGGTCAACGGGGGAATCTCGCGGAAGGCGAAAAGCCCGGAAATGTAGGGGAACTCGATACGCTCGCGGACCACCGCCTGATCCAGCACGGCGAGCGAATCCACGTCCAGCACGGTGACCACCCCGATCGCGATATCGGGATCGCGGTAGGCGACATCCAACCCGGCCGCCTTCCGGATCGGGCCGTGTTCGTCACCTATCCGCACCAGGCCTCGCAGCCGCTGCTGGACGGCGACGGCCGCCTCCTCGCTCACCGCCCACTCGTGCATCTGCCGGACCCGCACCATGTCCGAAGCCTATCGGGCCCGGGTACTACAGCTGTGCCAGGAACTGTCGGACGCGGGCGGCGATCCGCTCCGGTGCCTCGCCGTTGATCGCGTGCGAGTGCCCGGGCCATACCTCGACCTCGGCGCCCGGAACCTGCCGGGCGCGTTCCGCGGCGCGGCTGGGGTTGTGGATGATACTGTCGCCCGCCAGAATCACCAGGATAGGGACCGGGACCGAACGCAGTTGTTCGGTCGTCGGTTGCCGCGGCTGCTCCGAGCGCTGCACGAAATCCCGCATACCCGATGCGATGAGCCGGGCCTCGGGGACCGAATCGTCGGCTTTCGCGCCACCGGAGATCCAGCTCAGCAGCCACTCCCGCACGGCCCTCGGGACACCGGGCAGGATGCTGCCCAGCGAGACCAGGATCATCTTCCAGGTGACCGGGGCGAAGGTGACGGCCGGATCGAGCAGGATCGCCGAGGCCACCCGTTCCGGCCGGTAGACGACGGTCTGTGCGGCCAGCCAGCCGCCGATACTCACCCCGAGCAGGTGGACCCGCTCGGCCCCCAACTGCGCGAGAGCTTGATCCAGCCAGGCGGCCTGATCCCGCGGGCCGGTGATGGGCGCGGTCTGTGCGGTGGCCCCGGGCTCGCCGAGGCTGTCCAGCGACCAGACGGTCCGCTGTTCGGCGAGGCTCCCGATATTGGCTCGCCACATGGGTGTAGAGGCCTGCCGCCCGGACAGCAGCACGAGGGGTTCGGCGGCGGGCGGGCCGAAACGGTAGGCGGTGACCCGGCCGAACGTGGTGGTAAGGATCCGGGTCTCGTCGGGTACCGGTAGGGTCGCCATCCCGTCCCGATAGGCGGCCACGAACCTGGCCCGCCCCGCCGTGCCGGTGAAATGTCCGATGCCGTCGGGTTGTGGTGCGATCGGGGCGGTTTCGGGCAGCACGCTGGTCACGGTCCCGACACTACCGGGGCACGGCCCGGTTGCCCGGCCGGCGCCGAAGCGTTCAGATGCCGAATTCGGGGACGACCGCGTAGGTACGCAACCGGTCTGGGGCCCGCTCGTCGGTGAGTTCGGCGCGCAGGTCGGGATTTTCGTGGTAGAAGCGGATCAGCCAGTAGGTGGCGGCCGAGCCGATCGAGAGCTTCTCGGCGTGGATCCGCTTCGTGGCGCTGCGGCCCGGCTTCCGGCCGGGGCGCGAGATCCGGATGGTGCCCTTGGAGTTGTTGCGCGACACCACCTCGATCTGTTCGATCGAGGTCCAGCTCACCATGTTCGCGACCGAGGTCTTGGTGGGCAGCACGATATGCATCGGCGTCAGTACCAGTCGGCGGATCTCCGGTCGCCGCGCGTAGACACAGAGATAGAGCAGGACCGCGACGGCGGCGGCGATGGCCAGCCACGGCGGAACCGGCGGCCGCGGGTTCAGGGTGAGTGTGCCGGTCCAGGTGCCGATACCGAAGATCGCGCACAGCGTCGCGAGGCTGAGGAAGCAGACCACGAGCGCGACCTCGTATCCGAGTGAGCGGCGGACCACCAGCGCGTCCTGGTCGTTGGCGAAGCGGGCGCCCTCGATCCGGATCCGTGACCGGCCCCGTGAGGTCGCCGAGAGCATCGGTAGGTACGAGGCGACCCAGGCGGCGGCCGCGATATGGATGGCCGGCTGTAACGGTTCGCCGGAGTCCAGGGCGAGCGCCGCCTGGGCCAGGAGGAAGGTGGCGAGGACGGCCACCAGGAACACTGCGGGATAGGTCCAGCCGTTCAGATTGCCCCGCAGTTCCCGGGGCGGCGGGAAATAGTTCCGGGCCGGTGCCGTTCGCGGATCGGCCACCGCGTCCGGCCCCTCGACGAGCTTCGGCATATCGGGGGATACGGTGTGCGGCTGGCGTGTCATCGGTACTACCTGTACTTCAGGATTCGATCGGGCGCCTGCGATGATATCGGCAATCGGAGGGCAACTCCGACTCGCGTCCGGGCGGTGGCGTTTGTGCGCCACCGCCCGGACCGATTCCGCGCCACGTCTCAGATGCCGCGGGCGAAATCGGCCAGCAGCGCCGGGACCGCGGCATCGAAACCCGCGATATCCAGCATCCCCGCGTCCGCCGGATCGGCGATGGTGAAACCGGTGGCGGTCATTCCGATCACCACCAGTTTCGCCCCCGGGGCGATCTGTTCCCGGTATCGCTGTAGCGCCTGGTGCGGGTGTTCGGTGCCCGCCCAGGTCTCGTTGTCGGTGAGCACCACGAAAACGTCCACTTCTAGAGCACAGTCCAGGGCGTACCGCATCGGCAGCGAGCAGTCGGTGCCCCTGAACGGCAGGTTCGATACCGCTCGGATGGCGTCGTCCAGTCGCTGCCGCGGACTGATCGGCAGGGGAGTGAGCGCCGCCTCACGCCACCCGGTCGCGTCGGTCGCCGCGGTGAAACCGACGGTTTCGCAATGCGGCTCGGTCGCCGAGGTCACCAGCGCCAGTGCCGCGCTGGCCTCCCGGGCCGACAACGGCAGTCCCGAGATCCGGGCCGTCATCGAACCGGAGACGTCCAGTGCCAGCAGGAACCGTTTGCCGGTGGGTTCCACCGCCTCGAAGGCGGCATAGAACGCGGCGTCCAGGGCATCCACGATCGGACGGGACGGTGCCCAGGCACCCCCGCCTCGCGCTCCGTGCCCGGAGGCATAGGTGCGCAAGGCGACCAGGACGTTCATCGGGTGCACACGGCCGCGGCGCAACCGTTCCGGATCGGCCAGCTGTTCGGCGACCGCGCGGGTCCGGGTGCCGAGCGGTTCGAGGAGGCCGAGCGAGGTCAGTCGCGGCAACTGGCGCAACAATGCGGTCTGCGGCAGACCGTTGTCCAGCAGCGCCTCCCACACCTCGGGAAGGCTCAGCGCCACATCGGGCAACATCTCCCACGACAGCCGGTACTCGCGCACCAGCTCCGGTACGGCGGCCGGATCCGCTGTGGTGGCCCGCTGGAACCCCTCGACCAGCCGCAGCCCGTCGAGGCCGGGTTCGCGGCCGCAGATCCAGTCGAACAGCCGCTTGCGCTCGTCCTCGGTGGTCGCCGGGTGCGCCAGCCGCAGCAGGTCGCGGTGGGACCAGCCCTCGCGCTGCCGGTATTTCACCGCCTGGTAGGCGATCTCGTCGATCGGCTTCGCGGTGTACCAGTTCGCGACGGCCCGGCGTAGGCCGCGGCCCCAGCCTCGGAACTGCTCGATATAGCGGGCGAACAGGAACAGGTGCGTTCCGGTGCGGGCTACCAGGGGTAGCGCGTCCAACGCGGCCCGCCGTCCCTCGGCATCACCCAGGGACGCCGCGGCTGCCAGCGCGAACAGTGCCTGGTTCTGTCGGGGCGCCCGGCCGGATACGGAGATCTCGACCACGATACGGACCAGGTCCTCGGTCCGGCGCTGTGCGAAATCCACCACGATCGCGGCATTCTCCCTGGTGATGCCGCGGGGGCCCACGTAATAGGTTCCCCCGTCGGTGCCGAGGGTGAGGAACCGGCGCAGCCGAATCTCGGGGGTGACCTCGAACGTCCACCCACCGGCGTTGTTCGGCACCTGGCGCGGATCGGCCTGTTCCCGTTGCGCTGTGCTGCGCAGATCGATACCGGCGAGTGCGTCCATGGCATGTCCCCTTCTTCCGGCCCGCTCGGGCACGTGGGGAGACGGGTGCGGACACGGCGGGATTCGAACCCGCGACATATAGATCGATTACCGATGCGCTCCGGCCCACCCACCTGCGATGCGCCTGTCCGGAACTGTACAAGTCGATCCCACGGCGCTCTACCGATTTTCCGGCGTGGGGCGAGAGCCTCCGCGTCCGGATCGTCGAAGAAGTTCCCGGACTCGAGCTCTCCGGCACAACAGGCCCAGGCGTTCGTATGAGAGCCCAGGTGTTTGGTTGAGAACCGTGCACGAGGACGACACACCGTGGGCGGATGGGCGTGTTCGCGTGACCGGAGAAGGAGCCCAGCGCTCTAACCACCTGAGCCACACGTCCCGTGGACGTGACGGGACTCGAACCCGCGACCTCTGGGGAGGTAACCGATCGCCTCGGCCCATCCACACCCACAGTGTGCCGCAGCGGACACATTACGCGCGCCAACCGCTGTGCTCCAGCAGTTTCCGCCCGCCTGGAGTCCGGTCGTATCGCGGTGCATGCGGTCAGCTCGAGCTGCGAGCCGATACGGCCGAGTGAGGACAGCGAACTGGAAGTGCGACCTGCTCACCGGCGGTGGCGTAGCGGCGAACGCGACGGCGATTTCCTGCCAGCGCGCGAGGGGGGTCGTCACGGATGCTCGTGGAGTAACAGCGGAATCGCGAAAGGAACGATATGTCGGAGAAGATCGTGGTGGTCACCGGGGCGACCCGCGGAATCGGACGAGCCACCGCGACGGTGTTCGCCCGGAACGGCTATCGGGTGATCGTCACCGGACGCCGCGAGCAGGCGGTGGAGATAGTGGTGAAGGAGCTGCGAGCCGAGGGGCTCGCGGTCGAGGGCGAACTCCTCGACGTGTGCTCGGTGGACAGCGCTCGATGCCTGCGTGACTCGATCGCCGAACGGTACGAGCACATCGATGTGCTGGTCAACAATGCGGGCATCCTGCCCGAGGCGACCGCCGTGGGCACGGTGAACTTCGCTCATCCCGGTGCGTTCACCGAGACCCTGATGACCAACACGTTCGGCCCCGCCAATGTGATCGAAGCATTGCTGCCACTGGTACGCCGAGCACCGGCGGGACGGATCGTCAACATCTCCAGCGAGATGGGTTCGCTCACCGAACAGCGCAACCCCGACTCGGCGTACTACTCGATGGTGGTCCCGGGCTACCAGGCCTCGAAGGCGGCGCTGAACAGCCTCACGGTCGGATTGGCGAAAACTCTCGCCGATACCACCGTCCGGGTGACCTCGGTATGCCCCGGATTCGTCGCGACCGAACTGGCCCCGGCGGCGGCCGACGCGCCGACCACGCCGGAGCAGGCCGCAGCGGTGGTTCTCGCCGCGGCGGAGGCGGCGGATACGTCCCCCGATGGTGCCTTCGTCGGTGCGAACGGGCCTGTCGCCTGGTAGTGGTGCCGGCCGGGGACCGCGGATTCGTGCACAAGGAGGACAGCGGTATCGGGGTTGTCACGGAGGTGCCCGGCCCGGGTTCTGCCCTAAGTTCGAAGAGGAGGCTCGGCTCGACCCCTCGGGGGTGGGCATCGGACAGGTCGGATAGCGAGGTGCGGTGTGAACACGGTGCAGACGGTGACCGAATCCGAGTACGCACCGCCTGAACTCGATGAGCCACCACCGGCGCGCTGGTCGTGGCCGGCTCGGTTCGCCTTCCGGTTCGGCGTGATCTATTGCGTGCTGTTCAGCGTGATGATCGGGCAGATCTTGTTCGTCTTCACCGGGTTCGCACACCGACATCTGCCCGATAACGCGCCGATGTGGCCGCTGATCGCCGCCGAGCCCTTGCTGAAATGGGTGGGGCAGTCGGTGTTCGGTGTCGACGCTGAGTTCCACCGGACCTCCGGCAGCGGCGACCAGACGATCATCTGGCTGATGGTGTTCAGCGCGGTGGTCGTGGCGGCCGCGGCGGCGGTGCTGTGGTCGGTGCTAGACCATCGCCGGCCCGCCTACCCGCGGGCAGCCGCGTGGTTTCTGACCGGGCTGCGACTGTGCCTCGCCGGGCAGATGCTGTTCTACGGGATCGCCAAAGCGGTACCGACCCAGATGCCGCCGCCCCCGCTCTCGGCGCTCATCCAGCCCTACGGTGAGTTCTCCCCGATGTCTGTGCTGTGGTTGCAGGTCGGCAGCGCGCCGGTCTACCAAATCCTGCTCGGGGTAGCGGAACTGGCCGCCGGCCTCCTGCTGCTGGTACCGCGTACAGCCACACTCGGGGCGATGCTCAGCGTGGTGAGCATGGCGCAGGTCTTCGTGCTGAACATGACCTTCGACGTCCCGGTCAAGATCCTGTCGTTCCATCTGCTGGTGTTCTCCCTGATCCTGCTCGCCCCGCAGGCCCGCCGTTTCGCGGATTTCTTCCTGCTCGCGCGCCGTGCCGAACCCGCGGTCCAACCGCCGCTGTTCACGAGTCGCCGAGCCGGCCGGATCGCCGGATCAGTTCATGTGGCGATCGGTCTCTGGCTGGTCGCCGGGGTGGCGGTGCTCGGCTGGTCCAGCTGGCGCGACTACGGCGGCGGCGTGCCGAAACCGGAGTTGTACGGCCTCTGGGAGGTCACCGAGTTCCGAATCGACGGACGACCGGTTCCACCGTTGCTCACCGACGAGACCCGTTGGCAGCGGCTGGTCGTCGAGACCGAGGGCGCGGTGACCTGGCAGCAGATGGACGGGACGCTGGTGACGGCACCGGCACAGTTGGACGCTCCCGCACGCACTCTCACGGTCAGTGCCTCCCGAACCTCCAGCGCCCCGCCTGCACCGGACTCCGCGGCCACGCCGATCGCGACCTTCACTTTCGCCCGTCCGGAACCCGATGTCCTGCGACTGGACGGGCAGTTGAACGGCCGGCCGGTGACCGTCGACCTGCGGGCGGGCGACCCCGCAGCTTTTCGGTTGAACGGTCCGCGGTTCCACTGGGTGCAGGAGACCCCGGGCCTGTAGGGCCGCCCGGCCGGTCAGGGTCGTGGTGGCGGAATGACGCCGGGCTGATCGGGCGCGCGCTGACCCGGTACCGGGCCGGTGATGCCGGGCTGCCCGTCCGGATCCGAGAGCGGTACCCCGGTCGGGTTCTGCGCGGGTGGTTGGGGAGGTACCGGTGGTTGGGGAGGCGCTGGTGGTTGGGGAGGCTCTGGTGGTTGAGGAGGCGCTGGAGGTTCGGGAGGCTCTGGTGGTTGAGGAGGTGCTGGAGGTTCGGGAGGCACCGGCCGGGAGGGCGGCTGCTCGGCGGTGGGCGGCTGGGCGTGGGGTGCCGGTGACGGCTGGGCCGGGGCGGGACCAGCGGTCGGTTCCGGCACTTCCGGTTCCGGCGGCCGGGGGGTCTCCTCGGTCGGCTGCTGGGAAGGTGCGGGGGAATTATCCGGTGCGGGCGGCGCGGATGGGCCCGGTGTCGCCGGAGCCGGTGCCGCGGAACCGTTCGGCGGTGCGGGCGAATCGGTGGCACCGCCGGAATCGGTGGAACCGCCGTCCGGCGGGGGCCGAGTGGGGTCCGAACCGCTTGGCGCGGGCGCCGAATCCGCGCCGACCACGGAGTCGACCTGCACCTGCGGTGGGGCCGGCGGGCCGAGCGGTGGCAGCGGACCGGGAGCCACCGGCGGTTCCGGGAGCGCGGGTACCGCGGTGCCCGCGGCGAGGTACGCCGGCTTGTAGACCATGTTCATGGTGAGGACCGCTTCCTGACGCAGCACCTCCTGCACCATCTGCGCATCGATCACCTCGGCGGCTTCCAAGAGCCGCGCCAGCGCGCCTACCGGACCGTAATCGCCGGGCGGGACCACCGCGATCTTCACCGCTTCCGCGGCTGCGGCCACCGCGCCCAGGCGCAACCCCACTTGACCGAGTACGCCGGCCAGTTCCTCCACCGAATCGGCGAAACTTCGGGTGCTGGCGAACGCGGCGTCGGCGGCCGCACCGTCCCATTCCATCGCGTTCATCACCCGGTCCGCACCGGCGCGGGTCAGCGGGAGCGAGGTCTGCAGGGTGGTGGCGGCGTGCAGCCAGGTACCGGAGATCCGCAGGATCTCACCGGCGTCGATCTGCTGGGTGGCCCGGTAGATGTCCGCGTGGCGCATGGCTTCGAAATGTTCCATGGCGCTGACGTAATCGGGATCCGTACCGCTCACAAACCCTCCTTCGAACCGGATACATGCGGTCCGCGGGGGCCGTAGCGAAGGCGGAGGTATCGCATCATCGGTCGAGCCTCGTTTCGACGGCGCGAACCGCGGCGGCGTTCGCGGCATCGGCCTCGTCGTAGAGGCCACCGCTGACCAGGAACGCTTCCTTCATGCGGTAGGCCGCTTCGATGTAATGGTCGAGCAGGGCGGCGGCGTCGCGGGCCTTGTGCCCGAACCCGGCCTGTAACTGCGCGGCGGAGACCAGACCACCGAAACCGTGTGGATCGGAGGCGTCTTCCAGCCGCTGCCGGAGATAGATGAGCCGGTCGGCCTGGCGGTCGTACAGTTCCGCGCAGCGGCGTGCCGCTTCCGGATCGAATTTGACGGTTCCCGCATGGGCTGCCTGACGGAACCGGACGATCTCGGCTCGGCTGTCTTCTATCTTCATGACTGGCGTACCCCTCCGTCGGTCACGCCCAGAGTAACCGCAACCGGTGGTCCGGGCAGCCGGTCCGCGGTGATCTCGGATCAGCCGGGAATACGTTTCTGCAGATGCGCCGCGAGCTGTTCGGGAGAGGCGGGCACCAGGTGGACGTTCTCGTCGGCCTTGAGCAGATAGCGGCCGTCGTTCTCGACATCGAGCCAGGTGTAGTGCAGCGGCGGTGGCGGATTCGGCCGGTCGAGATGCGCTTCGATACGGATGTGCCCGTCGGCAGTATGCGGGGCGTACAGCAGTTTCCGGATCAGTGGTGCGGCACGTTCCTCCTGGATGACGGTTTCGGTATCCCGCACCGCCGCGGCCGAGGCGGAACGGGCGGGATATCGCCCGGCGGGCGCTTTCGGCAGCAGTGCCGCCAGCCGGGCGCCCAGTTTGCCGCTGTGCCCGATGGAGAGCTGCACCGGCCCGCCGAATTCCCGGGTACGTCCGGGCGCCTGGACAGCCAGGACCCCCCGATCGTGGACGACACAGCCCAGTGCCCGCACTTCCCGGCCGGGTTCGGGGGATCCGCCGATGGCGATCACCCGGGTATGCGGAAGGGCGAGAATACGCAGGCAGGCATCGAGATCCGGGTCGGCCGGGAAACGCTGGGCGAGTTCGGCGCGCAGGAGCCGGGCATCGCTTTCGGTCCGCGGCGATTCGAGTACCCGCAGCGGATAGGGGATCCGGTCCAGGTCGGCTCGGCGCCATACATGCGCGAATTCGTCGGGGGTAAGGCTCCAACTCACGCGGAATCACATCCTCACCGAAACCTGCGCGGGCCATCACAGCCTATCGGTTGTTTCGCAGTGCCCTGACCTCGGGCACCGGCGGAGCCGGAAACCCTGTGGTCTGACACAAACCTCGAATACGCGATGGACGAGGCATTTCTCGGGTTTACTCGTCCGGAACGGACAACGGTGTCCTGTTGCGGTGAACGGGGTTGGAGGTCGGTTCTTGCGGGTGCTCGGGACAGACGAAACCGAGACGGCGATCGCGGCGCGGTGCGGCAGCAATGCCCGCGGAAGCGGGCAATCGTGACGGCCGTGATCCGGGGTGCCGCCGAACCGGTCGCGCCAGGGGAGCCGCGGATATGGGACGACGCCACGGCGGTGCAGACCTTTCCGGGGATCACTTCACCGTTGGCCTTCACAATCGCCGCCGGAATATACGGACGGGTGTGCCGTGAATACGCCCGCTCCCTCGGGGTGCCGGACGAGCAGGTGGAACAGACGGATTCGTGGACGCCCTACCTGCTGGGAAGCTTTCACGGCCGGGTGTACGGCAACCTGCTGCACTGGTATCGGCTGGCGGGTATCGCGCCCGGATACCGGCTGAGCCGTAGAGCGCTCGAGGACATGCTGGGCGCGACCGATCCCGTGCCGGACGAAGTCGCGGAATCGCTGTCCCCTTTCACCTTCGATTCGCGAGCCCACCGGATCCGGTCCCGGATCCGGACGACCGGGGTATTCCTGCGCCGGGCGTGGCGGATCGAGGCGATGATGCGTGATTTCCGGACCGAATTCGATCGCGTCTGCGACCGGTACGAGCCCGGTGACTACGTCCACGGCGAACACGCCTACGCGGAGTACCGGCGGCTGGACCGGGAACTGGTGTTGCTGTGGGGCCCGGTGACGGTGCTCGACGCCGTAGTTCTGACGCTCATGGGTGCTGTGGTGGCGTTGACCGATTCCTATCTACCGGAGGCGTCGCGGGCGTTCCGGTACGCCGCGGTGCGGCCTGGTGTCGCGATCGGATCCGCGGTCGAGTCCGGGTCACCGGGCGCCACCGGAATCGACCCGGACGACTACCTCGACGAGAGGCTCGGCGGGATCCGTCGCCGGCTCTACGATCTGGTGCGGGTGCGCGCGGCGCGCTGTGCCGCGCATCGGGAATCCGTCCGGTCGAGCCGGGCCCGTGCGGCAGGCATCCTCGAGGCGATGATCCGGGTGATGGCCGCCGACCTCGCCGCACGGGGGATCCTGCGTGATCCGGGCGATATCGACTGCCTGACCGCCGGTGAACTGCGTGGCTGCTACGACCGGGCGCCGATGCCTGATTTAGGGGCGCGGATCGCGGAACGTAAGGCTGCCCGCGCCGCCGCCGGCGGGCTGTCCGCCCCGGTGCGGTTCAGTACCGAAGGCGCGGAGGTATCCGATGTGCAACTGACGGAACAGGGTTGGGCGGCGCGTACCGCGATCTCGGCGGCCCACGACCACGAGGTACTCGCCGGGACCGCGTCGACCGCGGGAGTGGTCGAGGGGCCCGCGGTGGTGGCGCGGCGATTACGCGATATGACCCCCGGGATCCTCGTCGCTGAGAACGCGGACCCGGCGTGGGTGGCGGCGCTGCCGTCGGCGTCCGCCTTGGTGATCGAACACGGCGGCCCACTCACCGCGGTGGCGACCGTCGCTCGTGAACTCGGGGTGCCCACCGTGGTGCGGGTGCCCGCAGCGACCGCGAGATTGCGCACCGGAATGCGGATCCGGGTGGACGGGTCCACGGGGACGGTGACGGTGTTGTCCGGCGCGGGCCCGGAATGAGATGGAACAAATGACCGATCTCGAATCCGCGCGATCCGCGGCCGCGCCATCCGATCCGCCGGCCGCGGGTGTCCGAGGCGATGCTGCTGGTGGTCACCTGTCCCGACGGTGAACTGCCCGCCCCGGTGCGGCTGGTCGACGCCGCGGGTCCCGGCGATCCCCGGGAACGGCGCCCGGGGCAGTCGCGCTCGCCGACGAGAGTGCCGCCGGTCGCGGTTCACCTGCGAGAATGCTCGGATGCACATCGCGATCGGCCTGGTTGTCCTGGTGGCATCGGCGGCGGCCGTGGCGGCGCTGGCCCGCCGAGCCGGGATCTCCGAACCGCTGGCGCTGACACTGGCCGGTGTCGCCGCCTCGTATCTGCCGTTCGTGCCGGAGGTGCATCTGGAGCCGGAGGTGGTGCTGCTCGGGTTGCTGCCGCCACTGCTGTACACCGCGGCCATCCGCACCTCGCTGGTCGATTTCCGGGCCAATATCGGTGCGATTGTTTCGCTGTCGGTGGGTCTGGTCCTCTTCAGTACTTTTGCGGTGGCCGCGGTCGTCTGGTGGCTGCTGCCGGTGCCGTTCGCCGTCGCGGTGGCGCTGGGAGCAGTGGTGGCGCCGCCGGACGCGGTGGCCGCGACCGCGGTGGCGCGGCGGATCGGAATGCCGCGGCGCATTGTCTCGATCCTGGAAGCCGAATCGCTGTTCAACGACGCGACCGCGCTGGTGGCGTTGCGGACCGCGATCGCCGCCTCGGCAGGTGCGGTGTCGGTGTGGAACGCCGGCGGGGATTTCCTGCTCGCCGCCGGCGGCGGCGCGGTGGTGGGGATCGCGGTCGCGTACGCGCTGGCCCTGCTGCGCCGGCGGATCATCGACCCGGTCCTGGATACGACCCTGTCCTTCCTCGCGCCGTTTCTGGCCTACCTGCCCGCCGAGGAGATCCATGCCTCCGGCGTCATCGCCGTGGTCACCTGCGGCATGATCCTCGGGCACGGTGCGCCGGTCTGGCAGAGCGCGGCTTCGCGCACCGCCGAACGCATCAACTGGGGCACCGCGCAGTTCATCCTCGAGAGCGCGGTTTTCCTTGTCATCGGGTTGCAGGTGAACACGATCGTCCGGGACGCGTGGGCGAGCGGATTGGATCACGGCACCTTGATCGTGGCCGCGATCGCGGTCCTGGCGGCGGTGATGCTGGCGCGGCCGGTGTGGGTGTTCGGCTGGACCTTCCTCGAGCGTGCCTTCGGCCGTGCCCCGGAACCGCTGGCCAACCCGACGGTGGTCTCCTGGGCCGGGATGCGCGGGGTGGTGACCCTGGCGGCGGTACTGCTGCTCCCGGCCGACACCCCGCAACTGCCGGTGCTGAAACTGCTGGCCCTGGTCGTCGTCGCGGGCACGCTGCTGCTTCAGGGAACGTCGCTGTCGTGGCTGGTGCGGCGGTTGCGTCTGCGTGGGCCCAGTCGTGCCGAGGACGCGCTGCAGAAGGCGAATCTGCTGACCCAGGCCGCCAACGCGGGACTTGCCGTACTCGACGCGGCGGTCGGCCCGGACACCCCGGATGACGTAGTGCGTTCGTTGCGCGACCGGGTGAGGTGGCGGACCAACGCGGCCTGGGAGCGGCTCGGTCGCCCGGAATCCGAACTGGCGACCCCGACCGCGGAATACCGGCGGTTGCGGCTGGAGATGTTGCGTGCCGAACGGGAGACGGTGCTGCGGGTTCGTGATGCCGGGGGCGTGGACTACGAGATCCTGCAGCATGTGCTGGCCCGGCTGGACCTGGAGGAGTCGATGATCGACAGGTTCGACGAGGGCGACGACGAGGACCGGGTCGAGACGCTGGCCGTCCCGGGCGGTGCGGCCGAGGACTGCGCGCATCTGCGGTCCGCCCCGCTCGTATGCGAATCGGACCGCCCGGATGTGTGCGCGCGGTGTCTGGCGGAGGGCCTGACCTGGGTCCATCTGCGCATGTGCCTGACCTGCGGGAATATCGGCTGCTGTGATTCCTCGCCCGGGAACCACGCGGCCGGTCACTACACGTCGACCAGCCATCCGGTGATTCGGAGCGTGGAGCCCGGTGAGGCGTGGCGCTGGTGCTACGTCGACGAACTACTCGGCTAGCTACCGGGCCGCAAGAGCCCGCCGCTACGGCCGGGACCTGCGAAGTCACGGCACCGGGTGCTGCCCGCGTGGAGCCGGTGTCGGTGGCCTGCGGCAGGATGGGCGCCATGACGACGGCACCGGGCGACACCATGGGCGGGGCCGACGGAGTCGCCGGCGTCCTACGCGAGGACGCGGAGGCACTCCTGCGGGAGCTCGCCGGGCCGGACGCGCGATTGCGGGAGGACCAGTGGACCGCGATCGAAGCGCTGGTGGTCGGTAAACGCCGCGCGCTGGTGGTGCAGCGCACCGGATGGGGTAAATCCGCGGTGTACTTCATCGCGGCCAAGCTGCTGCGTGCCCAGGGGCGTGGGCCCACCGTCATCGTCTCGCCGCTGCTGGCCCTGATGCGCAACCAGGTCGCGTCCGCTCAGCGGGCCGGGGTCGTCGCGGCGACGATCAACTCCGGGAACGTCACCGAATGGGACGAGATCCATCAGCAGGTCGCGGCCGGTGCCGTGGATGTGCTGCTGGTCAGTCCCGAACGGCTGAACAATCCGGATTTCCGGGACCAGGTGCTGCCCCGGCTCGCCGCCGACGCCGGTCTGGTGGTGATCGACGAAGCGCACTGTGTCTCCGACTGGGGTCACGATTTCCGCCCGGACTACCGCCGTATCCGTACCCTGATCGCCGATCTCGGCAGTGAGGTACCGGTCCTGGCCACCACCGCCACCGCCAACGACCGGGTGGTCACCGATGTGGCCGGGCAGATCGGCACCGACACCCTGGTCCTGCGCGGGGACCTCGATCGCGCCTCGCTGCATCTGTCGGTGGTGCGTTTCGACGACGCGGTGGAACGCACCACCTGGCTCAGCGGTCATCTGGACCGGCTACCGGGGTCGGGGATCGTGTACACCCTGACCGTCGCCGGAGCCCACGATCTCGCCGACGTACTGAACTCGCACGGGCACAAGGTGGCCGCCTATACGGGGCAGACCGATCCGGCCGAACGCGAAACACTCGAAACCGCCCTGCTGAACAACGACGTGAAAGCGCTGATAGCGACCTCCGCACTGGGAATGGGATTCGACAAACCCGATCTGGGTTTCGTGGTCCACGTGGGCGCCCCGTCGTCGCCGATCTCCTACTACCAGCAGGTCGGCCGTGCCGGCCGTGCCACCGAACGCGCCGAGGTCGTATTGCTCCCCGGTCCCGAGGACATCCGGATCTGGAGCTACTTCGCCTCGGTGGCGTTCCCTCGCGAACATGTGGTCCGTTCCGTCCTGGAAGCGCTCGACCGGGAGCGCCCGCAGTCCACCGCGGCCCTGGAGCCGCTGGTCGAGCTCAACCGCTCCCGCCTCGACATGGTCCTGAAAGTGCTCGATGTCGACGGCGCGGTCCGCCGGGTTCGCGGCGGCTGGCTGGGCACCGGTGAGCCCTGGGCCTACGACGCCGACCGCTACGAACGGCTCGATGCCGCACGCACGGCCGAACAGCAGGCGATGCTCGACTACCAGCGCACCACCGGCTGCCGGATGGAGTTCCTGCGCCGCCAGCTCGACGATCCGGCCCTGCTCGCCGCCGCGCCCGGTACCGGCGCCTGCGGCCGCTGCGACAACTGCACCGGCGAGCATCGCGACACCACTGTCGACACCGCCGCCGTCGACGCGACCCGGGCCCGGCTCGACCGGCCGGGTATCGATCTCGCGCCCCGTAAACAGTGGCCGACCGGTATGGCGAAACTCGGTGTGCCGCTGTCGGGCAAGATCTCCGAAGGTGCCGAGACCGGCCGGGTGCTGGGCCGGCTGAATTCACTGGGCTGGGGCCGGCGGCTGCGCCCGATCCTCGACGGTCCCGACGGCCCGGTGCCGGACGAGGTGATCGAGGCGTGCATTCCCGTGCTCCGGGAATGGGACTGGGCCGTCCGGCCCACCGCGGTCCTGGCGCTGGAATCGCCCACCCATCCGACGCTCACCACCTCGCTGGCCGAGCGGCTCGCCGGAATCGGCCGGCTCCGCAATCTGGGCACCCTGCACACCCGCCCCGACCGGCCGCCGGTGTCCGCCGTCAACTCGGCCCACCGGGTCGCCGCCCTGCACGATGCGTGGGAGATCCCCGATCTCGGTGCCGCGGACGGTCCGATCCTGCTGGTGGACACCCTCACCGATACCGGCTGGACCTTCACCGTCGCGGCGTGGGCGCTGCGCCGGGCGGGGGCCCCGGCCGTTCTTCCGTTCGCCCTGGCGACCCCGGCCTGATCGCCGCGTCCCGCGCGATATCCGGCTCGGTTCCGCTCGCGGCGGTGGGGAGCCGGTCGAGCAGCGCGAAGACGGCGACGAGTACCACCGCGAGCACGATCACCAGCAGAGTGTTCACCAGGGCGGTGGCGTACCCGTCCCGGGCGACGTCCAGGAACGGGTACGGATACCAGTCCGTCACGGCGCCGTGGGCGAAGGTGTAGCCGATCCAGGCCACCGGCCAGACGAACGCCGCGGCGATCGTGGCCCGGTCGATCCGGGGTCGGGGCCCGAACACCAGCCACACCGCCAGGGTGGCCCAGGGCGCGATGTAGTGGAAACCGAGATTCGCCCACCACGCCGCCCCGGTGAGGTGCACCTCGTCGGCGAGGACCAGCGCGAAGACCAGCCCGGTGATCGCGATGCCCAGCAGAGCGTCCAGCCGCACCACCCGCCAGAGCCGACCGTCGCGATCAGGACGTATCGCCAGCCCCACCGAAGCGGCCAGCACGAACAGGTTGCTCTGGATCGTGAAATAGCTGAACAGGCGGACGAGTCTCGTCGCGATACCGGCGTCCGGGTCCGCGCGCCCGGAATTCGCGTCCGCGCCCCCGGTGAACAGCAGTATCAGCTGCGTCACCAACGCGGCGGCGATGACCAAGGTGATCACGAGATGGCAGACCCGGGCGGTGATATCCACCGCACCGCTACGACCGGTCGACCTGGTGCGTACGTTCACACCGGCACATCCTGCCGCCGCCGGAAGCGCGCGCGGCGGCGACACGCGAAAAGGGGGTACGAAGTCGCGCCCGGTTGCGGCAGGATCGGTGTGGTGACCACATTGCCCGAGAAGGCCGCCGCATTCCTCGAACTCCATCGTCCCGGTGACCCGGTGATCCTGCCCACGGTCTGGGACGCCTGGTCGGCGGATCTGGTGCAGCAGGCCGGTTTTCCGGCGCTCACTGTCGGGAGCCATCCGCTCGCCAACTCGGTCGGCAAACCCGATCAGGAGGGTATGGCCTTCGCCGATGTGCTCGGTCGCGTCCGGGAGATCACCGCCGCGGTGGAGATACCGGTCTCGGTCGATCTCGAATCCGGCTACGGGGTCGAGCCGGTGGCGCTCATCGACGGGTTGCTGGACGCCGGCGCGGTCGGGTTCAACCTCGAGGACACCGTGCACAAGGAGGGTGGCCGGCTGCGCGAGCCGCAGGAGCATGCCGATCTCGTGGGTCGGCTGCGCCGGGCGGCCGACGATACCGGTGTGCATGTTGTCGTGAACGCCCGTACCGATCTGCTGCTCGCCCCGTCCGGCGATCCGGCCGAACTGGTAGGCCCCGCGATCGAACGATTGCGGTTGGCGGCCGCGGCGGGTGCCGATGTGCTGTATCCGGTCGGCCGGTACGGTCCTGAGGTACTGAGCCGTCTGTGCGCCGAACTGCCGTTGCCGGTCAACGCGGTGACGCTGCCGGAACAGGGCGACAAGGCGTATTTCGCGGAAGCCGGGGCGGCCCGGGTCAGTTTCGGTCCGTTTCTGCAGTGGGCGCTCGCCACAGAGGCGAAAAGGCTGCTCGAACCCTGGCGGTGAGCCCAGGCGAGGGAATCGCGGCGTTCCGGCCGGTCAGGACTCCGAGCCGGGGTCCTCGTCGAGGTCCACCTCGTCGCGGTCGGCCCATTCGATCAGTTGCCCCAGATCGAACACCGCGTCATCCATCCCCGCGTGCAGATCGCCGAGGTGGCGATACCGCTCGGGAACGGTGGCGATGGTGAAATCGCGGGGGTGGATATCGTCGATCTCGTCCCAGCGCACCGGGGCCGAGACCGTCGCCGCCGGATTACCGCGGACCGAGTAGGCGGCCGCGATCGTATGGTCGCGGGCGTTCTGGTTGTAGTCGATGAACAGTTGCGCCGGATCGCGGTCGCGCCGCCACCAGGTGGTTGTCACATCATCGGGTGCCCGGCGGCGGACCTCCTCGGCGAACGCCAGCGCCGCCCGGCGCACCTGCTGGAATCCGTGGTCCGGGGCGATCCGCACATAGACGTGCAAACCCTTGCCGCCCGACATCTTCGGCCAGCCGACCGCCCCGATCTCGTCGAGCACCTCGCGGACCACTCCGGCCACCCGCTGTACCCGAGGCCAGGGACAGTCCGGCATGGGGTCGAGATCGATCCGCCATTCGTCCGGGCTCTCGATATCGGCGCGGCGTGAATTCCAGGGATGGAATTCGACCGTCGACATCTGGACCGCCCAGATGACCTCCGCCAGTTCACCGACGCAGAGTTCGTCGGCGTGCCGGCCGTAGCGCGGGAAGTACACCCGCACAGTGGATACCCAGTCGGGTGCGCCCGAGGGCAGCCGCTTCTGATGGACTTTCCCGCCCGGCAGACCTTTCGGGAAACGGTGCAGCATGCAGGGACGCTCCCGCAGCGCGTTGACGATCCCGTCGCCCACGCTCAGGTAGTACTGCACCAGATCGAGCTTGGTCGCGCCGGACTCCGGGAAGTACACCCGATCGGGGTTGGAGATACGGACCTCGCGTTCTCCGACCGTCAATTCCACCGCCGCGCTCGCGCCGCCAGCCATGATCCGACCATAGCCGCCTTGTCGGCTCCGGCCGGGCGATACACCGGAGTGGCGTGCGTATCGAGGCGGAAATCGCCGGCCGTGATCGGTCGGTGCGATCGGATATCTTCGATTACGCGCGGCCGGCAACCGGGGCCTCCAGCACCGAAAAGCGGCTGCATCCCTGGGTTTGTCCGGGGGTGACCTGAGGGCTGCTCAGGATCCAACCGACGTCCAGGCTTCAGCTGATGGCCGAGCGCCGGCCCGTCAGCGCCGGCCGCGCATCTTCACGCAGGCTGCGTGTGAGGTTCGGCCGGTGAGGACTGTCACGGGTTGAGGATCGCACCCGACTCCGGCGAGGTCCCGACCCGCGCCATCTACCGGCCGCCGACAACTACCGCACGCAGCCGCGCGCGAGCGGGCAAGGAGAGGTTATACCGGCTCGGCCGTCTGGTTGCCGCACCGAGCGTTCCATCTGCGGCAACTCCCTGCGGGACTCTTCCCGTGAAGTTCCGGTACTCCGGATCTCACCGAACCGGGGCGGCTCCTCCGAAACGATACGGTCGCCGAAACCTCGCATATCGCGAGTGTTGCGGCGACCGTGTGCAACCGACGCTCGCCCTACCGGGGCTTCTGTGTTCGAGGGTTCAGGGCCGGTCGAACTCGCCGGCCTTCGCACCGGCAATGAAGGCATCCCATTCGCCGGGCGTGAAGACCAGTGCGGGCCCGGTCCGATTCTTGGAATCTCGCACTCCGACAAGTCCGCCGGTCAGGTGGGCAGCCTCAACGCAATCCTGGTTGGCGGAACTCCGGCTGGACTTGAACCACTTCGCGCCGGTCAGGTCCGTCATCTGTACTCCTTCGATATCTCCAGCATCAGATCTCTGGATTCCGACGTGGACAACGCTACATGGCGGATGCGCTCGGCTTCCCTGGAGAACTTCTCCACTTCGGACGCGTGCTCGACGTATAGACCGCCGGATAGTCCCTCCATGTACGCAACCGGGGGTTCTTGCAGCTTGGAGGTGGGCAGGGGCGGGAACGAGAAAAGGACAAACGCACCGGCGCTGAGGCCGATCGGCCGGTCTTCGCTGGATGGAACGATCCGTATCTGAACCCCGTGGCTTTCCGAGCGCTCCAGTAGGTGATTGAGCTGACCCCCCATCACAGAAGGGCCTCCAACGCGGTAGCTTCGCAGAACGGCTTCCGTGAGCAGAGCTTCGAATCGGAATCCGTCCCGATCGAGTAACCCTTGCCGACGCATTACCACGTCAAGGATGCGCTCGATCTCTTCGGAAGAACTGTCAGGGAGCCCGACCCAAGCGATCGCGCGTCGATAGTCTCGGGTCTGGAGCAGACCCGGTATCAGGTTTGTCTGCCAGGAGGTCACCCAGTTCGCGGCGTCCTCCAGTGCGAGGTAGTGGTCGAATCCTTTGGCTATCGCATCGTCATAACCACGCCACCAGCTACCGCCGGAAGCTGTAGAAGTTCGGATCTCCTGTGCAAGTTCCAGGAGCAGCCGGCGTTCCTCGTCGCCGGCCCGGTAGGCGTTCGCCAGCGTATTGAGCAGCATGTCGGTGACTTTGGTGATCCGGCCGTCCTCCAGTCGACCGTAGGTCTGCGGGCTGGTCTCGGCGATACGTGCGGCTTGGGCTTGATTGATGTTGTTGCGCTCGCGAAGAGTTCGCAGCTGACGCCCCAAAGCCCTTCGAGGAAGCGTAGAGCCAGACATTATTCGTTGCCTTTGCTAATCGGATTGATGGAATATGGAGGCTTCCGTGGGTAAATACCTCGGTTTCACACGTAGATCTTCCACGGCAGCGCTTTCGAACCTCTTGTGGCAGAGGTCTACTGAGGGCGCACCCGGTGCAGGACAGTCCCCCAGGCCCTAACTGGGGGAGCACCGGCCAGGGAGGCAGGAAACTCGCGGGCCGGTGGTCTCGGACATCAGTCACATGTAGGCGTCACTGTCGAAGACCCTGCACCGGGTGCGCTTCGAACTATGCCAGGAGCAGGGGTCCATCATGCGTGCTATCGCCCAAGAGCCGTTGCCTACACGAGAGCGGGGCAGAACCGATATCCCAGCGGGGCTCTCGTGGGCCGCGCCGACAATCGGGCAGCTGGAGCATATTGCCGAGGCAATGCGCCGCTGGCTCGAGGATGCCGAGGTGCGATATGTCCGATGATCGCCCGCATGCTATCGGCCTGGTGCGCCTCGATCTGGTTATCCCGGATGTGAATCTGTACGAGCTGGCGGAGAAACACGGGTACCGGATGGTGTTCACCGTCAAGACCGATACGGGCCCAGCCATCACCGCGCTGGCGCTGGCTCACCAGGCGGTAGAGCACAGCGCGAAAGCGGTGGTGGTGCCCGGTTTCGAGCACGCCGAGTCGGTTCGACACCTGGCGACCGATATCGGTGCGTTGATCACACCGATGCAGCTCTATCCGCCGGGATACCGCTGGCCGACGGACGACAACCTGCGTGAGCAGGCACGATGATCGCCGACACGATGCTGGTCCTGCTGGTGTTGGGTCTGCTGGGACTCACCGCAGTACTGTGTCGGCCGCGAAAAGATCACTGATGCGGCCGGGTCATCCGTCGCGGCGGACGGTGTCTGTCACCGATCGGTCCGGGCTGTCTCGGCGGTCGGCCGCGGTTCGGCTCCCACGGCTTCGTCGACGGTCAGGCTGCCCAGCAGCGACAGCGCGTGCTCCGACGGTGAGCCGGGGTCGGCGTGGTAGACGATGAGCGTCTGGCCCGGCGCGCCGTTGACGGTGAAGCTCTCGTAGGAGAGGGTCAGTTCACCGACTATCTCGTGGTGGAATCGCTTCATTCCGGAGGTCTTGGTCCGCACATCGTGGCGCGCCCACAGCTGCCGGAATTCCGCACTCTTGAGCGATAGTTCACCGACCAGTTCGGTCAACCGTGGATCGTCGAGGTCGGTACCGGCGGTGGCTCGCAAGCTCGCGACCGTATCGGCCGCGATCGAGGACCAATCGGGATAGACCTGCCGCGCCCGCGGATCGAGGAAGACCATCCGCACCTGGTTGATACCGGGTGCCGAGCACGCGTTCACCGCGGCGGCCAGCGGATTCGCCGCCAGGACGTCCAGGCTGCGACCCAGGACGAGAGCGGGGGTCCGCGCCCACAGATCCATCAACCGCAGCAAGCCCGGCGCCACTCGTTCGGGCCGGCGGGGGCGTTTCGGCCGGACCGGGGCCGGCCGGGCGAGTTCCCGCAGGTGCGCGGTGGCTTCGTCGTCGAGGGCGAAGACCCGCGCCAGCGCGGTGACCACCTGTTCCGAGGGGTGCTTGTCCCGGCCCTGCTCCAGTCGGATGTAGTAGTCCGCGCTCACCCCGGCGAGCAGGGCGATCTCCTCGCGTCGCAGGCCGGCTACCCGCCGCTGCCCGCCACCGGGCAACCCGAATTCCTCCGGGCGGACCAGTTCACGGCGGGCCCGCAGGAAGGTGCCCAGGCGGTTGTCCGTACGCATGGCCTCCAGGGTAGGAGCCGGCGGGGCCGGCTGGCTGGCCCTGCGACTACCAGGAAGTCCGCGACCTGGTAGCGCGGCCGGTGTGGGCCGACTGTTGTGGACATGACGAACAACGAGAAATCGAACAGCCGAGTAGCGGTGGTCACCGGGGCATCCAGCGGCATCGGCGCGGCGACGGCGCGCCGACTCGCGGCGGACGGCGCCAAGGTCGCGCTGCTGGGACGCCGTAAGGAGCGCATAGAAGAACTGGCGGCTGAGATCGGCGGGGAAGCTATCGCGGTGGTGGCCGATGTGGTCGACCGGGATTCGGTGCGTGATGCGGCCGCAACGGTGCGGGCGGCACTGGGGCCGGTCGATCTGGTGGTGGCGAACGCGGGCGTGATGCTGGGCGCGCCGTTCGAATCCGCCGAGGTCGGCGAGTGGGACCAGATGGTCGGGACGAATGTGACCGGGCTGCTCTACACGGCCCGGGCGTTCATCGATGATCTGCTGGCTGCCGGTGGCGAGGGCGGCCGCGCCGATCTCGTGCTGGTGGGTTCGGTCGGCGGGCACGCCGTGTTCACCGAGTACGCGGTGTACACCGCGACCAAGGCAGCGGTGGCGCATCTGACCCGTAACCTGCGCGCCGAATTCGGACCGCGCGGGGTCCGGGTGAAGAACGTCGAACCCGGGTTCGTGGACACCGAGCTCGGTGCGGGAATGCGCGGGGAGGAGCAGCAGGCGCAGTTGGCGCGCTGGCGTTCGGGGATGACGATTCTGGAGCCGGGGGATATCGCGGAAGCCATCGCTTTCGCGACGTCGGTACCGGCCCGGCTCAATGTGGCGGAGCTGATCCTGGTGCCGACCCAGCAGGGTTGACCATTTCACGGATCGGTCCCGCTCCCGGTGGAATCCAGGTGGAACGGGACCGATCCGCCGGCGGCGTCAGCGCGCCGCTACCGCTGCGTGCGTATCGGCGGTGTCGCGGTGCGGCCGCAACGCGGGCAGTACCCCGCTGACCCACAGCGCGAGCGCGAAATACACGATCTGCTCCGGGATCCGGAACCACAGCGGCGTGGCGGCTTCTCCGTTGAGCGGAATATCGTTCAGCGCCGCGTAGATATTGGCCGGGATCATGATCACCAGCAGCGCCGCCAGTCCGAGTCCGGCCCAGCGGCGGGTGCCCGTCATCACCAGGCCCACGGCACCGGCCAGTTCCAGGACCCCGGTGGCGTACACCGCGAAATCCGCGAACGGGACGAACGAGGGGACCATCGCCGCCAAATCGTTGTGGCTGGGCATCACGGTGACCGAATCGGGGGCGAAATGCGCGAGTCCGGTCATGGTGAAAAGGAAGGCCAGTCCGTGGGCGGCGCTGACCCGCCAGGTGCCGAATCGGCGGACGCCGATCAGGCCGAGTAGGCGCAGCACCAGCGTGGGGATCACGAACAGCATCAGGGTGTCGAACATGCGGTTCCTTCGAAGCGGGAGTCGGGTTGTCCGGCCGCTCGGCGCCGGGCAGTTTGTTGCTATCGACTGATAACAACAATAAGAGTATGCATCGACTGATAACTAGTCAATGGCAAGTTCGAGAGCGCGCCCGTGGTCACGGATGCGGCCGAGTTCCGTTGCCGAAAACCGTCGCTCCAGCTGTTCGTGGTGGCGGGGCCCGGATGGGGTGGGTGTTGTCGGCCGATTGTTCTCCACCGATTCACGACGTCATCCGCCTACCGGCGTAGTGGTCGGCGAAGCTCGGTATGCGAAGGTGCGGTGCAACGGGCCGAGTGCCGCTGTAGCCGTCGACCGACCCGGAGCAGACGTATGACCACTGGAGCAGACGTATGACCACTGGAGTCGAACAGCCCGCGGATGCACATGGGCAGCCGGCCCGTGCGGATGCGCACACAGGGCCGGGCAGCGGGGCTACGCAGTCGCGACCGTGCGGCCGAGACGGACAACCGGGGCCTGCCCATCCGCGGCGCCGCCCGAGTCGATGGCGCCGATCGGTGTCGTTATCGCTGCTCGCGGTGGTGATCACACCGGTAGCGCTCGGTATCGCCGCCAACGGCACTGTTACCGGCGGGCGCTGGTGGGACAGCGGAGATCGCTGGTCGACGCCCGCTCAGTCGGTACTCGGCGCGGTGCTACTGCTGGCGGTCGCCGGACTCGCGATGTACGAGCCCGCGGTGGGCGTAACCGCCGGGCTGGCGTGGGGGATCGCCCCTGCCGTCGTGCAGATCGCCGCGCCCCGGGAGACCTATCGGCTGATCTCCGCGGTGCCCGGATTGCCCGCCGACCTGGCCCGTGCGCTGCACACCTGGCTGTCGGGCGGGGTGCTACTGGTCTTCGGTGTCCTGCTGGCGGGGATCGGGATCATCGCCGCACTGCGCGGCCACCGCCTCTCGACCTGAGCACGGTCCGTCATCGTTACCCGGTGGTGCGGGGCGGTCTGCGACCGCCCCGCACCGAATGCGAAAGGTTCGCTGATCTCTCAGCCCTTCACACACAACACCTGACGCAGGGTCGCCACCACATCGACCAGATCGCGCTGGGCGTCGATCACCTCGTCGATGTTCTTGTACGCGGCCGGGATCTCGTCCACCACACCCGCGTCCTTGCGCGATTCCACGCCCTCGGTCTGGGCGATCAGATCCGCCACACTGAACTGCCGCTTGGCGGCATTACGACTCATCCGGCGGCCCGCCCCGTGCGACGCGGACCGGAACGACTCCGGATTGCCCTTACCGCGCACCACATACGAGCGAGTGCCCATCGAGCCCGGAATGAGCGCCATATCGCCGGCGCCCGCCCGAACCGCGCCCTTGCGGGTCACCAGCATCGGCACCCCGTCGATCTTCTCCTCGGCCACATAGTTGTGGTGGCAAGAGATCGGCGTATCGAATCGCGTGTCCCGGGTCGGAAACTGCTCCTGTACCGCCTGACACACCAGCGCCAGCATGACCGCGCGGTTACGTGCCGCGTACTCCTGAGCCCAGGTCAGATCGTGGCGGTAGGCGGCCATTTCCGGCGTATTCGCCAGGAAGACCGCCAGATCGCGATCGACCAGATTCTGGTTGTGCGGCAATTTGCGCGCTACGGCCATATGCCGCTCGGCGATCTCCTTGCCGATATTGCGGCTGCCCGAATGCAGCAGGATCCACACCTGATCATCCTGATCCAGGCACACCTCGATGAAATGGTTGCCGCCACCCAGGGAACCCATTTGTTTGTGCGCCTTGGATTCCCGCGGCGCGACTGCGTCGTCGAGGTCGCCGAACGCCGACCAGAACTTGTCCCAGCCGGTGCGCAGGGTCGCGGTCGCGACCCCGGACGGCCCGGGCGCCAGCTTGTTCACCGAGACGGCGTGCTGGTGGGCGGCGAAACCGACCGGCACGGCCGCCTCGATGGCCGACCGCAGCGCGCGCAGATCGTCGGGCAGGTCGGCGGCGGTGAGGTCGGTGCGCACACTTTCCATCCCGCAGCCGATATCGACTCCGACCGCGGCCGGGGCGACCGCGTCGCGCATGGCGATCACGGAACCGACCGTGGCGCCTTTCCCGAGGTGTACATCCGGCATGACCCGGACGCCGTGGACCCATTCCAATCGGGCGATATTGCGCAACTGTTGCAGCGCCGCCGCATCGATTTCATGCTCGTGGGCCCACATCAACGTCCGTGCCCGGGCACCGGACAGCTCGACGGGAAACATTGATTCGATCCTTCCATTCGGGGCGGATCGCTATCCGCCGCCGTAATTCACGGTAGGCCGCCCGACCGGGAAAGGCATTCGAATTATTCCGGGGTGGGAACCCGCGTTTCCGGCTGTCTCATCCGGACGCGGAGCCCGGAGCTGCGGACAGGGCAGTCTCGATCTCGGCGCGGGACGGAATGGCGGCACTGGCGCCGAGCACAGTGGTGGCCAGCGCGCCCGCCGCGCACGCGAAACGCAATGCCTCGGCCGGGCCCCGCGACCAGCGGACGGCCAGGGCGCCGGCGAAGGTGTCGCCCGCGCCGGTCGTATCGACGACCTCGACGGCCGGCCCGGTGACCGCCGTCTCCGCGCCGTCCGGCCCGCGATGTCGGGCACCGTCGGCACCGAGCGTGACCACGAGATGCGGGACCCGGTCGAGAGTGCCGCCGAGTTCCTCGGCTTCACCGCGATTCACGACGGCCACATCCACCAGGCCCCACAACTCTTCGGAAAGACGCTGGGCCGGAGACGGATTCAACATCACGACGGTGCCGTTGTCCCGGGCGTGCCGCACCGCTTCCTCGATCGTCGGGATCGGGATCTCGAGCTGGCACAGCAGGATATCGGCCGCGGCGATCGCGGTGCGGTCGGCGGCACCGAGGCCGGTCAGCTCGGCATTGGCGCCACCGACCACGACAATCGAGTTCTCACCGGCGGAGTCGACCACGATCGAGGCGACCCCGCTGGGCCCGTCGAGCGTGCGCAACCCGGTGGTATCGACGCCGGACGCGGTCAGTACCGCCCGCAGTTGCGGGCCGAACACATCGGTACCGATCGCGCCGAGGAACAACACCAGGCCACCGGCCCGGCTCGCCGCGATCGCCTGGTTGGCGCCCTTGCCACCGGGGACCATGGCGAAGCCGCGGCCCAGTACCGTCTCGCCCGGGTCGGGGCGCCGATCGGTGGTGGTCACCAGATCCATGTTGATACTGCCGAGGACGGCGATCAGGGGAGCGGTCACAGGGAGAACCTAGCGCGGTGAGCGCCGGTAGAAGCGATTTTCCCGGTGCGTAGGCTATACGACATGACGGTAGAGACCACCGCTGAGTTCGATATGCGCGCGGCCGTACACGAGGCCGCCCGCCGGGCCCGGGTCGCTTCCCGGGTGCTCGCGCAACTCACCACCGCTCAGAAGAACGAGGCGCTGCACGCCGCCGCGGACGCGTTGCTCGCCGCTGCCGACACCATCTTGGAAGCCAACGGCGAAGATCTCGTCGCGGCGAAGGCGTCCGGAACCGAGGATTCGCTGCTGGATCGGCTGCGGCTCACCAAGGACCGGGTCGACGGGATCGCGTCGGGCCTGCGCCAGGTTGCCGGGCTGCCGGACCCGGTGGGGGTGGTGGACCGCGGGTCGACGCTGCCGAACGGTCTCGAGATCCGGCAGATCCGGGTGCCGCTGGGCGTGGTCGGCATGGTCTACGAAGCGCGGCCGAATGTCACCGTCGACGCCTTCGGTCTGGCGCTGAAGTCCGGAAACGCGGCACTGCTGCGCGGCTCGTCGTCGGCCGCCCGGTCGAACGCGGCGCTGGTCGCGGTGATCCGGGAGGCCGTGGCAGCGGTCGGGATCCCGGCCGACGCGGTCCAATTACTGCCCAGCTCGGATCGCTCCAGTGTGACCCACCTGATCCAAGCCCGGGGCCTGGTGGACGTAGTCATCCCCCGGGGCGGTGCGGGACTGATCAACGCGGTGGTGCGCGACGCCCAGGTCCCCACGATCGAAACCGGTACCGGCAACTGTCACGTCTACGTGCACTCCGGCGCCGACCTGGATATGGCCGAAGAGATCCTGATCAACGCCAAAACCCGCCGTCCCAGCGTATGCAACGCGGCCGAGACCGTACTGATCGACGCGGCCATCGCCGAGACCGCGCTGCCGCGGCTGAGCAAGGCGCTCGCCGATAAAGGCGTCACCCTGCACGGCGATCTCGACGGCATGATCCCGGCCACCGACAAGGACTGGGGCGAGGAGTACCTGACTCTCGATATCGCGGTGAAGATCGTCGACGATCTGGATGCCGCGATCGAGCACATCAATACCTGGGGTACCGGGCACACCGAGGCCATCGTCACCGGTGAACTGGCAGCAGCCGACGAATTCTCCCGCCGGGTGGACGCCGCGGCGGTCATGGTGAACGCCTCCACCGCCTTCACCGACGGCGAGCAGTTCGGTTTCGGTGCCGAAATCGGCATCTCCACCCAGAAGCTGCACGCCCGCGGTCCGATGGGTCTGCCGGAACTCACCTCCTCGAAGTGGGTCGTCCGGGGATCGGGTCAGATCCGCCCCACCTGACCCCCCCACGGTCCGAATTCCACCTCCGGATGGTCGACCTCAGTGGCCGGGGTTAATAGGGCCCCGACCCGCGGCGCCGCAGGCGCCGCCATGAACACAGCCCGGTAGCGTGGGACGGGAGAGTTCGACGGAAGGACGGCCCATGGAACCCGCGAGTTCCCCCACCACGCCGGTTCAGGTGCCGATCTTCGCATCGGTCGACGATGTGGTTCGCCGCCTCGCCGAGACCGGATACCTGGCCGATAAGGCGACCGCGACCTCGGTCTTCCTGGCCGATCGGCTCGGCAAGCCGCTGCTGATCGAAGGCCCGGCCGGGGTCGGTAAAACCGAACTCGCGCGGGCCGTGGCCCAGACCGCGGCCGCCGAACTGGTGCGGTTGCAGTGCTACGAGGGTGTGGACGAGGCTCGGGCACTCTACGAGTGGAACCACGCCAAACAGATCCTGCGGATCCAGGCCTCCAGCGAAAACGACTGGGCCGAAACCAAATCCGATGTCTTCACCGAGGAGTTCCTGCTCTCCCGGCCGTTGCTCACCGCGATCCGGCGCACCGACCCCACGGTGTTGCTCATCGACGAGACCGACAAAGCCGACGTGGAGATCGAAGGCCTGCTGCTCGAGGTGCTGAGCGATTTCGCGGTGACCGTACCGGAGCTGGGCACTATCACCGCCACCCGCACCCCGTTCGTGGTGCTCACCTCCAACGCCACCCGTGAACTGTCCGAGGCACTCAAACGGCGCTGCCTCTACCTGCACCTGGACTTCCCGGACGAGGATCTGGAACGGCGGATCCTGGCGAGCCGGGTGCCGGAGCTCCCGCAGGCGGTTGCCACCCAGCTGGTCCGGATCGTGCACGTGCTGCGCGGGATGCAGTTGAAGAAATTGCCCTCGGTCGCCGAATCGATCGACTGGGCCCGCACCCTGCTCGCCCTGGGCCATACCGAACTCGACGATGCCACGGTCCGCGAAACCCTGGGTGTCGTGCTCAAACACCGCAGCGACCACCAGCGGGCGCTGGCCGATCTGAAACCGGCCTGACCGTGGTGGCCACCGGCGACCAGCCGCTCGCCTCGCACGGTCTGCCGGGTCACCTGGTCGGTTTCGTGGAAGCGCTGCGGGCGCGTGGGATACCCGTGGGACCGTCGGAGACGGTGGATGCCGGCCGGGTGTTGTCGGTACTGGACCTGATGGACCGGGAAACGGTCCGTGAGGGACTGGCCTGCGCGCTGCTGCGGCGGACCACCCATCGCGGTACCTACGACGGGCTGTTCGACCTGTGGTTCCCGGTCGCGCTCGGCGAACGTTCCGCCGCCGCGGAGATCGAGATCCCGTACGGCGACGACGGCCGGGTCGATATTCGCGAACTGCGCCGCATGCTGGCCGAGATGCTCGCCGAGGAGGGGTCCGGGCAGCAGCAGGCGCTGATGGCGGCCCAGCTGGTGGAGCAGATGGGGCAGTACCAATCTGCGCGCGGTGCCTCCTTCTCGTCATATCAGGCCCTCAAGGACGTACAGCCGCAGACGCTGCTCGCCCAGATCCTGGCCGCCATGGCCACCCCGGGAATGAGCGATTTCGAGACCGAGATCGCGCGCCGGGCCGCTCGCACCCGCATCGAGAAGTTCCGGCGCGCAGTGGAGGCCGAAACGCGGCGCCGGGTGGCCGAACGCATCGGCAAAGAGCGGGTCGCCTCCTACGGGGTCCCGCGGCAGGCCGAAGAAGTGGACTTCCTGCGCGCCTCGCAGGCGGAGCTGGCCGAACTGAAACGCAGCACCCAGCGGCTGGCGCGGATCCTGGCGGCGCGACTGGCGGCGCGGCGCCGGCATGCCAAACGTGGCGAGATCGATCTGCGCAAGACCCTGCGTAAATCCATGTCCACCGGTGGCGTACCGATCGCTCTGGTGAACCGCAAACCGCGGCCCGCCCGGCCCGAACTGGTGCTGTTGTGCGATGTGTCGGGGTCGGTGGCGGGTTTCAGTAATTTCACGTTGTTGCTGGTGAGCGCTTTGCGTGAGCAGTTCTCGAAGGTGCGGATCTTCGCGTTCGTCGACCACGCCGACGAGGTGACCAGGTTCTTCGATCCGCACACCCATCTCGACGAGGCGATGCAGCGGATCTTCGCCGAGGCCGATATCGTCGGTTTCACCGGCCACTCGGACTACGGCAGTGCGCTGCTGAGCTTCGCCGAGGAGTTCCCCGATGCCGTCACCAGCCGTAGCTCGCTGCTCATCCTGGGGGACGCCCGGACCAACTATCGGGACCCCGAGGTCGCGACGCTGGGCGCTCTGGTCGAGATCGCCAAGCACGCGCACTGGCTGAACCCGGAACCGCGCACCAACTGGGGGTCCGGCGACTCCGCCGCCGACCGCTATCTGCGCGTCATCGATATGCACGAATGCCGGTCCGCCGCCCAGCTCACCACCGTTGTCTCCCGGCTGCTGCCGGTCTGATCGACACCTCCCTCGACGCTTCGGCCGCGGCTGTCCGCAGGCGAACCCACAGACGAAGGCTGATCGGCGGGCAGGGGCCTGTGGCCGACCCGTTAAGCTCGACACTCATGCACGGAACAGGCCAGGGCGGACCCAAGCTGGGGGTGATGGGCGGCACCTTCGATCCCATTCACCACGGGCACCTGGTCGCGGCCAGCGAGGTCGCGCACCGGTTCGACCTCGACGAGGTCATCTTCGTCCCCACCGGACAACCGTGGCAGAAGACCGACCGGCAGGTCAGCGCGGCCGAGGACCGATACCTCATGACGGTGATCGCCACCGCTTCCAACCCGCGGTTCTCGGTGAGCCGGGCTGATGTGGAACGGAGCAAGGTGACCTATACCGTCGACACCCTGCGCGATCTCCGTGCCCAGCATCCGGGCGCCGAGCTGTACTTCATCACCGGGGCGGACGCGCTGGCCAGCATCCTCACCTGGCAGGATTGGGCCGAGCTGTTCGAGCTGGCGAAATTCGTGGGGGTCAGCCGGCCGGGGTACGAGCTCAACATCGACCATCTCGCCGACCATCTGCGAGGTATGCCCGACGACGCGGTCACCATGATCGAGATCCCCGCGCTGGCCATCTCGTCGAGTGAATGCCGCCGGCGCGCGGCCGAGGGGCGGCCGGTCTGGTATCTCGTACCGGACGGGGTCGTGCAGTACATATCGAAGCGGCATCTCTACGTGACCGCTGAAGCGGAAGGTGACGGAAACGTGAACGAGGTGCTGGCATGAGCGGTGCACGCCCGGCGGCGGCAGCCTACGTAACCCCGGAGGGCGTGGACCGCTCGTGCCCGGAGAACAACAATATGAGCGGTGCACGCCCGGAAGCGGCAGCCTGCGTGATCACGGAGGTGGCGGTATGACCGCGTCGGACGAAGCAGTGCAGCTCGCGACCATGGCCGCGCTGGCCGCGGACGAGAAGCTGGCCACCGATGTGGTCGTGCTGGATGTCTCCGAACAATTGGTGATCACGGATTGCTTCGTGATCGGTTCGGCGCCGAACGAGCGACAAGTGAACGCAATCGTCGATAATGTCGAAGAGAAGCTGCGCGCGGCCGGACACAAACCGGTACGCCGGGAAGGGACCCGCGAGGGCCGTTGGGCACTCTTGGACTACGTCGACGTGGTGGTGCACATCCAGCACAACGACGAACGTAATTTCTATGCGCTGGAACGGTTGTGGAAAGACTGCCCCACCGTTGCGGTCGAGGGGATCGGCATGAGTGAGTCGGGCTCGGAGGCGGTAGCGGAGCGTGACCCCGCAGGGCCCTCGCTCATGCCGGGTGGACACGGCGCGCCAGCGGCCGCCGGAGACGAAAGTGCTGGAGAAACCGAGTGAGACAGAAAACCGGTGCGCGCACCCTGATCCTGTTGCGCCACGGGCAGACCGAATGGAATGCCAACGACCGGATGCAAGGACAGATCGACACAGATCTCACCGATCTGGGCCGGTGGCAAGCGAAAGAAGCGGCGCGGGAACTGGTTTCCCACAAGGCGATCGGCTTGATCTCCTCCGATCTGAGGCGGGCCTACGATACCGCCCAGGCGTTGTCGGAGCATTCCGGGCTCGAGGTGGTCCGGGAACCGCGGTTGCGGGAGACCCATCTCGGGGACTGGCAGGGGATGGGGGATATCGAGGTCGACTCCCTCTACCCGGGTGCCCGGCTGGAGTGGCGGATGGACGCGACCTTCACCCCGCCCGGCGGTGAATCGAAACTGGAGGTCGGTGCCCGCGCGCTGCCCGTGGTGCAGGAATTGTTCGACGACCGGCAGGATTGGCCCGGCGCCACTATGATTCTCGTGGCGCACGGCGGGCTGATCGCCGCGCTCACGGCCGCGCTGCTCGATCTGCCGCCGCGGAACTGGCCGGCCCTCGGCGGCCTGGCCAATGCCAGCTGGGTGCAGCTGAGCAGCCATGGCCCGAGCCTGGAAAAGCCCGGCTGGCGTCTCGATGTGTGGAACGCAGCGGCGAAAGTAGCACCCGATGTCATCTGAAGACCTGAACAGGCAGATACCGGACGAACTGTTCCGGAAGGTATCCGCGAAACCGGAGCGTGCTCTACCCGACGCCCTGTTCGGCCCGGCGCCCGGGCAGGAGGCGGCCGAAACCGTCGAGGACACCGGGCCCGCCGACGAAGGCGACGTGCGGAGAGCAGTCTGAACACCAGGAGGGTCGCGCGGTGACATCCACGTCGGAGGGCGCGCCCGTGCCCGATCCCGGTGCCGAACCGGAAACGAGTGCCCCGGCGACGATCCCGGGCACCGGAAGCGGTGCCGCACTCGGCTCGGCCGGGAGCGTCACCACGGATCCGGCGGCCACCGCCCCGTCCGGCGACACCGCTACGACACGACCCGTGCTGCTGGTGATCGCGGACTCGTTGTCGTATTACGGCCCGAAGGGCGGCCTACCGGCCGACCATCCCCGTATCTGGCCGAATCTGGTGGCGGCCGAACTGGATTGGGATGTCGAAATCGTCGCCCGGATCGGCTGGACCTGCCGGGATGCCTACTGGGCCCTGATCGGTGACCCGCGGGTGTGGGCGGCCGTTCCGCGCGCCGGTGCCGTGGTGTTCGCTGTCGGCGGTATGGATTCGCTGCCCTCGCCCCTGCCCACCGCGCTGCGGGAACTCATCCGCTATCTCCGGCCCTCGGGCCTGCGCCGCGTCATACGCTCGGCGTACCAGTGGATTCAGCCCCGGGCCGCGAAACTCGGCCGCCCGGTCGCGTTGCCGCCCGCGGTGAGTGTGGACTATCTGGAGCAGTGCCGGACGGCGCTCGGGCACCTGCGGCCCGAACTACCCGTGGTCGCGGTATTGCCCTCGGTGCACGACTGCGCGGCCTACGGCCGGGTGCACAGTGGCCGCGAACCGGCCGTGCGCGCACTGGAAGCATGGTCGGCGCGTACCGGTGTGCCACTGGTGGATCTGAAAGCGGCGGTACGCGACAACATCTTCTCCGGCGCCGCCAACCCCGACGGCATCCACTGGGGGTGGGACGGGCACACCGAGGTCGCCAAGGCGATGGTGAAAACGCTGCAAGAGGTCGGGTGAGCCGTGGCGGTCGTCGTCGTCACCGATTCGTCCGCCAGTCTGCCCGCGGAAATGATCCGCGAATTGGGCATCCGGGTGGTGCCCCTGCACGTCCTGGTGGGCGACAGCGAGATTCGCGAAGGTATCGATGAACTCGCCATCGACTACTCCGCCGAGACAGTCACCACCTCGGCACCCTCACCGGGTGAACTCCGCGACGCCTACGCCGAGGCTCTGACCCGCAGCGGCGGCCACGGTGTGGTCGCCGTCCATCTGTCCCGGCAGCTCTCGGCGACCTGGGAAGCGGGGCGGCTGGCCGTTCAGGATATGGACGCTGCGGAATCGGTGCTGCTGGTGGATTCGCTCGGTGCGGGCCTGGCGACCGGTTTCCCGGTCCTGGCCGCCGCGCGGTGTGCTGCCGCGGGCGGCACGCTCGACGAGGTGTACGAAGCCGCGGTGCGGGCGGCGGGCAGTTCCCATACGTTCTTCGTGGTCAACCGCACCGAACAGTTGCGCCAGGGCGGCCGGCTCAGTACGGCGGCGGGTTTCTTCGGCAGTGAACTGGTCAGCAAACCGGTGCTGCAACTGGTGCAGGGCCGGCTGGAACTGCGGGACAAGGTGCGGACCCGGTCGAAGGCCTTCGCGAAACTGGTCGCGGCCGCGGAGGAGGCTGCCGGGGCGGGTATCGCCGCGATCGGTGTGCAGCATCTGGGGGCCGCCGAGGCCGCGGAATCGGTGACGACGCAGCTGCGCGAACGTATTCCGCGGGCGGGTGAGATTCTCACCGCCGAATTCGGGCCGGCGCTGGCCGTCCATCTGGGAGTCGGTGCGGTCGGGGTGCTGGTCCTACCCGGCGGTTGCGGCTGACGATTGCGGCCGGCGTTCCGGTGATCGCTCATCCACAGGGCCGGGTTGTGCACAGGTTTGTCGAATCCCCAGGTGGGGCCGGCTGTGCACCGTGCGTCCCGGCTTAGCGTCGCGGGCATGGCACCACACGACGAGCGTGAGCGGGTACGCAGGAAGCTGGGCGGGCATCTCGGAGAGTCACCGCGTGACGATCCGGGGGAGGCACGCCCCTGGCCGGAGTCGGCGCTCGCCGCCGACGATGCCGTACGGACCCCGCGGTGGCTCGAAGACGAGCCGGCTCCGGCCCACTGGCGAGATCGCCTGATCCCCGACCGATTCCGGGGCGCACGCCTGGACACCGAGCGGCGTGGGGTAGCGACCATGGCGGGTATCGGACTGCTCACCGCGCTGGTGACGGTCGTGGTGGTGCTGTGGGACCGGCCTGTCGCGCAATCGGTTCCACCGCTACCCGCCGTACTGCCGGCGGCGATGCCGGTGGATTCCCCCGCCCCCGTGGATGCCCCGCCCGCGCCCGAAGGGGTGCCCACCCGCGCGCAACACGCCGAGTTGGTGGTGAGCGTGGTGGGCCTGGTCGGCCGCGCCGGGCTGGTGCGGCTCTCGCCCGGTGCCCGGGTCGCCGACGCGATCTCGGCGGCGGGCGGTGCGCTCGACGGCGCCGATCTGGCCGGTCTCAACCTGGCCCAGCGGCTGGCCGACGGCGACCAGGTCCGGGTGGGGCCGACCGGAGCCGATGCACCACCGCCGGGCAGCGCGACGATCAGTGGTGGTCACGGGGGAGCGCCACCTTCCGGCGGTTCCGCACCCGGGGCCGGGAGCCCGGTCGATCTCAATGCCGCCACCGAAGCCGACCTCGATACGCTGCCCGGGGTCGGGCCGGTCATGGCCAAAGCGATCATCGCCTGGCGCGAAACCAACGGACGGTTCACCGATATCGAGCAGCTGGCGGAGGTCGACGGTATCGGCCCGGCCCGGCTGGCCCGGCTGCGTGAACTGGTGACCGTATGACGGCGCTTCCCGTGCGGGCGAACGGCTGCGAAGGCACGGGACTGCTGTCCGGTGCCGGGTGGAGTCGCAGGGCGTTGCCGCTACTCGGGCCGCCGGCCGCGCAGGTATTCCACGACCGGCGAGCTGCCGGTGGGCCGGAAGCCGGGGGTCGATGGAGACGGAACAGCCGTTCTCGGGAGACGGTTTCCATACGTACGGTGTGGGCCGCGCTCGTCGATGACCTCACAGGTCGCCCGGGCTCGACCGGGTGGGATCGGTGGCCGCTGTGGCGAATCGTGCGGATATTCGGCCGGGTGTACCGGTGAGTGTGGTGCCGGGCCCGGCGGTCCGGGAACGTGCGGTGGGGCCGGAAGACGATGCGGTGAGCGCGGTTCCGGTGCTGGACGCGCGGCTGCTCCCGGCCACCCTCACCTGCTGGCTGGTGACGATCCTCGCGGTCGGCGCCGGCTGGGTCGTCGGGGTGGTCGTCGCACTCGGGCTGGCACTGCTCGCCCTGGCGTCGTGGGGCCTGCTGTGGACCGGTATCGCCCGCCGCGGTGAACGCCGCCGTGTCGTCGCGACGGTCGTGCTGGGTGCCGCGCTGATCGGCTCGGCGTTCGCCTGCACCGGCGCATGGCGGGAGTACCGGGTCGGCGAGCATCCGCTGCGCTCGGTGCCGGCCGCGGCGACGGTCGATGTGGTGATGGAGCCGGGTGACGATCCGAAACCGGTGCGCAGCAGCGGTTCCGGAGCAGGGCGGCTCTGGGTGGTGCGCGGCGAACTGCGGGAGTTCCGGTACCGGGACCGAGTGGTGCGCGGCGGCGGCGCGGTGGTCGTCCTGGCAGCGGGCCCGGCCTGGGCCGAACTACTGCCGGGCCGGCCGATCGAGTTCCGGGCCCGCCCCGCACCCGCGCGGCAGCGCGACCTCACGGTGGTCACCCTGCGGCCGGTCGGAGAGCCCGCCGTCGTCGGCCCGCTTCCGTGGTGGCAGGCAGCCGCCGATTCGGTGCGTTCGGATCTCGTCGCGGCAGCCGGTCGAGCTCTCGCGCCGGCCCCGGCGGGGTTGTTACCCGCGCTGGTTGTCGGCGACACCTCGGCTTTGAGCGACCGGGTACACGACGACTTCGTCACCGCGGGCCTCCAGCATTTGACCGTGGTCAGTGGTGCGAACTTCACGATTTTGCTCACCGTTGTGCTCGCGACCACCCGCCTGCTCACCCTCGGCCCGCGCCTCTCGCTGATCGGTGCCGGGATCGCGCTGGTGTCGTTCGTGATCATCGCCCGGCCCGACCCGAGTGTGCTGCGGGCGGCCGCCATGGGGTCGGTGACGTTACTGGCTCTGTTGACCGGCCGCCGCAAACAGGCGCTCCCCGCGCTGTGCGCCGCGGTGATCGTCCTGCTGGCGCTGTGGCCCGCGCTCGCCGTGCAGGCCGGTTTCGCGCTCTCGGTCCTCGCGACCGGGGCGCTGCTGCTACTCGCCCCGAGCTGGGCCGATCACCTACGTGCCCATGGCTGGTGGCGGCTGCCGGCCGAACTGGTCGCGGTGGCCGCCGCGGCCTTCGCCGTCACCACCCCGGTCACTGTCGCGCTGTCCGGGAGGCTCAGCCTGGTTGCCGTTGCCGCGAATATCCTCGTGGCCCCGGTGATCGCCCCGATCACCATCGGCGGCGCGCTGGCCGCTGTGGCCGCCACCTGCTGGGGCTCGCTCGCGCAGCTGATCCTGCGCACCACCGGGCCCCCGCTGTGGTGGCTGCTCACCGTGGCGACCGAGGCGGCCGCTGTTCCGGGGGCGGAGGTCACGGTCCCCGGTGGTTCGACCGGCGGCCTACTCGCGGCGGTGTCGGTCGCGGGTGGGATCGTAGCGCTGCGACTGCCCCGGGTGCGTCGGATACTGGTGGCGATGGCCTCCGGGCTCCTCGCCGCGTACCTGCTGCTGCTCCGGCTGGGCTGATGCCATGGCCGGACCATTGTCCTCGACTCGGAGCCGTGGCAGGACAGTCCAGGGCTTCCGGTACCGGCGCGGCTAGGGCGAGCGGCGGGCTCGCGCACGATAGCCGTCGAGTACATCGCGGCGCAGCAGGTGGCCGAAACCGGCGGAGTTCAGCCGGAGGCCCAGCTGATCTTCGGTGATACCCAGCTGGTCTGCGGTATCGCCCAGGTGCCAATCGGCGTCGGCGAGCCGGTTGAGCAGGTATCCGCGGCGCACCTGGTTCTCCGCGAGCCGGAAGGTCTTCAGGTAGACCACACGGCCTTTGGCGTCGGTGATCGTCTCACCGATGTGATTGTCCTGTTTCGGCCGGAACGGCGGAAGGAAACGAGACAGAGTGAAGCGGCCCATCCGGTAGACCCGCTCCCACATGTACGTGCTGTCGAGCAGGCCCCCGGCCAGGGTGGTGTCGTGAAAATGTCTCCAGGTCTGTTCCTGCTGCGCCGCATGCAGTCTGAGGTCGTCGAGAGATCGGATCGCGGATTCGCGCAGCTGGACGCGGAACTCATCCACCGGCGGGTGGAAGGAGTAGTGGTGGATCAGTTCTCCGTACAGGTCCTGCACCAGACTGGGGTGCAGGACTCGGTAGTCGTCCGGATGCGGTAGCACGAAGGCGGCTGCGAGAGCGTCCGCGACGTAGATCAGCACACCGCACTGGTCGGGGTGGATCTCGAAAACGCGCAGCGCATCCGGTAGCCCGTTCACTTCCACCCCTCGATAGGCCTGCTCGGCCCGCGGCGACAGGCCATTACGCAATGCCCGGCGCGACCACTCCTCCCAGGCGATCACCGGTCCGCCGAAGTGCAAGGACAGATAGCCTTCCGATGCCAAGTGCAGGGGGAGGAAACGGAGCCGGTTCCGGTCCAGCCGCCGTACCATCCGATGCGGGAAGTGCAACCGCATCCGGTCGGGCCGATCGGTGGTCAGTTGTGTGCCGTAGGCGGCGGCCGGTGTGCCGTCGCCGCTCCAGTCGGCGACGAAGCCGTGCGGAATATAGGACGTATAGGAGTGGCGGCCGAACTCTACGACGCCGAGCTCGGCGTCGTAGAGCTCGGCGTGCAGACGCAAATCGGGCACCGGGTGCGCGCGCAGCAGCGGCACCAACCGGACACCGCCCCGGACCTGGGCGGGGCCGGCGGTCAGGCCGCTGAGATCCAGACCGGTCATCGGCCCTCCAGGAATCCGCGGGTCCGCGCGGCCAGATAGCTCGTCAGCTCGGACAATTCGGTATGGCCGGTGGCGAAATGGGCGAGTTCCACCAGAGCCGGTAGGTCCTCGGCATCCCGGACACCGACGGTCGGCACGGCCGCGGACAGTCGGCGGACCTCGAAATCACCGGCGTCGTACACCGGGTTGAGATGCACGATATCGACCCGGCCGTCCGGATCCAGGTGACTGCGCCAGACGCGCAGCACCTCGGCGGCCAAGCCGGGTGGGGCGTTGTCCCAGCCGTCGGAGACCAGGACGAGCCTGTCGGGTCCTGTATCGAGGGCGTCGATGATCCGGTGCCCGAGCGGGGTGACGCCGTAGGGGTAGTTGAGCAGCGCATCCGCGCGACCGGATGTCCACAGCGGAATGTATTCGGTCGCGAGCGCCCGCAGCAGATAGTGGGACGCCAGAGCCACGGCGAGGGGACGGCGCCGCTTCGCGGTGGAGCCGGAGCTGGAGAAGCTGTCGTCCAGTACGGCGGTGACCCGGCCCCAGCGACCGGACTCGGTACCGGCCGCTCGGCGCGCCGCGGCGGTCAGGGCTTCCTCCAGCTCGGTGCGGCGTCGGGCTCGGTCGTCGAGCGGAAGCGACAGTACATACGAGGCCAGGCGGGTCAGCGGCATGCGCTCCAGGTCCATGGGTACCGACCCCGCACCGTGCCGGCGGGCACTGTTCTGGAGGCGTAGCCGCTCCAACCGGGTCAGCCGGGGCGCGATGCGCTCCAGGAATTCGCCGCGGTCGATACCGTGCCGGGCGGCGAATCCCTCGGCGACCGTGAAAGGCAGGTCGTAGAGCCGGTTCTTCGCGTAGTGGGCCTCGCGCCACGTGTCCAGCAGCGGGGTGGTGAACCGCTTCCCGCGATGCGATGCGAACAGGAACGCGCCCACTTCCTCGGACGGTGGCGCGAGATGGGTGTGGCGTAGAGCGAGTTTGAGCGCGTTGCGGTACTTCACGGCGTCGAGGGCCGGGTCGGGACGGGTCGTGAGCCAGTCACGGATGATCGCCCGGGTCCGGCGATTGTTGACGCCCGCCGTACGCAGTTCACGGAACAGCCGGTAGACGCGCTGCGGCGGCAGCGATTCGAGCCGCCGTGCGATCAGACGCCCCTCGGTACGCCGCTGCGCGTCGCTCGCCTCCCCCGCGGACTCCAGCAGCCGCCGGATGATCAGGCCCGCATTGTGATCGTTGATATCGAGGGCCAAGGTAGCGGTGTAGAGGTCGCGGTAGTTGCCGAGCACATAGTCGTGCAGAAAACCCAGGGACAGCCGCTGATGGGCTTCTCCCGAATGGAATTCGCGCTGGCCGGTCGCGGTGATCGAGGCATTGGCGAACAGCAATACGTCCTCGGCGGCAAGCCGATCGCCGCGCACGCTCATACCTACCCCTGGTCATCGATGGGCGCCGGCCGGGGAATGGAGGTGCGAACAGCGAATAGGCTGCGGTAGAGGCAACGTCCGGAAGTCGCGCCGGAGTCCCGCGGCCGGCACCCCGGACGATACCAAGCGCCGACTCGACCTGTCGCCCGGTTAACCCGGTGCTCGGAGCGGAAGGGGCTCGGTCGCATTGTCCGTGGCGCGGTGAGCGCCGGGAACCGGCTGGAAACGGCACCGGTTGCGGTCCCTCGCGGCGTGTTCGATCATTACGCGACGCGGCGCACGATTCAGTCGGCCGGTGAGCTGTATGGAGTAGGTCCGTGGGTGTTCGCTACGTGGAGAAGACTCTCACCCGGGTGGTGCCCGGCGTACGGGCCGATGTCCGGAATTTCTACCAGGACCTGACCGAACTGGGGAAGGTGCATCCGCTCATCGTCGGTGTCGAACGGCTGCCGGATACCGACGACGACGGCGGTCAGTGGTCGCGCAACTACCGAGTGACCGATCGGATGCCGTTCGGGCCGTTCTCCTACCGGATCACCTACCGGGTGCGGAGCCGGGAGACCGAGGACGGAAGCCTCGTCGTCGACGCCTACCAGTTCCCCCGGGTGCACGTGCACAGCGAAGTCCAGTTCGCCGAACACGACTCGGGCACGCTGGTCACCGAACGATTGCGGCTCGGCGCCCCGTGGGGGCTGCTGGGGACGGTTCGGCGCCACGGCGTCGCCGCACACGTCACGATGCTCGACAATCTCCACCATCTGTTCGATACCGCGGCAGGGGGCGAGGGCCGATGAAAGTCTCGGCTCTCGAGCCGAACTCGCCGTCGGAGAGGACCGCGCCCCGGGTCGTCGTCGCGCCGGACCGCGTCCGGTATCCCGGCGATGCGCCGGGTGTTGTACAACCCCAGTCTTGTCGGAGGAACAGATGACCCTGCCATTGTCCGGAAAAGTAGCCGTCGTGACCGGTGCCAGCAGAGGCGTGGGCAAAGGTGTCGCGCTCGAGCTCGGCGCTGCGGGTGCGACGGTGTACCTCACCGGCCGGACCGTTGCCCCGGGACCGCTTCCCGGCACGATCACCGCTACGGCCGCGGAGGTCACCGCACTCGGCGGCACCGGTATCGCGGTGCGCTGTGACCATCACGAGGACGATCAGGTCGCGGAGCTGTTCGCGCAGGTCGAGCGCGAACAGGGACATCTCGACATCCTGGTGAACAACGTGTTCTCGGCTCCGGATCTCGCTCCGTGGTTGCATCGTCCGTTCTGGGAGCTACCGCTGCGAGCCTGGGACCAGGTGCTGGGAATCGGGCTCCGATCCCATTACGTCGCCAGTGTTCACGCCGTGCCACTGCTGCTCCGGGCCGAACAGCCCGGGTTGGTCGTGAACATCTCTTCGTCGGGCGCGGTCTCGTACGGACACAATGTGGTGTACGGCGTCGGGAAGGCCGGGCTGGACAAGATGACGGCGGACATGGCAGTCGAGCTGCGACCGCACGGAGTTGCCGTGGTGTCGGTGTGGCCGGGGCTGGTGCGCACAGAATTACTGGCCACCGCGACCCGGACCACCGACGACGGCCGAACTGTCGTCGACCTACCCGGCCAAGGGACATTCGATATCTCGCACGCCGAGTCGCCGCGCTTCGTCGGCCGCGGTGTCGCCGCGCTGTCCGGCGACCCCGGTGTATTCGAACGATCGGGCGGGACCCAGTCCACCGCCGAGCTCGCGGCGCGATATGGCTTCACGGATGTGGACGGCGGCGGTCCGGGCGTGGCGCTTCGAGGCGGATCCGAGCAGCGGAGCACGGCGGTGACCTCACCGCGAGAGTGAGCGCCGGACCTGCCATCGGGGTATCCACGACGCCGTAAGTGTCACAACCGACCCAGTACCATCGGAGCCGTGAGCGAGCGACCTGCGGTACATCTGGTTCTGGGGGACGAGGAACTGCTGATCCAACGGGCGGTCGCCGAGGTGACCACACAGGTTCGGGCGGTCGCGCCCGACCCCGCATCGGTACCGGTGGATCGGCTGCGCGCCGGCGACGCCAGCAGTGCGGAGCTGGCGGAACTACTGAGCCCTTCACTGTTCGCCGAGGATCGGGTGATCATTCTCGAATCGGCGGACCAGGCCGGCAAAGACGCTGTCGCGGTGATCTCCGAAGCCGTGGCAGCGCCGCCCGACGGTGTGGTGTTGATGGTGGTGCACAGTGGTGGCGGCCGAGCCAAGACGCTGGTGCCCACACTGCGGAAGGCCGGGGCGGTGGTCCACGAATGCGCGAAACCCACCAAATCCTCGGAGCGAGCCGAATTCGTCCGCTCCGAATTCCGGGCAGCCGGGATACGGGTGGGCGCCGATGTGGTGCAGGCTGTGCTGGACGCTGTGGGATCGGAGCTACGCGAACTGGCGGCGGCCTGTTCGCAGCTGGTCGCCGATACCGGGGGAAAGCTCGATGTGGCGGCGGTGCGCAGGTATTACTCCGGCAAAGCGGAGGTCTCCGGATTCGAGGTGGCGGATCTGACGGTCGCCGGGAACCGGGCCGGCGCCGTGGAGGCACTGCGCTGGGCGCAGGACCGTGGGGTACCGCATGTGGTGCTGGCCGACGCACTGGCCGATTCCGTGCACACCATCGCGAAGGTGGGTTCGGCGGGCCGTGGGGACCCGTTCAAACTGGCGGGTCCGCTGGGAATGCCGCCGTGGAAGGTCAAGAAGGCGCAGGGACAGGCCCGGGGCTGGACTCCGGCCACGATCGGATCCGCGCTGCAGGTGGTGGCGACGCTGAACGCCGATGTGAAGGGTGGCGCCGCCGACTCCGGGTTCGCACTCGAGGACGCCGTTCTGAAGCTGCTGGCCCTGCACGGGCGCAGCTGATGGACCGGCCGATCGGCCGGTGGGGAGGGGCGAGCTACTCGACGGCGCTGAGTTCCAAGGCTTCCTCGGCCGCTTCGTCGTACCGGCCGTCCCACTCCTCGTAGACGGGGGTCTCCTCGTCTCGGGTGACCATCCAGACCACGACGTGCCCACCGTCGTCGTCGGCCGGGGCCAGCACGTTCTCTATCTTCACTCCGATACCGAGGACCTCCGCCGCCCGGATCACACCGGGCAGATCCTCGGCTTGGACTACCGATTGGTTCGCATACACCGTAACCATGCGCCGCATGCTACGGCAGGAACCGCGCACCCGGCTCGGCGCCATCCGGGAACACCGGGAAATGCCGTGCTGACCGGGGGTGGGGACACCAAAAGCCGCCGTGGTCCTCAGTGCCGCGGCGGCTTTTCGTCGAAAAATGAAGAATTCGGAAACTCAGAGCTTGTTGAGGGCGGTCGCCATCGCCGATTTCTTGTTGGCGGCCTGGTTGGCGTGGATAACGCCCTTGGAGGCGGCCTTGTCGAGCTTGCGGCTCACGAAACGCAGGCGCTCGGCGGCGCCATCCTTGTCGCCGGCCGCGGCGGCGGTCCGGAAGGCACGGATATGGGTGCGCAGCTCGGACTTCACCGACTGGTTGCGCTGACGCGCCGCCTCGTTGGTGCGGATCCGCTTGATCTGAGACTTGATATTGGCCACGCCGGTATCCTCTGATTCCTGTCTGGTTCGGTCGGGAAGTCTGTGTGCACCCCAGCCCTGGTGCTCATCCACCGGGGGAAACAACCGGGCACGGGGTAGGCAACGCCGATTGGCCAGGTTACCAGCACCCGGCGGTGCGGCGAAATCGCGGGCGGATCGTCACACCGTGTGGTCGTTGTGTAGACGGAACGTCGCGCGTAACGTCGCCCGCGATCAGCGTAGGAGTTTCCCAGCAGGACCCAAGTTTCCCGGTGTGCGCCCCGGTAGCAGACGGGGCGGCGATCCTCTCGGAAGGCGGACCGGCATGTCTCCCACTGCGCAGGAAAAGGAAGCAATTCTCGAGGGCGTCGAACCAGCGGTTCCGTCCGACCCCAAGAAATGGGCCGCCGAGGCGTTCGGCACATTCGTGCTGGTGATGGGTGGTGTGGGAACAGCGGTGCTGGCCGGTGAGAAGGTGGGGCCACTCGGTGTGGCGCTGGCCTTCGGCCTGTCCCTGCTGGTGTTGGTGTATGCGATCGGGCCGGTGTCGGGCTGCCATGTGAACCCGGCTGTCACAGTCGGCCAGTTCCTGATGGGCCGATTGTCATCGGTCAGCGCGGCGGGTTACATCATCGCCCAGGTGATCGGCGGCCTCGTGGCAGGCCTGGTGTTGTTCGCACTCGCGAAGAACCTGCCGTCCTATGACCGCGCGGCCGACGGTCTGGGGGCCAACGGCTGGGGTCCGCACAGTCCGTCGGCGGTGACCGGTCCCGCGGGCGAGGTGGTGATCCAGAACGGTTACGGCGTGGCCGCGATGATCATCATCGAGGTGATGCTCACCGCGCTGCTGGTTTTCGTGGTGCTGGCCGCGACCGATCACATCTCCGAGATCCCGCAGGCGGGTCTGGCCATCGGTTTCACCCTGGCCGTCATCCACCTGATCTCGATACCGGTCGACGGCACCTCGGTGAACCCCGCCCGCAGCCTGGCGGTCGCGCCCTATCAGGACGGCGCCATGGGACAGCTGTGGGCGTTCATCCTGTTCCCGCTGATCGGTGGCGTGCTGGGGGCGCTGGTGTACGGAATGCTGTTCGGGCGTTCCCGGGACCTGGAGGTCTGAGCGCCGCGCCCGTCAGCTCCAGCGGTATTCGCGGACGAGCCGGTGCGCGACCAGATCGAACAATGCGCGCGGCAGGATGGCGCCCTCGCGACGGATACCGTCCTCCGGGACGTCGAGGACCCGGTCCAGCCGCACCCAGCTTTCGCGACCCTGGTGGTCCCAGGTGCCCGCCCCGATCCCGATCCAGTCCGGATCGTTGCCGCGTACGGGATTGGAACTGAGCATGAGTCCCAGCAGGGTGACGCCGTCGCGTCCGACGACCAGCACCGGCCGGTCCTTGCCGTTGCTCGGGTCTTCTTCGAAAGGGACCCAGGTCCATACGATCTCCCCCGGGTCGGCGCGACCGTCGAGTTGCGGGGCGTACACGACCCGGCGGGCACGCTGGGCGGTCGGCACCGGGGTCGAGGCGGCCGGGCGCACCGGGACACTGCCCGCGGGACTGCGGCCGCGGCCCGAACCGGCGCGTGAACCACGGCGGTCCAGTAGGGCCTCGACCAGTCGCGGCGCCTGCCGCTTGACGATCTTCGGACCCTGTTGTTTCGCGATCGCGGTGAGCTGCTTGCCGAGACTGTTCCAACTGCGGGCCATCTCAGGAGAATAACGTCACGCCGCCATCGGCGATATCGCCTGCGGGGGGCCGTGGCGGTACCTGGGGGGCAGTGGGCGAGGCCCAGCATGGGACGATGGTCGGCAGTACGCCCGATACCTCATGAGGAGTGGAGTGCCCGCCAGCTTCGCCGATACGACGTTCACCGATCCGTCGCGGATCCGGAACTTCTGCATCATCGCGCATATCGATCACGGCAAGTCGACGCTGGCCGACCGGATGTTGCAGCTCACCGGTGTCGTCGAGGACCGGCAGATGCGCGCCCAATATCTGGACCGGATGGATATCGAGCGGGAACGCGGTATCACCATCAAGGCCCAGAACGTCCGGTTGCCCTGGACTCCACGGTCCGGGGAGCACGAGGGTGAGGACTTCGTCCTGCATCTGATCGACACCCCGGGTCACGTCGACTTCACCTACGAGGTGTCGCGGGCGCTGGAGGCATGTGAGGGCGCGATCCTGCTGGTGGACGCCGCGCAGGGGATCGAGGCGCAGACACTGGCGAATCTGTACTTGGCTCTGGACAAGGAACTGGAGATCATCCCTGTCCTGAACAAGATCGATCTGCCGGCTGCCGATCCGGAGCGGTACGCCGCCGAACTCGCCCATATCGTCGGCTGTGAGCCCGAGGATGTGCTGCGGGTCTCCGGTAAGACCGGTGTGGGCGTGGTCGAACTCCTGGACCGGGTGATCGAGCGGGTGCCGGCGCCGGTGGGCGCGGCGGACGCTCCGGCGCGGGCCATGATCTTCGACTCGGTCTACGACACCTACCGCGGCGTCGTGACCTATGTCCGTGTGGTCGACGGCAAACTGACCCCGCGCGAGAAGATCAAGATGATGTCCACCGGGGCGACGCACGAGCTCCTGGAGATCGGGATCGTGTCACCGGAACCCAAACCCACGCAGGGACTGGGTGTCGGCGAGGTCGGCTATCTGATCACCGGTGTGAAGGATGTCCGGCAGTCGAAGGTCGGCGATACCGTCACCGTGGCGCGCAACGGTGCTGTGGATCCGCTCACCGGCTACCGCGAGCCGCGGCCGATGGTGTACTCGGGCCTGTATCCCGTAGACGGGTCGGACTATCCGGACCTCCGGGACGCGCTGGACAAACTCCAGCTCAACGATGCCGCCCTCACCTACGAGCCGGAGACCTCGGTCGCGCTCGGGTTCGGCTTCCGCTGCGGTTTCCTGGGGCTGCTGCACATGGAGATCACGCGCGAGCGTCTGCAGCGCGAATTCGGTCTGGACCTGATCTCGACCGCGCCGAACGTGGTGTACCGGATGGTGATGGAAGACGGCGCGGAACATATCGTGACGAATCCGTCGTACTGGCCGGAAGGCAAGGTACGCGCCGTATTCGAGCCGGTCGTCAAGGTCACCATCATCACGCCGAGTGAATTCATCGGCTCCATCATGGAACTGTGCCAGGCGCGGCGCGGCGATCTGGGTGGGATGGACTATCTGTCGGAGACCCGGGTCGAACTGCGCTACACCCTGCCGCTGGCCGAGATCATCTTCGACTTCTTCGATTCGCTGAAATCGCGGACCCGCGGCTATGCCTCGCTGGACTACGAGGAGGCCGGCGAGCAGGAATCGCAGCTGGTCAAGGTGGATATCCTGCTGCAGGGTGAGGCGGTCGACGCGTTCAGTGCCATCGTGCACCGCGACGGTGCTCAGGCCTACGGGAACAAGATGACCACCAAGCTGCGCGAACTGATCCCGCGCCAGCAGTTCGAGGTGCCGATCCAGGCAGCCATCGGCTCGAAGATCATCGCTCGTGAGAACATTCGCGCCATCCGCAAGGATGTGCTGGCGAAATGCTACGGCGGTGACATCAGCCGTAAGCGCAAACTGCTGGAGAAGCAGAAGGAGGGCAAGAAGCGGATGAAGACGATCGGCCGGGTCGACGTCCCGCAGGAAGCCTTCGTCGCGGCGTTGTCGTCGGACGCCCAGTCCGATAAGCCGAAGGACAAGAAATAGGGGTCCACCCCGTCAACTCTCGGGAATATCGCTGTGCGATAGCCGGATCTGTCGCCACCGCCCACCCGGCCTGCGGAATCTGCTGATAACGAAAATATGACAGCCGCAGATGTCGACAATAGGCTGATAGCGGATCCGCGCCGGGCTGCCCCCGGTGTGGTTGCTGTTGAACGCGAGAGTGGAGATTGGGATGCCGCGTGATCTGCCGTTCGACGGCGAGGAAGAGGTCACCGAACGCGGGGGCGACACCGCCTACCGCATTGCCAGCGCCGCGTCGCGAGTCGCTCGCGGCGGCGCATACGTGACCGGCGGCGCGCTGATCGCGAACAACGGCGGCGGGATCCCGGCGCCGCCCAGCGAACTGGACAGCCGCAATGCCGGCTGGGCGCGCAACGCCGATCCCGATCCCGATGTACCCAGCCCGGTGATCACCTTCCCGGATCCCGTGCAGACCGATTCACCGGGGTCCGGCGGCGACGCGAGCACGACCATGCCGCTCCCGTACGGCCGGACACTCGATATCCAGGTCGGGCACCCCGGCGATTTCGATCTCGACGACTACTACCCGGGTCTCCACATGGAGGACATCCCCGGGCTGACGCTGGAACCGGGCCCGTCCGAGGGAGGTACGCCCGGTGCCGGGTTCATGCCGGGTACCGGAGTGCCCGACGCGGTGGTTCCGGGCGTGCCCGAGCTCGGTGCGCCGGACCCGGGCATCCCGCCGAGTGGGTTCCCGGGTTTCGAAGGTGTCCCCGGGCTGGGGGAGGGCTTGCCCCTTCCCGGCAACGAAGGTCTCGGCGCCCCGGGCGAATTCGGGTTGCCGTCACCGAAAGACGCCTTCCAGACCGATATCTTCGATCTGCCCCGATTCGACCTGAGCCCGGATTCCGCTGTGCAAGCGGTGGCGCGCGACTCCGCCGACGCGGACTGGGGATTCGATCTCATCGAACTCGTGACACGACCGGGCGGGGGATCGGATTCCGGCTGGTTCGACGGAGGCTCCGACGGTGGAATCGACGGTGAGTTCATCCTCGACGGGGTGGGCGGTGACATGGTCTTCGCCGACGGATTCGGCCACGCGCCGGCCGTCGATTCGCAGCGGGATCTCGATACCCCGGCGGGGCCGGACGGTTTCTGGATCGCCAGCGACTGGGATCTCGATATCACCGTCGGCGACGGCAGCCTGCTCGACGACCGGCTCGATCAATACCTGGATTGGGCTCGATCCGCCTCCGCCGCTTCCGATTCGCTGGAATCCGTCGGTCGTGGTCCGCTGGATCCCGGCGCGCGGACGGAGGCCGCGCCCCACGGGACCGAACCCGGTACGGATGCTGCCGGCTCGGATGCGGGAGTGTCGCCCGGTCCGGGTGTCGCGGCGTCGACCGCTGCGGCAGGTCCCGGTGCTGCGCTGGGCGCGGCAGGTCCCGTACCGGTTCCGATGAGCTCGGGCGCGATCGCGCCTGTGCCGATGGTCGCCGCGCCGATCGCGCCCGTGCCGATGGCTCCGACTCCTGTTCCGCCGCCGGTCGTCGTCCCGGTCGCCGTCGCGCCGGCGGTGCAGCCGGTCGCGGCGACCCCGCTGCAGACCACGGTTCAGCCCGATGCGGCGACCACCCCAATGGCGCATGTCTTCCATCCGCCCGCGGGCCAGTCGCCGCTCACCGCGCCGCCTGCTCAGGTGCCGGATCTGTTCCAACGTCCACCGCAGTCGCCCGCCCACGATCCGCAATCGCCGACCGAGTCGCTTCTGCCCGACACGTCCACGCCGGTGGTGCCGACCACCACCGCGCCGACGACAACCGGCGCCACCCACACCACGACAACCCGGCCGGACGGCAGCACGACTCCGTCGGTGGTGGACGCCAGCACGACTCCGTCGGTGGACGCCAGCACCACGGTGGACGGCAGCACCGCGACCTCGGTCGGCGGTAGTACCCCGACGTCTCCCGACGGCTCGACCACCGCCCCGGAGACCACCACCGGTACCGATGGTTCGTCGACCGCGACCATGCCGGAAACCACCACCGGGGGTGAATCCGCGGCCACGACCGGCGAATCGGCCGGTGTCACCACCACGAGCCCGGTCACCGGCGAGACCGGAACCGGTGACATCTCCACCGAACCCGTCGGCGGAACCGGTTCGAACGGTCCGGTGACCGGTGACAGGACTCCCGGCGGAACCCCGTCCGCGGTGGAGGTACCCACACACCAGGCGCCCACCGTGGATCAGCCGTCGGCGGCGGTGCCCACCGTGAGTGTGCCCACCCAGCAGCCGGTCGTACCGGAAGCCCCGGCCCAGGCTCCGGTGGCACCGCAGGTGCAGCCGACCCAGCTTCCGGTGGCACCGCAGGTGAAACCGGTTGCCGATCACGGTGTGCCGGTTCCGTACGATGTGCACGGGGTGGCCGCCACGCTGTACACCGATCATTCGGTGGCCGGTGCGGCGGGCAACGGCCTGACCGGTGATCTCTCGGCCGGGTTGCTGCCGCATACAGTGGCTGTGACCGGGGAACCGATTATCGACCACGGCCATTGGGTATTCATGTGACGATTCACAGCCGGCGGGGGTTCTGTCCGGCTGTACGGGGGTCGATTCGACCGAGCGTGGTCGATGGCGTGATGTTGTGACCGAGAGTGAGGAGCAGGGCTTGTCTGCCGTAGCCGGATCGCGAGCCGCGACGGTGAAGAATCCGGATGTGATGGCCCCCCTCATCCAGATCATCGATGAGTTGCGGGATGTATCGCGCACCGCGAGCCGAAACGATCTGCGTGGCCGCCTCGGAATGGTGCGTGCCCGGGTAGCCGATACCCGGGTGCGGCTGGTGGTGGTCGGACCGCCCAAGAGCGGAATGAGCACTCTGGTCAACACCATGGCGGGGGCACCGATCAGTGCCACCGACAGCGCGATCAGTGTCCCGGCCATCGTGGAGTACGGCCCGGACGCTACGGCGACCCTGATCCGCCGCGAGGGCGGCGGGCGGATCCGGCGGCAGCCGGTCGATCCGCTCGACCCTGCTCCGGCGCTCACGGCCAAGGGCGTGATCCGTGCCGATTTCACCCAGCCCAGCCCGTTGTTGGCCGAGGGTATCGTGCTGATGGATGCCCCCGGTGCGACCGTGCAGGAACGCAGCACGTGGTCGATGATCGCCGCCGCCGACGCGGTCCTCTACGTGAGTGACGCCGATACCGAGTACAGCCGGGACCAGATCGCGCATCTGCACCGCATCGGGCAGGTCTGCCCCACGGTGATCTGCGTGCTCAACAAGATAGATCGCAATGGGCACTGGACCCATGTGCAGGAACGCAATCGGGAACTGCTGGACGCCGCCGGTCTGGGTTTCGCGGTGGCGCCGGTTTCGGCCGCCATCCACCAGGAAGCGCAGCAGTCGGGCGACCAGCAGCGGGCGATCGAGTCCGGTCTCCCGCAGTTGGTGGAGCATCTGCGCGAATACGTGGTGGCGCATGCCGATGCGACAGCTGTGAAGTCCGCGGTCCGCGATATCCAGCTGGTCGGCGACCACCTCGGTGTCACGCTGCGCACCGAGGCAGACGCGCTGCGTGATCCGCGCCGCCGGGCCCATGTCACCCAACAGCTGGCCACCGCCCGGGATCAGGCAGATCAGTTGCGGCAGCGCACCGCCACCTGGCAGATCACTCTCGCCGACGGCAGCACCGAGTTGATGGCCGATATCGAACACGATCTCCGGCACCGCCTGCGAACCCTGGTGCGCGGCGCGGAGTCGGAGATCATGCGCACCGATCCGCAGCGGCGCTGGCCGGAGTTCGGTGCGGAATGGGAGACGCGCAGCGCCGAAGCCATCGCTGAGAACTTCGAGCTCGCGAACTACCGTGCCGAAGAATTGGCAGACCAGGTCGCGGCACGGTTCCCGGCCGATCACCGCACTCCGGACCTACCGGATATCCGTCCGCCGTATCCAGCCGAGCTGCTCGAGGACGTGGCGCCGCTGGAGTCGTTGCAGACCACACGAGCGGGTGCGCTGGACCAGTTCCTGTCCGCGTTGCGCGGTTCCTACGGCGGCATCCTCATGGTCGGTATGGCCACCAGCCTGCTCGATATGCCCCTGGTGAACTGGTACTCGATCGGCGCGGGCCTGCTACTGGGCGTCCACGTCCTGTGGGAGGACCGCCGGGGCCGCAAGCTGCGGCGCCAGGCCGAAGCCAAGGCGGCGCTGGCTCGGTGGATGGAAGATGTGATCTTCCAGGTCGGCAAGGAGTCCCGAACCCGTCTGCGCGAGGTGCAGCGGGTGCTCCGGGATCATTTCACCGATATCGCCACCGACGCGCTGCGGGCCGCGGACGAAGCCCTCCGGGTCGCCGAGGAAGCCGGTGCCCAGTACGGCGACCGAGGCGCGGAGCGGCTCGCCAGGTTGGACAGCGATATGGGCAAGCTACGCGATCTCCGCCAGCAGGCCGGCAGCATCGTAGCCGCGTGATTCCCGGGCCGCCCCCGATAGGTACCGCCTAGCGGCGGGGTCGGCTGCGCCAGGGTGTTCCGGCGGCTCGGCCGTGCGCCGGGCGGAACGTTCCGGCAGGTTGGGAGCCCTCGGCCCGGATCAGATGCGTGACGGCGTTGATCAGTGCGAGGTGGGTGAAAGCCTGCGGGAAATTGCCCAGGTGCCGGCCGGTGTAGGGGTCGATCTCCTCGGCGTACAGCTTGAGCGGGCTGGCATGGGTGAGCAGCCGCTCGCACAGTCTGCGGGCCCGGCTGATCTCGCCGATCTCCACGAGTGCCGACACCAGCCAGAACGAGCAGATGGTGAAGGTGCCCTCGGTGCCGGATTGTCCGTCGTCGGTGGTTTCGGTCCGGTAGCGCAACACCAGGCCGTTCACCGACAGTTCGTCGGCGATGCCGAGTACCGTCGCGCGCACCCGCGGATCGTCGGGCGGCAGGAATCGGGTCAGGACCACCAGTAGCAGGGACGCGTCGAGGGTCGAGCCGCCGTACACCTGGGTGAACCGCCCGCGTTCGTCCACACCGTGCTTCAGCACATCGGCTCGGATCTCGTCGGCGATACGGTGCCATTCCTTGGAGATATGGGTCTGACCGTGTAGTTCGGCGATCTTCGCGCCGCGATCCAGTGCCACCCAGCACATCACCTTCGACGAGGTGAAGTGTTGTGGTTCGCCGCGCACCTCCCAGAGGCTGCGGTCCGGTCGGCGCCAGTTGTCGATGGCGGCGTCGACCTGGCGTTTCAGCATCGGCCACAGGGTTTCCGGTACGTGCTGACGCGATTTCACATGCAGGTAGACCGCGTCGAGCATGGTGCCCCAGATATCGTGCTGCTCCTGGTTGTAGGCGCCGTTGCCGATCCGGACCGGCTTCGCGTTGCCGTAGCCGGTCAGGTGATCGAGCGTGCTCTCCTCGATATCGCGTTCACCGCCGATGCCGTACAGAACCTGGAGAGGTACCGGCTCGCCGTCGGCGCCCGTGGTGGCGTCGTGCAGGAAGGCGAAGAAATCGTCGGCCTCCCGGTCGAGGCCCAGAGTGTAGAGGCCCCACAGTGCGAAACTGGCGTCGCGAACCCAGGAGTAGCGGTAGTCCCAGTTGCGTTTTCCGCCGGGCGCCTCCGGCAGCGAGGTGGTGGCGGCCGCCATCAACGCGCCGGTGGGAGCGTAGGTGAGGCCCTTCAGGGTGAGCGCGCTTCGTTGCAGGTAGCGCCGCCATGGATGGTCCGGGAAATCGCCGAGCGTGATCCACTGCCGCCAGCATTCGACAGTGGTCCACATCTTGTCGGCGGCCTCTTCGAAGTTCTGTGGCGCGGGCAGTTCCGACCAGGTGAGGGCGACATAGGCGCAATCGCCTTCGTTCATCCGGGTACGTGCCCGGGCCTCTCGTCCCTCCAGGCCCAGTCGAAGGTCGGTGGTGAGGGTCAGGGTAGGCCCGGCTGTCGGGTCGGCGGCGCAGAACGCAGAGGCCTCCTCGTACACCTTTCCGGTGTACTCCCAGGTGGCCATGGCCCGGTGGTAGTCGAACGACGGTTCACAGCTCAGCTCGAGTTCGACCGTGCCGCTCACGCATTTGACCGTGCGCAACAGCATATGGGCGGCGTCCCAGTCGGTCGGGGTGCGCCGGTGGGTGCGGCTGCGCTGGTCGGTGCTGTGCCAGGGACCCAGTACGAGCGCGTCCCGGACGATCAGCCAGCCGGTTTCGGTCTGCCAGGTCGTTTCCAGGATCATGCCCCCGGGCAGGTAGCGGCGGGCGGCGGGCACGTTGCGCCCGTAGGGGCCCAGCCGGAAATGTCCGGCGCTGCGATCCAGAATTGCGCCGAACACACTCGGTGAGTCCGGGCGCGGTACGCACATCCATTCCACCGATCCGTTGCTCGCGATCAGGCAGGTGGTCTCGCAATCGGACAGGAAGGCGTAGTCGTCGATCACCGGGAAGTTGTTCCCCGGCGGCGGGCCCGCCGGGTGGCTGCCCGCTGTGCCGGCGGGGGGCGCGTGCTCGGGACTCGGCATACCCCATGATGGGTCGCCGGGCCCCGAGTCGTCCACCACCGTTCAGTCGGTGCGCCGGATCCGGGCCAGCCAGGCGGCGAGTTCGATCTTCCCGCCGGCGTCGGGTGTGAGACCGGCGGCCTGCTCGGCGACCACCGCGGTGATCCGCCCGTAGTAGTGGTCGGGCCGCAGCTCCTCGACCTCCCAGCCGGGCGCGGTGAAGGAGTCGCGGATCATGTCGGCGCCGATCCGCGGGCCGAATCCGGCCTCGGCGTCGGAGAGCGCCAGGATGTGCACATGGCCGCCCGGCGCGCACAGGCGGTGCAAAGTGCGCACGTAGTCGGCGCGGGCCGCGGGGTCCTCCACGAATACGTGGAACAGCGCGCTGTCGACGATTGTGTCGAAAGTGCCCAGCGGGTTGTCCTCGGCTCGGACGAGGGCGACCATATCGGCCACCTCGAACCGTGCGTTCGGCACCTTCTTGGTAGCGGCGTTGCGGCGGGCGTAGGCGACCGCGCTCGGCGCCAGATCGACCCCGACCACGTCGTAGCCGAGTGCGGTGAGCGCGATGGTGTGCTCCCCGGCACCCGTGCCGGGATCCAGAACGCGGCCGCGGATCCAGCCGGTGCGCTCCAGTTCGGCGATCGCGGGCTGGGGTTCGCCGATGATCCACGGCGCGGTGTCGTTGTCGTAGACGGAGTTCCAAACCTCTGCTGCCTGTGTCATGGGTTCAGCCTGCAACCTTCAGCCCACTCGAGGTCAAGACACGGGTCGGGTGGTCGCCGGCCGGTGTTCTACGCTGGTCGCCGTGGAGCGTATTGCCGACTGGTGGGACGGGTTCGAGATGTGGGTGGCCGGCCTGCCGTTCATCCCGCAGTTCCTCGTGGTGCTGGTGGGCATGGTGCCGATCAGTTTCGCTATCGCCTATCTGATCGATCGAGGGCTACACGCGGCGGGCGCCGCGCTGGGTCGCAACGAGACCGACAGTGATCGCGATACCGGAAACGGGGTGTGCTGATGCCGCGCTCGCGGGTGCAGATCGCGCTGCTGGCCCTGCTGGTCCTGATCGTCGTCGCCTGGCTGTTCACCCGGTGAACGCTGCGGTCGCGCCCACCGGTGGTGGGTCCCCGCGCGGGCGGCGCGGGTGCGGTGCGCGACGGTCCACAACGCGGAGTACGAGCCGGTCGGCCGGTCGCCGCCTGCTCGCGCTGCTGATCGCAGTGCCGATGCTGCTGGCCGGGTGCGCCGGTGGTTCCAGTGACGAGGTCGGGGGCGGTGGCGCCGACGGTAGCGGCGGCACGGTGGATCTGTACGCGTACGCGATCCCCAAGGCCGGTTACGACGAGGTGATCCCGGAGTTCAACAAGACCGAGGTGGGCGAGGGCGTCGAGGTACGCCAGTCCTACGGTGCGTCCGGGGATCAGTCCCGCAAGATCGCACGGGGGGCGCCCGCCGACGTCGTGAGCTTCTCCCTCGAACCGGATATCACCCGGCTGGTCGACGCCGGTCTGGTGGATCCGGACTGGAACACCGACGCCACCCGCGGGATCCCGTTCGGGTCGGTGGTGACACTGGTGGTACGGACGGGGAACCCGAAGAACATCCGGGCCTGGGACGATCTGCTGCGCCCCGATATCGAGGTGATCACCCCGAACCCGTTCAGTTCCGGTTCCGCGAAATGGAACCTGCTCGCCCCGTACGCGGCGGCGAGCGAGGGCGGACGCAACCCGCAGGCCGGGTTGGACTACCTCAACCGGATGCTGGCCAATGTGCGTGTGCAGCCCAAGTCCGGCCGCGAAGCTACCGAGGCGTTCCTGCAGGGCACCGGCGATGTGCTGATCAGTTACGAGAACGAGGCGATCTTCGCCGAACGGCACGGGGACCCGGTCGAGCACATCGTGCCCGACACCACCTTCGAGATCGAGAATCCGGTCGCGGTGCTCGAACACGCGCAGCACCGGGAGAAGGCTGTCGCCTTCCGCGATTTCCTCTACACGACCGAGGCGCAGCGGGCCTGGGCCGACGCCGGGTTCCGTCCGGTCGATCCGGGGGTGGCCGCCGAGTACACCGAGACCTTCCCGCAGCCCCCCACCCTGTACACCATCGCCGACCTGGGTGGCTGGGAGACGGTCGAGACAGATCTGTTCGCGCCCGACACCGGCACCATCGCCGTCGCCTACGAGAACGCGACCGAGTAGCCGGGTGACCCGGCCCACACGCGATACTCGATACTCGTGACCGAACGCAACACCGCCACCGCACCCGCGCCCCCCGGCGCAGCTGGCCCGGACAGTTCCACTCCCCGGCCACTCCGGTCCTGGCTGCGGTTCACCGGTTCGGTCGGCCCGCTCGGTATCGCCACCGCGATGCTGTGGCTCAGCGTGATCGTGCTGCTGCCGCTGGCCGCACTGACCTTCAGCGCGTTCGACGACGGCTGGTCCGGTTTCTGGAACGCGGTGACCGATCCGCTGGCTCTGGCGTCGCTGCGGGTGACCGTACTCGTCTCGCTGGCGGTGGCGTTGGTCAATGTCGTGATGGGCACGATGATCGCCTGGGTCCTGGTGCGTGACGACTTCCCGGGCAAGGGGCTGGTGAACGCGCTGATCGATCTACCGTTCGCGTTGCCCACGATCGTCGCCAGTATCGTGCTGCTGGCCCTGTACGGGCCGCAGAGTCCGATCGATGTCCATCTCAACGCCACCCGACCGGGCCTGGTCGTGGCGCTGGCGTTCGTAACCCTGCCGTTCGTGGTGCGGTCGGTGCAGCCGGTGCTCATCGAAGCCGACCGGGAGGTGGAGCAGGCCGCCCTATCGCTCGGCGCCGACAACTGGACGACCTTCCGCCGGGTCGTGTTGCCGACGCTGGCGCCCGCCATCATCAGCGGTGGCGGTCTGGCGTTCGCGCGCGCGATCGGAGAGTTCGGCTCGGTCGTGCTGATCGGCGGCAATATTCCGCGTGAGACCCAGGTGGCCTCGCAGTACATCCAGCAGCAGATCGAGATCGACCGGCCGGTGAACGCGGCCGCGGTCTCGGTGGCGCTGCTGGGCATCGCGTTCGTCGCGCTGCTGGTGCTGCGGGTGTTCGCCGAGCGGACGGCGCGCAAGGAACGTGAGGCTCGATGAAACTGTCCGCTCCCGGCCGGATCACGCTGCGCGTGCTCGCTCTCGGCTATCTGTTCGTGTTGCTCGTGCTGCCGCTCGGCATCATCCTGTATCGGGCGTTCGGTCAGGGGATCGGGGCGTTCATCGATCAGATCAGTACGCCCGCCGCGATCTCGGCCTTCAATCTCTCCATGATCATCCTTGTGATCGTGGTGCCGGTGAACGTGATCCTCGGGGTGGTGACAGCGCTGGCGCTGGTACGTGGCGAATTCCCGGGCCGCCGCTTGCTGCAGAGCGTCGTGGATCTGCCGTTCGCGGTATCCCCGGTTGTGGTCGGCGTCGCGCTGATCATGCTGTGGGGTGTGGACGGCTGGTTCGGTGCGGTCACCGACGGGTGGTTCCGGGTGATCTTCGCCCTGCCGGGCATGGTGCTGGCGACCATCTTCGTCACCATGCCGTTCGTGGTACGCGAGGTGGAGCCGGTGCTGCACGAGATCGGCGACGAGCAGGAGCAGGCGGCGGCGACGCTGGGCGCATCGGGCTGGCAGACCTTCTGGCGGATCACCGTCCCCGCGATCCGCTGGGGACTCACCTACGGCGTGGTGCTCACCGTGGCCCGCGCGCTGGGCGAGTTCGGTGCGGTGATCATGGTGTCGTCCGGGTTCCCCGGGGTCTCGCAGACGCTGACCCTGCTGGTGCACGAACGCTACATCAACGACCACAATGATTTCGGCGCGTACTGCGCCGCCACTCTGCTGATGGGCCTCGCGCTCATCACTCTGCTGTTGATGACGCTCCTGGAACGCAAGCGGGAGGCATCGTGAACGTATATGCCGGAGGCCGCCCGTGATCACCGTGACCAGTGCACGCAAGAACTACGGTTCCTTCGCCGCGCTCGACGATGTCAGTCTGGATATCCCCTCCGGGGAGCTGACCGCGCTGCTCGGCCCATCGGGTTCCGGAAAGTCGACGCTGTTGCGGTCGATCGCGGGACTGGAAAATCTCGACTCGGGTGTGGTGACCATCGGCGGCCGGGACGTGACCCGGGTACCTCCGCAGAAACGCGATATCGGGTTCGTCTTCCAGCACTACGCGGCGTTCAAGCACATGACCGTCCGCGACAATGTGGCCTTCGGCCTGACCATCCGCAAGCGGCCGAAGAACGAGATCGCGAAACGGGTGGACGAACTACTCGGCATCGTCGGTCTCGACGGTTTCCAGCACCGGTATCCGGCGCAATTGTCCGGTGGGCAGCGGCAGCGGATGGCGTTGGCCCGAGCACTGGCGGTGGATCCGCAGGTCCTGCTGCTGGACGAACCGTTCGGCGCGCTGGACGCGAAGGTCCGGGCGGATCTGCGCACCTGGTTGCGCCGACTGCACGAGGAAGTGCACGTAACCACCGTGCTGGTCACCCACGATCAGGAAGAAGCCCTGGACGTGGCCGACCGGATCGCGGTGATGAACGCCGGCCGGATCGAGCAGGTCGGCAGCCCCGAGGACGTCTACGACCGGCCCGCCAGCGAGTTCGTCATGTCCTTCCTGGGCGCGGTCGCGCGCCTGAACGGGCATCTGGTGCGGCCGCACGATATCCGGGTCGGCCGGGATTCGAACATGGCGCTGGCCGCCTACGAGGGCACCGCGGAGTCGGCGGGGGTCACCCGGGCAACGGTCGAACGAGTGGTGCGGCTCGGGTTCGAGGTCCGGGTCGAGATGCGCAATGCCGCCACCGGTGATCTGTTCGTCGCTCAGGTCACCCGCGGCGACGCCGAGGCGCTACGCCTCGCGGAGGGGGAGACGGTCTTCGCCCGCGCAACCCGCATCCCATATCTGCCGTAGCTGTGTTTATTCGCCCCGCCTTCGGCGGGGCGGGTCGGGGCCCTATTAACCCCGGTTCTTCACTCCGGCGCTCAGTCGCTGCGCTCCATCGCTCTGTCGCTCCAGAACCGGGGCGGGCCCCGACTGTGTTTGATTGCCCCGCCTTCGGCGGGGCGGTCGGGGCCCTCGTGACCCCGGTTCTTCACTCCTACGCTCAGTCGCTGCGCTCCATCGCTTCGTCGCTCCAGAACCGGGGCGGGCCCCGACACTGATGGTGACCATCCGGGGTGGGCAGAGGTGTGAGACGTCCGGATCGGGACGTCTGGAGTGGGCAGTGGATCAGACATCCGAATCGGGACGTTCCTGCTGACGCAACCCGTCCGAGTCGAGTTCTACGAGACACCCCAAAGGGTTGAGGCCGTCTCGCCGTTCAGGCCTCGAAGCGCATGCGCGAAGCGCGAGTCTCGAGGCCTGAACGGCGAGACTTCAGGGCCTCAACCCCCGCGCGCGCCAGCGCGCCGAAAACACAGCCCTCAACCCCCGCGCCGCCGCAGGCGGCGCCAAAAACACAGCTCGAGCTGGAGTGATGCTCGCCACGCCGGTGGTGTGATCCTGCCGCCGGGGGTGGTCGTGTTGACGTACCCCGGCGTAGCTGTAACTATGGGAAACAGTTAAGCCCGATTTATCGACGAGAGGCAGTGACGATGACGTCTTCAGCCACCACGGTCTCCGACGACCAACTGGTCGCGCAGGCTCAGGAATACGCGGAGAAGCTGTTGCTGCTGTCGGAGGGCTCCCTCAACCGGAATTTCGATCCGTTCACCGATATCGACTGGGATCATCCCGACTTCGCCGCCGATACCCGGCCGGAGCGGTGGATTCTGCCGAAATCCGGGGATACGGTCGGTCGTCACGCCTGGTACCGGGCGCTGTCGCACGAGCAGAAGATCGCGCTCGGCAAGTACCGCCAGGCCAATGTCGCCAAGGTGGGTCTGCAGTTCGAGGCCATCCTGATCAGCGGCATGATGCAGCACATCTTCGGCTTGCCCAACGGCGACCCGGAGTTCCGGTACTGCTCCCACGAGATGATCGAGGAGCACAACCACACCCTGATGTTCCAGGAGATGGTCAACCGGATCGGCGTCGACGTTCCGGGTATGGGCCCGCTGGTACGCCAGATCCGGCATATCGCCGTACCGGTCGCGGTCGCCTTCCCGAACCTGTTCTTCATGGCGGTGCTCGGCGGCGAGGAGCCGATCGACCACATCCAGAAGGAAGTGCTGCGCTCCGGCGAGGAAGTACACCCGATCATGCGCGGCGTGATGGCGATCCATGTGGCCGAGGAAGCCCGCCACATCTCCTTCGCCCACGAATTCCTGAAGAAGCACGTACCGGAATCCTCGGCCCGCAACAAGTTCGTCCTGTCGCTGGCCATGCCGATCGTCATGTGGATCCTGGGCCGCGCCATCGTGACCCCGCCCAAGGCGTTCTTCGACGAGTTCGATATCCCGGACAGCGTGCGCAAGGACCTGTTCTTCGGCTCGGACGACGCCAAGCGGACCTTCAGCGACTACTTCGGCGATGTCCGTGCCCTGGCCGCGGAGATCGGCCTCATGAACCCGATCGCCAAGCGGGTGTGGAAGGCGCTGGGCATCGACGGGCACTCCACCCGGTACCGTTCCGAGCCGCTGCGCGCCGTCGCCGGCAAAGCGGCCTGAGCGGCGGTAGTACCTCCATGCCCTACGTCGTCACCCAGTCGTGTTGCAGTGACGCCTCCTGCGTGTACGCCTGTCCGGTCAACTGCATCCACCCCACCCCGGATGAACCCGATTTCCGGACCGCGGACATGCTCTACGTCGATCCGGCCGCGTGCGTGGACTGCGGAGCCTGTGCCTCGGCCTGCCCGGTGGACGCCATCACCTCCTCGAAGAAACTGACCGCGGAGCAGCAGCCGTTCATCGAGATCAATGCCGACTTCTACCGGCAGTCCCGGCCGCGACCGCTGCTGGCGCCACCGGTCCCTGCGCCGTCGATCGACACCACCGACCGTGGCCCGCTACGGGTCGCGGTGGTCGGTTCGGGCCCTTCGGCGATGTACGCGGCGGACGAACTGCTCACCCAGCCCGATGTGCGGGTCACGGTGTTCGACCGGCTGCCGGCTCCCTACGGCCTGGCCCGCTACGGCGTCGCGCCCGATCACACGAAGACCCGTCAGGTCGCCGATCTGTTCGATGTGATGTCGCGACAGCCCGGATTCGGTTCCTACTTCGATATCGAAGTGGGCAAGCATATTTCGCACGAGGAACTGCTCGCCTACCACCACGCGGTGATCTACGCGGTCGGGGCGTCCACCGACCGCAAAATGGGTATCCCGGGTGAGGGCCTGGCCGGAAATGTCTCGGCCACCGATTTCGTCGCCTGGTACAACGGCCACCCCGATCATCAGCACCACGAGTTCGATCTGTCGCAGCACCGTGTCGTGATCGTCGGCAACGGCAATGTCGCACTCGACGTGGCCCGTATCCTGACGACCGATCCGGAAGAGCTGGCGGGCACCGATATCGCGCCGGTCGCGCTGGAGGCACTGCGCCGCAGTGCCGTCCGCGAGGTCGTGGTGCTGGGCCGGCGCGGCCCCGCCGAATCGGCGTTCACGGTCCCCGAATTCGTCGGGTTGCTGGGTTCGGATGTGGATATCGTCGTCGACGGCGAACTCCCGCCGGCCGTGGCGGGCCTGCCCTATCAGGTCGAACAGAAACTGAAACTGCTGCGCGGGGTGGCCGACCGTCCGGCCGGGCAGCGACGGCGGATCGTCTTCCGTTACCGGAGCGCGCCCAGCCGGATCCTCGGACCCGACACCGTCACCGGAATCGAGGTCGACCGTACCGAACCGGTGACCGGGGCCGACGGCCGCGTCGGCGCCGTGCCCACCGGCGATTTCGATCTGCTGGAGACCGGCCTCGTGCTCACCTCGGTCGGTTACCGGGGTGTGCCGACGCCCGGCCTGCCCTTCGACGAACAGCGCGGGGTCGTTCCGAACCAGGCCGGCCGGGTCCTCGACGGGCCGGAAGGCGCGGTGTTCCCGAGCACGTATGTCACGGGCTGGATCAAGCGCGGGCCCACCGGTTTCATCGGAACCAACAAATCCTGCGCCCAAGAGACCGTGCAGCAGCTGGCCGACGATTTCAACGCCGGTCGTCTGCCCGGGCCGGCGGGGAGCGCGGAGGCGTTCGATCGCCTGTTGCGCGGGCGTCGGCCACAGGTGCGGGCTGCCGGGGCGGTACTGCGGCCCGCGAAATCCGGGCGGGGCTTCTTCAGCCGGGCCTGAGCGCACGTTTGTGATGTGTGTCGGGCGGACGCGCCGGTGGATTCGGATCGCTCGCCGGTCTCCGCCGGCGCTACCGCCGTGGTGGGTCAACGGAAGTCGGTCACATGATCTTTCGCCCATTGCGCGAACGTGCGGCCCGGACGGCCGGTGATCTCCTCGACGAGCGTCGATACCTCGGGCGGTGCTTCGGTTCCCGCCCGCCATCCGGCGAGGACGGCCTCCACGCCTATCGCGGGCATGGTCTCGCCGAGTCCGGCACGCGCCTGATCCACCGAGACCACCTCGAGGGGGATCTCCCGGCCGAGGGCTGTCCCGATATCCCTTACCTGCTGCCGCAGCGTCGATGCCTCGGGTCCCGCTACGGGATAGACGCGACCCCCGTGCCCGGGTTCGGTCAGCGCGGTGACCGCCAGTGCCGCCAGATCTCGCTCGTGTACCGGCGCTGTCCGGGCTTCGGGATACGGCATGCGGACGATGCCCTTCTCCCGGATGGATTTCTGCCACCACCACAGTGCGTTCGTCGCGAACATGCCGGGCCGGATGAACGTCCAGCTCAGGCCGGACTCCTCGATGGCGGACTCGACACGGGCGTGCATCCGGGCGATCGGGTTGTCCGCGGTGTCGCCCGGCGTGACCGCTCCGGAGGACAGGAGAACGACCTGTCGTACCCCGGCGTCGCGCGCCGCTTTCACGAAACCGTCTACTCCGTCGGGGACGGCGTAGAGGAATACGCGCTCGGCGCCTTCGAGTGCGGCGGGCAGTGTTTCGGGGCGTTCCAGGTCGGCGGTGACAACGTGCGCCCCCGTCGGGAAGTCTCCCGCGCCGGGCTCCCGGCTCGTCGTACGGATCTGCTCGTCTCTTTCGATGAGTCCCGCCGCGACGTGGCGGCCGACATTACCTCTGGCTCCGAAAACAACTGTGACCATGGCCGCAGCGTAGGTCAAAGGCTTACCAAAAGTAAGAACATACCTCGAGGTAAGCTCCGGGCACGGTGGTAGGCAAGCCGTTGGATGGGGCGACCTGGCCGCTGACGAGTGACACATTCAACAGCGATTGCCCCGCACGCGAGGTACTCGACCACATCGCCGGCCGTTGAGGTTTGCTGATCCTGACCGCCCTGAGCGTCCGGCCGTTACGGAAACACCGCCGAGGTGGTGTCCGCCCAGCACCACTACGACCGGCAGGCCCCCTGATCCCGTGAGGTCCGCGGTGCCGGTGGCCGTGCGCTCAGCTCGCCCGACCTACCCCGGCCGGGGCGAAACGTTTGGCATACGAGGTGATCTGCGCTGTCTCGACCCGCTCGATGCCGGGAAGTGCCGCGATCCGGTCGGTGAGGTAGGTGTACAGGGCTTCGGTGTCGCGACATATCGTCACAGCGAAGAGGTTGTGGCTACCGGTGATCGCGCCGAGGTAGGCCGTTTCGGGGTCCGCGGCCAGGCTCGCTGCGACCGTGGTCAACAGCGCGGGCCCGACCGACAGCCACAGCACACACTGTGTGGAGTAGCCGAACGATGCGGGCTCCACCTCGATGTCGAACCGCAGCACTCCGGCATCGCGCAGTTCGGTCAGGCGCCGGCGTACCGCGGATTCCGACCAGTCCACCCGCCGCGCCAGGTCCGCGCAGGCTGTACGGCCGTCGGCGGCCAGCGCCCGGAACAGCCGGTGGTCCAGGTCGGTGAGCCGGATCGGAGCGGGAGCGGCCGGCCCGCGGGCCGGGATCCCGGCCAGCTGCTGTTCGGTGAGTGCCGAAGTACGCCCGCGCCAGCGGTCGGCCATCAGCTGACGCAGTAGCCGCTGGGCGGTGACGTCGACGATATCGGGGTGGCGGGACAGGGTCGCCAGTGGTGGCATACCGGCGTCGGGGACACAGAAGAGGCAGACGATCTCGGCACCGGCGGACAGCTCGGTGACCCAGGCGGTGTCCGGACGTGCGGCCAATGCGCGGGCGACGGCGGCGGCCCCGTGCGGCCGGACCCGCAGGCGTACGAGCCATCGCGCTTCGGCGGCGACATGATGATGCGGCACCGCGCTGATCCGGAGCGCTCCCGTGGCTCGGAGCCGCCCGAACCGGCGGGCCACGGTGCGGTCCGATATGTCCAGGACGGCGGCGATCGTACTGAACGGCGCGCGCGCGTCGATCTGGAGAGCGTGTAGTAAACGCTGGTCGACAGCGTCCAGCATGACCGGATCCACTACAACAGGATAGGCGCATGCCGGAATCCGGCAGCAAGCTGACGACAGCTGTCCGGCCGCGTGCCGAGTCGGGCCGGACACCGGGCCGTGCGCACGCCGGAATCGGGCGGAGTCGCGGCGGCCGACCGGAATCGTGTCCCGGGGCCAAGGCGTGGCTTTCGGACCTCGAAGCATTGCACCGGCTGGGTGAACTCCGCTGGTCATCGGTGAATATGCCTTCGATAGCTATCGACCCGTTACCGGCGGGTAGCCGCTGTCGGCGAAGGAAACTACGTCACCGGGTCTTACGCGCGGACAAGGAGGCGGACGTTCTGATGTCCGCTCGATGAACTTTGATTTCTGCTGTTCAGGGTCGTGTTTTCGAAATGAGGAATTGTGGACCTCCGGTTGGTTTCCGCGGGTATGAACGGGGATACGTTCCGTAACAGCACTTTTCATCGCTGATTATTCGATTTATCTACGCCGGTGCAGCTAACCTGTGGTCGCTGTTTGGAAAACGACCGCGCCCATGGCTCTTTCGTAAGGACGTGGTCTCGGTGCGTTGACGGGATAGCAAATTGACTTCTGGGCTGGGTATCAGCATCGGTACGGTGAACGTGGTCTCGGCACGCGCCGGAATACAGGACGCGCGGCCGGTGGTCCGGACACGACGAACCGCCGTCGGATTCGACAGCGGGGGGACCGCGCGACTCGGCGGGATCACCCGCTTCTCCACGGCGATCAACGAATTCGCCGATCTGGGGCGGAATCCGGAGTCCGTATACGTGGACGGCCGAATCTGGTCACCGGCGACGATCTTCGCCTCGGTGGTGCAGGGTCTGGTGACCGCGGAACCGGCCGCCGCGGTAGTCGTCACCCATCCCGCCGGATACAGCCGTAAACAGCTCGATCTGCTCGGACAGAGCCTGGACCTCGCCGGTGTGGGCCACGTTCAGCTCGTGCCGGAACCGGTGGCCGCCGCCCACTGGCTGGATACCGAACACGGGCCGCTGGACACCGGATTCGTCCTGATCTACGACCTGGGCGGAAACAGTCTCGATGTGGCCGTCGTCCGGACCGGGCCGGACTGGCCCCATCATCCGGTGGTCGGGAACCCGGTCCGTTCCTATGAGTTCGGTGCCCGGCCGCTGGGGGCGATGATCGCGCGCTGTGCCGGTGACCGGGCCATCGGGCCGGCCGAACCGGATACCGGCACCGTATCGCTCGTGTCCTTCGTGAATCCGGAGGGGTTGCGCCGCGAACACGTGCGCGATTCCCTGGAAGTCGTGCGGGCAGCGGTGCGTTCGGCAGGTGTCTCGCTTTCCGATATCGACCAGGTGCTGGTGGTGGGCGGGGCCGCGCGGCCCGCGCAGGTGGCCGAGACCCTGGCCGAACTGGGTCTGCCGGTGACCGTGGCCGCCGACTCCGGGCAGTGCGTCGCACTCGGCGCCGCCGCGATGGCCGCGGAGAGCGCGGCACCGAGCGGGTCCGGTCGGGTGAAGCATCCGCCGATCTTCTCCGGCGCCGCGCTCTTCTCGGCTGTCGCCATGTCAGCGGCGACCATCCTCGGCAGCGGGCCGGCCGATACCGAACACCAGGACCAGGACCGGATTCCGCTGCAGAGCCCGGGGGCGGTGATGTTCGAGATCCACGGCGAGGCACGGGTGGAGCGGTCGAATACCGGATGGACCGTGTCCTATGCGCCCCTGAGCCCTTCGGCGCTGATCACCCCCGCCGCGGCGACCCGGCCCTACGGCCCGCCCATGCCCGGTTCCGCGCCCGCCCCGTCGCGAGTAGCACCGGGGCGGGCGGGCGACTCCGGGACCGGAACACACCACACCCCGCACGACGATCACCCCGAATCCCGGCCGCGCCACATCGATCCCGCACGATTCGGCCATCTCCCGTTCGGGCATTCCGGTGTTCAGCTCCCCCCGGCCGCCGGGCCGGGCCCGGAGCAGCCGGCGCCCGGGGACGGCGGAACGGACAGCCCGGCACCCGGCGATCCGCCGGGAGGCGACGGGCCGGATGGGGAGACCGGCGGCCCATCCGGTGGCGGTGATGCGGGCGGCTGGACTCCCGGCGTGCCCGATATCGGGATTCCGGGTTCGACGCCAGGTGACGGGAACGAATCCGCGGGCGGGGGCCGGCCCGGTGGTCTGCCGAGCGGCGGATGGCCGGTGCCCGGGGCCGACTCGGGAGACAGCGGCGGTGCGGGTGACGGTGGCGGTGCGGGTGACGGTGGCGGTGCGGGTGACGGTGGCGGTGCGGGAGACAGCGGCGGTGCGGGTGACAGCAACAGCCCGGGTGACGCCGGTGCCGGCAGTGATGGGTCCGGGGTCGGCGCCCCAGGGATCGGTGGGTCGGACACCGGCGGTGGCGCGAACTCCGGGACCGGTGACGCCTCGGGCGGTGCCTCTTCCGGACATTCCGGAGCTTCCGAGTCCTCGGGCGGTTCCGCCGGTCCCGGCGGCTTCGGCGGCTCGGACGGATTCGGCAGTGGTGCGGTGCCGGGTGGTGGCGGGTTCGGGGGCGGTTCGGATTCCTCCGGCGGTTCGCACACCGGTGGCTTCCAGTCCGGAGGAGCGAAATCCTCCGGTGGCGATGGTGGTTCGTCGCGCGGCGGGAACGCGAGCGGTGGGTCCTCACTGGGCGGATCACACCACTGAAGGGCCGTGCGGAAGCCGGTCCCGACGACCTGTTCCGGAAAACTCGATGCGGGCGGGCGGTCGGTCGCGGCACAATCTATGGGGTGGACAATGACGGGGGCCCACCACGGCTGATCGCGCTCGATGTGGACGGAACACTGCTGAAAACCGGCGCCCGGGTCAGCGCCCGGGTGACCGCCGCGGTGCGTGCGGCTGTCGGAGCCGGTGCGCATGTTGTGGTGAGTACCGGACGGACGGTGGTCTCCACCCGGCCCGTACTCGACGAGCTCGGCCTGGTGCAGGGCCACGCCATCTGCTCCAACGGCGCGGTGCACATCGATATACAGCAGGCCGTCCCGGTGGCGGTGCACCATTTCGATCCTGCGCCCGCCGTCAGCGCGCTGCGACAGATTTTCCCGGACATGATCTTCACGGCGGAACGGGTCGGTCAGGGCTTCTGGGCGACCGGTATGAGCCCCGGAGAGTACTACGCCGGCGGCGAATACGTGGTGGTCGACGATCTCACCCTGGGCAGCGAACCCACACCGCGCCTGAACTGCTGGTGGCCCGAGGGTGCGCCGGACGAGATGCACCGGTTGCTGGAGAGTTTGGCGCTTCCGGAGATCAGTTGGGTCTACGGTGAATTCGGGCCCTGGCTCACTATTTCCCGGCACGGTGTTTCCAAGGGTTGGGCGCTGGAACACCTGCGCGGCCTGCTCGATATTCCGCGCGCTGCCACCCTGGCGATCGGAGACGGTTTCAACGATCGTGAGATGTTCGCGTGGGCCGGGCATTCGGTGGCGATGGCGAACGCGCCGGTCGAGTTACACGGTCTGGTCGACGAGGTCACCGATGATGTCGCCGCCGACGGTGTGGCCGCAGTTCTGGAACGCTGGTTCTGACCTGCGTGGCGGATCGGGCCGGGCCCGGCAGTGACGGATCGGGCCGGGCCCGGCAGTGACGGATCAGGCCGATAGCGGGTATGCGCGGGCGAGCGCGTTGTCGTAGCGGTCCCAGACGATATCTGCCAGCGCCGGATCCGGTGCGAGGACCCCGGCATGCGGCAGCAGCGGATCCTGGTCGCGCAGCCGGTCGGTGAGCAGGCCCGGGGCCAGGAACCAGGGGGCGACCAGGAGGCGGTCGGCGCCGCGGGCACGCACTCGCGCCGAGGCCTGTGCGAGTGTGGGTTCCGCGGTGGCGAAGCATACTTCGGTGGGAATACCGGTGCGGTCGGCGAATCCGAGCGCCAGCCGACCGGTTTGCCGGTTCGCGATCGTCGAGGACGACCCGACCGCGGCCAGCACGATACCGAGCCGTTCGGGCTCGGTATCCCAGCCGCGTTCGGTGTACGCCGTCCGGACCCGCTCGTGCAGTAGCTCGAGCAGGCGCGGGTCGGCACCGAATACCTCGGCCTGGGTGAGCCGTAGCCGCGGGTGGCGAGTGGCGGCGCCGGCCAGCAGTGCCGGCAGATCCACCCGGGCATGGAAGGCGCTGCCCAGGAGCAGCGGAACGACCACCGCGTGGGTCTCCCCGGCGGCGGCGACGGATTCCAGTACCTGTCCGACCACCGGTGCGTTCAGGTCCAGGAAGGCCAGGCGGGTCGGCGTCCCGGGACGTGCGGCCCGAACCTGTTCCAAGAGTGCGGCGACGGTGGCGGCGGACCGGGGATCCCGGCTGCCGTGTGCCACCGCCACCAGTGTGGGACTGCTCGGCATCAAGCCTCGGTTCCGACCTCGACCGCTGTGAGTGCATCGCCGACCAGGCCCGCTGCCAGCGTGTTCCCGCCCGCCGGGTCGATGAGCAGGAAACTGCCGGTGTGCCGGTTGGTCCGGTAGTCGTCGGCAGCGATCGGCTCGGCGACCCGTACCGAGATCCGGCCGATATCGTTGAGCGAGAGTGTTTCCGGATCCGGGTCGGCGGCCAGGCGCTGTTCGTCGAAGCGCTCGGTGAGCGCACCGACGATCGCCTGAGTGGTGCGGGTTCCGTGCTTGAGCAGCAGCCGGGCGCCGGGACGCAGCGGTTTGTCGCCGAGCCAGCAGACGGTGGCATCGAAGGTCTCGACCGGTTCCGGCGCGTCACCGGGGGAGGCGATGGTGTCGCCGCGCGAGATATCGACCTCGTCGGCCAGTATCAGCGTCACACTGCGACCGGCTTGGGCGACAGCCAGTTCGCCGTCGGGGGTGTCGATCCGCTCGACGGTGGTGCGGATGCCGGAGGGCAGCACCACCACCTCGTCGCCGGGGGCCACCGAGCCCGCCGCGATCTGGCCCGCGTAGCCCCGGTAGTCCGGATACTCCGGTGTCCGCGGCCGGATCACATACTGCACCGGGAAGCGCAGGCCCACCGCGTGCTCGCCGGAGTTGTCCGCGTCCACCGGTACCGATTCGAGATGCTCGATCAGCGACGGGCCGCTGTAGTACGGAGTCCGATCGGAGCGGGTGGCGATATTGTCGCCGTTCAGCGCCGATACGGGGATCTCCAGGACGTCCTCGTCCGGCCAGCCGAGGGTGCGGGTGAGGTGCGAGAACTCCGCCGAGATCTCCGCGAAGACTTTGGCGGCCGCGGCCTGCTGCGCCTGTTCGCTGGGCTCGTCGACGCCGACGAGGTCGATCTTGTTCACCGCCAGCACCAGCTTCGGCACCCCCAGCAACGCCAGCACCGCGGCATGGCGGCGGGTCTGCTCGATAACGCCCTTGCGCGCGTCCACCAGCAGGATCACCAGCTGCGCGGTGGAAGCCCCGGAGACGGTGTTGCGGGTGTACTGCACATGCCCCGGAGTATCGGCCAGGACGAACGACCGCTGCGGGGTCGCGAAGTACCGGTAGGCGACATCGATGGTGATGCCCTGTTCGCGTTCGGCCCGCAGACCGTCCACCAGTAGCGACAGGTCGGGGGTGGACAGGCCCTTGTCCACCGACGCCCGGGTCACCGCGTCGATCTGGTCGGCGAGCACGGATTTGGTGTCGTAGAGCAGACGCCCGACCAGGGTGGACTTGCCGTCGTCGACAGAACCGGCGGTGGCCAGCCTCAGTAGGTCGGACATATCAGAAATAACCCTCTCGTTTGCGGTCTTCCATGGCGGCTTCGGAGACCCGGTCGTCGCCACGGGTCGCGCCGCGTTCGGTCAGCCGGGAAGCGGCGACCTCGGCCAGGATGGCTTCGTTGTCGGCGGCGTCGGACAGGATGGCGCCGGTGGTGGAGCCGTCACCGACGGTCCGGTACCGCACCGAGCGGGTCTCGAGAACCTCGCCGTCACGCGCACCACCCCAGCTGCCGGGGGTCATCCACATCCCGTCGCGCTGATACACCGGACGCTGATGCGCGTAGTAGATGGTGGCCAGTTCCACGTTCTCGCGGGCGATATAGCGCCAGATATCGAGTTCGGTCCAGTTGGACAGCGGGAACACCCGCACGTGCTCGCCGGGGGCGTGCCGGCCGTTGTAGAGGTTCCACAGTTCGGGCCGCTGCCGCTTCGGATCCCACTGGCCGAAGGCGTTGCGCAGCGAGAAGATCCGCTCCTTGGCACGGGAACGTTCCTCGTCGCGGCGGGCGCCGCCGAAGACCGCGTCGAAACGGTTCTCGGTGATGGCGTCCAGCAGCGGAACGGTCTGCAGCGGATTGCGGATACCGTCCGGGCGTTCGGTGAGCCGGCCGTCGGCGAGGTAATCCTCGACGCTCGCCACATGCAGCCGCAGGCCGTACTTCTCGACCACGTGGTCGCGGAATTCCAGCACCTCGGGCAGGTTGTGCCCGGTATCCACGTGCAGCAGCGCGAACGGCAGCGGGGCCGGCCAGAAGGCCTTGAGCGCCAGATGCAGCAGGACGGTGGAGTCCTTACCACCGGAGAACAGGATCACCGGGCGTTCGAACTCGCCCGCGACCTCGCGGAAGATGTGGATGGCTTCCGATTCCAGCGCGGCCAGGGTGTCGAAATCCGACAGTCCGACGGAGCGTTCGGTGGTGAATACGTCGGTCATGAGGCGTGTAACCCACATTCGGTCTTGGCGAGGCCGGCCCAGCGGCCACTTCGCGGATCGGAACCCGGCTCCGGCTTCCGTGTGCACGGAGCGCAGCCGATGGACGGATACCCCTCCTCCACCAGGGGATTGACGAGAATCGAATGCTTTTCGATGTAGTCCTGCATCTCGTCGTCGGACCAGGGCGCGATCGGGTTGATCTTCACCAGCCCGAAGCCCTCGTCGAAGGAGATGAGCGGAGCGTTCGCGCGGGTGGGGGCCTCCACCCGCCGGATCCCGGTGACCCACGCGTTGTACGGCGCCAGCGAACCGGTCAATGGCGCCACCTTGCGCAGGCGGCAGCATTCGTTCGCGTTCCGGGCGAACAGATCCTTGCCCAGCAGCGCGTCCTGTTCGGCGACCGACTGTTCCGGGCGGGCGTTCACCACGTTCACCCCGTACACCGCTTCCACAGCGTTCCGGGTGCCGATCGTCTCGGCGAAGTGGTAGCCGGTGTCGAGGAAAAGTACGTCCACGCCGGGCCGGACCTCGGCGGCCAGCTGGACAAGCACCCCGTCCTGCATATTCGACGCGACGATATAGCCGGTACCGAAGTTCTCGTCGGTCCAGCGCAGCAGCTCCGCGGCCGAGGCGTCCGGGCCGAGTTCGGCGGCGCCACGTTCGGCCAGGGCCCGCAGTTCCTCGGTGCTCAATTTGGTCGGCAACTGTTTCTGCTCGGTTGTCACAGTGGGTTCTCCCGTCACCACGCTCGCGGGTTTCATCGCAGATCGGCTTCCTCGGCGCGAACGGCCCACTGCGCGAACCGTTCCTCGCCTTCGCGGTGTTCGACGAAGTTGCGGACCACGCGCTCGATGTAGTCACCGAGTTCGGCGCTGGTCACCTTGTGCTGACGCAGTTTGCGTCCGAAGCTGCTGTCGAGGCCGAGGCTGCCACCCAGATGAACCTGGAAGCCCTCGACCTGATTCCCGTCGCCGTCGTCGACGAGCTGGCCCTTGAAACCGATATCGGCGATCTGTGACCGGCCGCAGGAGTTCGGGCAGCCGTTGATGTTGATGGTGATCGGCACATCGAGTTCGGCGTTGATATCGGCGAGTCGCTGTTCCAGTTCCGGTGCCAGCACCTGGGAGCGTTTGCGGGTCTCGACGAAGGACAGCTTGCAGAATTCGATCCCGCTGCAGGCCAGCAGATTGCGCCGCCAGACCGAGGGCCGCGCCTGCAACCCCAGCGGTTCCAATTCCGCGATGAGCTGCTCGACCTTGTCGTCGGCGATATCGAGCACGATCAGCTTCTGATACGGGGTGAACCGGATCCGGTCCGACCCGGCGCGCTCCACCGCCTCGGAGACCTGGGTGAGGATGCTGCCCGAGACCCGGCCCGCGATGGGTGAGAAGCCGACCGCGTTCAGCCCGTTGCGCAACTTCTGCACGCCGACATGGTCGATCGGGCGGCTCGGCTGCTCCGGTGCCGGACCGTCGATCAACTTGCGCTTCAGGTACTCGTCCTCGAGGACCTGGCGGAACTTCTCGATACCCCAGTCCTTGATCAGGAACTTCAGCCGCGCCTTGGTGCGCAGGCGCCGGTAGCCGTAGTCACGGAAGAGGCTCACCACCGCTTCCCAGACCTCCGGCACCTCGTCCAGCGGCACCCACGCGCCGACCCGCTGGGCCAGCATGGGGTTGGTGGACAGGCCGCCGCCGACCCACAGGTCCAGGCCGGGACCGTGCTCGGGATGTTCGACGCCGATGAACGCCACATCGTTGATCTCGTGCACCACATCCTGCTGACCGGAGATCGCGGTCTTGAACTTGCGCGGCAGGTTGGAGTACTCCTTCTTGCCGATATAGCGGCGCACGATCTCGTCGATCGCGGGCGTGGGGTCGAGGATCTCGTCGAGCGACTCACTCGCCAGCGGGGAACCGAGCACCACACGCGGGCAGTCGCCGCAGGCCTCGGTGGTCTGCAGACCCACGGATTCGAGGCGGCGCCAGATCTCGGGGACGTCCTCGATCTCGATCCAGTGGTATTGCACGTTCTCCCGGTCGGAGAGGTCTGCGGTATCGCGGGCGAACTCGGTGGAGATCCCGCCGAGCGTGCGCAACTGCGCGACATTCAATGCGCCGGCGTCGCAGCGGACGCGCATCATGAAGTATTTCGCTTCGAGCAGGTCGATGTTCTCGTCGCCGGTCCAGCTGCCGTCGTAACCTTCCTCACGCTGGGTGTACAGACCCCACCAGCGGAAACGGCCGCGCAGATCGCCCTTGTCGATACTGTCGAATCCGCCCTTGGCGTAGATGTTCTCGATCCGGGTGCGGACGTTGAGCGGGTTGTCGTCCTTCTTGGACTGTTCGTTCGGGTTGAGCGGTTCGCGGTAGCCGAGCGCCCACTGGCCCTCGGCGCGGCGGCGAACCGGTTTACCGGTACGAGCGCGCGTAGGACGTGCGGCGGGGGCCTCGGCCTTCGCGGGGGTGGTGGCGTCGGTGCTCGACGTCATGAAGTCGCTCCTGCTGGGTTGGGCTTGATCCGTGCTGAGGGCGCGAGGGGCTGACTCGCGCCCGCGGTGTCAGCGGGCCGAAATCCTCGAATCGGAATATCGCCGGGAATCCGGGAAGAGGCGCAGCTGAGCTACCGGGCGGAACCGGACAGACAACAGGCGCTGCAGACGCGCTTGTAATCGACGTGGCGACGTGCCACAAGTCGTACTCCTGATGCGCGCATGCGACTCATTGTGCCATGCCGATGCCCGCGTTCCGACCGCCCTACCAGTATTTCCCGCGAACGAGCGGGAAATTCCCTGGTTCGCCGGGTCTATTTGTGACGGCTGTCATATTTCCACCGGCGGTGGTATCCGAAAGTTCGACCGGCCCGCCAGGCCTGTACCGCGAACCAGTACACCCCGATCGTCGAAGGCGGATCCGCGCACGGTCACACTGGAGGAGTGAGTCCCGCCGCCACCACCGCACCGCACACCGACACATCCGCTCCGGTGCTGCGCGATTTCGGCGGCGGGCCCTTCGGTATCTACGTCCACGTACCGTTCTGCGCGACCCGCTGCGGATACTGCGATTTCAACACATACACCGCCGGCGAACTGGGCACTTCGGCCTCGACACAGTCATGGGCGGAAGCCTTGCGTGGAGAGCTGGCGACCGCCGCCCGGGAGTTCGCGGCGCTGCCCACCGCGACACCGCCGGTGGCAACGGTCTTCGTGGGCGGTGGAACCCCCTCCCTGCTCGGCGGAGACGGACTGGCCGGCGTACTCGATGCGATCCGGGCGCAATTCGACCTCGCCCCGGACGCCGAGGTCACCACCGAATCCAACCCGGAGTCGACCTCACCGCAATTCTTCGAGCGGATCCGCGCGGCCGGTTTCACCCGCATCTCGCTCGGCATGCAATCGGCCGCCCCACACGTGCTGGCCTTCCTGGACCGCACCCACACCCCCGGCCGTGCGGTCGCCGCCGCCCGGGAAGCACGGGCTGCCGGATTCGATCATGTGAACCTCGACCTGATCTACGGAACTCCGGGCGAACGCGACAGCGACCTGGACGCGAGCCTGGACGCGGTACTCGACGCGGGCGTCGACCACGTCTCGGCCTATTCGCTCATCGTCGAGGACGGCACCGCACTGGCCCGCCGGGTGCGTCGCGGTGAACTGCCCGCCCCCGACGACGATGTGCTCGCCGCTCGCTACGAGCGGATCGACGCGCGGCTCGAAGCCGCCGGACTCACCTGGTATGAGGTATCGAACTGGGCGGCCGGCGAGGATGCGCGCTGCCGGCACAACCTCGGCTACTGGGACGGCGGCGACTGGCTCGGCGCCGGACCGGGCGCACACAGCCACCTCGGGGGAGTGCGCTGGTGGAATGTGAAACATCCGGCGCGTTACGCCGACCGAGTGGCCGCCGGCGGGCTGCCCGCCGCGGACTGGGAGAACCTGACTGCCGCCGACCGCTACCTCGAGCGCGTCATGCTCGCCCTGCGCCTCCGTACCGGTCTGCCGCTCGCCGACCTCGACGCGGCCGGTAAGGCCGCGGCGCAGTCGGCCACCGCCGACGGACTGGCCACCCTCACCGGCGGGCGGTTGGTCCTCACCGACCGTGGACGGTTACTGGCCGACGGTGTCGTCCGGGATGTGGCCGGCTGACCGCGTGCTGCGACCACGGATCATCGATTACGCGGAATTCCCGCCTGTGTATCTTGATCGTGCGGATCCGACACTCACATGCGCGCCACGACGGCACCGGGTGAATTCACCGGGGACAATTACACTGGGTAACGAACCCGGTGGTACGCGCGCCGGATTCGAAGGCAGCAGTGCGCCGGACGACCACATCGACGCGCGGCAAGGCGAGGAGGTGGGGTCGATGTCGAGCACCGAGGATCGGCGCTTCGAGGTCCTGCGGGCGATCGTCGCCGACTATGTCTCCACCAAGGAGCCCATCGGTTCGAAAACCCTGGTAGAACGACACAACCTGGGCGTTTCCAGTGCGACCGTACGCAACGATATGGCGGTTCTGGAGGCCGAGGGCTACATCGCCCAACCCCACACCAGCTCCGGCCGAATCCCCACCGACAAGGGTTACCGCCAGTTCGTGGACCGGATCGCCGAGGTGAAACCGCTGTCGGCGGCCGAACGCAAGGCGATCATGCAGTTCCTGGAATCGGGAGTCGACCTCGACGACGTCCTGCGCCGCGGCGTACGCCTACTGGCCCAGCTGACCCGCCAGGTCGCGGTCGTCCAGTATCCGACGGTGTCCGCGTCCACCGTGCGTCACCTCGAAGTGGTCGCGCTGAACCCCGCCCGGCTGCTGCTGGTGGTGATCACCGACACCGGCCGCGTCGACCAGCGCATCGTCGAACTCGGCACCGTGGTCGACGACGAGGACGTGGCCGCCCTGCGCGGCATGCTGGGTGCCGCCATGGACGGTAAACGCCTGGCCGCCGCATCCGCCGCGGTCGCCGAACTGCCCGAGCAGGCGCCGCCCAAACTGCGCGATGTACTGATCAAGGTGTCGACGGTCATGGTCGAGACGCTGGTCGAACACCCGGAGGAACGCCTGGTCCTGGGCGGTACCGCCAACCTGACCCGCAATGCCGGCGATTTCGGTATCCACGGTTCCCTGCGCGGGGTGCTCGAAGCCCTGGAGGAGCAGGTCGTGGTTCTCAAACTGCTTGCCGCCGCCCAACAACCCGGCACGGTGACGGTGCGGATCGGCGAGGAGACGCAGGTCGAGGAAATGCGCGGCACCTCGGTCGTCACCACCGGCTACGGCTCGGCCGGCGCGGTCCTCGGCGGTATGGGCGTCCTCGGCCCCACCCGAATGGACTACCCCGGCACCATCGCCTCGGTCGCGGCGGTCGCCCGCTACATCGGCGACGTTCTCGCCGAACGCTGAGCTGTGTTTATTTGCGGCGCCTTCGGCGCCGCGGGTCGGGGCCCTATTAACCCCGGTTCTTCACTCCTGCGCTCAGTCGCTGCGCTCCTTCGCTTCGTCGCTCCAGAACCGGGGCGGGCCCCGACTGTGTTGTTTGCCCCGCCTGCGGCGGGGCTGTCGGGGCCCTCGTGACCCCGGTTCTTCACTCCGGCGCTCAGTCGCTGCGCTCCTTCGCTTCGTCGCTCCAGAACCGGGGCGGGCCCCGACTGCGTGGATGGTTCTCGGCTTCGGCGTCGTGTCGGGGCCTTCGTGAGCCCGGGTGTTCGTTCCTGCGCTCGGTCGCTGCGCTCGTTCGCTCTGTCTTACGGCGGGTCAGGACCAAGCGCTGCGGGTCCACACCCATCCTTACTGTCGCTCCAGAACCGGGGCGGGCCCCGACCATGGAGGCGGAGATTCGGAGTAGAAGAATGGTGTGTGGCCAGCCGACTGTGATCAGCCTGGGGCGGCCCGCGACACTGTCAGTGCTCGATGGTGGCCGATCTGCGGATGGCCGGCTGCGCAGCGCATGAGCTTCGAGGGCCGAACTACGGGACGGGGCTCGGACTTTGTGGGCCTCGCGGGACTCGGCTCGGCGGTGGTGCGTTGTGTAGCCGCATGTGTGCTCTCGGTGGGTTCGCTGCGCTGCTTGTCTCCCCGGTGTAAGTGGGTGATGGCCCGCCGCACAAGGGGGCTTGCGCGCCTCGCTGTTACGCTCGTGTTCTCCGCCGGGATAAAGTTGAGTCGACCCGACTAAGCTCCGGACGGTCGGTTACACCCATCGACAGACACGCGACCGGCAGTGCGAAGCCCGAGCCGGAGCCGTGGACAGCGACCAAGGACTAAGAGAACTCAAGTGGCACGGGACTACTACGGATTGCTCGGCGTGGGCAGGGATGCCTCCGACCAAGAGCTCAAACGCGCGTATCGCAAGCTGGCTCGCGAACTGCATCCCGATGTGAACCCGGACGAGGCGGCGCAGACCCGGTTCAAAGAGGTCTCCGCGGCGTACGAGGTGCTCTCGGATCCGGAGAGGCGCCGCATCGTCGATATGGGCGGTGACCCGCTGGACGCCGGCGGCGGCGCGGGTGGTTTCAGTGGCGCCGGGTTCGGTGGCCTCGGTGATGTGTTCGAGGCGTTCTTCGGCGGGATGAGCGGTGGTGCCGGTGGCGGCGGCCGGAAAGCCCGCGGCCGGGTGCAGCCGGGCGCGGATTCGCTGGTGCGGACCAGGTTGAGCCTGGCGGAGTGCGCGGTGGGGGTGACCAAACATCTGACCGTCGATACCGCGATCCTGTGTGATCTGTGCCAGGGTGCGGGCACCAACGGTAATTCCAGCCCGGTGCGCTGCGAGACCTGTGGCGGTGCCGGTGAAGTGCAGTCGGTGCAGCGTTCCTTCCTCGGCCAGGTCCTGACCTCGCGACCGTGCCCCACCTGTCGGGGCGCCGGTGAGACCATCCCGGATCCCTGCCACAAATGCGGTGGTGACGGCCGGGTACGGGCCCGCCGGGAGATCGCGGCGCCGATTCCGGCCGGTGTGGCCAACGGGATGCGGGTGCGTCTGGCCGCCCAGGGTGAAGTAGGCCCGGGTGGCGGGCATGCCGGTGACCTGTATGTGGAGATCGTGGAGCAGCCGCACGATGTGTTCGTGCGCGACGGTGACGATCTGCACTGCACCGTCCGGGTGCCGATGGTGGACGCGGCACTGGGGACGACCGTGGTCATCGACACCATCATGGACGGCCCGACCGAGCTCAGTATCGGACCCGGTACGCAGCCCGGGGAGATCTCGGTGCTGCGCGGACACGGTATGCCCCGGCTGCGATCCAACGCCCGCGGCGATCTGATGGCACACCTGGATATCGTCGTGCCGACCAAACTGGACAGTAAGCAGACCGATCTGCTGCGAAAGTACAAGGGCCTGCGGATCAAGGACAAGGCCGAGGTGATGTCGGCGCAGTCCGAGCACAACAGCGGTCTGTTCGCCCGGTTGCGCGCCTCCTTCAGCGGACGCTGACCCGATGGCCGCGACGGTCTTCTACCTCGATGAGATCCCGGAGCCCGGGGTCGTCGCGGTACTCGACGGCGCGGAGGGCCGGCATGCGGCCACTGTGCGCCGGATCCGGGCCGGGGAGGCTGTTACGCTCTCCGACGGCCGGGGCCTGGTGGCGGAGACGGAGGTCGTTGCCGCGCACAAGAACCAGCTCGATCTGCTGGTCCGGGACCGGCGCCGTGCCGACCCCGCCACACCTGCGGTCACCGTCGTTCAGGCGCTGCCGAAATCGGAGCGTTCGGAGCTGGCGGTCGAGCTGATGACCGAGGCCGGCGCGGATGTGATCGTGCCGTGGCAGGCGGCGCGCTGCGTCTCGAACTGGGAAGCCAAAGCGGATAAGGGCGTGACCAAATGGCGGTCGGCGGCCCGGGCCGCGGCCCGGCAGTCGCGTCGCGCCTACATTCCCGAGATCACGGCCCTGCAGCGCACACCGGAAGTGGTGGACGCGGTCCGCGCGGCGACGGCGCAGGGCGCGGTGGTGGCGGCCCTGCACGAATCGGGGACCGCGACCTTCACCGGACTGCCCTGGCGGTCCGCTCCGGCCGTCACCCTGATCGTCGGCCCCGAGGGCGGCCTCGACGATGCGGAGTTGACCGCATTGGCCCGGGCGGGCGCCGAGGTGGTCCGGCTGGGGCCCACGGTGCTGCGTACTTCCACCGCCGCCGCGGTGGCACTGGGCGCGCTCGGAGCGCTCACCCCGCGGTGGTGACCCCCGGGTGAACACCTGGGGCCGGCCGTCCGCGGTGTTATGGCCGGGCGTAATTCCACTGGGACCTGTCGGGTCCGGGAGTTAGACTCTGGGCAGCGACTCCCATTCGCACCCAGTTCCACCAGCGGCGCGTCACCGCAGCTCCGAGACCGGAAAGCAGGCCATAGCGACTACGTGCGATCACAAGGCGATATCGGCGATCAGAACCCCTCCGCGGCTGGGGTCAGGGCCTCGGAGCCCGCGGCACGCACCGTCCGTTCCAGTATCGAGCTCGCGCCCGAATCGGTCTTCCCGTTTCTGGGCTCCGCCGACGAGAACCTCCGTGAACTGGAAGAGCTGCTCGCCGCGGATATCCATGTGCGTGGCAATCTGGTCACCCTCAGCGGCGCGCCCGGCGATATCGCGCTGGCCGAGCGGATCGTCGAACAGCTGGTCGCGCTGACCGGGCGTAATCGGGTGATCACGCCCGAGGCGGTGCGCCATACGGTGTCGATGCTCACCGAGGGCAGTTCGGAATCTCCCGCCGAGGTGCTGAGCCTGGACATTCTCTCGCGCCGCGGTAAGACGATCCGCCCGAAAACGCTCAATCAGAAGCGCTACGTCGACGCGATCGACGAGAGCACGATCGTTTTCGGTATCGGTCCGGCCGGTACCGGAAAGACCTACCTGGCCATGGCCAAGGCGGTGCAGGCGCTGCAGACCAAACAGGTCAATCGGATCATCCTCACCCGTCCCGCGGTCGAGGCGGGAGAACGGCTGGGTTTTCTGCCCGGCACCCTCAACGAGAAGATCGACCCATATCTGCGGCCTCTCTACGACGCGCTGCACGACATGATGGACCCGGAAGCCATTCCCAAGCTGATGGCGGCGGGGGTCATCGAGGTCGCGCCCCTGGCATATATGCGTGGTCGAACCTTGAACGATTCGTTCATCATTCTGGACGAGGCGCAGAACACGACTGCCGAGCAGATGAAGATGTTCCTGACTCGGCTCGGGTTCGGATCGAAGATTGTGGTGACCGGTGACGTCACCCAGGTGGACCTGCCGCACGGCGCGCGGTCCGGGTTGCGGGCGGCCACGGAGATCCTCGGCGGTATCGAGGATATCCATTTCACCCAGCTCACCAGCAGCGATGTGGTTCGGCACCGGTTGGTCTCCGATATCGTCGACGCCTACGAGAAGTTCGAGGCCGAGGCCCGGCCGCCGGTGGGTCCGCCGCATATGTCGGGGAACCGCGCACAGCGGCGAGCGGCGGGCCGGACGGCGCGAGGCTAGGTTGTCTCGAGGTCGAGTGAGGCGGGCATTGCCGACTCACTCGACTTCGGATCCATCGGCTTCGGACTGCTCCGCGCGGCCGGGGCCCAGCAATCTCAGCTCACACTGACTCCGAAGGTCTCCAACTTGCCCAGTAGGTAACCGGGGTCTACCAGGTTTTCGGGGAAGTAGAGACCGGGCCCGGGTGGCGGGGCCCCGGCGAGGCCGAGCAGGTGTTCCACTGCGACTGCCACCCCTCGGGCGCTGAGCGCCGCATAGCCTTCTGGATCGACGATCTCGTACCTGAATCGGCCGGTGGTCCCATCCGACTTCTCGCCTTCGATCTCGATGATCGCTTCGTGGGAGGGGCCGTCTCCGCGCCGGGAACTGGCGGTCGAGCCTTCGGCAAGGTCGATGCGCACCGACTTCGCCGGCACGGCGACTCCGAGTCCGAGAACGTCCTGAAGGCCCGCCGCCGAGCCCTGGTGCACTACACCGTCGACACCGGCGAAGGTGCGGCCGGTGATTTCGGGTCCGGCCCAGTGCCAACCGCCGTCTCGCACGATGAGCGGTCGTGGTCCGGTGCGCTCGATATGGTCGAGATCGGCGGCCGAGACCGGCCCGAAGGGATCGTCGGGATCGAAAAGCAAACCGAGTTCGATCGATTCGACACTGCGAAACGCGGTCGCGAAATGCAGTGCGACGGTGAGCGGTACGCCGCCGTCGCTGTGCCCGAGCAGCAGGATGGGCGCGGTGGGCCGGTGCAGATGGCGTGCGACCGTGGGGCCGAGTTCGAAAACGCCGTCCGACAGTGCCACATAGGGGATTTCGCGTTCTTGCGCGAAGCGCATCGTAGTGAGCGAGCGATCGCGCAGGGCGGTGACCACCGCACTGAACCGGGTGCTTTCGTCGAATCCCAGATCCGCGCGCTCCAGGTCGACGGAGGTGACCGTCGCTGTACCGAGCTCCGCGGCGAGTTCTCGTGCTCTGTCCAGGTTGCGGGCGGCGAGCGCGATCGGCAGATCCGGCTGCAGGCGGCGGAGCATGCGGGCGGTGCGGCCGCCGAGGCTGCCGGTGCCGCCGAGGAGGAGTACGGGGGAAAGTTCATTGCTGTTCATGCGTTCACCTCTTGGGTTTCCCGGGTCCGGATCTCGGCCCCGAACTCTTGCATCCGGCCGACCACGTAGGCCGGATCGAGCAGTGTTTCCGGTAGATAGAGGCCGGGGGCGGCAGCCGGACGGCCGTCGAGGCCGGCGAGCCGTTCCACGGCGAGTGCTACCCCCAGTGCCGTCAGCGCGGCCTGGCCGCCGGGCTGCACGATCTCGTATCGCGACGTCGTGCGGGTCCCGTTCTTCTCGCCGGACACCTCGATGAGGATCTCGGTGGACAGTGGCCGGTCCGGGTGCTCGGCCGTCGGGTCGTAGGCGAGGTCGAAACGGATGTCGCGTGCCTCGGTGGCCGCGGCCAGGCTGATCATGTCGAACGGTGCGTAGGCCTGGGCTCGGACCACTGTTCCGTCGGCACGGCGCACCGTCGCGTCTGCGTCCTCGCCGGTGATCCACTCCGCTCTGCCGTTCCGGAAGACGAGCGTGGCCGGAGCGGCGGTGGTGAGGCGGTCGTAGTCCTCCGCGGCCGCCGGTCCGCCCATATCGGCCGCTTCCAGCACCGCGCCGATACGAATCGTGTCCAAGCGCCGGTAGCCGGCCGTGAGATGCAGAGTCGGGAATACTGCCGCTCCGGCGAGCCAATGGCTGGCGAGGAGTACCGGCGCGCGGTCGCGGTGGCGGCTCGACATCGCCACCTCGGGGCCGATCTCGAATACCCCGGTCGAGACGCTGAGATACGGGATCCTCTCGGCCGTCGCGTATCGCAGCGTGTTCAGCGTCCGGTCGCGCAGCAGGACTGCTATCGCGCCGAAGTGATGATCTGCGGGCAGACCCAGATCGGGTCGATCGAGATCGATGGTGGCGGTTTCGGCTCCACCGATCCGCGCGGCTACCGCCCGGGCCTTCTCTCGATCCCGGCCTCCGATCGTGATCGGTAACTCTGGATGCAGTGCGCGCAGTAGCCCGGCCGTCTTCGCGCCCACTACGCCGGACCCGCCGACGATCAGCACGGGCAATTGTTTTTCCGACATCCGTACTTCTTCCGTCCAGGTAGCCCTGTGCGCTACCTACTGTGAGTAACCTACGAAAGGTAACCTACCATAGGTAACTTACTGATAGTAATATGCTGGGCATGAGATCTGGCGATACCGAGACGGAGACTGGACCATGACGGAACTGCCCCGGCCCGCCAAACGACTTCCGAAGGCCGAGCGGCACCGACAGTTACTCGACACGGCCCTGCGGATCATTCGGCAGCACGGCGCGGATGCGCTCACGCTCGGTGTCCTCGCTGAGGCGGCCGGCGTCAGCAAACCGGTGACCTACGAGCACTTCGGCACCAGGTCCGGGCTGTTGATCGAGCTGTATCGCCGGATCGATGACAGGCAGGCCGATGCCCTGCGTGCGGCATTGGCACGTGCCCCGAGCCGTCTGTCGGATATCGCGCAGGTCATGAGTACGGCCTACATGGACTGTCACACCACCGCCGGGCCCGAGTGGCACGCAGTATCGGCAGCCCTGAAGGGTGATGCCGAAATGGATTCTGTGCAGCACGAACTCGTGCAGCGGTGTGTCCTGATCTTCCGCGATGCGCTGCGGCCGTTCTCCGATCTCGATCCGGCGGAACTGCATGTCCGCTGTATCGGCATCGTCGGTGCGGCCGAGGCGCTGTCCCAGGAGATGACGCGCGGCACCATCGAGCGGATCGCAGCCATCGGGTGCCTCACCACCATGGCAACCCTGACCGCAAGTGCACCCGCGCCGGGACGACCCGAAGATCGGAACCGGCCGCCGCTCGCCGTTGGGGGACGGATACCGCGGTGAGCTCTGCCCGGCATCGTCCGGTGGCGGACGCCGATCCGTTCTGCGCCCGATAACCACGGTCGGCTGTAGTCGGTGGCGAGACCGGCACTGTTCGCCCCGGCCGGGCGGAGAGTGCTGTTGAACTCTGCCCGGCGGCACCCATTAGGCTGACCAGGTGAGTATCGAGATCGCCAACGAGTCGGGCATGGAAGTGCCCGAAGAAGACCTGGTGGGTGTCGCCCGGTTCGTGATCGACCGGATGGATGTGCACCCGGCCGCCGAACTGTCCATGGTGCTGGTGGATCTCGACACCATGTCCGATCTGCATATGCGCTGGATGGATCTGCCCGGCCCCACCGATGTGATGTCGTTCCCGATGGACGAGCTCGAACCGGGCGGTCGGCCGGACAGTCCCGAACCGGGTCCATCGATGCTGGGCGATATCGTGCTGTGCCCGGAATTCGCGCTGGACCAGGCGGCCAAGGCCGGGCATTCACTCGATCACGAACTCGCTCTCCTCACCGTGCACGGGGTGCTGCATCTGCTCGGTTACGACCATGCGGAACCGGCCGAAGAGAAGGAGATGTTCGAGCTGCAGGGTCAGTTGCTCGAACAATGGTACGAGGAGCTCCGCGAAGCGCAGCGGCGAGCCGAGCTGGCCGCCCGTGACGCCCGGCTGCTGGGCAAAACAGGTTTCGCGGCACCGGAGGACACACGCTCCTGGCCGGGTGACGCGCACGCGTGAACGAGATGACCCTGCTGTTGGTCGCCGTTTCGCTCGCTGCCGTGGGTGGTGTCTTCGCCGCGGTGGATTCGGCGCTGAACACACTGTCACCGGCCCGGCTCGACGATATGGCGCGCAGCGACCGGCCCGGCGCGGTGCGACTGGGCCGGATCGTGGACGACCGGCCCCGGTACGTCAACCTCATGGTGCTGTTACGCATCCTGTGCGAGATCACCGCCACCGTGCTGCTGGCCGCCGCGCTGAGCAGTTTCATGGACAGCGGCTGGGCGCTGCTGGTGACCGCGGTGGTGATGGTGCTGGTCTCCTATGTGGTGATCGGAGTGGGCCCGCGCACCCTGGGACGGCAGCACGCGTACACGATCGCGCTGGCCGCCGGTCTGCCGCTGCAGTTCATCGGTGCCCTGCTCGGTCCGGTGAGCCGGTTGCTGATCCTGCTCGGTAACGCGATCACTCCGGGTAAGGGTTTCCGTAACGGCCCGTTCGCCTCGGAGATCGAATTGCGCGAAGTGGTCGATATGGCGCGGGAACGCGGGGTGGTAGCCGATGACGAGCGCCGGATGATCCAGTCGGTGTTCGAACTCGGGGATACCGCGGCCCGCGCGGTGATGGTGCCGCGCACCGAGATGGTGTGGATCGAGAGCGATAAATCGGTGGCGCAGGCGATGTCGCTGGCGGTGCGCAGTGGGCATTCCCGGATCCCGGTTATCGGGGAGAACGTCGACGATATCCGCGGCGTCGTCTACCTGAAAGATCTGGTGCCCTACGGAGATCGCGGGCGCAGCGTCCCGGTGCGCGAGGTCATGCGCGACGCGGTGTTCATGCCCGATTCCAAACCGCTCGACGACCTGCTCGACGAGATGCAGCGGCGGCGGAACCATATGGCGCTGCTGGTGGACGAGTACGGCGGGATCGCCGGTCTGGTGACCATCGAGGACGTGCTCGAGGAGATCGTCGGAGAGATCGCCGACGAATACGACACCGACGAGACGCCGCCGATCGAGGAGATCGAATCCGGGCGGTACCGGGTCTCGGCGCGGCTGCCGATCGCAGATCTGGGGGAGCTGTACGGGTTGCCGATCGACGAAGAGGAAGTCGACACCGTCGGCGGGCTGCTCGCACACGAGCTGGGACGGGTGCCGCTCCCGGGTGCGGAGGTGGTCGCGCACGGGCTGGAGTTGCGCGGCGAGGGCGGAGCCGACGCGCGTGGGCGCGTGCGGGTACACACCGTGGTGGTGAGCCGGGCACCCGAGCAGAATACGGATATCGATCCGGGATCGGAGCGGGAACACCCGTCCACCCGGCACGACGAGGGAGCAGGCGATGAGTGAGCTGGATGCCGAGGACAACAAGTTGCTGGTGCTCGCCCGGGGCGCGCTCGGTCGTACCGGCGGTTCGGCGGGCGCGGCGATCCGAGATACCGACGGCCGCACCTATGCCGCCGGGGAGGTCGCTCTGCGGGCGCTGAGGCTCACCGCCCTGCAGTCGGCGGTGGCGGCCGCGATCTCCAGTGGTGCCGAGGGTTTCGAGGCCGCGGTGGTGATCGGCGGCAAGTTCGCGGATGCCGGAGTGGCCGCGGTGCGGGAGGTGGCCGCGGGAGCGAAGATCATCTTCGCCGACGCGTCCGGTGCGGTGTTCGATATCGCCGAGGGTTACGAGGCGACCGATGCCTGATTCCGCCGAAGGTGAGTTCCGATCCGGTTTCGTCTGTTTCGTCGGCCGGCCCAATACCGGTAAATCGACACTGACCAATGCGCTGGTGGGCGCGAAGATCGCGATCACCAGTTCGCGGCCGCAGACCACTCGGCACACCATCCGCGGCATCGTGCACCGCGCGCACACCCAGTTGATCCTGGTCGACACCCCGGGTCTGCATCGTCCCAGGACCCTGCTCGGCCAGCGACTCAACGATCTGGTGCGCGATACGTATTCCGAGGTGGATGTGATCGCGCTGTGCATTCCGGCGGACGAGAAGATCGGGCCGGGGGATCGCTGGATCGTGCAGCAGGTGCGGCAGATGGCACCCAAGACCACGCTGCTGGGCGTGGTCACCAAGATCGACAAGGTGAGCCGGGACCAGATCGCGCGGCAGTTGATGGCGGTCTCCGAACTGCTCGGGCCCGAGACCGAGGTGGTGCCGGTATCGGCTACCAAGGGGGAACAGGTCGAGGTCCTCGTCGATGTGATCGCCTCCCAGATGCCGCCGGGCCCGGCTTTCTACCCCGACGGAGAACTCACCGACGAGCCCGAGGAAACCCTGATGGCCGAGCTCATCCGGGAGGCGGCGCTCGAGGGGGTCCGCGACGAACTGCCGCATTCGCTGGCGGTGGTGATCGAAGAGATCCTGCCGCGCGAGGAGAACGAGGACCTGCTGGATGTGCACGCCCTGCTGTACGTGGAGCGGCCGAGTCAGAAGGCGATCATCATCGGAAAAGGTGGCGCCCGGCTGAAGGAGGTCGGGACGAATGCGCGTGCACAGATCGAGCACATCCTCGGCAGCCGAATCTATCTGCACCTGCACGTGAAGGTCGCCAAGGACTGGCAGCGCGACCCCAAACAGCTGGGCAAGCTGGGTTTCTGAGGGCTGTGGAAGGCTCGCCGGACGACCGGTTCCCGGCACCGGTAGTCGGCGGAGTTCGGGCTTTCTCCCAGTAGCGGAGGTTGGACCAGACCGATATGCTTCGGCCCATACCCGAATATGACGGAGCGAAACCACCTTCCTCCGACGATTCGGTAACGGGCACGATGTGGTGCCGGATGCGGGCTCGGGTTTTGGGTCGGCAGGACCAAGCGCGAGCGGGGGTACCCGACCTATGTACGAATCAGTGCCGGTGGCCTCGGCCGAAGGGATGGGCCGGAGGCAGTTACTCGCTCCGGTGCTGGCGCTCGGGATTTCGATCACGGTGGGTATGGGGCTTCTCGCCGCCGCCATTCTCTCGGTCGCACCGGCGGACCGGATGATCACGGCAGTGTTGATCTCGGTCGCGGTGGTCGCGGCGTGCACCGCGATCGCGACCGCCGTGTACTTTCGCGGGGCACTCGCCGCCGAACAGCGCCGGTCCGGCGAAGTACTCGACCACCTGGTACGCACCGAGCGGCGCGCCGCGTCCGCCGAACAGGCCGTGGCAGCGGAGAAAGAGATCAGCGCGACCGGTGAACGCCGCCGCCTCGCGGCCATCGCGGCGCTGGCGAACGCGGCCGGCCGAATGCAGACCATGACCACCAGCATGCTGGCTGATCTGCAGGATCTCGAGCATCGGTACGGCGATCAGGCCGTCCTCACCGATCTGCTGAAGATGGGTCACGCCACCGCCCAGGCCGGGCGCCTCGCCGACAGTATCGCCGTCCTCAGCGGTGTGCGTACCGGGCGGCGCTGGGCCGAACCCATCACCATGGAACGTATTCTGCGTGCCGCCATCGGCCGGGTGAGTGGATATCAGCGGGTGCGGTCGCGGGCGATCGTCGATATCGCCATCGCCGGGCACGCCGCCGAAGGCGTTATCCACGCACTGTCCGAACTCGTCGACAACGCGTGCCGGTTCTCCCCGCCCACCACCGAGGTGCACATCTACGCCGCGGAGATCCCGGCCGGTCTGGTGGTGACCATCGAGGACAGCGGGCTGGTGATGAGCGAATCCGCGCTGCACCGCGCGCAGCTCACCGTTTCCGGTACCGAAGGTGAGGCCACCGAGGGGCTGTCCTCGCTCAACGGCGCCGGGTTCGGGCTCACCGTCGTGGGCCGGCTCGCCCGAAAATACGGTCTCACCGTCAGTTATCGCCCGTCCGCGATCGGCGGTACGGCGGCGGTCGTGATGATCCCGCGCGAACTCACGGCCCGCATCGAACCGCCCGTCACTCCGGCGCTACCCACCGGGTATTCCGCCGTTCGAGCGGGGCTTCCGCCCGGCATCGGCGGTTCCCCCGAATCCGGTCCCTTCGCCGTCGGCCCCGAAACCGGTGCACGATTGCGCGCAACTCCCGCGAATACCGGCGCAGCCGACCCGGCGCGCACCCGCTACAGATCCGCGAACCCCGCACCGGACCGGTATGTTTCGGGCCGGCACAGCATCCCGAAGCACAGTTCCGGCGAGTTCCCGACAGCGACGGCGCCGGAATCCGAGGCGACCACCACCGGCGTTCTCCCCAAGCGGCGCCGAGGTAGCACCTTGGCCGTCGCGCATCCCGAAGGTCTGCCCGACCCCGGCTCCTTCGACAGTGTCGCCGCGCACGATCCGTCTGCGAAACACCGCTCGTCGGCGTCCTCGCTGGGTGCGTTCCAGCGGGCGGTCACCGGCCGCGCCGGCGCCGACCCCCAGCCCTTCGGCGGACCGATCCAGCCACCCGGCGACGCTGCCGCGCGACTGTCCCGTCACTCCATGCCAACAGACCGGGAGGACGATCGATGACGATGCCATCGGATCCAGCGCAACTCGATTGGCTTCTGCAGCGGCTGCTGAGTGAGACGGCGGGCGCGCGGCACGCGGTACTGCTGGCCGCGGACGGTATCCAGATGTGCCATACCGCGGGGCTGTCCATGGACCAGGCCGACCGGCTCGCCGCGATCGCCTCGGGCGTGCAGGCGCTGGCGGGTAGCGCCTCGGCCGAGTTCGGGAACGGTCGTGGCGGGGTCCGCCAATCGATGACCGAGTTCTACGGGGGGATCCTGTTCATCGTCGGTGCCGGCGCGGGCGCGCTGATCGCGGTGCTGGCCGACGACGACGCCGACGCCGGTCTGGTCGGCGCCCAGATGGCGGCCTTGATCGAGCAAGTCGGGGAGTATCTGTCCGCACCGCCGCGAGGGAGCCGGGCGAGGCTGTTGTGAATCGTCCCGGCCGCGACGAACTCGACCGTGGCTGCCCGGTCGCACCGAGCGGCGCTGTCACCCTGGACGGTCCCGGTTTCCACACCGATCCCGCGTTGCTCTACACCCGGATGCGGTCCGAGCACGGACCCGTGGTCGCGGTGGAACTCATCGGCGGGATCCCGGCCTGGTTGGTGATCGGTTACCGGGAACTGCACCAGGTCACCACCGACGGTCTGCTGTTCCCGCGGGATTCGAGCCTGTGGAACCAGTGGCCCGCGATCGCGCCGGACTGGCCGCTGCTGCCCATGGTGGGCCGGCCGCAGCCGGGTATCTACTTCACCGCCGGTGCCGCGCACGCCCGGCATGTGGCTCTGGTCGAACCGGCCCTGGAATCGGTGGACCCGTTCGCCCTGCGCAGCGCCTGCGAACAGCTCGCCGACGGGCTGATCGACCGGTTCTGCGGCCGCGGTTATGCCGACGTCGTCACCGAATTCGCCGAGCTGCTCCCGGTGCTCACTCTGGCCTGGATCCTGGGTGTCCCCGAATCCGACGGTCCCTATCTGGCGCAGAACATGCAGACCCTGTGTGACGGCGGTCCGGAAGCGCCCGCCGCCTATCAGCGGTTCGCCGAATACATGCAGCGCCTGCTGGCACAGAAGAAAGCCGTGCCGGGGCCGGATCTGGTGTCGCGGATGCTGGCGCACCCGGAACAGTTCGCCGACGAGGAATATGTGCTGAACATGCAGTCGGTGACCGCGGCGGGCCATCTGCCGACTGCCGACTGGATCGGTAATTCCGTCCGGCTCATGCTCGTCGACGCCCGGTTCGCCGCCGCGTTCGGTGCGGCCCGGCAGAGTATCGGCCGGGCGATGACCGAGGTTCTGTGGGAGGACACCCCCACCCAGATCCTGGCCGGTCGCTGGGTCTCCCGTGACACCCGCCTCGGCGATGCGCCGGTTCGGCGTGGGGATATGTTGCTGCTCGGGCTGGCCGCCGCGAACGCCGATCCGCATATCCGCCAGTACTCCGGTGACGGCGCCGAACCGGCCCACTCCGGCAATGCCGCGCATTTCGCCTTCGGGCACGGCGAGTACCGCTGCCTCTACCCGGCCCAGCAGATCGCCGAGATCATCGCGCGGACCGGCATCGAGGTCCTGCTCGACCGGTTGCCCGATCTGGATCTCGCGGTCCCGGCCGAGTCCCTTATCCGGCGGCCTTCCCCGTTCCTGCGCGGATTCATTTCTCTACCTGTCGATTTCACGCCTGTTTCCGCTGTTGCGGGTGGCTTGTGAGCCGGCGATGCCCGCACCGCGCGCGGACCGGCACGTACCACCAGCGCCCGGCCGGGCGGATGGGCTGGGCCGAGGTGATGCGGCTCTACTCGGAGGCCGCGGTCCGGTGGAGAGCTTCGAGCAGGTGACGCAGGGCGGGCCCGGGCGGACCGGGCGCGACGGCGAGCGAGGTGGTCACTGTCGCGCCGATGAGGGGCCGGATCGCCACCCGATGCACGGCCGGCAAGGCCGAGACTTCGTAGAACACCGTCCACGACGGCCGGTCGGCGGCGATCGCGGCGAGGGTCTGCTGCAGGGTGGTGAACGGCGGGCCCGCGGGCGGGTCGATACCCGCGACCCGGCACGCCTCGGTGATCAGATCGTGGAAAGGCGGGTTCGCGTCCCGGGCGGCCAGGCGTAGCGCCAGGTGCTCGAGCTGTTCGAGCCGCACCCCGGGCTGCTCGGCGAGTGGATGCTCGGCCGGTAGCGCGACGTACAGCGGATCGGTCCACACCTCGAGCGCTTCGAGGCCGGGCGAGGGCCGCAGGGCACGTACCAGGGCGGCATCCATTTCCCCGGAGCGCACCGCGGCGATCCGTTCGGCGGGCGGTAACCGCCGGGGCCGGACCTGCAGGTGTGGCGCGATCGCGGCCAGCTCGTTCAAGGCGCGATACACCCGATTACCGGGGGCGTGCAGGGTGCCCAGGCGCAATGCGCCGTCGCTGCCCGCCGCGATATCTCCGGCGATACGACGCAACCGCCCCGTGGCCGCGAGCACGAGCCGCGCTTCCGTCAGCAGCCGTTCGCCCGCGCCGGTGAGCCGGACGTGGCGGGTCGACCGGTCGAGCAGGAGCACCCCGAATTCTCTTTCCAGCCGCGCGATCTGCTGACTCACCGCCGACTGGACGATATTCAGCCGCCGCGCAGCGCGGCCGAATCCGCCCTCCTCGGCGACGGCCACGAAGTATTCGAGCTGCCGCAGTTCCACCGCGCCTCCATTGATCTGGATCCGTGATCACTACTGGTCACAACTGCGTCTGGTTCGCGCTTTCTTCCCGGTGTGCACTGGTTGGCAACAGGAAAAAGGAGCACAACATGTCGTCCCGCCACTCCGAAGCTCTGGTCGTTCCGGCCGCGACCGCGGAAATCGTGCACTTACCCCACGGCGGCGCCTTCCATCTGCTCGCCGATGCCGTCGACACCGGCGGTGAAGTGAGCGCGAACCGGCTCACCCTCGGCACCGGTGCGGACGGGGCCGCACCGCACTATCACGCGCTGTCCTCGGAGCTGTTCTACGTTCTCGCCGGGACCGCGGAGTTCTTCCTCGACGGCACCCTGACGACGGCGCCCGCGGGCAGTCTCGTCGTGGTACCGCCGGGTATGGCGCACGCCTTCGGCGCCGCACCCGGGTCGACGACCGATCTGCTCATCGTCCTCGCCCCCGGTACCCAACGGTTCGAGTACTTCCGGCAGCTCGGCCGGATCCAGCACGGGCACGCGGATTTCGACAGCTTGCTACCGGAACAGCAGCGCTACGACGTCCACTTCCTGCCCGCGACACCCTGGCGCCGATCGGGTACGCACCCCTGACACGCGGCTCCGTGTGCGGCCGGGCCCGGTTCCGGCGTGCGCTGACCCGGGCCCGGACGAGTCGAGGCGACGCGGCCGGACACGTGCAAGACTGGTCGCGTGCGTTTGTACCGTGACCATGCCGTCGTGCTTCGCCAGCACAAGCTGGGCGAGGCCGACCGCATCGTCACGCTCCTCACCCGGCAGTACGGACTCGTGCGCGCTGTGGCCAAAGGGGTGCGCCGCACCAAATCGAGATTCGGGGCCCGGCTGGAGCCGTTCGCCTACATCGACGTACAACTCCATCCCGGCCGCAGCCTCGACATCGTGACCCAGGTCCATACGGTCGAGGCGTTCGCGACCGCCATCATCGCCGACTATGGCCGCTACACCACCGCCTGCGCCGTACTGGAGACCGCTGAACGCCTGGCCGGGGAGGAACGCGCCCCCGTTCCCCGCCTGCACACCCTCACCGCGGGTGCGCTGCGCGCGATCGCCGAGGGACAGCGTCCACACGAACTCGTCCTCGACGCCTTCCTGCTGCGTGCCATGGACTACGCCGGTTGGGCCCCCGCCATCGATGAATGCGCCCGCTGTGCCACCCCCGGTCCGCACCGCGCGTTTCATGTGGGCGCCGGGGGAGCGGTCTGCGTCCACTGCCGCCCACCGGGCGCGGTCACGCCGGCTCCCGCTGTCTTCGACCATCTGCTGGCCTTGCGCCACGGTCGCTGGGACCGGGTCGAGACGATCCCGGAATCGGCCCGCCGACAGGCCAGCGGCCTGGTCGCGGCGCACCTGCAATGGCATCTGGAGCGAAAACTCCGCACACTGCCGCTGGTGGAGCGCAGTACCGGGACGCCCCGCGCGGAGTTGTCCGGTGCCGCCTGCGGTAGTGCGATCGAGGCATCTGAGGCCTGAACCGTGAGGCCTCGGAGCCCCAACCCCGCGCACTCCGGCGCGCGGACAGCACAGCTAGTCTCTTGATGTGATCCTGCGTCGTGACTCCGCCGGTTCGGACGTGTCCGCGTCCGACGGTGTTCGAACCGTCCGCCCGCCGGCACCGCACCCTTCCGGGGCGCGTCCGCCGGAGATCCCGCCGGAGCTCGTTCCCCGGCATGTGGCGCTGGTGATGGACGGTAACGGCCGGTGGGCGCAGGAGCAGGGGTTGCCGCGGACCGCCGGGCACGAACGTGGTGAGGCCGTGCTCATGGACACCGTCGAGGGTTGTATCGAGATCGGGGTGAAGTGGTTGTCGGCGTACGCGTTCTCCACCGAGAACTGGCGGCGCAGTCCCGACGAGGTGCGGTTCCTCATGGGGTTCAACCGGGATGTGATCCGGCGGCGACGCGACGAGATGCACGAGATGGGGGTGCGGGTGCGCTGGGCGGGGCGGCGACCGCGACTGTGGCGCACCGTGATCCGTGAGCTGGAGACCGCGCAGGAGCTGACCAAGGACAACACGGTGATGACGTTGACCATGTGTGTCAACTACGGTGGCCGTGCCGAGATCGCCGACGCCGCACGGGAGATCGCGCGCCGGGTGGCCGCGGGGGAGATCGATCCGGAGAAGGTCGGCGAGGATACGATCGCCCGGTTCCTGGACGAACCGGATATGCCGGATGTGGATCTGTTCCTGCGGCCGTCGGGGGAGTTCCGTAGTTCGAATTTCCTGATCTGGCAGTCGGCTTACGCGGAGTTCGTCTACCAGGCGACGTTGTTCCCGGATTTCGATCGGCGTAATCTGTGGGATGCCTGTCTCGAATACGCGCGGCGGGATCGCCGATTCGGGGGTACCAAATGAGCGGCGAGGCCGAATCGGGTGCGCTGGCACCGGATGTGGAGTTGAAGGCCCGGGCCGGGGCGGGGCTGGGGCTCTACGATATCGACGTCCGGGTCGACAACGACGGTTCACTGCGGTTCGATTTCCAGGGTGCGTTGTGCTCGTTGAGCGCGTTCACGCTGACACCGGGTCTGGATGTGCTGTCGCTGACCTGTGTGCTGGCCTGGGATCGTCCGCTCAAACCGCAGTTGCACAAGCGGGTGGCCGAACGTAACGCCTCGCTGCAGTTCGGTTCGATCGCGGTGATCTCACACGACAAACTGGCCGATGTGATCCTTCGCTACACGTTCCCGGCGGCGGGTCTGGACGATCCGGCGTTGACGACGATGTTGCTGCTGGTGCTCGGGGGCGCCGGTGAGGCGCGTAAGGGTTTGTTGCCCTGATCCGATCCGGTCAGGCCGGGTCGGTCACGGCCGCGGGTTCGCTCTGCGGCCGGGTGGCGGGGGCCCCGTAGGGGAACAGCGTTTCCACGCCGCGCAGGTATCGGTCGCGGACCGGGTCGCCCAGGAGCAGATGCTGGAGTACGAATCCGGGAAGCAGTCCGAACAACGCGGAAGCTACCGCGTCGAGGTCGGCGTCGGGCGGGAGCCAGCCCGCTGTGCGCATCCGCTCCGCGTATTCGCGCCACATCTCGCGGACTCCGGACATCGCCTGCCGCACCGGGATCGCCGCGTCTTCGTTGACGAGGGCGAGCGACCATGCCTGCGGGGCCAGGCGTATCCGGCCTTCGGGGCCGCTCTGGGCGATGATCCAGTCCGCCATCCGCCCTACCAGTTCGGCGGGCGTGGGGAGCGGGTCGCTGTGGATTACCGCCGCCATCTGGGCCCGGATATCGCCGGCGGCGGTCGAGGCAAGGGCGATGACCAGCTCGTCCTTACTTTTGAAGTAGCGGTAGACCGCCCCCGCGGACAGCCCCGATTCGGTGAATACGTCCTGCATGGAGGTCTGGTGGAAGCCTTTGCGGACGAAGCAGATCCGGGCGGCGTCCAGAATCTGCTGCCGGCGGCGTTCCAGGTGTTCGTCACTGACTCGAGGCATGGCTCTAAACTAAAACGAATGTTCGTTCTTGACAAGGCGAGGGGCCGGTGAGACGGTGGATGCACAAAAAGAACGAGCCTTCGATTTTCTGGGGAGAACGTCATGAACGTCATCCAGCGTGCCGTGGCACTCGGGGTGGGCGCGGCCCTGCTACAAGCTCTGATGCTGATCGCCTTCGCCTGGCCGGCGACCAATATCGCGCCCCGTGACCTGCCCCTCGCCGTGTCCGGTCCGCAGGCGGCGATGGTCGAGGCCCGCCTGACCGGCCGGACTCCGGGCGCATTCGAACTGACCGTCCTGCCCGACGAAGCCGCGGCCCGCGCGGCGATCGGTGAGCGTGAGGTCTACGGCGCGATCGTCACCGGCGGCGGCGCCCCCCGGGTGCTCATCGCTTCCGGCGCGGCCCCGGCGGTAGCCCAGCAGCTCACTCAGATCGGTCAGCAGATGTCCGGCGCGCCCGCCGCGCCCGTCGAGGACGTGGTCCCGGCCGACCCCGATGATCCGCGCGGAGCCGGTTTCGGCGCCATGGCCCTCCCGCTGGTCATGGCGGGTATAGCCGGCGGCGTCCTGCTGACCCTCCTGGTCCCGACGGCGGGCGGCCGCGCGCTGGGTGTACTCGTTTTCGGTATCGCCGGTGGCCTGCTCAGCATGCTGGTCACCCAGACGTGGTTGTCCATCGTCCCCGGTGCCTACCTCGCCCTGTCGGCGGTGGCCGGCCTGGTCTCGTTCGCGGTCGCCGGCACCGTCACCGGCCTGGCCACGATCGTCGGCCGCGCCGGTATCGGTATCGCCGCCCTGACCATGTTGCTCATCGGCAACCCGTTCTCTGCCGCCACCGCCGCTCCCGAGTTGCTGCCACAGCCGTGGGGAGCGATCGGTCAGCTGCTGCCCCCGGGCGCGGCCGCCTCCCTGTTCCGCTCGGTCGCATTCTTCGACGGGGCCGGAGCGCAGCGACCGCTGCTGGTGCTGCTGGCCTGGGCGGCGCTCGCCGTCGTACTGCTCGGCATCGGTGCGATCCGCGATCGCCGGCGCACCGAGCCGGATCGGCCCGCCGAGCCGGCCGTGGCGGCGGTGCCGGTCACCGTGTGAACTCGGGTGCACTGCACCGTGTGAACTCGGATGCGACGGCGAAGGCCGCTACCACCCGGTGGTAGCGGCCTTCGCCGTGGTTCTGCCGATTTTCCGGTGGCGCTCAGCCCCGGCCGACCCTGGAGCAGGCGTGGCAGGTGCCGAAGATCTCCAGTGTGTGACTGACTTCGGTGAACCCGTGGCTGGAGGCGGTGCTGGCTGCCCACGCCTCCACGGTCGGGCCGGCGACCTCGACCGTGCGGCCGCAATGGCGGCACACCAGGTGGTGGTGATGGCCGGTCGAGCACTGCCGGTAGACCGATTCGCCGTTGTCGGTGCGCAGGACATCGACCATTCCGGCATCGGCGAGTGACTGCAGTGTGCGGTAGACGGTGGTCAGTCCGATCCCCTCGCCGCGCTGGCGTAGCTCGTCGTGTAACTCCTGAGCCGACCGGAACCTGTCGATATCCTCCAGTAGCGCGGCGATCGCGTTGCGTTGCCGCGTGGTGCGAATACCGACTGCTCTCTGTGTGGCGGTCCCTTTGCCGGTGACCAGGTTCTCGGACACGAATTACCCTTCTTCTTCGGCGTGCGCTACTGCGTCGACCACGATATGCGCCAGATGGTCGTCGACGAGTTCGTAGAGGACCTCGCGACCCGAACGCTCACCGTGCACCACCCCGGCCGATTTGAGAATCCGCAGATGCTGGCTGACCAGCGGTTGTGTAACGCCGAGGGCATCGACCAGCTCGTGCACACAGCGCGGCGACTCCCGCAGTTGTAGCACGATGGCGATCCGAACGGGTGCCGCGAGTGCGCGCAGCAGTTCGCCGGCGTTCTCCAGGACGGTCCTGGGAGGTATGGGGACCGGTGCCGGAGAGCGGTAGGGATTGTGCTGCCCGGCTGCGGCGGTGTGCGTTGTCATGGTCCACTCCTTATTGGAAACCGGTCCCATTTTGATATGCACGGGTATGCATGTCAAATATCCATGCCGGTGTGGGTCCGAATCGTGTTCGTGCAGGGACCGCGTAGCTCCGCCTGTGCGCCGACTGCCGGTGGGATCCGCTCGAGAGCACCTACTAGGCTGTACCCGATCAGCCGCCCACGGCAGAGCAGTTACCGTGGGCCACCGCGATCACGTAGCCCGCTCCGGGCGGCGTAACTACTGGCGATTCGTAGTGGATGGAGAATTCTCGCGTGGCACCCAAGTCGAAGGTGGACACCGTTGCCAACCTCGCCAAACGCCGGGGCCTGGTGTACCCGTGCGGTGAGATCTACGGCGGTACCAAATCGGCGTGGGACTACGGTCCGCTGGGCGTCGAGCTCAAGGAGAACATCAAGAAGCAATGGTGGCGGTCCATGGTCACCAGCCGCGAGGATGTAGTCGGCCTCGACTCGTCGGTGATCCTGCCGCGCCAGGTCTGGGTGGCTTCCGGCCACGTCGAGACGTTCTCCGATCCGCTCGTCGAATCCCTGCACACCCACAGGCGCTACCGGGCCGACCATCTGCTCGAGGCCTACGAAGCCAAACACGGCCGCCCGCCGGCCAACGGTCTGGCCGATATCAACGACCCGGAGACCGGTCAGCCCGGCAGCTGGACCGAGCCGAAGAACTTCTCCGGTCTGCTGAAGACCTACCTCGGCCCGGTCGACGACGAAGAGGGCCTGCACTATCTCCGCCCGGAGACAGCCCAGGGCATCTTCGTGAACTTCGCGAACGTGATGACCACCGCGCGCAAGAAACCACCGTTCGGAATCGCCCAGATCGGCAAGAGCTTCCGCAACGAGATCACCCCTGGCAACTTCATCTTCCGCACTCGCGAATTCGAGCAGATGGAGATGGAGTTCTTCGTCAAACCCGGCGAGGACGCCGAATGGCACAAGTACTGGATCGACACCCGCTTCTCCTGGTACACCGACCTGGGAATCGACCCGGAGAACCTGCGCCTGTACGAGCATCCGAAAGAGAAGCTCTCGCACTACTCGGCCGGTACCACCGATATCGAGTACCGCTTCGGTTTCCAGGGCGGTGAATGGGGTGAGCTGGAAGGCGTCGCCAACCGCACCGACTACGACCTGACCACGCACGCACAGCATTCCGGTGCCGAGCTGAGCTACTACGACCAGGCCACCGAGGAACGCTACGTCCCGTACGTGATCGAGCCCGCCGCCGGTCTCACCCGTTCGCTGATGGCGTTCCTGGTCGACGCGTACGCCGAGGACGAGGCCCCGAACGCCAAGGGCGGTGTGGACACCCGGACCGTACTGCGCCTGGACCGCCGCCTTTCGCCGGTCAAAGCCGCCGTGCTGCCGCTGTCGCGCAACGCGGACCTGACTCCCAAGGCCAAGGACCTCGCCGCCCGGCTGCGCCGGAACTGGAATGTCGAGTTCGACGATGCCGGCGCCATCGGCCGCCGCTACCGCCGCCAGGACGAGATCGGTACCCCGTTCTGCATCACGGTCGATTTCGACACCCTCGACGACCGGGCGGTCACGGTACGTGAACGCGACACCATGACCCAGGAACGGATCGCCCTGGACCAGGTCGAGGGTTATCTGGCGCAACGCCTCATCGGCTGCTGATCGGTCCTTTTCCGCTCCGCGGTTCCCGCCGGTCGATCCGGATGGCTCGTCGGCGGGAGCGGACAGTGTCCGAAGGTGTGCGGCACCGCCGACTACTCGCGGTCGCGGGCCCGCGACCGCGAGTAGTCGGCGGATCGTGGGAGCGTTGTCCCGTGGCCCGCCGAGGTCCTCGCTAGCATCGGTGCGTGATCACCATCGATAGCTCCTACACCGGCCATGTCTCGCCTGGTTCCGCGCCGCAGCGCCGCGAGGTCCCGGGCGCCCGGGTGACCAAGATGTCGGTCGGCCCGATGGACAACAACACCTACCTGGTGCAATGCGCGACCACCGGCGCCGCCCTGCTGATCGACGCGGCCAACGAAGCCGACCGGATCATCGAGTTGATCGAGCAGGAGACCATCGACGGGGTCGGCCTGATCGTCACCACCCATCAGCACGGCGACCACTGGCAGGCGCTCGAAGCCGTCACCGCCGCCACCGGCGCTCCCACCGCCGCGCATTCCCTGGATGCCGATCCACTTCCGGTAACCCCGCAACGCATCCTGGCCGAGGGGGATACGGTCACCGTCGGTGATCTCTCGCTCGAGGTGATCCACCTGGTCGGGCATACCCCGGGATCGGTCGCTCTCGCCCTCACCGACGGTTCCGGCCGGGCCCATCTGTTCGCCGGCGATTGTCTGTTTCCCGGGGGTGTGGGAAAAACTTGGCGCCCCGAGGATTTCACCACCCTGCTGGACGGGGTCGCCACCAAGCTCTTCGACCGCTACGGCGACGATACGGTCGTATACCCGGGACACGGTGACGACACCACTCTCGGTGCCGAGCGTCCGCAACTGGCGCAATGGCGCGGCCGGGGGTGGTGACCTCCCGAACTCCGGTTTCCGCGAACGCCGTTGCGGCGCGAACCCGAGGCATTGTGGCAGCTCGAAGCCGGCTGATCCGGTGCTCGCGGGCGGATCGTGACCGTCAGGACAGTTCGATGAGTTTCTGCCGGAGCCAGCTCAAGACATCGGCGCCGCCGGCCACCCGGTAATGCGGGTAGCTCTGGTGGATACCGGATTTGACGAAGTCATCTACCTGCTTCTTGCGCTCCTCGTAGGCGCTGCCGTTGAGCTGGTCGTGCAGCAGGCCGAGCCCGCCCGCGGCCAGGGCGTCGTTGAGCAGCTGCATACCGAGGGTCTGGTAGTTGCCGAGCTGGGTGGGGTCGGCGTTGGAGACCTGGGCGAAGAAGCCGGCGATCCGGGCGGCGAAATCGCCGTCGGGGGTCGAGCAGTACAGGTCGCCGACCGCACAGAAGGTGTACGTGCGGTTGCTCAGCCAGCCGAAGCCGGCCAGACGGGTGCCGCCTGCTCCGGCGCCGGGAATCGGTGGGCCGACGAGGTTGTCGAGGGGGGAGCGGCGTGGGTCGGCGATCAGGCCGACCAGGCCCACCCGGTCGGCGGGGACCACACCGAGGCCGGTGCCGATCTCGACCGCGAGGTCACCGGCCGCGTCGGCACCCTGGCTGTAGCCGAGGAGCGCGAAGCGGGTGTTACCGCAGCGCCGGGCGACATCGCCGATGAGTCCGCGGGCACCCGCGACCGCCTCGTTCTTGGAACGCCCGTAGACCTCGCCCTCCCAGGGAAAGGCGGTCGCGGTGTACGCGACGTAGTCGGTCTGGGCATTGCCCGGCAGGTCGTCGGCGGCCAGAGCGAGCATTCCTCTGCCCGGCTCGGCTTTCGACGTCTCCCAGGTACCGGGAATCGCCACGACATACAGGCTCGGGCAGCCCTCGGGCGCCGCGTGCGCGGTCGTCGCCACGGCGGGGACGAGAACCGACGCGAGGCTTACCACCACTCCGGCGGTGGCGGTCTTCCATCCAGAAAACATCGTGTACTCCATGTGCTCACCGAGACGGCCACCGGCCGTTCGCCTGTTCCCAGTATTTCCAAAACAGCCGACGGGCATGCCGCACCGTTGTGGCGTGACGTGTGGGTGCGAGTCCGTGGTCACCGATGGATCGGTCGGAGAGACAGCAGATCTCGCCGAGGGATAGCCAAGCACATCGGCGCCCGTTCCGAAAGTCGAATCTACCGGTGTTCGGGCCTGATCAACGGGATATTCACCATCGGACGGCAACCTGCCGCGAAATTCGCCCTCCCATGGCGGTTTCGGTGCTCGGACCGGTGTGCCGCGCTCGTTCCGTTTCGGCGAGTAGTTCGGACATCGCGCGGCCGGGTGACCGCGGAGACGCGTTCATTCCCGCTCCGGGAGGGCCCGCTGATAACGATTCGGGCCACAAGGTGCGCCCATCGGGCCGGTGAGCACCGTTCCGCACTGTCCGGTTCGCCTGCCCTGCGCCGCAGGTTGCCGATCTTCGATCCGCTGACCAGCGGAAACGGATTCTCGTCGCGCCGTGGTGAACCGGAGAGGTACGGTCGCGCGGTGTCCGCGGCCCGAAACCTGCCTGGCAGACTTGTGTCGTGACTTGGACGCCACTGCGTACACGACCGGACTCGCGTGCCGATTCCGGTGCTGCGCGCGGGATCGGCGCCGGGATCCTGCGCTGGGGCGGACGGCTCATCGGTGGCGCCCTCGTGGTGGGGATGATCCTGGTGTGCGGTACCGCCCTGCGGGTGTGGCAGGTGGCCCGGATCGAGGACTACACCCGCGCCGACGCCATCGTGGTCCTGGGCGCGGCGCAGTACTCCGGAACCCCGTCGTCGGTGTTCGAAGCGCGCCTCTATCAGGCAGCGAGTCTGTACAAGCAGGGAGTGTCCGACCTGGTCATCACGGTCGGCGGGAAACAGGAAGGCGACCTGTACACCGAAGCAGCCTCGGGGAAGATGTACCTGATGGAAGCGGGTGTCCCGGAGGACGCCGTCCTCGCCGTGGAGACCGGCTCGGACACGCTGCGCAGTATCGAGGCCGTCGCCGACGCGATGCACGAACGCGGTCTCGGCTCGGCGGTGCTGGTCAGCGACCCGTGGCATTCGCTGCGGACCCGCACCATGGCCCGCGACGCCGGACTCGACGCCTGGACCGCGCCCACCCGCACCGGGCCCGCCGTGTACACCCGGGAATCACAGGCCCACGGAATCGCCCGGGAGACCGCGGCGCTGCTCTGGTATCAGCTCACGCACTTCTCGGCGGATTTCAACTACACCGCCGGACAGTGAACACTTCCTCGGCCGGTGCCGCCGAACCTCCCGATCGGTCACCGCCCGGTGGCAGACTGGGTGCGGTGATCTATACCGAGCACGATCGCGAACGCCTGGTCGTCGAGGCGCCCAAAACAGCCGGCCTGGCCGGTGCCGGCGCCCACGGGAACGGGCACCGCACCGAGTTCGCGCGTGACCGTGCCCGAGTGCTGCATTCGGCGGCGCTACGTCGCCTCGCCGATAAAACCCAGGTGATGGGCCCGCGTGACGGCGACACCCCACGAACCAGGCTCACCCATTCGCTGGAGGTCGCACAGATCGGCCGCGGTATCGCCGACGGTCTCGGATGCGACCCCGACCTGGCCGAACTCGCCGGACTCGCGCACGATATCGGCCACCCGCCCTACGGCCACAACGGGGAGAAGGCGCTGGATATCTTCGCCGCCGGCTTCGGCGGGTTCGAGGGCAACGCGCAGAATCTACGGATCCTCACCCGCCTCGAACCGAAGGTGCTCGACTCCTACGGCGGCAGCGTCGGCCTCAACCTCACCCGCGCCGCCCTCGACGCCGCGATCAAATACCCCTGGCACCGCACCGAGGCCGGTGGCAAGTTCGGCGCCTACGAGGCGGATGCCGACCGGCTGTCCTGGGTTCGCAAGGGCGCGCCGGATCGGCGGCCCGCCCTGGAATGCCAGGTGATGGACTGGTCCGACGACGTGGCCTACTCGGTGCACGATGTGGAAGACGGCATCATCGCCGGCCGTATCGACCTGCGAGCCCTGGCCGACCCGGTCGAACGGGTTGCGCTGGCCGAACTCGGGCATGTGCAGCACCGCGGCCTCTCGGTCGACGATCTGGTGGCCGCCGCGCAGCGGCTCTCCGAACTGCCGGTGGTGGCCGATGTCTTCGTCTACGACGGCACCCTGACCAGTTCGGTCGCCTTGAAGCGGCTCACCAGTGAACTCGTCGGCAGGTTCGCGAACGCCGCGGTCGTGGCGACGCGTGAAAGTTGTCCCGGCCCGCTGGCTCGCTACTCCGCCGATCTGGTCGTGCCGCCGGTGGCGGCCGCCGAGGTCGCCGTGCTGAAGACCGTGGCCCTGCGCTACGTCATGTCCGATCCCGACCATAAACTGCGTCAGGCCGAGCAGCGCGACAGGATCAACGCGGTCGCCGGATATCTGCTCGCCACCGGCCCCGCCGCCCTCGACCCGCTGCTGCTGCCCTGGTGGGACGCCGCGACCGACGACAGTGCCCGGGTGCGGGTGATCGTCGATCAGATCGCCTCTTACACCGAAAGCCGCCTGGAACGGGTCGCCGACGGTATCGATGGCGCCACCTTCGGCGGGGCGGCCCGGGTGTGCCGACCGCGGTGAGGGTGCTCGGGCTCTGCCGTGGCCCCGCTGGCCTAGACTCGTCTCCGTGACCGGACGAATACCTGCTCGCGATATCACCGCCATTCGGGAGCGCGTCCGGATCGAGGATGTGGTGGGCGAATATGTAGCGCTCAAACGGGGCGGCCCGGATTCGATGAAGGGGCTGTGCCCGTTCCACGACGAGAAGTCCCCGTCCTTTCATGTGCGCCCCAACCACGGGTTGTTCCACTGCTTCGGGTGTAGCGAGGGCGGTGATGTGTACGCTTTCCTGCAGAAAATCGAGCACATCGGGTTTGTGGAAGCCGTCGAGCAGATGGCCGACCGGCTCAACTACCGGATCAATTACGAGGGTGGCGGACCCTCGGTCCAGCGTGACCGCGGCACCCGGTCCCGGCTGGTGGCCGCGAATGCCGCTGCCCACGAGTTCTATGTCGAGCGGTTGCGCGGACCCGACGCCACGGTGGCGCGCAAATATCTCACCGATCGCAACTTCGACGAGACGGCCTGGACCCAGTTCGGCTGCGGTTACGCCCCCGACGGCTGGGATGTGCTCACCAAGCATCTACTGAACCGGGGTTTCGATTTCAAGGAGCTCGAGGCGGCGGGCCTGTCCCGGCAGGGCCGGCGCGGTCCGATCGACCGGTTCCACAAGCGGCTGCTGTGGCCCATCCGCAACCTCGGCGGTGATGTGATCGGTTTCGGCGCCCGCAAACTCTTCGAAGACGACACGATGCCGGGTAAGTACATCAACACCCCGGAAACCTTGCTGTACAAGAAGTCTCAGGTGTTGTTCGGTCTCGACCACGCCAAGCGTGATATCGCCAAGGGTCATCAGGCCGTGGTCGTCGAGGGTTACACCGATGTGATGGCCATGCATCTGGCCGGGGTGAAAACCGCCGTCGCCGCCTGTGGTACCGCGTTCGGTGACGACCATCTGGCGATCCTGCGACGTCTGCTCATGGACGACAACTTCTGGCGCGGTGAGATCATCTTCACCTTCGACGGCGACGCCGCCGGGCAGGCCGCCGCGCTCAAAGCCTTCCTCAGTGACCAGAAGGTCGCCGGTCAGACCTACGTCGTGGTCTCACCCGACGGCCAGGACCCGTGCGAGATGCGCCAGTACTCCGGTGATGCGGCCCTGCGCGATCTGGTCGCCCGCCGGGAACCGCTGTTCGACTTCGCGCTGCGTCAGGAGATCGCCAAACGTGAGGACAGCCGCACTCACGCCCTCACCTATGACAGTCAGGTCGAGGTGATGCGCTGGGCGGTTCCCATCGTTGCCCAGATCAAGGACCACGGTCTGCGTAAACGCTATGCCACCCAGTTGGCCGAATGGACCGGCTGGCAGGATCCGGCGCTGGTGTACCGCCGGGTCGACGAGGAGGCGCGCAAGTTGCGCGGCGCGGCGGCCGCCCCACCGACCCGCTCGCCCCGAACAGAGCAGTCCGGTGTCGGCCCGTCCCAACCGGCGGCCCGTCCCGACCCGCGCGATCCGGTGCTGCGGTCCCAGCGGCAGGCCCTCGCCGCCGGATTGCAGTACCCGGAGATCGCCGGCCCGGCCTTCGATGCCCTGGAAGCCGACGCCTTCACCCACCCCGCCTATATCGCGGTACGGACCCTCATGACGGAAGCCGGGGGAGCGTCGGCCGGACTGTCCGGCGCCGACTGGGTGAGCACGATCAGCGATCTCACCGAGGACCTCACGCTGCGTGCCCTGGTCTCCGAACTGGCCAGTGAGCCCCTGCCGGTGAAAACCATCGGCGATATTCCCCGGTTCATCACCGGTGTCCTCGCGAATGCCCAGGCCGCTCTGGTCGGCCGGCAGATCGCCGAACTCAAATCACGGCTGCACCGGGTGTCCTCGGTCGACGAGCCGGAGACCTATATGGCACTGTTCGCCGATCTCGTCGCCTTGGAGCAGTACCGCAAGAGCCTGCTCGAACAGGCTATGGGCAACAGCGAATTCGGCGCTGCCTGATCTGACGCTGCCTGATCTGACGCTGCCTGATTCGGCGCTGCCCGAACCGCTGGACCTAGCGCCGCCGCAGTTGATCGTGCGGCACCATGACGGTGGTGCGTTCGTCGAGCGGCTCCATCGGCTCCAGTTTGGGTCGGGTGCTCAATCTGTCCGAGAGACGCTGCCGGCTCACCTGTACCAACTTGCGAGTCACCGGGCTCCCCGTGACCGCGCGCGCGCTCGCGCTGATCTGCTCGTAGCGCGCCCGCCCGGCCTTACTGCCCAGTATGTACCCGGCAGCGATACCGATGATCAACCGCAGCATTTGGGTGGAGCTCCTCCCAGTAGTCCGTGCTGACCCATCCTGCCCGACCGCACCGACACCTGTCGATCCGACTCCCACCGGCCGCTCGCACCCTGTTTCCGCCGCCCCTACCGGTTCGACCCCGCGATTTGGGCGCGCACCCACCCATACGCTAAAGTTTCCTCTCGGTCAGCCCGGTACGAGCGGGGCCCGAGCAATCCCCTATAGCTCAATTGGCAGAGCAGCCGACTGTTAATCGGCAGGTTACTGGTTCGAGTCCAGTTGGGGGAGCAGAAACAGCAGGTCAGGCCCGATAGTAGGGCTTGGCCTGCTGTTTTTTCGGCCGATTACCAGAAATATGCCAACGTTTCCGCGCCAAAGTTTCCGCGCCAAACTTTCAACAAGTCGGACTGCCTGGTGGTCATCCGTCCAGGTTCGTGAACTTGAACGGGACGAAGTTGTGCGACCAGGCGACGGGACGTTTTCACTTGCTTTCTCGTGTGGTAGCAGTCGGAATCGCTGGCGCAGTGGGTATCGAATAGCGCAAGGCCGCCGACATTCGCCCCGCCACCACGCGGACTACATACGCGTACAGATCGATTCGATGTTTCGTAAGCCGTTGTTGAGTGTGGTTGGCGGCGCCGATCCGCGATTCGTGTGGGCAGCGTAGCGGACTACCGAGGCGCACAGCGTGTTCAGGTTCGGTCAACTGTCGCCTGACGTGCTGAACGGGCTCTCACCGGCTACCTCACCGAGATCGCCGGCCCGGCGGTGGTGTCGATCATGGCGGCAGTGCGGGCCGGTCACGCGCTCGACTCCGAACGCGACCGCACCTTACTGCGTGAGGTGCATCGGGTGTTCAATCGCGCCGAAGAGTTGGCGAAGAAGGTAGACGCGGCCGAACTGCTGGCCGCCTCGGATGTGCTGCCCCTGCATAATTCACTGTCCACTGTGCGGGGGGAACCTAAGTCATCCCACCTAAAATTAACTTTAGGTAATCTAGGGTTAGGTTTATGGCGCGATGCTTAACGTTGAGGAGGGTCCGTGGCGAGGTTCGAGGAACGGGTGTGGCAGCCGTCGGATGAGGGTTCGCTCGCCCGCCGTGACCGGCAGGCCGGAACCTACCTGGCCTATATACCCGATTCGCTGGGGGTGGACCTACCGCAGATCGGCCCCCGGGCCCAGCAGGCTGCCGAGGACGCACTGGCAGTGCTGGCCAGGGCCGATGAACGCATCGGGTCCCGGGGCAGCTATCTCAACCACCTGCTGATCCGGTCCGAGTCGATCTCCTCGTCCTGGATCGAAGGCAACCGCATCACCCCCAAAAAACTCGCCATCGCCGAAACCTTGGAATCGGGAACCCGCACCGCCCTGGACGTGGTGGCTACCGTGCACGCCACCGAGCAGGCCATCGATTCCCTCGTCGACCGATCCAGGCCGATCACGACACAAGACATCGTGGATCTACAGCACACCATCGAACCCCGGCTACCGGCTGGTCTGCGAACCGAGCAGAACTGGGTGGGCGGACCCGGGTGGAGCCCACTGCGGGCCGATTTCGTACCGCCACCCGAGTCCGAAGTTCCCGCCCTGGTCGAGGACTTGGCCTCGTTCCTGACCGCCACTCACGGCAATCCGGTTGTGCGGGCCGCGATCGCCCACGCGCAGTTCGAGACGATCCACCCGTTCATCGACGGCAACGGACGCACCGGACGCGCACTGATCCACACCGTGCTGCGGCGCTGTGATGCCCTACGGCACACGTTGATCCCGATCAGTACCGTGTTCGCCGCGCGCACCGACGTCTATCTGGCGGGCCTGACCGCTTACCGCGATCCGGAACCACACACCGACGAGTGGATCATCGGGTTCGCCCAGGCCGCTGAGCAAGGCGCGGAGACCGGAGTGCGGCTTGCCCGAGACGCTGCCGCACTCGATGATCAACTCCTGCAACGCCTGGTCGAGCACCGTCGCCGACAGGGCACCAGTCCCGCCCTACCCCGTCGCGATGCGGTCGTCATGAAGATCCTCGCTGACTTGTCCACACATCCGGTACTCACCGCAGAATCCGCCGCTACTCGGTATGGTGTCTCGGCTGTCGCCGCCCACCGTGGCCTCACTGAGCTGGCTGACGTTGGAGTACTCGGCCGCTCGAAGAATCACAAGGGCAAGATCGTGTGCTACACAGCTGACGCCCATCTGGGTCTTACTGCTCTCGCTGAGCGCGCCAACCGGGTCGGGGCCGGCGATACCGACCATCGGCGGCCCGATCAGGGGCCACCGGCACCGGCGGTGGACCGTTTCGGCCGACTGCGTACCGATTCACCGAAATAACTCCGGGCTCGGCCGGCGACTGCACCTGCCACCGGCTCGGTCATGCACCCTCTGGTGTCCGGTCAACGCACACCTCTCACCGAGAAGTCGGCCATCATCGCCATGTCCTCGTGTTCGAGATTGTGGCAGTGCAGCATGAACTGGCGGGGGTAGTCGGTGAAGCGGACCGCTACCTCGACGGCTTCGGCGGGGCGGACATCGACGGTGTCTTTCCAGCCCGCGTCGAGGGTCCGGGTGGGCGGTTGTTGCGGGAGATGACCTGGAACGGGTCGAGGTGGACGTGGACCGGGTGGTGGAAATCGGTGATGAAGCGCCAGATTTCGACGGTGCCCAGGCGCGGGTTCGCCAATGCGCGGCCCGGTTCGTAGGGTGCGCCGTTGATCGACCAGCCGGCCGGGCCCGAACACGAGGCCGCCGTTGCGGCTGTGCATAGCCAAGGCTTCGAAGTGCCCGGCCAGGAAACCGCCGGGCCAGGGCAGCCTGGGCGAATACCAGCACCGCCGCCGTCGTCACGGTCGCCCGGAACAGCGGCAGCGGCCACCGGGCGACCACGGCCGCGGTCATCGGCGGACCTGGCGCACACCGCGCTGCCATACCTCGGCGATTGCGGTAGTCGCGGTGATATCGGTGGTCGGGTCCCCGTCGACGAGCAGCAGACACTTGTCACACTCGGCGCCGCCGCGACCCTCTTCGTAGCAGGACCATCTCTGCCGGACCGGAAGACTGCCATGACCGATGACATCGACAACGCGACCGAGACATTCGTCAGCTACCGCTCACCCGCCGCAGTACGCTAGATCGCCCATCGCGCCCGAGCCCACGTACAGGCCCGCCGACCGTACGCCCAGGTGGACCCGCAGATCCGCCCGCGATGGGCGGAGACCTCGAGGGACTACTCGCCGTACTGGCCCCGGAGGTCACCCTGTGGACCGATAGCGGCGCCGGTGCCGCCACCTCCTTGCAGCCGGTCCACGGGAGAACTGCTGTCGCCGAGGTGTTCATGTCCGTCGCCGCAGCCGGTCTCGACGGTTACCGGGTGGGTTGGCGCACGGTCAGCGGCGATCCCTGCGCGGTGATCTTCGATGGTGACGCCCCGTTGGCGGTCGTCGTCCTGGAGGTCGCCCCCGACGACACCGTCATCGGGGTCTACTCGGTCACCAACCCGGCCGAACTGACCCGGGTGAACGCTCCGGATCCGACTCGCTGATCGCGGAGTCGAGCGGGAGCGATGACTGCACCCCCACCGGCGGCTCGCCGGAGGAGCGGCAGGTGGCGGGGGGTTTCAGAGAAAGCAGACCGGTCGGTTGCATGAATGTGTTTGAGCTGGCAAGCTACTGGAAAGCAGGCGAGTCAGATCAGCTACCGCCGGCGTAGGTGAGGGATTGTTATGAGCGTTGATCAGCCCCCGGTTTCGAATCCGGTGATACCTGTGCCCTTCCCTGCTGACGTGCCTGAGCGTGATCAGCTGTCAGGGCGAATAACTCGCTGAATCGAGTCGTTCATCGCCGCTGGTCCGGCCGGCTGTTTTCGCCGAGACCTTCGGACGCCTCGATTCCCCATAGCTGGAAAACCCGCGGATAGGCGGGATCCCACTCCGCCTGTCCGGCTGCCTCCGACCCATCGGTCAGTCGCCGATCCGGCGCGCAAACGACCTACTCACTGAACCCGGCTGGTTACGTCCCCCGGGTGTCTCTGCCGACCCTGGAAGACCCCCGGGGTCTCCCTGCCGACCCTGAAAAACCGGGATGTGACACGTGGACACCGATAACAGCGCTTCGTCCGACCGCACACTGGAGTACCTCAAGAAGGTCACGGTCGAATTGCTCACCACCCGGGACGATCTGACTCGGCTGCGGGACAAACTCGACGAACCGATCGCGATCGTCGGAATGGCGTGCCGCTACCCGGGTGGCGTGGAGTCGCCCGACCAGTTGTGGGACCTTGTCCGCTCCGGGGGCGAGACAGTCACCGAGTTCCCCCGTGACCGCGGCTGGGATACGGATGAGCTCTACGATCCCGATCCGGACCGGTTCGGTAAGACCTACACCCGCTCCGGCAGCTTCCTGCGCGGCGTCGCCGATTTCGATGCCGGCTTCTTCGAGATCGGTCCGCGCGAGGCGGCCGCGATGGATCCACAGCAGCGGTTGCTACTCGAAGCGACATGGGAGGCGTTGGAGGACGCCGGGATCGACCCGGTGTCCCTGCGTGGCTCCGACACGGGTGTCTACACCGGTGTCATGTATCAGGACTATGACCACACCGCGCGGGCCGCCGGTCCGGCCGCCGAAGGCTACGGCGGTGTAGGCACTTCCGGCAGTGTGGTATCCGGGCGGGTCGCCTACACCCTCGGTCTCGAAGGACCGGCCATCACGGTGGATACCGCGTGTTCGTCCTCCCTGGTGGCGATCCACCTGGCGTGCCAGGCACTGCGCCGTGGTGAGACATCGATGGTGCTGGCCGGCGGCGTGACGGTCATGTCCACACCCCAGTTGTTCATCGAGTTCGCCCGGCAGCGGGGACTGGCGCCGGACGGCCGATGCAAGGCGTTCTCGGCGGCCGCGGACGGGGCCGGTTGGTCCGAGGGGATCGGGCTGCTGGTGTTGGAGCGGTTGTCGGATGCCCGGCGGCTGGGGCACAACGTACTGGCGGTGGTCCGCGGTTCGGCGGTGAACCAGGATGGCGCGTCGAACGGGTTGACCGCGCCCAACGGGCCTTCTCAGGAGCGGGTGATCGCCGCGGCGCTGGCGGCGGCCGGACTGCGACCGGCTGATGTGGACGCGGTGGAAGCGCACGGGACCGGTACGGCGCTGGGCGATCCGATCGAGGCGCAGGCACTCATCGCGGCCTACGGAAAGGACCGCCCGGAGCCCCTGCGGATCGGGGCGCTGAAGTCGAATATCGGGCACAGTCAGGCGGCCGCCGGGGTGGGCGGGGTGATCAAGATGGTGCAGGCATTGCGGCACGAGGAACTGCCCGCGACGCTGCACGTCGACGAATTGTCGCCCCACGTGGACTGGTCGGCGGGCACGGTGAGGGTGCTGACACAGGCGGAGCAGTGGCCGGCCGGTGCACGGGTGCGACGCGCGGGGGTGTCCTCGTTCGGGATCAGCGGCACCAACGCGCATGTGATCGTGGAGGAAGCACCTGCTGCCGCTGAACCGGCCGTGGACGAGACCGGAGGGACCGGCGATTCGCCGGGCGCCGTGTCCGTCGAGGTGACCCCACTGGTGTTGTCGGCCAAATCCGATCCTGCCCTGCGAGCTCAGGCCGAGCGGCTGCGGCACTGGTTGTCCGGCCATCCGGACGCCGACATCTGGAGTGCGGCGTCGGCTCTGCTGGAACATCGGGCCCGGTTCGCGCGGCGGGCCACCGTGGTGGGCCGGGGCCGGGCCGAATTGCTGGCGGGGCTGGCGGATCTGGCGTCGGGTTCGATGTCGCCGGCAGTGGCGACCGGCTCGGCGGGTTCCGGCGATACGGCATTCCTGTTCACCGGTCAAGGTGCGCAGCGGGTGGGGATGGGGGCCGGTCTCTACGCGGCGTTCCCGGTTTTCGCACAGGCACTGGACGAAGTGTGCGGCCGATTCGATGCGCTGCTGGGCGGTTCGCTGCGGGACGTGATGTTCACCGACCCGCAAGGTGTGCTGGAGCGGACCGAGTGGGCGCAACCGGCCTTGTTCGCGTTCGAGACGGCCTTGTTCCGCCTGGTCGAGTCGTTCGGTCTGGCACCGGACATGGTGGCGGGGCATTCCATCGGGGAACTGGTCGCGGCGTATGTGGCGGGTGTCTGGTCGCTGGCGGACGCCTGTTCGCTGGTGGCGGCCCGGGGCCGGTTGATGGGGGCGCTGCCCGCGGGCGGGGCGATGCTGGCCGCCGCAATCACCGAGGATCGTGGGCTCGAGATCGTGGCGGCTGTCGGGGATCGGCTGGCGCTGGCCGCTGTCAACGGTCCCGCCTCGGTGGTGCTTTCCGGTGACGCCGACGCCGTCGAAGAAGTGGAGGGCCTGCTTTCCGGTGAAGGTGTGCGGACCTCGCGGCTGCGCGTCAGTCATGCGTTCCATTCGGCTCGGATGGATCCGATGCTGGCCGAGTTCCGCGCTGTCGCCGAGCGGTTGACCTATCGGCAGCCGACGCTGGCCCTGGTGTCGAATGTGTCCGCCGGTGTCGCCGCGGCGGCGTTGACCGATCCAGGCTACTGGGTCGACCAGGTCCGCGGCTGCGTCCGGTTCGCACCCGGAGTGGACGCGCTGGTGGCTGCCGGGGTGCGACGGTTCGTCGAGCTGGGCCCGGACGCGGTGCTCTCGGCGATGTCGCGCGAATGCCTGGCCGGGCATCCGGGAGTGGATGCCGAGTCGTTGGTGGTGGCCGCGTCCCGGCGGTCGGCCGATGAGGTGAGCCAGTTCGTCGCCATGCTGGCCCGGGCCGGCGCCGCCGGCCTGGAGGTGGACTGGCGTCCCTTGTTCGCCGGTCGGAAGATCAGCCGGGTAGCGCTGCCCACCTATGCGTTCCAGCGGCAGCGGTACTGGCTGGAGCCGCTGAGCCGGGGGGCGGTGCCGGGAACTTCCGATCACCCGATCCTGACCGGTGTGGTTCCGCTGGCGGGCAAGGACGAATGGCTGTTCACCGGCCGGATCGCCGCGGCTGATCAGCCGTGGCTGGCCGATCACAGCGTATTCGGTTCGGTCGTGGTGCCGGGGACCGCGTTCGTGGAGCTGGTGCTCACCGCGGGAGCGCGGCTGGACGCAGGCTCCGTCGAGGAGCTGCTGCTGGAGAGTCCGTTGGTGCTGACCGGCGATGCCCCGATGGACATCCAGGTGAGTGTGGAACCCGCCGACGAAGCGGGCCGGCGCCGGTTCGCTGTTCACTCCCGAGTGGCCGGCGATGGTGATGTCACCGGTGGGGTGTGGAGCACGCACGCCAGTGGGGTGCTCGTCCCCGTTCCCGAGGCCGTCCCGGCTTGGGTCGCCGCCGAGACTTCGGGAGACTGGCCGCCGGCCGGGGCGGAACCCGTCGCCTATGAGGCGCTCTACGACCAGCTCGCCGATCTGGGGTTCGGCTACGGCCCGGCGTTCCAGGGATTACGGGCAGTCTGGCGGGATGCCGGGGATCTGCTCGCCGAAGTGGCGCTGACCGACGACGCCGGTACGGCGGCTTCGTACGCCGTCCATCCGGCGTTGTTCGATGCCGCGTTCCATCCGGCCATCGCCGAACTCGCGCGGGAGCTGCCGGCGGGCCGGCTACCACTGCCGTTCTCGTTCGGTGGAGTCCGGTTGTATCGCACCGGGGTGGCGGCGGTCCGGGTACGCGTCATGCTGACCGGATCCGACCGGATCCGGCTCGTCGCGGTCGACGACGCCGGTGCTCCGGTGCTCAGTCTCGACTCGCTGGCTTCCCGACCCGTGGACGCCGAAGCGTTGCGCGGCGCGGCCGGAGAGCGGCCGTCGCTGGCGGAGATCGAATGGGTGCCGGTGTCGGCCGGGTCCGGCGATCCGACGGTGTCGGTGGCGGTGCTGGGACCCGGTGCGGTCGCCGGGGCCGGCAGCCGGTTCGCCGATCTGGCCGAGCTGCTGGCCGCGGAGACGATCCCCGAGGTCGTCGTATGGGCCCCGGTCGGCGACGATTCCGGTGCCGGCGATGCCGTCGTTCGCGCGCACACCGGGGTCACCGCGACGCTGGAGTTGTTGCGCCGGTGGCAGACCGATCACCGGTTGTCAGCTGCTCGGCTGGTCGTGCTGACCCGAGGCGCCGCCGCGGTATCCGGCGAGTCGCCGGATCCGGCCGGAGCGGCTGTCGCCGGTTTGCTGCGCAGCGCGCAGTTCGAATCCCCGGGCCGGTTCGTACTGCTCGACGTGGCGCCGGGCGCGGACCTGGCTGGGGAAACGGTCGCCGCCGCGGCGGATTCGGAAGAATCGGAGCTGGCGATCCGCGACGGTGTGCGGTATGTGCCCAGGCTGCGACGTCGGTCCGGCCGGGCCGGATCCGCGGCACCGGACTTCGGCACGGGCTCGGTCTTGATCACCGGCGGCACCGGTGGCCTCGGTGCCGAGGTGGCCAGGCATATCGTGGCGACGCACGGAGTGCGGCGCCTGGTCCTGGTATCGCGCCGTGGCGACCGCGCCCCCGGGGCGCCCGAGCTGGTCGGTGAGCTGGCCGCGGCCGGTGCGCAGGTGCGGGTGGCCGCCTGCGATGTCGGCGATCGCACCGCCCTGGCCGCGCTGCTGGCGGATCTCACCGGTGAATTCACCCCGAGCGCGGTGATCCATTCGGCCGGCGTTCTCGACGACGGCACCGTCGAAACCCTGACCGCCGAACAGCTGGATCGGGTACTCGCGGCGAAAGCGGATGCCGCATGGAATCTGCACGACGCCACCCGTGACCGGGAGCTGGCCGCCTTCGTGTTGTTCTCCTCGCTCGCCGGTGTCGCGGGATCACCGGGGCAGGGCAACTACGCCGCGGCGAACGCCTTCCTGGACGCGCTGGCAGCCCGGCGGCACGCTGCGGGCCTGCCCGCGGTGTCGATCGCGTGGGGTTCCTGGAACCAGGGCATCGGAATGACCAATGCGCTGGACGACACCGCGATGTCCCGGATGGCGCGGATGGGGGTACGGCCGCTCGCCACCGCCGACGGTCTGGCCCTGTTCGATCGGGCGACCGCTGCGGCCGCGCCGACGGTCGTCGCCACCGATTTCGACACCGAAGCACTTGCGGCGCGGGCACGTGAGGGCTCGCTCCCCCGGGTGCTGCACGCGATGGTGACCGTGCCGGTGCGACGGGCGGCCGATACCACCGGCTCACTGGCGCGCCGGCTGGCGGCCGCCGCGCCGGCCGAGCACGAGGCCATTGTTCTCGCGGTGGTGTGTGCGGAGGCGGCCGGCGTGCTCGGGCACATCTCCGCCGACGCGATCGATCCCACCGCGCCGTTCAGTGAACTGGGTTTCGATTCGCTGGCCGGCGTCGAGTTCCGCAACCGGCTGGGCAAGGCGACCGGCGTGCAACTGCCGTCGACGCTGGTGTTCGACCATCCCACCGCCACAGCGGTGGCCGCATTCGTGCTGTCCCGGGCCGGCGAGCTCGAATCCGCCGGCGCGCGACCGGCCGACCGGGTGGTCCGCCGGGTCCGGACCGATGAACCGATCGCGATCGTCGGCATGGGCTGCCGCTATCCGGGGGGTGTCGAATCGCCCGCCCAGCTGTGGAATCTGGTGACCGCCGGAACAGACGCGATCACCGACTTCCCCACAGACCGGGGCTGGGACCTGGACCGGTTGTTCCATCCGGACCCCGACAACCCGGGGACCTCCTACCTGCGCTACGGCGGGTTCCTCACCGATGCGGGCCATTTCGATGCCGGATTCTTCGGTATCGGCCCCCGGGAGGCGGCGGCGATGGATCCGCAGCAGCGGTTGTTGCTGGAGGCGTCGTGGGAGGCGCTCGAGCACGCGGGAATCGACCCGGCATCGTTGCGGGGCAGCGATATGGGTGTTTTCACGGGCGTCTCGTACCTGGACTACGAGGAGATCGCCAAAGCCTCGGGTGCCGGTGTCGAGGGGTACATCGGCACCGGTTCGGCGAGCAGTGTCGCCTCCGGGCGGGTGGCGTACACCTTGGGCCTGGAGGGGCCGGCGATCACCGTGGACACCGCGTGTTCGTCCTCGCTGGTGGCCATTCATCTGGCCGCTCAGGCGTTGCGTCAGGGCGAATGCTCGATGGCGCTGGCCAGCGGTGCCGCGGTGATGTCGACACCGTTCCTGTTCACCGAGTTCTCGCGCCAGCGGGGTCTGGCGCCGGATGGCCGGTGTAAGGCGTTCTCGGCGGCCGCGGATGGGGTGGGTTGGTCCGAGGGTGTGGGCGTGCTGGTGTTGGAGCGGTTGTCGGATGCGCGGCGGCTGGGGCACGAGGTGCTGGCGGTGGTGCGGGGTTCGGCGGTGAATCAGGATGGTGCGTCGAATGGTTTGACGGCGCCGAACGGTCCGTCGCAGGAGCGGGTGATCGCGGCGGCGTTGGCGGCGGCGGGTTTGTCGGCGGCGGATGTGGATGCGGTGGAGGCGCACGGTACGGGTACGCCGTTGGGTGATCCGATCGAGGCGCAGGCGTTGATCGCGGCGTATGGGCAGGATCGGGCCGAGCCCCTGTGGATCGGGTCGTTGAAATCGAATATCGGGCACAGTCAAGCGGCCGCCGGGGTGGCCGGGGTGATCAAGGTGGTGCAGGCGCTACGCCACGCGGTGCTGCCGAGGACGCTGCACGCGGACGCGCCGTCGCCGCATGTGGATTGGTCGGCCGGTGCGGTGCGGTTGCTCACCGAGGATCGGTCGTGGCCGGGTTCGGCGGGCCGGGTGCGCCGGGCCGGGGTCTCCTCGTTCGGGATCAGCGGTACCAACGCACACGTCATCATCGAGGAAGCACCGGCCGGACCGGTGGGCTCGGCGGTGCCCGTAGCCGACGGCCGCGGTCCGGCGGCGAAAGCGGTGCCGCTGCTGCTTTCGGCCAAATCGGCGCCGGGGCTGCGCGCCCAGGCGGCGCGGTTGCACGACTGGCTGCTCGCGCACCCGGACGCGGAACTACCGGATATCGCGTACTCGCTGCTGACAACTCGCTCTCGGCTGAATCGGCGCGGGGTGGTGGTCGCCGGGGACCGGGAGTCGGCATTGGCGCGGCTGGCGGACATGGCCACCGGTTCGACCGGCGTGGGCGTCGTCGACGGCGCACCCGTCGACGGCAGGATCGCGTTCCTGTTCACCGGGCAGGGCGCCCAGCGAGCCGGTATGGGTGCCGGGTTGTATGCGGCCTTCCCGGTCTTCGCGGCTGCTTTCGACGAGATCTGCGCCGAGTTCGATCAACTGCTCGGACCAGGGCCGGACGGTGCCGGCCTGAAGGGCATCGTCTTCGGTTCGGCCGAGCCGGAATCGATCCATCGGACCGAGTACACCCAGCCGGCGTTGTTCGCCTACGAGGTGGCGCTGTTCCGGCTGGTCGAGTCGTTCGGCATCGGTCCGGATGTACTGATCGGACATTCGATCGGCGAATTGGTCGCCGCGTATGTGGCCGGGATGTGGTCGACCGCGGACGCGTGTGCGCTGGTGGCGGCGCGCGGCCGGCTGATGGGTGCGTTGCCGCCGGGCGGCGCGATGCTGGCGGCGGCGATCTCGCCGCCGCGCGCGGACGAGATCATCGCCCCCTTCGGCGAGCAGCTGTCGGTCGCCGCCGTCAACAGCCCGTCGGCGGTCGTGTTCTCCGGTACCGAGGAAGCTGTCGACCGGCTGGCGGCGCTGCTGTCCGCCGAGGGGGAGCGGGTATCCCGGCTGCGGGTGAGCCACGCCTTCCACTCCGGATTGATGGAGCCGATGCTCCCCGAGTTCGAGAGTGTGGCGGCCGGGGTGAACTACCGCCGTCCACTGCTTCCGGTGGTGTCCACCGTGTTCGGGGTCGTCGGCGGTGAAGCATTCGCCGATCCGATGTACTGGGTGGGTCATGTCCGGGATACCGTGCGGTTCGCTCTCGGCGTCGACCATCTGGTGGACAGCGGGGTGACGCGGTTCCTGGAAATCGGCCCGGATGCCGTACTCAGTGCGATGACCGGGCAGTGCCTCCCCGCGGACCTGGAATCCAAGGCCCTGGTGGCGGCCGCCGGCCGGCGCGGCGCCGAGGAGGTGACGCAATTCCTGGCGTTCCTCGGCCGAGCGCACAGCGCGGGTATCGAGGTCGATTGGGCGCCGCTGTTCGCAAGCCACTTACCGGCGCGGGTCGAACTGCCGACCTACGCCTTTCAGCGGCAGCGTTATTGGCTGCACGCCGACCGCCCCGCCGCTACGGGCGGATTCGGCCATCCGATCCTGACCGAGGCCGTACCGGTGGCCGGTAGGGACGAGTGGCTGTTCACCGGAAAGTTGTCCGATCCGGGTCAACCCTGGGTCGCCGAGCACTTGGTGTTCGGTACGCCGGTGGTGCCGGCGACCACCTATCTGGAATTGGCATCTGCGGTCGGGGCGCGGCTCGGTGCCGAGGTGATCGAGGAACTGCTGCTCGACATTCCACTGGTGCTCACCGAGAACCCGGTCGACATCCAGGTCACGGTAGGGGAGGCCGGGCCGGACGGCCGCCGCAGCTTCACCGTCTACTCCCGGTCGGAGCGGACCGAGGACGCCGAGGCCTGGGTCGCGCATGCCGGTGGGGTATTGGCCGGAGCCGACCCCATACCCGACGCCGGCACCGGATGGGACGAGGTGTGGCCGCCGGAGCACGCCGAACAACTCGATGTGGCGGACCTGTATCACCGGATCTCCGGCCTGGGTATGGAATACGGACCGGTATTCCGCGGGGTACGCGCGGCCTGGCGGCGTGGGCGGGAGATGTTCGCCGAGATCTCGCTCGACGACGCGGTGGTCCCGCAGCCGGGCGGCTTCGGTATCCACCCGGCGTTGTTCGACGCCTGCCTGCACCCGGCGCTCGACTTCGTCATGGACGACGTACCTGCGGACCGGGTTCCGCTGCCGGTGCGCTGTGCGGGTGTGCGGTTGGCCCGGACCGGTTCCGGGCCGCTGCGGCTGCGGATCGACTGGCACGGTGGCTACGGGATCCGGATGGAGGCGGTCGGCGAAGCCGGCGAGCCGGTGCTGAGCGTCGACTCGGTCGTGGTTCATCCGGTCGAGCGGCGCACGGTGGAGCGGGTCCGCTCGGCGGGCGCGTTGCCGCTGTACGGCTTGGACTGGTTGCCGGTCCCGGGTGCTACCGAGGTGCCCGAGGTGTCGGTGGCGGTGCTCGGCGGGGCCGATATCGCCGGGGCCGAGCACCGATTCACCGATATCGGTGCGGCCGCCGAGGCGGCGCGGGGGCCGGCGGCACCCGATGCGGTCGTGTGGTTCGCCGAGACGGTGCCCCATGCCCTCGAGACGGTGTCCGATGCCGCCGAGACGGTGTCCGATGCCGCCGAGACGGTGCCCGATGCCGCCGAGGCAGTGGCCGGTGCCGGCGAGGCAGTGGTCGGTGCCGCCGAGACGGTGCCCGGAACGGCCCGGCGCGGCGTTAGGGAGACGCTCGCCCTGGTGCGAGCCTGGCTGGCGGATACCGCACCGGCGCGGACCCGGCTGGTGGTGGTGACGCACCGGGCGATGGGGCCGGCCGGGGAATCGCCCGACCCGGCGGCGGCGGCGATCGCCGGACTGGTACGCAGTGCGCAGGCCGAACACCCGGGCCGGATCGTCCTGCTCGACCGGGACGGCGAGCTCGACCGGCGGATCGTCGCGGCGGCTCTCGCCGCGAACGAGCCGCTGCTGGCGATACGCGACGGTGCTCTCTCGATGCCGCGTGTGACTCGCCGTCCCGCCGCGATGGACTCCGCGCCGATGTCTTTCGGCACGGGCACGGTGCTGGTCACCGGCGGTACCACCGGTCTGGGCGCACTGGTGGCGCGGCATCTGGTCGCGGCGCACGGCGTGCGCCGGCTGCTGCTGGTTTCCCGCCGGGGCCGCGCCGCCGAAGGGGTACCGGAGCTGGTCGCCGAGGTGTCCGCGTTGGGGGCCGAGGTGGAGGTGGCCGCCTGTGACGTAGCGGATCGAGATGCCCTGGGGCAGTTGCTGGCCCAGCTGCCGCCCGAGTTCCCGTTGTCGGGAATCGTGCACGCGGCCGGGGTGGTGGACGACGCCACCGTCGAGAGCCTGACCGACGACCGGATCGATCGAGTGTTCCGGCCCAAGGTCGACGGGCTGTGGTCGCTGCACGATGCGGCCGGCTCTGCCGGAGTATCGGCGTTCGTCGTCTTCTCGTCCATGGCCGGGGTGGCGGGCGCGCCGGGCCAGGGTAACTACGCGGCGGCGAACGCCTTCGCGGATGCGATGGTGGCGCTGCGTACCGAGGCCGGGCTACCGGCTGTATCGATCGCCTGGGGCCCGTGGAACGCGGACACCGGAATGACCGGCGAACTCGGTGCGCCCGGCTTGGCGCGACTGCGCCGGATGGGTTTACGGCCGCTGGAGAACACGGCCGGACTGCTGTTGTTCGACGCCGCTGTCGCGGGGCCGGACGCCCTGGCGGTGGCCGCCGATTTCGACATCGCCGGATTGACCGAGCTCGCCCGGGCGGGCTCGCTGCCGAATGTACTGAGCACGCTGGTGGCCGCGCCCGGGACCCTTGCGAACGCGGCGCCGCTCGGGCGCCTGGCCGCCGTCGCGGCCGCCGAACGGGACGAGGTCGCGCTGTCGGTGGTGCGTGAGAACGCGGCCGCGGCGCTGGGGCACGGCTCGGTCGAGGCGATCGAGCCGGATATGCCGTTCACCGACCTGGGTTTCGACTCCCTGGCCGGGGTCGAATTCCGCAATCGGCTCGCCAAGGCCACCGGACTGCCGCTGCCCGCCACGCTGGTCTTCGACCATCCGACCGCGCGGGCGGTGGCAGTGTTGCTGGTATCGCTGATCGATGACGCGCCCACGGCGCGGAAGCCGGCGCCCAAGACATTGCGCCACAGCCGCACCGACGAGCCCATCGCCATTGTCGGAATCGGCTGCCGTTATCCCGGCGGCGTTTCCTCCGCAGCGCAGCTGTGGGACCTGGTGGCCGCCGGCGCCGATGTGATCACCGGTTTCCCCACCGACCGGGGCTGGGATCTGGAACGGCTGTACAACCCGGACCCGGATGTCCCCGGCACCACCTACGTGCGTGAGGGTGGTTTCCTCGCCGACCCCGGTGGTTTCGACCCCGGCTTCTTCGGAATCAGCCCGCGCGAGGCGACGGCGATGGATCCGCAGCAGCGGCTGATGCTCGAAGCCGCCTGGGAGTCGCTGGAAGACGCGGGTATCGATCCGGTGTCGCTGCGCGGCAGTGATACCGGTGTATACGTCGGCGCCACTCCTTCCGGCTACGGCGAGCGGGTCGTGGGGGAGAACGAAGGGTTCCGGATGACCGGGAACTCCGAGAGCGTGATCTCTGGTCGCGTCGCCTATGTTCTCGGGTTGCAGGGGCCGGCGATGACCGTGGACACCGCCTGCTCGTCGTCGCTGGTCGCATTGCACCTGGCGTGCCAGGCGCTGCGCAACGGTGAGACGTCGCTGGTGTTGTCGGCCGGAGTCAGCATCTCCGGCAGCCCCGAGTTCTTCGTGGACTTCGCCCGCCAGCGGGGTCTGGCGCCGGATGGCCGGTGTAAAGCGTTCTCGGCGGCCGCGGATGGGGTGGGTTGGTCCGAGGGTGTGGGCGTGCTGGTGTTGGAGCGGTTGTCGGATGCGCGGCGGCTGGGGCACGACGTGCTGGCGGTGGTGCGTGGCAGCGCCGTCAACCAGGACGGCGCGAGCAACGGTTTGACGGCGCCGAACGGGCCGTCGCAGGAGCGGGTGATCGCGGCGGCGTTGGCGGCGGCGGGTTTGTCGGCGGCGGATGTGGATGCGGTGGAGGCGCACGGTACGGGTACGCCGTTGGGTGATCCGATCGAGGCGCAGGCACTGATCGCGGCGTATGGGCAGGATCGGGCCGAACCGCTGTGGATCGGGTCGTTGAAATCGAATATCGGGCACTCGGTGGCGGCATCCGGCGTGGCCGGCGTGATCAAGATGGTGCAGGCGTTTCGCCACGGCATGCTGCCGAAAACTCTGCACGCGGACGAGCTTTCACCGCAGGTGGATTGGTCGGCCGGATCGGTGCGGGTGCTGACCGAGTCCGAGCCGTGGCCCGCCGAGGCCGGGCGCAAGCGCCGGGCCGGCGTTTCGTCGTTCGGTATCAGCGGCACCAACGCGCACGTGGTGCTCGAGGAAGCTCCCGCCGAGGCGCGGCCGGCACCCGGGCGGACCGAGCCGGACGAGACGAACGCGGCAGTGCGGGTGGCGGCGGTACCGCTGCTGGTATCGGCGAAATCCGAGGCGGGTCTGCGCGCGCAGGCCGATCGATTGCGGCAGTGGCTGGCCGAAGCCCCGGAGGCCGGTGATCTGTGGCGGGTGGCCTCCTCGCTGGTCGACAGCCGGGCGCAGCTGGACTGGCGCGGCGCGGTGATCGGGCACGACCGCGACGAGATGCGCAACGGCCTGGCGGAGCTGGCTGCGGGCGGGGCGGCCGGGCGGGTGGCGGCCGGGAAGGCGCGCACGGGTCGCATCGCGTTCCTCTTCACCGGCCAGGGCGCCCAGCGGGCCGGAATGGGGGCGGGGCTGTATCGCGACTTCCCGGTTTTCGCCGCCGCATTGGACGAGGTCTGTGACCGGTTCGATCCGCTGCTCGGGCGGTCGCTGCGGGAGCTGATGTTCGACGCGGACCGGGCGGATCTGCTCGGCCGCACCGAGTTCACCCAACCCGCGTTGTTCGCCTTCGAGGTCGCGATGTTCCGGCTGGTGGAGTCGTTCGGGATCGTTCCCGATGTGCTGGCCGGGCATTCCATCGGCGAGCTCGCGGCCGCGCATGTGGCCGAGGTGTGGTCGCTGGCGGACGCCTGCGCACTGGTGGCCGCACGAGGCCGGTTGATGGGCGCGCTACCGGAGGGCGGGGCGATGCTCGCGGCGGCGACCACCGAGGAGCAAGCCGAGCGGTTGCTGGACGGCTACCGGGACGACCTGTCGATCGCCGCGGTGAACGGCCCGCTCTCGGTGGTGTTCTCCGGAACCGCCGACGCGGTCGACGCGGTAGCGAAGCTGTTGACCGACGCCGGGATCAGAACCTCGCGGCTGCGGGTGAGTCACGCGTTCCACTCGGGGCTGATGAACCCGATGCTGGCGGAATTCCGCGCCGTCGCCGAATCTCTGGCATATCGCGCGCCCTCGATCCCGATCGTCTCGACCCTCTCGGGAACTGTCGCCGGCAGCGAGGTCACCGACCCGGAGTACTGGGTGGACCAGGTGCGCGGATGTGTCCGCTTCGCCGCCGGTGTGGACGCGCTGGCCGCTTCCGGGGTCCGGCGTTTCGTGGAACTCGGACCGGACGCGGTGCTCACCGCGATGACCCGCGAATGCTTGGCCGGCGCCGATACCGAAGCCGAGTCGCTGGTGGCGGCGACCTCCCGGCGCACGGCCGACGAGGGCACGCAGTTCGTGACATTCCTGGCGCAGGCGCGGGTATCGGGCCTGTCGGTGGTGCTGGATCCGCTGTTCGCGGGCCGGGACACCCGTCGAATCGCGCTGCCGACCTACGCCTTCCAGAATCAGCGGTATTGGCTGGAGCCGGGACCGCAGGTCTCCCGGCCGGTATCGGGTCATCTGCTCACCGAGGTCGTGCCGGTGGTCGGACGAGACGAATGGCTGTTCACCGGTCGCTTCTCCACCCGCACCCATCCGTGGCTGGCGGACCACGTGGTATTCGGGTCGGCCCTGATCCCGGGCACCGGTTTCGTGGAGATGGCGCTGCACGCCGGGAGCCATCTGGGCATGGACACGATTCAGGAACTGGTGCTCGAGTCACCGATGCTGTTCGACGACGACACCCCGCTCGACGCGCAGGTCGTCGTCGAGGCGGCCGACACCACCGGCTGTCGGCGGTTCGTGATCCATTCCTGTCCCGTCGGGGCCGAGTTCCCCGACGAGGCCGACTGGCTCACCCATGCGATCGGCACGCTGGCCCCCGCCGACTCGGTTCCGGATGACGCGCAGTGGGACGGACAGGTTCCGGCGGGCGGGTTGCGGTCGCTGGACCCCGGGCAGTTGTACGAACAGCTGGCATCGATCGGCTTCGGTTACGGGCCGGCCTTCCGAGGCGTGCGCGCGGCGTGGAGTGCCGACGACGTGATGTATGCCGAGGTGGCGCTCCCCGACAGCGCCGCGGCTCGGGAGTACCGGATTCATCCGGCGCTGCTGGACGCGAGTATCCACCCGTCGCTGGACCGGCTCGACGATCCGGGCCGGGTTCCGCTGCCCTTCTCCTACACCGGGATCCGGCTGTACCGGGCGGGTGCGGATGTCGTGCGCGTCCGGATCAGCGTCACCGACCAGACCAATACCGCCCGGCTCGACCTCACTGACACCGACGGCGAACCCGTCCTGACCATCGCCGCCGCGCTGGCCCGCCCGGTCGATATCGAGATGCTGAACCGTTCCCGAGCCACCTCGAGTCCGCTCTACACCCGCAGCTGGAAGACGGTGCCGCTCCCGGCTGCCGGGCCGGGGACCGCGGTGGCGGTGCTCGGCTCGGCGCCGGTGCCCGGATCGGTGAGTACCCACCGGGACCTCACCGCGCTGGCCACCGTCCCTGAGGTACCCGGATTGGTGGTCTGGGATTCGGGAGAGGAAGCCGTCGCCGGTGACCAGGCCCATGCCGCACGGCTCCGAGTCAGCGCCACCCTGACGCTGGTACGCGACTGGCTGGCCGACGAACGCACCGAGCGCGCGACCCTGGTGGTCGTCACCCGTTGCGCCGCCGGTCTGTCCGGCGAGTCCGGTGACCCGGCGGGTGCGGCGGTCGCCGGCCTGATCGACTCCGCGCAGGCGGAATACCCGGGCCGGATCGTCCAGCTCGACCTCGACGAGCGGACCGCGCCGAGCGCGGACCTGATCCGCGCGGTCGCCGGGGTCGGTGAGCCCCGGGTCGCCGTACGCGATTCCGCGGCGCTGGTGCCCCGGATGGTCAAGGCGGTGGCAGACACCGAACCGGTCTCGTTCGGCACCGGGACGGTACTGATCACCGGTGGCACCGGTGGCTTGGGCGCGTTGCTGGCCCGGCACCTGGTGGCCGGGCACGGGGTGCGGCGGCTGCTGCTGGTGTCCCGGCGCGGTCCGGCCGCCGACGGTGCGGACGAATTGGCCGCCGAACTCACCGAGGCCGGTGCCCAGGTGCGGGTCGTCGCGTGCGATGCGGCCGATCGCGCGGCATTGGGAGACCTGCTGCGCACGGTGCCGGCCGAGTATCCACTGACCGCGGTGGTGCACACCGCGGGCGTCATCGACGACGGCACCATCGAGACCTTGACCGCCGATCAGGTACATCGGGTCATGCGGCCCAAAACCGATGCCGCGGTGAACCTGCACGAACTCACCCGGGATGCGGATCTGTCGGCCTTCGTCCTGTTCTCCTCGGCCGCACCCTTGCTCGGCGGCCAGGGCCAGGGCAACTACGCGGCGGCGAATGCCTTCCTCGACGCGCTGGCCCATCAGCGTCGCGAATCCGGCCTGCCCGCGCATTCGCTGGCCTGGGGACTGTGGACCGTCGGCATGGGCAGCGCGCTCGGCGGCGAAGGCGCCGAGCAGATCGTTCGCCAGATCCGCACCCGGCTCGGCTTGGTGCCGATCACCGCCGAACCGGGTATGGAGCTGTTCGACAAGGCACTCGGCACCGGCCATGCCCTGGTGCTGACCGCACTGCTGGACATGTCCGCGCTCAGCGAGCTCGCGGGCACCGGCGCATTGCCCGGCCTGTTCCGCGATATCGTTCGCGCTCCGGTGGCGGCGCTGTCGGCCGAGGACACGGGATCGCTGGCCCGGCGGCTGGCCGCCGTTGCCGAGTCCGAACGTTACGACCTGGTGCTGCACGAGGTCCGGGCGCTGGCGGCCACCGTGCTGGGGCACGCCTCGGCCGAGGCGGTGGATCCGGACGCGTTGTTCACCGAACTCGGGTTCGACTCACTGGGCGGTGTGGAATTCCGCAACAGGCTCGCCACGATCACCGGACTGACTCTGGCATCCACGCTGGTGTTCGAGTATCCGTCCCCGGCCGCTGTGGCCGAGACGCTGACCGAGCAGATCGGTGGCCTCGTCGGTGTCGAGGGCGGGGCGGCGCCGGCGGGCCCGAGCGCGCCCGGGATTCTCACCGGGTTGGTCACCGAGGCGCTCCGGCGTGGTGATGCGAAGGTCGCCCTGCCGGTCCTGATGCAGACCGGCCGGCTGATCGTCGACCTGGACGAGTCGGCCGATCGGCTGGTCGCGCCGAAACCGATGTTGCTGGCGCGCGGCGGGGCCGGGCTGAAGTTGATCTGTGTCCCGTCGTTCGTGGTCGGCAACGGTCCGCACCAGTTCGGTCGGTTGGCCCGGGAGCTCGGTGCCGAGTTCGGGATGACCGCGCTCTGGCTGCCCGGTACGCGACCGGGCGAGTCGTTGCCGCCGCACTGGGATGCCCTGCTGGACTGTCTCGCAGACACCACCCTCGACACGGTCGGAGCGGATCCGTTCGTGCTGGTCGGCTACTCGATCGGTGGCGCGATCGCGCACGGGCTCGCCGGCCGGCTCGCCGAACGCGGACGGGCGCCGAGGGGCGTCGCCATGATCGACACCTATTCGCCGGACAGCGAAGAGGACAACCTCGAGGTGTTCGGCAGCGCACTCGAAGTGGCCTTCGGCCACGAACTGGTGACGGTCGACGATCGTGGTCTGGTGGTGATGGCGCACTACGGCCAGGTCTACGGCGGCCGCGCGCCGGAGCCGATTTCCGAACCCACGCTGCTGCTGCGGGCCACCACCCCGATGCCGGGACTGTCGGATATGGCGGTACCGGTGCCGGATTGGCAGCACGCCGGTCCGACGGTGCGGATCCCCGCCGACCACCTGTCCGTGCTCGACGGGGCCGCGGCCGAGGTGGCGACACATATCCGGGAGTGGATCAGCGCTGTGACCGGCGTCGATCCGCATGGGCCGGCGGTGGATCCGGGTCGCGATGTCGATTCGAGATGAACGGCGCGGCCGGCCGCGGCCCCTGGTGTGGCGGTGGCGACGTGGCTGCTGACGAACACGAACAAGCTCAGTATTCACCTGGTTGGACGGGAATTTCCATGATCGAGTCGGCGAACGATATCGCTGTTGTCGGGATGTCGTGCCGCATGCCCGGAGCACCCGATCTCCCGGCCTTCTGGCGACTGCTGTGTGACGGACGGGACGCGATCGGCACCACTGGGGCGGACCGTCCGGGAATCGACGAGATCGCGGGGTTCCTGGACACCGCGACCCGATACGACGCGGACTTCTTCGGCGTGCCCCCGAACGAGGCCCGCGATATCGATCCCCAGCAGCTGCTCGGCCTGGAACTGAGCTGGGAGGCGCTGGAGGACGCGGGTTTCGGTGCTGCGGCCGAGGCTGCCACCGGCGTGTTCCTCGGGAGCACCGGCACCGACTTCGCCGAAATGGTGGCCGCGGGGGGAAGAGCCGGTATCAGCCGACATTCGCTGTGGGCGGTGGGCCGGGGCGTGGCGGCCAATCGGATTTCGAATTACTACAAGTTCACCGGGCCGAGCCTGGTGGTCGACAGTGGACAGTCCTCGTCGCTCGTGGCGGTGCACCTGGCCGCCGAAGCGATCCGCCGCGGTGATTGCGAGGTCGCGCTGGCCGGTGGCGTCAACCTGATCCTGTCGCCGCTCAGCGGGGAGCGCTACGAACAATTCGGCGCCCATTCGCCGTCGGGAAAGTGTCACACCTTCGATGCGAACGCCGACGGGACCGTTCGCGGTGAGGGCGGGGGCATCGTCGTGCTCGAGCCGCTGCACCGGGCGGTCGCTCACGGCCGCCGGGTCTACGCGGTGATCCGTGGCAGTTCGGTCAACAACGGCAACGATCGGCAGGTGCTGAGCGCGCCCAGTCCGGACACTCAGGCGGCGGTCATCCGGGCAGCTCTGGCGACCGCCGCGGTCGAGCCCGAGTCGGTGGACTACGTGGAGCTGCACGGAACCGGCACCCCCGCGGGAGATCCGGTCGAGGCGGCGGCGCTGGGCGATACCTATGGCGCCGGCCGGCCGGCCGGGCGGCGGCTGGCCGTCGGTTCGGTCAAGACGAATATCGGGCATCTGGAGGGTGCGGCCGGAATCGCCGGGTTCATCAAGACCGCACTGTGTGTGCGCTACGGCGAGCTGGTACCCAGCTTGAACTTCCACACGCCCAATTCTCGGATCCCGCTCGACGAGCTGGGCTTGACCGTGGTGACCGGCAACCGGCCCTGGCCGGCCGCGCCGGTGCGCCGGGCCGCTGTCTCATCGTTCGGCATGGGCGGCACCAACGCGCACGTGATCCTGGAAGGAGGTCCCGCCGGTGCGGCGGCGGGCACGGATTCCGGTGATCCGGAAATCGCACCAGGGCAGCCGCTGACCTGGGTTCTGTCCGCGCGCAGTCCAGCGGCGCTGGGCGCGCAGGCCGCTCGGCTCCAGGACTGGCTCGGCGATAACCCCGACGTCGACGCCGCGGCGGTGGCCTCGTCGCTGGCCCGGTCCCGCGCGCGGCTGGAGTGGCGCGCGGCCGTGGTCGGCGCGGATATCGCCGCCCTGTCCGACGGGCTGGCCGGGCTCATCGACCCGGCACCCGATTCCGGTCCGGGGGCGGTCGTCCCCGAGCGGGCCGCGACCCGTCACGTGGTGTTCGTTTTTCCGGGGCAGGGCAGCCAATGGGTGGGGATGGGCGCTCGGTTACTGACTGCCGACCGGGTGTTCGCCGCGTCCATCGCCGAATGCGAAGCGGCGCTGACGCCGTTCGTGGACTGGTCGTTGACCGAGGTGCTGCGGGCCGAACCGGGTGCCCCCGGGCTGGACCGGGTGGATGTGGTGCAACCGGCGCTCTTCGCGGTCATGGTGTCACTGGCGCGATCATGGCAGGCGCGGGGTGTCCGGCCGGCCGCGGTACTGGGACATTCGCAGGGTGAGATCGCGGCCGCGGTGGTGGCCGGCGGCCTGTCGGTGGCAGATGGCGCCCGGGTGGTGGCGTTGCGCTCGCAAGCGGTGGCCCAGGAGCTCGCCGGATCCGGCGGTATGGCTGCGGTCGGACTGTCCGCCGACGCTGTCGCCGATCGGCTGCGCGCGTTCGGTGCTCGATTGTCGGTCGCCGCCGAGAACGGTCCGGGGCAGACGGTCGTATCCGGTGACGCGGACGCGATCGGGGAGTTCCTCGACGCGTGTGCGGCCGAGGGAGTCTGGGCGAAGCGGATTCCGGTGGACTACGCCTCGCATTCGGCTGCGGTGGAACAGATCCGGGAGCGATTACTGGCCGAACTGGAGCCGATCCGGCCCGTTTCGGGGTCGATCCCGTTCTTCTCGACCGTGACGGGCGACTACCTGGACACGGCCGGTCTCGATGCCGCGTACTGGTATCGCGGTCTGCGCCGGCAGGTCCGGTTCGCCGAATCGGTGCGCAGCCTGATGGATACCGGAATGAACGTGTTCGTCGAGGTGAGCCCCCATCCGGTGCTGACCGTGGCGATCGAACTCGCCGCCGGGTCGCTGGGGTTGGCCGAGCGGGTGGCCGTGCTGGGCACGCTCGAACGCGAACGCGGCGATGCGGAGCAGTTCGGTGCCGCGCTGGCGCGGGCGTACTGCGTGGGCGTCGACGTGCCGGACGAGATGCTCGCGCCACGCACCGCCCGGGTGGACCTGCCGACCTACGCCTTCCAACGGCGGCAGTGCTGGACGCCGGATACGGCCGTCGGATCGGGCGACGTGCGCGCGTACGGGCTGGTTCATCCCGATCATCCGATTCTCGGCGTCGCGACACCGATCGCGGGTACCGGCGGTTGGCTGTTCGCCGGCCGGCTGACCACCCGTACCCATCCGTGGCTCGCCGACCATGTGCTCGCGGGGGCGGCCGTGGTACCCGGCTCGGTCTGGGTCGATATCGCCCTGGCAGCCGGCGCCCGGGTCGGCGCCGAAACGGTGTCCGAATTGCGGATCCACCCGCCGCTGCCCGCTGCCGAGGTGCTGGATCTGCAGGTGAGTGTGGCAGCGGCGGACGACCATGGGCAGCGGTCGTTCACCGTGCACGCGCGGCGCGACACCGGCGACGAGAGTAGCGCGGCGGTGTGGGTGCGTTGTGCGTCCGGCATGCTCGCCTCCGCCGTGGACGCGGCGAACACCGAGCTGACGATCGGTGACCGGCCGCCCGTGGTCGACCGGGCGTCCGCCGGGGCACTCTACGACCGGCTGTTCGGCCGGGGCATCGACTACGGAGTGGCGTTCCAGGGCGTCACCGCCGCCTGGGCACAGGACGACGAGCACCTCGCCGAGGTATCGCTCGACGAGAGCCTGGCCGAAGGGGCCGGGCATTTCATGGTTCATCCGGCGCTCTTCGACGCCATGCTGCATCCCGCGCTGGACTCCTACACCGCCGGCTCCGACAGCCCGGCGATACCGATCACGGTGTCGCTGAGCGGCATTCGCCTGTATCGCCGTGGTGAGCCGGCCGCGCGGGTCCGGATCGGACGTGGCGCCGCGGGTGCCACGCACCTGGCCGCGACCACCGAGAACGGGCGACCGCTGCTCACCGTCGACTCGGTGCTGATCGAGCCGGCGGGGCCTGTGCCCGATGCCACCGCCGCGGTGGCGAACCCGGCCCGCCCGGTGCGCGAACGGCGGACTGTGGTGGCCGGGTCCTTCGCCGAGCAGCTCGGCGCCCTGCCCGGGCCGCAGCGGCAGGCGCTGGTGCTCGCGGTGGTCGCCGAGCAGGCGGCGGCGGTACTCGGCCACGATTCGCCCGATGCGATCGACCCCGACCTGCCGTTCACCGCATTCGGCTTCAATTCGTTGAGCGGCATCGAGTTACGGCATCGAGTGGCTCGCGCCACCGGCGTCGACCTGCCGATGACGCTGATCTTCGACCACCCGACACCGACTGCGGTCACCCGGCTGGTTCGGTCCCGGCTGGAAGGCCTCGAGAACGACGTGCCGCGACCTGCGCGCCGCGATCGCACGGACGAACCGATCGCCATCGTCGGAATCGGTTGCCGTTTCCCGGGCGGCGTGCGGTCGGTCGAGGACCTGTGGGATCTGGTCGCCGGTGGCGTCGACGCGGTCACCCCTTTTCCGGCGGATCGTGGCTGGGACCTGGGCCGCCTCTTCGACGCCGATCCGGATAAGCCGGGCACCGTGTACACGCGGGAGGGCGGCTTCATCGACGATGTGGCGGCATTCGACGCGGCCTTCTTCGGGATCGCGCCCCGCGAAGCGGCGGCGATGGATCCACAACAGCGATTGATCCTGGAAGTGTGCTGGGAGGCACTGGAGAACGCGGGGATCGATCCGGCCACCTTGCGCAACACCGACGCCGGTGTCTATATCGGTGCCGGTTCGTCCGGGTACTCGCCCGGAGTAACCGGTGAATACGAGGGATTCCGGCTGACCGGCAACTCGCACAGTGTGGTCTCTGGCCGGGTCGCCTACGTTCTAGGCCTGGAAGGTCCGGCCGTCACCGTCGACACCGCGTGTTCCTCCTCGCTGGTCGCGTTGCACCTCGCCTGTCAGGCACTGCGGCAGGGTGAGGTGTCGCTGGCCCTGACCGGTGGTGTCACCGTCGCGGCGAGCCCGGATCTGTTCGTCGACTTCTCCCGCCAGCGGGGACTGGCCGCCGACGGACGGTGCAAGCCGTTCTCCGCTGCCGCCGACGGTGTCACCTGGGCGGAGGGCGCCGGGGTGCTGGCGGTCGAGCGGTTGTCCGACGCCCGGCGGCTCGGTCATCCGGTGCTGGCGCTCGTGCGCGGCAGCGCGATCAATCAGGACGGCGCGAGCAATGGACTGAGCGCGCCGAACGGCCCTTCGCAGGAACGGGTGATCGCCTCGGCATTGGCGAATGCCGGGCTGGACCCGGCGCAGGTGGACGCGGTCGAGGCGCACGGCACCGGTACGGCGCTGGGTGACCCGATCGAGGCCCAGGCCCTGATCGCCGCCTACGGCCCTGGTCGTGCGCACGCCCTTCGGATCGGATCGCTGAAATCCAATATCGGGCACGCGGTGGCTGCTGCCGGTATCGGTGGCGTGATCAAGATGGTGGCGGCTCTGCGCCACGAGACCTTGCCGAAATCCCTGTACGCCGATCCGCCGACACCGCATGTGGATTGGTCGGCTGGTTCGGTTCGGTTGCTGGCCGCGTCCGAGCCGTGGCCGTCCGGTGATCGTGTCCGTCGCGCGGGTGTGTCCTCGTTCGGGATCAGCGGCACCAATGCGCACGTGATCCTGGAGGAAGCGCCCGCGCTGCCGGTGGATGCGGCGGCGGGCGGGGCGGCCGGGGTAGGTGGCGCCGCCGCCGCTGTGGTGCCGTTGTTGTTGTCGGGTAAGTCGGAACCGGGTTTGCGCGGACAGGCGGATCGGTTGCGGCAGTGGCTTATCGAGCACCCTGACCTGGATGTGGACAGTGTCGGGTATTCGCTGATCGAGACCCGGGGGTGGCTCGAGCGCCGGGCGGTGGTGGTCGGCGCGGATCGGGACGAGCTGATCGCGGGGCTGGCGGCGCTGGCGTCCGGGACGGTATCGCCGGCGGTCGTCGAGGGCAGGGCGCGAGCGGGGAGTACGGCGTTCCTCTTCACCGGTGGTGGCGCCCAGCGGGTGGGTATGGGTGCGGGTCTGTACCGAGCCTTCCCGGTGTTCGCGTCGGCGTTGGACGAGGTGTGCGGGGAGCTGGACCGGCAGCTGGGCGGGTCGTTGCGGACGGTGATGTTCACCGATCCCGACGGGTTGCTGGATCAGATGGAATGGATGCAGCCGGCGCTGTTCGCGTTCGAGGTGGCGATGTTCCGGTTGCTGGAATCGTTCGGGGTGGCGCCGGACGTGGTGGCCGGGCATTCGCTGGGTGAGCTCGCCGCCGCGTACGTGGCCGGGGTGTGGTCGTTGCCGGACGCGTGTGTGCTGGTGGCCGCGCGTGGCCGATTGATGGGCGCGGCGCCGTCGGGTGGTGCCATGCTGGCGGCGGCGGTGTCGGAAGCCGAGGCCGCGCAGTTGCTGGACGGTTACGGCGACCGGGTGTCGGTCGGCACGATCAACGGCCCGAATTCGGTGGTGTTCTCCGGATACGCCGACGCGGTCGCCGAGATCCAGGCGCGGTTGACCGAGACGGGGCGCAAGAACTCGTTGCTGCGGATCTCGCACGCGTCGCATTCGGTGCTGATGGAGCCGATCCTGGACGAGTACCGGGCGGTGGCGCGGGGATTGACGTATCGGTCGCCGTCGATCCCGATCGTGTCGAATGTGTCCGGTGCGCTGATCGGCGAGCAGGTGCGCGACCCGGAGTACTGGGTTTCGCATGTCCGCAGCTGTGTGCGGTTCGCACCCGGGGTCGATTCGTTGATCGACTCCGGGGTTCGCCGGTTCGTCGAGGTCGGTCCGGATGCCGCGCTGACCGCGATGATTCGTGAATGCCTGGCCGAACGCCCGGAGTTGGCGGCCGAGTCGGCGGTGGTGGCGTCGTCGCGGCGTTCGGTCGAGGAGGCGGCGGCGTTCGTGGCGGCGCTGGGGGCGGTGCGGGTCGCGGGGGCGGATGTGGATTGGGGGCCGTTGTTCGCCGGTCGCGCGGTGGGCCGGGTGCCGTTGCCGACCTATGCGTTCGATCGTCAGCGGTACTGGCTGGAGCCGGTGCCGTCGGTGGATGTGTGGCAGTCGGGTCTGGATGATCCGGAACACCCGTTGCTGGGTGCGATGGTGCAGGTTCCCGGTTCCGGTGAGGTGGTTTTCACCGGGCGGTTGTCCCGGTCGGGGCAGTCGTGGGTGGTCGATCACGCGGTGGCGGGTGTGGCCCTGTTGCCGGGGGCGGCGTTCGCCGAGTTGGTGCTGCACATCGGCGCGGTGATCGGATGCCCGCGGGTGGCCGAACTGGTGATCGAGGCGCCGCTGCCGTTACCGGCCGCCGATACCGTCGAGTTCCGGGCAGTGGTGGCAGGTGCGCCGGACGAGTCCGGCGCCCGCGGCGTCGCGGTCTATTCCCGGACGCGGCCGGCCGGCGACTCGGGTCGCGCCGGTTCCGCGGGTTTCGAACAGACGCCGACCTGGGTGCGTCATGCGGTGGCCACCCTCGCCCGGCGTTCCACTGTCCGGACGCCGGATTCGGGTCTGCGGGTGTGGCCGCCGGCCGATGCGGCAGCGGTGGAGATCGGCGACGCCTATCGGGATCTGGCCGAGCGTGGCTACGAGTACGGGCCGGTGTTCCGTGGTCTGCGGGCCGTGTGGCGGCGAGCGGATGAAGTATTCGCGGAGGTGGAGCTACCGGCGGGTGCGGGCGGTGCCGAATTCGACCTGCACCCGGCCCTTCTGGACGCCGCGCTGCACCCGATTCTGGTGAGCGGGCTCCTGCCCGAGACCCAGCTCGGACAGATCGCTGTTCCGTTCGCCTGGGAAGATATCGAGCTGTACGCGACCGGTGCGACCACCCTGCGGGTCCGGGTCGCGCCCACCGATTCCGGTTCGGACCGGTTCGCGGTGACCCTCGCCGACGGTTCCGGCGCGACTGTTGCCGAAGTGGGCGCCCTGACGATGCGGCCCCTGTCCATCGGTGCGCTGTCCGCCGCCCGGCAACGAACCGATCTGGGGTATCGGGTCGACTGGGTCGCGCTGCCCGGAAACGACGATGCGTCCGGCGACCCCGGTATCTGGGATACGGCCGAGATCGGGGAGACCGCGACCATCGCGGGCCGGACCGTTTCGGTGCTGCTGCTCGATGCCGCGATCGGCGGCGATGTCCCCCGGGACGTACGCGACACCGTGACCGCGCTGACCGAGCGGCTCCAGCGGCTGCTGAGCCGGGACGAGCCGATTGTGGTGGTGACCCACCGTGCGGTGGCCGTGCACCCGGGCGAGTCGATCGATATCGCGCTGGCACCGGTCTGGGGCACGGTGCGGGTCGCGCAGTCCGAGCGCCCGGACCGGATCGTCGTCGTCGACATCGACGATCGGTCGCATTACCGCCACGCGGTGGCACTGGCGGTGGCCACGGACACCGAACCCCAGCTGGCGCTGCGCCGCGGGGCCTGGTTCGCGCCCCGGCTGAGTGCCGGCGTCGGCGACATCGTGGGGGCCGCGGATCTCGTCCGCACCCCGGGTTGGGCGCTGACGCACCGGGAGAAGGGCACCTTGACCGGCGACAATCTCGTGCTCGTCGAGACGTCGGCGCAGCGGGCGCTGGAATCGGGCCAGGTGCGGGTGTCGTTGCGTGCCGTCGGAGTGAATTTCCGGGATGCGCTGATCGCGCTGGGCATGGTGGCGAATACGGATGCCGGATCACGAACGATCGACGCGACCTTCTGCGTAGAAGGCGCGGGTGTCGTGCTCGAGGTGGCCCCCGATGTGACCGAATTCGCCCCCGGCGACCGGGTATTCGGATTCACCTCCGGTGCCGGTTCGGAATCGGTGACCGACCGGCGGCTGCTCGCCCCCATCCCGGACGGCTGGTCCTTCGTCCAGGCGGCCGCTGTTCCGGTCGTCTACGCGACGGCCTACTACGGCTTGGTCGATCTCGCGGCGGCTGAGCCCGGCGAGACATTGCTCCTGCATGCCGCCACCGGTGGTGTCGGCCTGGCGACCGTCCGGTTGGCCCGGCACCTCGGGTTGCGGCTGCTGGTCACCGCGAGCGAGTCGAAGTGGAACGTGCTGCGGGAACTCGGCTTCGCCGACCACGAGATCGCGGATTCACGGACCCTGGATTTCGAGCGGAAGTTCCTGGATGTCACCGGCGGGCGTGGCGCGGACATCGTGCTGGATTCGCTGGCCGGTGAGTTCGTGGACGCGTCGCTGCGGTTGCTGCCGCGCGGTGGCCGGTTCATCGAGATGGGGCTCCTCGATGAGCGAGACCCGGGCCGGGTCGCCGCCGAATACCCCGGAGTGGAGTACCGCCAGTTCGTGCTCCTGGATGTGCACCCGGATCGGTTGCGGGAGATCCTCACCGCCGTCGTCGGCCTGTTCGAGTCGGGTGCTCTGGCACCGTCGCAGACCACGGCCTGGGATGTCCGGCGGGCGCCGGAGGCTTTCCGGTACCTGAGCCAGGCCCGGCATATCGGCAAGAACGTGGTCACGGTGCCCACGCCGTTGCGGTCGGACGGGACGGTGCTGATCACCGGTGGAACCGGTGGGCTGGGTGCGGGGCTGGCGCGGCATCTGATCACCGAGTACGGCGTCCGCAGCCTGGTGCTGACCAGTCGGCGTGGACCCGACGCCCCCGGTGCGGGCGAATTGCGCGCCGAGCTGGCCGCCCTCGGCGCCCGGGTGGATATCGTCGCCTGCGACGTGGCGGATCGCGCGGCGCTGGATGCGCTGCTGGCCGCGATACCGCCCCGGCATCCGCTGACCGCTGTCGTGCACGCCGCCGGTGTGCTGGCCGACGGCCTGCTCGACACCATGACACCCGAGCGGATCGCCGAGGTGTTGCGGCCGAAGGTCGACGCGGCCTGGAACCTGCACGAGGCGACCCGGTCCATGGACCTGTCGGCCTTCGTGCTCTATTCCTCGATCGCGGGCGTGATCGGCAACCCGGGCCAGGCGAACTACGCGGCGGCCAATGTCTTCCTCGACGCATTGGCTCAGCACCGGCAGGTCATGGGTCTCGCGGCTACCTCGGTGGCGTGGGGACTGTGGCAGGACGCCACCGGCATGACCACCGGCCTGGGTTCGGCCGATATCGCCCGGCTGCGGCGAGACGGTTTCCCGCCCTTGGGCGCCGAGGAGGGTTCGGCGCTGTTCGACGCGGCACTGGCCGGTGGCCGGGCGGCCTTCGCCGGGGTCCGGATCGACCGGTCGGCCCTCGCCGAATCCGGTGCGGCCGGTGCCCGTTCGATCATGCGCGGCCTGTTGCGGCCGTCTCGCCGGCGGGTGGCGGCCGGCGAGTCGTCGGCGCCGGCCGACCGGCTGGCGGGTCGGCTGGCCGGTCGGTCGGCTGCCGAGCGGGAACGTCTCGTGCTGGAACTGGTCCGGACCCAGGCGGCGGCGGTGCTCGGGCACGAGAGCGCCGAGTCGATCGCCCCGGGCATGCCGTTCAAGGATCTGGGGTTCGATTCGCTCAGTGTGATGGAGTTCCGTAATCAGCTGGTCGCGACCACCGGTGTGGCATTGCCCTCGACCCTGGTGTTCGACTACCCGACCGCGACGGCGATCACGGAGCTGCTGCTGTCCCGGATCGAGCCCGCCACCTCGACGGGATCCGCCGAACAGGTTGTGCCGCCGAGCATGCCGGCGGATCCGGGGCGCGGCACCGAACCGATCGCGATCGTCGGGATGAGCTGCCGGTTCCCGGGCGGCGTCGCGTCGCCGGACGATCTCTGGGATCTGGTAGCGGCCGGAATCGATGCGAGCGGGGAGTTTCCCGCGGATCGCGACTGGGATCTCGCGCGGCTCTTCGATCCCGATCCGGACAGCCCGGGCACGACCTACACCCGGCGCGGAGGATTCCTCACCGATATCGCCGGGTTCGACGCGGAATTCTTCGGGATCAGCCCCCGGGAAGCGTCGGCCATGGATCCGCAACAGCGCTTACTGCTCGAAGCGTCCTGGGAGGCGATCGAGAGCGCGGGTATCGACCCGACCACCCTGCGCGGCAGCGACACCGGAGTGTTCGCGGGTGTCTGCGACTCCGGGTACGCCGACCGGATACCCGAAGAACTGGAGGGCTACCGGCTCACCGGCACCGCGCACAGTGTGGTCTCCGGCCGGGTGTCCTATGTCCTGGGGCTGGAAGGGCCCGCGGTCAGTGTGGACACCGCGTGTTCGTCGTCGCTGGTCGCGCTGCATCAGGCCTGCCGAGCGCTGCGCGAAGGGGACACCTCGCTGGCTCTGGCCGGTGGCGTGACCGTCGCGGCGACACCCTGGTTGTACATCAATTTCGCGCGGCAGCGCGGGCTGGCCCCGGATGGGCGGAGCAAACCGTTCTCCGCTGATGCCGACGGTGTCGGGTTCGCCGAAGGCGTCGGCGTGCTGGTGCTGGAACGGTTGTCCGATGCGGTGCGGCTCGGCCACGACGTGCTGGCGGTGGTCCGCGGAACCGCGGTGAACCAGGACGGCGCGAGCAACGGGCTGACCGCTCCGAACGGCCCGTCCCAGGAACGGGTGATCGCGGCCGCGCTGGCCGACGCCGGCCTCGGACCCGCCGATGTGGACGCGGTCGAGGCGCACGGCACCGGTACCACGCTGGGCGATCCGATCGAAGCGAACGCGCTGATCTCGGCCTATGGCCGTGATCGCGAGCACCCGGTGCGCATCGGCACGGTCAAGTCGAATATCGGGCACACCGTGGCCGCCGCGGGTGTCGGCGGGGTGATCAAGATGGTGCAGGCGCTGCGGCACGAGATGCTGCCCAAGACCCTGCACGCCGACGAGCCGAGTCCGCACGTGGAATGGTCGGCCGGGAAGGTGGCGCTGCTGACCGAGGCCGCGCCGTGGCCGGCCGATGGCCGGATCCGGCGCGCCGGGGTGTCTTCGTTCGGGGTCAGCGGCACCAACGCGCACGCCATCCTGGAGGAGGCGCCGCGTGTTCGGGCCAGGGCGGCCGAGCCGGTGGACCCGCCGCGCACGGCTGTGCCGATTCTGGTGCCGCGCGCGGCTGTGCCGATTCCGGTGCCGCGCGCGGCTGTGCCGTTTCCGGTGTCGGCGAACTCGGAGCCGGGCTTGCGGGCTCAGGCACAACGATTGCGGCAGTGGTTGCTCGAACACGCCGACCTCGATCTCCGGGACGCGGCCCAGGCCCTGGACACCACCCGGGCTCGACTCGATCGGCGTGGTGTGGTGGTCGCCGCCGACCGCGACGAACTGCTCGCCGGTCTGGCCGAGATCGCGGCCGGCGCGCCCGGCACGATCACGGCGACGGCCGGCACCGGCGCGACAGCCCTGCTGTTCACCGGGCAGGGTGCTCAGCGCACCGGCATGGGCGCCGGACTGTACGCGGCCTTCGATGTTTTCGCGGCCGCCTTCGACGAGGTCTGCTCACATATCGATCCGTTACTGGGCACCTCACTCGCAGATATCGTGTTCGACCCCGGCAACGCGGATCTACTCGATCGGACCGAGTTCACCCAGCCGGCGCTGTTCGCCTTCGAGGTGGCGGCCTTCCGGCTGCTGGCATCGTTCGGAGTCGTGCCCGATGTGCTGATCGGGCACTCGATCGGTGAACTCGCGGCAGCGTATGTGGCCGGTGTCTGGTCGCTGCCCGACGCCTGCGCGCTGGTGGTGGCCCGGGGCCGATCCATGGGCGCGCTGCCCGTGGGCGGCGCGATGCTGGCGGCGGCCGTCTCCGAGGAGGTCGCCGCGGAGGCTGTCGCCGGTCGTGCCGACCGGGTGTCGGTGGCAGCCGTCAACGGCCCGTCGTCGGTGGTGCTGTCGGGTGATCTCGACGCCGTCGCCGAGATCGAGGCCGAGCTCGGCCGGGCGGGTGTGAAGACCAATCGGCTGCGGGTGAGTCACGCGTTCCATTCCCCGCGAATGGACCCCGTGCTGGACGAGTTCCGCCGAGTGGCGCAGGGGGTGACCTACCACCTGCCCACCGTGCCCATCGTGTCCAATGTCTCCGGCTCGGTGGCCGCCGCCGAGCTGACCGATCCGGGCTACTGGGTCGACCAGCTGCGTGGCTGTGTGCGGTTCGCGCCGGGAGTGGAAACGGCGGTCTCGATCGGGGTGCGGCGATTCGTCGAGATCGGGCCGGATGCGGTACTGAGCGCGATGGCTCGGCAGTGCCTCGCCGAAACACCCGATATCGAAGATCGTTCGATATTCGTGGCGGCCGCCAGGCGTTCGAGCGACGAACCGGCACAATTGCTGGCGACGCTGGCGTGGGCTCATGTCGCCGGTGTCGCGGTGGATTGGCGGCCGTTGTTCGTGGGCCGCGCGGCGAACCGGGTGTCGTTGCCTACCTACGCGTTCCAGCACCAGCGGTACTGGCCGGCACCCATTACCACGTCGGATATCCGACAGTCGGGTATGGACCAGGCCGGCCATCCACTGTTGGGTGCGATGGTGCGGCTGCCGGATTCCGATGGGGCCGTGTTCACCGGACGTTTGGCGGTGGACAGTCATCCGTGGCTGGCGGACCACACGGTCGCCGGGACGACGCTTATTCCGGGCGCGGCGTTCGTCGACCTGGTCCTGCATGCCGGGACGTCGGTGGACTGCCCGCGGGTGGCGGAAATGGTGGTCGAGTCGCCGTTGCCGTTGGCCGGGGACACGGCGGTCGAATTGCGGGTGGTCGCGAGCGGGCCGGACGAGTCCGGTGCGCGGACGGTGTCGGTGTACTCGCGACCCGGCTCCGGCGCGGACGACGGCGACCGGCCCGACCGGTGGATTCGGCATGTATCGGCGACGGTCGTACCGGATCCGTCGGCCGCGAGCACCGCCGACGGTGCCACCGAGCCGATGAGCTGGCCGCCGCGGGCAGCGGCGGCCGTCGAGATAGGTGACGTGTACGCGGATCTCGCCGCACGCGGCTACGAGTACGGCCCCGCGTTCCGCGGTCTGCGGGCGCTGTGGCGTGGGGACGGTGAAGTGTTCGCCGAGGTGACCCTGCCGGACGCCGCGGGCCCGGCCGGTGGGTTCGGCATCCACCCGGCGCTGCTGGATGCCGCGTTGCACGCGGTGGTCGTGGGTGGGTTGGTTCCCGCCCCGGGTTCCGGTGCGGTGGCCGTGCCGTTCTCCTGGGAGGACGTGGACCTCGTCGCGGCGGGTGCGTCCTCGGTGCGGATGCGTGCGATGGCGAGTACTTCCGCCGGCCGGGTGGCGGTATGGCTGGCGGACACCTCGGGTGTTCCGGTGGCCCGGATCGGGACGTTGACACTGCGGCCGATCTCCGTCGCGGCGCTCGAGCCGGTCGGCCGGGGCTTGCCGGGGACGGGCTACGAAGTGGAGTGGGTGCGGGTGCCCGAGTTCGGCGTGGAGCACGCCGAGGAGATCACCGCCGCCGAAACCGTGTCCGACGCCGGTGATCTCGGTGAGATCGTTACCGTCGCCGGCCGGGTCGCGGCGGTGATCCGGGTAGACCATCAGGTGGTCGCCGGTGATCTACCGGAAACAGTCCGCGATGTGGTTCTCGACGTCTCCGCCCGGATCAAACGCCTGCTGGCCCGGGACGTACCGATCGTGGTGGTGACGCGACGAGCGGTCGCGGTGCATCCGGGCGAGCCGGTGGATCTGTCGTCGTCGGCGGTATGGGGTCTGGCGCGCTCGGTGCAGAGTGAGCATCCGGATCGGCTGGTGCTGCTCGATATCGATGACTGGGCCGAGTGCGCGAGCGGTATCGCGACGGCGCTGTCGGTGCGACAGGAGCCACAGCTGGCAATTCGGCGCGGTGCGATCCAGGTGCCACGGCTGCGGCGAGTCGGCGACGAGCTGGTCGTCGATATGGTCGGTGAGTCCTCGTGGTCGCTCGAACTGCGCGGGGCGGGCACTTTGACCGGGGAAAACTTCGCGGTGGCCGAGAACTCCGACGCGCCCTCGGCGCTGACTCCGGGCCAGGTCCGGGTGAGCATGCGCGCGGTCGGTCTCAACTTCCGCGATGTGCTGATCGCACTCGGCACCTATCCGGACCCGAGCGCGGGGATCGGGGGTGAAGGCGCCGGCGTCGTACTCGAGGTCGCCGCGGACGTCACCGAATTCGTCCCCGGCGACCGCGTGTTCGGGTTCGTCACCGAGGTGGGCTCGGTCACCGTGACCGATCGGCGTCTGCTCGCCCGGATACCGCGTGGCTGGTCGTTCGCCCGAGCTGCCTCGGTACCGATCGCGTACGCCACCGCTTATTACGCGCTGGTGGACCTGGCCGCGGCCGCGCCGGGCGAGACATTGCTGCTGCACGCGGCGACCGGTGGGGTCGGGATGGCGGCGATCCGGGTCGCCCGGCATCTGGGCTTGCGTTCGCTGGTCACGGCCAGTGCGCCGAAGTGGGAGGTACTGCGGGAACTCGGATTCCCCGCGGACTCGATCGGGGATTCGCGGACACTGGCCTTCGAGCAGAAGTTCCTGGATGTCACCGGCGGCCGTGGTGTGGACATCGTGCTGGATTCGCTGGCCGGTGAGTTCGTGGACGCGTCGTTGCGGCTGTTGCCGCGCGGCGGCCGGTTCATCGAGATGGGCATGATCGACCGTCGTGATCCGGCGGAGGTGGCGGCCGAACATCCGGGTGTCCGGTATCGGAGCTTCATGCTGTTGGACGCCGATCCCGGCCGGTTACAGGAGATCCTGGCGACCTTGGTGGAGCTTTTCGAGGCCGGAGCACTGGGGCCGTCTCCGATCACCGCCTGGGATGTGCGCAACGGCCCCGATGCCTACCGGTATCTGAGCCAAGCCCAGCACATCGGTAAGAACGTGCTCACCGTGCCCAGCCGGTTGCGGAAGGACGGGACCGTCCTGATCACCGGCGGCACCGGTGCGCTGGGAGCGGTGCTGGCCCGGCACCTGGTCCGGACATACGGCGTGCGGCGGCTGGTGCTGGCCGGTCGCCGTGGATCGGCCGCGCCCGGCGCGGTCGAGCTGCGGGACGAACTGGTCGCCGCGGGCGCCGAAGTCGAGGTGGTGGCATGTGATGCCGCCGATCGAGCGGCCGTGGACGCGGTGCTGGCGAGTATCCCCCCGGATCGTCCGCTCACCGCTGTCGTGCACGCCGCGGGTGTGCTGGCCGACGGGGTCTTCGAGCAGCTGACCGAGGAACAGATCGGCGCGGTGCTGGCAGCCAAAGTCGATGCCGCGTGGAACCTGCACGAGGCCACCCAGGATCTCGATCTCGCGGCGTTCGTCCTGTACTCGTCGATCGCCGGTGTCATCGGCAGTTCGGGGCAAGCCAACTATGCCGCCGCGAACGTCTTCCTGGACAGCCTGGCGCACCACCGCCGGATCAGCGGACTACCCGCCACCTCGCTGGCATGGGGTCCGTGGCGGCAGGGCGGTGGCATGACCAGCGCACTGTCGGACGCCGATCTGGCCCGTCTGCGCCGCGAGGGCCTGCTACCACTGGAGGATTCCGACGGTATGGCGCTGTTCGACGCCGCGCTCGCGGCCGGACGGGCCGTTTCGGTGGCGGCCCGGCTGGACCGGGCCGCGCTGGCCGAACTGTCGCCGGTCGAACTGCGGGCGGTGATGCGCGGTCTGACCCGCCCGGCGCGGCGGCGGGCGGCGGGGCCGGTGGACGAGTCGCCGACCGGGCTGGCCGGACAGCTGCTCGGCCGCTCGCCGGCCGAGCAGGAACAGCTACTGCTGGAGGTGATCCGGGCGCAGGCCGCGGCGGTGCTGGGCTACCACAGCGCGGCGGAGATCAGCGTGGACAAGCAGTTCAGCGATATCGGTTTCGATTCGCTGGGCATCATGGAGTTCCGCAACCGGCTCAAGGCGTCGGCGGGCGTGCAGCTCGCCGCGACCGCCGTGTTCGACTACCCCACCCCGGTGGCCCTGGCGACTTTCCTCCGCCGCGAAATCGCACCCGGCGACGACCCGATGCCGGCGATCACGATCGAGTTCGATTCCCTGGCGCGCCGCTGCGCCGCCGCGGAACTCTCGCCGGCGCAACGGTCGGAGATCGCGAGCCGGCTGGTCGTGCTGCAACGCCAACTGGAAGCAGACGACCAGGGTGCGGCCGATCTGGCCGAAAACGCCGAAAAGCTCGACGACGCCGACGATCGCGAGCTCTTCGATTTCATCGACAACCTCAGCTGAACTGGCACGAGCAGGAGCCCCACCGATGGCCGACAACGACGAGCTTCGCCGGTATCTCAAGAAGACCGCCAAAGAGCTCTACGACACCAAACAGCAACTGCGCGAGGTCACCGACCGGTCGCGGGAACCGATCGCGATCGTCGGGATGGCCTGCCGGTACCCGGGTGGGGTCACCTCACCCGACGAGCTGTGGCGGGTCGTGGCCGAGGGTGTGGACGCGGTCGGGGACTACCCGGCGGACCGGGGCTGGGATCTGGATCGGCTGTTCGATGCCGACCCGGATGTGCCGGGCACGATCTACACGCGCCAGGGCGGTTTCGTCGACGACGCCGCCGGTTTCGACGCGGGCTTCTTCGGGATCAGCCCGCGTGAAGCCGCCACGATGGATCCGCAGCAACGGTTGATGCTCGAGGCGTCGTGGGAGGCGCTGGAGGCCGCCGGAATCGATCCGGTATCGCTGCGCGACAGCGATACCAGTGTGTTCGCCGGCGTCGCGCACCAGGACTACGGGCCCCGGGTCGGCTCGGCGCAGATCACGGCCGAGACCGAGGGCCACGTCTACCTGGGTGTGTCCAACAGTGTGCTGTCGGGCCGGGTCGCCTACACCCTCGGTTTCAAGGGGCCGGCGATCTCGGTGGACACAGCGTGCTCGTCCTCGCTGGTCGCACTGCATCTGGCCTGCCAGGCGCTGCGGCAGGGTGAGACCTCGCTGGCGCTGGCCGGTGGGGTCACGGTGATGTCGGATCCGTCGTTGCTGATCGCGTTCGCGCGTCAGCGCGCGCTCTCGCCCGACGGTCGCTGCCGGGCGTTCGCGGCGGCGGCCGAGGGGACCGGTTTCGCCGAGGGGCTGGGTGTACTGGTACTCGAGCGGTTGTCGGACGCGGTGCGGCTCGGCCACGATGTGCTGGCGGTGGTGCGTGGTAGCGCGATCAATCAGGACGGCGCGAGCAACGGGTTGACCGCGCCGAACGGTCTGTCGCAGGAGGCGGTCATCCGCCAGGCGCTGGTCAACGCCGGTGTGCATCCCGCGGATATCGACGTGGTCGAAGCACACGGGACGGGTACGAAACTCGGTGATCCGATCGAGGCGCGGGCGCTGATCGGTGTGTACGGTGCGCGGCCGGTGGAGACACCGTTGTGGCTGGGTTCGCTCAAGTCCAATATCGGCCACACGTCGGCCGGCGCCGGCGTCGGCGGTGTGATCAAGATGGTTCAGGCGATGCGGCACGGCGTGCTGCCGAAGACGCTGCACGTGGACGAGCCCAGCCCGCTGGTGGATTGGTCGGCCGGGACGGTGCGACTGCTCGAGGACAGCGCGCCGTGGCCGCGCGCGGGGCAGCGGCCACGGCGGGCGGGTGTGTCCTCGTTCGGGGTCAGCGGCACCAACGCGCACATCGTTCTGGAGGAGGCACCGGAGCCCGGTGAGACGACGGTCTCCGGTTCTGCCGAGGGAGATTCGCCGTCGGCGGTGATCGGGGAGCGGACTGGCAGCGAGTACGTTCCGTTGCTGGTGTCGGCCGGTTCCGAGGCGGCGTTGCGGGCCCAGGCCGACCGGTTGCGCGATCTGCTGAACCCGGATGCGGCCGGGGAAATATGGGATATCGCGTACTCGCTGTGCACGACCCGGGCGCAGCTGGAGTGGCGGGCGGCCGTCGTGGGCCGGGATCACGCGGAACTCGCGGCGGGGCTGGCGGCCCTTGCCGAGGGTGCGCAGGGTGCGGGCGTGGTATCCGGGCAAGTGGGTTCGGGCGGTACCGCCTTCGCGTTCACCGGTCAGGGTGCACAGCGGGCGGGTATGGGCGCCGGGTTGTCTGCCGGGTTCCCGGTGTTCGCGGCGGCGCTGGACGAGGTGTGCGCGGTCTTCGACCCATTGCTGGGCAGTTCGCTGCGCGAGCTGATGTTCCGGGCCGATGCGGGCGAGCTGCTGGATCGCACCGAGTTCACTCAGCCGGCGTTGTTCGCGTTCGAGGTGGCGCTGTACCGGTTGGTCGAGTCGTTCGGGCTCGCCCCGGACATCCTGGTGGGTCATTCCATCGGTGAGCTGGTCGCGGCGTATGTGGCGGGTGTGTGGACCTTGTCCGACGCGTGCGCGCTGGTCGCGGCGCGGGGCCGGCTGATGGGTGCGTTGCCGGCGGGTGGGGCGATGCTGGCCGTCGCGATCACCGAGACCGAGGCGGGCGAGTTGCTGTCCGGGTACCCGGACAGATTGTCGGTGGCGGCGGTCAACGGCCCTGCCTCGGTGGTGCTCTCCGGTGACGCGGACGCGGTGGGCGAAGTCGAACGTGAACTGCGCGAACGCGGCGCCAAGACCACCCGGTTGCGGGTGAGTCACGCCTTCCATTCGGCTCGGCTGGATCCGATGCTGGCCGAATTCGGCGCGATCGCGGCCGGTCTGAGCTACCGGGCGCCGGCGATCCCGATCGTGTCCGATGTGACGGGTGCGGTGGTGGACGGGTCGGTGCTGACCGATCCGGAGTACTGGGTGCGTCAGGTCCGGGCGGGCGTGCGTTTCGCTCCGGGGATCGAGGCCGCGATCGGTGCGGGTGTGCGCCGGTTCGTCGAGATCGGTCCGGATGCGGTGCTCTCGGCGATGACGGGTGACTGTCTGGCCGCCGACCCCGAGGTCGAGGCGCGTTCGGTGGTGCTCGCGGCCGGTCGGCGTGGTGTCGACGAGACGGCGCAGTTCGTCACTTTTCTCGGTACCGCGCATGCGGCCGGGTTGCGGGTGGACTGGGGCCGGTTGTTCACCGACCGCGCGCCCCGCCGGGTTCCGTTGCCGACCTACGCCTTCCAGCGGCAGCGGTATTGGCTGACGCCCACCGACGGATCGAGTGACGTGCGCCGAGCCGGTCTGCTGGCTGTCGACCACCCCATGCTGGGCGCGGCCGTCGCACTCGCCGGCCGGGACGAGTGGCTGTTCACCGGCCGGCTCTCGCTGACAGCGCAGACGTGGATCGCCGATCACGTGGTCTTCGGCTCGGTGCTGCTGCCGGGGACGGGTTTCGTGGAGCTGGCGCTGGCGGCCGGTGCCCGGCTGGGCGCGGAGGTACTCGACGAGCTGGTCCTCGAGGCGCCGTTGCGGCTGGCCGAACGCGGCGAGGTCGATATCCAGATCAGCGTGGAAGCGGCCGGCGCCGACGGGCGGCGCCGGTTCCTGGTGGCCTCCCGCCCGGCGGACGACCCGGCCGCCGACGCGATCACGCACGCCCGAGGTGTCTTCGCGCCCGGCGCGGCCGTCGATGTATTGCCGACAGGCCGGTTCGACGGCCCGCTCACCGAGGGCGCCGCGGCCGCGGCCGAAGTGCTCTACGACCGATTGCTCACTCAGGGGTTCGAGTACGGGCCGGCCTTCCAGGGGGTGCGCCGCACCGCCCGGGCCGAGGACGAGGTGCTGGCCGACGTGCTGCTACCGGCTGCGGTCAGCGCGGACGCTCCCGGTTTCGGGCTGCATCCGGCACTGCTGGACGCGGCACTGCACGCGGCCGGCGATGTCCTGGCCGCTGAGGTGCGGACCGATCAGGTCCCGCTGCCCTTCTCGTTCAACGGGGTCCGGCTGTACCGTCCGGGCGCGGCTGCGGTGCAGGCACGGATCCGGGCCAACGGTTCCGGCAGCGTCCGGGTCGAGCTCCGCGACGGCGCCGGTGACCCGGTGGCCCTGATCGAATCGCTGCTGACGCGCCCGATCGACCGCGCAGCGTTGACCAGCGCGACCTCCACCGCCCGCGACGCGCGCTACGAAATCCGCTGGATCTCAGCGGATACACCGGAACCCGGATCGGCGGGTGAGCGACGGCTCGTCGCGGTGGGCCGACCGGGCGCGACCGGTTTCGCCGAAACCCAGCCGGATATGGCCGCCTGGGCGCAGTCCGCGGCCGCCGAATCCGTGACCTCCGACGGGAGCGCCGCCCCCGCCACCGTCGTGGTGTGGTTCGCCGACCCGGAGGCCGGATCACCGGACGCGGCGGCCGCCGACGCGGTGCATCGGGCGGTGCACGCGGCATTGGCGACCGTGCGCGGCTGGCTGAGTCAGCCGGCCGCACACGTGGCGGACGAGTCTCGGCTGGTCGTCGTGACCCGAGACGGGGCCGGGTTACCCGGTGCGGACCCGGACCTGGCCGCCGCGGGGATCTGGGGTTTGGTGCGCAGCGCGCAGTCGGAGAACCCGGGCCGGATCGTGCTCGTGGACAGCGATACCGCCGAGGTGACCGGTGATCTGGTTGCGGCGGCGCTGGCCACCGGCGAGTCGCAGCTGGCGGTGCGGGCCGGGTCCCTGCTGGTACCCCGGCTGACTCGGCTCGGCACCGGTGCGGACACGGCGCTCACCTTCGGTACCGGCGCGGTGCTGATCACCGGCGGCACCAGTGGTCTGGGGGCGCTGGTGGCGCGGCATCTGGCCACGACGCACGGTGTCCGTGATCTGGTGCTGGTGTCCCGGCGCGGTGATCGTGGCGAAGGCGTCGGCGAACTCGTCACCGAACTGACCGAGCTGGGGGCCCGGCCCCGGGTGGTGGCCTGCGATATCGCCGACCGCGACGCGGTACGGGCCATGCTCGGCTCACTCGCCGACGGCCCCCCGTTGACCGGGGTCGTGCACGCCGCGGGTGTCCTGGACGACGGCACGATCGACACCCTCACCCCGGATCGGGTCGATCGGGTGCTCGCGCCGAAAGTCGACGGAGCACTGAATCTGCACGAGCTCACCGCCGGCGCCGATCTCGCCGCATTCGTGCTGTTCTCGTCGGTCGCGGGGATGCTCGGGTCGGCGGGCCAGGGCAATTACGCGGCCGCGAACTCGGTACTGGACGCCTTGGCGCACCGGCGGATACATGCCGGCCTGCCCGCGGTCTCCGTGGCGTGGGGGCCGTGGAAGCAGGACAGCGGCATGACCGCCGAGCTGGCCGCGGCGGCGGTCGATCGGCTCGCGCGGCTGGGTTTCCGGTCGCTGGCCGAAGCCGACGGTTTGGCGTTGCTGGACCTGGCCGGAGGTCCGGCGTTCCTCGCCGCGGTGGACTTCGATATTCCGGCGTTGTCGATCCAGTCCCGTGCCGGTGTGCTACCCGACCTGCTGAGAACACTGGTCCCGGCGCCACCACCGCGCCGCGTCGGGGGCGGCGGCGAGAGTGCGGACCTGCTCCGCCGGCTGGCCGCCGCCACACCGGACACGCACGAGGAAATCCTGGTGGGTTTCGTCCGCGATCAGGTGGCCGAGGTGCTCGGACACCCCTCCGGTGCGGCGATCGACCCTGAAAAGCCTTTCAGCGAACTGGGTTTCGATTCCCTCGGTGGAGTCGATTTCCGGAACCGGCTGAGCAAGGCCACCGGCCTGCGGCTGCCCTCGATACTGATTTTCGATTACCCGACCGTCACGGCGACCGCTCGGTACCTGCGCACGCAGATCGAGGGTGGGACCACCCGAACCCGCCGGACCGAACGCCGTACCGAGGCCGACGAACCGATCGCGATCGTCGGTATGGCCTGCCGGTATCCGGGCGGGGTGTCCTCGGCGGACGAACTGTGGGATCTGGTGAGCGCCGGTACCGACGCCATCGGTGCGTTCCCCGCCGACCGGGGCTGGGACCTGGACGGCCTGATCCATCCGGACCCGGACCACGCGGGCACTTCGTATTCGGGCCGGGGTGGTTTCCTCGACGATGCGACCGGCTTCGACGCCGCGTTCTTCGATATCGCGCCGCGGGAAGCGGTAGCGATGGATCCGCAGCAGCGATTGCTGTTGGAGGTGTCCTGGGAGGCACTCGAGCACGCCGGGATCGACCCGGTCTCGTTGCGAGGTTCCGATTCCAGCGTCTACACCGGCGTGATGTATCAGGACTACGAGGTCCTCGCCCGGCGCGCCGGCGCGGACGCCGAAGGCTATATCGGCACCGGTGGCGCGGGCAGTGTGGTCTCCGGCCGGGTGGCGTACACGCTGGGCCTGGAAGGCCCCGCCCTCACCGTGGATACGGCGTGTTCGTCGTCGCTGGTGGCGTTGCACCTGGCGTGCCGGGCGTTGCGGCAGGGCGAGACGTCACTGGCGTTGGTCGGCGGTGCCACGGTGATGGCCACGCCGCTGCCGTTCGTGGAGTTCTCCCGGCAGCGCGGCCTGGCCCGGGACGGGCGGTGCAAACCGTTCTCGGCCGCGGCCGACGGCGTGTCCTGGGGTGAGGGCGCCGCCGTGCTGGTGGTGGAACGCTTGTCGGATGCCCGTCGGCTGGGTCACGACGTGCTGGCCGTGGTGCGTGGCAGCGCCGTCAACCAGGACGGCGCGAGCAACGGTTTGACCGCACCGAACGGGCCGTCGCAGGAGCGGGTGATCACCGCCGCACTGGCCGACGCGGGGCTGCGCGCCGGTGATGTGGACGCGGTGGAGGCCCACGGCACCGGCACCGCGCTGGGCGACCCGATCGAGGCGCACGCGCTGATGGCCGTGTACGGGCAGGACCGGTCGCGGGAACCACTGCGGGTGGGGTCGCTCAAATCCAATATCGGTCACACTCAGGCCGCGTCCGGCGTCGGTGGCGTCATCAAAATGGTGCAGGCATTGCGACACGAGATGTTGCCGAAGTCGTTGCACGCCGAGGAACTGTCCCCTCATGTCGATTGGTCGGCCGGGGCGGTGCGGGTGCTCACCGCGCCCGAACCGTGGTCGGCCGGTGCCGCCGTCCGCCGCGCGGGAGTGTCCTCGTTCGGTATCAGCGGCACCAACGCTCACGTGATCCTGGAGGAAGCGCCGCGGCCGTCACCCGCGCCGGCGGCCCCGGCCGGCGGCGAGCCGGTCCCGGCCGCCGAAGTGGTGCCACTCGTCGTCTCGGCGAAGTCGGTGCCCGCGCTCCGTGCTCAGGCAGACCGGATACGGGCGTGGTGGACCGCGCATCCCGACGTGGATGCCGCGACGCTGGGGCGGTCGCTGCTGGACACCCGAACCTCGTTCGACCGGCGCGGTGTCGTGGTCGGCGGTGATCGGGAGGGATTGCTGACCGGGCTGGCCGCGCTCGCCTCCGATATCCCGTCGCCGGCTGTCGTGGCCGGCCAGGCGACCGCGGGTACCACCGCTTTCCTGTTCACCGGTGGTGGTGCGCAACGAGTGGGGATGGGTGCCGAGTTGTCGCGCGCGTTCCCGGTGTTCGCCGCCGCGTTGGACGAGGTGTGCGCGGAGTTCGATCCGCACCTGGACGGGTCGTTGCGCACCGCGATGTTCACCGATCCGGACGGTCTGCTGGACCGGATGGATTGGATGCAGCCGGCGTTGTTCGCTTTCGAGGTGGCGATGTTCCGGCTGCTGGAATCGTTCGGCGTGGAGCCCGATGTGGTGGCGGGCCATTCGCTGGGCGAGCTGGTGGCGGCGTATGTGGCCGGGGTGTGGTCGCTGACGGACGCGTGCGCGCTGGTCGCGGCGCGGGGCCGGTTGATGGGGTCGGCGCCGTCGGGCGGGGCGATGCTGGCGGCGGCCGTCTCGGAGGCGGAGGCGGCCTGGTACCTGGACTGCAATGATGATCGGGTTTCGGTGGGAACGGTGAACGGTCCCCGTTCGGTGGTGTTCTCCGGTTTCGCCGACGCCGTCGGCGAGCTTCAGGCGCGGTTGACGGCCGACGGTGTACAGCACACCGTGCTGCGGATTTCGCACGCGTCGCATTCGGTGGTGATGGAACCGATTCTGGACGAGTTCCGTGCGGCGGCCCAGAGTTTGACCTATCGGGCACCGTCGATCCCGCTAGTGTCCAATGTGTCGGCCACCCGGGTCACCGACGAAGTGTGCGACCCGGACTACTGGGTCCGGCACGTGCGTAGTTGTGTGCGGTTCGCACCCGGTGTGGAGCTGCTGATCGAATCGGGAGTGCGCAGGTTCGTCGAGGTCGGTCCGGACGCCGCACTGACCGTGATGATCGAGGAGAGCCTGGCCGAGCGCCCGGAGATCGCGGCGGCGGCTACGGTGGTGGCGTCCGCGCGGCGATCGACAGACGAGATCGTCGGCTTCGTCGCCGCGCTGGGCCGCGCGCACACGGCGGGGATACCGGTGCGCCTGCACCAACTGTTCGCCGGGCGCCCGCTGGAGCGGGTGATCCTGCCCGCCTACGCTTTCCAGCATCACCGGTACTGGTTGTCGCCGGGGGCGGACCCGGCCACCGGCTCGCTCGGTCATCCACTGCTCACCACCGGGTTGCCGCTCGCGGGCCGGGATGAATGGCAGTTCACCGGTCGCTTCTCGCTGCGGACCCATCCGTGGATCGCCGATCACGCGGTCTTCGGTTCGGTATTGCTGCCCGGGACCGCGTTCGTGGAGCTGGCGTGCAGTGTCGGCGCACACCTGCACCTGGACACGGTCGAGGAACTCCTGCTCGAGGCTCCGCTGTCGATCGCCGCCGGCGACGATATCGAAATGCAGATCGGTGTCGACAAGCCCGACGAGGAAGGTCGCCGGGCATTCACGGTCTACTCCCGTTTGCACGCGGGCGGAGACACCGCCCACGAGAACCCCTGGGCGACACATGCACGCGGGGTACTGGCCCTGGGCGCCGAGTCCGCGCCGAGCTGGAACGAGCCGAGCTGGCCGCCCGCCGGGGCACAGCCGGCCGCCGATGAGTCGATCTACGACCGGCTGGCGGAGGCGGGTTTCGACTACGGTCCGGCCTTCCAGGGTGTGACTGCCCGGTGGATCCGCGGCGAGCACACCTACGCCGAGATCTCGCTCGACGACTCCGCGGTCGGCTCGACGACCGGTTTCGGTGTTCATCCCGCGCTCCTGGATGCCTGCCTGCACGTGGCCGTCACCGGACTGCTCGATGATCTACCGCCCGGGCGGTTGCCGTTGCCGTACACCTTCGCCGGTGTGCGACTGTGGCGCCCCGGCGCGCGGGCGGCACGGGTGCGCGCGGTCGCCGGCGGCGACGGTCGGGTCGGCATCGACGTAGCCGACGACTCCGGTGCGGTGGTGCTCACCATCGACGCCGTCGCCTCCCGGCCGGTCGACGCGGCCGATCTGACCGCCGCTGTCGCTTCCCGGCCCGCACCCGTGCTGGGCCTGCGCTGGGTCGAATCGGAACTCCCGCAGCCGAGGTTTCCGGACGCACGGGAGATCGCGAGCGTGGGTTCGGTGCGTATCCCCGGTATCGACCGGCATCACCCCGAACTGGCGGGTACCGAGCGGGTTCCGGATGTGGTGGTGTGGTCGCCGGGACCGGGTCCGCTCGTCGCCGATGATCCGGAGGCCGGCTCCGGGCCCGCGCGATCGGCGGGAGACCGCGCCGGAATCGTCCGGGCGGCGGTACATGCCGCCTGGCACACGGTCCGGTCCTGGCTGGCCGTGGACCTTCCCGACCAGGCCCGCCTCGTCGTCGCCACCCGGCGGGCGACCGTCATCGACGGCGAGCCGGTGGATCTGGCGGCCGCCGCGGCGGCGGGACTGGTCCGCAGCGCGCAATCCGAGCACCCGGGTCGGATCATCCTGCTGGACCACGACGACGAGCTGAGTCCCGACCTGATACACGCCGCGCTGGTGGCCGGCCGGGCCGATCTGGCGGTGCGCGGCTCGCGAATGTATGTACCCCGGGTGGTCCAGAGTGCCGCCGCTGCCCCGGCATCGGTGCCGGGCGGGGCGTTCGGGACCGGCACGGTGCTGATCACCGGCGGTACCACCGGCCTGGGCGCGGTCACGGCCCGGCATCTGGTCGCCGTACACGGTGTCGAACACCTGCTGCTGGTATCTCGCCGTGGTGCGGCGGCAGCGGGCGTAGCGGATCTGGTCTCGGAGTTGTCCGGGCTGGGTGCGCGGGTGCGGGTGGCCGCCTGCGACGTCACCGACCACGCCGCTATGGCGTCGCTACTGGACTCGATCGATCACGCGCATCCTTTGACGGGGGTGATCCACTCGGCGGGTCTGCTCGACGACGGCACGATCGAAACGCTGACCACCGAACAGATCGACCGGGTACTGGCACCGAAGGTCGATGGCGCGCTGATCCTCGACGAGCTCACCCGCGGACACGACCTGCGGGCCTTCGTCGTCTTCTCGTCGCTGGCCGCCGCGATGGGTTCACCCGGGCAGGGCAACTACGCCGCGGCGAACTCGGTACTCGACGCACTGGCCCGGGTCCGGCGTGCCGAGGGTCTGCCCGCGGTGTCGGTGGCGTGGGGCCCCTGGACCCCGGACATCGGGATGACCGGCGAGCTCGACCGGTCGGCCGTGGCGCGGTTGGAGCGGATGGGCATCGAGGTGCTCGGCGAGGGTGTCGGGACGATATTGTTCGATGCCGCGCTGTCGGCCGGTGAGCCGGTGGTCGTGGGCGCCCGGTTCGACCGTTCCACCTTGGCCGCGCAATCCCGGGCGGGGCTGCTGGCCGAAGTGCTCAGCGGTCTCGTGCCCGCGCGTCCACGCCGGTCCGGTGCCGGTGTGCCCGGTGATGGACTGGCCCGGCGGCTGGCTGCCGCCGCCGAAGACGAGCGGGACGAGCTGGCACTCGAATTCGTCCGGGAGCAGGCGGCGGCGGTGCTGGGCTACCCGTCGGCCGCCGCCGTCGAGCCGGATACCCCGTTCAAGAGCCTGGGGTTCGATTCGCTGGGTGGTGTCGAACTACGCAACCGGTTGTCCGAGGCGTCCGGCTTCAGATTGCCCGCCACCTTGGTGTTCGACCACCCGACTGCCGCGGCGGTCGCGAAACTGTTACTGCGGCGGTGGGAGGACACCGCGGTGACCTCGGCGGTCGACGATCAGCTCGCGGCGTTGCGCTCGATGTTCACCACCATCCGCTCGGCGCAGGACAAGCAGCATTTGGCCACCCGGATCCGGGCGATGCTCGACGAGGCGACGATCGAGCCGGAGCCGTCCGCGGTCCCGGCTCACGTGGTGGTGGCGGACGCCAGCGCGGATGAGCTCTTCGCGTTGCTCGATCGAGAACTGGGGGATTGACGTCCGCCCCGGCCTTCGGGCCGGGCGCGGGCCACATCTCGGTAGCTCAGCGGCCGCGTTCACAGCTCGGCCGCCAGTTGGGTGCCTTGTTCGATCGCGCGTTTGGCGTCGAGCTCCTTGGCCTCGTCGGCGCCGCCGATGACATGCCAGCGCACCCCGAGCGCGCTGAGTGGTTCCACCAGTTCGCGCACTGATTCCTGACCGGCGCAGATCACGACATTGTCGACCTCGAGCACGCGCCGGCCTTCGTGGTTCGGCCCGAAACTGATGTGCAGGCCCCGGTCGTCGATCAGCTCGTAGTTCACCCCGGCGATCTGTTCGACTCCTCTGGCCTCCAGTGCGGTGCGGTGGATCCATCCCGTGGTCTTACCCAGCGTGGTTCCGAACGGACCGGGTTTACGCTTCAGCAGTGTGACGTCGCGAACCGCCGGTGACCAGGTGCGTGTGGTCAGCTGGCCCGGCGCCTTATCGTCATAGGTGACCCCCCACTCCCGCTGCCATTCGGCCAGGTCGAGCGCGCTGCTGACCGCCACGGTGAGGAGTTCGCCGACGTCGAACCCGATTCCGCCCGCGCCGATCACGGCCACCCGTCGGCCGGCGGTGCGTTCGCCGCGGATCAGCTCCGGGTAGGAGAGCACCATCGGGTGGTCGATACCGGCGATATCGGGGACACGGGGACGTACCCCGGTGGCCACCACCACTTCGTCCCAGTCACCTTCGGCGAGGTGTTCGGCCGTGACCTCGGTGTTCAATCGTAACGACACACCGACGACTTCCAGTTTGCGCCGGAAGTACCGGATCGACTCGTCGAACTCCTCTTTGCCGGGAATACGCCGGGCCAGGTCGAATTGACCGCCGATTCGGTCTGCCGCCTCGAACAGCTCCACCCGATGGCCTCGTTCGGCCGAGCCGATCGCGGCCGACAACCCGGCCGGACCGGACCCGATCACCGCGATCTTCTTGGCCTGCCGGGTGGGCAGCAGTCGCAGGACGGTCTCCCGGCCGGCGCGCGGATTCACCAGGCACGACACCAGCTCTCCGGTGAAGGTGTGGTCCAGGCAGGCTTGGTTGCAGGCGATGCAGGTATTGATCTCGTCGACCCGGGATTCGGCTGCTTTTCGCACCCACTCCGGGTCGGCGAGCATCGGGCGCGCCAGCGCGACGAGGTCGGCGTCACCACGCTCCAGGATCGCTTCGGCGACGTCGGGCATATTGATCCGATTCGCCGCGCACACCGGAATACTCACCTGTTGTTTGATTTTCGCGGTGAATCCGACGAAAGCCGCCCGGGGTACGGAGGTAGCGATCGTGGGCACCCGGGATTCGTGCCAGCCGATATCGGTGTTGATGATATCCACTCCCGCCGCTTCCAGCTCGCGAGCCAGAGCGATGATCTCCTCGAAGGACTGGCCGTCCTCCATGAAGTCGGCCAGCGACATGCGGAACATGATCAGGAATTCGTCACCCAGTGCGGCGCGGGTCCGGTTGACGATCTCTACTGGGAATCGGCGCCGATCGGCCGGCGTGCTTCCCCATCGGTCAGCGCGCTTGTTGGTCAGGGGCGCGAGGAATTGATTGATGAGGAATCCCTCGCCGCCGATCAGCTCGATACCGTCGTATCCGGCCGATTTCGCCAGCTGGGCGCAGTGCACATGGGCGTCGATGGTCGATTCGACCTCGGCGTCGGATAATTCCCGTGGTTCGAAGGCGCTGAACGGCGAGGCGACCGCCGACGGTGCGACATTGTTCGGGGTGTTCGAATCACGTCCCGTGTGCAGGATCTGCATCGCGATCTTCGCACCCGCCTCGTGGACGGCGGCCGTGATGACGCGATGCCGCACGGCGTCGGCCTCGGTGAGCATCGAGCACGAGAAGGATGAGATCAGCGCTTCCCGGTTGGGTGCGTAGCCACCGGTGACGATGAGACCTACGCCGCCGCGCGCGCGTTCGGCGAAGAAGGCGGCCAGCCGATCGGTATGCCAGGGCCGGTCTTCGAGACCGGTGTGCATCGAACCCATCACCACGCGATTGCGCAGAGTGATATGGCGCAGCTGCAGGGGCGACAGCAAATGCGGGAAGGTGGAGCTCATGAAGTGAACTTACTGACCGGGCTATATCGCCGCAACGGATAGTTTTCGGTTTCCGTGTCGACTCGGGCCACGCGATCACGTGACCCGGCTCCGGCACCGATCCGCCACCGGCCGAGCCGGGCCGCCGCTACCGAGGCGGGACCGAAAAGGGCTGTACCGATCATGAGCAACCGCAGCCGGGCAGGAACAGTGTCGACGTCTGCCCGGTTCGGAGTAAGCGATGCGTCCGGCTCAGCGTGTCGGTGGGAACAGTGGTGGGGGAGTGCCGATGGGAATGATCCGTGTGCCGGACCAAGGGCACCGCCTGCGGTTGTCGTAGGGATGATCGGCGATGTACTCGTCTGCGACCGAGACGAGTGTCCCGGGGCACAGGCCCGGACAGCTGAGAGAGATGACCGGTCCGATGAGGTCCTTGCGGAGGAATATTCGCAGTTGCCGCAGATTGATCCACGGCCCGCGGCCGCATACGCATACCGGACTTTCGGTGACTTTCAATCCGGCCCAGGGGCATTCTCCAGGAACATTTCGCCAGTGCTCGGCGATCCGGCCGCTCTCGAGTCGGGCGCCGTGGAGGCAATACTGCTTTTCCGGGCAGTAATACAGCCCCGGGGACGATTTGGGTACGAGCATTCCGGTGTGGATCCAGGGCGCGATTCGGCATCCGCACGCCGGTTCGCTGGGAATTGGCATGTCGTTCTTTCCGTGATCGATGTTTTCAGAACCGGCTTCGCCGAGGGTTTTCAGAACCGGCTTCGCCGAGGTCTGGTGGAACCGTCTGGTTCGTACTCGGGCCGCGGCCGGAATCAGTACGAATATCGCTGTGCGAGAGCCGGGTTCGTGGCTCGTCGCCGGGCAGTTCGCGTAGCCGCTCGGCAATCTGTTCGAGGATCGCTGTATCGGTGCACCAGGTGGTTTGCCAGAGCCTCAGTGTCTCGGCGATGGCTCGGTTGGTGGTGCGAGTGGGCAGCATGGGGCGTTGTTCGGGCATGGTGTGGCCTCGCGGGTTCGTGTGCGGAACAGGGACGCCTGCCGTGCGTCGGCGAACGACTGTGGGCAGGTGGAACACGCAATACTCGAATGTTTACCCCCGCTAAACACGGCGGCCGCGCGACACCCGTGTTGTCGAGGGGGTATAAACACGCACCCTACGGCCGCCGCCCGTCCGCCGTCAAGGCGCTCTAAGCTCGGGGGCGTGGATGGCGCCAACGAGTTCGACGAGGTCCGAAGCGATCCGGACCCGGTGCGCCGTGGGCAGCGAGCCACCGAGCTGATCACGCTCTACCAGCAGCGGGCCACCGAATTGGCGCGGCTCCGCAGGGAAGCGATCGAAGAAGCTCACCGGACCGGTCTCACCTATACCGAGATCGCCGAGCGTCTCGGGATCACGAAAGGCCGGATCAGTCAGATCAGAACGAACGCGCCACCGCCCGAACGCGCCTTCTTCGGTGTCGGCCCCGTGGCGGTCGGGATTCCCCGCCGGGACGACGCCGAAAACGAGCACGACCACCTGCACTTCGATGTGAGTTACCAGGCGACCCGGCAGCGGGTCGAGGTCGACCTCGCCCGCTTATCGCTGGCCTCCACACGGTTCGAGATCGCTCCCGAGGACGAACAGGTGCCGACGGGCGACGCCGTGGTGATCTGTGGCCCCGAATCGGCTCCGGTGACAGAGAATCTCCTCGCCGCCGACGATGCCCTGAGCTTCGAGAAGATCGACGGGACCTGGTGCCTGATCGAGAAAGCTTCCGGGCGCCGATACAGCTCGCCGTCCCGTGCCGACCTCGCGAACCGCATCGATATCGGCTACCTCGGCAGGCGAGTGGAGGACGGCCGCGTCATCGTCCATATCGCGGGTATGACCAGTATCGGCTCCATGGGAGTCGCGCATTGGCTGACCGACAACGTATCCGAGCTCTACGAGCCATCGGCCGACTTCACCAGTGCCGTGATCGAATGTGACTTCGACACCGAGCCATCGATCACCGACAGCCGGATCGTCGCCGGACCGTTCACGAGCCGGGAGTGAGCCGATGGAGCTCGCGATAGCCGAACTGCCCGAGAGCGCCGGCGAGGACCGTGCCCTGGCATCCGATTCCGGGGTCGTAGTTCTCGACGGCGCAAGCTCTCACGAACCCGGTACGCCTCCCGCAGGACGATACGTGGACATCTTGGGATCGCAGCTCGTCACCAGTCTCGGCAGAGCCGACGCTCTCCCCGAAATCCTGTCCGGTGCGATCCGGTCCACTGTCGAAGTTCTGGACCTGCGACCGAATTCGTCGCCATCGAGCGCTGTGGCGATCGTGCAGGTACGGCCGAAGACCGTCGAAGTGCTGGTCCTCGGGGACACGACCGTAGTTGTCGGCTTCGCGGATGGGCGTCATGACGTCATCACTGACAACCGATTGAATGCCCTCGACATCCCCGAGAGCTCTGAATACCGGAAGCGGTTGGCCGAAGGTTCGGGATATGACGATATCCACCGTGGCCTGGTGGGTGAATTACAGCGCCGACAGCGAGTGCAACGTAACCGAATCGGCGGCTACTGGATTGCGGAAGCCGACCCGGCGGCTGCCGAGCATGCGATCTCGGCGACATACCCCTGTGAATCGGTCGCATGGGTAGTCGTTGCCACCGACGGTGCGTACGACACTCTCGAGGCGTTGGGTGTCCAGTGGCCCGAGGTCGCGGGTCGATCTACCGTCGGTCTTCGTGCTCTCCTCTCCCGGTGCCGGGAATGGGAGGCCGAAACCGATCCGGCCGGCCGGATCCTGCCCCGGGCGAAGCGTCACGATGACAAGACAATCGCGGTTCTCCGTTTGTAGTCGGCCGGTCTGAGAAGCTTCTCGGAGCGTCCGCTGTGGTCACGGAACTTCTGCGGCGACGGGATCGGGGAGGCGGAACACCCGTCGTGCGGTGCCCGCGAGGAAGTCGGCGCGTAGATCGTCGTCGAACTCCAGACTCTCCAGATCGCGCAGCGCGCGGACCGGATCGATCATGGGCCAGTTCGTGCCGAACATGACGCGGCGGCGTCCCAGGGTCCGGGCGTAGTCGAGGAACGCCGGGGGCAGGCGATCGAGCGCGTATGCGGAGGAGTCGACATGGAAGTTCGGGAATTCGACGGTGAGTGTGACGACTTCGTCCAGCCACGGAAACCCCACGTGACCGCCGACGACCACCAGATCGGGAAAATCCAGCAGAACGCGTTCGAGGTATGGGATGGGGCGGCCGGTTTCCGAGGACTTCAGCGGTCCGGTGTGCCCGATCTGGGTGCACAGCGGGACACCCGCTTCGACACAGGCGGTGTAGACCGGATAGTAGAGCCGGTGATCCGGTGGTAGCTCCCACAGCCAGGGCACGACCCGGACACCCACGAAGGTGTCACCGGCCAGTTCGCGTATCGTCCGCGCGGCGCCCACCGGGTCGCGGAGGTCGACGCCGAGCAGGCCGCGGAATCTGGTGGGTGCGTGGTCGACCGCGGCCCGTACCTCGTCGTTGGTGATCAGCGGTCCGCCGGGGCCGTACCAGGCCGAAAGCAGCGCCAGATCCACTCCCGCGGCGTCCATCCGGGCCAGGGTGTGGTCGATGCCGGGGACCATATCGGCGGAGTTCTTTCCGGTCCAGCGCAGCAGGGTGGCCAGCCAGGGTTCGCGGGCCATCCGTGGGCCGACCTGCTGGGCCCATACGTCGATCGCTCCCATGGGTGACTCCTCTCCCGATATACTTCACTATCAAAGTATTGAGAGGTGGGCCGGATGGCAAGGGACCCGTACCGATTGATCGGCCGGATCCAGCAGGTGTCCCATTCGCTGCGCAAGAAATCCGACCGCTTGCTGATCGACAGTGCCGGGGTCACCACGGCCCAAGCCGGGATCCTGGCCGTGATCGCGGATGATCCGGGCTGCTCACAGCGCGATATCGCCCGGCGGCTGCGGCTCGGTGAGTCCGCGGTGGTCGCCGCGGTGGGGCGGCTGCTCAGTGCCGGCCTGGTCGAGCGGCGGGTCAGCGACCAGGATTCGCGAGCGGTGGCCCTGTTTCTCACCGGGCGCGGAGTCGAGACGGTCGGGCGGGCCCAGGAGACCTATGGCGTCGTCAACGGCGTCGTCCTGGAAGCTCTCGGCGACGAGGGCCGGGCGCGGTTCGCCGAGCTGCTCGACGCGCTGGACCTGGCCGTCGGCTCGTTGCCGCTCCCCGCGAAAGGCGGGGATTCCCCGCCGGACGGCCCCGGCCGGAAGTGAGGGCCGGAGAAGTCACGTCGAGGCCGGGGTGGGTTCGCGGCGCCGGGAGCGGGCGAACAGGAAGGTGGCGACGGCGGCGGGGATGTTCATGAGGAACCCGTATACGGCGCCGGGTACGGCCATGGTCTCGTTGCCCAGTACCGATACCGCGACCGTGATGGCCAGCGCCGCATTGTGGACCCCGATCTCCATACCCGCGGCGATCGCGTCCGCGCGTTCCACCCCGAACGCGCGCGGCACCGTGTAGCCGATGGTCAAGCTGCACACGCACAGCAGTAGGGCGATCGCACCCAGCTGCCCGACATGACCGGTGAACGCGTCGAACTCCGAGACCAGTGCCGCGATCACGACGAGTGCCAGCACTACCCCGGCGGCGATCTTGACCGTTGTGTGCATTCGCAGCGCCCAGCCGGCGAACAGCCGCCGCACCGTCATTCCGGCCACCACCGGTACCAGGACCAGTGCGAACACCTGGAGGAACTTGGCGGGTTGTAACCCGATACCCGCGCCGTCGCCGAGGAATACCGAGTACGACAGGCCCACCACAATCGGCAGGGTGAACACCGCCAGCACCGAGTTGACTGCGGTGAGCGTGATGTTCAGCGCCACATTGCCGCCGGCGATATGGCTGAACAGGTTCGCCGAGGTCCCGCCGGGGGAGGCGGCCAGCAGCATCATGCCCACCGCGAGGGCGCCGTCGAGCCCGAACAACCGCACCAACCCGAAGCAGAGTGCGGGCAGGACCACGAGCTGGCACACCAATGCGATCAGCGCCGCCTCGGGAAACCGGGCCACCCGGGCGAAATCGTCGACGGTGAGGGTCAGGCCCAGACCGAACATGACGATTCCGAGTGCCAACGGTAGGGCGATCGCGAAAAGCATCGAACCCATGAGTCATCCTTTCGACGGCCGAGTGTCACCTGATGTCGCGACCGTCGTCAAACGAGCCGGTGCGCACCACCGGTAGTGCACGGTGGAACCGATCGATCGGCCGCGGGCGGCGGAGCGGCCGGTGCGAGGATCGCGATTCTCGGAGCCGTGACAGGACGGCCGCGACCGCTATTCCCTTCCTGCCGAGAGGGTTTGACGCTCGCGGTGGCCGGGACAAATTGACAGTAGCGTCATTTCGTATAGCCTCACATCTCACAGTGACCCTGGCGCCGGTATAACCGGCCATCGCGATCACGGTCCCTGTGCATTGTTCACTGTTCACGTCCGCGCACCCGCTTACTGCGCCGGCAACCGGAGGTACAGTCATGGGCGTCGAGGTACGCGACGGTACCGCCCATACCGGGAACGGCTGCCCGGTACCCCTTGCGCTCGAGCCGCCGGTTCCGGTGCCTGCCGCCGCGCGGCAACACACTGTGCGGGTCGGAGCGAGAGTTTCCGCGTGTGAACAGGGCAGGAGGGTATCGCCGCCCGACCGGCCGGCGCGGCTTCCGACCGAATCCGTATCTCCCCGCCCATCCTGAACAGAAGGGACACTCGATGACCACCGCCACCCCGACCGAGCAGAGTTGGGGCAAGCTGTCCGAGCCGGTTCATGCCGACGCCGCCGGCGCCGATGATCCGGTGTGGAAGGACAATGCCTATCTCTCGTTCTGGGATGCCGCCGCAGAGGTATTCGGTACGGTGCACGTCTCGACGTCGCCGAACGCACCCGATACCCGCCGCGCCCGGTTCAGTGTGTCCGTGGCGGGCCGGGTGGCCGAAGTGGTCGAAACCCTGGAGGCGGGGACCTTCAGCGGTGACAGTATTCATTTCGGGCTGGACGGCCGGGTGCGGGTCGAGCACCCGCTCGTCCGGGCCGAACTCGTCAACGCGCCGCTGTTCGTCTCCGCCGATTACGGCGTGAAGAACGCCATTCCCGCGCTGGGTACCGCCGCGCCACTGCAGCATTTCCAGCAGGCGTGCACCGTCGCGGGGAGTGTGACAGTGGACGGGACGACGGTGGCCACCGCCGGGCACGGTATACGTGACCGCACCTGGGGGTTCCGGGACGAAACGTCGCAATGGGTCGAGTTCGCCGCCCTGTTCGTGGTGGACGATTCGGCTTTCGTCACGGCGATGAAGTTCCGCGGTGCCGACGACTCGCTGACCCCGGACGGTTTCGTCATCGACAGCACCGGTTCGACGGCGATCACCGCCATCACCTTCGCGCGTGACGCGGCCGCCCAATTCCGCTGGGCCCGGCTCGAGCTCGAAGACAGCACGACCAGGCTGGTGTCGTTGGGTGCGCGGCTCGGTGGCTTCCGGGTGCCGGCGGGGCCGGCCGAGACCGACGGACCGGCATTGGGGGTCTACGACGACTTCCTGTCGTTCGATACCGACGGCAGAGGTGGCGAGGGCCTTTTCCAACAGGCGATCCTGCACCGGGTCGCCTGACCGGCGGCGACGAGAGAAAGCGGCTACGCCATGCCACATGTACTGCGCGTCCTTCAGGCTGCGCGATTCAAGGGTCGTCCCACCGAAGCCGATCTCGCCGCCGCGGCCGGGCTCACCGAAGCCGACCTTTCCACCGTGCTGGAACCACTGCTCGCGGCCGGGGAGCTCCAGCGCGTGGGTGTCCGGATCAAACTCACCGCCGCGGGCCGGACGCGACTCGACGAACTGCTGACGGTCGAGCGGGCCACCGTCGACCAGGCGCTGCTGCGTCAGCGGTACCGCGGCTTCGGTGACGTGAACAACGACTTCAAACAGCTGGTCACCGATTGGCAGCTGATCGACGGTGAGCGCCCGAACGACCACACCGACGCCGAATACGACGCGCGAATCGTGGCGCGGCTGGGTGAACTGCACGAGCGGTTCGCACCGCTGCTCGCGGGCTTCGTCGAGCTCGCGCCGCGCCTGGCGCGATACCCGGACCGGTTCGCCGCGGCACTGGAGAAGATCCGTTCCGGCGATCCGACCTGGCTGGCGGGGCCGCTCGTCGACAGCTATCACACCGTCTGGTTCGAACTGCACGAGGAACTGATCGGTCTCGGTGGTGTGTCCCGGATTCGAGAAGAGGGCGCGGGGAGGGCCGAGTGACCGCCGCCGAACACCCTTCGGTCCTCCCGCTCGGCCCCGCGACCACTGCGGGCCCGGACTTGCTGGGCGGTAAAGCTCTAAGCCTGCAGCGGATGTCGGCGCTGGGGATCCCGGTTCCACCGGCATTCGTCATCACCACCGAGGTGTGCCGGCGTATGCACGGCTCCGGTGAGTCGCTGCCCGCCGAAGTGTGGGATGCGGTGCCCGCCGCCGTGGCGGAACTGGAGGCGGTCACCGGCCGCCGTTTCGGTGCCGGCCCGCGGCCGCTTCTCGTCTCGGTACGCTCGGGCGCGGCGACCAGCATGCCCGGGATGATGGACACCGTTCTCAACCTGGGGACGAACGACGAGGTCGAACGGGCATTGGCCGAACAGTTCGGGGATACCGTATTCGCCGCCGATACCCATCGCCGGTTTCGCGAACAGTTCGAGAAGGTGGTCGGCTGCCCCCCGGCCGCGGACCCGTGGGAGCAATTGCGCTGCGCGATCGGCGCGGTGTTCGGCTCCTGGAATTCACCGCGCGCTGTCGGATATCGCGAGAGCCGGGGCCTGTCACACGATGCCGGGACCGCGGTCACCGTGCAGGCGATGGTTTTCGGCAATCTCGACGACCGTTCGGGAACCGGCGTGCTGTTCACCCGTAACCCGCTCTCCGGTGGTGCCGAACCATACGGTGAGTGGCTGCCGCGTGGCCAGGGTGAGGATGTGGTGTCCGGCCGCGCCGACGCCCTCGCGCTCGCGGAGCTGGCCGCCACCATGCCGGATGTGCACACCGAGTTGCTCGCCGCCGCGGCCCGGCTGGAGGCCGATGCCCGGGACGTGCAGGATATCGAATTCACGGTGGAGAGCGGCACACTGTGGCTGCTGCAGGCGCGGACCGCCAAACGCACCCCGGAGGCGGCGATCCGGCACGCGGTGCTGCTGCGACAGGCCGGCCTGATCACTCATGGTGAAGCGCTCGACCGGGTGGCACCCGAGCAGGTTCGTGCCCTGTTGTCCCCACGGCTCGACCGCGGCGAGCGGGATGCGACCGCTCCCGTGGCAACCGGTAAACCAGCTAGTCCGGGTATCGCCGGCGGCCTCGTCGTCACCGATTCCGGCGAAGCCGAAGAACGCGCGGACCGGGGTGAAGCGGTGATCCTGGCTCGGCCGACCACCGACCCCGACGATGTGATGGCCATGTCGGTGGCCGCGGCGGTGATCACCGAACTCGGCGGGTCGACCTCGCACGCGGCGGTGGTCTGCCGCGAAATGGCCGTACCCTGCGTGGTCGGCTGCGGCACCGGATCACTGATGGGGCTGGCCGGACAGACGGTCACCGTCGACGCGACGGCCGGTGCGGTGTATGCCGGCGAGCTCGCCGTCGTCGCCGGCGCCCCGGCCGACGATCCCGATATCGCGCTGCTCACCCGATGGGCACGCGCGGAATCCCCCCACGGCGCACCGGGTTCGCTGCCCGAGCTGCTCCTGCGACGCAAGATGGAGAAGGTTCGATGAGCACCCGCGAAATCGTCGAGGAAACGCTCGACAACACGACAATCGATCCCTCGGTCACCTGGACCACCGGCAATGTCGCGGAGGCATTTCCGGGTGTGTTCACCACCTTGGGCTTCACGTTCATCAACGCGTCGGTGGAATTGGCGACCCGCACCGCATTCCGGAATCTGGGTGTCCTGACCAAGAAACAGGTCCGTGTTTCGGATCAGCCGGAGGAAATGTTCTGGACAGTGTTCGCCGGGCGGGCCGCGGCCAATATCGACCAGTTCCGGGAGATCGCGAACATCACCCCGGGCACCTCGGCGACAGCGGTCGAACAGCAGCTCTTCGGCTATGTCCGGCCGGAGACGGTCGATGCGAACAGCGCCCGGCGCTATCCCGTCATCGTCGCGAAAGCGCCCGGGGCGGTGCTCCGCCTGCCGAAGCGGCACGACGCCGAGTTCGCCGATCTGCGCCGCTGGCGACTCGCCCACCTGGACAGTATCGATACGCTCGACCACGCGGGATGCGTCGAACTGCTCGACGACGCGCGGCAGCGTTTCCAGCGCATGCTGACCAAACATATGCTCGTCTCGTTCGTCAGCTCGGGGCTCGCCGACCGGGTGACCGATATGCTGGCCGGGCTCGACCTGACCCATCTCGCGCCGGCTCTGCTGTCCGGGGTCGGCTCGGACGAGAGCGAGATCGCGCACGATCTGTGGGCGCTGGCCCATGACGAGATCACGCTGCGCGAGTTCACCGACCGGCACGGCTACCACGGCACCAACGAGGGACAGCTGTCCGGCATCACCTGGCGCGAGGACCCCACCCCCGTACTCAACCGGCTCGCCGACTACCGCGCCGTCGCCGCGGACAGCCCACGGGCGCCGCGCAATCGGAGCCGGGAACAGATCGAGACGCGCCAGCGTGCCCTGGCCGAACTCCAGGCTGCGCTGCCCCGGCGCAAGCGCGGCGGCGCGGCCCGGTACGTGCGGTGGGCCGCCCGCTGGATCGCCCTGCGCGAGCAGGGCAAGGCCGGATACCTGCTCACCTTCGATATCGCCCGGGCCGCCATGCGGCGGCAGGGCGCCCTGCTGGTCGAAGCGGGTGTGATCGACCACGCCGACGACGTCTTCCACCTGTCCTACGACGAAGTGTGCGCCGGGGTCACCGGTGACCGGCGTGCGTTGGTCGCGGCTCGCCGTGCGCAATACGAACAGCGCTGCGATTACCGGCTGCCGCAGGCGTGGTCGGGTGTGCCGCAGCTGACGAAGGCCGGCGAGTCGCAGGCCCCCGCCCTGGGTGTCTCGGGCGTCGTGACGGGTGTGGCGGCCAGCGGCGGTGTGGTGGAGGGACGAGCCCGGGTGGTCCGCGATCCGTCGACGACCGAGCTCGACGACGGCGACATCCTGGTCTGCGAGACGACCGATCCGAGTTGGGTATCGCTGTTCCTCGTCGCCGCCGGAGTCGTCACCGACTACGGCGGCCTGCTCAGCCACGGGCCGATCGTGGCCCGCGAACTCGGAATTCCCTGTGTCTGTGGCACCGAGAACGGCAGCTACCGAATCCGTGACGGCCAGCGCATCCGCCTGGACGGCGATGCGGGCACGGTCACCGTTCTCGGATGACTCGGGCGGTGCGGTATCGGATCCGCCCCACCGGCCGGTGGGGCGGGCACGGTGCGCACCGGCCGCAGTTACCAGAGAGTGCCGCGCAAGAGGGCGCTGAGTTGGTCGATCATCGGCTCGAGCCGGCCGTCGGTTCCGACGAACCCCGCGTACATGCTCATTCCCCACACCACGGCGATGAGTACCTCGGTGGCGGTGGCGATATCGACATCCGGCCCGATCGTCCCGTCCGCCGCGGCGGCCTCCAGCGCCGGCCGGATGAAGCCGCGCACATTGTCGATCTGTCCTTCTGCCCAGTCGCCGAGCTCCGGATTGCGCAGCGCGTCGAACAGCGAGGCCGCGAGAAATCTTACGTAGGTGCGGTTCTCGGAGTCGGCCCGCATGGTGATGCGCAGAAACGCGGCCATCCGGTCGGCGAGGTCGCTCGCTGCCCCGGCATCGGCGATACCGGCGGTGATCACACTGTCCTTGTCGGTTTCGAACAGCGTGCGGTAGAGCTCGTCCTTGCTCCGGAAATAGTGGTTGATATTGGTGCGCGACACCCCGGCCCGGGTCGCGATATCGGTGAATGTCGCACGCTCGTAGCCGACTTCGCTGAACAGTTCACGCGCCGCCCGCAAGAGGGAGTCCCGCGTATGCGCTCCATCCGATCCGGGTGGGCGGCCGCGGCCACGACGGGGTTGCGCTGCCGAGCCGGTCATCACCGCGCTACCTCTCCTCGGCTGCTCCTCGGATTCGATCGCCGCCCGCCACATCGCCCCGGCAGAACTTCTGGAGCGAATACTCGCGGCGAGTACACCTTCCGCACGGACAGCACCGGGCCGAGTCTAGCTGCCCGGTTTCCCGTGGTACGGAAACCGTCCTGCGGGATTCGTGTCGAGTATGCCCGAGCCGGGTACGTCATCGAAAAACCTGCTCTATCGTTCGTCGTCCGCAACATTTGTCTGGAGTCCTTTTCTTGAGCACCGTCCCACCCGGAACGCCTGCCCCTTCCTGCCCCGCCCGTCAGATCTCCCCGTTCGATTCCGACGATCCACGGATGCCGCTGTTCGCCCCGGAATTCGCCGCCGACCCACACACCTACTACCGTGAAATGCGCAAGCAGTACAAGTCTTTGATGCCGGTGGAACTGGCGCCCGGCGTTCCCGCCACCCTGGTGATCGACTACCGGACCGCAGTGCGGATCCTGAACGATCCCGAGCATTTCCCGGCCGATCCGCGCACTTGGCAGAAGGAGATGCCCGCCGACTGCCCCGTCCTGCCCATGATGGAATGGCGCCCGATGGCGACTCGCAGCGCCGGGGCGGAGGCGGCACGCTATCGTCAGGCCACCACCGAGAGTGTCGGTGAGGTCGACCTCTACGCACTGCACACCACGGTGGAAGAGATCGCCATCTCGCTGATCAACTCCTTCTGCGAGGAAGGGAGCGCCGATCTGATCAGTCAGTACACCTTTCCGCTGATCTTCGGTGTTCTCAATGTGCTGTTCGGTTGCCCACCGGAGGTGGGCCAGAAGATGGCTGCCGGTATGGCGTCGATCGTCGAGGGTGTCGACGCCGATCACGGTAATATGATGATCAGCGAGGCGATGCTGGAGTTGGTGGCCCTGAAACGGGCCGAACCCGGGGAAGACATAACCTCCGCGCTGCTACGGCATCCGGCCGAGCTCGACGATCTGGAGATGGTTCACCAGTTGGCGAGTCAGTACGGCGCGGGGATCGAATTCCAGCAGAATTTCATCGTCAACACGCTGCTGTTCATCCTCACCGATGACCGGTTGGGTGGCGGTGTGCTCGGCGGGAGCCTGTCCACCCGGGAGGCACTCGACGATGTTCTCTTCAACGACCCACCCCTGGCCAACTATCTGCTCACCTACCCGCGGCAGCCGATCCTCATCGACGACGCCTGGCTGCCCGCCAACCAGCCGATCGCCGTCAGTATCGCCGCCTGCAACAATGATCCGACGGTCCGCAGCGGTGATCGCACCGGTAATCGCTCCCATCTGGCGTGGGGCGTGGGCCCGCGCACTTGTCCCGCCCAGTCCATGGCGTACCTGATCGCGCAGGACGCCATCGACCAGCTGCTGGACGCTCTCCCCGAGATTCAGCTGGCCGACCCCCCGACCTGGCGGCCCGGGCCCTTCCATCGTTCGCTGACCTCGCTGCGGGTGGAGTTCCCGGCGTCGTCGCCGCTGCACATATCCTGACGATCGCGTATCGGGCGGCCGCCGAGGCAGTGATCGCCGGCGGTCGCGAGGACCGGATACCGCGGGCCAGGACGAATTGTTTTGGACCGCGGTGTCGTTCGGGTCAGTTGTAGCCGCGCAGGCGGCACGCGTGCCCTCGCCGCCGGCTCACCGAACCACTCGTGCTCAGCGAATTCCGTTGCGGGAAAGGGCATTACACGCCGCGTAATCTGCGGGGGAGTCGGCCGTGAGTCCCGCTCGGGCCGGTCTGCCCACGGAGTCGAGAACGGTCCAGCCGTGCAGGGAGACGACAGGTACCTCGCCGCGCCGATTTGGCGAGCGCGAGTTCGGACAGCGTTCCCCAGGATCCGCCGATCACGATCACGATCACGATCACGATCACGATCACGGCATCGGCCGAGCAGATCAGGATGTTGTTGCGGGGGCCGGGTCCTAGGTGCGTGGGAGCGTTGCCATTGTCTTTCCAGTAAACAGGTGCCTATCATGGGCACATGTTTACTAATTTAACCACCTCCGTCCGACCGGCCGTGCGAGCAGTATCGTGACCGCCGCCCCGCCTTTCTCCGAGGGCACCGTTCTCATGCCGTGGAAACCCGGCCCCGCCGCGGACTCGACCGGGCCGGTATTCGTCAGCGTGACCGACTTTCTCGCGACATCGGAGCCCGAGGTACAGCAGATTTACGCGCTCGGGTTGGAACTGGGTGAGACCTGGCCGGTACTGCAGGGCGCTGTCGGTGTATGGCTGTGGGGCCGGCCCGGGCAATTGCGGGGTGGTTCGATCTCGGTATGGGACAGCGAGCGCGATATGCGGCAGTTCGTGCGCTGGCCGGTCCATGTCGAGATCATGCGGACCTGGCGTGGCCGAGTACGGGTCGCCGCCGACTCGTGGCAGGCCGAGCGGTTCGATATCGAGAGTATCTGGGCGCGAGCAGGAAAGACCATCGAAAGCCCGCACCCGGGCGCCGCCCAGGACCGGGGCCGGACAGTCGAACAGATGTGACCCACACCGGTCGTGACATTGCCGAGGCTTTCGAGCTCCGTTGCGCCGCCGGATCGGATATCCGGTACGGCATCACGCGGCGGCGGTGGTGATCGCCACGGGAATCAGATGCGGCGGGTATCGCGGGCGCCCGCCGGGATGGTGGTGGCCAGTCGGCGGACCTTGTCGAGCGCGTCCAGGAGATGGGCCGTTTCGGTCCAGCGGCCGAGAAACGCTTCTTGCGCGATGACGATGCCCGCGGCCCCGGCGACCTGCTCACCCGCCGGACACCGCGCGTCGAGTCCGAGCCGGTGCCGAGGATATCTGCGCAGTCCGGCCACCCAGGTCGGAGCCCGGTAGACCACCTGATGGGGCAGGAAGGCCGGAATGCCCTCCGCCGCGAGTGCCGTGACGATCAGCTCGGTGCCTACCCCGCCGAACTTTTCGATATCGACGGTCAGCGGAAGCGCGGCGAAGTTCCGGCGAGTGATGCGCGGGTCGGGCTGGTGCAGGATGAGGCCGGAAGTGGCGGCCAGGCCCGCGCGGAACGCGGCGACCTGCCGCGACTTGACGACGATCTGGTCGTCGACGCGGCGTAACTGTGCGCGCAGGATCGCGGCCTGGAATTCGGTGATCCGGTGGTTTCCGCCGAAGCCCCAGTCCGCTTCCGGTCGCCGTCGCCGCCCGCAGTTCGCGAGACTGTACACGCGATCGGCGAGCCGTGGATCAGAGGTGACGACCAACCCGCCCTCGCCAGCGGTCGGCGCCTTGGACTGCTGGAAGCTGAAACAGCCGATCCGGCCCAGCGTTCCGGCGGATCTGTTGTTCCATCGGGCACCGAAGACATGCCCGCCGTCCTCGACCACGAACAACTCGTGGCGGCGCGCGATATCGAGCAGTCGTTCCATATCGGCGATATGCGCGTAGGTGTGGACGACGAGGATTCCGCGGGTGCGTTCGGTGACGGCTTCCTCGACCGCAGCCGGGTCCATACACCAGGTGCGGGGATCGATATCGGCGAACACCGGCACGCCCCCGTTGACGACGACCGCGTGCGCCACGGCGGTCCAGGCCAGCCCCGGCACGATCACCTCGTCGCCCGGGCCCAGGTCCAGCGCTTCCAATGCGATCTCGAGTGCGGCGGTGCCGTTGGCCACGGGTAGTGCGTGCTCCGCGCCGAGGTAGTCGGCCATCGCGCCGCCGAGTGCGGTCTCCTGCGGTCCGTCGAAGGACCAGTGGTCGCTGTCGAGTACCTCGAGCAGTTCCCGGCGTTCGGCCTCGTCGTGCACCGGCCACCGGTACGGGGCACTCCGCACCGGCGCACCGCCGTTGAGTGCGAGGCAGTCAGCCGGTCGCACCGCGGACCCCGGGCCCGGTAGACGGTCCGTACTCGTCCCGCGCGGGGTCGCGGAACCCGCTGTGGGCGCGACGGCAGTACAGTTCTCGGCTGTTCGCGGTGTGGTGACTCGGGTCGGTTGCCGACATTCCGTTCCCCTGTGCATGGTCGTTCCGGCGATCGCGGATCCCGCTGTGCGGGAGCGTCGGTCGAGATCTTCGATGATAGGCCCACCGGCGATCGCATACTCCGGATCGAATGTGTTGCCCGGATTCCCCGGGCTGGGGCTGTCCAGCCTTCGGGGCGCCCTACCGTCGCGCGTTGTCGCCGGTGCCGCGATCCGGGCAGGGGACCGGCCGGTGCCCATCCGGTGACGGGCGCCGCGAAGGCGTGACGGCCAGGCTGCACAGGCCGGCTGTGCCCGCGGTTCGGGTCGGGGCGGGGATTGCGGCGCGGGGCGGCCGGGGCAGACAATGAGACGTGCTCGCCGAACGGTTGAGCGGGTGAACGATTACAGAAGGCAGCCGCGAGAAGAGTCATCCGGAGGGCGCGAACTGTCGTGAGCGGATCCGAGGTTCGATCGACCCCGAGGAGCAGATGATGACGCAGTTCGCGCCCGGCGATCTCAAGGGCAAGCACAGAGCGATGTGGGCGTCGGGCGACTACCCGCGGGTGGCCGCCGATGTGATTCCCGGACTCGGCAGGAGGCTCGTCGAAGTCTGCGGTGTCCGTCCCGGACAGCGTGTACTGGACGTCGCCGCCGGCGCGGGAAACGCGGCGATTCCGGCGGCCGAAGCGGGCGCGGATGTGGTGGCCAGTGACCTGACCCCCGAATTGTTCGAGGTCGGCCGCCGGAATGCGGCCGCGGCGGGCGTCGAGCTCACCTGGGAGCAGGCCGACGCCGAGGCCCTGCCCTTCGACCCGGGCGCCTTCGACGCTGTCCTGTCCTGCGTGGGGGTGATGTTCGCGCCCTACCATCGGACGGCCGCCGACGAGCTGATCCGGGTGACCCGTAGGGGCGGGACGATAGGCCTGATCAACTGGACCCCCGAGGGGTTTGTCGGCCGGATGTTCGCCGTATTGAAACCGTTCGCCCCCACCCCGCCGCCCGGCGCGCAACCGCCGCCGCTGTGGGGCGACGAAGCCCACGTCACCGAACTGCTGGGCGACCGGGTGACCGGCCTGGAAATGCGCCGGGAGCGCGCTGCCGTGGAGTGTTTCGCCGCCGGCGCCGCCTTCCGTGACTTCTTCAAGGCCAACTACGGCCCGATGGTCACTGTGTACCGGGCGCTCGCCGACGAACCGGACCGGGCCGCGCAACTGGACCGGGAACTGGCCGAACTCGGCGCCGCGCACGATCTGGGCGGTGGCCGGATGGAATGGGAGTACCTGCTGGTCACGGCACAGCGTTCCTGAGCACACCCGGTGGAACGGTGGATGGGATTTTCCCGGACCGAACCGGGGTTGTAGACAGGGCAGACAACGCGAAGGAGGAAGCGTGACCGAAACGCGCAAGGCGATCCTGGCCGGTGGGTGCTTCTGGGGTGTGGAGGAGCTGATCCGCAAGCAACCGGGAGTCGTATCGACGCGCGTCGGATACACCGGCGGGCGCAACGACCACCCCACCTACCGCAACCATCCGGGTCATGCGGAGGCCGTGGAGATCGTCTACGACCCCGCGCAGACCGACTACCGGGCGCTGCTGGAGTTCTTCTTCCAGATCCACGATCCGACCACCGAGGATCGGCAGGGCAACGATATCGGGAGCAGCTACCGCTCCGAGATCTTCTATCTCGACGACGAGCAGAAGCGGGAGGCGCTGGCCACCATCGTCGATGTCGAGGATTCGGGACTGTGGCCGGGCAAGGTCGTCACCGAGGTGACACCGGCACCGGAGTTCTGGGAGGCCGAACCGGAGCACCAGGACTATCTGCAGCATTTCCCGAACGGCTACACCTGCCATTTCCCGCGACCCGGATGGAAACTCCCGCGCCGGCAGAGCACCGCGTAGCGATGGCACCGGGCCGCTTCGGTTCGCGGCCCGGTCACGGTGATGAGTAGTGTCGGGCGCGTGAGTAGTCGGTCGCGCCGCAGGTTCCAGAAAATCGGACGATTCGATCGCGCCGTGGGCGGCGCCGTCGCCGAACTGCCCGCCTCCCGAGTGGACGCGGGCCTGTTGCGACTGACCGGCAGTGCCGACCACAGCGTGCTGTGGATGGCTTGCGCGGGGCTGCTCGCGGTTCGGCAAGGGGCCACCCGGCGGGCGGGGTTACGCGGGGTGGTCTCGGTGGCCGGCGCCAGCTTCGTCGCCAATGTGGTGCTCAAATCAGTTTTCGCGCGGCGCCGCCCGGCCGCGGAACTGATGCCCGAGTACCGCCGGCTCTCCCCGGCTCCGACCTCGTCGTCGTTCCCGTCGGGCCACAGTGCCAGCGCCGCGGCCTTCGCGACGGCGGTCGCGATGGAGAGCCCGCGCACCGCGCTCGCCGTGGCACCACTGGCCGCCGCGGTGGCCTACTCCCGGATCCACACGGGTGTGCACTGGGGTTCGGATGTCCTGGTCGGCGCCGCCGTCGGTTCCGGGATCGCCTTGGCGACCCGGCGGTGGTGGCCGGTGCGGGAATCGGACGAGGCCCGGGCGCGGCTGGTCCGTGAGGCGCCGGTGCTCGCCGAGGGTAAAGGGCTCGTCATCATCGTGAACCCGGTATCCGGGGACGCGAACTACGACCCGACCGACGATATCGCCGCGGCCCTGCCCGCCGCGGTCGTCGTGCGCACCGAACCCGACGTCGATTGCACCGAATTGCTCGAGCGGGCCATCGCCGAACAGCCGGAACCCGTCGCCGCGCTGGGAGTGGCCGGTGGTGACGGAACGGTGGCCGCGGTGGCCGCGGTCGCGTTGCGCTTCGAGTTGCCGCTCGTGGTGATCCCGACCGGCACGCTCAATCATTTCGCACGTGACCTCGGTGTCTACGATCTGCTCGAGGTCGTCGACGCGACCGGTGTGGGAGAAGCGGTCGCGGTGGATATCGCCGGTGTCGAATACGGCGACGCGAACGAGATGCGCACCCGGCATCTGATCAACACCTTCAGTCTCGGCTCCTATCCGGATCTGGTCCGGTTGCGCGAGAAATGGCAGTCCCGCTTGGGTAAGTGGCCCGCGTTCGCGGCCGCGCTCGTGGTGACGCTGCGCCGGGCCGAACCGATCGAGATCTACCTGGACGACCACTGGCAACGCGTGTGGTTCCTGTTCGTCGGCAACGGTCCCTACCATCCGCACGGTGCGGTCCCGGCATTCCGTGACCGTCTCGATTCCGGACTGCTCGACGTGCGCTGGCTGCGTGCCGATGTGCGCTGGTCGCGCGCCCGTGCGGTGGTCGCTCTGCTACTGGCCGCTATCGGGCACAGCCGCGTCTACGGAGAACGGCAGTTGCCGGAGCTGTTCGTGTACCTGCCCCGGGCCGAATCGTTGGCGGCCGACGGTGAGGTGTTCGGCAGTGCCACCCATCTGCGTTTTTCGGTAGCCGGCCAGCTCACGGTGTACCGGCGCGACGAATCGAATCCGCTGTGGGTCAACCGCAGCCGGCCGCATCACCGCCGGGCCCCCTGGTTGCCCGACGTGTTCCGCTTCCGCTGATCCGATCCCTGCCGCGACACGAAGGGCCTACCGGCTGCGGTCTCGGGGCGGGCCCTGATCGTTCGCCGGGCTGCTGTCCGGTTCTGCCACAGGATATTTCGGCAACCGCCGGGTGCCCAGAAGAGCTGCCATGGCAAGCAGGGCGGTGACCGCGAACGCCGTATGCAGGGCGTCCAGGCGGGCCGAGCTGTTGACCGATACCACGGAGTCGGCGGTGGATGCGTCGACCCCCGCGTCCGCGAGGGCGGTGCGCAGCTGGGTGTCGGACAGGAACGGCACACCGTCGGCCAGTTCGGTGCCTGCTTCCTGTTGCACCGAGTCCGGGACCGCGGGATTGTTCTCGATCCCGTCCATGACCGAGGAGGTCAAGGTGGCGATGAGCACGGACCCGATCAACGCGGTGCCGAGGGAGGCGCCGAGATAGGAGGCCGTGTTCTGCAACCCGCCCACTTCGGCACTCCGGGATTCCGGCACCGCCGAGACCGTCACCGCGCCCAACTGGGATGCCAGCGCGCCCAGGCCCGCCCCCATCAGCAGCATCGGAATCGCGACCACCCGCGCGTCGGCTCCCGGGTCCATCCCCGCGGCGAGCACCAGTATCCCGACGATCATCGACAGCAGGCCCAGGCGAACCACCCGCCGCGGGCTCGCCCGAGGCGCCAGTTTCGGAATCCCCACCGCGGTCGCGATCAGCGCCACCGACAGCGGCAGCAACCGCGCGCCGGTGCCGAGCGCGTTGAGTTGCAGTACCACCGACAGGAACAGTGGTACCGCGAAGAACACCCCGGCCTGCACGCTGAACTGGGCGAAGAACATACTCAGTCCGCCGGTGAGCTGCCGATTGCTCAGCAGGCTCGGGTCGAACAGCGGTTCGCGACCGCTGCGCACACATGCCGCCAGCCGCTCCCAGAGCAGATACAGCACCAGCAGTCCGCCCAGGAGCAACCAGATGACCGGTGACAGCCCGAATATCGCCGGGGCGCCGGGCCGTTCCTGGATCCAACCCCATTCACTCGAACGCAGTACCCCGTACACGATCATGGCGAGACCGCATACCGACAGCACCGAACCCGGCAGATCCAGTCGCGCCCGCTCCGGGGCACTGTCGTTCATCCGGCGCATGAGCAACAGGATCAGGGCCACCACGACGACCTCGCCGAAGAAGACCATCCGCCAGGAGGCGTAGGTGGTCACGGCGCCACCCAGCAGCGGGCCCACCGCGATCGCCGCCGCGGCCGCCGCGGCCACCAGACCGTAGGCCGCCGGACGCCGTGACGCCGGTACGTTGGCGGCCACCAGCGCCACGATCGCCGGCATGATCAGCGCCGCGCCGATCCCTTCGAGCAGCGACCAACCCACGAGTAGGACGCCGAGGTTCGGTGCGAGACCGGTCACGAACGATCCCACGCCGTAGACGACCAGGCCGATACCGAAGACGCGCCGCCGGCCGAAGATCGCGCCGATCTTGCCGCCGGTGATCATCAGTGAGGCCATCACCAGCGTGTAGAGGGTGATGGCGGTCTGGATACCGGTGATGCTGGTGCCGAGGTCCTGTGCCACCGTGGCCATCGAGACGTTCATGACCGAACTGTCCAGGGCCATCAGGAACTGGCCCGCGCAGAGCACCGCGAGTACCAGGCCGGACCCGGAACGCCGGCCCGGTCGCGCGGGTTGTCCGATGGTCATCGGTGGCAGCCCTCGACGGTCGCTATTCGGCGGAGTTGAAGTCGACCATCCAGGGGATCGAGAACTTGTCGGTGAGCATCCCGAACAGTTCGGTCCATTCGGTGGCGGCGAGGTGCATATCCACCGACCCGCCCGCGCTCAGGGCGCCGAAGACGCGCTCGGCTTCGTCCTTGTCGCTGACCTCGAGACATACGGTGAAGTTCGGCCGCTGCGGGACCTCGACGGTCTGTCCCGGCGGGCAGTCCGAGCCCATCAGGATCTGTCCGGTTCCGGCCAGGGGTAGCGCGGTATGGGCCACCAGGCTCTTGGCCTCTTCGGGCAGGTTCGCGCCCTCACTCATATCGCCGAATCGGATCAGCTGGAGTTCGCCGCCGAACACCGACTGGTAGAAGGTGAACGCCTCTTCGGCATTGCCGTTGAACATGAGATACGCGTTGACGGATTTCACGGTCTCCTCCTCTGGTGGTGCGAACAAGCGGATGTTGTGACCAGGGGGAATCGGCACAGTCCGTACGCACCGGACACTCGGTGTGGCGCGGCACGGACTGATCGGCCGAGCGTATCCCGCACCTACCCGTGCCGGGGCAGATCCCGCCCAGATGCGGATGCCCGAGCGATCGGATCCGATGCCGCCGGCTCACTGTCCAGCGGAGCGCCGACCACGCGGCGATGGCGGAATAGCGGATCGCCGGGGCGACCCGCCGCACGGTCGTCGTACGCGGGAGCGGCCGTGTGCCAGGTGGATACTCGAGGAATCCCGGCCGGCCCGGGCGACCGCATATCCGGCCCGAATGCTGGTGGAGGTCTCCATGGCATTGACCCATCCGTCTCAGCCCGGTGGCTCCGACCGGGACGATATCTCGGTGAATCCGGTGTTCAGCCGGGAGCCGATCGAGGTACCCCGCAACCGGTTGCCCGCCACGGAACTGGACAGCGATACCGCCTATCAGATCGTGCACGACGAACTACTGCTCGACGGCAATGCCCGGCTCAATCTGGCTACCTTCGTCACCACCTGGATGGAGCCCGCGGCGCGGATCCTGATGAGTGAGTGCTTCGACAAGAACATGATCGACAAGGACGAATACCCGCGCACCGCCGAACTGGAGCAGCGGTGTGTGCGAATCCTCGCGGATCTGTGGCACGCGGCCGGCCCCGACCATGCCGTCGGCTGCTCGACCACGGGATCCAGTGAGGCGTGCATGCTGGCCGGACTGGCCATGAAACGCCGGTGGCAGATGCGGCGGCGGGCGGCCGGACAGCCGGCCGGCCGGCCCAATCTGGTGATGGGGATCAATGTCCAGGTGTGCTGGGAGAAGTTCGCCGAGTACTGGGATGTCGAACCGCGTGTGGTGCCCATGGCAGGGGACCGGTTCCATCTCACGGCCGCCGAGGCAGCGTCCCGCTGCGACGAGAACACGATCGGCGTGGTCGCGATTCTGGGCTCCACATTCGACGGCAGCTACGAACCGGTCGCCGAGATCTGCGCCGCGCTGGACCGGGTACAGGCCGAGCACGGCTGGGATATCCCGGTGCACGTGGACGGTGCCTCCGGTGCCATGATCGCACCGTTCTGCGATCCCGAACTGGAATGGGATTTCCGGCTGCCCCGGGTCGCCTCGATCAACACTTCGGGCCACAAATACGGGCTGATCTATCCAGGGGTGGGCTGGGTGCTGTGGCGCGATGCCGAGGCGCTACCCGACGATCTGGTGTTCCGGGTGAACTATCTCGGCGGGGAGATGCCGACCTTCGCCCTGAACTTCTCCCGGCCCGGTGCGCAGGTGGTGGCGCAGTACTACACATTCCTGCGGCTCGGTCATCGTGGCTACGCGCGGGTGCAGGGCTACTGCCGGGAGGTCGCGTCCGCGCTGGCCGACCGGATCGCGAACCTGGGCCCGTTCCGGTTGCTCACCGACGGCCGGCAGTTGCCGGTGTTCGCGTTCACCCTCGCCGAGGGCGAGACCGGTTACTCGGTCTTCGATGTGTCGGCGGCGCTGCGGGAACAGGGCTGGTTGGTTCCCGCCTACACCTTCCCGGCCGACCGCGAGGATCTGGCGGTGCTGCGCGTAGTGGTCCGTAACGGTTTCAGTCACGATCTGGCCGATTTGTTGATCGAGGCGCTGGAACGGGCACTGCCGAGGCTGCGGGCGCAGCAAGCGCCCCAGCGGGGTCCCGAGGCCGCCTCGTTCTCGCACGGCGCCGATATCCGGCCGCACCATGCGGGTGTGCGGCGCGAGGAGTCGTAACAGTGTGGAACCGGCCGACCCAAGTCGCCGCGGTCGGCCGGTTCCACTGTCCCGGGTCGGGCCACCCGAGGTCTATCCGCCTATCGGCACTTGTTCGACGTGCCGTTGTTCAGGTGTCAGAATGCGCTGCCGGAACCGGGCAGGAGGAACCGCGGGAAGGGCAGGCCGAACCCGTGGCGCGGGCCGTGGTGCCCGCCGCGGTCCCAGTTGTTGTGGCGGCCGTGGTCCCAGCCGCGGTCGCGCCGGCCGCGATTCCAGTCGGCCTGGTTGTCGTGCCGGCCGTTCCATGAGCGATCGCCGTGAAAGCGGCTGTGGTCGTGTTGGCGGCCGTGGTCGTGAAAACGGCCGTGGTCGTGATGGCGGCCGTGGTTGTGGCGGCCGGGTCGGCTCACATCCTGGACCTCGGTCGCGCTATCGGTGACCACGGGTGCGCCGTTGTCGGCGAGAGCGGGTGCGGCAGTGAGGGCCAGCGGGGCCAGGGCGATCGCGGCGGTGGCGGCGATCCGGACGGCGAGTCGGCGGGTGCGTGCGGTTCGATGCATGATTCGGTCCTCGGTCGTAGCGCCGCCCGGAGGCGGTTGCGGGAGCATTCGCACTGGGGGAGTGCGGCTTTGATGCCCTGAACCGTACCGCTATTCAACGGCGCATTCAACAGGTGTTCGTTAATTGGGGCCGACAATTTTTGTGAGCAGCGGTTTTGCCGACCCGATCGGCACCTATCCGGCGGCGGCCGAGCTATCCGGAGACGCGAGTTGATCGAGTCGGAGGACGCAGCGGGTGCGGCTGTAGATGGTCGGCATGCACTCGTTGCAGTGCACGCAGGCGGACTCGGTACTCGCGTCGGATCGGATGCGGTGCAAAAGATCCGGTTCGCGCAGCAACGCCCGGCCCATGGCGACGAAATCGAACCCTTCCGTCATCGCCAGGTCCATCGACTCCCGGTCGGTGATACTGCCCAGCAGTACCAGCGGCATGGACAACTCCCGGCGGAACTGGCGGGCCCGCTCGAGCAGATACGCCTTCTCGTAGGGGTACTCGCGCAGGAATGCCTTCCCGATCAACCGAAAACCCCAGCGGGCGGGGCCCGGAAGGGTTTTCGCGAACTCCCGGCGCGGTGCGGCACCGTGGAACAGCAGCATCGGATTCAGCAGCGAACTGCCCGCGGTCAGTTCCAGTGCGTCGAGCGCGCCGTCGGCCTCCAGCCACGCGGCCACCTGTAACGACTCCGGCAGGCCGAGGCCGCCGCGGACGCCGTCCTCCATATTCAGTTTCGCGGTGACCGCGATCCGGTCGCCCACCGCCTCGCGCACCCGCCGAGCGATATCGCGGGCCAGTCGCGCCCGGTTCTCGAGACTGCCGCCGAACCGGTCCTTACGCCGGTTCAGCAGTGGACTCAGGAACGAGCTGACCAGATAGTTGTGTCCGAAATGTATTTCCACCGCGTCGAATCCGGCCTCGATCGCCAGTAGCGCCGCATCGGCATGAGCGGTGACCAGTTCGTGGATCTCAGCCGGATCCGGCACCTTCATCGGGCTCATCCCGAGCGGGCTGAACAGCCGGCTCGGCGCCAGCGCGGGGGCGCGGTTGGACGCGGAATTCGCCACCGGGCCCGCGTGACCGATCTGCGCACTGGCCGCCGCGCCTTCGGCGTGTACCGCATCGGTGAGCCGGCGCAGGCCCGGTACGGCCTCCGGGCGCATATAGATCTGGTGACGGTCGGTGCGACCGCCCGGTGCGACCGCGCAGTAGGCGACAGTCGTCATTCCGACACCGCCCGCCGCGATCTCTCGATGGAATTCCACGAGATCATCGGTGACCAGGGCGTCGGGGGTGCGGCCTTCGAAGGTCGCGGCCTTGATCACCCGATTGCGCAGGGTGAGCGGGCCCAGCGGGGCGGGCGCGAATACGTCGATCATGAAGTTTCTCCTGTCGGTGCGGTGAGGCCGGCCACCACGAAAGCGCGCAGGGTGGCCACGGCGCTCGGGCTCAGGGCGCGCTCGTCGGCGGCGGCGCGGCCGAATCGCATGATGATGAGATCGAACGCGAGCATCCAGCGGCGTCGGCTCTCCCGTTCGCCCACCTGCGGGAGCAGGTCTGCCCACGAGTCGATTCGGAACCACTGCTGCTGCCACGCATCCGGGCCCACCTGCCGGTCGATCACGAACTGCGCGAGCAGGCGCAGGTGCAGCCGCCCGAGCGGGTCGGCTGCCAGGTCGGCGAACGGGGTGAGAATCGCGTCGACGATATCGGCCACGGGCCCGGTATCGGCTGTGACCTCGGTGAGGCGGTCGGCCCAGAGCGCCCCGAGGCGCTCTTCGAGCAGTGCCGCGACGAGGGCTTCCTTGGACCCGAAGTGGTAGTGGACAGCGGCCGGGTTCGCGCCGGCCTCGGTGCAGATGCGACGCACCGAGACGTCGTCGTAGCGCTCGGTGAGCAGTAGTCGTTCGGCGGCCGTGAGCAGGCGTTCGCGGGTCGCGGCCGAGACTCGCGCAGGCATGCGGCCAGTGAACCACCGCGCGGGAAAGATTTCAATCAATGATTGAAATACTGTTTGAAATAGCAGGTGGGAGCGCTGTTCAACAGTCGTTACCCGATCGCAAACGCCTCGATGGGCCACTCGCCCACAGTGACGGCCCGGCCCTGCTCTACTGGTCTGCGGTAGTCCGCTCCGGTTGTCCGACATGTCTTCGATCGACCGACAAGGAGACGATTATGGCCCTCGAGATCCGCGCGGTCACAGTGCTGGGCACCGGGGTGCTCGGTTCCCAGATCGCCTTCCAGACCGCGTTCCACGGGTACCGCGTGCAGGCGTACGACATCGACAACGCCGCACTCGACGCGGCGCGTGAGCGCTTCGCGCGGCTCGCTGATACCTACCGCGACGAGGTCATGGGCGCGACCGCCGAACTCACCGAGCAGACCCGCGCCGGTATCGGCCTGACCACCGACCTGGGGGCCGCGGTCGCCGAAGCCGATCTGGTGATCGAAGCGGTGCCCGAGGTACTCGATATCAAAAGGCAGACCTACCGGAAGCTGAGCGAGCTGGCCCCGGAACACACGATTTTCGCGACCAACTCCTCGACCCTGCTACCCAGCGATATGGCGGATTTCACCGGCCGCCCGGATAAATTCCTGGCCCTGCACTTCGCCAATCAGGTGTGGAAGTTCAATACCGCCGAGATCATGGGTACGAGCCGGACCGATCCCGCGGTGTTCCGGGCAGTCGTCGATTTCGCCGCCGACATCGGCATGGTGCCGATCGAGGTCCACAAAGAGAAATCCGGATACGTGCTGAACTCGCTGCTGGTGCCGTTCCTGAACTCCGCCATCGAACTCGCTGCCGGCGACTACGCCGAACCCGAGGCGGTCGACAAGACCTGGCGGATCGCCACCGGTGCCCCCATGGGCCCGTTCCAGATCCTCGACGTCGTCGGTCTCACCACGCCCTACAACATCCTGAGCGGCGATTCCGAAACCGAGGGGCTCGCCACCTGGCTGAAGGAGAACTACATCGACAAGGGCAAACTCGGGGTGGCCACCGGTGAGGGGTTCTACAAATACCCCTGACCGTGTGATGTGATGAAACGGATCGAACCATGACAGTCAGAAAGAATGTAGAGCCGCGATATTCGACGGTTACCCAGGCCTCGCGGCCGCTGCCGTGGCAATACTACTGCGCGACTGTGAGGACCGCGGTCGCGAGAGCGAAAGCGAAATACGCTCCCGGGAAAGCGATGTTGTAGAAGACGCGAGCGCGTACATGCGCGATGAGGGCGCCGATGAAGAACAGGACCAAGCCGACCGCCGCGGCAAAACCCAGCCCTTTCATGCCCAGGATGCCGAGCAGTACCCCGACCGCGCCCGCCAGCTTGAGTACGGCGAGCCAGGGCAGCCAACTGCGCGGCACACCCACCTCGGCGGAGTTGGCGAGAACGAACTTCGCCCGGGCGAAACCGGCGAAGGAGTCCACGGCATTCATTACTACGGTGACGATCGCGACGACGAGGTAGGTGGTGTGCACTGCTGCGCTCTCTGTCCAGGGTGGTCCGGAGACCATGATTCGTTACTGAGACCATCCTGTTCGACCCCGGAGAAAAGCACCAATACCTGCATTCATAACCTGATGGAATGGATGTCGACACCCGGTTGCTGCGCTACTTCGCCGCGGTCGCGGCGGAAGGGACCCTGACCCGCGCGGCCGAACGGCTGTACGTCTCCCAGCCCGCCTTGACCAAACAGATCAAACAGCTGGAGAACCTGCTGGGTGTGCGGCTTTTCGTGCGGTCGCGGGCGGGAATGGCACTCACTCCCGCCGGGGAAGCCCTGGCCGGCCGGACGGCCTCACTGCTCACCGGATGGGACCGCGCACTTCAGGAGACCAGGCGTGCCGCCGCGCACGCCGACCGCGTACTACGCGTCGGGTTCCTCGCCAGCGCCGCCAATGAGGCGACACCGCGGATCATCGCGGAATTCTCCCGGCGGTGCCCGGGCTGGCGGGTGGATATGCGGCAGGCGTCGTGGGCGGATCCGACCGGCGGGTTGACCGACGCCGAAGTGGATGTCGCGCTGCTCCGGCTACCGTTCCCGGCGCAGGACCGATTCCGCGTGCGTGAGTTGTTCGGCGAACCGCGCTGGGTGGCGGTGGCCTCGGCGCACCCGCTCGCGGCCCGCGAGACCATTGCCTTCGAGGACCTGCTGGACGAACCTTTCGTGGCGGCTCCGGCGGAAACCGGTACCTGGCGCGACTACTGGCTGGGCGCGGACGAACACGCAGGCTGGACGCCGCGTATCGGTGCGGTCACCGATCAGCCGGACGAGTGGCTGAGCGCGATCGCCAACGGTTACGGAGTAGCGCTGGCGCCGGAGTCCAGCGCACGGTTCTACGCGCGGCCCGGGATCACCTACCGTCCGGTGACCGGGGTGGCGCCGAGCCGGGTGGGTGTCGTGTGGAAGGCGGAATCCGACACAGATTCCGCAGTGCGGGCGTTCGTCGATTGCTGCACGGTACCTGATCGCAGTCTGCCGTACGGAGAAGGTGCTCAATGATCGAGGCGGCTGCCGTGCCGGATGGCATCAGCCGAGATATGGGTCGCTCCGTTGTTCGGCGTGGTGCCGCAACCGGAGCCGAACTGTGTCGTGTACCGGGAGCGTTTCCAGCTCCTTCAGCGTCAGAAACCCGACTTCGGTCGACTCCGAGCTGACCTCGATGTGCCCGCCGGTCACTCGGCCGTAGAAGGTGATGTTGAACTCTTGTCTGACTTCACCGTCCGCGTAGGCGATCACATGTCGAGGGTCGGTATAGATCCCCAGAATTCCGGTTATCTCGATTTCCAGCCCGGTCTCTTCCTTGGTTTCCCGGACAACGCACTGCTCCAGGGTTTTACCTATCTCCATGACTCCGCCGGGAAGGGACCAGTTCCCGGAATCACTGCGCCGTTGCATGAGAAGGGCGCCGATGTCGTCGACGACCAGGGCCGAGCCTCCTGGAACCAGACTGTTCGGTGCAGGAGCGCTCGGGTCCCGGTAGTAGTCACGCCGTGCGGTCATCGGTATCCACCCCTCGCAAGTACGGGGTCACTGCTCCCCATATCTGCTCAACTTGATCCTCGAACGATGCGAACATGCCATGTGCAGACAACTTCCGCAGATGTAGCGCCGGATGTTGATAACCACGGGCGCGGACCAGGTACGGAGTCACGATCATCTGGTTGTCGAACTTGAAAACCGAGTTGTACAAGTGCGTTGAGTGCAAACCGATCCGGCAGCCGGAAGTGTCGGCCAGCGGTCCGAGCATGCTGAGCGCGTTACGGATACGGCCGGGCAATGTCCCTTGCATCTGTTCGAGCGCATCGCGTTCGGTTACATGCGCGCATGCGGGGTCGGCAAAGGCAAAACGAACCTCGGCGCCGTCGCGGCATTTTTCAGCGATCAGCTGTGCTGCATCGGGGAGCAGTTCGAGTACGAACGGCTAGGCGTAGCCGACGATATCGATTCGTCGAGTGGCCCGCGTCAGCAGCGATATCCAGACCTCGTTCGGGATATCGGCGCGGTGAGCGTAGGCGGCCACGATCTCGGCCCGGGTTCGTTTGTGCGGAACGCGACCGGCCAGCCAGCGATTCACCGTCTTGACGTCCACGCCCGCGGCGGCTGCCAATGCGACCGAATCCATCTGAGCCCGAAGCATTGCCGACTCGAGTCGTTGCGCCATGGCAAAACCATACCGGGACGTTTTGCTGGTTGAAGGTGTCCGGAGATACGTCCTGGACGCAGTTCAGGTGTCCGGCTGGTGTCCATACGTTTTGAATGGGCGTGGTGGTTCCCAGCCGCCTCCCCACAGAACCTGCCGATGACAGAAGGGGAGAGTATGCCGTTCGTAATCTGTACCCGGCTCAGGATGCGCGCCAAGTGCTTCCGGAGGCCGATCCGATGAATCCGACACTTGGACAATCGATTTCCGAGGTGCACTCGGTAGCTGTTCGCAGAACCGTTGTCGGCGAGCAGCAGGCCGACTGGTGCCTCGCCCAGAGAACGATTCGGATCCTGCGAGTACGTACTGCGACCGGCGAGCTACTGGCTGCGGCCAGCCCGGTCATCGCCCCCGACCTCTTGAATATGCGTGAATGGTTTCCCGAACCGACACCACTGTGGGATGCGGTGCGCCATCAGTTCTGGTCGCGACAGACACGGGAAGGCGATGCCGGATGACGCGTATCCGCTTCCCCGACCCGGAATCCATCGACGAGATCACTTCGCGATTCTTGCTGTCTATGCCCACGGCCTCGCTGCCGATGCTCTACGGATTCCGCTGTGACAACAGCGGAATAGACGCTGAATGTGTGGCCGTCGATCTCACCGGCCACCGCCGCGATCACGAGCCGAATCCGGTGCACCTGCGCGCCGCCCAGCTTCGTAATACCCTGGGAACCGATATGTTCGGCTTCGGGCTGGTATTCGTCGTCTTCGCCGACCAGCTCAGAGATCGTCCGGAGAACCGGCACATTCCCGAGCGAGTTCGCGTAGCGGCCGAACAGTTGCCCGGTATCGACGATCTGTTGGTCGCTGTCGTCATCGATGCCCGCGGGCGGCAGTGGTGGGCGGTGGCCGCTCGGCATCTCCCCGACCTCGATCCGGTCCGGATACACACCCCGGCCACACGACCTGAGAACTGGTGTATCCCGAAAACGCTCGACGCGTCCCTGTGGACTGCGGCCCTTGCCCTCGATGACGCCAACCACCCGAAACTGCGTTGCCTGCGACAACAGTCGTCAGGGAATGGCTGACAGGCCCAGGCCGACCTGTTTCACGAAGTGTTCTGGGCTCGCCGGGCCAGGATGGACGCGACCCCTGCCGCGGCTGCCTGGACCGAGGTCGCGTGTGCCTCAGGGTGGAATCGGCTGACCGGGCCGGTGACCGAGATGGCCGCCAGCGGTTGGTCGTCGGCGCTGAGTACGGGTGCGGCCACGCAGACGATGCCGAGGGCCGACTCCTCGCGCTCATAGGCAAGCCCGTGTTCGGCGATCTGGGCCAGCTGGGCACGCAGTAGGCCGGGAGCCACGATGGTGCGGGGGGTTCGCCTGGTCAGTGGTCCGGCCAGGATGCGGTCGATCGTCTCGGGTCCGGAATGGGCGAGCAGCGCTTTGCCGATCGCTGTGCAGTACAGCGGCATCCGGCCACCGATCCGGGAGGGGGCGCGGGCCTGGCGGTGTCCGCCGATCTTGCTGATGTAGACGACCTCGTCGCCGTCGCGCACGCCGAAATGCACGGTTTCCCGGGTGCGGGTGAACAGATCCTGGAGGAAGGGCACCGCGACTTCGAGCAGGGTGCGTTCGGTGGCCGCCCGCATTCCCAGTTCGAACAGTCCGCGACCGAGCCGGTAGCCGTCCGGCGACGAACTCAGCAGGCGGGCGGTCGCGAGGTCCCGGCACAGCCGGTGCACGGTGGCCTTCGGCAGCCCGGTTCGCCGGGTGAGTTCGGACAGGCCGACAGCCTGGTCCTCCACGCCGAACGCCTCCAGGATCAGCAGGGCGCGGCCCAGCACGGACCGTTCGTCGAGCTGATGTTCCGGCATGGTGGCCCTTCCGGTGCGACTGGTCCGGTCAGTGGACCATTTTACTGTTCAGCTGCGGCTCGGGGGTGTGGACTGGTCATATCCCAACGAAGAGGAGAACGGAGGTCGCGGTGGCAACCACTGTCGACAGCATCAGTGACAGCGGGCCCGGTGTCGACGAATCGATCGTCACCCGGGCCGCGCAACGCCTGATCACCGCCGCCCGGACGCGACGGACCTGTGCACCGCTGCGGGACGGATTGATCAGCCCCGACGACGTCGCCACCGCCTATCGGATCCAGGAGCGGTTCAATGCCGCCCGGATCTCCCCGGAGGTCACGGTGGTCGGCCGCAAGATCGGCGCGACCTCACCGGCTGTCCAGCAGCAGCTGGGCGTGGACCAGCCCGATTTCGGTGTCCTGTTCTCCGATATGGCCTACTCCGATGGGGACGTGATCCCGATCGACCGGCTGCTACAGCCGCGCGCCGAGGCCGAGATCGCCTTCATCCTGGGCGCGGATCTCGCCGACGGGCCGCTCGATATCGACCAGTGCCGGGCGGCCGTGGCCGAGGCGGTGGCCGCGCTGGAGATCGTGGACAGCCGGATCACCGACTGGAACATCTCCTTCGCCGATACCGTCGCCGACAACGCTTCGAGCGGGCTCTACGTGCTCGGGACCGAACGCCGCACCCTCGACGATTTCGAGCCCGTAGACGTCGCCATGAGCATGCGTATCGATGGGGAAGAGGTATCGACCGGTAACGGCGCCGCCTGCCTCGGCGACCCCCTCAACGCCCTGTCCTGGCTCGCCCGGCAGGCCCGCACCTTCGGCGAGCCGCTGCGCGCCGGGCAGGTGATCCTCTCCGGCGCGCTCGGACCGATGCGGCCGCTGCACCCGGGCGCCACCGTCACCGCCGCCATCTCCGGCCTCGGGACGGTCACGGCTTCGTTCACCACCGCTTCGGAGGTATCCCAGTGAGTGACAACAACCGACGCACCAAAGTCGCGATCATCGGATCCGGCAATATCGGCACCGACCTGATGATCAAGGTCCTGCGCTATTCCCGGTTCCTCGAGATGGGCGCCATGGTCGGTATCGACCCGGAGTCCGACGGCCTGGCCCGCGCCGCCCGGCTGAAGGTGCCCACCACTCATGAAGGGGTGGAGGGCCTGATCGCGTTGCCGAACTTCGACGAGATCGAGATCGTCTTCGACGCGACCTCGGCCAAGGCGCACAAGCAGAACCACGAGCGGCTGGCGCCGCTGGGTAAACGGCTCATCGACCTGACACCGGCCGCGATCGGCCCGTTCGTGGTGCCACCGGTGAACCTCGAGGAACACCTGGACGCGCCGAACGTGAACATGGTGACCTGTGGTGGCCAGGCGACCATCCCGATCGTGGCCGCGGTCTCGCGAGTGGTGCCGGTGCCCTACGCCGAGATCGTGGCTTCCATCGCCTCGAAATCGGCGGGGCCGGGTACGCGCGCCAATATCGACGAGTTCACCGAGACGACCTCACACGCCATCGAAACCGTCGGCGGCGCCGAGCGCGGTAAAGCGGTGATCATCCTCAATCCGGCCGAACCACCGCTGATCATGCGCGATACGGTCTTCTGCCTGGTGAACGCGCCCGACGAGGATTCGCACGAGCAGATCAAGGCCTCGGTGGTGAAGATGGTCGGCGATGTGGCCGCCTACGTGCCGGGCTACCGGCTCAAGCAGGAAGTGCAGATCGATCCGATCCCGCCGGACCAGCCGGTGCACACGCTGCTCGCCAAGGACAATGTCGCGTTCCCGACCCACCGGGTGTCGGTGTTCCTCGAGGTCGAGGGCGCGGCGCACTATCTGCCCGCCTACGCCGGCAACCTCGACATCATGACCTCGGCCGCACTCCAGGTCGCCGAGCGGATCGCGCAGAACACCCTGCAGGCGGCATGAGCGGGTCAGGCCCGGAGGCGGGAGCGCAGCGTGACCACGCAGGGCCCTCGCTCATGCCCGATGGACACAGCATGAGCGGGTCAGGCCCGGAGGCGGGAGCGCAGCGTAACCACGCAGGGCCCTCGCTCATGCCCGATAAAGAAGGAGGATGTGCGATGAGCTCGCCCGACACGGTGCCGACCGTTTTCGTCCAGGATGTGACCCTGCGCGACGGTATGCACGCCATCCGGCACCGGATCACCCCGGAGAACGTGGGGAAGATCGTGGCGGCACTCGATGCCGCGGGGGTCGACGCCATCGAGGTCGCGCACGGTGACGGACTCGCCGGCGGTTCGGTCAACTACGGGCCCGGTTCGCACAGCGACTGGACCTGGCTCGAGGCCGCCGCCGCGAGTCTGAAGAACGCGCGACTGACCAGCCTTTTGCTGCCCGGTGTCGGTACCGCCGAGGACCTGCGCCGCGCCTGGGGTCTGGGTGTGCGCTCGGTACGCGTCGCCACCCACTGCACCGAGGCCGATGTCGCCGCCCAGCACATCGCCACCGCCCGCGAGATCGGGATGGACGTCTCCGGATTCCTGATGATGAGCCATATGGCCGAACCCGCGCAGCTGGCCGCGCAAGCCAAGCTGATGGAGAGCTACGGCGCACACTGCGTGTACGTCACCGACTCGGGCGGCCGGCTCACCATGAACGGTGTGCGTGATCGCATCCTGGCCTACCGCGACGTGCTCGACCCGGCGACCGAACTCGGTATCCACGCGCACGAGAATCTTTCGCTGTCGGTGGCGAATTCGGTGGTGGCCGTGGAGAACGGCGTCACCCGGGTGGATGCCTCTCTCGCCGGGCACGGCGCCGGCGCGGGCAACACCCCGATCGAAGCGTTCGTCGCGGTCGCGGATGTGCTGGGCTGGAAGCACGGCTGCGATGTGTTCGCGCTCCAGGACGCAGCCGACGATCTGGTCCGGCCGCTGCAGGACCGGCCGGTGCGGGTGGACCGCGAAACCCTCACCCTCGGCTACGCCGGGGTGTACTCCAGCTTCCTGCGGCATGCCGAGGCAGCCAGTGAACGCTACGGCATCGATGTTCGCACGCTGCTCATGGAGGCGGGCCGTCGTCGGCTGGTCGGCGGTCAGGAGGACATGATCGTCGATATAGCGCTCACCATGCTGTCCGAGCAGAAGGCCGAACAACCGGCCGTCTGATTCTCCACTCGCTTCGGCGGGTCGTCGCCGGGCACGGGTCCGCCCCCGTTTGCTCGGCGGATCCCTGGGGCGTCCGGTTCACACCGGGCGCCCCAGCGGCGTCCGAACCGGGGTCCGCGCGTCAATAAGACCCCGCCGCCCGTAAGGGACCTGTCAGGGCTCATACGTGCTCGCTGTATTCGGAAATAGCGTGCACTGTGGGCATTTTCGGTTTCTCCTGGGCCGATGGCGGTGCATTCGTGGGTGGCGCGCTCGGGGCCGCGTTCCTCGGTCCGCCCGGGGCGATGCTGGGGTCGGCGGTCGGCTCCTTCGCTGGTGCCGCGTGGGGCGACGACAAAGGCTCCGGCGCCGCGTTCGAGGAAGCGCTGGTCGCCGGGATCGGAGCCGCGGGCGGTGCGTGGGCGACGAACCTCGCCGGGAAATTGCTGAAGGACGGTATCGCCTCGGCGGCGGCCAAGGCGCTCCCCGCCGGGGTTGCGCGGGGTGTGGACCGGGTCGCGGCGAAAGCACTGCTGCCCTGGAATGCCCACGGTGGTGGCCCGGTCGCGGCCCTGGGCGGAGCCTTCGGCGGATACGAGGTATCAACTCAGGCTCGGCTACCCGTCCAGATCGTCACGACCGATATCGGCAACGGCGGCTGTCCGGCGCAAATGGCGAATCTGCGGATGCCGGCCGATCTCGCCGGCCCGGTCGGCGGGATGTATCGCGGACTGCCCGGCTATCTCTGCGATGTGTGGCGCAGTTTCGGGACCGGGGAACGTAGTGCACCGCCCGCGCCGAAATTGCCCGGTGAGGTGAGCGGCGCCGAAGTCGCCGGAATCCCGGACTATCGTGCGAAAGCCGATCGTCTGAACACCGTGACGGCCGGATTCGCCGAACTCGATCGCAAGGCCGTGGCGTTGATCGCGCAGGATGCCGGACGCATTTCCGACGAGGGGCGGATGGCGGTCACCGCGCTCATCGAAACCGTCAATACTCGCGCCGCCGAGGCGCCACCCACCGGTGCGTCGGGGCCGGCACACGCCCTCGACCTGTTGAACGATGCTTTCGGGCGTGGCCGGGAGATCCTGAGCCAGGCGGTGACCTCCAGTGATCGGGCGGCGGGCGAAATCCGGACGCTCACCGGCGAACTCACCGACCTGCGCAAGGAGTTCGAGGCATACCGGGACAAACACCAAAACGAACATGAGCGCGAGGAGCAGTCGCGGCCGCGGTCTGTGCCGCTACCTGCTCCGATACCACCATCCGAACCGGTGCCGCCCAAACTGATTCCGTCACCGGCCCCGCCCTGCCCCAGGCCGGTCCCGCCGCCGCACACCCGGGGAAATATGGACGCAGGAGTGTTACAGGGCCGGCGACCGAGTGCGCCGGTGAGTGCCGGTCAGCCGATCGCTCCGGCGAAGCCTCCGGAGACGAGGACCATCCCGAGCGGGGGTGCGGCCGTGTCCACTGCCGCGGTACCGACGCCGTGGACCCGGCAGGCCGCGGTCGAACGCGCGACTGTCGATGAGGTCCCGCAGCGCCCGCGACCGGCGCTGCCGGAGTCGCCTGCCGAACCCCTCGCCCTGTCACCGGTCGGTCGGGCGGTGCCCAGCTATGTGCCCGCGGCGTGGTCCGGACCTGTTTCCGCCGGGATTCCGGGTTCCGCCGGGTCGAGCGGGCAGGTCGCGGCCGCGATATCGGCCCGTACGCCGTGGACGGGTATCGGCGGGCCTGCCGTACCCGCTCCTGCCCTGGTCCCCGCCACACCGGCCGGTGTTCTGGGTGTGTACCCGCACCGCGCATCCCGGATAGAGCTGTCGCGGACGGGTGACGCCGGATCCGGTCAGCGCGGACCGATGAACAGCGTCTGAGTGCTGCGGCCCAAGGGTCCTTTCTCGTCGAAGAGCGCGGATTCGGCCAGGCCGATGCCGTGCGGCTGGGGATGGGTGACCGCGTCGAGGCAGACCCATTCACCCACCGGCTGACGGTGCAGCGTGACAGTCAGATCGGTGTTGATGAACAGGTAGCGGTCCCAATCGAGTACGGCGCTCACTCCGTTGCCGGAATCCGCGGCGGCGAGGGTACGTTCCAGCGGGCTGGGCGTGGTGCCGGCGACGATCGGGTACTTCAGCCGGATCCAGCACACCGCCGGGCCCGGTTCGCTGAACGAGCCGGTGACGTATCGGTATTCGATACCGGTATGGAACCCGACGGCCTGGGTGGACGGGAAAGGCTCGGGGGCGGGCGTCCGGTCGGGGCCCGGCCGCGCACCGGTCGGCAGCAGATGTTCGGGGATCTCCAGTTCGGGATCGGCGAGTTTGAAGCGCCACGCATTGGCTCGCATCACCGGGCCGCGATCGGTCGACAGGGTCGCTTCGATGAGTTCCACGCTGCGTCCCGGTCGCACTACACGGGCCTGCGCGGTCAACGGGGCGAGCGGTACGGGGCCGAGGATCTCGACGGCGACACGGCCGATCTGGAAACCCGGTCGTGGCTCGCATCGCTCGATCACATGACCGAGCAATGCCGAGGGCGGTCCGGCGTGCTGGGCGTCCGGCGACCACGGCCCGCGGGTGAGCTCGGTGGAGACGAATCGGTCGGGGTCCGCCGGATCGGGCAGGTAGAAGGCCTTGTGCATATCGTTGTCCGTTCGTCCGGTCGGCGGCTGTTCGATCTCCGATCCGACCGTACCGCCGGGTCGAGGGCCCCTCGCGGCCGTGTCCCGCCGAAACTCCCGGGCAGAGTGCTGCGGACCGGGCGTATCAGCTGCAGATCTGGCGGACCGAGAAACGGTAGTCGGCCTGTCGGAGCAGTTCGTCCGGATCGTCGGTGGGCGGATAGATCCACAGCTCGTTCACATTGCGCTTACGCGCCTTGGCGATATCGCCCGTCGAGACGATCCGGCGGTCCCAGCCGTTGGTGAACAACGCTCCGGCCGAACCCAGGTCGAGGCAGGTCACGTACGGCGCCGCCGTGAACGGTACCGCCGGTAGTCCGAGCAGATCGGCGGCGGCGTTGTGGCCCGCGAACTTTCCGAGTTGCAGGGCGTGCTGGCAGCACTGCAGCACCTGGTGCCCCGGTTCGGCCGCCGCGGCCGCGGTATCGCCGGCGGCGTAGACACCCGGCGCCCCGATGACCTGCAACTCGGTATCCACGGCCAGCCGGCCCAGCCGATCGCGTTCGACCGGGAGCTCGGCCGTGAGGGGGCTTGCCCGCACCCCGGCGGTCCAGATCACCGTGCGCGCCGCGAGCCGGCTGCCGTCGGACAGGGTGACTCCCTCCGCGTCGGCCGCCGCCAGGCTCACACCCAGCCGTTGTTCCACGCCGAGGGTGGTCAGGGCCTCGATGATCTGCGGCCGGGGTCCGGGACCGAGTTCGGGGCCGACGGCCGCGGACCGTTCGACCAGGACGACCCGGACCTGCTCGCCCGGGTCTCGGGGGAGCGCGGCGAGCCGGTCGACCAGCTCGGTGGCGATCTCGAGTCCGGTGAAGCCCGCACCGACGACGACGGCGGTGAAGCGGCCCTCGCCGGGTGGGAGGTCCGGCAGCCGGTGCAGGTGCGCATCCAGTTTCGTTGCCGCCGTGATGGTGTCCACGTTGTGGAGCAGTTCGGCACCGGGCACGGTGGGTGGCTGGAGGCGGCTGCCGGTGGCGATGATCAGGCGCTCCCAATCGATTTCACTGCGGTGGCCGTCGCGCGCGGTGACGGTCACCGTCCGGCGGCCGGTGTCGATTCCGGTCGCGGTGGCCGCGATACGACGGACCCCGGCGGGGCCCAGGATCCGGTCCAGCGACACCCGCATACGGCTGGGTTCGGCCTGGTACAGGCGCGGGCGGATCACCAGATCGTCGCCGGGGTCTATCAGGGTGACCGTAAGCTCGCGTCCGGCCGCCCGAGCGAGCCGGATCGCTGCGGCGGCGCTCCAGACACCGGCGAAACCGCCGCCCAGCACCACTGTTCCGGTCATATCGTCCTCCGGTGACTGATCGGGATTTCGAATGTCTTTATTCGGTCGCCGCGGAAATCGGCCATCCGCCGGTCGTGCCGAATCCTGGGCTACCGAAGCCGCGCCGGGTGCGCTCCGCGGAATCGGCGGGGGCCTCGGCGGCGAGGTCGGCGATGGTCTGGGCGGCGAGCTCCCGGCGCCATGCCAGCTCCGCGCGGCGCATTGCCAGCGAGATACCGCACGGCCGGTCGAACTCCGCCCCCGTGGTGCGACCGCTGCCGCCGCGCTGCCGGATCTCGGTGCAGCGAAAGGGATCCAGGCCGCCCTCGATGGCGGTGACCACATCGAGCAGGGTGATCCGCTCGGGCGCCCGGGCCAGTCCGAAGCCGCCTCGCACGCCGGGGGCGGAACTGAGGATTCCGGCCCGCACCAAGGCCTGTACGCGCTTCTTCAGATATTCCACAGGCAGGTCGAACCAGGTGGCCAGCCGGGCGATCGGTACCGGCCACTGATCGTCGAGCCAGGTCAGCGTCACGCAGCAGTGCAGGCTCCACTCGACGCCCTCGCCCATCTTCATAATCGGGATAGTAACTATCCCTGTTCGCGGTTGACAAGAGCTGATGCGACTCCGGCGAAGCTCGGGGCGCCGCTGTTCGGCCGGGACGGGCGTTCGGTTCGGCTGACTCCGGCACGGGTTCCCGGCGCTGCCGGAATCGGCGCGGGCACCACGGGACTATGCGGTCGCCGAGCGCGGCGGCCGGCCCCTGATCATCGGTGGTGAGATCTCGAGTACCGAGGAGGTCTACTGCCCTGGGCGGTATGTCCGGGTCCGCGGGATCACCCACGGAACTAAAGTAGAACGTGTTATAGTTTTTGCGGTTTGCGAGCCCCGCGGGTGGTTCCCGGGCCGCGGCGCCATGTGGCGGTGCCCGCGGTCCGGGACCGCGCCGGAGCACCGGTCAATTTCGCTGGGCCGCTTCTACGGGCCGGCCCGAAAGGCAGACGAATGAACACTGAACCGCACGTCGACGACACCGCCCCGCTGCACCGCGAGCCGCTGGCGGTGGACCTGCTGGGCAAAGCTCTCGAGCGTTATGCCGACCGCACCGCGGTCCATATCGACGACGCGACCTTGACCTACCGCGACGTGCGCGATCAGATCAGCCGCTTCGCCCAGGCGCTGGCCTCGGCCGGCCTCGGCATCGGCTCGCCGGTGGCGGTGCTCTCGGCCAACCGGCCGGAGGTGATCTTCGCCCAGGGCGCCAACAACGTGAACGGGTCGCGGGCCATGGCGCTGCATCCCATGGGCTCGCTCGACGATCACGCCTACGTCCTGGAGGACGCGGGTGTGGAGACCCTGATCTACGATCCGGCCGGTTTCGACGAGCGGGCGGCACAATTGCGCGATAAGGTGCCCGGGCTGCGGAACCTGTTCTCGTTCGGTCCGTCCGAGGCCGGGACCGATCTCATCGAACTGGCGGCCGGATTCACTCCCGAGCGTGTGCGCGGTCCGCAGGTGGACCCGAACGCCACCATGAGCCTGGCCTACACCGGCGGCACCACCGGTAAGCCCAAGGGCGTGGAGATGAGCTTCCGCGGCAGCACCACCATGTTGCGCATCCAGATGACCGAGTGGGAATGGCCCGACGAGGTCCGGTTCCTGGTGTGTACCCCGCTCAGCCACGCCGGCGCCGCCTTCTGGAACCCCACCGCCCAGCAGGGCGGTTCCATCGTGGTGCTGCCGTACTTCCATCCGGCCAAGGTGCTCGAGGCGATCGAGAAGTACAAGATCACCGCGACCATGCTGGTGCCCACCATGCTCTACGCCCTGCTGGACAGCCCGGACCTGGACAAGTACGACCTGTCCAGCCTGCAGACGGTGTTCTACGGCGCCTCCGCGATCTCCCCGACCCGCCTGGCCGAGGCGATCGAGAAGTTCGGTCCCATTTTCTTCCAGTTCTACGGTCAGGCCGAGAGCCCGATGACCATCTCGGTGCTCCGCCGCGGCGACCACGATCTGAACAAACCCGAGCGGCTGGCCAGCTGCGGTCGTCCGGTGCCGTGGCTGTCGGTGGCGCTGCTCGACGAGAAGGGCGATGAAGTGCCCCGGGGCGAACCCGGCGAGGTGTGCGTGCGTGGACCGCTGGTGATGAACGGGTATCTGAACAAGCCCGAACAGACCGCGGCGGCCACCGAATTCGGCTGGCTGCACACCGGCGATATCGCCAGGCAGGACGAGGAGGGTTTCCTCTATATCGTCGACCGCAAGAAGGACATGATCGTCTCCGGCGGGTTCAACGTGTTCCCGCGCGAGGTCGAGGATGTGCTGTCGGCGCATCCGGCGGTGAGCGCGGCAGCGGTGATCGGTGTGCCGGACGAGAAGTGGGGCGAGGCGGTGAAAGCCGTGGTCGTGCTGCGTGCGGGCCAGAGTGTCCCGGTCGAGGAACTCCAGTCCCTGGTGAAAGACCGCAAGGGCGCGGTGTACACACCGAAGACGGTGGATTTCGCCGACAGAATTCCCGTGAGCCCGCTCGGTAAGCCGGACAAGAAGGCACTGCGTGCGCAGTACTGGGGCGAAGGCCGACAGGTGAACTGAGCACGCCCCCCATCCGTCCCGCTCGGACCCATCGCGGCCGACGGACCGAAATTACTTGTGGGCGACACGGATCCGCTAGCCTTGGGGCGTCTTTTCCCGCCCCGCGCGATACGGCGGGCTGATCGTGATCTCACTCCGGGCCGTCCATGGCCGGGGAGTTTTCCGATGGTTTTTCCGATTCGTTTCTCACCCACCGATGGGAAGGTTGTCGTGCGAGCAGGACGACGGTTGGTATCGATCATTGCCTCTGCGTTGTTTGTGGGGCTCGCCGTAGGCGGGGGTTCGGCGGCAGGACAAACAGGGGACGCGCAATACGCGCAGGTCGGCCTCGAAGCGCACAACCAGTACCGTGCCCTGCACGGGACACCGCCGATGACCCTGCGCCAGGAAATGATCGACGCGGCCCGGCAATGCGCGCAGTATTACGCTGAGAAGCAGACGATCGATCACACCTGCCCGCACAAGTCGGATGCGGGGGAGAACCTCTACCTCGCCAGAGGCGGAAGCTCGGACGCCGTGCAGCATGTCGGGACGGCTGTGCAGATGTGGTACGACGAGGTCTCCCTCTACGACTACGGCAACCCCGTCTTCTCCAGGGAGACCGGGCATTTCACCCAGGTCGTGTGGAAGGCCAGCACACAACTCGGTATCGGATTCGCGACACAGGGCGACATACGGGTAGTCGTCGCCCTCTACACACTGCACGGCAACGTCCGAACGCAGTTCGAGACGAATGTGCCGCGCCCACTCTGAATTGTGAACGGCGGTCGCCGGAAACTGTGTCTTCCGGTGATGATGGAGTCCGTGCCCACGGCCGCAGGGAGCTCATCGCCCCTGCGGCCGTCCGCATATCCGTGGCGAAGACTTTCGGGGACGAGTGTTGCTGCGATCCTGAGCCCTCTCCGATGGCTGCGATACTGAGCCCTCTCCCATGGCTGCGATACTGAGCCCTCTCCCATGAAAGGACCTCGGGTGCCCTCCACCGGTGTTGTGCCGCTGCTCGGACATGTCCGCACTGCCGTATCGGAGGCGATGGTCCGAGTCCGACCGGATTTCGCCGGAGCCGATCCGGTGGTGCGCCGATCCGAACGCGCCGATTTCCAGTCCAACGCCGCCCTCGCCCTGGCGAAGAAATCCCGTACGGCCCCGGCCGAGCTGGCCGCGGCCATCGCCGCGGAGCTCGCTCATGCCGACGGTTCGGCCCTCGCCGCGGTCGAACGCAGCGGGCCCGGTTTCCTGAACATCGAGCTGGCCGACCATACGATATGGGAGCAGGTCGCGGCCCGGCTGGCCGATGATCGGCTCGGGGTGGGAGCACCGGAGACGGGCCGGCGGGTGGTGATCGACTATTCCGCGCCGAATGTGGCCAAGGAGATGCACGTCGGCCATCTGCGTACCACCATCATCGGCGACAGCCTCGCGCGAGTATTCGGATTCCGCGGCGCCGACGTCGTCCGGGTCAATCATCTCGGTGACTGGGGAACCCAGTTCGGCATGCTCATCCAATATCTGGACGAGCACCCCGAGCTGCGCTGGCATACCGCGGATATCGAGTCGGCGACGAGCGCGGTCTCGGCGCTCGACGCCCTGTACAAGGCCGCCCGCGCTCGTTTCGACGCCGACCCCGGCTTCGCGGACCGGGCCCGCACCCGGGTGGTAGCGCTACAGCGCGGCGATACGGATACGGTGGCGCGCTGGCGGGATATCGTCGCGGAATCGGAAAAGGCGTTCGGCGCCATCTACGCCCGGCTCGGCGTCCTGCTCACCCCGGACGACTATGTCGGGGAATCGTTCTACAACGAGATGCTCGCCGATACCGTCGCCGAACTCGTGGACAAAGGTGTCGCGGTGGACAGTGCCGGCGCGGTCGTCGTCCACTCCGAACAGGTCACCGGTCCCGACGGCGAACCCGCGGTACTGATGGTCCGCAAGAGCGACGGTGGCTACGGCTACGACAGCACCGATCTCGCCGCCATCCGCTACCGGATCACCGCGCTGCGTGCCGATCGCCTGCTGTACGTGACCGACTCCCGGCAGTCACTGCACTTCCGGCTGGTCTTCGAGGCGGCCGGGCGGGCGGGCTGGCTCACCGGCCCGATCGAGGTCGACCATGTGTCCTACGGCACGATCCTCGGGCCGGACGGAAAACCGTTCAAAACGCGAGCCGGTGGCACCGTTCGCCTGATGGATCTGCTCGACGACGCCGTCGCGGGAGCCCGGCAGGTGGTCGCCGAGAAGAACCCGGATCTGCCCGCGGCCGAACTCGACTCGATCGCCGAGCAGGCCGGGATCGGTGCGGTGAAGTACGCGGATCTGTCGACCTCACGGGTGAAGGACTACTCCTTCGATCCGGTACGGATGACGGCGTTCAACGGCAATACCGGTGTGTATCTACAGTACGCGCACGCCCGTATTCGATCGATCCTGCGGCGAGCGGGTGAATCCACCGTCGCGCCGGTCGAATCGGCCGTGCCCCTCGTCGCCGCGGAGCGGGAACTGGCCCTGACCCTCGATGGTTATTCGACCGTTCTCGACGAAGTCGCCGCGACCCTCGAACCGCACCGTCTGGCCGGCTACCTCTACGACCTGGCGCGGGCGTTCACCGCGTTCTACGACGCTTGCCCGGTGCTGTCGGCCCCGGAACCCGTGCGCGGCAATCGGATCGCCCTGTGCCACCTCACCGCCCGGACTCTGGCGCACGGACTGGATCTCCTCGGTATCGCCGCACCGGAACGTCTCTGACCCGGGCGATATCTCGTTCGAAAGGCCGGTACGCGCCGCCGCCGCGATCCTCAGCGGTCCGCGGGGCCGGCGAGGATCGCGGTGACCGTGTCGATCAGTTCGGTGAGCAGTTCACCGGGAGAGAGTCGGGTTCCGCTGAGCGCGAGCATGCCACGCAGACCGTCCGGATCACCCAGGGTCTGGAAGGTCAGGTTCATCGCCTGGGTGAGCCGGAAGCGCCGCGTGCGGGGCGCGGTATCCGGGGCGATCTGCTCGAGCAGGGCATTGAAGCGGTGGGCCTGCGGGGCGAAACCCTCGGTCAGCCGGGCCAAGGCGGGATGATTACCGCTCATGATGCCCGCGACCAGGCGGATCCACGGAGTGCCACCGGCCGCGGCGAGTTCACCGACCGGCCGGACGAACGCGTCGGCGAGGGCGCGGGCATCCGGCGTACCGGCGGCTTCGATCGCGTCGAGCAGCTCGGCCCGGCGGGTGTGCAATTGTTCGCTGCGCCTGCTGATCAGGGCCTCGACCAGCGCGTCCTTGGAGCCGAAATGATAGTGGACCGACGCGACGTTCGCGCCGGCCTCCGCCATCACCGAACGCAGGGATACCGCGTCTATCCCGCGTTCGGCGAAGAGCCGCTCCGCGGCCAGGATGAGTCGCTGATCGGTCGGCAGCACCGAATCCGGATCGTCGGCCGGGTCCGTCCCGGACGCGGCCGGGACGGCAGGCGGCGATGCCCCGTCCCTCGCCTTCACCCGGCTTCGCGTCATGATCGAAACTCTAGGAGACCGTGCCCGGCGCCCCGTACAGGGTCACTACACAGGCTCCGCCGAGGCCCAGATTATGGGCGAGTCCCAAGCGCGCGCCGGGCACCTGACGTTCGCCGGCGCCCCCGCGTACCTGGGTGACGAGTTCGGTGCATTGGGCGAGCCCGGTGGCGCCGAGCGGATGGCCCTTGGAGATGAGCCCGCCCGACGGGTTGACCACCCAGCGTCCGCCGTAGGTGGTGGCACCCGACTCCACCAGTTCACCGGCTCCGCCCGCCTCGCACATACCGAGCGCCTCGTAGGTGAGCAACTCGTTGATCGAGAAGCAATCGTGCAGTTCCAGCACGTCGATATCGCCGATCCCGACGCCCGCGGCGTCGAGGACCTGCCGACCCGCCATCCGGGCCATCGGCGCGCCCACCACATCGATCATCGACCCGGATTCGAACGAGGCGCCGGTATCGGTGACCAGTTCCTGGGCCAGGATCGGCACCGCGCGGTCGAGTCCGTGCTCGCGGACGTACCGTTCACTCACCAGTACCGCCGCGCCCGCGCCGTCGGACATGGGGGAGCACTGCGAGCGGGTCAGCGGATCGGAGACCATCTTGTCGCCGAGTACCTGGTCGAGCGTATAGGCGTCCTGGAACTGGGCTTTCGGGTTACGGGTGGAGTGTTCGTGGTTCTTCACCGCGACTCGCGCCAGCTGTTCGCGGGTGGTTCCGTACAGCTTCATATGTTCGGCGGCCGCCGCCGCGAAGAACTGTGCGGTCAGCGGGGACTGTCCGAATCCGGCCGCGGCCTTCAACGCGTCGATGTGCCGGTCGATCGTGGTGACCTTCGGGGTGCTGCCGTCACCGGCCATCGCCTGTTTGGTCATCTGCTCGAAGCCGACCGCGAGCACGATATCGGCCAGCCCGGCCTGTACCCATTCGCGGGCGAGGACCAATGCGGTGGATCCGGTGGCGCAGTTGTTGTTCACATTCACCACAGGGATACCGGTGAGCCCGATATCGTAGAGCGCCCGCTGACCAGCCGTGGAGGGCTGGAAGACGTAGCCGACCGCCGCGCGCTGGACCTGGTCGTAGGTCACTCCGGCGTCGGCCAGAGCTTGGCCGGTCGCTTCGGCGACCATCTCCGGATAGGTCCAATCCCGGGACTGGATCTTCTCGAATTTCGTCATCCCGACACCGGCGACGTACACCCCCTCCCTCATGATCTCTCCTTGGAAGCTGATTCATGCGGTCTGCGGAGGCCGCAGCGTTGGCGGAGGTATCGCATCATAGTCTCTCCTCGAAATCTGTTGCGTGCGTTCGGCGGAGGTATCGCATCAGGATTGCGGTGGTTCGGAGCCGACGACCCATAGCGCGTGGAACTGCGCGGCCCCGCCCATGGCGTGCCCGATGGCCCGGCGCGCGTCCGGTACCTGATGCTCGCCCGCGGTGCCGCGCACCTGCATGGCCGCCTCGGCGAACCGCAGCAGACCTGTCGCGCCCGTGGGATTCCCGGAGAGCACGCCGCCGGAGGGGTTGATCGGCAGCTCCCCGCCGAACGCGGTGCGGCCGGAATCCACCACTTTCCAGCCTGCGCCTACTTCGGCCAGGCCGACGTTCTCCAGCCAGATCGGCTCGAACCAGCTGTAGGGGATGTACAGCTCGGCGGTATCGATCTCGGCTGCCGGATCGGTGATCCCGGCCTGCCGGTAGGCCTCGGCGGCGCACTGCCGCCCGGCCTCGGGGTTCACCTCGTCGCGTCCGGCGAAATGCCCGGTCTCGGTACGCCAGGACATCCCGTGGATCCAGGCCGGCGGACGGCCGGTGTGGTGTGCATCGTCCGCGCCGGTGATCACCACCGCGCACGAACCGTCGGAGGACGGGCACGACTCCAGGAAGCGGATCGGGTCCCACAGCATGCGGGATTCGCGCACCTGCTCCACGGTGATATCGGGTAATTGGAGATGCGCGTACGGGTTGCGGGTGGCATTGAGCCGATGGTTCACCGCGATCTGCCAGCCGATGTGCTCGGGTGCTTCGGAACGGCGAATGTACTCCCGGATCACCGGGGCGAAATGCGCGCCCGCGCCCGCGCCGAGTTGCGCGCTGAACGGCAGCCCGCGCGAGAGCGCCCAGGTGAAGTCGCCCTCGGACTCCTTCGAGTACGCGACCACCAGCACCCGCCGCGCCAGCCCGGCCTGCACCAGATGCGCGCCGTAGATCGCGGCGTGCCCACCCACACTGCCGCCGGTGAACACCCGGGTCACCGGCAGCCCGCGCGCACCCATCGCGTCGGCCAGATACAGCTCGGGGTTCATCACGCCGTCGAACAGGTCGGGGGTTTTCGACAGCACGATCGCGTCGATATCGCCGAATTCCAGTTCGGCGTCGGCCATGGCCTCGTCAACGGCTTCGCGCACCATCGCGCCGATGGTGACCTTACGTTTCTTGGCCTGTTTGCTCTGTCCGATTCCGACGACCGCGAGTTTCACCGGTCTCCCTCCAATAGGCAGATCATGTTCTGCTGGAGCGCGGGCCCGCTGGTGGCGTGTGCCAGGGTGCGGTCCGCGCGACCGGACAGGATGTGCTGGGCCGCCGCGCCGATCCGGATCAGGCCGGTGGCGGTGGTGGGCCGGGCGACCAGCGGTCCGCCGCCGGGATTGACGGTGGCGCCGGATAATTCGAGCGCGTTCGTCAACAGCGGTTCTTGATAGCTGTACTCGGTGTGTAGTTCCGCGATCTGGACTTCGCGCGCCGCGAAACCCGCCTGATCGGCCGCTTTCGCCGCCGCCAGCGTCACCGTATCGACCCGGGTCAGGTCGCGGGTTCCCGGATAGTGGGTGTCCATCCGATGATCGGCGCCGCGCACCCAGGCCGGGCGTCCGGCCAGTCGTCGCGCGGTATCACCGGCGGCCAGTACGAGGACCGCGGCGGCGTCGCCGATCGGTCCGCGATCGTGTTCGCGCAGCGGCGACGCCAGATACGGCGCGGCCAGCAACTCGTCCACCGTGACCTCTCCCGACACCTGCGCGCCCGGCTCGCCCATCCCGGCGGCCCGGGCTCGGACCACCACCTCCGCCATCTGCTTCTCGTCCAGCATTCCGGCGGCGACGAGCGCCTGCGCCTGTAGCGCGGCGAGCGCGTCCTGATGCGGGCGCAGCGGAGCCAGGAAGTAGGGGTCGAGCTGGGTGGTGGTCACCTGGTCGAGGTCGGTGGCCAGCGATCCGCGCCCGACGCCGTAGACGACCGCGATCTCGCCCTCGCCGAGTTGCAGCCACGACCACGCTTCGTAGGCGGCCCAGGCCGCGTCCATCTCGACATGGGATTCCGAGATCGGCGGCCACGCGCCCACCGCGTCGAGCGATTCGATATAGGCGAAGGTTCGGCCCTCGTGGAAATCGTGGCTGCCCGACGCCCAGAAGTCGACCTCCGTGCGATCGATACCGGCCGACCCGAGCGCCTCCCGCATCACCGGCAGCAGGATCTCGGCCATATCGTCGCGCCTGTCGGCGGATGTCCCCGGCGACTGGGCGAACGCCACCACCGCGATATCACGCATCGGAACCTCCTGCGACGGGCCGGTAGTAGCGGATGCTGTTCATGGATGTGTCCAGGTCCTCCTCGGCGCACCACACCGGTTCCACCCGCAGACCGATATGCACATCGGCCGGTTCGACGTCCCGGACCAGGTGCATGAGCGTGGTGTCCGCGCCGTCCACCTGGATGTATGCCACCAGGTACGGCGGGTCGATCATCTGGCCGGGGAACGGGAAGTTCACCACGCAGAACGTTTTCACCACGCCGGTGCCGGCGAGTTCGAACGGTTCGGAGAGTTCGGCGAGGCAGCGGGAGCAGAACTCCGGCGCGGGCAGGTAGACGCGTTCGCAGGTCGGGCAGCGCCGGGCCAGCAGTCGCCGCTCCTGCAAGCCGCGCAGGAACGCCGAGCGGCCGGTTCCGGCGACGAAGGTGTAATCCACCTTGTGCGGACTGGTGAACGATTCGACCGGGCTGGGCAGCGCGCTGGGAGTGGGCGGGGTGCTGGGAGTGGGCGGGGTGCTGGGAGTGGGCGGGGTGCTCATCAGGCCTCCACCGGTTCGAAACAGACGATATCGCGGATACTGCCCACCCGGTCCGCACGCCAGCGGGGTGCCACCCGCAGGCCCGCGGTGAGGCGGGACGGGTCGCCGCCGGTATCGACGGCATGGAACAGCGCGCCCTCGGTGCCGTCGATGGCGATCAGTGCCCAGGCGAAGTGGTCGGCCTCGATATCGTCGCCCGGCCGGGTGGGGACCCAGGTCCAGTGGGTGACGGTGCCCGACGGCGTGAGCCGGACCAGTTCGCCGGTGGGAGCAGCGGTGGCCGGGTCGAACTCCAGCGCGGGGCAGAGCACCGCGCCGGACGCGGTGCGCACCCCGTACAGCTCGCCGTCGCGCAGGCCACCGAGGAATGTGCCGATCTTCTCGCCGACGGTTCGGTTGTACGGGAATTCGATGCTGTAGGGCGCGGTGAGGCTCGCGTCCGGGGGCTCGGCTGTCATCGGTCTCCTGCCGATCGGGTGCGCGGTCCGGCACTGGACCGCGTTTCGATCGTGTCCCGTACGAAAGCCTGTGTCAATCACTTGATTGAATCGTTTGATAGATCCATTGTGGGAAGTCCGGAGCGTTCGGGCGATCCCCGGTGCGTTGCCCGTGGGCATGACGTAAGCTCCGGTTTAAAGTAGAACCTGTTCCAATTCCTCCGGTGAGGAGAGATCACCATGGCCATCGTTGAACAGCTGGAGCCGACCGCCGAGGGCCGCCGGCGGCTCGAGCTGCGCAGCCCCGCTACCCGTGAGCGCGTCGGCGAGATCGAGGTGAGCACGGCCGACGATGTGGCCGCGGTGCTGGCCACGGCGCGCGCCGCGCAGCCCGGTTGGGCCGCCCGGCCGATCGCCGAACGCGCCGCGATCATCCGCAACGCGGTCTCGGTACTGCTGGCCCGCCGCGACGAGATCGTCGAAACGGTGATGCAGGAGACCGGTAAACCGCGGGTCGAGGCGCTGGCTGTGGAAATGGTGCCCGCCTGCGACTTCCTGAACTACTGGAGCGGTCGCGCGCCCAAGGATCTGGCCGACGAGAAGCGGCGCCTGCACGGTTACATGCTGCCGCTGAAGAAACTCGTCATCAACTATCGGCCGCTCGGCGTGGTCGGCGTGATCACGCCCTGGAACGGCCCGTTCATCCTCTCGCTGAACCCGATCGCCCAGGCCCTGCTGGCCGGCAACTCGGTGGTCCTCAAACCGTCCGAGGTCACCCCGCATTCGGGTGAATGGGCGGTCAAGGTCCTGCACGAGGCCGGTGTTCCCGAAGATGTCCTGCAGGTCGTGCACGGTGACGGCGAGACCGGTGCGGCCCTGGTCGACGGCGATATCGACAAGATCTCGTTCACCGGCAGCGTCGGCACCGGCAAGAAGATCGCCGCCGCCTGCGCGAGTCGGCTGATTCCGGTCACCCTCGAGCTCGGCGGTAAGGACGCGATGATCGTCTGTGCCGACGCCGACCTGGATCGCGCCTCGCTCGGCGCGGTGTACCTGTCGATGTTCAACACCGGTCAGGTCTGCGTCGGGGTCGAGCGGATCTATGTGGTGGACAGCATCGCCGACCGCTTCATCGAAGAGGTGCGCAAACGCGCCGCCGAGGTCACCTACGGCGCCGTCGGCAAGGATGTCGGCCCGCTGTTCTGGGACCGGCAGCTCGAGATCGTCGAGAAGCATGTCGAGGACGCCGCGGCGAAGGGCGCCACCATCCTGCTGGGCGGGGAATCCGATACCGCCGAGGGCGTGTTCTTCAAACCGACGGTCGTCGTGGACGTCACCCACGATATGGACATCATGCAGCAGGAGACCTTCGGCCCGATCGTCGCGATCATGCGCGTCCGGGACGAGGAAGAGGCCGTGAAAATGGCCAACGACTGCCAGTACGGACTCAGCGGCAGCGTGTTCACCAAGGACAAGACCAAGGTTCTGCGCCTGGCCAAACAGCTCGAGACCGGATCGGTGGTCCAGAACGACGCGTCGGTGATCTACGGCGTCGCCGAAGCGCCCTTCGGTGGCCGCAAGGACAGCGGCCTGGGCCTGGTCAACGGCCGCGACGCGCTGCGCGGGTTCGCCCATCCGCAGCCGGTGCTGCTCGACCGGTGGGGCCTGAAGAAGGAGAACATCTGGTACCCCTACAGCGAGGCCACCGCCGCCACGCTGGAGAAGACCATCGGCACGCTTTTCGGCAGCAAGATCCTGCGCCGGCTGATGCGCTGACCGGTATCCCGGCCGCCTGCGATGTCAGGCGGCCGGATGGTCGGCCGGTCGGTCGTCGTCCGCGACGGGGGATTTCCCGCGGCCGGACCGGTAGCGTTTGACGACCTCCCACGCGATCGGCAGCACCGAGACGACCACGATGAGCACGAAGATCAGGTCGACATTGTCGCGCACGATCGCGATCTGGCCGAGTAGGTAGCCCAGCATCGTGACTCCCGCGCCCCACAGCACACCGCCGACCACGTTGTAGGTGAGGAACACCGAGTACTTCATCTTGGCCGCGCCCGCCACCAGCGGCGCGTAGGTCCGCACGATCGGTACGAACCGGGCGAGCACGATGGTGATCGGCCCGTGCTTCTCGAAGAACGCGTGTGATTCGTCGATATAGGACTTCTTGAGGATCTTCGCGTCATCGCTCTTGAACAGGGCGGTACCGCCCTTGGTGCCGATCAGATAGCCCACCTGATCGCCCGCGATGGCGGCCAGCGGGATCAGTATCAGGAGCACCCCGATCGGCGCGAAGGGTTCGATCTCCGCCGATTTCGAGGCCGCGATGAGTCCCGCCGTGAACAGCAGCGAATCACCGGGTAGCAGCGGGAAGAGCAGGCCCGATTCGATGAACACCACGACGAGCAGACCCAGCAGCACCCAGGTGCCGAAGGAGTTGAGCAGATTCACCGGGTCCAGAAAACCCGGCATCAGGGCAAGTTCGGTGGTGGCCGCTGCGACGGCTGAGTAACTCACCCAGCCGAAGATACCGCAGCAGAATCCGTCGGGTTCATCCGGATTGCCCGATTAGTGAATATAGCGAGCGGGTTGCCGTTCAGCGGTCGACGGCATCCCGCCGCACGGCTGCCTCGATCGCTGCCACCCGCTGCCCCGGGATTCCCCAGGGCCCGTCCAGCCCCAGCCGGGAATCCAGATCCCACAGCACGCACTCCTCGCCCGGTCGAGCCACCAGTGACCACGCCACCACCGTCCGGCCCAGTCGGCTCGCCATATCATCCTGCCCGGCGGCCGGTGTGGGGTCGTCGCCGTCCGGATAGTGGTGCAGGAACTGCCCGTAGGCCAGCTCGCAGAAGTCCGCGTAGCGCCGGGTACACAGGATGAGGCCGTGCCACGCCTCATCGATCGCGTGCGACGGCATCCCGATCACCTGACCGTTCGCCATGGCCGCCCCGCAGCACCGCAACCATTGCCGCAGCCCCGTATCCACGAGTTCACGCGGTTCCCACGGGCAGGTCTTGTAGACGGCCTCGGAGAGTTCGAGTTCGCCGACCGCGCGCTCAACAGTGGCGGGATCGATACCGCGGCGGCGCCGGGACGGAGCAAATGCGAACACGGCACCATTATCCCGCGCCCAGGAGTACCCCACGGTACCGTCGAGATATGGACTCGGGGGCGCTGCTCATCGTTTCGGTATTCGGACTCGGCTGTATCGCGGTCGTCGTGGGCATTGCGGTCGCGTTGTTCCTGACGAGGTCCGGTGGTGGCCCGGATCGGACCGGTCGCGGCAACCGGAGGCGACGGCAGGGCGGATACTCCGCGTCCAGCGGGGTCTGGTTCGCCGACGGGGGCTCGGGTGGTGGAAGTTCCGGCGACAGCGGCTCATCGGGTAGCAGTTGCGGCGGTGGTAGCGGTTGCGGTGGTGGCGGAGGCGGTTGCGGTGGTGGTGGCGGAGGCGGCAGCTGATCACCCGGACGACGGGTCTGCCGATACCGTCGTGTGACAGCGGTTCGGCCCCTTGGGATCACGGCGATACGGGGCCGACCGGCAGGGGCCGGTAGTGGCGGTGGTGGAAGCGGGTTACGCGGCGGTTCGTGGTCGTAATGGCCGAGTCGCGACGGATCCGCTGTGGCGACGGTCCTGGCTCGGCCGGACTGCGGACTGCGGCTTCGATCACGTCGACTGTAACCCGTAGTTACGGATTATGTTTCGTCGGCCACGTGCGAAACCGATTGTGAGAACGAACAAATTTCCGGCATTCCGATAGGACCCGGGTTCGCCTCGCCCCACAGGTGGGGAGGCCTGCGGCATAGTGAGCCCATACCGATTCGATATCGGTGGAATTGTGCAATTTCACACCCTGTCAAGGCGTTTGGGCACGAATCCGAAATTGTCCGGTGGTGCATCGGTCTGCATGTAAATCCGTCATATGCGGCGAAACGGTCTCCGGTTACCTGGATCGGCGCGACACACCATAGACCGTTCTCGGGTGCAACACCATGCCCCGAATCGTTACTGTGCGTGCCGTGGTTACCGCATTGGTAGTACTCGCAATCCTGATTCTTGTTGCCTCCGTAGTCCATCTCGCCAGCCGGCCTCCGGAGGACCTCGTGTCGCGTAGAGATCGGGTGCGAGCCGGTTCGGAGAGTTACTCCGACTGACCCGCGCTCTTCTTCGGCGACAGCACCACCACAGCAATCGGACGCTTCGTCTTCTTCTGGTACTCGCTGTACCGTCCCTGATTCACAGCGTCCACCAACCCCCAGCGGCGCGCGTACTCCGGATCGTCGGGCAGAGTGGTTCGGGCCCGAACCGGTAACGCGCGCCGCCCGACTTGGATCTCGCAATCCGGCCGTGCCTTCAGGTTCGCCAGCCATCCCGGCGGCCGCGGTGACCCGCCGTTCGAAGCGGTGACCAGATAATCCTCCCCGTCCCTGGCGTAGGTCAGCGCCGACGTCCGCGCCGCACCGGTCTTACGCCCCGCGGTCCGCAGCAGCAGGGTCGGATTCCCGAACAGCAGCCGATGCCCCACCAGCCCGCCGCTCTTCTCGTACAACCACTGATGCGCCCGCAACGCCCGCACGAACAACCCGGCCACACGCCCTCCTCCGCTCCGACGACGATTCCACCCTAACCAGCCCCACGCACCCCGATGGCCCACAAGCGCCGCCCCCGGCCGGACGACTGGCCCCCGCCACGCCGACCGGGTACCATCCGAAACTTGCGGCCCCTGGTCGCTGCGAGGGGCGGTAGCTCAGTCGGTTAGAGCCGTGGACTCATAATCCATTGGTCGTGGGTTCGAGCCCCACCCGCCCCACATCAAATCCCATTTCCGAACTCTCGGAGACGGGCTTCCATCGTTTGATCGTCGTTTGTGGACCAGCGTCCGGTCCAGCGTCGCGGCTACCTCCGGGTGCTGACCCCCGGCCGAAGTGGCGCGGTGGGCGGGCCGCCGGTCTCAGTACTGTCGGCCCACCTGCTGTTCCGATACACGTCCCGTGCCGGCCGGGGAGTGGAGAGGGCCGCGCCGGTCGCCGGCTACACCGGTCGACTCGCGAACGATGAGGCTCGGCTCGAGGGCGACGGAAGTCGGTGTGTTGCCGGCCAGGGCCTGCTCCAGGAGCCGGAACGCTGTGCGGCCCATTTCCACCATCGGTGACCGAACGGTGGTGAGTGGCACCGGCAGATTCTCGGCGAGTGGAGTGTCGTTGTAACCGACTATCGCCACATCTTCGGGAACTCGGAGACCGCGATCCCGCAGTCCGCCTATCGCGCCGATGGCGGCGAAATCGTTGGTGGCGAAAATTGCGGACGGCACGGTCCCGCGTTCGAGGATCCTCTCTACACCGGCCCGTCCGGCCGCGGCGTCGAATCCGGTTCGAACGAGACGATGTTCGGGAAGCGTGAGGCCGTGTTCGTGCAAGCCGGTGCGAAACCCGTCGACGCGGAGGTTCGCTGTCGATGTGAACTCCGGTCCGGCGATCACGGCGACGTCATGGAAGCCGAGGCGGGCGAGGTGACCGGCGACGAGATAGCCGCCGTGTTCATCGTCGGCGAAGGCGCCGGGGTACGGGCCCGATGCTCGTGAGGTCAGGACGAACGGCACCCCGTCGGAGGTCAGCTGGTGCAGGACCGGATCTTCGATACGCGCATCGGCCAGGATGATTCCGTCCACTCTGCGGTCGAGTAGCTGGTGTACGCGCGATTGTCGCTGTGCGGGGTCGTCGAGGGAGTTCGTGACGAATGCGGCGTAACCGTGTGCGGAGGCGGCGTCGTCGATGCCCTCGAAGATGGTCGCGAGGACGAAGTCCTGGAGCCGGGGCACTACCACGCCGACTTGGAGGGTGCGCGCCGTGCGCAAGCTCGCCGCATGGGGGTTGCGCCGATAACCGAGTTCGGCGGCGCAGGCGAGAATGCGTTGGACGGTCTCGGCGCCCGCCCATTTCTCGCGCTCTTCCACTGGGCTGTTGATGATCCGCGACACGGTCGAAACATCAACTCCCGCAGCGGCAGCGACAGCCCGCAGCGTCGGTGCGTTGCGCTTGGCCACTACCTGGTCCTCCTGCCCTCGTACGCCAGAGATCTCATCGCACCATTGACCCTACCCGAACGTTTGTGTAAAGATGTGACCCAAGCAACCCAATCGTTTGTGTAGTGGAAGGAAGTGCGAGGTCATGGAACTTGCCGCCCGCACCGGAACGACAGTCGAGCTCTCCGCCGGAGACGAACTCGTGGTGACGAACACCCACGGTCGGCAGGTGGTCGACACCTGGGCGCTCTCGGCGGAGAAGCCCACGCGATTTCTGTCGGCACCTCATACCTGGATGCACCACGGCCGATTGACGATCCGGGTCGGCGACAGCTTGATGGACAACACCCGTCGTCCGCTGTTGTCGATGATCGAAGACTCGAGCCCGGGCGATCACGACATGCTCATCCCGAGCTGTGACCTGGCGCGCTACCGGCAACTCGGGGTCGAGGGGTATCACGACAATTGTCATGACAACTTCTTCGAAGCGCTGGCCGCCGCCGGTGTCGAAGCTCCGCAGTTCGTTCCGCAGCCGCTGAACCTCTTCATGCGGGTCCCGATCACGCCGGATGGCGCGTTCTCGATCGATTCACCGCTCGCACGTCCGGCTGATCACGTTCGATTGGCAGCGCTCGAGGATGTCGTGGTGGTGCTCTCGGCGTGCCCGCAGGATCTCGCGCCGACGAACGGAGTAGGACGGACTCCCACCGGTGTCGCCTACGAGGTCATCGGACGCCGCGCATGAGCTCGATGATCTCCATCGATCACCTCGGCCCCGCCGAACGGTTCTCGATGGTGTCGTGGACCGTCGCGCCGCGGCCGATCGCGTGGATCACCTCGGTGAGCCCGGCCCAGGAGAACAATCTCGCACCTTTCAGTTTCTTCACGATCGCCTCCACCGACCCCCTGGTTCTCATGGTCGCCATCGAGCCGCGCGAGGACGGCAGCCCCAAGGACACACTCGGCAATATCCTGGCGACGCGGCAGTTCGTCGTGCAGATCGCGGAGACAGATCGTGTCGACGAGGTCGCCCGAAGCGGTGACGACAGCCCGCCTCAGTTCGATGAACTAGCTGCGCTCGCCCTGCCGACCAGTAAGGCATTCCGGGTGTCGCCGCCCGTAATCGACGGATGCGCCGCCGTCTTCGAGTGCGAGCTCGTGGAAACCCGATCTTTCGGCCGCGAAACCCTGGTGTTCGGTGCGGTCCTCACCGCCCGGGTATCGGAGCGGCTGATCACCGGGTCCGGCCGTATCGACAAGACGGCCGTCCGCCCGCTCGGCCGCATCGGAAGCACTTTCACCGCGAGCACACTGCTACCGCGATCCGCCGCGCCCGCACGGGCCGCGGGCTGAACCGCGAGCGACCGAACCACTTCACTGCAGAGGAAACGTCCAATGTCCGATCCCGCTGAGTCCTTTATCGATCGCGCCCCGCTCACGCGGTTTCATCTGAAACTGACGGCCTTCTCGGCCGGTGGCCCGCTACTGGACGGCTACATCGTCACAATCATCGGTCTCGCGCTGGTGACGCTCGGCCCGGCGCTCGACCTCGATGCCACGCAGACGGGCCTCGCCGCGGCATCAGCACTCGCGGGCATCCTTGTCGGTGGCGTTGTGTTCGGGCGGTTGACCGACCGTATCGGCCGCAAGGTCATGTACATCGGCAATCTGGTCGCTCTGAGTGTTCTCTCGATCCTCAGTGCGTTCGTGGTCGAACCATGGCAGCTCGTCGTGCTGCGCTTCGCGCTGGGAGTCATGATCGGCGCCGACTATCCGATCGCGAGTTCGATGCTCGCGGAGTTCGTCCCCAGTCGGTATCGCGGACGGCTGCTCGGTGCCCTGTTCGCCGCGTTCGGAGTCGGGGCGGCACTCGCCGCCGGGGCCGGGTGGGCGTTGTCGGCAATCGGGCCCGACGCGTGGCGGTGGATGCTCGCCTCTCCTGCCGTCATAGGTGTGGTGACACTCGTCCTGCGCCTGAACGCGCCGGAGTCGCCCCGCTGGCTGCTCAGCTGTGGTCGTCGCGCCGAGGCAGAGCAGGTCGTCCGCAAGATCTGGGGCCCGGACGCCCAGGTGGATGAGCTGCATGAACCCGAAACAACTCCGGCAGCACTGATGACCCGGCTCTCGATTCGGCGAATCGTCTTTGTGAGCGCATTCTTCATCGCTCACGTCATCCCCCTGTTCGCCATCTACAGCTTCGGGCCGACACTGCTACACGACCTCGGTATCGGAACCGAGTCGCACTATCTGCCCGAACTGCTCATCGCGTTGCTGTTCGTCGTGGGCAGCGTGCCAGGACTCTGGCTTGTCGATCGGATCGGCCGGATCCCACTGCTGGTCAGCACCTTCGCGATCATGGCGCTTACCTTCGGGTTCATCGCCGTTTTCCCGGCGGCCCCACCGAGTTTGCTGTTCGCCGCGCTCGCGTTGTACGCGGTCGCGTCGGGCGCGTCGAACTTCATCGAGATCATTGTTCCCAACGAATTGTTCCCGACCTCTGTGCGAGCCACCGCGACCGGGATCGTCGTGGCGATCAGTCGTATCGGTGCCGCGATCAGCACTTTCTTCCTTCCCGCCTTCTTGACCGGTTTCGGTGTCGGCGCAGTGATGTGGTTTCTTGCGGCGGTCAACGCTGTCGGGCTCTTGGCGACGCTCGTCCTCGGTGAGGAGACGATGGGCCGCCCGCTCGGTGGACTTGCCCGCTCGCAGCGTCTGCTGAGCACTCGGCAGCAGGTGGTGTGAGATGACCGGTCCGCGTGAACAGTTGACGCCGGAATACGCGCTGGCGAAGGCACAACAGACCGAGAACGTCTTCCTCCAGCTCACGCCTGCCCGCGCGGCGACCGATCCACAGGGTCTCGGGGGCGAGCTCGCCGGAATGCCATTCGCCGTGAAGGATGTTTTCGATGTTCGCGGGACCCGCACCTCGGCAGCGTCACAGATCTTCGACCGGCGGCCGCTTGCCCGCCGGGACGCGGAGGCCGTGCGGCGTATCACCGCGGCCGGAGCGGTACTGATCGGCAAGACCACTATGAGCGAGCTCGCGTATTCCGGGCTCGGAGTCAACGAGAGGTTCGGGACACCGACGCTGACCCGAGCCGGCCGCGAATACCTGGTCGGTGGCTCGTCGTCGGGCTCGGCAGCGGCCGTCCGGGCCGGAGTTGTGGCGTTCGCGCTCGCCAGCGATACCTCCGGATCCGGGCGGATCCCGGCGGCGTGGGCGGGAGTGCCCGGATTCCGGCCCAGTCTGGGCCGCTATCCGAGCGCGGGCATGACCCCACTCGCACCGACATTGGATGCGGTCGCGGTGATCGCGGCCAGCGTCGCGCACCTGGAAACCATCGACCGGATTCTGGCGAGCGAGGCGCATGCGGTCACCGATTCGTCGACCCCGGTCTTCGTGGTCCCGCACGACGAATATCTCGCCAGGTGTGATCAGGATGTTCTCGAACGGTTCCACGCCGATCTGGCTTGCTTGCGCGGAAAAGGGCACCGCATCGTCCAACGCAGGATCGATGTTCTCGACACCGTCCAACGACTGCATCGGCAACATATCCCGATCGTGGAGTCGGAGGCATTCGCCGCATTCGGCGCATATCTCGAGCAGCCGAACCTCCTTTCCGCACCGGTCCAGCGCCGCCTGCGGCGATCGCGTGCCCGATTGCGGGAGCACGGCTCCACCGCTCTCTACGACGCCATACCGACGTTGCGGCAGCAGTTCGGCCGGGAGCTGGGGAACGCTGTCATGCTGAACCCGGCAGCCGAGATCGACGCGCCCGCCTACGTGGACATCCGCGACTCTCCGGAGCTGCACGACGAAATGAATGCGCGTGCGCTGAACCTGACGATGATGTTGAGCTATCTCGATGCACCGAGTGCCGTTGTTCCCACCGGTGATGGATTCGCCGTGCGGCCTTCGAGCCTTCAGCTCTCCGGCCACTCCGGACAGGACCGGCGCGTATTGGTTGCAGCGCAGTTGCTCACCTCAGCCCGGCTCTCGCCACAATGAGTGAAGATCTACCCGACCCACCTGGTCGCGGCTGCCGCGATCGTCCTGGTGGCGAGCGTCCCCTTGACGCGGCCGTGGTCTGGGCGCCGAACCTCGCGCTGATCCACACCTGGGTGCCGAAGTGGACGACGGTCGGCGGACTCAATACGCCGGCCTGGTCGCTGGCCGCGGAGAGTGGGAAAGTAGTAGCCGAACTGCTATACCACTGACCGTTTCGGACTGTTGACCGGCTCAGGCAGTGACACCGAGCCGAGCGGCCAGCGCCCGCGACTCGCGCTCGTTGAGCCGCCCGCCGTGCGTGACCAAGTCGGCCGCCAGCGCGCGCGCCAGCGGATGGCACCTCATAGACTCTTCGCTCACGGCAGTGCCGGTGCGTAGTGCACCGAGCGTGCCGAGCCAATCCCGTTGTTGCGCATACGCGCGGGACAGTTCCAGCCACAGCCGCGACCGGCGGTCGACCGACGGCACCGCATCGGGGTCGACGGCGCTTGCCGCGTCCAACGCGCTGCCGGACTTGCGTAGGTCGACCTGTACCGAAACGGCGCTGATTTCGGTGTTCGCTACACCGAAAAGCGTCCAAGGATGGGCCGATCCGGCGGGCAGTGCGCGCGCCATCCCCATCGCCTGGTCTATGCCGCGTAGCGCGTCACCTTCGCGGCCGATACGGGCGGCTGTGATCGCGCCGTGCAGTTGGCAGGCACCCCAGAGCGCTTGTGCGTCCCGGCCGCCGTCCAGGTGCGGTTCCAGCAGCGCCACCGCATCGCCCGCAAGGCGGTAGGCGTCATCCTCGCGGCCCGTCGAGCGCCAGACGTTGCCCAGTACCCAGGACGCCGACGCGAGCGTTACCGGGTCGTCGGCGACCTCGGCGGCCGACATGCACCGGTCGGCGGCGAGCCACAACAGCGGAGCGTCGGCGACCCAGGCAAGGACTTGTTCGGACAGCGCGTAGGCGCCCGACAGTGCCGCTGCCGCGGCGCGGCGTTCCTGTCCGTCGAGAGTGCGCAGCGCCCGGCGGCCGTCGCGGATCAGTTCGGGCAGCATCGCGCCCGCATCGGCGCGCGGTGTCGCCGATGTGTGCCACATCCGCCAAGCGCGGTCGACCCGCGCGGCGAGTTCGGCGGTGTCGACCGGTGACGGTGCCGGGGTGAGGTCGACACCTTCTATCGCTTCGCGGATGGCGGGCACGACAGGGTGCCCGGCGCGGCGCGAGATGCCGACCAGCAACTCATGGTCACCGGTTATCTCGGTCAGATCCCGTATGCCGAGCGCCTGCCCGATCCGTAGCAACATATCCAGCGCCGGCGGGTGCTGTAGCCGGCCTTTCTCGACATCCCGTAGCCAGTCCTCGGACCGGCCGACCAGACCGGCGACAACGGCACGTGTGCGGCCGGTACGCGTGCGGATGTTCTGGATGCGCTCGCCTATCGCGCGTGTGGCGAGTTCGTCAGGGGTCGGCATAGCGGCCTGCCTTCTTCGCGGAATGGTCCACTTCGCGGATACCCCCGGCCCGTCGGCCGGGGGAGATGTCCTCCGCGAAGAGGTAAACCCAGGATAGGGCCGCCAGTGCGGTCTCACCAGCGTCTCGAGTAGGGGGAATCCCCCTACTCGGCAGAGTGGTTCGCACTCACTGGTCGCGGTCGGGCTGCCGCTGATAATGCTGGTCTGGGCGATCGTCTGGCCGGAACCCACGGACCGCCGCGCGGTCGCGCGGCGCTTACAGATAGGTAAGTACCCCACTGATTAGTGCGTACTTGTCTCAGGGGCAGCGCCCCCGAAGAATCGATCTCGGCGTGTCGCGACGCCACCCGAACAAGAGCAGACGACACAGGAGCACACGCAGTGACAGCCTCTACGCATACGACGGTGACCGTGCTCGGCTTGGGGGCGATGGGCCGGGCGCTGGCTGCGGCGTTCGTCGCCGCCGGACACCCGACCACCATATGGAACCGCAGTCCGGGGAAGGACGCCGAGCTCGTCGCACAGGGCGCTGTCAGCGTCGCGACGGTGGAGGAGGCTGTGCGAGCGAGTGCTCTCGTCGTCGCGTGCCTGTTCGACCACGAGTCGGTGCACGAGGTCCTGGACCCGGTGGGCGGGTTGCTGGCCGATCGTGCGTTGGTGAATCTCACGAGTACGGAACCGGCCGGAGCCAGGGAACTGGCCGAATGGGCGGCAGCGCAAGACATTCCATATCTCGATGGTGGCATCATGGCGGTTCCCGCGATGATCGGGCAGCCGGGGTCGGCACTGCTCTACAGTGGCTCGTCCACCGTCTTCGAGGCTCATCGCGAAGCGCTCGAAACGCTCGGTACCGCCGAATATTTCGGCGCTGACGCTGGTCGCGCCTCGCTGATCGACTTCGCCCTGCTCTCGGGCATGTACGTGATGTTCGCCGGCTATTACCACGGTGCGGCCATGGTCCGCGATATCGGGATGTCGGCCGAGGAGTTCGGCAACCGTTCCGCTTCCTTGCTCGCCGCCATGCTCCCGTCGCTGCCCGCGGCCGGGGCACAGATCGATACCGGGGACTACTCCGAGGTGTTTCAGCCGCTGACGTTCACCAAAGCCGCCTTGGACGCCATTGTCTCGGCCAGCCGTGACGCCGGAGTCGATCTCGATATCATCGGTCCGGTCCGAAATCTCGTGGACCGTCAGATCGCGGCCGGGCACGGCGCGCAAAGCTCCGAACGGGCCTTCGAGAGTCTGAATCCGCGTCCACGTACCGCTATCTGACAGTCGCCACCATCCGGCCGGTAGAAGGAACCGCCCCATGCCGGCGTGGCCGCGCCGGAGTCCGCCGTAGGGGAGACCGGCGGGGCGAAGAACGGTGCGAGTGTGGTGGACGAGGCAGTGCCGGGGCCACCGGCCGCGAGATACTCGGCTTCGGCCCGGTACATACCTTTGAGAACCTGCATGGGTTCAGGAGCCGAAACCGGCGATCGCGTCGAGGATGGCCGCCTGTAGTGCGGGGCTGCCGGTATGCCCCGAATCCTCGATGATCCGTAGTTCGGCGGCCGGCCAGGCACGGGCGAGCTCCCAGGCAGTGCGCAGGGGCGCGGAGAGGTCGAGGCGGCCGTGGATCAACACACCGGGAATCTCCGCGAGGCGGTGTGCGTCCCGCAGGAGTTGTCCGTCGTCGAGCCAGGCGGCGTGGGCGAAATAGTGGGTGCAGATCCGTACCAAGGCCAGGCGATCCGCGTCCGGCTGCGCGCTGTACTGGCCCGGTGCGCCGAGGTTTTCGTGCGCGATCACCGCGTCTTCCCATGCGCACCACTCCCGCGTGGCCGTCTCGCGAATCTCGGGTGCCGGGTCCTCCATCAGCAGCCGGTACGCCTCGACCAGGTTCTTGTCCCGGTGCGCGGTGGGGACGCTGTCGCGGAAACGCTCCCATTCGACCGGCAACAGCGATCGCACGCCGTGGTACAGCCAGGCGATCTCCGCCGGGCGGGTCATGGTGACACCGGCGAGTACGACTCCGGCGACCCGCTCGGGATGGCGCTGCGCGTAGGCGAGGACCAGGGTCGAACCCCACGAGCCGCCGTAGAGGAGCCACTGCTCGATACCGAGATGCTCGCGCAGCGATTCCATATCCGCGAGTAGATGCTCGGTGGTGTTGGTGCGCATATCGACGGCCGGATCGGCGGCGTGTGGCCGGCTCGCACCGCATCCGCGCTGATCGAAGAGCACGATCCGGAACATGTCCGGGTCGAACAGGGTGCGCGCGCCGCGGCGGCCGCCACCACCCGGGCCGCCGTGGACGACCAGGGCGGGCTTGCCGCGTGGGTTACCACTGGTTTCCCAGTAGATCAGGTTGTCATCGCTCACTTCGAGCAGACCCGAATCGTAGGGCTCGATTTCGGGAAACGGTCGCGGTCGGTCAGCGGGGATCACGCGCGCCAAGGGTAATCAGCGGAGCTCGCTGCCGCGAGACCGGATGGCGCGGACCGGCGGCCTGATCGGCTCGATTTCCGTGACCGAAGTCAGCCGATACCGAAGACGATGATTCCGGCGACCCGGTTACCCAGGCGCGCGAGATGCGGCACATCGGTGGTGGCCCGGCGCGGCTCGACGATGCACGGATTACGCACGGCGATCGTGCCGCCGCGACAGTGGATCCGGGCGTACCCCGCGGCGTCCACATTTCTGGCCCAGTCGGTTTCGCCGTGCAGTAGAACGCCGCGAACTGTTCGTCACTGCGGAAAATGGTGGTTGCGACGGTCGTCCGCGCAGGCGCTTCTTGACGGGGCTCTTCCGGCTTAATGTTGAACGATGGTACAAATAGTACAAACGTTCAACTAGATCGGAGAGTGAGATGGGTGCAGAACCGTCGTCGCGTCCCGGGTGGCGGCCGTGGGCCGGCCTCGCGGTGCTGGCGTTGCCGACCGTGCTGTTGGGTCTCGATGTCACGGCGCTCTACCTCGTCGTCCCGAGCCTCGCCGTGGACCTGCATCCCACCGCGACGGAGACGTTGTGGATCATGGACGCCTACGGATTCCTCATCGCGGGGTTCCTGATCACGATGGGAACGCTGGGCGACCGGATCGGCCGCCGGCGTCTGCTGATGATCGGGATGGCGGCATTCGGCGCGGCGTCGGTCCTTGCGGCGTTCGCTCCCAGCGCCCTCTGGCTGATCGCGGCGCGGGCACTGCTCGGCGTGGCCGGAGCGACGCTGATGCCCTCCACCCTGTCCCTGATCAGCAACATGTTCGCCGACGCCCGGCAGCGGGCGTCGGCGATCGGTGTGTGGGCCACGATGTTCGCGCTCGGAATGGCGGCGGGACCCGTCGTGGGCGGAGTCCTGACCGCTCACTTCTGGTGGGGCGCAGTCTTTCTGATCGCGGTACCGATCAGTGTGGTGGTCCTGGTCGCGGCACCAGCGCTACTGCCGGAGTATCGGAGCGATGCCCCGCGGCTCGATCTGCGGAGCGTCGCGCTGTCGCTGGCCGCGATGCTCCCGATCATCTATGCGATCAAGCACGTCGCCACCCACGGTATCGATGCCCAGGCGCTGGCCGCCGTCCTTCTCGGCGGCGGCTCGACGGTGGCCTTCCTCCGTCGCCAACTGCGTCTGCGAGAGCCGCTGCTGGACATCAGACTCTTCACCGACCGGGCCTTCTCCTCCGCCTTGTCCGTCTTGCTGATCGGCCTGGTCGGTTTCGGCGGGGCGATGTACCTGGTCACGCAGTACCTACAGCTCGTCGAGGGGCTCTCTCCGCTGGCGGCCGGGCTGTGGATGGGGCCACCGGCCGTGGCCATGCTGATCGGCGGGATCGGTGCCCCCTTGATAGCCGGTCGTGTCTCGCCGGGCATCGTCATGGCCGCCACCTTGGCCCTGTCACTGATCGGATATGTCTTGCTCGCCTTCGCCGGGACCGACAGCAAGCCGACCGTCGTCGCCGGCTTCGCGTTCGTCTATCTCGGTCTGGGCGTCATCGCTGCACTCGGCACCGATATCGTCGTGAGCGCGGCACCCTCGACGAGATCCGGGTCGGCCGCGGCGCTGTCGGAGACTGTGCAGGAGCTGGGGATCGCGGCCGGGGTGGCGCTGCTGGGAAGCCTCACCACGGCGATCTACCGGACTGCGGTCGAGGCCCCACCCGGGCTGTCCCGATCCGTGGCCGAGTCCTACAGCGACAGCCTCTCCGGTGCGATGTCGGTGCGGGACCAGCTGCCGGTGGCGGCTCTCCACCGCGCGCAGGACGCGTTCACCAGCGGACTCAACACCGCCGCGATCGTCGCGGGCATCGCTGTCGCCGGCGCGGCGATCGTGTGCTTCAGGATGCTGCGCCACATCGGCCCGATCGGCGCCGCCGACCATGAGGAAGAGACGATAGCCTCGACTTCGTAGTAGCGGTGACGATCGGCGAGAGGACCACGATGGTCGAACACGACACTGTCGATGGCCGCAAACTACGCGGTCAACGCCGCCGAGCCCAGATCATCGAGGCAACACTCACGATCGTGCACCGCGACGGTGCCGCCTCCGTGACCCACCGAACCGTCGCCAGAGAGGCCGGCATCACCACCAGCCTGACCCTCTACTACTTCGCCACCTTGGACGAGCTGCTGGTGGCAGCCCTGACCAGCGTCACCGAGGTCTATACCCAGCGAATCCGCCAACTCGCCGACTCCGCGGACGACCCGCTGGACGGTCTCGCCCGGATCATCGCCGAGTCCGCGGGTCCCGGTCGTGAGCGTGCACTCGCCGAACGCGAACTCTCGACCCTGGCGGCTCGCCGGCCCGCACTCCGCCCAGCAGCGCGAAGCTGGCGCGACAGTGTCGCCGAACTCGCCCGGACACGGACCGACGATCCCGACGTCGCCGGAGCCTTCGTCGCACTCTGCGACGGGCTGTGTACGGCCATCCTCCTCGACGACCACGATGCCGATCCGGTTCGTATCCGCGCAGTCCTCGACGGTGCGCTACCGCGCACCGGTCCACAGCCGGGACGAGCCCGCCGCGGGTGACCGGTCCACGGGTCGGGGGCCGCCGCGGGCGGTGGCGCTTACGTCGAAGCACGCCGAACCGGCCGGTGACGATCTGCGGCACCCGTGGCCGGCGGGAGCCCCACGGGCGTGGCTCCGGCGCGCCGCCGTGAGCGATTATCCGGATCACGCTGAGCGCAAGGCTGCCAGATACGGCCGGCAGCGTCCTATCGTCGGCAGGTGGTATCGCGCAGCAGACCTCGACGGCATCTCAAAACGGTCACCGGAGTCAGTGGCGGTACCGATATCTACGCGGCGGCCGTGGATCCGGCCCGCTCGACTCTGGATACCGCGATCACCGTCGCGAAGATCGCGGAGGAGAACAAGATCGACGCGCTCTTCGCGGCCGATCTGCTCAGCTTCGGCGCGCAGGGGGCCATCGGTGCGCAGGAGCCGCTGATCTACCTCTCGGCCTTGAGTGCGGTGACAACGCATATCGGTCTGATCGCCACCGTCACCACCACCTTCCACCATCCCTACAACCTGGCCCGGCTGTTCGGCACCCTCGATCATGTGAGCAACGGCCGCTCGGCCTGGAACGCCGTGACCTCGTCGCTCGGCGAGGAGAACTACAGCGATCAGGAACTGCCGAACCCGGAGCAGCGTTATGCGCGGGCCGCGGAATCGCTGGAAGTGGTGCACGCGCTCTTCGATTCGTGGGGCCGGGGCGCGCTCACCCCGGACGGTCGCGGTGGTGCCGTACTCGACCCGGCCCGGGTCCGGCCGATCGATTACCGGGGCGATCATTTCACCGTGCGCGGACCGTTGAACATTCCGTCGCTGCCGCAGCGGCGGCCGGTGCAGTTCCAGGCGGGGCAGTCGGCGGGCGGGGTGGAACTCGGCGCCCGCTACGCCGAATCGGTGTTCACCTCGCTCACCACACTCGACGACGCGCTCACCTACACCCACCGGATCCGGGCCCGCGCCCGGGAACTGGGCCGTCCCGAGGGGCTGCCGTACATCTTCAGTTCCTTCCATGCCACCTACGGCGCCACCGAAGCCGAAGCCGCGCGGCTGGTCCGCGAACAAGAGGAGTCCTTCGATTTCGAGGCAGGACGCCGGTTGCTCGCGGATATGTTCGGCGGCGGCGTGGATCTCGCCGATCTTCCCCTGGACCGGCCTATCCCGGAAAGCCTGCTGCCCGAACTCGATTCGGTGCACCGGCGTCGCGGTCGGGTGGAGATCTTCGTCCGGCTCGCGGCCTCCGGGCGGACGCTGCGCGAATTGATCCTGGAAGCGCGGCACACCGGGCACTGGTCCGCGGCGGGCACGCCCGAGCAGTTGGCCGACGCCATCGAGGAGCGCTATCGCGCCGGTGTCCTCGATATCGTCACCGTCAGCGGTCTCGACGATCCCCGTACCCGCGATTTCGTCACCAACGGGCTCCTGCCGGAACTGCGCCGCCGCGATATCGTCGGCTCCGACTACCTCGGCGCCACCTTCCGGGAGAATCTGGAGCTGCCGCCGCTACCCGATTCGGTGACCGACCGCGTCGCGGTATAACCGGCGGGTCAGAAATAACGGACCGCCACGTAGATCCAGGCGAGTACACAGCTGAGTGCGGTGACCACGACGCCGTATCTGGTGAACTGCCAGAACGTGATCCGGTGGCCGGCCCGCCGCGCGATATCGAGGGCCACCACATTGGCACTCGCGGCGACCGCGGTGCCGTTACCGCTGAAATCCGCGCCGAAGGCGAAAGCCCACCACAGCGCCCGGCCCTGCCCGGGGTCGGGAGTCTGTTCGACCAGCCCCTCCACCACCGGGGCCATGGTGGTCGTATAGGGGATGTTGTCGATGAACGCCGCCACGACGGCGGATCCGAAGACGAGGACCGCCGAGGCCAGCAGAGGATTGTCACCGAAGGCGGCGACGGCGGCGTCGCCGAGGAGATCGATGACACCGGTGTGTACGAGCCCGGCGACCATCACGAACAGCCCCATGAAGAAGACCAGCGTTCCCCATTCGACCTCGCGCAGGATGTCACCGATATCGAGCCGGGAGATCAGCACCATGGCGCCCGCGCCCAGCAGCGCGATGATCGAGGGCGCCACATGCAGCAGTGAATGCAGGCCGAAACCCACCACGACTCCGGCGAGTACGAGCATCGCGCGGGTGAGCAGGCGCGGGTCGGTGATGGCACGGCGTTCCTGAAGGGCCGCCACTGTCTCGATGTGTTCGGAGCGCTCGCGCAGATGCTTTCGGAACAGCCAGCGGGTGAACAGGACGAACAGGGCGAAGATCACGGCCACGGCCGGGGCCATGTGCAGCAGGAAATCGTTGAAACTCAAGCCGGCCCGGCTGCCGATGATGATATTGGGCGGATCACCCACCAGGGTCGCCGCGCCGCCGATATTGGCGGCCAGTACCTCGGCGATCAGGAACGGCTGCGCGGCGAAACCCAGTCTGCCGCACACCACGATGGTGACCGGCGCGACCAGCATGATGATGGTGACATTGTCGAGGAGCGGCGAGGCGACCGCGGTGATGATCATCAGCATCACCATCAGCCGGAACGGGCTGCCGCGCGACCGTTTCGCGGCCCAGATGGCGAGGAAGTCGAACAGGCCCGTGTGCTTGACGACACCGACGATGATCATCATGCCGAGCAGCAGGAAGATGACGTTCCAGTCGATGCCGACGTGCGGGTTGTAGAAGACCTCCTCGCCGGGCACCAATCCGAGGACGGTCATCAGACCGGCCGCGACCAGGACGACTTTCACCTTGTCCGCGCGTTCGGTGGCGATGAACCAGAACGCCCCGACGAACACCGTGACCGCCAGGACCTGGTTCATCGCCTCACCTCCCCAGCGCCCGTCGGCTCAGTCGTCGGGGCCGGCGACGGCCAGGCTGATCAGCAGCCGTTCGAGGGTGATTCCGCCGATCAGCGTGTACGCGCGATCGACCACCGCGACCAGGGGACTGTGCCGCTGCGCCATCAACGCGGCGATCTCGAGCAGGGTGGCGTCGCGGTGGACCACGGCCGGTCGCGGCGCGTGCGCGGGCAGGCAATCGCCCACGGTCAGGTCGCCGGGTTCGCGCCAGAACAGTTCGGCGTGCAGTTCGTCGATGGTGCGTGCCAGCGCGGGATCGTCCTGATAGGAGCTGGGGATAGCCAGGCGCAGAACCTGGGTGCCGGGCAGCACCGCCACGGGCCGGCCGGCTCCGTCGACCACGATGAGTCCGGGCAACCGGTTGACCACCATCAGGCGCATGGCCTTGGCGACGGGGTCGCCGGTGCGGACGGTCGGCAGCTGGACCGCGATTTCGTGTGCTTGCATCGGATGGTCCCGTCGCGCGTGCGGGGAGAGGGTGGTCACGGCCGCAACCTGTCGCCGGCGAGCTGGTCCATCAGCCGCTCCAGCCGTGCCACCCGGTCCGGGAGGGGGCTGCTGTGCAGCAGTTCGGCGAGTTGATCGGCTTCGTCGCGGCCCAGTGCGATGGATTGGACGGGCTCGTCGCGGGCAGTGCGGTAGACGTGAATGTGCTTCTCACCATCGGTGCCGGTGACCAGCGCGAACCGATCACCGCTGCGGGTCAGCAGATAATGCACGGTGCCCTGGCCCGGTATGGTGCCGCGGTCGATGTCCACGTCGAACGCTCCTCCCGGGCTGGTTGTCTCCGTCCCAGTCTCGGCGTGCGGGCGTGCCGCCGACCATCGGTGCCGATACCCATCTCCGGTGGCCGGGGCTGTGTAGCGGCCCGGTCCGAAAATGGGTGTCACGCCCCATGGACAGCCCGCGCGCGGGCGGCCACACTGAGGTCATGGACCGTCCGGATAGTGGAAACGGCCTGTTCCGGCGGCATACCCGGACTCCGGTCGACGCGCTGTTCCGGCGGATCTTCCTCATCAACGGGCTGGTGTTCACCCTCGGCACCCTGGTGCTGGCGGTATCGCCCGCGACGGTGTCGTCCCGGGTGCGACTCACCGAGATACCGGTATTGGGGGTGGGCCTGGTGGTGATCCTGGCGGCCAATGCCTTCCTGCTGCGATCCAGTCTGGCGCCGCTGGATGAGTTGGTCGTCTCCATGCGCCGGGTGGATCCGCTGCGCCGCAGCGGCCGGCTCGACGACCGGGGCAACGGGGACCTGTCCCGGGTGATCGACTCGTTCAACGCGATGGTCGACCGGCTCGAATCCGAACGGGCGGCGGCCAGTGCGTCCGCCCTGGCCGCGCAGGAGGGCGAACGTCAGCGGATCGCCCGGGAACTGCACGACGAGATCGGCCAGAGCCTGACGGTGGCGCTGCTGTCGATGAAACGTGCCGCCGACCGCGCGCCGGCCGACGTCGTGGACGTATTGCACGGCGCGCAGGAAACCGTGCGCACCAGCCTGGACGAAGTGCGCGGGATCGCGCGGCGGCTACGCCCCGATGTGCTCGACGATCTCGGCCTGTCCAGCGCGCTGAGTGCCCTGTGCAGTGAATTCAGCTCGACGGCCGGAATCGGCGTGACGCGCGATGTCGACCGGAAACTACCGCGGCTGGCGCCCGATATCGAACTCGTCTGCTACCGGGTGGCCCAGGAGAGCTTGACCAATATCGCGCGGCACGCCGACGCGCACCGCGTCGGGCTGAGCCTTCGGGTGCGCGGCGACTCGCTGGTGCTGCGCGTATCCGACGACGGTCGGGGCGGGGTGGCCGCGGACGGTTCCGGTATCCGCGGTATGCGCGAGCGCGCACTGCTGGTCAGCGCGACCCTCACCATCGAATCCCCGCCGAGGCAAGGCACCGAGGTGCGTCTCGAGATTCCGCACCGGGGCGAGCGGAGTTCGCCGTGACGACACCGGCCGTGGCCCGAATCCTGCTCGCCGACGATCACGCACTGGTCCGCTCCGGACTGCGGATGATCCTCGACGCCGAACCCGATCTCACGGTCGTCGCCGAGGCCGCGAACGGTCACGAGGCCGTGCAGCGGATCGGGCATATTCCGGTCGATCTGGCGATCCTGGATATCGCCATGCCGCGGCTGACCGGGATCCAGGCCGCCCGGGAAATCCACCGCGCCGCACCGGAAGTGCGGATCCTGATGCTGTCCATGTACGACAACGAGCAGTACTTCTTCGAATCACTGCGTGTCGGCGCCTCCGGCTACGTACTGAAATCGGTGGCCGACCGCGACCTGCTCGAGGCCTGCCGGGCGACGTTGCGCGGCGAATCGTATCTGTATCCGGGGGCGGTGAATTCGCTGATCCGTGACTGGTTGCAACAAGCCGATCGCGACGAACCCCTGCCGCGCAGCCTGCTCACCCCGCGCGAGGAGGAGATCGTCAAACTCGTCGCCGAGGGGCACTCCTCACGTGAGATCGCCGGAGATCTGTTCATCAGTGTGAAAACCGTGGATCGTCATCGGGCCAACGTCCTGCAGAAGCTGGGGTTACGTGATCGGCTGGCGCTGACCCGCTATGCCATCCGGGCGGGACTCATCGAGCCCTGAAAGTGGCCCGCCCGGGCCGGGACTCAGATCTCGTGCCCGCCAGGGCAGCAGGGCGGAACTGGTGAGCAGCGCAAATGCGGCGACACCGATCGCGACGCGTACTCCGGTAGCGGCCGCGAGAACACCACCGAGGGCGATGAACACCGGTTGAACGCATTTCGCGGAGATCGACCACGCGGTGCCCACGCGCACCATATGGTCGTCGGCGGTGTGGTTCATCCGGCAGGCGGCGAACATCGGATTGAACACACCGGCACAGAAGAGCAGCAGGGTTTCGGCGGCGAGAACGACGGTGAGACCGAGCGCACCGGGTCCGGTGAGAACCAGCGGCGCGAGCCAGCAGGTGCGCAGGGTGCCCGAACCGAGCAGGACCGCCCGTTCACCGAACCGGGCGACGAGCCGCGGTGCGCACCACGCTCCCAGCAGGCCACCGACGCCGGGGATGCCCAGAGCAAGCCCGTACTGCCAGGGCGGGAACCCCAGCTCGCGGAGCATGAGCAGCGCCATCAGTGGCGTGACGAGTACCAGGGAGCCACCGAAGAGCATGGCGTTCCAGAACAGCCGGTGCAGGGTGGAATGCGCGGCGATGTAGGTCCAGCCGGTTCTGATCTCGGACAGGCCGGAACCGCTGCCGCCCTGTCGCGCGGGAATCGCCTCGGGCGTCCGGATTCGGCGGATGCCGAGCGCCGAGATCAGGTGACCGAGGGAGTCGACGATCAGCGTGGTCGTCGTGCCGAATATCGCGATCGCCGCCGCGCCGACGCCGGCGAGTGCCGCCATCAGGGAGACCTGCAGATCGGAGGCGCCGGTGAGCAGGATCGCGACCAGGGGCAGCGCGCCCGCTCCGATGGAGCTCCCTATCTGCCCGGCGGTGAACGCGGCCCAGAGCCGGTGGAAGTCGGGCGGCAGGCGGGTGGCAGTAGCCGGCCTGGGTCCGGCGGGCTCACCGGTGGGCCGGCGGTTCGTGGGGTGCGTCGCCCGACGGCGGGCCCCCACTATCCGAGGTGTCGTTCCTCGACCGGGGTGCTGAGCGAGGTTCCGTTGAGCTCCAGGTAGAGCTGGCGCTCGGTGACCGACACCGTGGCGGTGTTGCGGCGTTCGAGGGCCGCCGCCGCGGCATCCACGAAGGCGCGGTCGAAGGAGACGAGCGGGATGGTCTCGGCGCGATGGACCCGTTTTCCGGTTAGCTGCGCCAGCACTTTGGCGGGGTCGCGATGGGTGTACACCGCGACCCGCTCGGCGAGTTTGCTGCCGCGATGCACGCGGCCGGAATCCGGCGCGCCGACCTCGATCCAGGCGGTGATCCGGCCGGTGAGATCGCGGACCAGTACCGCAGGTTCGTCGGTGGACGAGACGCCGCCGTCGCTGAAGGTGATGCCCTCGGTGTATTCGAGGCAGTAGGCCAGGAGCCGGGTGATCAGGAATTCCGCGGTCTCCGACGGGTGCCGGGCCATCCGCAATTCCAGCTCCTGATAGACGCCTCGGTCGATATCGGACAGGTGCAGGGTGACGGTGTGCAGAGTCGCGCCGGTAGCCATAGGAGGGTCAGCTTAATGAACACCGTCGGATGAAGCCCATCCGCGATCCGCACGGCCGGAGTGGTGGCGCGCTGCCCGTCGCCCGCGAGCCGCGGCGGCGCGGGCCACTGGTGTGGGGCGATCCAGATGTTCTTGTGCAGTGTCACAAACATGCCGGATTCGACGGTGTCGTGGCGCAGAGGTGCCGGTGCCCGATTATCGCGGCCGCATGGGTCGGCGACGCGCATCCGGGCACGGTGGTGGGTGCACGCGCGAGTAGCCCCGGCCGGGTGGCCGGGGCTACCGCTGTCGAACGATTCCGCTGGGGCCGGATCAGCCGATGCTGAAGGGCTGACCCCAGACGCGGAACTCGGAGATGCCCTGCTCGGTGGTCGTCTCGACCCGCACGAAGGAGCGGGCCTGGGCGTAACCGGCGCAACCGTTGAGGCCGATGGTGGAATCGGTCCAGGTCACCGAGCCGTTCTGACCGGTGAACTTGATGGCGAAGGTATGGCCTTCGTTGCCGTACACGTCCGGCTTCTCGATATCGAGCAGCAGGAACGAGGTGGACTGACCCGGGCCGAGGGTCAGGTTGGCGCCGGAGCTGAGGTTGCCGGTCGTATTCTGGCCGGACTGGGTGAGGCCGCCTCCGGCGTTGCCGGCGCCACCGCTGATATCGACCTGGCAGCCCACGACATAGCCGGGGGTGATCTTGGTGCCCTTGTGCGGTCCGTGTACCTCGACCTGCGCACTACCGGAGACCCAGGCGTTGCGGTGCAGTGGGGTCGACCCCAACGACGGATTGATCGTCGCCGACTCGTTGGCGATACGAGCGGTGATGCTCAGCCCGTTGGGCAGTGTGTGGGTCAGCTCGCCGCCCGGCAGTGGGACGAAGGTGTCGGCGTTCGCCGCGCCGGTCGAGAACAGGCCGACGGCGGCGACGGACGCGGCCGCCAGGCCCGCGGCCCGCATTACGCTTTTCTTGATGACAGACATGACATTTTCCCTCTCGGAAAAGAATTCCGTTCAGCGACGGATTTGATCGACCAGATACGACGTGCGTCAGCCGATGCTGAACGGAGCTCCGTACAGGGTGGTCTTCGAATAGTGGTCGCCGATGATTTCGACGACGGCGTAGGACCGGGCCTGGGCATAACCGGCGCAGCCCTCGATCTGGATTTCGACGTCTTTGTAATCGACCCAGTACACGCCGGGCTTCGGAATATCGACGCCTTCGACGTTGACGAATTTGACATCACCTGGGCCGAGCTTGATGCCGAGCGAACCACTGGCACCCAGGCTGGAGGTGCTCACGCTGGCCGATACGCCGGCGGAGATGGCGTCGTCGGCGATACTGACCTGGCAGCCGACGATGTATCCGGCGCTGACGCGCGAAGTGCCGTGGGTGGACGAGTTGTTGGTGCCGGGAGCGTTCGTGGGGCCCCTCCAGGGGCCCGGGGTGCCTTCCGGAGTCTGGCTGACATCCGCGAAGACCCGCCCGCTGAGCCAGGCGACCCGGCCCGCGCCGTTGGCCGACAGCGACGGCGAGATGAGCGCGCTTTCGTCGACCCGGCTCAATTTCACGCCGGGTCCGATCTTTTCGCCGCCGGGGAGCGGTACAAAGGTGTCGGCATTCGCCATGCCTCCGGCGACGCCCAGTCCCGCCGCCGTCATCGCCGCTGTGGCAGCAATCGACTTGATATTCATCGTGGTTCCCTCATGGTTTTTGCGAATTGTCGCCGAATTCGGCCGGGCAGTGCCGCCCGGCGAAACGGCAGCAGTTTTCCCTGGGCCTTCCGCGCACGCGCGTAGGCCACGGTTCGGGGGTGTCTCTGCCCAATCGCAGGTGAAATCCGGCGGTTACGGAAAACCCACCGGCGGTGTCAGATCGTCTTCCTGGGCGATCAGGTGACGAATGGCTGCGTCATCTATTCCCTCATCCCTGTCCATCTTCTTGCAACCCGGCCGGGTTCGACCGGAAACTCTGCGGCGAGGGGGGAGGTGGGTATATGGGCGTCAGCAGCGTCGGAGTCCACATCCCTCACACCTCTCGCTCGTGTGTCGTTGCGCCGAGCGGAGGCTCGCCCCGGTCCGGGGAACGAACACCGCACGCGGACACCGTGGGTGCGGTGTCGGCGCATTCTGTTGCCAGCCAGTCTTCGGTTAGGTTAGCCTTCGCTCACTATAAACGTTTGCTAACAATATTTGTGAGCGATAACAGTGACCTACGTCATACGGGCCGGAAGGGGACGATTCGATGCACAGAAGGTGTGGCACCGCCTCATGACCGCCGGTTCGTCCTATGAATACCACACTCACCCGGGTGTCCGCAGGTGGACTGGATGGTTGCTGGGAGTTGTCGTCCTGGTAATCGCCTGCATACTGAGCCTTGTGGTCGGGGTGAGCCATATTCCGATCACGGAAATCATTAGTGCCCTGTGGGCGCCCGACGGATCGCCGGATGACCTGGTCATCAGCGAATACCGCCTGCCCCGTACGCTGCTCGGATTGCTCGCGGGTAGCGCGCTGGGCGTCGCGGGTTGTCTGATGCAGGGCCTGACCCGCAATCCGCTGGCCGATCCGGGCCTGCTCGGAATCAATGCCGGCGCCGCCTTCGCGATCGCGATCGCCGTCGCCTACCTGGGAGCCGATGGGATCTCCTCCTATGTCTGGTTCGGATTCGCGGGCGCCGCTGTAGTGTCTATAGCGGTGTTTCGGCTGGGAACCGTCGGTCGCGGTGGGACCGATCCGATTCGGCTCACCCTGGCCGGTGTCGCGGTGACCGCCGTACTCACCGGCGTCACCAAGGGGTTGATCCTGCTGAACCCGACCGCCTTCGACCAGATGCGGCAGTGGGACGCCGGTGCGCTGACCGGCCGCGGGTACGACGTGCTCGCCGGAGCGACCCCCTTCATCGTGGCCGGGCTGATCCTGGCCTTCGTAGCCGTCCGTTCGCTCAATGTCGTCGCGCTCGGCGACGATCTCGCCCGCGCGCTGGGCGTGCACGTCAACCGGACCCGGGCCTGCACCGCGCTCGCGTTGATCCTGCTCTGCGGTACCGCGACGGCGGCCGTCGGGCCGATCACCTTCGTGGGCCTGGCCGTCCCGCATATCGCGCGCTGGATCGTCGGACCCGACAATCGCTGGATCGTCGCCTATTCCCTCGTCCTCGCGCCCGCGCTGGTGCTCTTCGCGGATGTGCTCGGCCGGGTCGCGATCCCGCCCGACGAACTGTCCGCGGGTGTGGTGACCGCGTTCCTGGGTGCCCCGGTGCTGATCTGGCTCGCCCGTCGCTCGGAGCTGAGGCAGTCGTGACCACGGTGCGCAAGCCGCCGCGTCTCGGCGTCGCCTCCTCCGTCGACTTCGGCCGTTCGGTCCGGGTGCTGCGCCTGCGCGGTGTCACCGCTCGTTTCGGAATGCGCGGCCTCGTGGTGACCGTCGTACTGCTGGTCATGGCCTGTGTGGTGGCGCTGCTCGCCCTCGGCACCGGAGATTTCGCGATTCCGCCGGACCGGGTGTTGCGGGCGCTGCTCGGCACCGGGGTGGGCGGCGACGAACTCGTCGTGCGGGAATGGCGGTTGCCCCGGGTGCTCATGGCGCTCGTTCTCGGCGCGGCACTCGGGATCAGCGGTGCGATCCTGCAGTCGGTCACCCGTAATCCGCTGGGCAGCCCCGATATCGTCGGGTTCAATTCCGGCGCCTACACCGGAGCGCTGCTGGTCATCCTGTCCGGTGGCGGCTACTACGCCACCGCCGCCGGGGCGGTCGGCGGCGGGCTGGTCACCGCGCTCGCGATCTTCTTGCTCGCATTCCAGCAGAACGTCAAGGGTTTCCGGCTGATCATCGTCGGTATCGGTGTCGGGGCGATGATGGCGGCGATCAACACCTGGCTCATCCTGCGCGCCGATCTCGACGAGGCGATGTCGGCGGCCGCGTGGGGAGTCGGGACGCTGGATGGGCTGACCTGGGACGAGATCGGGCCGGCCCTGATCGTGCTGGCACTTCTGGCGGTGGCGGTGATCCCCGCCGCGTACCGGTTGCAGGTGCTGGAATTGGGCGACGACGCGGCCCGGGCGCTCGGAATCCGAGTGGGACGGGCACGGCTGGCGCTGATCGTGCTCAGTGTCGCGTTCACGGCCGTCGGTACGGCGGTGGCGGGTCCGATCGCGTTCGTCGCGCTCGCGGCACCGCAGCTGGGCCGGCGACTGGCCCGGACTCCGACGACCGCGCTCCTGCCGGCGGCGGCGATGGGGGCGCTGCTGCTGGTGGTCTGTGACTGGATATCGCGGCGGCTGTTCGCACCGACCAGCGTGCCGGTCGGTGTGGTCACCGCATCGATCGGCGGTGCGTATCTGGCCTATCTGCTGGTGGCCGAGGCTCGACGGAACTGAGGGAATCATCGTGGACGAAAAACTTGAGCACAGCACCGTCGAGGTGGCCGCGGACGCGTCGGCCGGCGGATCCGGGGCGCGGCTGCGGGCCGACCGGCTACGGCTCGGCTACCGCAGCAGGGTGATCAGCGACGAACTGACCGTCGATATCCCCGACGGCACCTTCACCGTCATCATCGGCCCGAACGCGTGCGGGAAATCCACCCTGCTGCGGGCGTTGTCGCGACTGCTGGCACCCGAGTCCGGTGCGGTACTGCTCGACGGTAAACAGATCGGCAGCTACCCGGCCAAGGAGGTCGCTCGGCGGATCGGATTACTGCCGCAGACCTCGACCGCGCCGGAGGGGATCCGGGTCGCCGATCTGGTGGCCCGGGGCCGCTATCCGCATCAGTCGCTGATCCGGCAGTGGTCGCGCCGCGACGAGGAGGCCGTGGCCGCGGCCATGGCGGCCACCGGAGTATCCGATCTGTCGGGTCGGCTGGTCGACGAGCTGTCCGGCGGTCAGCGGCAACGGGTGTGGATCGCGATGGTGCTCGCCCAGGAGACGCCGATCGTGCTGCTCGACGAACCGACGACCTTCCTCGACATCGCCCACCAGATCCAGCTACTGGATCTATGCCGTGAATTGAACCGGAAGACCGGGCGGACGGTTGTCGCGGTGCTGCACGATCTGAATCACGCGTTCCGTTACGCCGACCACCTGATCGCCATGCGCGACGGCGCGGTGGTCGCGGCCGGGGCGCCGCGCGAGATCGTCACGGCCGAGCTCGTCCAGCAGGTCTTCGACCTGGGCTGTCGGGTGATAGACGACCCCGAAACAGGCGCCCCGCTGGTGGTTCCGCTGGCCGAGAACGCGGTGCGGACGGCCTGAACGAGACAAACTGGGACAGGTCTACTACAGGATAGATGTTTCGCTTCAGTAAAGGTTAGGCTACCCTCAACTGTGGTCGCGTGTCGTGCCGGTCGATAGGGAACGGGTATCGGCAGCGCACCGGAAGTGCTTCACAGCGAAGGGAGTTGCCGTGCCGGCGGCAGTGCAGGATGCCTCGAAGGCAAGCGATCCCGGGTTACCGCTCACCGGCCCTCAGCTGGGGATTTGGAACGCACAGCTTTTCGATCCGGAATCGGGTCGCTATCTGGTCGGGGAGGTCCTCGAGATCTCCGGCGACACCCCGATCGATGTCGAGGCACTGGCCGAGGCGATCCGCCGGACCGTGGCCGAAGCGGAGAACATGCGGCTGCGCTTCCGCGATACCGAGGCCGGTCCACGACAATTCGTCTGCGACGAACCCGCGGTCCTGCAAGCGATGATCGACCTGCGTGGTGCGGCCGAACCCCATTCGCTCGCCCACGAAGCGGTCGCGCTGGAACGCCATCAGGCGGCGCGGCGGTGCCGCGGCATGGTCGACCGGCGACTCTACAACTACACGCTGATCCGGCTCACCGACTCCGAGGTGTGGTGTGTGCAGCTGTACCACCATCTGATCGTCGACGGCTACAGCGCGGCATTGCTGTCGCGCCGCGTCGCAGCGCATTACACCGCCCTGCGCAAGGTCACCGAGCCACCGAAGGCGACTTTCGGCGCGATCGCCGAGCTGGTGGCCGACGAACAGAATTATCGCGACAGCGAGCAATTCGCGGACGACCAGCGCTACTGGCGTGCACAACTCGATCCCGCGCCCTCGCTCGACGGTCGCGGTACCGCCCTCGGCGGGGCGGTGGAGCGCACCATCCGCGCCGAGGCGATCCTGCCGGCGGAAACGCTGGAGCGGCTGCGCAGTTGCACCGAGCGCTACCGGATCACCTGGGCCGACGGCCTGATCGCCTGCTACGCCGCCTATGTGCAGCGGTTACTGGGCAATTCCGATGTCGTGCTGTCGATGCTGATGATGGGCCGGGTCGGCCGGGTCGCGCTGAGTACACCGGCGATGGCGGTGAACGTCCTGCCGCTGCGGGTGGCCGTGCACGCGCACGACACCGTCGGCGAACTCGGCGTCCGCGTCGCGGAGACATTGCGGGAGATGCGCAAGCATCAGCGCTACAGCGGTGCGGATCTGGCCCGTGACCTCAGTGGTTTCGGGGCGGGTGAACTGCTGCACGGAATCGGGATGAATCTCAAGGTCTTCGATTTCGCGCTGGATTTCGACGGTGCCAGAGGTGTCCTGCGCAATGTGGCCGGCGGACCGCCGGAGGATCTCGGGCTGGTCGTGACCCCGCTGCCCGATAAATCGGTACTCCTGGGTTTCGAATGCGATGCGCGGACCAACGATCCGGAGACCGCCTACCGCCGGGTGGCGGGTCTGGTCCGGGTCGTCGAGGCGTTCACCGAATTGGACAAGGTGGCGGTCGGGACGCTGGAACTGATCGACCGCGCCGACCGGGAGCGCCTGCTGGACGACCGGTCGGGACCTCCGGCCGCAACGGGTGCCGAACTGGTGCCCGCCGCGCTGGACCGGATGGTCGCGGAGTACGCCGACGCCACGGTCCTGGCGGACGGGACCCAGCGCTACACCGGTGGCGAACTGGGTGATCGGGTCCACCGGCTGGTCCGATATCTGCGGGACCGGGGTGTGACTCCGGGCGCGCCGGTCGGCGTCGCCCTGCCGCGCTGCGCCGATCTCGTGGTCGCGCTGCTGGCGGTCTGGCGGGCCGGCGGCATGTATCTGCCGCTCGACCCCGAACATCCGGTGCCCCGGCTACAGGCCGTGATCGACGACGCCCGCCCGATCCTGGTGCTCACCGACTCCGCGCTGGCCGAGGTACTCGACTGCCGGGCAGTGGACCTCGGCAGCGAACCGGTGCGCACCGCGTTGCGTGAGTATCCGGGCACCCCGCCGGTCGCCGCCGAAACCGGGGAGCTCCGCGGCGATCACCCCGCCTATGCGCTCTACACCTCCGGTTCGACGGGCACGCCGAAAGGCGTGGTGATCGACCACGCCGCCCTCGCGCAGCTGGTGGCCGGGCACCGATCCGGGATCTACGCCGAAACCGTGGAGCGGGCCGGCGGGCGCCGCCTGACAGTCGCGCACACCACCTCGTTCGCCTTCGACGCCGCTCTCGATCCGCTGCTGTGGTTGCTCGACGGGCACCGGATCCATCTGTACGACAGCACGATCCGGCGCGACCCGGCGGCCCTGATCGCGGCGTTCCGCGCCGACGGGGTGGAGGTCGTGGACGGTACCCCGACCCTGGCCGCCGCGCTGTTCGCCCACGGCCTGGCCGAACTCGTCCCGCGGCTGCTGGTGCTCGGCGGTGAGGCCTGCCCGCCCGATCTGTGGCAGCGGGTGCAGCGCGCCGGGATCACGGCGGTCAACCTGTACGGCCCGACCGAGGCCACCGTCGACGCCATCGGCGCACCGGTGCGCGGCCCGGACCCGCATATCGGCGTCCCGCTGCCCGGGGTACGGGCCTATCTGCTCGACAACGGCCTACAGGCGGTGGCGGACGGACAGCCCGGCGAGCTCTACCTGGCGGGTGCGGGTATCGCGCAGGGCTATCTGGGCCGGCCGGGATTCAGCGCTCAGAGTTTCGTGGCCGATCCGTTCGGTCCGCCCGGGTCGCGGATGTACCGCACCGGCGACCGCGCCCGCTGGGTGCCCGGTAGCGGTTATTTCTATTCCGGGCGAGCCGATGCCCAGGTGAAGATCCGCGGGCACCGGATCGAGATCGGTGAGGTGGAAGCCGCGCTGAGCGGGCTTCCGGAAGTGGCCGCGGCGGCGGCGGATATCCGAGATATCGCGGGTCGCGCGAGCTTGATCGGCTATATCGTCGCGGCACCCGATTCGCCGGCGCCGACCACCGGACCCGGCGAACTCGGTGCCCGCCTGCGCAACCGGCTGGCCGAATCGCTGCCCGACGCCATGGTCCCGACCCGGATCGTGGTGCTCGACGAATTGCCGTGGACGGTGAACGGCAAGGTGGATCGTGCCGCGCTGCCCGAACCGGCCGAGCCGGCCGGTGGGCGCGCACCGGCCACCGCGGCCGAACGTGCGGTGGCCGAGGTGGTCGCGGAACTGCTCGGTAGCGATACCGTCGATATCGACGACGATTTCTTCGGCGCCGGTGGCGACAGCATCACTGCCATCGGGGTGTGCACCCGATTGCGCGAACGCGGGCTGATCCTCGCCCCACAGGATCTGCTGACCCGGCGTGGTCTCGCCGACCTGGCCGCGTGGGCCGCGACCGCGGATCCCGCAGTGGGTTCCGGCGCCGGACAGACGCCGCACGCCGATACCGTGTCGATCGCCCTTCCACCGGACAGCACCGCCGAACTGGCTGCCGCGTATGGGCCGATTGCCGATGTACTACCGCTGTCGCCACTGCAGGAAGGGCTGCTGTTCCACGCGCTGCGCGACGGCGCGGCCGATGTGTACACGCTGACGGCCCGCTTCGAACTGTCGGGTCCGGTGGACCCGGACCGGCTGGGCGCGGCATTCGCGACAGTACTGCGACGACATCCGAACCTGGGCGCTGCCTTCCGATACGAACAGTTCGATGAACCGGTGCAGGTGATTCCCCGGGCTCCGCGGGTGGCCTGGCGGTTCGAGGATCTGCGCGATCGGGCGGCCGCGGACGCCGAGGAGAGCGCGCTGGCGCTGGAAGTCCGGGCCGGTGCGGAAACCTTCGATATCGCCGAACCGCCGCTGCTGCGGGCGCTGCTGATCCGGCTTTCCGATACCGCGCACCGGCTGGTGCTCACCGCCCACCATCTGCTGGCCGACGGCTGGTCGGTGCCGATCGTACTGCGCGAGATGCTCGCCCACTATCACGGTGAGCAGTTGCCCGAACCGGGTTATTACGGAACCTATCTGGCCTGGCTCGCCGCCCGCGACAGCGATGCGGCCGCCCGCCACTGGGGCGACTATCTGGGCGGGCTGTCCGCGCCCAGCCTGATCGGGGCTCCCGGGCCACGGTCGGCCGCGGTGGGCCTGAACGTGCCGCTGGCCGAGGAGACCGCGGCCGCGCTCGAATCGTTCGGCCGGTCCCACGGGCTGACCATGAACACGCTGCTGCAGGGCGCCTGGGCGCTCGTCCTCGCCGAACAGCTGGGCAGTGATGATGTGGTCTTCGGCGCGGTGGTGTCGGGGCGGCCGAGTGAGCTGCCGGGCGTGGCGGGGATGGTCGGACTGTTCAGCAATACCGTTCCGGTCCGGATGACCCTGGATCCGGGTCGTCCGGTGACCGAGCAATTCGCCGGATTCCAGCGGACCGCACTCGAATTGCAGAACCAGGGCTATCTGGGTCTGGCCACCGTCGAGCGGGTGGCCGGGATCGGCCGGTTGTTCGACACCCTTGTCGTCTATGAGAATTTCCCGAAAACCGGCGTGCAGGGTAATGATTCGCACGAGGTCGCCGTGGCCGGTGTCACCGTGCACAGCCTCACCCACTATCCGGTGACCGTGACGGCACTGCCCGGCGACCGGTTCCGGCTGATGCTGCACCATGATCCGGGTGCGGTGGACGCCGCCACCGCCGAACGTATGGCCGGGCGGCTCGGGTCGGTGCTCACCACCCTCGTGGCCGATCCCGCCGCCACCGCCGGTGCCGTCCGGGCGGCCACCCGGCATCCGGATACCCGCGGCCACACCATGGCCGACTGGGGCCCGAGCAGCGTGCTCGATCCCGAAGCTCCGGCGATCACCGTCGAGGGCGTGACGATCGGTTACCGCGAATTCGAGGCGCGGACCAACCGATTGGCCCGCTGGCTGGTTTCGCGGGATGTCGGACCCGAGACCGTGGTGGTGGTCGCCATGGCGCGCAGTGCCGATTCGGTGATCGCCGCGCACGCGATCTGCCGGGCCGGCGGAGTGTACTTGCCGGTGGATCCGGGGCAGCCGGTCGAACGCGTCGACACCATCCTCGCGACCGCCGCCGCCCCGCTGGTGCTGACCACGAGCGCCGATGCCTTCGAAACCGGCCGAGCGCCTGTCGTCTCCGTCGATACGCTCGACACCGCGGAGTTCGCGGACGCCGCGCTCACCGATGCCGATCGGCGTGCGCCGCTGCGGCCGGACAACGCGGCCTACCTGCTGTTCACCTCCGGCTCCACCGGGGTCCCCAAGGGTGTGACGGTGGCGCACGAGGCGATTGTGAACACCTTCGCCTGGTTGCAGGAGCAGCACCGGTTCGGAGTCGGCGATACCGTGCTGTACCGCACTCCGGCGACCTTCGACGCCTCGCTGCTGGAGATCTTCCTGCCGCTGCTGGTGGGCGCTCGGATCGTGGTGGCCAGACCCAACGGTCACCGCGACCCCTACTACCAGGCCCGGTTGATGGCCGACGAGGGGGTCACCGCGATCCAGATGACCTCGTCCATGCTGACCACGACCGCCGACGAGAGCGATCTGTCCGAATGCGGCGCGCTGCGTTGTGTGTTCACCGGCGGTGAACCGCTTCCGCCGGCGACAGCGCAGCGGTTCCGCACCGCGACCGGAGCCCGGGTGAACAACCTGTACGGGCCGACCGAGGCCGCGGTCTGCATCACCTATCACCGGACCGACGACTCCGACACGGTGACAGTGCCGATCGGACGTCCGCCGGGCGGGGCCGGCGTTCGGGTGCTCGACGACAAGTTGCTGCCGGTGCCGTTCGGCACGGTCGGCGAGCTGTACCTGACCGGGATCCAACTCGCCCGCGGCTATCTGCACCGGCCGGAACTGACCGCGCGCACCTTCGTCGCCGATCCGGCCGGGACCGGCGAGCGCATGTACCGCACCGGCGATCTGGTGCGCTGGGGCGCAGGCGGTGAACTCGAGTACGTGGGCCGCACCGACAGCCAGGTGAAACTGCGCGGGCAGCGGATCGAACTCGGCGATATCGAATCGGCGATCATGCGCCGTCCCGAGATCGCCCAGGTGGCCGTGATCCTGCGCGAGGACAATCCGGGTGATCAGCGCCTGGTGGCTTATCTGCGGACACGCGCCGGCGCGACGGTGGATACCGACGCGGTGCGGGCGACGGTACGCGAAGCCCTGCCGGAGTACATGATTCCGGCGGCCTTCGTGGAACTCGACCAGATCCCCATGACGATCAGCGACAAGCTGGATCGCAAGGCTCTTCCGATTCCGGACTATCCGGTGGAGGTACCGGCGGTCGCCGTCGCCGCGATCGTGGACCCCACGCTGCCCGCGGTCGCCGCAGCGGTGCTCCAGGCGATGGCCGCTGTGCTCGGCGTCGTGGCCATCGGGCCGGACGACGACTTCTTCGCCGCGGGCGGCCATTCCCTCACCGCGGTCCGGCTGGTCGGCCGGTTGCGCCGGGCGGGGCACGGGGCCGTGGTCGACGATATCTTCGAGGCACCCACCGCACGGGCTCTGGCTGCGCGGATCGAGGGCACGGCGATCGACATCGTGCCGGAATCCGCCGGACCGCCGCGGGACTCCGGGATCGACACTCCGTCGGAGGAGATCGCCATGCTGGGCCGGCGCCTCGACCATGTGCTCGAACTACGGACCCGAGGGTCGGCGGAACCACTGTTCTGCGTGCATCCGGTGGGCGGAACGGCATGGCAGTTCACGCCGCTCGCCCGGCGGCTGCGCGCGGACCGGCCGCTGGTCGGACTGCAGTTGCCCACATTGCGCGGGGCGGAATCGGGCGCCGCGACCATCGACGAGCTCGCCGCGCGATATCTCACGACCATCCGGGAGATCCAGCCCGACGGGCCCTATCACCTGCTCGGCTACTCCCTGGGCGGCAATATCGTGCATGCGATCGCCGCCGCCCTCGCCGCGGCCGGCGCGGAGGTCGCGTTCGTCGGACTGGTCGATTCGCATCCGCTCGCGAATCTGGCCGATCAAGCCACCGAGGCGCTGTCGGATCCGGCTCGCCTGGCCGAGCTGCTGCCGGAACTTCCCGAGGACGCACCTGATCTCGCGGCCCTGATCCGGGGTGCGGCCGGTGAACTGCTCCGCATGGTGACCGTTTCCGAGGCTCCGAGTTATTCCGGGCCGATGGCGCTGTACGCGGCCGATCCCGGCGGCTCCGACGATGCCGCGCGGGTCGCCGCCCAGCTGTCGGGCTGGCGCGGTGCCGGAGCCCGGATCACCGCACGCCGGTTGCCCTACACCCACTTCGGGATCGTCTCCGAGCACGGCTGGTCGGAGGTCGCCGCGCTGCTCGATACCGAACCGGCCCTGCGGACCTGATCGCATGACTTCGTCGTGGCACTGTCCGGTGCCCCGGCGGTTCGAGAAAGAAAGTAGAACACCTATGTCGCTGTTATCCCACAGCCGCTTCGCGGTCCGGCTACGCCTCGTCGTCGGTCTGTTCGTCGCGGTCCTCGCGGTCGCGGGCTGTAGCTCCGATACCGAGCCCACCGCCGAATCCGGGACCCGCTCGATACAGACCGAGAAGGGTGCGATCGAGGTGCCCGCGGATCCGCAGCGAATCGTGGTGCTCAACGGTGCGCTGGCCGGTTACCTCTACGACCTTGACGTACCGGTGGCCGCGGCCGATCCGCGGGTCCTCGGGGTCAGCGGCCGCAATGCCGATTTCCCGCAGACCTGGGCCGACGCCGCGAAGGAACAGGGCACTCAGATGGTGCCGGTGGGACAGGCGGTGAATGTGGAGTTCGTCGCCTCGACGCAGCCGGATCTGATCATCGGTGGCGGACAGGGTTTCCCGGCCAAACAATCGGTGGACGCCTACGACCAGCTCAGCGCGATCGCTCCGACGGTGCTGCTGCCCGGCAATGTGACCGGCTGGCAGGATCAGCTGAAGCAGATCGCCGATGTGGTCGGTCGTGGCGACAAGGTCGGTGAACTGATCTCGGCCTACGACGACAAGGTGAAGCAGGTTTCCTCGGCGATCAAGGTTCCCGGACAGCAGATCGGTTACTTCCAGTCCGCCGCCGACGGTCAGCCGAAGATGATCCTGCCGAACGCCGCGCTGCCGACGCTGCTCGCCGAGCTGGGTTTCGAGGCCGACGACAAGGTGCTGGCCAAGGCCGGTAATCCGGAGCTCAACCCGTCCGCCGATTGGTTCGGATTCAGCCCCGAACTGCTGACGAAGGTCGTCGACGCGCCCGTGGTGTTCGTCGTTCCGTTGAGCGGCGCCAAGAGCGCGAGCGATCTCGCCGAGGATCCGCTGTACGCGCAGCTGCCCGCGTTCAAGGGCAAGAAGGTCTACGAACTGCCGGCCACCAGCCTCCGGCCGGATTACCGCGGCGTCATGAACACCCTCGACCTGATCCAGGAGCAGTTCAAGTGAAAGCCCCCGCCGGCCTCCTCATCGACCTCTCGCCGTTGCGGGAGAGCCGGCGGTTTCGCTGCGCGTTCGGTGCGCGACTGGTATCGGTTCTCGGCATCGGCCTCCTGATGGTGGCCCTGCCGGTGCAGGTCTACCAGCTCACCGGATCGAGTTTGCACGTCGCCGGGGTGTCCACGGCGATGGCGGTCGCGCTGTTCGCGGGCAGTCTGGGCGGCGGCGTGATCGCCGACCGATATGACCGGCGCACCGTGATCTCTTTCTCGCGGTCGGCGGCGGGTCTGGCGTTCCTCGCGCTGGGCGTGAACGCGCTGCTGCCCGATCCGTTTCTCGCGGTGATCTACGCCGCGGCCGTGACGGACGGCCTGGCCGGTGGTGTCAGCGGTTCGGCGTTGATGGCGCTGGTGCCGATGCTGGTGTCCCGGGAGAAGGTTCCCGCGGCCGGGGCGCTGACCACCCTCACCTCCGATCTGGGCACCATGATCACCCCGGCCGTCGCCGGTGTGCTGATCGCGAAGATCGGGGTGTCGTTCGCGTTCTTCGCCGCCGCTGCGGCGACCGTGGGAACCGTAACGCTGATCCGGGCGATCGGGCCCGCGCCACCACCGGTTCGCGAGATCCGCAATCCGCTGGTGGAACTGGGTCAGGGCATCACTTTCGCGGTGCGGCACAATATTATTCGCGCGGTACTGGCGAGCGGCCTGCTCGCCATGCTGGTCAGCGGGCCACTGGTATTGCTCCCGGCATTCGCCGATCGGGCACTCGACGCGGGCCCGACCACACTGGGTCTGCTCTACGCCGCGCCCGGCGCGGGTGCCGTTCTGGGTTCGCTCACCAGCGGCTGGATCGGCCGGGCACGCCGCAACGGACCGGTGTTGCTGGCCTCGCTGGCGCTCATGCCGCTCGGTGTCGTCATGGCCGGTATCTGGCCGCAGGCGGCATGGAGTTTCCTCGGGCTGGCCGCGTTCGGTGCGGCCCGGGCGGTGAACGGCATCCTGCGCTACGCGGTGCTCCAGCAGAACGCCCCGGAGGAGATGCGCGGCCGGATGTCGGGGCTGCTCATGGTGCAGTCGGTGGCCGGTACCGCGGTCGGTTCGATGGCGGCCGGTGTGATCGGCAACCTCGTCGAACCGGGTACCGCGCTCGTGGTCTACGGCACGGCGGTCTTGGTGCTGTTCGCCTTCGCGTCGGTGCTGGTGTGGCCGCTGTACCGGCTCACCGCGCCCGCGGGTGGGCCGTCGCAACCGCCCCCGCCGCCGGCGCAGGTCCCGGTCGGCGGGACCGTGGTGGAAGAGAACGTCACCGGAAACGTGGTCGAGCAGAAGAAGGACGGAGTGTGATGGTGGATCGCGGAGCCTACCGTGAGCGGATCGCCGAGGTGCTCGCCGGTTCGCACGGCGCGAAGGTCGGATATCCGATCGGGTTGCGGGAACTGGAGGTGATCCGTACCGCTCCGGTGGGCTCGGGCCTCATCCGGGTCACTCTGGGCGGCCCGGAACTCGACGGGTTCCACAGCTATGTCCCCGACGAGCACATCCGGCTGATATTCCCGGATACCGACGGCACCTTGCGGTTGCCGGTTCGCGACGGTCTGTCGCTGGATTGGCCCGCACCACGACCGGTCTCGCGGGAGTACACGGTGCGCCGCCTCGACACCGACGCCGGTGAGCTCGATATCGATTTCGCATTGCATCCGGGCGGTCTCGCCTCGGACTGGGCGCTGGCCGCCCGCCCGGGTATCCGGATCCACATCGCGGGTCCGCCCGGCGGTGTGGTGGTGCCCACAAGTTACGACAACTATCTGTTCGCCGGTGATATCACGGCGCTGCCCGCGATCGCCCGCTGGCTGGAATGGCTGCCCCGCGAGAAGACGGGCTGGGTGTTCGTCGAGGTGGTCGACGAGAGCCAGGAGATCGAACTGGCCGCACCGGCCGGTGTCGAGGTCCGGTGGCTGCACCGCGGCGACGCGCGTGCGGGAACCGGTGACCTGCTGGAGAAGGCGATCCGCACCGTCACTGTGCCCGAGGGGCAGAAGGTGTACGCGTGGGTCGCCGGTGAGGCCGGGCAGTTGCGGCCGATTCGTAAATGGATTCGCGGCGAACTCGGTGTCCCGGCGAAGGACTGCTTGATCGCGGGCTATTGGAAACACGGAGTCGCGGACTTCGACCGTGAAGAATAAGGAGGACAGAGATGACGAACGAGCCTACGGCGGTGGCCGACCGCGACCACTTCATCCGTGATGTGGCCGACCTGCTGGGCGTGGCGCCGGAGGAACTGTCCACCGATACCAATCTGCTCGACGCCGGACTGGATTCGGTGCGCATCATGCAGCTGGTGGAGAAGTGGCGGTCGGAGGGACATGAGACCGTCGACCCGTTGATGCTGGCCGGTGACCCCGTTCTGGAGTCCTGGCTGGAGGTGCTGTGCCCGTGACCGGGCGCCGCGAACCGCGCGCACGGCGCGTTTCGCGGCGGCGGGGGTCACGACGGGCGATGACCCTCGGCGAGCAGCCGGCGCAGATCGCGGCGGCTGGTCTTGCCTACTCCTGTCTCCGGGAATTCGGCGATGGTGACCACCGCGTCGGGCATTTTCCAGGCCGCGATACCGCGCTCGCGCACGAAGGTGCGCACCGTGGTCAACGTCGGCGGTGCCGCCGGGTCGAGTGGCTGTACGAATGCGCAGATACGTTGTCCGAGTACGGGGTCGGGGGTTCCGACGATCACCGCGTCGCGGATCCCGGGATGTTCCAGCAGGTGGGCCTCGAGCTCTTCGGCCGAGACCTTCTCGCCGCCGCGGTTGACCCAGTCGCCCGCGCGGCCCTTCACCACCAGATTTCCGTCCGGCCGCAGCGAGACGATATCGCCGGTGCGGTACCAGCCCTCCGTGGTGAAGCTGCGCGCATCGGCCTCTGGATTGTCGTAGTAGCCGCGAATGGTGTACGGCCCCTGGGTCATCAGGTTTCCGTCGCTGCCCGGCGCGACTTCGGCGTCCGCGTCGTCGACGATCCTGATCCGGTCGTATTCCGACATCGGCCGGCCCTGGGTGGCGACGACGACATCGATCGGATCGTCGAGCCGGGTGTAACAGACCAGGCCCTCGGCCATGCCGAACACCTGCTGCAGGGTCACCCCCAGCGCGGGGCCGACTCGGCGGGCCAGTTCGTCGGGGCAGCGGGCGCCACCCACCTGGAGCACCTTCAGGCTGGACAGATCCGGCAGCTCGCCGCCCTTCTCGGCGCGTTCGACCCACAGGCGCGCCAGTGGCGGCACCAGGCCGGTGATGGTGACACCGAAACGTTCGATCGCCGCGAACGCGGTCGAGGGAGTCGGATCGGGTGTCATGGCTACCGTGCCGCCCGCGTAGAGCGCACCGAGGATGCCCGGCGAACTCATCGGGAAGTTGTGTGCGATCGGCAGCGTCGCCAGGTAGACGGTGTCGGGACCCAGTTCGGTGATCTCGGCGCTGCGCCGCACGCTGTACAGGTAGTCGTCGTGGGTGCGGGGGATGAGTTTCGGGATTCCGGTGCTGCCGCCGGACAGTTGCAGGAACGCGACATCGCCGGCATCGATCTCGGGGAGGTCGGCGGGTTCGTCCCGGTAATCGGCGAGGTCGGTGGCGCCCTCGGCGAATTCGCGCGCATCGTCGTCGGCGACCAGCAGTACATGCCGCAGGGTCTGGACCTCGCGCCGGACCGTATCCGCCAGTGCGGCATGGTCGAAGCGCTGATGCCGGTCGCAGGTGACCATCGCCACCGCCGCGCTCGCCGCGGCGATGGGAATCAGTTCGGCTTCCCGGTGTGCGGGCAGGCAGAACACCGGCAGCGCGCCCAGCCGGAAGAGCGCGAAGATCACTTCGACGAATTCGGCGCGGTTGGGCAGCTGGACCAGGACGCGATCCTGCGGGCGGATTCCCAGCCGGGCGAATCCGGTGGCCAGCGACCGGGACCGGTGGTCCAGTTCGGCGTAGGTCCAGCGGTTCGCCGCGTCCACCACCGCGATCGCCTCGGGGCTCGCGGTGGCGCGAGCTGTCAGCAGAGCTCCGAATGTCTCACCTGTCCACAGTCTTTCGGCTCGGTAGTGGTCGATCTGGTCCGGCGGCCACGGGGTGAAACCGGGGAGGGCAGGCGATGGCATGAAGCACCTCTTTCCGATCAGCGATCTTGTTCGATGTCACACCGGAATGCTAGCCTTGCGGTGTAACTAGAGGTTAGGCTAACCTAATGGTCACGAAGCAATGGGGCGAAGGGGTCATCGTCACCGGAGCCGCAGGGGGAATCGGCGCGGCGATCGCAGCCGAACTCGCCGGCGATTCCGCGCATATCTCCCTGTGGGACCGGGACTCCCGGGTACACGAGGTCGCCGCACGGCTCGGACGGCAATACGAGGGAACCGATATCACCTCGGTAGAGGTCGACGTCAGTGACGCGGCCGTCGTCGCGGAGGCGTTCGACAAGGAGCTCGCCGAACGCGGCGCACCCCGGGTGGTCGTGCACGCCGCAGGTTCGATGATCGGCGGATCCGCACTGGATACCTCCCCGGCGGAATGGCAGCGCTGTGTAGCCGTCAATACCAACGGCGCGGTGTACGTGGCCCAGCGCGCGGCCCGCGAAATGGTGGCCGCCGGGCGCGGATCCATCGTGGTCGTCTCGTCCAACTCCGCCAGCGTGCCCCGCGTGAATCTCGCCGCCTACGGCGCGGCGAAGGCCGCGGCCTCGGCGTTCACCCGTTCGCTCGCGCTCCAGGTGGCACCGCACGGGGTGCGGGTCAATCTGGTCTCCCCGGGTTCCACCGATACCCCGATGCTGCGCGGAATGTACGCGGACTCCGACGACAACGGTCTCGGCGAGGCCGGGCGGGCAAGCCTGCTCGACGGTGACCCCGAGAACTACCGGCTGGGCATCCCGCTGCGGCGGATCGCCGATCCCACGGATATCGCAGCCGCCGTCCGCTTTCTGGTTTCCGACGCCGCGCGCCACATCACCATGCACGACCTGCGGGTCGACGGCGGCGCAACGCTGGATATGTGACACGAGAGGATGATCATCATCAACGCCGAGAACCCCGCTCATCCCGCGGATCCCGCCTTTGTCCTGTCCCGGCCGCAGCGCACCGTGACCGCGTCCGCCGGAGGGCGTGTCTTCCACAGTGCCGCCGAAGCCGTCGCGCAACTGCGTGCGCGGCGGGTGAGTCATATCGTCGGCGCGCTACCGTTCAAACCGGGTGCGCCCGCGGCATTGTGGGCGCCCGACACGATCTCGTTGACCGACGGCCCCCGGACCGCGGACCCGGTCGCCGCACCCGATATCGCGGTCACCGAACATCTTCCGGAGCCCGAGGAGCATGTGCGCCGGGTGGGCGCCGCGGTGCGCCTGCTTGCCGATCCGGCCCATCCGTTGCGAAAGGTGGTCCTGGCGCGCGCGCTCCGGGCCCGGGCCGATCGCGCCGTCCGCGCGGCCGATCTGCTCGATCTGCTGGTTTCCACCGACCCCGCCGGGAACGGCTACCTGGTGGATCTGACCGCGGCGGGTGGCCTGTTCACCGGCCGCCACCTGGTGGGTTCCAGCCCGGAGATCCTGGTGCGGCGGATCGGTACGGAGGTTACGAGTCATCCGCTGGCCGGTTCGGCTCGGCGGGTACCGGAGAACGCCCTGGCCGACCGGATCGCTGCCGAGACGCTGCTCGGTTCGGCGAAGGATCAGCACGAACACGGCTATGTGGTCGACCATGTGGCCGGGGTGCTGCGGGACCGGTGCACCGATGTGCGCACACCCGCGCGGCCCGATCTCACCGAAACACCTGCCATGTGGCATCTCGGCACCACGCTGAGCGCGACCGTCCCGGCTGCCGGCCCCTCGGCGCTGGAACTGGCCGCGGCGCTACACCCCACTCCGGCGATCTGCGGTACTCCGACGGCGGCCGCCGCCCGGTTGATCGCCGAGCTGGAGGGCGAACGCGGTTTCTACGCGGGTGCCGTGGGCTGGTGTGACGCCGACGGCAACGGTGAGTGGATGGTCAGCATCCGCTGCGCGGAACTCGCTGCCGACAATCGGACCCTGGTGGCCTATGCCGGCGGCGGCATCGTCGCGGAATCCGATCCGGAGGACGAACTGGCCGAGACCACCGGAAAACTTCAGCGGGTCCTCGGACCGCTGGGAGTTGCCGGCCGTCCCGCGGCGGTGCCCTGACCGATCACCTTTTCGCCACTGCGCCCGGGCTCGCAGCCCCTCCAGAAGGTTGTGGGCCACAAGAAGATGAGGAGTTCTGGACATGCCCATGCAGCCGATCGCGCCCTATGCGATGCCGTCGTCGGACGACGAGATCACCAACAGAGTGGCCTGGAGACTCGACCCCGATCGCACCGCCCTGCTGATCCACGACATGCAGAACTACTTCCTCGACGCCTACCAGCTGGATCGTGACCCCGCCCGGACGATGATCGACAATATCGTCCGGCTGCGCGATCGATGCCACGAACTGGGCATTCCGGTGATCTACAGCATGCAGCCGGGAGATCAGCATCCCGACCGCCGCGGGCTGCTCGCCGATTTCTGGGGCACCGGGATGTCGGACGGACCCGATACCGAGGTCATCGCCGCATTGACCCCCGGTGCTCAGGACATTCAGGTCACCAAATGGCGGTATTCGGCGTTCCAGCGCACGGACCTGCGTCAACTGCTCGGTTACCGGAACCGGGACCAGTTGGTGGTCACCGGGGTGTACGCCCATATGGGCTGCATGCTCAGCGCGGCCGAGGCGTTCATGAACGATATACATGCGTTCCTGGCGCACGACGCCGTGGCCGATTTCAGCCGTGAAGAGCATTCGATCGCCCTGAAGTACACCGCCCGTCGCTGCGGCATGGTGCTCAGCACCGACGAGATGCTGGACCAGTTGCAGCCCGCGGTGGTCGCTTCGGGGGCCTGACTCCGCACGCGGCGCCCCGCGTCACCGGCCCCGCAGGGCGTGCGGAGCCGGGCGTTTCACTGTGTCCGGCCCAGTTCGCCGGAGCGGTGCCAGGATTCGCGTTCGGCCGCGAAGGCGGCCGACTGCCGGGACCGGAACGATTCGATCGAATCCGCCTGTTCGGCCAGGAACGTGCGATAGTCGGCCAGACGGAATTCGCCCGGCCCGGTCCGCATTTCGCCGCGGCCGGCGGCGATGTCGGCACGTAGGTCGAGCAGTTCCTCGGCGCTCACCGGATACCAGCGGATTCGGTCGAAGAAGCGCAGCAGCCACGGAGTCCCGGTATCGGCGCGCCGGCTCCAGACCTGGGTGGTGCGGCCGACGAATTGATAACCGCCCGGTCCTTCCATCCCGTAGACGCACAGATACGCTCCGCCGATACCGACCGCGTTCTCCGGTGTCCAGGTACGCGCCGGGTTGTATTTCGTGGTGACCAGGCGGTGCCGGGGGTCGATCGGGGTGGCCAGCGGCGCACCGAGATAGACATCTCCGAGTCCGAGGACCAGATACTCGGCGGCGAAAACGGTATCGAAGACATCGGCGACGGTATCGAGTCCGTTCATCCGCCGGATGAACTCGATATTCCACGGGCACCACGGGGCGTCGGCGCGTACGCCGTGCATGTACCGAGTGATCGCCTCCCGGGTCGCCGGATCGTCCCACGACAGCGGTAGATCCACCGTGCGGCTGGGGACGATCAGATCGTCTGCGGCCGGTAGTTCGGTCTCGATCTCGGTCAGCAGGTCCAGGGCCGAGGCGATTCTGCGGGTACGCGGATCGACCCGGAGCTGGAGCGAACGGACGCCGGGAGTCAGTTCGGTGATACCCCGTTCGCCGCGCGCCCGCAGCCGTTCGTACAGGGCGTGGACCCGGGCACGTAGTTCGAGGTCCAATGTCATGGCACCGTATTCGACGAGGATTCCGTCGTCGCCCGCCCGGCGGTAGGTCACCGGAGTACCGTCCGCGGTCTCCGTCTTCCGCAAGACGCCGTCGTCGCCGTCACCGCCGCGCGACAGCACGATCGGCCAGCCCGCCCGGCGGGCGGGGCCGAGTTCGTACGGCGAGGCGGTCCGGTCCGCGCGCACCGGTACGAAGCGCACCCGGTCGCCGGGGCACAGCTGGCCGAGTTTCCACAGGTCGGCGGCGGTCACCGTCACCGGGCACACGAAACCGCCGAGACTGGGGCCGTCGGGTCCGAGCAGGATCGGCGTGTCACCGGTGAAATCGAGGGCGCCGACACTGTATGCGGTGTCGTGGATATTCGACGGATGCAGACCCGCCTCACCGCCGTCGGGGCGGGCCCAGCGCGGTTTGGGCCCGATGAGCCGCACACCGGTGCGGTCGGAGTTGAAATGCACCTCGTAGGAGGTTTTCAGCAGCGTATCGATATCTTCGCGGGTGAAGAACTCGGGCGCTCCGTGCGGACCTTCGGTGACCGCGATCTCCCAATCGTGGGTGAGGACCGGCTGTTCCCCGCCGGGAACGGCCCCGGCCGGTGGGCCAGGTATGGGCTCGACCGGCAGTACATCGCCGGCCGCCAGGGCACGCCCGTCCACCCCGCCGAACCGGCCCAGGGTGAATGTGGCGGTGCTTCCGAGGTACGCCGGTAGCCGCAGGCCGCCGGAGACCAGGACGTAGCAGCGCATCCCCGGCCCGCTGATCGCTCCGATATCGAGAAGTTCACCGGCGGGTACGAGAACCGGTCGCCATAGCGGCACCGGGCGTCCGGCCACCGTCACCGTGACGGGCGCTCCGGTCACACATGCCCACGTCGGTTCGGCGAACCGCAGTGCCGGGCCGGCCATGGTGCATTCCAATCCGGCCGCGGTCTCGGCGTTGCCCAGTGCGCGGTTGCCGAGCCGGAAGGACAGATCGTCCATCGGGCCCGACGGCGGTACCCCGACATGCCAGTATCCGGTCCGGCCGGGCCAGTCCTGCACGGTGGTGAGCAGACCGGGGCGTTCGACCACCGCGCCGCGAGGTTCGGCCACCGGCTCGGCGGCCGGAGTGAGCGCCACCGGGGCGGTCACCGGGTCACCACCATGCGAACGGGGGTGGGATCGAAGCCGTTGCAGGGGTTGTTGATCTGCGGGCAGTTGGATACCAGGACCAGGGTGTCGATCTCGGCGCGCAGCGATACGGTTTTACCCGGTGCCGACAGGCCGTCGACGATCCCCAGCGTGCCGTCGGATTCCACCGGAACATTCATGAACCAGTTGATATTGGATACCAGATCCCGTTTGCCCATACCCCATTTCGCCGCCTCGGCCAGGAAGTTCTCCACGCACGCGTGCTGATGGCGGGTGTGCTGGCCGTAGCGCAGCGTATTGGACTCCTGGGAGCAGGCGCCGGCGATGGTGTCGTGGTTGCCGACCTCGTCGGCGATCACCGTCATCAGCGCGGTACCCGCGTCGGTGCGTAGCACGCTCCCGGTGGTGAGGAAGATATTGCGCTGCGCGGTCACCGTGGCCTGGGCGCTGTAGCGTTCGGTGTGGTCGGCGGCGGAGTAGAGCAGGCAGTCGACGGCCTGGTTGCCGTGCAGATCGACGATGTCGAGACGTTCACCCGCGCCTACGATCGCCGACCACGGCGCGCACGCCGGGACGGTCTCGTCGAGTACGACTGTCGCTGTCGCGGTGTTCATATCCACTCCTGTCGGGTGCGGGCGGCCGACCAGGCCTGTTCGGTGTTCTCGACGGCACGCCGGTATTCCGGGTCGTCGTTCGCGGTATCCGCTGTGAGGCGCTCGCCCGGCCAGGCGACCAGATCGACATCGGTGACGGGGGAATCGTCGAGGGGGTGCGCGGTGGCTGCCACCAGCACAGTCACCGGCAGCTGGACGATCAGGTCGACGTAGGCTCCGGCGCCGGCGGATCCCGTCGCGGTGAGGGCACCGTCTCCGCCCACCCGCACCCCGCGGAAGAACGAGAGCGTCGGGCCGATATCCCGCGGTGACAGACCGTGTTTGGTCGCCGCGCGTTCCAGCAGCAGCCGGCCTTCGCGAGTGGAACCGCAGAGCGTGTCGTGGCGGCCCGAGGTATCGGCGACCACAGTGGCCAGTAGTCGGCCTTGATCGGACAACAGCGGATGGCCGGTCCCCAGGTAGGCCTGCCAGGGCACCTTCACGGTGTCGGCGACATTGAGCCGTTCCCAGGGGGATTCCGCGCGCAGCAGGAACAGATGCGCGCAGGCCGCACCGTGCGGATCGGCGAGCCGGAGCCGAGTTCCGCGGCCCAGCACCGTGCTGGTGTAGCCACCGGGTGGCAGCCGGACGGTCCAGGTGGTGTCATCGAGCGGAACGCCTTCGGGCAGCGCGGGAGCAGCTGTGGTCGCGGTCGCCTGGGCGCGGGCGTGTGCACGGGCGGCGGTCGTCGAGGCAGTGTTCGTCGAGGCAGGAGATGTCGAGGCAGGGTGTGTCGAGGCAGGGTGTGTCATAGCTTTCCTTGCTCGTCGGGTCCGGAGGCGAGATCAGCCGTGCTGGACGACGGGTTCGGGGACGGGCCGCGATGTGGGTCGCGGTTCGACGGAGGGCTTCTCGGCCGGAGTACGCGCACGCTGTACGGCGAGCGTGCCGAGGAAGGCCAGCAGCGAGGAGAGGAAGCCGAAGAAAGTGGGCCACCCGTCGAATCCCGGTCCGATCAGTGAATTGTCGATATGGAGAACCGTGTTCGGTACCCCGTACATCGTGGGGGTGAGTACGAACAGGACCAGCCGGACGCCGAGCCCGCCCACCATGGCCGCCACCGCGGCCGCGGTGGTGATCCGGGTGCTGAGGTGAGCGGCGACGAACGGGACGATCAGCCCGGCGAGCATCAGATCGAAGGCCAGGGTGAGCAGGATGCCGGTCTGCGGTACCTGTACCGCGAAGAAGATCGCCACCGCGACGACCGGGATCATGGTGATCCGCACATCCCGCAGCAGGGTGTCGCGGCCGGCGGCATCGGTGCGTTCGGTCCGTCCGGCGACATTGCGGGTCGCCACCGATGCCGTGCCGAGGATGGCGCCGTTGGCCGTGGAGCACGAGGCCGCGACGATCGCCGACAGCACCAGGATCGCCAGACCCGCCGGAGCGTGTTCGTCCAGCAGGGCCAGCAGTCGCGGGCCGCCGCCGTCACCGGTGAGATCGGTGGTGGCGAGCGCGACCAGGGCGTACGGGATACCGACCACGGCGGTGCCGGCGGCGCCCACGAAGCAGGCGCGGCGGGCGATCTCGGGGGAGCGGGCCGAGAAGATGCGTTGCATGAAGTCGATGGCGACGATGTCGCCGATACCGAGCGCGATCAGCGTCGCCCAGTTCACCACCGCGCCCTGGGAGCTGTCACCGAGCTGCCCGAGGTCGAACGGGCCCATACCGTCCGGGATATGGATCCCGTAGGTCGATCCCACCCAGATCAGCAGTGCGAGCGATCCGATCACGGTGATCACCATCTGGGCGAGCGCGGTGTAGGCGTCGCTGAACATCCCGCCGGTCACCGTGTAGGTCATCACGATCGCCACGATGAGCAGGACTCCGGCGGTGTAGGGGATACCGAGAAATCGTTCGAACAGGTAGCCACCGGCGACGAGATTGCCCGCGAGCAGAATGCAGAAGCTGAAGATCATCAGGATCGAGGCGCAGAGCTCGACCCCGCGCCCGTACTTGATCCGATAGAAGTCCGGCAGGGTCAGCAGGCCCATGCGGTTCATCGGTTTCGCGAAGAAGAGTCCGGTGAGCAGGAGGCACAGGCCGAGTCCGAGCGGTAGCGAGGCGCCGGCCCAGAAGCCGAGCGAACCGGCCAGATCGGTGTTTCCGAGGGTGGCGTTGGAGTCGACGGCCTGGCCCATCAGGCCCGCCGCGACCAGTGGTAGGCCCAGCGACCGTCCGGCGACGAGGAAGTTGACGCTGTCGCCGTCCACCTTCCGGGCGACCAGCAGGCCGATGCCGATTACCGCGAACACGCTGATCGCGATTCCGAGAATGATCATGGCCGGGGGCCCTTCATCCGACACGAATATCTATCGCTCGAAAGTTTTCCCCGGGCGCGCGACGTGGTGGTGACGGCGATGTATCTGTATCGGCACCGCGCGTAACGTCTGCGTTGCCGATATTTCTGTCAAATGACAGGAATAGGTTCGCGGGGCCGGTTCCGTCGGTCGGCCACAATGGATCCATGACCCAACTCGGTCCGGGCCGCCCACGCCTGGCGCCACGCCGCCGCCAGGGGCAGACCCCGCGCGCCGAAATCCTCGACGCCGCGGCCGAACTGTTCACCACCAACGGGTACGGCAGCACCTCGACCCGGGCCATCGCCGAAGCCGTCGGTATCCGGCAGGCCTCGCTGTATCACCATTTCGCGGCCAAGGACGATATTCTCGACGCGCTGCTCGGCGAGACCATCGCGGCGGCAGCCGAACTCGCCGAACTACTCGCGGAGCGGCCCGAACCGGCCACCGTCCGGTTGTACACCCTGGCCCGCTTCGATATCGGCCAGCTCTGTGACGCCCGCTGGAATATCGGTGCCCTGTACTTCCTGCCCGAACTGCGTGGTGAACGGTTCGCGCGGTTCCGTTCCCGGCGCGACGCGCTGCGAACGAGCTACGAGCGGCTGGCCGCGCAGGTGGTCTCCGGGGTCGGTGCGGGCGGCGTGTCCGAGGCGCGGACCCTGCCGTTCCGGTTGGTGGAGACGGTGATCAACATCCGCTCCGATTCCGGTGGGGTGTCCGAGGAAACGCGGCAGGCGATCGCCGAGGCTGTCCTGCGGGTGCTCGGCTGCCGGGACGAACCCGCCCGCGTCCGGACGGCGGCCGACGTTCTGGCCCGGGAGCTGCTGGTATGAACGGGCCGCTACTCATGTGTGACCGGGGGCCGCCGGGATCGGCTCTATCGACTCCGATGTCACCCTGACGCCGGCGCGGGTCCCGGTGGGGCCGGGTATCGGGGTGCCGGCCCAGGATAAGGTCGCCTACGCGGGTGTCGGTCGATATGCGCCGCTAGCGATGACCGGAGGGTCTGCGGAGCCCCGACCGCGACTCGGTACGGGACCGCGACTCGGTAGGTGAGGGCCGAGGCCAGGGACGCGCCTCCCGGGCCTCGAGATCGGTGTTGAACCGTTCGAGATAGGTGGCGAAGGTCCGCACATCTTCTGCGCTCCAGTCGCCCAGCAGCCGGTCGAGGGCGTTGATGTTGTAGTCACGGTCGGCCAGGACCCGGCGCTCGCCCTCCTCGGTGATCCGGAATTTGCGCGCCACCCCACCCTCGGGGTCGGGGATACGTTCGAGCAGTCCGGCCTTGAGCATGGCCGCGGTCTGCCGATGCACGGTCGAGGTGTCCAGGCCGAAGGCCTCGCTGAGTTCGCCGATGGACATCGGACCTTCGATCCGCAACCGGCGCAGGACCAGATAGGCGCTGCGCTCGAGGTGGTCCGGGCGGCGCAGATGGGCGTTGAGGCTGTGCCGGCCCAGGATCATGGTCTCGAATTCGATCAGATGCGTAGGTTTTTCCATGGCGGGTGTCCTGCTCGGTCTCGGATGCCGCGGCGGCTCGGAGGGCGTCCCGCCGGTCGTTATATCACGCGGCTGGGAGTGTGTTGCATCCTACACATCGTATGTACGGTGCAACTCGTATGCGCCGGGCATCCGGGTCGGCTGTCTGGCTGGACGCTTTTATGGATAAGTGTCCGAAGTTCCTGGATCCCGGGCTCGCCGGATCGACGTACACGACTCCCGGATCCGGCCCGCCACCGGTCCGTTACGTGTTCGGCGCAGGTGCCGCCGGTGGGGCGGGTACGGTTTTTCCCGGTACACCCTGTTCGGCGATGCGGTCGCGGTGTGCGGAGAAGCCGAGTCCCGGCCGGTCCGCGTAGCGCTCGTGGTCCGCCGCCGGACGCAAGTTCGATCTGAAAGGACTCGTCCATGGCGATCGACACCGGCGGGAAACCCGCTATGCACGACGGCGGCGTGCCGGGCTCGCGCAGACGCGGACCGGCGGGGCGCCACCTCGACTGGTTGGTCTTCGGAATCACCTCGATCGGGTCGGTGGCCTTCGTACTCTGGGGGATCATCGATCAGGACAGTCTGGCCACCGTCGCCTCGAACGCCCAGAGCTGGGTCATCACCAATACCGGCTGGATGTTCGTTCTGGTGGCGACGTCCTTCGTCGTCTATGTGATCTGGCTGGCGCTGAGCCGCTACGGCAAGATCCCGCTCGGCGCCGACGACGAACAGCCGGAGTTCCGGACGGTTTCCTGGATCGCCATGATGTTCAGCGCCGGAATGGGAATCGGCCTCATGTTCTGGGGTGTCGCCGAGCCGCTGACCCATTTCACCTCCCCGCCGCCGGGGACCGCCGAAGCCGGGAGCCCGAAGGCCGCCGAGGTCGCGATGGCCACCACGCTGTTCCATTGGACATTGCATCCGTGGGCCATCTACGCCGTCGCCGGTCTCGCCATCGCCTACGGCACCTTCCGGCGCGGACGTTCGCAGCTGTTCTCCTCGGTGTTCCGCCCGCTGCTCGGCCGGTACGCGGACAGCTGGGGCGGCAAAGCCATCGATATCATGGCGATCTTCGCGACCCTGTTCGGTTCGGCTGCCTCGCTCGGGCTCGGTGCGTTGCAGATCGGCGCCGGACTCGAGTTCAACGGCTGGATCGACGCCGTGGGCAAGGTCGGGCTGGTGGTGGTCATCGCCGTCCTCACCGTCGCGTTCATCGTCTCCGCGGTTTCCGGTGTCGCGCGCGGTATCCAATGGTTGTCGAATATCAATATGGTGCTCGCGGTGAGCCTGGCGCTTTTCGTCTTCATCGCCGGACCCACCCTGTTCATGCTGAACTTCCTGCCCACCGCGGTCGGTGACTACATCGCCGAACTGCCGACCATGGCCTCGCGCACCGGAATAGCCGGCGGTTCGGACATGGAGGCGTGGCTGTCGAGCTGGACCATCTTCTATTGGGCGTGGTGGATCTCGTGGACCCCCTTCGTCGGTATGTTCATCGCGCGGATCAGCCGGGGCCGCACCATCCGGCAGTTCGTGGCCGGTGTGCTGCTGGTGCCCAGCCTGGTGAGCCTGGTGTGGTTCGTGATCTTCGGTGGTGCCGCGATCCGGCAGCAGACCGATACCCAGGACCTCACCGAGGCCGACGGCAGCGTGAACCCCGATTTCGCGCTGTTCCACCTGCTCGAGGAGTATCCGCTCACCGCGGTCACCACGGTGCTGGTGATGATCCTGGTGGGTATCTTCTTCGTCTCCGGTGCGGACGCGGCCTCGATCGTGATGGGCACCCTGTCGGAGCGGGGCCGTATCGAACCGTCTCGGCTCACCGTGATCTTCTGGGGTACCGCCACCGGTGCGGTAGCCGCGATCATGCTGGTGATCGCCGATTCCGACGATCTCGGCGGGGCGCTGACCGGTTTGCAGGCGCTGACGACGGTGGTATCGCTGCCGTTCATGATCGTGATGGTGATGATGTGCGTCTCGCTCTACCGAGATGTGCGCAGCGATCCGATCATCGTGCGGGCGAATCTGGGCGTCGAACTGGTGGAGGGCGCGGTGCTGCAGGGTGCGGTCAAGCATGACGGCGAGTTCGAACTCGTCACCTCGCCCATCGAGATCGTGGACGGTGAACCGGTCGACGGCAACCGATGACGCGGTAGCGGCGGTGTTCCCGGGCTCGCTCTGGGCGCGAGCCGGGTTTCAGCGCAGGTGTCCGCGGAAGTCCAGGCACGCCCGGCCGAGTACGGCCGGGCGGGGGGTGTTTGGTGCGCGGTTCTGCGTCGCCTCGATGTAGATGCTCAGGCCGGTGCTGAGCTTATCGGCCAGCGCCTCGAGCTGATCGGGGGAGAGGTCCTCGCCGAAGGCTGCCGCGGCGAGGAGTCGTTCCCGTACCTGTTCGAGGTTGAGCCGGGCGAACGGGATGGGGGCGAGTTCGGGCATGCGGGTAACCGTACCGGAATTCGAACATATTTTCGATATATCCGGTGCCCTCCCCGCTGTCGCACGGACGGCGCGGCGCCGACGGCCGGCTCGGTCGATCACCCGGCAGCGGCCGTCTGGATAGCGCCCTTTCGTCCCGGCGGGGCGGTCGACCGGCTCCCTCGGTCAGCCGGCGCTCGTCGGCTGTGGTGCGGCGAACGCGCCGGACCGCGCGGCCAGCGCGGCCGCGGCGGCCGATCGGTCGGGCAGGCGTGGATCCGGTGGGCTCCGCAGTAGGGCCAATTGGTGGTAGACCGGCGCGGTGGCGGCGATGAGCACGGCCCGCGCATCGACATCGGGTGCGAGTTCGCCACGGCGCACGGCTCGTTCGACGACGACCTCGGACTGTGCGTACCGGTTCTCCCATAGTTCCCGCAGGGCCCGGGCGGCTTCCTCCGAGCGGAACGAGACCGCGATGAGCGCGGCCGCGATGGACGGCTCCTCGGTCAGGGAGTCCTGGATCTCCTGGTTGAGGGCCGCCAGGTCGCCGTGCAGGGAACCGGTGTCGCGGGGGTGCCAGTCGATATCGGCCGCCGCGGCGAAGACATCGCCGAGCAGGCCGCCGACATCGCGCCAACGGCGATAGACCGTGGTGCGGTGCACGCCGGCGCGGGCGGCAACCGTGTCCACGGTGAGGGCGTCGTAGCCGTGCTCGGTCAGCTCCGCGTGTACCGCTTCGAGTACCTGGGTGCGGATTCGCGCGGTCCGGCCACCCGGCCGTGCCGCCGGGGCGGGGGTATCGCGCGTGGAGGGTGAGGAAGTCATATCGGTGATCCGATTGCTCGGTGGGACGGTCTGTGGCACCATGCTAATGCAACATCCGTCGCACTAGTGAGGTAGCCGATGCTCATTCGAAGCGTTCATCCTGTCCTGTGGTCCCCGGTGGCCGCGTCGTACACGAATGCTTCGGAGTGTGTCCATGCCAACCCAGATCACCGCGCTCGCGGTCACCAAATCCTTCCTCGGCAGCCGAGTTCTCGATGAGGTGACCTGCTCGCTCACCGCGGGTGAGCGCACCGGGATCATCGGCGAGAACGGGTCGGGTAAGTCCACCCTGCTGCGCCTGTTCGCCGGCCGCGAGCGACCCGACAGCGGTGAGGTCGTCGTCCACGCCGACGGTGGTATCGGGTACCTTGCCCAGGACGAACAGCTGCCGCCCGGTACCACCGTCCAGCAGGTTATCGACCGGGCCCTGCGCGAGCTGCGCGTCCTCGAGAACCGGATACGCCGGCTCGAGGCCGGAATGGCGGCCGGAGACGAGTCCGGAATGGCCGAATACGGCGACCTGACCACGGTTTTCGAACTCCGGGGCGGCTACGAAGCCGATGCTCGGGTCGAACGTGCCCTGCACGGCCTGGGGCTGGGCCTGGTCGACCGCGACCGCGCGGCGGGCGAACTGTCCGGCGGCGAACAGGTCCGGCTGCGGCTGGCCGCGGTGCTGGCCGCCGGGTCCGAGGTCCTGCTGCTCGACGAGCCCACCAACCATCTCGACGACGACGCCCTGACCTGGCTGGAAGACCATCTGCGCACCCGGCGCGGGACCACGGTGACGGTTTCCCACGACCGCGTGTTCCTCGAACGAGTCGCGACCTCGCTGCTCGAGGTCGACGCGGATCGGCGCAGCGTCGTCCGATACGGCAACGGCTACGCGGGTTTCCGTGCCGAGAAGGCCGCAGCGCGGCGGCGCTGGGTCGAAGCCCATACGCAATGGCAGGCCGATATCGACCGGCTCCGCGAGGCCGCCGCCACCACTGCCCGCCGCGTCGCTCCGGGCCGGGCGATGAAGGACAACAACAAGATGGCCTACGACCGCGCGGGCGGCCGGGTGCAGCAGTCGCTGGCCGGCCGGGTCCGCAATGCCGAGGAGCGGCTACGCCGCCGGCTCGCCGATCCGGTGCCTCCGCCGCCGGAGCCGCTGCGTTTCGTGCCGGCCCTGCGGACCGGGGGCCCGCACGGCACCGTGCTCGAGGCCATCGATATCACGGTCGAGGCGCGGCTCGAGCGCACGAGCGTCACCGTGGCTGAGGGGGATCGCCTGCTGGTGACCGGACCGAACGGCGCCGGGAAGTCCACCATGCTCCAGGTGCTCGCCGGCGTGCTCGCACCGGACGAGGGCACCGTCATCCGCCGCGGCCGGGTCGGGTATCTCGCGCAGGAACCGCCGTCCGCCCGGCCCGGGGAAACCCTGCTGGCAGCCTTCGCCCGCGGCCGGGCGGGGGAAGCCGAGCAACACACCGAACGACTGCTCGCGCTGGGTTTGTTCGACCGGTCCCGGCTCTCGGCACGCGTCGAGAATCTGTCGACCGGGCAGCGGCAGCGGCTGGCTCTGGCGCGGCTGGTCGTGGACCCCGTCGATGTGTTGCTGCTCGACGAGCCCACCAATCACCTGTCACCGGGCCTGGTCGAGGAGTTGGAAACCGCGCTGGCCGGCTATCCGGGTGCTGTCGTGATCGTCAGCCACGACCGCCGGCTGCGGGCGCGCTGGGACGGCGCCCACCTCGCCCTGCGGGCGCCGGTCACCGTCTGACCGGTCCGGATTCACCCCACTTACCGAAGGAGTTCCGCTGTGCCCGAAGGATCCGAACCGCTGCCCACCGACCCGGCTGTACTCCACCCCATGCCCGGGCAGCCGCGCGTGGTGCTGTTGAAACCGCTGCTCACCTCACCGCTGATAGAGGTGGGGGTGTTCTCCTACTACGACGACCCGGACGACCCCACCGCGTTCGAAAGCCGCAATGTGCTCTACCACTACGGTCCGGAGAAACTGATCATCGGGAAGTTCTGCGCGCTGGGCACCGGCGTGCGGTTCATCATGAACGGCGCCAACCACCGGATGGACGGCCCCTCGACGTTCCCGTTCCCCACCATGGGTGGTGCGTGGGCGCGCCATATCGACCTGCTCGTCGATCTGCCCGACCGCGGTGACACCGTCGTCGGCAACGATGTCTGGTTCGGTAACGGCGCGACGGTCCTTCCCGGAGTGCGGATCGGTGACGGCGCGATCATCGGCGCCGGCGCCGTGGTCACTCACGATGTCCCGGACTACGGGATCGTCGGCGGTAATCCGGCCCGGCTCATCCGAACCCGCTACGACGAGTTCGATATCACCCGGCTGCTGGCCGTGGCCTGGTGGGACTGGCCCGTCGACCACATCACCGAACATGTGCGGGCGATCATGTCCGGCTCTGTCGCCGACCTCGAAGCCGCCGCCGAAGACCTGAAATGAGTGGAGCTCTGATCACCGCCACCGGCGCCGAATTCGTCCCCTGCGCCTCCGCCCTGCCGGTCGCCGACAACAACTGGCCCGACGACCCCATCGCCGCCATGAACCTCTTCCTCGACGACGCCGTTGCCGCTCTTCCGCAGTTGTCCGCCACCTATGGGGCCGATCCGGCCGACCTGTACATGTACGACATCGGCGCGTACGCCGCGCGCGCTCTCGCCGAGAAACAGGGTCGTCCCGTACTGCAGTTGTCCCCGACATTCGTGGGCTGGGACGGCTACGAGCAGGAGGTCGCGGCACCCCTGCGGCAGCTCCCGGGTGCCGCGGCCCACCGGGCGGAATTCGCCCGGTGGCTCGCGGAGTGCGGTGCGGTGACAACCGATGTGGACGCTTTTTCGGGCCTGCCGGATCGGGCGTTGGCTCTGATACCCCGGGCGATCCAACCGCATGCCGACCGGGTCGACACCGAAAAAGTGACTTTCGTCGGGCCGTGCTTCGGCCCGGGCGGGGTCGAGGGCAGCTGGACGCGCCCGGACACCGCGGACAAGGTTCTGCTGATCTCCCTGGGCTCGGCATACACCCACCGGCCGGAGTTCTACCGGAAGTGTCTGCGCGCCTACGGTGACCTGCCCGGCTGGCATATCGTCCTGCAGATCGGAAAGCACACCGCTGTGGAAGAACTCGGCGATATCCCCGCCGATGTCGAAGTGCATTCCTGGGTCCCGCAGCGGGCGATCCTGGAACAGGCGGATGCCTTCCTCACCCACGCCGGCATGGGTGGGTGCGCCGAGGGGCTGCTGGCCGGTGTCCCGATGATCGCGGTGCCGCAGGCCGCCGAACAGTTCCGCAACGCCGACCGGCTCGTGGAACTGGGTGTGGCCCGCCGTATCGATACCGACGCCGCCACGCCCGAGGATCTGCGGGCGGTCCTGACCGACCTCGTCGACGACGCCGCGGTGGCCGGTCGGTCGGCGCGATTGCGTGCCGATGCGCGCACAGAGGGCGGCACGATGCGCGCCGTCGATCTGATCGAGGCCATGCTGCGCTGAACTCCGCCCGCCGCCCGTCAGGGGCTGCGTGCGGTCATCGATGCGAGCGTGCTCTCGCCGGTCGAACCCGCTACAGCCCGCTGGAGCTGAGCGCGCCACCCCGCGTCAGCCGATAACGGCGTTCATGATGGTGCCCGCGCTGGTGGCGATGACACCGCCGATCATGGCTCCGGCCACCATCTTCGGGGATTCCAGACCGCCGCCGGACCATTTCTCCCAGGCGAACTTGCCGCCGGCGTAGATGATCGCGACGATTCCGGCGAGCAACACGAACCAGGTGAGATACCTGACCAGTTGCAGGAATTTGTCCGAGATGGGGGGTGCTTCGGGTGTGGGGTTACCGATTTGCGCAAGCGTATCGGTTACAGCGGCCAGTATCATCTCGCAGCTCACTCTTGTTTCGGGGTGGGCGGGAACGCTAACGCATCGTAACCGCTCGCCGGGTCGGTCGCAGTAATCCCAGGTCCGGATAGGTGTTCGGGTCACCAGCGGTTATAGCCTGAAAGCGGCTGCGCGGCAAAAACTTGCGCCGCACCGGTACCGGTCTGGATGATGGAGGCGGGGCCGTGGGTCCCGCACAGTATCGGCGAGGGAGCAGACGGTGAGCAGCATCGCGGCGTCGTTTTTCGACACAGTATCGGTATACGCACAGGTCACCGACCCCGCCCCGGAGCGGCCACCATTGGCGGACAAGATCGATCAATTCCTCCGGTACGCTACCTGGCTGGCCATCCTGTCGGGCACGGTCAGCATTATTGTCGCGGGCGCCAAATTCGCCTGGGAGAAGTGGTCGGGCGGTGGAATGGAATCCCCGAAGATGGTGGCCGGAGCGATGATCGGCGGTGTCGTCGCCACCAGCGCGGGCACCATCATGAATACGGTCCTGTCCATCTGAGTACGGCCGCGCCGCGCGCATCCGCTACGTTTCAGCTATCTCCGCGTATCCTGCTGGCAGTCTTTCCGACAGCGATGAGCAGGGAGAATGCGAATGCGCGAAGTGCCCGCCGCGGTAGCTTCGGACAGCACGGGCCCACCGATGGCCGACCGGTCGCGGATCACCCGGCGTTCGCTGCTCGGTCTGATCGCGGTCACCGGCCTGACCGCCTGCGGGGGCGGCGAACCCGAGAGCCGGATCGAGCCGTCGGGCACTCCCGCTTCGCGGCGTGAGGTGGCCACCGACGCGTATGTCTTCGGCTACCCGATGGTTCTCATCGATAACATCCGTACACGCGTCCGGGCCTCGGCGCCGGTCAATCGCCTCCAGCACAGCTCGGGAATACCCGACGCCGGGCAGCGCGCCGTCGTCCAGGTCGACCTGGATAATCTGTACTCGGTAGCGTGGCTGGATCTGCGCAAGGAACCGGTGCTCTTCGCGGTGCCCGAGATCCAGGACCGGCGCTGGGTGATGCAGGTGATCGACGCATGGTCCAATACGGCGCATACACCGCGTAACCGGCAGCCGGAGGCCCCGCCCGATGCGATACCGCCGTACACCTACGCGGTGACCGGCCCCGGGTGGAGCGGGACCCTGCCGCCGGGTGTGGTGGAACTACCGGTCCCCACGTCCGACGCCTGGCTGTACGGACGGATCGAGGTGAGGGGGTCGGCGGATGTGCGGGCGGTCCGCGATATCCAGGCCCAGCTGCGGCTCGCTCCGCTGAGCGCGTGGAACACGCGTGCGGCCACCGAATCCGAATCGATTCCGGATCCGGGGGACTGGTCGGAAGCGGTGGGGCAGGATCCGGTCGCGCAGATGTCGGCTCGGGCATTCTTCGAGCAACTCTGTGCGCTGATGGTGGACAACCCGCCGACACCCGATGACGAACCCGCCATGCGCCGGTTCGGCACCATCGGGATTCGTCCCGGCGGCTCGCCCGAGGGGGTCAGCACCGGTGAACTCGACGCGGGCATCGATGCGGCGGAAAAGCAGATGGCCGCCTATGTCGACCCCGGCAGCGTGCTGCGCGACGGCTGGGTGCTCGATATGCGTACCGGCCGGTACGGCACCAATTACCTGTTGCGCGCCGCGACCGCTGAGCGGGGTCTCGGAGCGAACCTGGCCGAGGCGGTGGTGTATCCGGCACTGTTCGAGCAGGCCGACGACGACGGCGTACCCGTGGCGTATACGCTGCGGTTTCCGCCGGGGCAAGCGCCACCGACACAGACCTTCTGGTCGCTCACCGCTTACGGGGCCGAAGGCTATCTCGTGCAGAACCCGGCGGGTATCCAGAGCGTGGGCCACACTGTGGCACCGGAATTCGGGGCCGACGGAGCCCTGGAGATCGCGGTCCAGGCTGCCGATCCCGGTCCACAGGTGCCGCGTTCCAATTGGCTGCCGATCCCGGAGCAGGGGCAGTTCTCCCTGGTGCTGCGAGTGTACGACCCGGAACCGCGGGTGTTGGAAGGCAATTGGTTTCCGCCACCGTTGGTGCCGTAGAACGGCTGGGGGCACCGCCGGTGATTCCGGCCGGTGACCGAAGTCAGATATTTGCGCCTTTGGTGCGATTACAGCCGCGGCACAGGATCTGCAGATTCGCCGCGCTGGTGGCGCCGCCGCGGCTGAGCGGGATCACATGATCGAATTCCAGATAGTGGCTGTCCCCGCATTCCACGCAGCGGCCGCCGTCGCGTTGCCACACCTCCGCTTTGACTTCCTGGGAGATACTGCGCGAATCACGCTGGCCCGGTGCCAGAACGAGCCGTTTGGCGATGCGCAGCGCGCCTTCCAGCGCGGCCGCGAGGTACTCCGGGTCGGTCACGGCGAAGATCGCGCCCCCGCGCGCCGAGGTGGCCGCGACCACCACGGTGTCGTATTCGGCGGACACCGAGACGATCCGGGACCACGGCAACTCGATCCCCGCGCCCGCACCCACGAACCGCAACTTCTTGGTGCTCACGATCAGCCGGCCGTCGGTGTGTTTGGGCCCGCGGGCCAGCTCCCGGATATTGGTGGCGGCGATATCCAGGTAGACCAGTTCCTCCGCGTCCAGATGCAGATCCGGGGTGGCGATAGCGGGTAGATCGCCTTCCCGGAGCCGGGACAGCGCCCGGCCCCGCCCCATCCGCGACCGCAGTTCGTCGATCAGCGGACCGGCCAGCCCGAGATCGGTGATCGTGTACTCCACATCGTCGTATTCCTCGGCCGAGATCTGTCCGTCGGCGAAGGCGAACGCGACCCGCCGTTCCACGTACTGCCGCGCCGCCGGTTCCAGTGCGGCGCGGGCCGCGGCCGCGTCGATGCGCTGGTAACGCAGCGAGGCCCACAACTCCTCCCACTCCGGGCCGCGTGGCCCGGACGAGGTGAGCAACCGGGCGGCCCGAGTGTGCCAGTGGATGAGGAATTCCTCGGTCTCGGCCGCACAGGACGAGCACGGATGGTGCCCGCCGAAGACCCGGCGGCGACGTCGTACGCCGCAGCGGTCGCATTCGTGGGCGTGCGGCCGGGCGACCGGGCGCCGGTCGGTGGTCCAGCGCTCGCCGTCCCACCAGCGCAGCCGCGCCGGATCCTCGGGGTCGCGATACCAGTCGGCGCGGGCGGGATCCGGGGGTGCGGGCAGGCGCACGGGTTCGGTGGTGGAGAGCCGGCGCAGGGTTACTGTGCCCGGGACCTGTCGAGTGGGCTGTGGTTCGGTGAAGCGGTCCCAGGGCGCGGCGGGAGCCGCGCCGGACGGAGTCTCGTCGACCCGGTAGTGGGCGTTGCCGGGATGTGTTCCCGATGGTGCGCGGGTCGCGCCGTTCCGACGTGCCGCGGTCCGTTCCGGGGTGTTGCGGGAGGCCGGTACCGGGTTCTCGCCGTGCGGCGGGTGGTCGGTCGCTGTCCCGTTGCGGCGGTTCCCGGCGTCGGCCGGCCGGTCCAGGATCGCCGTCCTCGCGTCCCCGGACACCGGCGCGGCCGACGGCCGTCCCGGCCGGTCCGTGCTCTCCCCTGCGGGTCCGCGCGGCGAACTCCCCTCGGAATCGAGGACGCGTGGTGTGGGCGCGGCCGCCGCACGGCCCCCGGCCGGGCCGTCGTCGACCTGGATACCGAACTCGGTCACCAGACCGGCCATCCCGGAGGCCCAGCCCTGTCCGACGGCCCGGAACCGCCAGCTGCCGTCGCGGCGGTAGAACTCGCCGAACATCAGGGTCGATACCGATTCCGGTTCGTCGACGGTGAACACGGCGACCGGGCCGTCGACCGCGAACACGGTGAGAGTGAGCCCGTGCAGATCGGGAAAGGTCGCGCCCTCCAGCGAGCCCGATATCACGATGCGATCCACCTCGGCCTCGGTACGCGGTAGCGATACGCTCAGCCGCGCCGTGCCGGGATCCGGGTCCTGGTCGAGGGTGACGGCCTGGGAGATATGACGGGGCGCGTTGTAGAAGACCAGATCCCGATCGCCACGCACCGACCCGTCGCTGCCCAGCAGTAGGGCGTGCGCGTCCACCACATGGTCCGACCGCCAGGAGATCACCACGGCCAGAAGGGATGTCGGTATCGGCGTATTGGCGCCCTTGCTCAGTTCCATCGCCGTCGAACTATGCCATGTGGTGCCGACACGCCCGCAGGTGTGCAGGTCGTGGCTGTTCTCGAGCCGGATGCGGCAGAGTTGTGCCATGGTGCGATACCTCCGCCTTCGCGGCGGCCTCCGCGGACCGCATGGACAAGCTCGGAAGATGGCGCCGTGACCGATCCGGGGCAGCCGGGGGAGAAGAGGCCGGGGGCCCGGCGGGTGCCCACGCCCGCCGATGTACTCGCGGCCGCGCAATCGGCGGTGGACGCCGCGCAGTCCGCGGCCGGCCAGGCTCTCGAAGCTGCCCAGCTGACCGCCGGGCAGGCCTTCGATGCGGCGGTACGGCTGCCACCGGCCTCGGCGCAGCTCGCGGCGCAACTACCCGATGTGATCGACAACCTGTCCACCGCCGTCGACCGACTCAATGCCACCATCGACCGGCTCGACCGCACCCTGGCCCTCGCCGACCCCGCGTTCGCCGCCTACGACCGGCTGCTGCCGCGATTGGAGGCGATGATCGCGCTGGGCGAGGATCTGTTCGGCGCGCTGTCACGACTGCCCGGTGTCGGCCGGCTCGGCCGGATGGCCGGCCTCGGCGCGCCCGAACCCCCGGAGCCCGAACCGGAACCGAAGAAACGGTCCCGGCGCAGGTCCTGATTCATCAGGCCGTATCGAGTGCCCGGCCGTTGTAGGGGGTGTCGTGGCCCGTGCGATCGTGCACGGGCCGGACCTGGACTTCTTCGTCGTCGAACATGATCTGCGCGTTCTTGTTCGCGCTGAGCAGGATCAGCACCAGTTGATCGGCGATCCGTTCGGCGGTCTCCTCGCTGGGATATCGGCCCAGCACCCGGATACTGGGCCCGACGGCGCCGCTGCCCCGGTCGTAGTCCCATTGCCCGCTGCCGGTCGCCACCGCCAGCCGGGCTACCACCTCGACGGCGCCCGCATCGTCGTGCGGACCGCGTTCTCGCACCGATTCGGTGCCGATCTCGATGATCTGGTCGGCCCGAAGCCAGTCCCCACCATGTGTTTTCACCCAGAGCTGTGCCATCGCTCCATTGTCGCGCTGTTCGCGGCTTCGGGTCGCGCGTTTCTCGTGGGCCGCAGTACTTCTCATTCCGCCGCGATCCTCAGCCTGCCGCCGGGACCTCCAGGACCCGTGCGGCCGCACCGGCCGGTTCCATGGCCAGCGCCCGGTACACCGCGGCGGCCTTGAGCAGCATCTCCTCGTACTCGGCCGCGGCCACCGAATCCAGCACGATCGCCCCGCCCGCGCCGATCTGCCAGTTCCCGGCGTAGCGCACGGCGGTCCGGATGACGATATTGAGATCGGCGGTGCCGCCGAGCCCCAGGAAGCCGATCGTCCCCGAGTACACCCCACGCGCCCGGGTCTCGAGCGCGTCGATGATCTGCATGGTGCGGATCTTCGGCGCCCCCGTCATGGAGCCTCCGGGGAAGCAGGCGCGCAGACAGTCGATCACGCCGGTATCCGCGCGCAGCGTGCCACGGACGGTCGAGACCAGCTGGTGCAGCGTCGAATACGTTTCGGTGGCCAGCAGTTCGTGCACCCGGACACTGCCGATCTCGCAGACCCGGCCCAGATCGTTGCGCAGCAGGTCCACGATCATCACGTTCTCGGCCCGGGTCTTCGGGTCCTCGGTCAGTGCCCGGCGCAGCCGCTCGTCGACGATCGGATCGGGGTCGCGGCGAGCGGTGCCCTTGATCGGTTTCGTCTCGACGACGCGGTTCCGGTCGATCTTCAGGAAACGTTCGGGGGAGGAGCAGGCGATCTCGAGTTCGTCGAACCGCAGGTAGGCCGAATAGGGGGCGGGGTTGGCCCGGCGCAGCATCCGGTAGACGTCGAGTCCGCTCGTGACGGCGGGAAAGGTGAGCTGATCGGTGAGGGTGATCTCGTAGGATTCGCCGGACCGTAGCGCGCTCTGGCAGTCGGCGATATCGCGCAGATAGCGGGTCCGTCCGCGCACCAGATGTTTCTCGAGACCGGTGGTGTCCGGTGTTCCGCCGATCGGGGGCGGGTTCGACCAGGCGGGCAGTGTTTCCAGGATCGCCGCGGTGGTGTGCAGCCAGGAGCCGGCGGATTCGCCGGTCATGTCACCGCCGGATTCTTCAGCCGGGTCGCTCACGGATTTCCCGGCCAGCGCCAGCAGATGTGTGCGTCCGGCCAGATGATCGACCACCACCACCCGGTCGGCGAAGAGCCACTGGGCGTCGGGAGCGGGGGCCCGGTGCGTGGCGGACCCGCCGCAGTCCGCTTTGACCTCGTAGCCCAGGTATCCGACGTAGCCGCCCGCGAAATCGAAGGGCAGGGCCTCCGGTAGCGGGACGTACCGCGTTCGCAGAGCTTCGGCCAGATAGTCCAGGATCGTGCCCGGTTCTTCGCGGACCCGTCCGTCGCCGGTGCGTACGGTGACCGTGCCGCTGCCGACCCGGTAGCGCACCACCTCGGCCAGCGGCCCGGCGGCGTCGCCGAGGAAGGAGAACCGATCCAGCCCCGGTTCCACATGCTCGCTGTCGAGCCAGAACGCGGTCGCCGAGGTGCCGTACAGCCGCAGGAAGGCCGCTTCGGTGTCCACGGCCCACTCGAGTACGCGGTGCTGGAGGGTCATAGCGGAAGACATCGTGGCCCGAACCCTACGCCGCGCCCGGACATCGAACTGTTGTCGGTTGCCTGCAGTTTGTCCGGGTGGGTGGGGCACAATGTCAGGCATGTCTGTTGCACAGCCGGTAGGCGTGGATCGTGAGCACGTCGACTTCACCGTGGTCGGAGATTGGATGGACGAGCGGGGGCTCACCGGTGGTGAGTTCCAGGAGGTGAAGGCGCTCGGCGGCGGAACGCAGAACATCATGCTGCGTTTCACCCGGGGCGGGCGCGACTATGTGCTGCGCCGTGGTCCGGCGTTTCTGCGACCCAAGAGCAACGAGGTGATCCGCCGCGAGGCGCGACTGCTCGGCGCGCTGGCCGATACCGATGTCCGGGCGCCGCGGGTGATCGCTGCCGAACTCGACGAGTCGGTTCTGGGCGCGGTCTTCTACCTGATGGAGCCGATCGAGGGTTTCAACCCGCAGACCGAACTGCCCGCGCCCTTCGCCGAGGACGCGGCGGCTCGGCGGCAGATGGGACTGTCCGCGGTCGAGGCCATCGCCCGGCTCGGCGCACTGGACTACCGGGCGCTGGGCCTGGACGACTACGGCAAGCCGGAGGGCTTTCTAGAACGCCAGGTCGGCCGCTGGATGCACGAACTCGAGTCGTATTCGGCGAACGAGGGATACCCCGGCCCGCGGATTCCCGGACTGGAAGCGGTGGCGGACTGGCTGGAGCGGCAGCGTCCGGCCGACTGGACCCCCGGAATCCTGCACGGCGACTGCCATCTCGCGAACATCATGTTCTCCTACGAGCGGCCCGAGGTCGCGGCCCTGGTCGACTGGGAGATGTCGACCATCGGCGATCCGCTGCTGGACCTCGGCTGGCAGATCGCCACCCGGCCGGAACCGGGCACCTCCGGGGCGGTGCTGATCGGCAAGCTGGGTGAGGCGGGATCGCTGCCGACGAGTGCGGAGATGATCGAGCACTACGGCAAGTTCTCCGACCGCGATCTGAGTGCGGTCACCTGGTATACCGTGCTGGCCTGTTTCAAGCTCGGCATCGTGCTGGAGGGCACCTACGCGCGGTCTTTCGCGGGTAAGGCGCCGAAGAAGGTCGGTGAATTCCTGCACGCGAACACGCTGGAACTGTTCGCGCGGGCGCGCGGACTCATGGAGTGAGAACAGGTTTCACTATTTCGGCCGCCTTTCCGAACTCGCCACGTCCACGGACCTGAGCCCGGGCTCCGCCTGCCGATCGCCCGGCATTGGACGGTGTCGGGAGTATCGGCGGTGGAAGTGGACGCTCCGGCGCTCTGTGGGAGGCGGCCGGCGTGGTTGTCCACCCTCGGCCGCGCTTCATGGTCGGCCGACCAGTTCTCTCGGAAATTCTTCATCAACCCACTAGAACGTGTTCCAGTTCGTATCGTAGTGTGGAGGCTGTCACATGAAAGCCCGCGCATGCGAGAGGTCGGACACGAATGAAGACGAAGGGCGCGATCCTGTGGGGGATCGACGAACCGTGGTCGGTCGAGGAAATCGAACTCGGTGACCCCCGCGCCGGTGAGGTGCAGATCCAGCTGGAAACCGCCGGGATGTGCCATTCGGACCACCATATGGTCACCGGTGCCACCCCGATGCCGTCGTTCCCGGCCATGGGCGGCCACGAAGGCGCGGGCATCATCACGAAACTGGGCCCCAACACCCCGGCCGATCTCGCCGTCGGCGATCACGTGGTGCTGTCGTTCATCCCCGCCTGTGGCCGCTGTCCGGCCTGTGTGTCGGGGCATATGGCGCTCTGCGATCTCGGGATGGGCCTGCTGTCCGGGCAGTCCATCAGCGACGGCAGCTACCGCATCCAGGCCCGCGGTAAGGACGTCATCCCGATGTGCCTGCTCGGCACGTTCTCTCCGTATATGACGGTGCACCACAGCTCGGTGGTCAAGATCGACCCCGAGATCCCGTTCGAGGTCGCCTGCCTGGTCGGCTGCGGCGTGCCCACGGGTTTCGGCTCCGCCACCCATGTGGGCAATGTGGTACCCGGGGATACGGCGGCCATCGTCGGCATCGGCGGTGTCGGCATGAGCGCACTGCAGGGCGCGCTGCTCGCCGGCGCGCAGAAGGTCGTCGCGATCGACCCGAACCCGTGGAAGCGGGAACAGGCCGAGAAGTTCGGCGCCACCCACACCTACAGCAGCATGGCAGAGGCCATCGTGCCGCTGATGGAGGCCACCGAGGGCCGGATGGCCGACAAGGTCATCCTCACCATGGGTGAGATGCAGGGTGAGTACATCGAAGAAGGCCTGATCCTCACCGCGAAGGCCGGAACGCTGGTCGTCACCTCGATGGGCCGGATGGATGCTTTCGACGTGAAGCTGAACAGCTTCCTGCTCTCCATGCTGCAGAAGACGGTCAAGGGCTGCATCTTCGGCGGCGGCAACGCCCGCCAGGACATCCCACGGCTGCTCTCCTTGTACAAGGCCGGCCAGTTGAACCTGGACGATATGGTCACCCGCAGCTACTCCCTGGAGGACGTGAACCAGGGTTACAAGGACATGCTCGACGGCAAGAACATCCGCGGCATCATCAAGTACACGGACGCGGATCGCTGATATCACTCCGCCGGGGTGAACGGCGGATATGTGGTGTGCCCCGGGGGCCGGACACTGTCCGGCCCCCGGGCCGCGTGCTGGTGAATCGGCCTGCCGTAACCGCTCGGGTGGATTCCGCCGACGCGATAGCGTCTCGTAACCTCGGGGTGTGCGCGCACTCGAACAGATCCAGCAATGGCCGGTCCGGCATGCGTCGGCGGGTGTGGTCACCCGGGACGGCCGGTGGTCGGCCGGTGAGGCGGATCGGGTCTACCGGCTCGCGTCGGTCACCAAACCCCTGGTCGCTTATGCGGTGCTCGTGGCCGTGGAAGAAGGGGCGATCGAACTCGATCAGCCTGCCGGACCGCCCGGTTCGACCGTCCGCCACCTGCTCGCCCACACCTCCGGCGTCGCCTTCGATACCGCCGATATCCTCGCTCGTCCCGGCACCAAGCGGATCTATTCGAGCGCGGGATTCGAACTACTGGCCGACGCGGTCACCGAGCACGCCGGTATCCCGTTCCCGGAGTACCTGCGTGAGGCCGTATTCCAACCGCTGGGCATGTCCGATTCGGAGTTGACGGGGTCGGCCGGGCACGGGGCGCAATCCACCCTCGCCGACCTGTTGCGTTTCGCCGCCGAGCTTCTCGAGCCACGGCTGATCTCGGCGCAGACTCTCGCCGAGGCCACCACCGTCCAGTTTCCGGGCAGCAACGGTGTTCTGCCCGGCTTCGGCTCACAACGGCCCAACGACTGGGGTCTGGGTTTCGAGATCCGAGACGGTAAGTCGCCGCACTGGACCGGTGCCACCAACTCGCCCGCCACCTTCGGTCATTTCGGCCAGTCGGGGACGTTTCTGTGGGTGGACCCGCGCTACGACGTGGCCTGTGTGGCCTTGAGCGACGAGAATTTCGGCGATTGGTCGCGCGAAGTATGGCCCCCGTTCAGCGATTCGGTCCTCGCCGAGACCACACTCGCGCGCAACACGGCCGTGAAGTAACACGTGCAACACCGGGCACTCGAGTACACTCGGGCAACGCCTTTTCGACGGACCGTTGGGGAAGACGAGAATCGTCGAAACCGGAGGTGTACGTGGTGCGCGCATCAACCCGATACGCGGAGGCAACGGCGGGTGTGGTGTACATCCACTCGTCGCCCACCGCGCTGTGCCCACATATCGAATGGGCACTCGCGGCCGCTCTCGGTGTTCCCGCGTGTCTGCGCTGGACCGCGCAGCCCGCGGCCTCGGGGCAACTCCGGGCAACGACCGATTGGGTGGGCCCGGCCGGTACCGCGTCCCGGATCGCGCAGTCACTACGTTCTTGGCCGGTCCTGCGGTTCGAGGTGACCGAGGACCCCAGTGAGGGTGTCGACGGCGAGCGTTACAGCTTCGTACCCGCGCTGGGTCTGTGGCACGGTTCCACCAGCGCCAACGGGGATGTGATGGTCGGCGAGATGCGGATGCGGGTCCTGCTGCAGGCCGATCGTGAGCTGGGCAGGCGCTCCGGTTTCGATCTGGCCACCGAACTCGACAGGGCCCTGGGCACTGCTTGGGACGAAGACCTCGAGGCCTACCGGACCGGCAGCGAGGGCGCCGAGGTCACCTGGTTGCGCCGCGACGTCGGCTGAGTCCTGTCCGCTCGTCACGCCCGGTTCGGGCCCGCCCATCTGGCTGGTCATCGATCCCACCGGGGAAACGAAATTATGGACAGTTCGTTACATAACCGGTTAGGGTGGGCCCATGGCGCGCCCCCGGAGTTTCGACCGAGAGCAGGTCGTCGATGCCGCGACTGTCCAGTTCCGGCGGGCCGGGCTCCATGCCACGAGTGCCGAAGACCTCTGCCGGGTGACCGGTCTGGGGCGGAGCAGCCTGTACAACACCTTCGGTAGCAAGGACGAGCTCTTCGCGCAGTGTCTCGACGCGTATCTGGATCGGACGCTGGCCCGAGCCGAGGAGATCATCGACGATGCTGCCCGGGGGACTGTCGAGCGTATCGAGGAACTGCTCCGATCGGTCGTGGCCGAGGAAGCGCGGCGGGCCGAGTCCGGGGCGCCCCGGGGCTGCCTCGCGGTGAACACCGTGACCGAGCTGGCCGACGATCCCGGGCATGTGGCGAGTATCGAAAGGGTGGGCCGGGACACTGCCGCGCGGCTGGCCATGCTCGCCGCCTTGCTCCGGGCGGGTCAGGCGGCGGGGGAGGTGACGACGAGTTCGTCCGCGGAAGGGCTTGCGGCCTTCGTGAATTCAACGGTAGCGGGTCTGCGGGTCTCGTCTCAGGGGCGGGTCGCGGCCGGGTGGTGCGATGAGATCGTCGCGGCGACGCTACGCGCCCTGCGGCCGGAGCGCTCGGGCGGCTGAGCCGGGATGAGCCGATACGACTATCTGCTCGGGGATATTTTGAACTATTCGTTACAGAAAGTCTCGGGGAGCTCTCGGTCCCCAGCGGAAGCCGGGTGTGCTGGGTCTGGGGACTTTGCTCGCGGACCGCCCGGATATGCGTGCGGCACGGCCGGTTCGGCTCGGGTGTCGCGTCCGATCGTCGACGTCTCCGGCCGCTTTCGCGCTGTTTCGTCGCCCGGCGGTCGGTCCCGGAGTGGGTGTGCCGTTGTCCGGGTCGCTCGTGACTCTTTTCTGGAACGTTCGTTACATATTGGGAGATTCTCTTGATCGCTACCTCGCCACCCGCCCGAACCTCCTCGGTGCCCGCAGCGGTGTACGTACTCGCGGTAGGTATTTTCGCCATGGTCACCAGCGAATTCGCGGTGGCCGGTCTCATGCCGCAACTGGCCGATAGCCTGCACACCGGTATCGCGCAGATCGGTTATCTCGTCACGGTTTTCGCCGTGGCCATGGCGCTGGGCGGCCCCCTTCTCATCCTGGTCCTGCTGCGGATACCGCCCAAGTCCGCGATCATGATCGTCTTCGCGATCTTCTTCGCCGGAAATCTGCTCGCCGCACTGGCCCCTTCGTACCCGGTGATGGTCGTGGCCCGGGTGGTGACCGGTATCGCCGCGCAGGCGTTCTTCGGCCTGGCCGTCTCGCTGGTCCTGCGGCTCGTGGACGAGCAGATCCGCGGCCGGGCGGTATCGGTGGCGATAAGCGGGCTCATGCTCGGCACACTGCTGGGCCTGCCGCTGGCCACCTTCGTCGGTGACCGGCTGGGCTGGCAGGCGGCGTTCTGGACGGTGGCCGTCCTGACCGCGGTGGCGGCGGCGCTCACCCTCGCCTTCGTACAGGAACCCGACCGGCCGGCCGGAGCCGAGGACGCCCCGGCTCCCTCGGTGGCTACCGAACTGCGTGTGTTCCGCCGTCCTCAACTGATCCTCGCGCTGCTCTCCAGTACCCTGATCATCGGCGCGACCTTCTCCGTCTTCAGCTTTCTCGCTCCGATCCTCACTCGCATCACCGGATTCGGCGAAGGCGCGGTTCCCCTGCTGCTGCTCGCCTACGGTGCCGCGACCGTGGTCGGTAACGCGGTCGTCGGGCGTCTCGCGGATCGGCATACCGTCGCCACACTCCTGATCGGCACCTCGCTCAATATCGTGTTCCTCACCGGCTTCGCCGTCTACACCGGCTCCCGGCCGCTCGCGGTGATGTTCCTGCTCGGCATCGGGCTGGTGGGCGTGACGATGAACCCGGCCATGGCGGTACGGGTCCAGCGCGCGGGCGGCATCGGAGTGATCGTGAACACGGTGCACACGTCCTTCATCACGCTGGGGGTCGTCGTCGGCTCGGCCGTCGGCTCCAGCCTGATACCCGCTTTCGGACTGCGGGCACCGCTCGTTCTGGGTGTCGTCCTCGCGGTCTCGGCGGTCGCCGTGATCGCACCCGCGCTGCGCTCGCCGTACCTGCGATACGGCTCGAGCCCGACGGCTCCGGCGAAACCCGCGACCGAACCCCGGTACGCCGATGTATAGGCCGGTAGCCGCACTCGATACGACGCGCTCGGGTTACGGCGGATGAGCCGTTGTGCGCGAGTATGTCTCGGAAGCCGATGGCATACTCGGCACCGCTGGGCGGGTCGACTGCCGGTCGGGCGAGTACCGGTCCGTCGGCAGTTCGTACTCCACCCGTCACCGGACACGACCTCGCCGCCGCGCCGCCGCGGCCGGCGCCGCGGAGAGGGAGGCAATGACGACATCGGAAGCCACCGAGATCACCGAACTCGGCATGGTCGGCACGACACGGTTCTCGTTGGCGTTGACCGACCGCCCCTGGGAGCTGGATATCGATACGATCGCTGTATCGGTCGGTGCCGGAGTCGGTTCGCTGGGACACGCGCTGCGCGAGGTGTATCCGGACGCGGCGTGGAATCTCATCGAATACGAGTTGATCGACGCGCACCACCCGCGCTTCTTCGCGCTCTCGTCCACCCGGCCCGAGCATGCGCTCCTGGTCAACCCCCGGGAGATCGGTGGCGACGGTGGCGAGCTGTCCGACGATACCTTGCGGCTGGCCACCGAGGAAGCGATCCGGGCCGCGGTGGGCGGCGGCACGAGAATCCTCGGTCTACCGCTTTTCACCGCCGGTATCCTGAATCGACCAGAGGGCGAAGCCGCGGCGATGGTGGTCTCCACCGCAGTGGATTCCGCGTTGAACACCTCTGGGCACCGGTTGGACGGTCTCGTCTTCTTCTGCCGCCACGAGAGCGACGCGGCGGCGATCGCGGCGGAATTCGCCCGGGCGGCACCCGATCTGTCCGGGGGACTGGCCGGTAGCCTGTCCGCGGACCTGGTCGACCCGAGCATCGGCATCCCACTGAACCGCGACCAGCTCGGTGTCGCCCCGTATGTCTCCATGCTGGCGACTGTCATCGCCGACCGCGAGACCCCGCTGCCGTTGTCGATCGGCGTTTTCGGGGCGTGGGGTTCGGGCAAGAGCTATTTCATGGCGATGCTGCGGGACCGAATCGACCGGCTCGCCGGGACCGATGCGCGGTACTGCACCGAGATCGTGCAGATCGGTTTCAACGCGTGGCATTACACCGACAGCAATCTGTGGGCCAGCCTCGGGGACGAGATCTTCCGGCAGCTCGCCGGTTCCGAACCCGGCACCCGGGAACGGGCCGAGCAGATCCGCCGAGAACTGGCCCAGCGGGTCGATCAGCGCCGGCAACTCGAGTCGGCCACCCGGGAGGCCGGGGATACCGCGGCGGCGCTGCGCGCGGAGATCGAAGAGGCCACGGCGACGCGCGAAGCGACCGCCGGTGACCTACTGGTCGCGTTGCGGAACTCCGATGAGTTCCGGCGGCGCGTCGACGGTCTGTGGCATCGGCTGGGCATCGCGGACGAGACGGCTCAGGCCAGACTGCTGGCCGAGGAGATGCACGGCACCCTGACCGAGGCCGAGGCGCTGCGGCGGGTGCCGGCCGATCGGCGCGGCCGGATCGCACTGGCGGCAGCGGCCGTCCTGTTGTTCACCGGGCTACTGGGGGCGGTCCTGGCTCCGGCGCTGCGGGACTGGCTCGCTGCGACGATCGCACTCTTCGGCGCGTGCGCCGGCACTGGAGTCGCCCTGCTCGTCCGGGCGCGAACCGGACTGCAGACGCTGCGGGAGGTCGCCGGGGAACTGCACACCGGTATGCGCGGCGTGGCCGATGCGGCGGTGGCCGAGCAGATGTCGGGCACCCTGGACCGGCTGCGGGCCGCCGAAGCGCAGCAGAGTGTGGCCCAAGCCCAATTGGACGAGGTCGTCGCCCATGTGGGCGAACTGGGCCGGCAACTGGCCCAGCTCGCGCCGGGTCGGCGGCTGCACGGTTTCATCGCCGACCGGGCCCGCAGCGACGACTACTCGGGAAATCTCGGCCTGGTCTCCACCGTTCGCAAGGATTTCGAACAACTCGTCGAGCTGATGGTGGAATGGCGGGCGAGCGATCAGGAGTGGGATCGCCCCCGGCGTCCGGTCGACCGGATCGTCCTCTATATCGATGATCTGGACCGGTGCCGGCCGGCGCAGGTTGTCGAGGTGTTGCAGGCCGTGCACCTGTTGCTGGCCTTCGAACTGTTCGTGGTCGTGGTCGGTGTGGACCCGAGATGGTTGCTGCGTTCGCTGCGCAGCAGCTACTCGGATCTCCTGTCGATGGGCGTCGATGACGATCCGGACGCGTTCGGGCGCACCCCGGAGGACTACCTGGAGAAGATCCTCAACATTCCGCTGGTACTGCCGGCCATGTCGTCGGACAGCCTGGGGCGGTTGCTCCGGTCTGTCGCCGGGCCCGATTCCGCACCCCTCCCGGTCGCGGAACCGGTCGCGGCTCCGCGACCGCCTGCCCCGGTGCCGGCGGTGATCGCGCCCGCACCCCCCGGCGTGATCACGGTCGAGCCCGGATCCGAGGTCGACCGGCAACAGCGGGAAGACCCGGGTACGCCACCGCCCCCACCGCAACCGATGACCGAAGCCGAGATCACCATGCTCGCGGCGTTGGACACCTTGATCGAGACGCCGCGCGAGGCGAAACGTCTGGTCAACCTGTACCGGATGGTCCGGGCCACCCGCGACCTGTCCGCGGCCTCCCGCTTCCTCGGATTCGACGGCCGGCCGGGTGAGTATCAGGCCGTCGTCGTTCTGCTGGGTCTGCTCACCGCCGGTAGTCGACTGCTCGGCGTCGTTCTCGACGCACCGCCGGTCACCGGAGAGGACATCGACGGTGGTCTGGCGCATCGCCCGCCGGCTACCCCGCTGGACCGATTCATCGCCGATCTGGAACCGCGGCCACGCGACGACGGATGGGTCAACCGCATCTCCGGAGTCCTGCCACCGGACCGGGTCACCCAATGGCGTCGCCTGCACCGGGGTCTCGCCCGGGTGGTGCGCGACACCGATCTGACCGACCTCACCGAATTGCAGCTGTGGCTGCCGCGAGTCCGCCGCTTCTCCTACGTGCTGCCGACCTCCGATACCGGGGGAGTCGCGCGGTAGTGGACGACCACCCCGGCCTACTACGACAAGAAAATCGCCCAGGGCAAGCACCACACCAGGCAGGACTATGCCTCGCGAGACGACGAGCCGATGTCTCTATTCGAGCCGATCGATCCACTGCCGACACACGTCGACGGTGACCGGCTCGAACAGCTCCGGCGTCGAAATCTCGAAGAGGAACTGCGTCAGTAGATCGATGTCCTGTTCGTCGACCTCTGTCCGATCCAGAAGATGTACAGCGCCGGCCCACCTGGGCAACTCCCGGAAATCCAGTTCTCCGGATATGCACCTCTGCAGGACACTCCTCACAGCTGGGCGGTCCAGAATCACCGAAGGCCCTGCGCTGGAATCGCACCGATAGGCGGCTCGAACTGCCCTGTCCAGTGGCTCCGCCGAAAGAATCAGGCCGGTAAGCGCGTCGCACGCCGCTGATTCCATGGGATGTCACCCTACAGCGGCCGCGATCCTGCTGGACTCCGGGAAATACACCGGTCCGGATCTGGGTAATTCCTTGGTGGGCGCAGAGGGGTTCGAACCCCCGACCGCTGGTGTGTAAAACCAGAGCTCTACCACTGAGCTATACGCCCGTATCCCCCGGAGCGTATGTCCGGGGGAACGGTCTATGAATCTAGCGCGCTGAGCGCTTTCTCCCAAGCCGCCTGGTCACGGGGCTCTCCGGGGCCGTTCATCTCCGCGAAACGGATGATTCCCTCCCGGTCCACGACGAAGGTGCCGCGGTTGGCGAAGCCCGTGGTGTCGTTGAAGACGCCGTACTCCTGGGCCACCGCGCCGTGCGGCCAGAAATCCGACAGCAGCGGGAAGGTGTAGCCCTGTTCGGCCGCCCAGATCTTGTGCGTGGGTGGCGGACCCACCGAGATCGCGAGGATCTCGGTGTTGTCGTTCTGGAACCGGGGCAACTCGTCGCGGACCTTGCACAGCTCGCCCTGGCAGATGCCGGTGAAGGCGAGCGGGTAGAACACGATCAGGATGTTCTTGTCGCCGCGGTAGTTCGACAGCGAGACTTCCTGATTGTTCTGGTCCTTGAGGGTGAACTCCGGCGCCTTGGTGCCGACCTCGATGGGCATGGCGATCCTCCGAATCTCGGGCCGCACACCCCGAAGCCGGGGTGTGCGGACAGCTGTGGGCGGCTCAGCGCTGTTTGGTGGGGGCCTTGGGCTGCACCAGACGGCTGGCCGACCATTCGCCGAGTTTGATGGCCGAGGTCTGGGTGAGACCGGCGGTGGGGGCGGCCTCGGCGATCTCACTGGGATCGACATGGCCGTCGTTACCGGTCTTGGGGGTGAGCACCCAGATGAAGCCGTCGTCGGCGAGTGGGCCGATCGCCTCCATCAACTCGTCGACCAGGTCCCCGTCACCCTCCCGCCACCACAGCAGGACGACATCGATGACCTCGTCGGATTCCTCCTCCAGCAGCTCACTGCCGGAGGTCTCCTCGACGTCGGCCCGGAGGTCGTCGTTGGTGTCCTCGTCCCAACCCAGCTCCTGGACAACCATGCCGTGGGTGATGCCAAGCTTCTGCGCGAAATTCTGATCCTCCGCCGCGGCGACCACGGTGGCGTCCTCCTCAACTCCCGACTACAGATATGTGCAAGCGAACATGGTTATCGGCCCTAACGCAAGCCGATCGGGTAGATCGAATTTTCGATGTCGCGGGAAACCCCTGGTGACGGGCGATCCGGGTCAGCTGGGGCAAGCATCGCGCACCGCGTTGCGCGCGTCGTTCACGCGCTTGCTCGCATCGTTGAGCGGTCCCACCGGAGAGGTGTAGACCATGTCCCGGGTGGCTCGAGCGAGGGCGCGGGCTGCGTCCACGTAGGCGACGAGTTTCGTTTTCAACTCTTCGGGCAGCTGAGCGCCCGCGGTGTTCACTCCGCCTTCGACCTGTTTCGCGGCATCCTCGAGCGCGGTGACCGCGCCGTCCTTCACGGCGTCGTACTCCGGCGCGTTGTTGTCGTGCGCGTCGACGAACTCGTTGTACTTGCTCACCCCGACGCCGGTGGTGCCGGGGAAGAGGGTGCAGTTGTCGGAGATGGCCTTGTCGCGGGATGCCGCGATCTGCGAAGACGTGGCCGCGGCGGACGAGGACGACGCGTATGCCCGATACGAGGTCGCCTCGGCCGCGTTCGGTGTCGCGATGCCTTCGACCTGCTGAGCGCAGCCGGCCACGGTCGCCCCGGCGACCAGGGCCGCCGCGGCGCAGATCAGCCCGAAACGGCGCGGGTCCAGCCCTTCCATCGTCCTCCCGACTCCTCGGTAACCGCTGCCTGTCGCACGGTACTGGATCGGCGGCTGACATGATGATGTGGGACGCGCCACGCGAGGATGCGGGCGCGCCCGGAAAAGTCGTCACGAGTGATCCGCACACCAGCGGGCCGCTCGGGGTCACCGCAGCCATCAGCTCGACCACCCCCTGTACGAGGAGCAGTTTTGACCGATCTGATCCACTCTGGCGTCCCGGCGGAATCCGCTGTGCCGGGTTCCGCTCCCACCCCTCGCGACGCCGACGGCGTACCGCCCGGTGGCCGAGTCCGCGTGATTCGTGAAGGAGTGGCGTCCTACCTACCGGATATCGATCCGGAGGAAACCAGCGAATGGCTCGAGTCCTTCGACGAGATGCTCGAGCGTGAGGGCCCCGGCCGGGCCCGCTACCTGATGCTCCGGATGCTGGAACGCGCCGGTGAGCGGCGGGTGTCCATTCCTGCGCTGACGTCCACCGATTACGTCAACACCATTCCGACCGAGAACGAGCCCTGGTTCCCCGGCGACGAGGAGACCGAGCGGCGCTTCCGGGCCTGGATCCGCTGGAACGCGGCCATCATGGTGCACCGCGCGCAGCGTCCGGGTATCGGTGTCGGCGGCCATATCTCGACCTATGCGTCCTCGGCGGCGCTCTACGAGGTCGGCTTCAACCATTTCTTCCGTGGTAAAGACCATTCCGGCGGCGGCGATTCGATCTTCATCCAGGGTCACGCGTCGCCCGGGATCTACGCTCGCGCCTTCCTCGAGGGCCGGTTGAGCACCGATCAGCTCGACGGTTTCCGCCAGGAGTACAGCCATGGCGGCCTCGGTAAGGGTCTGCCCTCGTATCCGCATCCGCGACTGCTGAGCGATTTCTGGGAATTCCCGACGGTGTCGATGGGCCTGGGCCCGATGAACGCGATCTACCAGGCGCGGTTCAACCACTACCTGCACGATCGCGGTATCAAGGACACCTCCGATCAGCACGTGTGGGCGTTCCTGGGCGACGGCGAGATGGACGAACCCGAATCGCGCGGTCTCGCCCAGGTGGCGGCCATGGAAGGTCTGGACAATCTGACCTTCGTGGTGAACTGCAACCTGCAGCGACTGGACGGTCCGGTTCGCGGTAACGGCAAGATCATCCAGGAACTGGAGTCGTTCTTCCGTGGTGCCGGCTGGAATGTCATCAAGGTGATCTGGGGCCGGGAGTGGGACGCACTGCTCGGTGCCGACCGCGACGGCGCACTGGTGAATTTGATGAACACCACCCCCGACGGCGACTACCAGACCTACAAGGCCAATGACGGCGCCTACGTGCGCGACCACTTCTTCGGCCGCGACCCGCGGACCAAGGCGCTGGTGCAGGATCTGTCGGATCAGGAGATCTGGAACCTCAAGCGCGGCGGTCACGACTACCGCAAGGTGTACGCGGCGTACGCGGCGGCGCTGGCGCACAAGGGGCAGCCGACGGTGATCCTGGCCAAGACCATCAAGGGCTACACCCTCGGTAAGCATTTCGAGGGCCGTAACGCGACCCACCAGATGAAGAAGCTGACCCTGCAGGATCTCAAGGACTTCCGCGATCTGCAGCGCATCCCGATCAGCGATGCCGAGCTGGAGAAGGATCCGTATCTGCCCCCGTACTACCACCCGGGCGCGGAGACCAAGGAGATCCAGTACATGCTGGATCGCCGTAAGGCGCTCGGCGGGTACCTGCCGGAACGGCGTACGAACATCGAACCGCTGAAACTACCCGGCGACGAAGCGTACAAATCGGTGCGCAAGGGTTCCGGGAAGCAGAACGTGGCGACCACGATGGCGCTGGTGCGGCTCATGAAAGAGCTGCTGCGCGACAAGGAGATCGGCAAGCGCATCGTGCCGATCATCCCGGACGAGGCTCGCACCTTCGGGATGGACTCCTGGTTCCCTTCGCTGAAGATCTACAACCGCAACGGCCAGCTCTACACCTCGGTCGACGCGGAACTGATGCTCGCCTACAAGGAGAGCTCGGTCGGGCAGATCCTGCACGAGGGCATCAACGAGGCCGGTTCCACCGCATCGTTCACCGCGGTCGGTACGTCGTACGCCACCCACGGTGAGCCGATGATCCCGCTCTACATCTTCTATTCGATGTTCGGGTTCCAGCGCACCGGTGACGGACTGTGGGCCGCGGCGGATCAACTCGCCCGTGGTTTCGTGCTCGGCGCGACGGCCGGCCGGACCACCCTCACCGGTGAGGGTCTGCAGCACAACGACGGCCATTCGCTGCTGCTGGCTTCCACCAATCCGGCGGTGGTGTCCTACGATCCGGCGTTCTCCTTCGAAATCGCCCATATCGTGCGTGACGGCCTGCGCCGGATGTACGGCGGGACACCGGGCGTGGACGGGTTCGGCGGGGAGAACATCTTCTACTACATCACCCTGTACAACGAGCCCTATCAGCAACCGGCCGAGCCCGAGGGTCTCGACGTCGACGGGCTGCTCAAGGGGCTGTACCTGTACAAGAAGGGTGGCGCGGGAGATGTCCGGGCCCAGATCCTGGTCTCCGGGGTCACCGTGCCCGACGGTCTGCGAGCCCAGCAGTTGCTGGCCGACCACTGGGGTGTGGCCGCCGACGTCTGGTCGGTGACCTCCTGGGGTCAGCTGCGCCGCGAGGCTCTCGAACTCGAGATCGAGGCGCTGCACCATCCGGGTGAGGACGCGGGGCAGCCGTACGTGGCTCGGGCGCTGGCCGACGCACAGGGGCCGTTCGTGGCCGCCACGGACTGGATGCGCGCGGTTCCGGACCAGATCCGCAAATGGGTACCCGGCGATTTCACCACGCTGGGCACCGATGGATTCGGGTTCTCCGATACCCGGCCCGCCGCGCGCCGGGTATTCAATGTCGACGCCGAATCCATCGTGGTCGCCGCGCTGGCGGGGCTGGGCCGGATCGGCAAGCTGGATCCGGCGAAGGCCGCCGAGGCCGCCGCCCGGTACCGGATAGACGATGTTTCCGCCGCTCCGGCGTTCACTGCCGGCGGTGCCGGAGACGCGGAGTGACGGCGGTTCGATGATCGAACGCAGACCACCGCGTCCCCGCCGGGTCACCGAGGGCTCCAACGAGCACGAGGTGTTTCTGCCGACCGGCGCGCTGTCGCCGAATCGGCAGAACCGCGATCCCTTGCCGGACACACTGCTCAAGCGTGTCAAGCAATTCTCCGGCCGGTTGTCCACCGAGGCCGTGGGGTCGATGCAGGACCGGTTGCCGTTCTTCGCCGATCTGGACGCCGCGCAGCGCGCCGGCGTCCAGATGCTGGTGCAGACCGCGGTGGTCACCTTCCTGGAGTGGCTACAGGATCCGGACAGTGATATCCGGTTCAGCCTGGACGCTTTCCAGGTGTTTCCGCAGGATCTGGCGCGGCGGCTGACGCTGCGCCAGACCGTGGACATGGTGCGGGTCGCCATGGATTTCTTCGAACAATGGCTGCCCGCACTGGCGCGCAACGACCGCCAGCTGGTGGCGCTCACCGAGGCGGTACTGCGATACGGGCGTGAGCTCGGTTTCGCGGCCGCCTCGGTGTATGCCAGCGCGGCCGAATCCCGGGGCGCCTGGGATACCCGCCTGGAAGCGCTTGTGGTGGACGCGGTGGTGCGGGGTGACACCGGTCCCGACATGCTGTCGCGGGCGGCCACCTTGAACTGGGACGCCACCGCGCCTGCCACGGTGCTGGTGGGGACCCCGCCGCGGGATCAGGGCGTCTCGGTGGTCGGCGCGGTGCATACGATCGCGGCCCGGCACGGACGGGCCGCACTGGCGGTGGTCCAGGGCGCGCGGCTGGTGATGGTGGTGAGCGGCCCGCTGGGCGACACCCTGCACACCTCACCGTTCATGGCGGATCTGCTCATCGAGGCGTTTTCCGACGGTCCGGTGGTGATCGGACCGACCACCCGCACGCTGGGTGCCGCGCACAGCAGCGCCCTGGAGGCGCTGGCGGGCATGGAGGCGGTGATCGGTTGGCGGGAGGCACCGCGCCCGGTCCACGCCATCGAACTACTGCCGGAACGGGCGTTGCTCGGCGACCGAGCTGCGGTCGACGCTCTCGTCGAGTACCTTGTCCTTCCGTTGGCTTCTGCCGGTTCTGCCCTGGCGGACACCCTGGATGCCTACCTGGAATGCGGCGGCGCGGTCGAGATGTGCGCCCGTCAACTGTACGTTCATCCAAATACTGTGCGCTATCGCCTGAAGCGGATCGGGGAAGTCACCGGTCGCGATCCGCTCAACGCCCGGGACGCGTATGTGTTACGAATCGCCGCCTCAGTAGGTCGATTGACACGAACGCGTAACGAATCATCCACTTCAGCCCCAGATGACTCTTTTGTCCCAGCAGACAAAGACGGGCTGTAACGCCGACCCCAATTCGGTCGATCCGGACACCCCACGCGGGCTTTTGTGGAGATCATACAAAAGCTGTCCGAAAGCTCTATTCACGTCGACATCTCGCGAATGCGGTCTCACAGTGTTTTCTTAGGTACGTGATCGCGTTGTTCGCCCCTGGACAGGGCTCTCAGACACCCGGCATGCTCGCGCCCTGGCTCGACCTGCCGGGCGCTCGTGACCGGCTCGCACTGTGGTCGAAGGAATCGGGCCTGGATCTGATCCGGCTCGGCACCGAAGCGACCGCCGAAGAGATCACCGACACCGCGGTGACCCAGCCACTCGTGGTCGCTGCCGCGCTGCTCGCCTTCGCCGAGATCGGTGAGAAGCGGGTACCGGCCGACACCATCGTGGCCGGCCACTCGGTGGGTGAACTCGCCGCCGCGGCGGTCGCCGGCGTGATCTCCGCCGACCAAGCGGTTACGCTGGCAGCCATCCGCGGAACCGAAATGGCGAAAGCGTGCGCGCTCGAGCCGACCGGGATGTCCGCGGTGCTGGGCGGCGACGAGGCCGCTGTGCTGGCACGGCTCGAAGAACTGGAACTGGTCCCGGCCAACCGCAACGCCACCGGACAGATCGTGGCGGCGGGACGCCTGGACGCACTGGCCGAACTGGCCGCGAACCCGCCGGAGAAGGCCCGGGTACGGGCGCTTCCGGTAGCGGGCGCGTTCCACACCGAGTTCATGGCTCCTGCTCAGAAGGCGGTAGCGGCGGCGATCGCGGAGATCACCCCGCACGAGCCGATTCGTCCGTTGCTGTCGAACGCCGACGGCAAGCCGGTCGAGTCCGGCGCGGACGCGGTGGCTAAGCTCGCCGCGCAGGTCACCCGGCCCGTTCGGTGGGACCTGTGCACCGAAACCGTCCGGCAGTCCGGCGTCTCGGCGGTGGCGGAGTTGCCACCTGCGGGAACACTCGTCGGGATTGCCAAACGGGAGCTCAAAGGCACCCCCAACCTGGCGCTGAAGACCCCCGAGGACATCCCCGCGCTGGCCGAGCTCACGAGCTCCGGCTAGCTTGCCTACGGCCGTGTTTCCACGAACCCTCGCGGGAGCCCGGCACCGAAGCGGCGTAACCATACGCCGTCTCGGCCCGAAGAAATATGTAAGCCCTACACGAGAAAACAAGAAGGGAGCCACGAAGTGGCCGCTCTGACCCAGGAACAAATCGTCGAGGAACTCGGCAAGATCATCGAAGAGGTTACGGGTATCGAACCGTCCGAGGTGACCGTCGAGAAGTCCTTCGTCGATGACCTGGACATCGACTCGCTGTCCATGGTCGAGATCGCGGTGCAGACCGAGGACAAGTACGGCGTGAAGATCCCCGACGAGGATCTGGCCAGCCTGAAGACGGTCGGCGACGCCGTCAACTACATCCAGAAGCTCGAGGCGGAGAACTCCGACGCCGCCGCAGAGCTCAAGGCCAAATTCGACAACGCCGAGTAGGGCCGACACCGTGACCACTCCTGCTGCGTTCTGTCCCTCGACCTTGAACGGGAACTTCCCGAACGTCGTCGTCACGAGCCTGGCGGCGTCCACGTCGATCGCGGGTGACGTCGATGCGACGTGGAAGGGTCTCCTCAACGGCGAGAGCGGTATCGACGTTCTCGAGGATTCCTTCATCGAGGAATACGACCTACCGGTCCGTATCGGCGGCCACCTGAAGGTTCGCCCCGAAACTCTGCTGAGCCGGGTCGAGATCCGCCGGATGGCCTACGTCGAGCAGCTCGCGACCGTGCTCGGCCGCGAAGTCTGGCGCAACGCGGGCAGCCCGGAGGTCGATCCGGACCGGCTGGGTGTGGCCATCGGCACTGGACTAGGTGGCGGTGACGCGCTCATCGATTCGGTCGACAAACTGAAGAACGGGGGCTATCGCAAGATCTCGCCGCTCGCTGTTCAGATGGTCATGCCGAACGGGCCGTCTGCCGTCGTCGGCTTGGAGCTGAAGGCCAGGGCAGGAGTGGTCACTCCGGTCTCGGCGTGCTCGTCGGGCTCCGAAGGCATCGCCAACGCATGGCGCATGATCGTCATGGGTGACGCCGATATGGTCGTCACCGGCGGTGTCGAAGGCTTCATCGACGCCGTGCCGATCGCCGCGTTCACCATGATGCGCGCGATGAGCACCCGCAACGACGATCCGAAGGCCGCCTCGCGGCCCTTCGACAAAGATCGCGACGGATTCGTCTTCGGCGAGGCCGGTGCGCTCATGGTCATCGAGACCGAAGAGCATGCCAAAGCCCGCGGTGCCACCATCCACGCCCGTCTGCTGGGCGCCGGTATCACCTCCGACGGCTTCCACCTGGTCGCACCGGACCCCGAGGGCACGGGCGCCGCCCGCGCCATGACCCGGGCCATGCAGACCGCGGGTCTGTCCAAGAAGGACATCACCCATATCAACGCGCACGCCACCGCCACTCCGATCGGCGATACTGCCGAGGCACGGGCGATCAACAAGGCCGTCGGCAATCATGCGTCGATCTACGCGCCCAAATCGGCGCTCGGGCATTCCATCGGCGCCGTCGGCGCGCTGGAGTCCGTGCTCACCGTGATGGCCATCCGGGACGGTATCGTGCCGCCCACCCTGAACCTGGAGAACCAGGATCCAGAGATCGACCTCGATATCGTCGCCGGCGAAGCACGGCGCCAAGAGATCGAGTACGCGATCAACAATTCGTTCGGTTTCGGTGGGCACAACGTCGCGCTCGCCTTCGGTCGGGCCTGATAGGTCCCTGCCGAATAGTTCGACGACCCACAGACGGGGCCGCCGGGTACATCCGGGCGGCCCCGTCTGGGCTCTCGGCCACCCGCGGCCGGTGTCTCGGTCACACATCATCGAGGAGAGAACGCGATGACGATTATCGCCCCGGCCCGCCATCAGGAAACCGTGACGGATCCGCGCGATCCACTCGGGCGGCTGAACCGCTTCTTCGACCCCGGGACCGTCCTGCCGCTGCACCCGCGCGACAAATCGGGAGTGCTCGCGGCGGTCGGCGAGGTAGACGGGGTTCGAACGGTCGCGTACTGCTCCGATGCCACCGTGATGGGTGGCGCGATGGGTGTGGAGGGCTGCAAGCACATCGTCGACGCGATCGACACCGCGATCGATTCCGGTGCCCCGGTCGTCGGTCTCTGGCATTCCGGTGGTGCTCGGCTGGCCGAGGGCGTGGAGGCCCTGCACGCGGTCGGCCAGGTCTTCGAGGCCATGGTCCGCGCCTCCGGTCAGGTGCCCCAGATCTCGGTGGTACTCGGCTTCGCCGCCGGCGGTGCCGCCTACGGACCCGCCCTCACCGATATCGTGATCATGGCCCCGGAGGGCCGGGTCTTCGTCACCGGACCCGACGTGGTGCGCAGCGTGACCGGCGAACAGGTGGACATGGTCACCCTCGGTGGACCGGAAACCCACGGCAAGAAGTCGGGCGTCACCCATATCGTCGCCGACGACGAAGCCGACGCCGTACACCGCGCCCGCCGACTGGTATCGATGTTCGCCGAACAAGGCGAATTCGACCTCCGCGCCGCCGAACACGGAGACGTCGACCTGCTGGCCCTACTGCCCGCCTCGGCCAAACGCGCCTACGACGTCAAACCGCTGGTCCACGAACTGCTCGACAATGTCGACGGCGAATCCAGTTTCGAAGAACTACAGGGCGGCTACGCCCGCTCCATGGTGACCGGCCTCGGCCGGCTCGGCGGCCGTACCGTCGGTGTTCTCGCCAACAACCCGTTGCGGCTGGGCGGCTGCCTGGACTCCAAGAGCGCCGAGAAAGCGGCCCGGTTCGTCCGGCTCTGCGACGCCTTCGGTATCCCACTGGTCGTGATCACCGACGTCCCCGGCTACCTGCCCGGCGTCGGCCAGGAATGGGACGGCGTAGTCCGGCGCGGCGCCAAACTGCTGCACGCGTTCGCCGAAGCCCAGGTCCCGCGGGTCACCCTGGTCACCCGCAAGATCTACGGCGGCGCCTATATCGCGATGAACGCCCGCTCGCTCGGCGCGACCGCGGTCTATGCCTGGCCGGGCTCGGAAGTCGCGGTGATGGGCGCGAAAGCCGCCGTCGGCATCCTGCACAAGAAAGCCCTCGCCGCCGCGCCGGAAGAAGAGCGCGAAGCTCTGCATGAACGACTGACCGCCGAACACGAAGCCATCGCCGGCGGCGTGGAGCGGGCGGTGACGATCGGTGTAGTCGACGAGATCATCGACCCGGCCCACACGCGCAGCAAGATCGCCGGAGCCTTGGCTGCGGCACCCTGCCGGGCCAGCCATCACAAGAACATTCCGCTGTGAGTCGGCCGGTCCGCGTGGCGGGCCGCTGAGCGGACCGCCGGAGGAGGGGCAGGACCGATAAAAGCGAAATGATCCGTCGACACCCCTCTGTCGACAACAATGCGCAGATGGGACGCGATGGAGCGGGGGCTCGCGAGCGCAAACGTCACGGGCGGCACTACACACCTGCCACGCTTGCGGGTTTCCTGGCGGGCCGGGTGGTGGCGCGGATCGGGACGCCCGGGCGGGTGCGGGTCCTGGACCCGGCGTGTGGGTCCGGGGAGTTGTTGTTCGCGATCAAGGATGCGCTGGCCGATCGTCTGCCGGGGGTTCCGGTCGAGCTGACGGGTTACGACCTGGATCCGGCCGGGTTGGTGCTGGCTCGGCGGCGGGCCGCGGAGTCGGGGGTCGGCGCCGAATGGCGGCAGCGGGACTTTCTGGCCGATTGTGCGGGGTTGCCTGCGGAATCGTTCGATGCGGTGATCGCGAATCCGCCGTACGTCCGGACCCAGCAGTTGGGTGGGGAGGCGGCGCAGGCTCTGCGTGGGCAGTTCGGGTTGCGGGGGCGGATCGATCTCACCCATCCGTTCGTCGCGGCGCTGCCGCGGTTGATGGCCCCAGGCGCGGTGCTGGGTCTGCTGTGCGCGAATCGTTTTCTCACCACGAAGGCGGGGTCGAATCTGCGCGGGTTGCTGCTGGCCGATCTGACGCCGGTGGAACTGTACGACCTGGGGGATACCAAACTGTTCGAGGCGGCGGTTCTGCCGGCGGTGACGATTGCCGTGCGCGGTGCGACACGGGGGACCTGCCGGTATGTGTCGGTCTACGAGGAGGAGGCCCGAGCCGTATCGGATACGGGAACCGCGGGCTCGGTCGGCGCGATACCGGCAGAGGGGGCGCGGCGTTCGGACCGGCTCGCCGAGTACGGTCCGGTCGGCTCGATTCCGGCGAGGCGGGGACCTGGAGCGGGGCTCTCCGGCGGAAGGTCGCAGGGAGACGCCGGCGAGCCCACGAGGGGTTCGGAGACCGCGGGGGCCTCGGGCGGGGACCGGGAACTGTTCGTGGCTCTGGGTGGCGCCGCCGATACGACCGTGTCGCGGCAGGGCCGCCGATTCGCGGTGACGGTGGGGGAGCTGGCGACCGAACCCGGCCCCGCGGCGGCGTCGGTGGGGTGGCGGATGTCCCGGATGGGGCACGACGACTGGTTGCGCGGGGTTTCCGACCGGATGTGGCGGACTTTCGGTGATCTGGGGCGTATCCGGGTGGGGATCAAGACCAATGCGGACAAGGTGTTCATCGCGGTGCACTGGGGTGATCCGGCTGCCGAACCGGAACTGCTGCGGGATCTCATCACCCATCACGATCTGCGCCCGTGGCGCATCGATCGGATACGCGAGACGCGGGTGCTGTACCCCTACGACCTCACCCGGACCCGACGGGTGCCGGTGGATCTGGCGCGGTATCCGCGGACCGCGGCCTACCTGGAGCAGCATCGGGAGGTGCTGACCGCCCGGGACTACCTCACCGGTGCGGGCCGGAAATGGTTCGAGCATTGGGTGCCGCAGCGACCACATCTGTGGCGTATCCCGAAGGTGGTGTTCCCGGATATCAGCGACCGGCCGCGGTTTGCGCTGGATCGCTCCGGGGCGGTGGTCAACGGCGACTGCTACTGGATCTCGCTGGCGGACCTGGGCGGTGGCGCCGGTGCCGAGGATCTGGCCTGTTTGATGATGGGCGTCGCGAACTCGTCGCTGGGGCTGCGGTATTACGACGCCGTCTGCGGTAACCGGCTCTACTCCGGGCGGCGGCGCTGGATCACCCAGTACGTGTCCCGGCTACCGCTACCGGATCCGGGAACTCCGGCGGCGACCGCGATCGTGTGCCGGGTGCGCGCGCTGGCCGAGGAACCGGAGACCGGCGCGGCGGGGCAGGAAGAACTGGACGAGCTGGTCCACCGCGCGTTCGCCCTGTGAGACCAGTCGGTTCGACAGGGCCCCGACGCGACGCCGAAGGCAGGCGCCATCCACACAGTCGGGTCACGAGGCCCCCGGCCCCCCGCCGAAGGCGGGGCCACCAGACACAGTCGGGGCCCGCCCCGGTTCTGGAGCGACAGAGCGAAGGAGCGCAGCGACTGAGCGCCGGAGTGAAGAACCGGGGTTAATAGGGCCCCGACCCGCCCCGCCGAAGGCGGGGCCATATACACAGCTTTCAGTTCGGGTTGTGGCCGGAGACCATGGGCAGCAGGGTGCGGCGGGCGAATTCGCGGCCGGCGGCCTCGTCCTGGATGGGGATGAGACCGTCAGGGGTGAGTGCCAACGACAGGGCCAGGCGGGCCATGATCTCGGCGATCAGGTCGGGATCGAAATCGGTACCGCTGTCGTTCAGTTCTCGCAGTTTCGCTGCCAGATAGGTGCGGCCGACGGCCAGGATCGGTCCTGCCTCGGTGGTGAGCCTGGGTAGTACGAGATCCGGTTCGGTACGCAGCAGCCGGATCAGCAGTGGGTTACCGGCGATGGCGGAGATGAAGGCCACGAAGATCTCCACCAGTTGATCTTCGGAGCCGGTTACCGTGCGGACCCGATTGTCGATCTTGGTGACGAATCGCTGTGCTTCCCGCACTGTGACGGCTTCGACCAGGTCGTTCTTCGATTCGAAGCGACGGTAGAGGGTGGCGGGGCTGATGCCGGCCCGGCGGGCGATCTCGCCCATGCTGGTGCGTTTGATCCCGAAATCCAGGAACGCCGATAACGCGCTGTCGAGGACTTTCCCGCTGTCGGCGGGGGGCTCGGCAAGGATGCGTTGCAGAATCGGCGGTACGGGTGGCATGGTTTCCACACCCTATCCGACGGCCGTCGCGCCGGGTGACCTGTGCGTTGGTTTCGTGCTGGGCGTCACTCCCGCGGCAGATCCAGTTCGGCCATCTCGTGTTCGATTGCGTTGGCCGCGAAATCCACTCCTCTGGAACGTAGTTCGTGGACCCGGCGCTGCAGCGCCTCGATTCCTCCTGGTTGCGCGGCGATATCTGCCACGCTGACCCGTCCTGTCGGCCGACGCGTCCCGGACTGCTCGCACGCCACCCGTCATACCTCCTGCCGGCACATCGCCGTGCCCACGTGTACGGGTCGCCCGAAACGCCGACGCCTTGCAGGACAGTGGGTTTCGGGCCGAACCGTCTCCCCGGATACGTTGTTCCATCCTAGCAGCCACCTACTGGACGCTTGTCCAATAGTGTGTCCGGGCAGTCGGTGGAGTCGGCTCAGATCTCCTTCGCCGACCGATGCTCGGACATGTGGTGCAGATAGACCATGGCATTCAATTCCACGCCGCGCTGCTGCTCGGCGGTGAGTTCACGGCGCACCTTGCCCGGGACACCGGCGACCAGCGACCCCGGCGGGATCTGCGCGCCCTCCGGAATCAGCGCGTTTGCGGCGATCAGGCTGCCCCGGCCGATCACCGCGCCGTTGAGTACGGTCGCGCCCATCCCGATCAGGCAGTCGTCCTCGATCGTGCAGCCGTGCAGGATCGCGTTGTGCCCGACCGACACCCCGGCACCCACGGTGGCCGGGAAACCCGGGTCGGCGTGCAGTACACAGCCGTCCTGGATATTGCTGCGTTCTCCGACGGTGATCAGTTCGGTGTCACCGCGCAACACCGCGTTGTACCAGATACTGACCTGGGCCCCGAGCTTCACCCGGCCGATCACATTCGCGGTGGGCGCGATCCAGGCGGTGGCGTCGACCTCGGGCTGGTGTCCGCTGACTTCGATCCTCATGTACGCAACCTAACCCGCGGCGATTCGCCGCCGTGGAGGCAGTCGCCCGCGACCGCGCCCGGTCCGGTGGGCCATATCAACTGTTCCCCGGTGCGCGCAGCGGCCGTGCGGACCCGTCGTCGAGTGGGAGGTCGCGCATCTTGTCGGGATTGCGCACCACGTGGATGGCGGTGATCCGTCCCTCGTCGACAGTGAAGGAGAAGATCCCGTGGTGCCGTCCGTCGAAGACCAGCAGGCCCGGCATCCCGTTGACCTCGATCATCCGCAGCCAGCCGTTTTCCGCCATCGGCGCGCGATGCCAGACGACCAGCATCTCGGCGATGAAATCGGCGCCCCGCACCGGCTTGCGGACGGCCGATACCTTGCCGCCGCCGTCGGCGGTGAAGGACACCTTGCTGTCGAGCACCCCCAGCAGCGCGCTCATATCACCGGACCGCCAGGCCGCCGAGAACGCCGAGACGACCTTCTCCTGTTCATCCGGTGACGCCGGGAAACGCGGGGTCCCGTCCTCGACCCGTTTACGGGCGCGCGAGGCCAGCTGCCGGACCGCGGCCGGGGTGCGGCCCACCACTTCGGCGACCTCGGGTCCCGACATCCCGAACACATCCTGCAGGACGAACGCGGTGCGCTCGGCCGGTGACAGCGATTCCAGCACCACCAGCAGCGCCATGGTGACCCGTTCGTCCTGGGAGATCCGGTCGGCGGGATCCTCCCAGTCCGAGACCGCGGGTTCGGGCAGCCATTCGCCGACGTACTGTTCGCGCCGCATCCGCGCCGAACCGAGCTGATCCAGAGCCAGGCGTCCGGTCACCGTGGTCAGCCACGCCTGCAGATTGTCGATGGGTGCGCCGCCGGACTCCTGCTGTCGCTGCAACCGCAGCCACGCCTCCTGCACCACATCGTCGGCGTCGGCGAGGCTGCCGAGAGTGCTGTAGGCGAGACGACGCAGGTACGGGCGCAGTTCCTCGAAATGCCGGGCCAGGTCGGTGGCTCCATCTCGGTCGGTCACTGCGGTTCCCCGTTCGGTCGTGGCCCGCGGTCGGGCGATGGTGTCACCGAGTCGACGACGCGCGCACCCGCTGTGTGACATCGGGCGGTCGCCGACCGTGGCCAGGTCGTGGCGGTATCGGCCCCGCCGGGTCGATCCTGCCAACACCGGTACCGGTCGCGGGAATTCCTCGGCCTGTCGTCCCCGGCCCGGACAGGACTCCGGCGCTGGATACGCTCACCCGGTGCGCAGAGGTGTTTCGACCGCGGCGGGTCTGCTGATCGGCTTCGCCATCGATCGGGTGGTCGGGGACCCTCGGCGCGGGCATCCGGTGGCGGGGTTCGGGATGCTGGCCGCGTCGCTGGAATCGGTGAGCTATGCCGATCACCGGCGGGCGGGGGTGGTTCACGAACTGGTGCTGGTGGGGTCGGTTGTGGGCTTGGGCGCCGCGCTGCGGCGGGGTGGTACGACAGCGGTGGCTGCGGCGACCTGGACGGTCCTGGGTGGACGGAGCTTGGCACGGACCGGGCGGATGATGGCCGATCGGCTGGACGCCGGCGATGTGGCGGCCGCCCGGGAAATGCTGCCCGCGCTGTGCGGGCGGGACCCGGAGTCACTCGACGCCGACGGGCTGGCCCGGGCGGCACTGGAGTCGATCGCCGAGAACACCTCCGACGCCGCCGTCGCGCCACTGCTGTGGGGCGCGGTGGCCGGCGTTCCCGGACTGCTGGGCTATCGGGCGGTCAACACCCTCGACGCCATGATCGGCTACCGCAACCAGCGGTATCGGAATTTCGGATGGGCGGCCGCCCGCGTCGACGATCTGGCGAATCTGCTTCCGGCCAGGGCGACCGGATTGCTCACCGCGGTGGTGGCACCACTTGTCGGCGGCCGTCCCGGCACGGTGCTGCGGACTTGGCGCCGGGATGCGCGCCGGCACCCCAGCCCGAACGCCGGAGTGGTGGAAGCCGCGGCGGCCGGGGCGCTCGGTGTCCGGCTCGGCGGGCGTACCGAATACCGGCACGGGGTCGAGCAGCGGCCGGAACTGGGTGTGGGACCGGCGCCCGCGGCGGGTGATCTGCGGCGGGCCGTCCGGCTGTCGGAACTGGTGCAATACGCGGCGGTGGTTTCGGCCGTGCTGGCCGCGCCGCTGAGCGCGATGCTGTGGGACCGGATACGCGCCCGGCCCACACGTGGCTGAGATCGGGTATCGGCTACACCGGTGGATCCCGATATCGGTGCCGGTCTTGTATCAGTGCCGGTCCCGGCCGTATCGATCGGCCAGGCGGGCCTCGATGGTGACGGGTTCGGGTTCGGGGGTACTCGGCGCGGCGGGGTCGGATCCGGCTTTCGCCGCGGGGCGTTGTCTGCGCCGTTCGCGGATCTCGGCCCACGCGAAATAGCCCAGTCCCAGCGGCGCCATGATGCCGAAAGCCAGCCATTGCAACCCGTAGGACAGATAGGGACCGGCATCGAGCTGGGGTAGCGGGACCGGCGTGAAGGCGCCGGGCTGGCCGTCGGACAGCTGGAGATAGGAGCCCCGGTCACCGACCGGGATCGGGGTCAGCGGGATACCGAGAACCGTGGTCTCCTGCGGGATATCGATCGAGTAGACGTGCGGGATACCGTTCTGGACCGCGGGCGTGCGCTGCGGGTCGACGTTCTCCGAGACCCTGATCCGGCCCTCGACCCGCTGCACGCCCGCGGGCGGTGGATCGATCGGCGGCGGCTGCGACCCGTCGACCGCCGCCACCAGCCCGCGATCCACGAGCAGGGTGCGGCCGTCGGTGAGAGTGAACGCGGACAGCACCCCGAAACCGGGTGCGCCGTCGAGATGCCGCAGCCGGACCAGCACGGTCGAATCCGGGACGTAGCTGCCTTCGGCGTACACCTTCCGCCATTCGGTGGCCGCACCCACCGCATCGCCGTCGAGGATATCGGTGACGGCCACCGGATCGGCGTGGACCGAATCGGCGATCAGCTGGTTGCGGTCGGAGGTGGTCTCGTTCTTGCCGAGCTGCCAGGGCGCGAGCACGGTGAAACACATGTAGGCGAAGCCGGCGACCACTACGGCCAGGATCAGCCAGCCGGGACGCAGCAGGAAGGCCAGGCGGCGCATCAGGCCGCACCGCCGGTGACCGGGGCTCGCGCGGGGAGCGCTGCGTGGACCCAATCCAGCAGGCCCGGGACCGCGGCCTCGATCTGCGTACGCACCAGTTCGAATTCCTCGGTCCCGCCGTAGTACGGATCGGGTACGTCGATCCCGTCGGCGTCCGGATCGAAACTGCGCAGCAACCGGCGGCGGGCCGGCGGGATACCGCGCATCGCGAGGTCGCGGTCGTGTTCGGTGGTCATCGCGACGACCAGGTCGGCGTCGGTGTGCTCGGTGCCGAACCCGGTGGCCCGGTGGCCGGTGGGGTAGCCGTGGCGGCGCAGAGTGGCGGTGGTGCGGGGATCGGCTTCGGCCCCGGCGTGCCAATCGTGGGTGCCGGCACTGCTCACCCGGACCCGGTCGGCCAGCCCGGCCCGGGACAGATGGCCCAGCAGGATCTTCTCCGCCATCGGCGACCGGCAGATGTTGCCGGTACAGACGAACGATATGTGCAGCTCACCCACGACAGCCATTCTGGCGGGTCGATCGGGCCCGGCGCCACGTAGGGTGCGTCTCATGCTCACCGATCATGTCGATTTCGCCGGGCTGCGTCATCACGGTGACGTAGATGCCCAGCCGGGTCTGCTCGATTTCGCGGTGAACGTCCAGGGCGCCGCGCCACCACGCTGGCTACGGGACCGGCTGGTCGCCGCCCTGGACTCGCTGGCCCGATATCCGGCCGCCGCGGACGAGCGGCACGCCCGGGAAGCCGTGGCCGCCCGGCACGTGGTCGCACCCGACCACGTCCTGCCGCTGGCCGGTGGAGCGGAGGGTTTCGCCCTGCTTCCGCGGTTGGCACCGCGGCTCGCGGCGGTGGTGCACCCGTCGTTCACCGAGCCCGAACTCGCCCTGCGCGAGGCCGGTGTCCCGGTGCACCGGGTGCTGCTGGAACCTCCCTACACCCTCGATCCGGCCGTGGTTCCCGAGGAAGCGGATCTGGTGGTGATCGGCAACCCCACCAACCCCACCTCGGTACTGCATCCGGCCGCACTCGTCCGCGCGCTGCTGCGTCCGGGGCGGATCGTGGTGGTGGACGAGGCCTTCATGGACGCGGTGCCCGGTGAGCCGGAGTCGCTGGCCGCGCAGGCAGGGGAGGGGCTGCTGGTGTTGCGCAGTCTCACCAAGACCTGGGCGCTGGCCGGGCTGCGTTGCGGGTATCTGCTCGGGGCGCCGGAGGTGCTTCGGCAGCTGGTCCGGGGCCGGGCGCACTGGCCGGTGGGCACCCTGCAGCTCGCCGCGATCGCCGCCACCGCCTCGCCGCGCGCGCTCGCCGAGACCGCGGCGCGAGCACTGGAGATCGGTGAGCACCGTGCGGCGATGGCCGCGCGGCTGACCGGCGCCGGTGTCGCGGTGCGGACCCCCGCGGCCGCGCCCTTCCTGCTGCTGGAGGTGGAACGCGGCGAGATACTGCGCGAATATCTGCGCCGGCACGGCATAGCGGTACGGCGCTGCGACACGTTCCCCGGCCTGGGGCCGGGGCATGTGCGGGTCGCGGTCCGGCCGCCGGAGGATGTCGAGCGGCTGGTGGCGGCGCTGGGTAACGCCGGACGGCTGGTCTAGCCGGTATCACCGCCGGTGGGCGGACCGTCCGCGCCGGACCGCCGTTCACGCGACATCATTGTCGCCGACGAAACCCTGTCGCCGACGAAACCCTGTCGCCGACGAAACCCTGTCGCCGACGAAACCCTGTCGCCGACGAAACCTGAGAGCTCCCGAGAGGAAGGTGTGCCGTGGCCACCCTTGCCGAACTCGTCGCGACGCTGGAGGCGGCCTACCCGCCGCGGCTGGCCGAACCGTGGGATTCGGTCGGTCTGGTGTGCGGGGACCCCGCCGAGACCGTACGGCGCGTGCTGTTCGCCGTGGATGTCACCGCGGCCGTCGTGGACGAGGCGGTGCGGTGGGAGGCCCAGGCTGTGGTGGCCCATCATCCGCTGTTGCTGCGGGGCGTGGACAGCGTTTCGGCCGACCGCCCCAAGGGGTCTCTGGTGCACCGGCTGATCCGCTCGGGTTGTGCGCTGTTCACTGCGCATACGAACGCCGATTCCGCCGACCCCGGCGTATCCGATGCCCTGGCCGAGGCGCTCGGATTGACGGTCACGGGCCCGCTGGACCCGAAACCTGTACCCGCCGTGGACAAATGGACGGTTCAGGTGCCGCCGGGACATGCCGATGCGGTGCTGGCGGCGCTGTTCGACGCGGGAGCGGGCAGTGCCGGGGACTATCGGGAAGCGGCATGGCGGGTCGCCGGGACGGGTCAGTTCCGGCCACTGGACGGCGCGAACCCGGCGACCGGGGTGGTGGGCGAGCTGGTCCGGCCGGCCGAGGACCGGCTCGAGGTGGTCGCGCCACCGCGATCGCGGGCGGCGGTGCTCGCGGCGCTGCGGGCGGCGCATCCCTACGAGGAACCCGCGTACCACGTGACCGAACGGGCCGCGCTGAGCGGAAACCAGGGGCTGGGCCGGATCGGTACCCTCGCCGAACCGCTGACGTTGCGCGATTTCACCGCCCGAGCCGCCACCGTCCTGCCGGAAACGGCTTGGGGTGTGCGTGCCGCGGGCGACCCGGACCTGCTGCTGCGCACGGTCGCCGTCTGCGGTGGCGCGGGTGATTCGCTGCTCGATATCGCCACCCGCCGCGGGGTCGACGCCTATCTCACCGCCGACCTGCGCCATCATCCGGCCGACGAACATCTACGCCGTTCGGGGCCCGCGTTGATCGATGCGGCCCACTGGGCTACCGAGTTCCCCTGGTGCGCGCAGGCAGCCGCTGTGGTCCGGGACGGGCTTCCGGAGCTGGAGACACGGGTCTGCACCGTTCGTACCGACCCGTGGACGGTCGGCTGCGGCGGCTGACCGCCGCGCGGACGCCCGGGCACGTGGCTTCGGACCGGTCGGCGCCGCCGCCCCCACCCCCCGGAGTACGGTGGACCTTCTTATCCGTCCACAGTGTGCAGGGAGTTCGTTCGCGTTGAATGTCGAACCATCGATTCAGGCCCAACTGCTGCGTCTCGCCGCGGTCGACGCCGAGCTGACCCGGATCGCGCACCGGCGCAGCGTTCTTCCCGAACAGCAGGAGGTCGACCGGTTCGAGGCCGAACGCAACGCGCACAAGGACGCTGCGGTGGCCGTCGAGATCGTGCTCGACGATCTCGACCGCGATATCCGCAAACTCGAGGGCGAGATCGAAGCGGTCCGCAAGCGTGAGGATCGCGACCGCGGCGTGCTGGAAGCGGGCTCGGTCGGCGCGAAACAGCTGTCGGAACTGCAGCACGAGCTGGCCAGTCTGGAACGGCGCCGCTCGGTGCTCGAGGACGATCTGCTCGAGGTGATGGAACGCCGTGAAGCTTCCGCCGCCGATCACGAACATGCCGGTGCCCGCCTCGATCGGACCGAAGCCGAGCTCACCACCGCGCGCGACCGCCGCGACGAGGCACTCGCCGACCTGGATGTGGCCCAGCAGCGCTGCGAAACCGACCGGGCGAAGCTGGTCGGCGTGTTCCCCGAGGAACTGCTTAGCATCTACGACCGGCAGCGCATCGGCCACGGTATCGGTGCGGCGTTGTTGCAGGCCCGGCGCTGCGGGGCGTGCCGGATCGAACTGGACCGCGGTGAGATCGCACGTATCGCGAAAACCGCGCCCGACCTGGTGGTGCGGTGTCCGGAATGCGGTGCGGTGCTGGTGCGGACCAAGGAATCCGGATTGTGAGGTCGCACCGGACAGCGGGTTCGGAGTAGCGGGAGCGGGAGGACGATGTGAGCGTGCGCGAGGTCGTTGTCGAGGCCGACGGCGGATCCCGGGGTAATCCGGGACCGGCGGGTTACGGGGCGGTGGTATTCGACGCGGACCGCGTGGGAGTGCTCGCGGAGCGGCGGGAGGCCCTCGGCGTCACCACCAACAATGTCGCGGAATACCGGGGGCTGATCGCCGGGCTGGAGGCGGCCGCCGAACTCGGTGCGCGAGTGGTCTCGGTGCGGATGGACTCCAAACTCGTCGTCGAGCAGATGTCGGGTCGCTGGAAGATCAAGCACCCTGCTCTGATCCCGCTCGCCGACCGGGCGCGGCGGCTGGCCGCGGATTTCGACCGGGTGAGCTATCGCTGGATACCGCGCGCGGAGAACTCCCATGCCGACCGGCTGGCGAACGAGGCCATGGACGACGGCAAGCTGGTCGAGGAGATCCACGCGGCCGAACCGGCCCCGGCCCCGGCCCGGCCCGCCCCCGCCGCCGAGGTCGCCGATACGGCGGCCGATTCACGCAGTGCGTCGGCGCGGCTGTCCGGGCCGGGCCCGGGCTGGACCGGGGCGGTCGGCCGCCCCACCAGGTTGCTGCTCTTACGTCACGGGCAGACCGAATTATCGGTGCAGCGTCGCTATTCCGGTCGCGGTAATCCGCCGCTGACCGCCGTCGGGCGGGAACAGGCCGCCGGGGCAGCGAAGATGCTGGCCGCCAAGGGCGATATCTCCGCGATCGTGACCTCACCGCTGGGCCGGGCCCGGGAAACCGCCGAGGCGGCCGGAGCGGCGCTCGGTATCGAGGTACGGGTGGTCGAGGGGCTCACCGAAACCGATTTCGGCGAGTGGGAGGGGCTGACGTTCGGCGAGGCCGCCGACCGTGACCCGGACCTGCACGCTCGCTGGCTGGGGGATCCGTCGCTGCCCGCCCCCGGCGGCGAGAGTTTCGACGAGGTCCGGGAACGGGTGGAGGCGGTGCGCCGCGATCTGGTCACCCGGTATTCGGGCGCGAATATCGTTGTGGTCAGCCATGTCACGCCGATCAAGACGCTGCTGCAACTGGCGTTGGGGGTCGGGCCGTCACTGCTCTACCGCTTGCACCTGGACCTGGCGTCGCTCTCGCTCGCGGAGTTCTACCCCGACGGTGGGTCGTCGGTCCGGCTGGTCAACGATACGAGCTACCTCTGAACGAAAGTGTCCGGATAACGTGGGCGGCTCCAGCCTCGGTGCCCGGGACGCCGGCCGGTTCCGACGGTCCCGGGTCAGCCGGGGGCGGCCGCGGCGAGGGCCTCGGCCCGGGTCCGCAGGAACCGTGCTGTGAACTCGTCGAGCGGGTAGAAGAACTCGACCGCTAGCTCCGACAGTGTCACATCCGCGGGTGCGCCGAAGGTGGCCATGGTGCCGAACAGCGAGAGTTCGCCATGGGGCGTACGTACCCGGATCGGTACCTGGAACGGGCCCGGTTCGGTGGGTCCGGCCTCCTCTGCCTCCGTATCGAGGGCCGGATAACCGCTGACCTCGTCGTAGAGCTCGCGCAATCGGGGATCACCGGTGGCGCCGGCCTGGCGCGCCAGCCGGTCGAGCAGTTGTTCGCGCACCTGACGGGGGTTGGCGAGCCGGCCGGCGAGACCTTCCGGGTGCAGCACCAGCCGATAGACATTGGGCCGGTCGGCCAGCAGTCCTACGGGGACGCCGTCGGTGAGTACAGTCAATGCCGAATTGGCGGAAATCACATTCCACCACCGGTCGACCGCGACCGCCGGATAGGGCTCGTGCGCGGCGAGCATATGGTCCAGTGCCGCCCGGGCCGATGCGAGATGCTCGTCGTCGAGGCTGCTCTCGTGGTAGGCGGGCGCGTACCCGGCGGCCACCAGCAGCGTATTGCGTTCCCGTAGCGGCACATCCAGCGTCCGCGACAGGCGCAGCACCATATCCCGGCTCGGCGCCGAACGCCCGGTCTCCACGCACGACAGATGCCGGGCCGAGGTGTCCGCGGCCAGCGCCAGATCCAGCTGGCTCAGCCGCCGCCGTTGCCGCCATTCTCGTAGCAGGCCACCGATCCGCGCCGGGTTCCCGTCTGCACGCTGCTCCATACCGTGAGCGTATCGGCGGCCGGTGCGCGGCCGCCATGACCTCCGAGGTCATTGAAACGCTGACCGAGCGACGGCACAGTCGGTGCCGGAACCACCAGTGCCGATCCGAGAGGCAGACCATCATGAGCACCGTCACCCTGTCCGCGCCCGCCGCCGACGACCTGCTGCGCCGTACTCTGCGCCTCGACGGCTGGGGCACGGGTGCCTTCGGCATCCTGATGCTCGCCGGTGCCGTGCCGCTGCGGGATCCGCTGGGGATGCCGGTCTCGTGGTCGGTCCCATTCGGTGTCGCCATGCTCGGGGGTGCGCTGGTTCTGCTGCTCATCGCCGGCTATCCGATTATCTCGCCCCGGCACGCGGCGGGAGTCGTCGCGGTCAACTCGGTCTGTGTTCTGGGCCTGCTGGCGCTACCGTTCGCCGGTCTGCTCGATCTCACCGGCTTCGGCGTCGTCTTCTTCCTCATCGGCGCCGCTGTCGTCGCGGTGTTCGCGGCTCTGGAATACGCGGGCCTGCGCCGGATGGTCGCGGATCAGGCCGGATAGCAGTGGATCTCGGTGGCCTTGAGCGCCGCCCACAGCTGCGAGCCGGGCCGGATCCGCAGATCCGCCACCGTGGCCGCAGTGATATCCGCCAGCGCCGGGACCGCCCCGTCGAGCCGGACCCGCACGGTGTGGGCGTGCTGTTCGAGACCGGCCACCGTCACCGGCCAGGTGTTGCGCGGACTGCCGGTGGGGCACTCCGGATGCAGGCCCACCGCCGACGGCGCGAAGGTGAGATGCACCGGGCCGGTGGCGGGTTCGGCGACGGTGAGCTCGCCACCACCGTCGAGCCGGATCACCGTGCCCGACGCGGTCCCGCGGAAGAGATTGAGCCCCACCAGGTCCGCGACGTAATCGGACCGGGGCCGGCGTGCGACCTCACCGGGCGGACCCTGCTGGACCAGCACTCCGTCCTCCACGATGACGAGCCGGTCGGCGAGGACCATGGCATCGAGTGGATCGTGGGTGACCAGCAGCGTATGCCCGGGATAATCGCCGAGATGACGGTCGAGTTCGGAACGCACCCGGACCCGGGTCGCCGCGTCCAGTGCCGCGAGGGGCTCGTCCAGCAGCAGAAGTTCCGGTTCGACGGCGAGGGCCCGGGCCAGTGCGACCCGCTGAGCCTGTCCGCCGGAGAGTGCGCGCGGCCGGGTATGCGTGTGGTCGGCCAGGCCTACTCGCTCCAGCCAGCGAGCAGCCCGCTCGCGAGCGGCGGCCCGGCGTAGCCCGCGAGCGCGCAGCCCGAAGGCCACGTTGTCGAGTGCGTCGAGATGGGCGAAGAGCAGATAGTCCTGGAACACGACCCCGGCCGAACGGCGTTCGGGGGGGACGAACTCTCGTGGCGGCGCATCCCACACCCGGTCACCGAGTCGGATCGACCCCGCCGTGAGCGGGGTGAGTCCGGCCAGGGCGCGCAGTGCGGTGGTCTTACCGGCGCCGTTGGGACCCAGCAGCGCGACGACTTCACCGGGCGCGAGGTCGAGGTCCAGGTCGAGGGAGAAATCACCACGGGTCAACCGCAGTTCGGCGGTCAGGGTCACAGCACCCCCCGCAGCCAGCGTTCGCGGAGCGCGGCCAGCACGACCACCGAGACCAGCAACAGCACCAGGCTCAGCACGATCGCCGCGGCCGGATCGGTTTCCAGCGCCAGGTAGACCGCCAGCGGCATGGTGGTGGTCTTGCCCGGAAAGTTACCGGCGAAGGTGATCGTGGCACCGAATTCGCCGAGCGCCCGCGCCCAGCAGAGCACCGTCCCGGCGACCACTCCCGGCAGGATCGAGGGCAGGGTCACCCGCCGGAACGTCAGCCAGCGCGACGCCCCGAGGGTCGCCGCTGCCTCCTCGTAGCGCGGGTCGGCACCGCGCAGCGCGCCCTCCACCGATATCACCAGGAACGGCATCGCCACGAAGGCCTCGGCCACGACCACCCCCGCGGTAGTGAACGGTAAGGCGATACCGAACCAGTCGTACAGATAGCGCCCCACCAGGCCACGCCTGCCCAGTACCAGCAGTAATGCCACACCGCCGACCACGGGGGGCAGTACCAGCGGCACGGTGACCAGTGCCCGCACCAGCCCGCGCCCCGGCAGTTCGCCGCGGGCGAGCAGCCAGGCCAGTGGAATACCCAGTACCAGGCACAGCGCCGTGGCGAGACTCGCGCATACCAGTGAGAGCCGCAGCGCCTGACCGACTTCCGCGCTGAACAATCGTTCCGGCAGATCCCGCCAGGGCGCCCGGACCAGGAGCCCGGCCAAGGGGATCAGCAGGAACAGCAGACCCAGTAACGCGGGGACGACCAGCACGAGCGGTCGCCGGCCGCGTACTGCCCGGCGCCGGCGCAGTGCCGTCGTCCGGCGCCGCACCGAGCCCGTGGTCACGGGGTGTCGAAACCGGCCATGGTGAACACCGATCGAGCCTGCGGCGACATCACGAAGTCGACGAACGCCGTGGCGGCGGCCGGGTTGGGCGCTGTCGCCACCGGCGCGATCGGATAGTCGTTGATGGCCTTGTCCGATTCGGGGAACTCGATTCCGGTGACCTTGTCGCCCGCGGCCCGGACATCTGTCCGGTACACCAGCGCGGCGTCGACCTCGCCGAGGGTGACCTTGGTCAGTACCGCTTTCACGTCGGGTTCCCGGGTATCGGGTTGCGGGGTCACCCCGACTGCGGCGAAGACTTCGTCGGCCGTCGCGCCGCACGGCACCTGTTCGGCGCACAACGCGATCCGCGGTTCGGGGCGGCCGAAATCGGCCAGGCCGCTGATACTGCCCGGGTTGCCGGTGGGCACCGCGACCTCGAGGCGGTTGCGGACGAAGGTGACCGGCCCGGCGGTGACCTCACCCGACTCCATCACCTGCTCCATATTGCGCGGTGCCGCCGAGGCGAACACATCGGCCGGTGCACCCTGCCCGATCTGTTCGGCCAGCGCCGAACTGCCGCCGAAGCTGAACACCACATCGACCCCGGGATGAGCCTGCTCGAACTGCTCGCCGAGCGTGGTGAAGGTTTCGGTCAGCGAGGCCGCGGCGAAAACGGTGACCGTCCCGTTGATCCCGTCGGCCGAAATGTTGCCGGAGTCGTCGCCGGAATCCTCACCGGCACAGCCCGCCAGCACGGTGACCAGCACGGCCGCCGGGACCGAGCAGCGCAGAATCCGTCCTACCACTGTTCTCATCGTCAGCTCTCCGGTATCTCGACCACCACATGCGTCGATTTGACCGACGCGACCGTCACACTGCCCACTTCGATCCCGAGTTCGTCCACCGATTCCCGGCTCAGCAGGGAGACCAGCCGGAACGGCCCGGCCTGCATCTCCACCTGCGCCATCACCGTATCGGTGACCACCCGCGTCACGATGCCGCGCATCCGGTTGCGGGCCGATGCCGCCACGGTCACCCCGGGTTCGGGCGCCTCGGCGTTCTGCCGGGCGAATTCGGCCAGATCCCGGCCGCGCACACCTTTGCGCCCGTTCTCCAGCTGGATCGACGGGAGCCGCCCCTGATCTATCCAGCGCCGCACGGTGTCATCACTGACACCGAGCAGCCCGGCGGCTTCCTTGATCCGCAGATACGTCACAGATCGGATTATATATCCGAGTATGCGGAGTAAAAGTGGGAAAAGTGGCGTACTTCCCAACCAGCCGATAGCGGATGCGGTATCGACTGGAACCTGCAACGACCCGAGAGACATTCAGCAGCCGGGACTGCGGCCCGTCAACCCGGGTCGGTGGTCCGGGCGAGCACGATACCGCCGACGATCATCGACAGTGCCAGCACTCGGCCCGCGGTGAGCGGGTCTTTGTGGACGATCACGCCGAGGCCGATAGCGCCGAGTGCGCCGATACCGGTGAAGACGGCGTAGGCGGTGCCGACGGGCAGGGTTTGCATCGCATACGAAAGCAGGTATACCGCGACTGCGGCGAGTACGAAGCAGAGCAGGGTGGGCAAGGGCCGGGTGAAGTTCTGCGTCGGTTTGATGCTCTGGGACCAGGCGATCTCGACCGCGCCGGCCAGGATCAGTACGAGCCAGCTCATTTCAGTACCTCTTACCGAGTTCGCGGGCGGTGTCGAGGGCGAGCGCATACGACGCGTCGTGCCGGCCGCGCAATGCCGCCAGCGCCGGGTCCTGGCGCGAGTTGGCCAGCTCGGTATTGATGAAAACCGTATCGGTCACGGTGAAATGACCCGCGAAGAAATCGCGGAGATAGCGCTCCTGATAGTCGTAGGCGGCCTTGGGTGTACCGGGCGAGTAGGCGCCCCCGCGGGCGGTGGCGACCACGAAGCGGCGTGGTGCCAGCGATATGCGCGGAAAGGTCACCTGGTCGAGCCACGCCTTGAGTGCCGCGGGAACAGAATAGTTGTACATCGGCGTGCCGATGAGCACGATATCGGCGGCGAGCAGTTCGGTCAGCAATGGTTCGACGATCCGCCAGCTGGCGGCCTGGGCGGGTGTGCGCACCAGCGCGGCGAAGTGGTCGGGGTCGGTGGTGCCCGCGGCGAGAGCTGCGTCGCAGATCTCGGTCCACCCGGCATCGATGAACGGCACCGGATCGGCCGCCAGATCCCGGTACACATAGCCCGCGCCGGGATGGTCGACGCGCCAGGACTCGGCGAACGCGGCGCTCACCGCCCTGCTGATCGAATGGGTACGTGCGCTCGCATCCAGGTGCAACAACGTCGGCATGAGTAAACCTCCAAATAAGTGGACGCGGTGTCCACTTATTTGAGCGTAAGGCTAAACGGACGCGGTGTCCACTTATTGCGGTTAGGGTGTCGGTATGGATATTCGCGCGGACCTGCTCGCGGCGCCGGCGACCGGTGGCACCGAACGGGCAGACGCGGCACGGAATCGAGCCAAGATTCTCGCCGCGGCGGCCGAACTGTTCACCACCCGTGATCCGCGTACGGTGACCATGGACGACATCGCGAAGGCCGCCGGGGTGGGCCGCGGCACGCTGTATCGCCGCTACCCCGATACCGGCGCCGTCGCGGTGGCATTGCTGGACGACCACGAACGGGCGCTCCAGCGACAGTTGCTCGGCGGGGCGCCGCCCTTGGGTCCGGGCGCGCCCCCGGCGGAGCGGCTGGCCGCCTTCTACACGGCCATGGTCGAACTACTCGACGCGCATGCCGATCTCGTCCTGGGCGCGGAGAGCGGGGGAGCGCGGTTCGCCACCGGCGCCTATGGGTTCTGGTCGGCACACGTCCGGTCGCTGCTGGTGGAAGCCGGGGTGACACAACCCGATTCGCTCGTCGATATCCTGCTCGCCCCGGTGGCGGTGGAGGTCTACCGGCATCAGCGCGAGCAGGGCATCGGGTCCCCACAGATCGCCCGTGCGCTCGCCGCCCTCGCCCACGCCGTCATCGCGTTCGCTACCGATTGACCTTCGCGGCGGGAGAGGCGCGAATCCCGCTCGGCACGCACCCGCACTCGCGCGTCGAGCAATCCGAGCTCGGCGGGGTGATTCCGCGAATCAGTGGGAGCTGATCGCCGGAAGCGGCAGGACCACACGGTTGCCGAACGTAGCCGCGGAGTCGGCGGGCCTGGTGGCCGTGAACAGCGAGGCGATGTCGTCGACGCTGAGATTGTCGCCAGAGACCGGTGGTGCGCCGCAGACCGGGGTGCGGGAGCCAGCAGTCCTGGTGTCCGAGCCCAGCGCGGACGGTGGCGCGGTGAAGTCCGGTACCGCTGCGGGCCGTTCGGTCCGGTGGCGCCTCGGACGGCAACCTGACCGCCGTGATCGGTGTGCCCACGCTGGACGGGCTCGGCGCGGTGGGTGGGCACTCACACGCCCGCACCGAACATGTCGACGTGAACGCCATGCCCGAACGGGTCGCCCTGCTCGCTGTCCTCTTGGAGCGGTTGCGGCACCATCGGCCGAACGCATGACCGGCGGAGGTGCGGGGGCCGGCATGAGCGGGCCGAGGAACTCGGGACCTGAGGTGTGCGGCCCGGTCAGCGATGGTCGCTGATCGGGCCGGGTGCGGGTGGGCCATATCTGTGCTGATCCGCCGACTCGTCACGGTAAGGAAGCGTCGGTGGAGCCTTCCGATGCGACTGTCGGCCGGAGCAGCCCGGCGGCCACGACAGCAAGCGCTGCTGTGATCGCCGCACACACCAGGGCCGCGACGGTGAGCCCGTCCGTGAACGCCGCACGGGCCGCGATCAGCACGGTCTCGCCGAGTTGTGGCGCAAGTTCCGCCGCGGCGGCATCGGCGGCAGCGAGCGAATCCGCGGCCGCCTCACGCGCCTCCACGGGCATCGTGGGTATCGGGGCGGCAGCGATATCGGCGCGGTAGATCGCCGTGCCGAGAACGCCGAGGACTGCGATGCCCGTCGCGACGCCGAACTCCATACTGGTTTCCGATATCGCTGCCGCGGCGCCCGCTTTCTCCGGCGGCGCCGTGCCGATGATCAGATCGGTGCCGAGCACCATGAGGGGGCTGATTCCGATATAGACAAGCGTGAAACCCGATACCAGCAGTGGCAGCCCGCCGACGGCATCGACGAACGCGAGCGTGAGGTAGCCGAGCGTCGCGACAGCCAGCGCGCCGGCGATGAGGAATCTCGGCTCGACCCGGCGCGCGATGATCGGCGTCAGCGTCGACGCGACGATCAGCGCGCCGGCCGGGGGCAGGAGCCACAGGCCGGCGCTCAGCGGTGACAGGCCGCGCACCAGCTGGAGATACTGCGTGATGAACAGATAGATCCCGCCGACCGTGCCGAGGGCCAGGAGCAGAATCAGCAGCGCCGCGCGGAAAGTCGGGTTGCCGAACATGCGCAGATCGAGCAGCGGGTCGGTGAGTGCGGCCTGCCTCCGGACGAACAGCAGACCGAAGCAGCCGCCGATCACCAACGCCGCGGCAGACCCCACGGAAGGACCGTGTTCGGCCAGCTTCTTGATGCCGTAGATCACCGGCAGAATCGTGAACAGCGACATCGACACGCTCGGCAGGTCGATCCGGCCCGCTGCCGGGTCTCGATATTCCGGCAGCAGCACCGGAGCGGTGACGAGCAACAGCGCCATCACCGGCACTGCGAGCAGGAAGACCGACCCCCACCAGAACGATTCCAGCATCAGGCCCCCGATGATCGGACCGGCCGCCATACCCGCCGACATGCAGGTGGCCCACACCCCGATCGCTGTCGCGCGTTGCCCGGCGTCACGGAACATGTTGCTGATCAACGCGAGTGTCGAAGGCATCAGGGTGGCGCCCGCGATCCCGAGCAGCGCGCGGGCGATGATCAGCAGCAGCGGTTCGGTGGCGAACGCGGCGAGCACGGACGCCCCGCCGAACGCGCTCGCGCCGAGCATCAGCAGTTTGCGCCGACCGACACGGTCGCCGACCGTGCCCATGGTGATGAGGAATCCGGCGATCATGAAGCCGTAGATATCGGCGATCCACAGCTGTTCGATTCCGGTCGGCCGCAGATCCGCGGTCAGGTGCGGTACGGCGAGGTAGAGAACGGTGACGTCCATCGCGAGCAGCAGGGTGGGCAGGGCGAGAACGGCGAGGCCGAGCCATTCGCGTGGGCCGGCGGACAACGGCCTGGGTCGGTCTTCGCGCAATAGATCTGAATCGGACATGCGGCTACGCTAAAGTCTCACATCAATGTGAGAGTCAAGGTCGTTCTGGAGGTTGTGATGCGAATCGGGACGTTGCAGCGGCGAACCGGGGTCAGTCAGCGACTGCTGCGCTACTACGAGGAACAGGGGTTGCTGCGGCCGCACCGACAACCGTCGGGGTATCGGGAGTACAGCGAATCCGACGTCGAGACCGTGCTGAACGTCCGCAGTCTGCTCGCCGCGGGTTTGTCCACGACCACCATCGCCGACCTGCTGCCCTGCCTCACCGTCGGCGACGGGCGGCTCATCGCCGAGTGCCCGGAACTATTGGTCGACCTGTACCGGGAACGCGACCGCATCGACTCCAACATTCGCGATCTCGAAACGGCACGCCGTGCCCTGGACGACGTCATCGCGACCGCGCCACCGGACGTGGTCCGCGCCGTCGCCGAGCTCAGCGCGAACGGCTGACGCCTGATACGCACTTTCCGGTCTGCCGAGTGGACCGGTCATACCGGTGTTCGCTGAACGTGATTCTCGATCCGCCGCCGACGAACGGCCCCCTCGGGTGGGGCCGTTCGGAGTTCATCGGCGCACTGTGGACAGGAATTCGAGGATCGCGTCGGCCCATTCCGCAGGCCGCTCGGCGGCCAGCGCGTGACCCGAATCCAGCACCACCAGTCCGGCTCCGGGGATACCGTTTGCGAGCTGTTCGGTCAGATTCTGTGAGATCACCTGATCGTGCGCCCCGGCGACAACCAGCACCGGGACGGTGATCTCGGCGAGGTCGGCGCGGATGTCGACCCTGCTGAGCAGGTCGAGTTGGGCATCGGCGCCCGGCGGCAGATTCGGCGGAATCTCATCGGCGAGTTCGGTGAGTTCCGATGCGGAGAGGTCTTCGAGCCAGGCCGCGCTCCAGCCGATGAGGACCAGGTAGGCGGCGAGGGCGCGCTGATCGCCGGCTCGGGCGAGCTGCCGCCATGTGTCGACGATCAAGCGCAGTCGAGGGTTGGGGCGGACCAGTCCGGCGGAGAGGATGAGCGCGCTGACCCGCTCCGGGTGCCGAGTCGCGGCGCGCACCGCGACCGGCGATCCAGTGGAGAAACCGAGGATTGCGACCTTGTCCCGGCCGGATCCGATCGCGCTGCGCACGAGCTGGTCGGCCAGGCCGTCCAGGGTGAGCGGCTCCGGGTCGGGCGGTGTCTCGCCCGAACCCGGATAGTCGGGGGCGATAACGGTGTTCGTGTCCGCCAAGCGGTCGATGAGCGGGCCGAAACTGTCCTGTATGTCGCTGCTCGCACCGTGTGCGAGCAATAAGCCCGGCCCACTGCCGTAGATGAAGCCGGTCAAGGGAGTGTCGGTGAGCCGGGTACTCGAGTGCGATGGCATGCGGACAGCCTAAAAGGCTCACATCAACGTGAAGGTCAAATCACCCCGCCCGCCACGGTTGTCAGTCCCGCGGACCACCCGCGACATAGATGACCTGACCCGACACGAACCCCGCCCCCTCGCTCACCAGGAACGAGGCGGTATGCGCGATATCCTCCGGGTAGCCGACCCGGTTCACCGGGATCTGCGCTGCGGCACCCTTCTGGAAGTCCTCGAAATCGACCCCGACCCGCGCGGCGGTGGCCGCGGTCATATCGGTGACGATGAAGCCGGGTGCGATCGCGTTGGCCGTGACCCCGTACTTACCCAGTTCGAAGGCCAGAGTTTTGGTGAAGCCCTGCATACCGGCCTTCGCGGCGGAGTAGTTCACCTGGCCGCGATTGCCCAGCGCCGAGGTGCTGGACATATTGACGATACGGCCCCATTTCTGTTCGACCATGTACTTCTGGGCGGCCCGGGTCAGCAGGAAGGCACCACGCAGATGGACGCCCAGGACGGTGTCCCAGTCGTCGACGCTCATCTTGAACAGCAGATTGTCGCGCAGTACCCCGGCGTTGTTCACCACGACCGTGGGCGCGCCGAGTTCCCCGGCCAGCCGCTCCACCGCGGCGTTCACCGAGTCCTCTTTACTGACATCCGCGCCGAGCGCGATCGCCTTCCCGCCGGCACTCTCGATCGCCGAGACGGTTTCGGCGCAGGCGGATTCGTCGAGGTCGAGCACCCCGACCTGCAGTCCGTCGGACGCCAGACGTTTGGCGATGGCCGCCCCGATTCCGCGGGCGGCGCCGGATACTACTGCGATCCTCTCGGTCATCAGTTCGAAGTCCTCTCGTGTGGTCGACTGTTCTCACGCCATCTAACAGCGTGTGGGGCCACGGATCGAGAGGGCGGCCGGACAAGATCGGCGATCGGCTGCTGTGCGTACCGGACAGTGCGGGCCAGGGCTGGACCGGCGCCCCCTGCTCGCTCGTCGCAGTTCGACTAGGCCGCTGCGGGGGCGAGGTTCCGCCTGCTGATCCAGCCGCCGGTGCCGATGGCGAGGGGGAGCAGAACCGTGAGGAAACCGGATACCGGCTCGAAGGCGAGGCCGAAGGCGGTCAGTGCCGCGGTCGCCGCGAGCACGGGAGCAGTGACGTAACCGCGGGACCGCTCCATTTCGGCAACGGCGATACCCAGGGCGATCGCGGCGACACCGAACGCGGTGAACCAGAACGAGAGTTCGGTGTCCTGGTCTTTCGTTACCCAGACGACGATGCCCAGCACAGTATGGGCCGCCCCGATGAAGATGAGCAGGCTGCCGGTCAGCGGGAACCGAGTTTTCGAATTCATATTCTAAAACTATGTCCTAGGCTGTCCCGGTGGCAAGACCCCGGCTCTTCACCGAAGATCACATCCTCGACGCGGCCCGCGACCTGCTGGTCGACCCGGCGATCACCCGACCGGCGATAGCTGCGATCAGTGGGGTCGCCGGAATTCCGACCGGATCGATCTACGTGCGGTTCGCTTCCCGCGACGAGTTGCTCGCGCGGCTGTGGCTGCGCTCGATCCGCCGTTTCCATGCCGGTTTCATCGAGGCGCTGTCCGGACCCGGCCCGCTGCTCGCCGCCGCGGCGTACCTGCCTCGATATTGCCGTGATCACCCCACCGAGGCTCGGGCGATGAAGATGTTCCACCGCGACGAGTTGCTCGATATCGGGCCCGCCGATCTGCGGGCCGCGATCGACACCGTCAACGACGATATGAACGCCGCGCTACGCGATGCCGTCGGCGTGCAACTGGGCGTCGCCGATGAACGCGCGATGGCAATCGCGGGCGCTGCGGTCAAGGCCATCCCGTACGGCCTGGTCCGGGACTTCATCGCCCGGGCGGCCCCGATTCCCGAATGGGTCGACGATGTCGTCGCCACCGCCTCGGGTGCTGTCGTGCGCGAATTCGCGTCCGGAGCCGCCGCTCGCCCGGCATCGCGCTGATTCGGCGTGGTCCCTATACCCCGACCCGGGCACCATCACTCACCGAACACACTCACCCTAGGTGTGGATCTTATGCACTCCCCAAATGGCCGACCCGCCATCTATTCTCGAATTGCCCTACTCGCCAGGCAGTTTGGAATGTGATGACCACACCTCAGTCTCCGTATGATCCGACGACAGGCAAACCCTATCCCTCGCAGCCCGCCGCCGGTGCCCAACCGGTCTACGGGCCCGGCCGGCAACCCTACGGCGCACCGAATCAGCCGCCGGTTTCACCTTCCGATGCCAAGACCTGGGCCATGCTGGCTCATTTCGGCGGTATCGTGCTCGGTTTCGTCGCACCGCTCATCGTCTGGGTGATGTACAAGGACCGTGACGAGTTCGTGCGCCGGCATGCGGTGGACGCGTTGAACTTCCAGATCTTGCTGGCCATCGCCTACGTGGTGTCGGCGGCACTGATGATCGTGCTGATCGGGCTGCTGCTGTTCCCGATCGTCTGGATCGCGGGCATCGTGTTCTCGGTGCTCGCCGGGATCGCGGCCAACAACGGCCGCGAGTACAAGTACCCGTTCAATCTCTCGCTCGTGAAGTAACAACAAGTGTTCCCGGGCCGGCGCTCGAACCGCCGGCCCGGGAACATTCGTGTGGTACCGGATGGGTGCAGTGGTATCCGGTACGCACGGTCAGGGACGCACGGTCAGGGACGCACGGTCAGGGACGCAGTACCGAGGTGAGGAATTCGGTCTGGTCGTAGACGGTCTGCTCGAACAGGTCGTCGAAGTACAGGTCGAAATGGCCTGCCGGATACCGTTTCACCACCGCGTGTTTGGTTTTCGCGGCGGCCCGCAGCGCCGGCTTCACCGGGGTGATCGAATCGTTGTCGCACAGCGCGTACAGCACCGGCATCTTCAATTCCTTCACATGCCGGGCCGGGCGGTCGAACAGGATCGAGAAGGCGGCCCGGGCCGCGATCTTCGGCCGATAGCTCGGACTGTCCTCGGCCAGCCGCCCGAATCCGCCCGGTACATCCGAACCGGTCAACATGGCCGTGGCGCGTTTACGACCGGCCAGCCGGATCTGGACCTGTTTGCGCAGAATCGTGCCGAACACCAGGTCGGATGCCGCCAGGAAGCCCACCTTGACGAAACTCAGCGGTCCCTTCGCCAGTGCCGAGGAGAATCCGCTGACGAACGGAACCTGTGCCACCACCGCCGCGATATAGGCATCGTCCGGGGCCACCGACAGGGCATGCCCGCCGCCCAGCGAGGTGCCCCACAGTGCGATACGGGTGGCATCGAAACCGCGTAGCGTGCGGGCGTAGGCCACGGCGGCGGTCCAATCCTCGCGCTGCCGTGCGATATTGACCACCTGCCGGGGGTCGCCGTCGCTGCCCCCGAAGTGCCGGTAGTCGAAGATCAGCACCCCCATCCCCGCCGCGGCGAAGCGCCGCGCGAATCGATCCAGACCCATCTCCCTGTTGGCCCCCAACCCGTGCCCCATCACTACGATGGGGCGAGGCTTGGGTGGGCCGGCCGGTAGATATAACCAGCCGGCACATTTCTGACCTCCCGATGGGAAGCCGACCTCGACACGCTCCATGAGCATCGACCGTACCGAGTTGTCATCGGCGGTGAGCTATCCGCCCGGCTGGACAGACAGTGGTGCCGGTGGATTCGTGCGGTTCCGCCGGACCAGCGCGACGCCGTACGCGAGCAATCACGCGACCCACAGCAAGCCGGCCGGCCGAGCCGATCGGTCCGAGAGCCGCGCCGCCGTCGATGATCACCGGCGCAGCGCGGCGGAAGGGAACCGCAGTGCCGCGGTGACCCGGCCGAGCAGAAGTCCGCCGGCACGCCCGTCGCGGCGGCCGGTGGGTTCGGTTCGTGGCGTGCGCGGTGGACCGCCGCCGATCGGGACCGAGTATTCTGTTGCGGCGGATGAGTCGGCCGGGCGGTCGCGACGCCGGGAACGGGCACCGGAGTGGTGCCACGCTCGGTGTCGAGGAAAGTCCGGACTCCACAGAGCAGGGCGGTTGCTAACGGCAACCCGGGGTGACCCGCGGGACAGTGCCACAGAAAACAGACCGCCCACGGTCCGCGAGGGCCGTGCGGTAAGGGTGAAACGGTGCGGTAAGAGCGCACCAGCGCCCCGGGTGACCGGGGCGGCTCGGTAAACCCCGCCCGGAGCAAGGTCGAAGATCGCACCTCGCGGTGCGGTTGCGCAGGCGTTCGAGGGCTGCTCGCCCGAGCCTGCGGGTGGACCGCTCGAGGTACCCGGCGACGGTGTGCCCAGATGGATGGCCGCCCCCCGGTGCGAACCGGGGACAGGATCCGGCTTACTGGCCGGCTCATCCGCCCGGCGGCCGGTCGCGCTGCGACCGGCGCCGGCGTCGTATCGGGGAGGATTCGGGAGGAAAGTGGATATGACTGTTCTGGTCACCGGCGCCACCGGCAATATCGGCCGCAAGGTCGTCGATCAGCTGCTGGCACGGGGTGCGACCGATATCCGCGCGCTCACCGTCGATCCGGAGAAGGCGGCACTGCCGGTCGGGGTCGAGGCGGTTCGCGGGTATCTCCGCAGACCCGAGACGTTGCCCGCGGCGTTCGAGGGGGTGGATCGGATGTATCTGGCGTCCATCGGGGAGGGGGCGCAGGAGGTGGTGGACCTGGCTCGGGCGGCCGGGGTGCGCCATATCGTCGATCTGTCCGGTGAGCCGGACAGTTGGTGGGGCGCGATCGCGACAGCGGTCGAAGGCAGCGGGATCGCCTGGACTCATTTGTGGCCCGGGGATTTCATGGAGAACACCGGGATGTGGGCACAGCAGATCCGGGAGACCGGTGTGGTACGCGAACCCGACCCCGACGCAGCCAGTACACCGATCGCCATGGACGATATCGCGGCGGTGGCGGCCGTCGCGCTGACCGAGGACGGGCATCTGGGCCGGGCGTACGCGCTGACCGGTCCGGAGAAGCTGAGCCGAGCCCAGCTTTCGCGCGAGATCGCTGTCGCGCTGGGCCGCGAGATCGGATTCGTGAGCGCCACCCGCGAGGAGACCGTGCGAGCGTTGAGTCCGGCGATGGGCGATACCGCGCAATGGTATGTCGACAATGTCCTCATCGGGCTCGACGAGCACACTCTGCCACCGAATCGGGTGGCCGAAGAAATTCTGGGTCGTCCGGCGACGACGTTCGCGCAATGGGCGGTGCGGTACGCCGCCGAATTCTTCGGTGCGGCAGTCGAGGGCGGCTGATCGGAAAATCCGCCGTTTCGCCCGAGCGATTCGTGCCGATGATCATTTACCGGGAATTCCACGGCGGTTGCCGCACCACGGAATTCACCGGGCCACGGATGTTTCGGTGAAGATCGCGGTGAGTGCGGTGAGTAAGGACAGAGGTCTGTTCACGGCCGGATGGTTACTCCGCGAGATGGACACCGTCCCCCGCCGGGGCGGGAGACGACGTTCATCCAGCGGCTGCTCAGGCCGAGGGACCGATCACGAGCATCTGTGCCAGCGTCATGGCCTGCTGGGGGCCGATCAGGGGGAGCAGATAGTCATAGATGAGAGTTGACATACGTGAGGAAACTCCAGCTCGGGATGTAGTCGGACGCTTACGGTTCGCCACAGTATCAGTTGCCCGGTGGGCGCGATCTTTTCCGGCGGGATTCGTGTACAACTGGCATAAATGGTGATCGCCGTCATAAAGTGGGCGGGGTCGGCAGGCTCGTTCGGTCCCCTGGAGTTCACGAACGGGCCGATCCATACCTATCGGAAGACAGGTCACAACACATATGCGGGTAGCACGTACCTTGGCAACCGGAGCTTTGATGGCCGGGGCCGCATCTGTTCTCGCTACCGTGGGCGCCGGCTCGGCCGGTGCCGTCGCGGTGACACCGCTGCCCGGTGGAGTGCGGGTGGACCTCAGCCCGGCGGACACTCGCTGGGTGGATCAGAACAATGTCGGGCAGATGGTGGCGGGTATTCCGCATCCGTCGGCTCCGTCGTTCGGTCAGGCGCTGGACTCGGCCGCGGCCGTCTCCTCGACCTATCCGAACGGCCGAGTGGTATTCACGATGTTCGGGCCGTTGCACGAACTGAGCGGCTCGATGCTGGCATTGCAGTAGTTCATACGGAATTTCCGTACCATCGGGCCGGTACCGGGGCGACCCGGTACCGGCCCGGATCTTTCCGGCCTCGCCGAGGCGGACCGAAAATTGTTGTGCCACATCGGTTTACGAAGTTGTGATTCAGGCTGTGTCGATGGCGGCCGCGGCCGCGGGATACTGCGCCAGGCAGCGGCCGGCAGCGGTGTCCTCGGCATCGGCGAGTGTTTCGAACAGGGCGGTGTCCTCGCCGACGGTATGTGCCTCGGCGGCCCGGATGCGCAGCGCGTCGTACGATTCGACCGCGTCGCGGTGATCGCCCAGCACCGTCTGCAGATGTTTCGCACGTTTACCCAGATCCGCGGCGGGATCGCCGAGAACCGCGGTGGCGGCCTCGCACGAATACCGTAAACGTTTGGCGCTCTTACGGATATCGTGCAGCAGCTCGACCCGTTCGACGGGCGCCACGGTAGGCTCGGATCGCACCAGCCGGCGCACCCGCTTACGGTCCTTGCGCAGCACCGTCTCGAACATCTCACCCGCCGGTGTGCCGGCCACCGAATCGCGCAGTGGCGGGGCCTTACGCCATTTCTTCAACTCTCGCCGCATCGCGCGATAACGGTCGCTGTCCAATGCCGTGAGCACCTCACCGTGCGCGGCGGCGTACCGGTCGCGCTCGGCGCGGACCAGGCGATCCCGGGTGGACTCCAGGGCGGCGGAATCGGGGGCGGCGTACCGGTCGAGCAGCGCGGCGAACCGTTCCGCGCGAACCTCCGCATCGCGGGCCACGCCCAGTATCCCGGCCAGCCAGGCGAGTTCGGTGCGGATCCGGTTGTCCGCGTCCGATTCGAGCAGGGCTTTGTAGGAGCGCAGCACACTGCGCAACCGCCGGGTCGCCACCCGCATCTGGTGTACCGAATCGTCGGCGTCGGCCCGCACGTCCGGTTCGGCGGTGAGCAGGCGTTCGATATCGGCACGCAGGGCTTCGGTGAGCGCGGGGCCCGACTCGATCGGCTTGTCACCCATGACTTTCCACCGCCGCGAACATATCGGTCGCCTCGACCAGATGATGAACGATCCCGGGTTCGGCCGCGGAATGCCCGGCATCGTCGACGATGTGCAGGCGGGAGCCGGACCAGGCCCGATGTAGGTCCCACGCGCTGACCGCGGGGCAGACGATATCGTGGCGACCCTGCACGATCACGGCGGGAATATGGGTGATCGCACCGATATCGCGCAGCAATTGGGCCTCGTCGAGAAAACCGCCGTGCCGGAAATAGTGGTTCTCGATCCGCGCGAAGGCGAGCGCGAAACGGGAGTCGGAGGTCTCGGCCACCCGGGCCGGGTCGGGACGAAGCGAACTGGTCGAGCTCTCCCAGGTGGTCCAGGCGAGCGCCGCCGCGGTGGCGATCTCCGAGTCGGCGGAGTTCAGCAGCCGGTGGTAGGCCTCCACCAGATCACCGCCGCGTTCGGCTTCCGGAACCGGGGCCAGGAATTTCTCCCACTCGTCCGGATAGACGTAGCCGGCGCTGCCGTTGTAGTACCAGTCGATTTCCTTGCGGCGCAGCAGGAAGATACCCCGCAGCACCAGTTCGGTGACCCGCTCCGGGTGCAGCTGGGCGTAGGCCAACGCCAGGGTCGAACCCCAGGATCCACCGAACACCAGCCACCGCTCGATATCGAGTTTCCGGCGCAGCTCTTCGATATCGGCGATCAGGTGCGCGGTCGTGTTGACCGACAGGTCGGCGCCGTCGGCGATATGCGGGGTCGAGCGGCCGCAGCCGCGCTGATCCAGCAGCACGATCCGGTAGTGGTCCGGATCGAAGTACCGGCGGTTCAGCGGGGAGGTGCCACCGCCCGGCCCGCCGTGCAGGAACACCGCGGGCTTGCCGTCCGGATTGCCGCTGGTCTCCCAATACACCGCCTGGCCGTCGCCGACCTCGAGCATGCCGTGATCGTAGGGTTCGATCGGTGGGTACAGCGGGCGCATCAGAACGCCAGGCCGGAGGCCAGATCGGGGAGTTCCAGCGCCCGGATGGCCTCACTGTGCACATCGGAACAGCTCTCGATGGTCACCCGGTCCACCACGGTCTTGTCGGCCAGGACCTGGGCGTTGATACCGCCGTTGGTGAGCGCCCATTCGTGGACCATGGCGTTGAGGCCGATCCGCCCCAGCGTCGGGCCCTGGACTCGCCAGTTCGGCAGCTCCGGACGCATCATGTCGCACAGGTTCCGGGCGGCTTTGTCCGGGACCTCGAGCGGGGTGGCGGGCGCGGCGCTGCTCTCGGTCCCCGAGGTGGTCGCGGATGTGGTGGAGGCGCCGGAAGCGGCGGGAGAAGACTCCGGCGAACCGATCAGCTCACCGCCGCAACCGGTGAGCAGCACCGCCCCGCACACTCCCGCCACCGTGAGGGCACCCCGTGTTGTCCAAGCGCGTCGCCGCATCAGTACCTCTGACCTCGAGTCGAAACCGTCGACACCGAGTTTGCCATCCCGCGCCGGGGTGGGGGGCAGCTCCGAGTCCGGCTCCGGGTCAGAAACTGTGTTCCGGACCCGGGAATGTTCCTCGGCGTACCTCGTCGGCGTAGGTGGCGGCCGCCCCGCGCAGTTCGTCGCCGACCGCGGCGAAACGCTTCACGAACTTCGCGGTCTTCCCACTGGTGAACCCGGCCATGTCCTGCCAGACGAGCACCTGGGCGTCACAGTCGGCGCCGGCCCCGATGCCGACGGTGGGAATGGTGAGTTTGCTGGTGACCTGGCCCGCGACCTCGGCCGGCACCATCTCCATCACCACCGAGAAAGCACCCGCGGCCTGCACCGCGATCGCGTCGGCGAGCAGCCCTTCCGCGCCCGCGCCGCGACCTTGGACGCGATAACCGCCCAGTGTGTTGACGCTCTGCGGAGTGAATCCGATATGGGCCATCACCGGGATACCGGCGGCGGTGAGCAACCGGATCTGGTCGGCTACGCGTTCACCGCCCTCGAGTTTCACCGCGTGCGCGCCGCCCTCCTTCATGAACCGGGTCGCCGTGGCGAGTGCCTGTTCCGGCGAGCCCTCGTAGCTGCCGAACGGCAGATCCGCCACCACCAGCGCGTGCGGGGCGCCGCGTACCACGCCGCGGACCAGCGGGATCAGCTCGTCGGTTGTGATGGGCACGGTGGTCTCGTACCCGTACACCACATTGGCGGCGGAGTCGCCGATCAGGAGTACCGGGATGCCGGCCTCATCGAAGAGGCGGGCGCTGGAGTAGTCGTAGGCGGTGAGCATGGCCCAGCGTTCGCCCGTCGCCTTCATCTGCTGTAGATGCTGGACGCGGGTGGGTCGCCGGGCTGGTTTCGATACAGCGGCGGTGCCGCTCTCGGATACAGCGGTGTCGCTGTCTTGCCTGGTGGCGGCGCCGTAGACGGGCGTTTCCGCGGTGGAATCGGGCATGCTGGATGATACGGACATCATCGTCCCTTTCGTCTCCTCGAGGCCCTGACCGGGTCCCCGGGTGTGGTTGACGCCTTCCAGTGTGCACCCGAGCCCGAGCCCGAATTAAGCCCACGACCAGGTGCGATTCGTCACATCCCCGAGGTGGGGATCGCCTCCCGCTAGCATTGCGGCGGTGCGGAGCGGGTGTGGAGTGCTGGCGGGTGTGCTGGCGGCGGCGATGCTTGTCGCGGGGTGTGCGGACGAGGTCCGGGAGCAACCGGCCCCGCCCGCGCCGGTCCCCGCCGAGCTGAGTCGTTTCTATTCCCAGACACCGTCCTGGGAGCCCTGTGCCGGCTACACCGATCCCGGGGAGGCGCTGCCACCCGCCGCGCAGTGCGCCCGGGTCGAGGTTCCAATCGATTATGCCGACCCCGACGGTCCGACCGCGCAACTGGCCGTGTCCAGGACGCGTGCCTCCGGCGCGAAGATCGGGTCGCTGCTGATCAACCCCGGCGGTCCGGGAATGTCCGGGCTGTCCACCGTGATGCTCGGCGGCGGGACCGAACTGGCCGAACGGTTCGACCGGGTGGGATTCGATCCGCGCGGAGTGGGTGCCTCCACGCCTGCGGTCGACTGCCTGACGCCGCCGGAAGCCGATGCGGAACGAGCCGAACTCCCCGCGCCGAATACTCCGGAGGGCATCGCCGAAGCCGAGACCGAGAACCGGGATTACGCGGACCGCTGCGTGGTCCGCACCGGCACGGATTTTCTCGCCCATGTCGGGACCCGGGAGGTGATCCAGGACATGGATATCCTCCGGGCGGTCCTGGGTGATCCGAAGCTGACCTATCTGGGCTACTCCTACGGCACCCGGCTCGGCTCTGCGTACGCGGAGAAGTATCCGGGCAACGTGCGTGCCATGGTGCTCGACGGCGCCATCGACCCCTCACAGGACCCGGTCGCCGAATCGCTGCGGCAGGCCGCGGGTTTCCAGAAGGCTTTCGACGCCTACGCCGCGGACTGTGCGCAATCCCGGGAATGCCCGCTGGGAACCGACCCGGCCCAGGCGGTGCCGCGGTTCCGTGCGCTGGTCGACCCTCTCTGGGACGCTCCGGCGGCCACCACCGATCCTCGCGGCCTCAGCTACGACGACGCGATCACCGGTGTGCAGCAGACTCTGTACGGCGCCGATTTCTGGCCGGTGCTCACGGTCGGGCTCACCGAACTGTCCGAGGGGCGCGGCGATACGTTGCTGCAACTCGCCGATATGTACAACGGCCGCCGCGACGACGGCACCTACAGCAATCTCACCGATGCCTTCGACGCGATCCGCTGTGTGGACGATCCGCGGGTCACGGATCGGGCGGTCGCCGGGCGCCAGGACACCGAATATCGGCGGGCCGCTCCCTTCCTGGACGACGGACAGGGCACCGGTGCGGCGCCGCTGGAGCTGTGCACCGACTGGCCGGTGCCCAACACCAGCCGACCGCACGACATCTCCGTACAGGGACTACCCGAGATCGTGGTGGTGTCGACCACCGGTGACCCGGCCACCCCTTACCAGGCCGGGGTCGATCTCGCCGACCAGCTCGGTGCGGCGCTGATCACCCATGAGGGCGACAGCCATACGGTGGTCCTCACCGGCGGCGCGGCCTGCGTGGACGACGCGGTCGTGAGTTATCTGGTGGACCTGCGGACTCCGGCGGAGGGACTGCGCTGTTGACCCGACACACAGCGCAGCCCGTCATGTAACACGGATTTAACGCCAGGTGCCTACTCTCGCGGTCATGGATCGCCAGAAGGAATTCGTGCTGCGGACGCTCGAAGAGCGGGATATCCGCTTCGTACGTCTCTGGTTCACCGACGTACTGGGCTATCTGAAGTCCGTCGCCATCGCGCCCGCCGAACTCGAGGGGGCGTTCGAAGAGGGCATCGGCTTCGACGGATCCGCCATCGAAGGGTTCGCCCGGATCTCCGAGGCCGATATGGTAGCCCGGCCCGATCCATCGACCTTCCAGGTGCTGCCGTGGTCCTCCAGTAAGGGCCATCAGCATTCCGCCCGGATGTTCTGCGATATCACCATGCCCGACGGTTCACCGTCGTGGGCCGACCCCCGCCATGTGCTGCGGCGTCAGCTCAACAAGGCCGGAGATGTCGGGTTCAGCTGCTACGTGCACCCGGAGATCGAGTTCTTTCTGCTGAAGAACCAGCCCGACGGCGTCGACCCGATCCCCGCCGATACCGGTGGATTCTTCGACCAGGCGGTCCACGACTCCGCGCCGAATTTCCGGCGCCACGCCATCGATGCCCTCGAATCCATGGGTATCTCGGTGGAGTTCAGTCATCACGAGGGCGCGCCCGGCCAGCAGGAGATCGACCTGCGCTACGCCGACGCACTGTCGATGGCCGATAACGTGATGACCTTCCGTTACCTGATCAAGGAAGTCGCGATCGACGAGGGTGTGCGCGCTACGTTCATGCCCAAACCGTTCGCCCAGTACCCGGGTTCGGCCATGCACACGCATATGAGCCTGTTCGAGGGCGAGGCGAACGCGTTCTCCGATCCCGACGACCCGGACAACCTCTCCTCCACTGCCCGGGCCTTCATCGCGGGCATTCTCGAACACGCCCACGAGATCAGTGCCATCACCAACCAGTGGGTGAACTCGTACAAGCGCCTCATCCACGGCGGCGAGGCGCCGACCGCGGCGTCGTGGGGCCGGTCCAACCGGTCGGCGCTGGTCCGGGTGCCCATGTACACCCCGAACAAATCGTCGTCACGGCGCGTCGAGATCCGCAGCCCCGATTCCGCCTGCAACCCCTACCTGTCCTTCGCGGTACTGCTGGCCGCCGGTCTGCGCGGTGTCGAGAAGGGTTACACCCTGCCGGCGGAGGCCGAGGACGATGTCTGGTCGCTCACCGCGGCCGAACGGCGCGCCATGGGCTTCAAGGAACTGCCCGGCACGCTGGACGAGGCGCTGCACGCCATGGAGCGGTCCGAACTGGTCGCCGAAACACTCGGTGAGCACGTATTCGACTTCTTCCTGCGCAACAAGCGTCGGGAGTGGGCGGATTACCGGGCCCAGGTGACCCCGTTCGAACTGCGCGAATATCTGGGACTCTGACCTGCGGCTCGTACCGAGCCGGTAACCGTGCGTCGCGGGTCGTCTGCCGGTCCGCGACGCGTGACAGCTCCACGACCTCGAGCGGCCGAGGGGTCCGGCGCACTCGGGGCCCTTTTGTGGGTACCTTGAGCTCATGGTCCGCCCACCGTCCGCCCGGTCCGCCGTCCCCGGTGCCGGCCGCCTCGGATTGCTCGAGCCGACAGCGGCCGCATCGCTGAAATCCCTCGGCTGGGACAACGTCGAGAGCATTCCGGTCCTGTGGTCGCTGTCGAGGTCCCCGGATGCCGACCTAGCACTGAACACCCTGGTCAGATTGTCCGAGGCGCTCGGAAACGACTGGTCCGAACTGGATTCGGCGATCCGCACCGAACGGATGCTGCGCGGCCGGCTGTTCGCGCTGCTGGGTGCCTCGACCGCACTCGGCGATCATCTGGTCGCCGATCCCGGATCGTGGACGTTGCTGCGCCGGGAGGAGCTGCCCGGGCGCGACGAGTTGATCACGGATCTGCTCGCGGTGGTGGCGGCCGAACCGGAGTCCGGGCCCCATGCCGCGCCGATGCTGTTCCGGGCCACCGAATCCGGCCCGGAAACGGTCGCGCACCTTCGCAAACGTTACCGCGATCAGCTCATGCTGCTGGCCGCCGTGGATCTGGCCGCGACCGTCGAGGACGAGCCGGTGATCCCGTACGAGCAGATCGGTCGCCAGCTCACCGCGCTCGCCGATGCCGCGCTCACCGCCGCGCTGGCGGTGGCGGTGGCCCGGGTGTGCCGGGATGAGCCGTGCCCGGTCCGGCTGGCGGTCATCGCCATGGGCAAGAGCGGGGCGTGCGAACTCAATTACGTCAGCGATGTCGATATCGTGTTCGTCGCCGAACCCGCCGACGCGATCGCCACCCGGCTGGCCGCCGAATTGATGACCGTGGGCTCCTCGGCGTTCTTCGATGTGGATGCGGCGCTGCGTCCGGAAGGTAAGGCCGGCGCGCTGGTGCGCACGCTCGACTCCCATCTGGCCTACTACCAGCGCTGGGCGCGGACCTGGGAGTTCCAGGCGCTGCTCAAGGCGCGGCCGATGACCGGGGACCTGGAACTGGGCGAGCAGTACCGGTCGGCCACCGACGCACTGGTGTGGACCGCCTCCGAACGTCCGGATTTCGTGCCCGATGTGCAGGCGATGCGCCGCCGGGTGGAGAATCTGGTGCCCGCCGAACTGCGCGACCGCGAACTCAAGCTCGGCAGCGGCAGCCTGCGCGATGTGGAGTTCGCCGTCCAGCTGCTGCAACTCGTGCACGGCCGGGTCGATCCGAAGCTGCATGTCCAGGGCACTGTGGAAGCCCTCGCGGCGTTGGCCGCACGCGGTTACGTCGGCCGCGAGGACGCCGCCAACCTCACGGCCTCCTACGAATTCCTGCGCCTGCTCGAACACCGATTGCAGTTGCAACGGCTCAAACGCACCCATACGCTGCCCGCGGCCGACGACGAGGAGGGGATGCGGTGGCTGGCCCGGGCCGCCCATATCCGCCCGGACGGTAAACGCGACGCCGCGGGTGTGTTGCAGGCCGAGCTGCGCCGGCAGACCGGTCGCATCCGCCGACTGCACACCAAACTCTTCTACCGGCCGCTGCTGGAATCGGTGGCCCGGTTGGACTCGGACGCGCTGCGGCTGAGCCCTGATGCCGCCGTCCGCCAGCTCGCCGCCCTCGGCTACGCCTCGCCCGAACACGCGCTGGGACATCTGCGTGCGCTCACCAGCGGCGTCTCGCGTAAAGGCCGGATCCAGGCGCTGCTGTTGCCGACCCTGCTGGAATGGCTCGGCGAAACCCCCGACCCGGACGCCGGTCTGCTCGCCTACCGGCGGGTGTCGGAAGGGCTGGTGGACCAGGACTGGTATCTGCGGGTACTGCGCGACGAAGGTGCGGTAGGGCAGCGGCTGATGATGGTGCTGGGCTCCTCGGCGTATCTGCCGGACCTGCTGATCAACGCTCCCGAGACCATCCGCATGTATGCCGACGGCCCGCACGGGCCGCTGCTGCTGCGCACCCAGCCGGTCGAGGTGGCAGGCGGAATCCTCACCGCCGCCGACCGATACACCGATCCCAAGCGCGCGGTGGCGACCGCCCGGTCGCTGCGTCGGCACGAACTCGCCCGGGTGGCGTCGGCGGATCTGCTGGGTCTGCTCGATGTTCCGAAGGTCTGCGCCGCGCTGTCCGCGGTATGGGTGGCGGTGCTCGAGGCCTCACTGCGCGCGGTGATCCGGGCCAGTGTCGCCGAGCGGGGCGCGCCCGCGCCCGCCGATTTCGCCGTGATCGGGATGGGTCGGCTGGGCGGTATGGAGCTCGGGTACGGATCCGACGCCGATGTGTTGTTCGTCTGCGATCCGCGTCCCGGCGAAGAAGAGCACGTCGCCGTGAAATGGGCCAACAGTATCGCCGAACAGGTGCAGAAACTGCTCGGCGCCCCCAGCACCGATCCGCCGCTGCAGGTCGATGCCGGCTTGCGGCCGGAGGGGCGCAGTGGTCCGCTCGTGCGCACTCTGGCCGCCTATGACGCCTATTACCGCCAGTGGGCGCAGCCGTGGGAGGTGCAGGCCCTGCTGCGCGCCCATCAGGTCGCCGGCGACCAGCAGCTCGGCCTGCGTTTCCTGCATACGATCGACGGAGTGCGTTACCCGGCCGGTGGCGTCTCCGCTGAATCGGTCCGCGAGATCCGCCGGATCAAGGCCCGTGTCGATTCCGAACGGCTGCCGCGCGGCGCGGACCCCGCCACCCACACCAAACTCGGTCGCGGCGGCCTGGCCGATATCGAATGGACCGTGCAGTTGCTGCAATTACGGCACGCCCACGAGATCCCGGCCCTGCACAACACCTCGACGCTGGAATCGCTCGACGTCATCGAACAGTCGGAACTGTTGGACCCGGTCGATACCGATCTGCTGCGTCAGTCCTGGATCACCGCGACGGCGGCCCGCAACGCGCTGGTCCTGGTGCGTGGTAAGCCCTCGGATCAGTTGCCCGGTCCGGGGACGACGCTGTCGGCGGTGGCCCGGGTGGCGGGCTGGCCGACCGACGACGGCGGTGAGTTCCTCGACAATTACCTGCGGATCACCCGGCGGGCGCGGGCAGTGGTGGAGCGGGTTTTCGGTGTTTGACGAGCGCGGTCGGGTAAGCGATCCGAGGGAGTGACAGCCCAGCGGCGCGGTCTGCGCGTCGGCCCCCGTTACTCGCCGCCCCCGGCAGTGCCGACGGCGGCGAGGGTCGTGTCATCCGACGGCGGTGCCCTCGAGTTCGACCATCTGGCCGGGGATCGCCAAGCGGGTGACCCCGAGCATCGTGGTGGCCGGTGCCACCCCGGAAGCGCCCAGGCGAGCCGCCAGCACGCCGTAGTGCTGGAAGAGCAGGTCGACGTCGGTGGTGTAGACGTTGAGTCGGACGAGGTTCGTGAGGGACATGGTGGCCGCGCCGAGCACCGCCTCCAGGTTGTCGAGGCTCAGCGCCAACTGCGCCGCCATGTCACCGGCATGCCGGGGTTTGCCGTCGCCGCTCATCGCGGTCTGTCCGGAGCAGTACAGGGTCCGGGTATGCCCGGAGACGAGCTCGCCCTGGTTGAATCCCAGCTCCATCGACCACGTCACCGGGTTGACCGCCGTTCGTTCCACTACCACATCAGCTCCATTCGGTTCGTCGAAGTACGGACGCCCATCGGCCGGGTAGCCGAGTTCTATGACGCCGTGGCGGCAAGCCTTCCCGTAAATCACGACACCCTGTGTCGTGTATTCGGGGTAGATTTTTCGCGTGCGGGCCGACCGGTTGGTGGCGATGGTGCTGTTGCTGCGCCAGCGCGGTCGGCTGACCGCGGCCGAGCTGGCCGACGAGCTGGAGGTATCCACCCGCACCGTATTGCGCGATATCGAAGCGTTGTCCGCGGCGGGCATCCCGGTCTTCGCCGAACGCGGCCGATACGGCGGTTTCGCGCTGCTACCCGGATTTCGGACCGAGCTCACCGGACTGAACCACGACGAGGCGCTTGCCCTGCTGGTCGCCGGATCGCGGCGTGGTGCGCAGGCATTCGGCCTCGGCTCGGCGCTTGCTTCGGCGATGCTCAAGGTGGTCGACGCGTTACCCGAGAACTATCGGAATACCGCAGCCGATGTGGCCGAGCGATTGCTCATCGACCCGGAGGCCGATCTGTTGTCGCGCCGGTCGGTCGCCGAGGAGGTGTCCGGCGCCGTACTGGCCGAGGTCCGGCGCGCGGTGCTCGCCGGAAACAAGCTGCGTATCCACTACGCGGCAATCGGCCGGCCCCCGAAGTGGCGCACGGTGGATCCGATCGGCGTGGTCATCGTTCGCGACCGGGGCTACCTGCTGGCCATGCGGGCCGGTGCCGACCGCACTTACCGGCTGTCGCGGGTATCCGCTGCCGAGGAACTCCCCGAACCGGCCCAGCGGCCGGACCGGGTCGATCTGGACCGGGAATGGCAGGAACGCAGCACGCGGTTCCGGACCGGCGGCGACCAGATCGCGGTGCTGGTACGGGTGGACCCGGCGCGGCGGGAGGAGTTGGTGGGTACCGCACTGGCCGTCCGCACCGAGGAACGCGACGCGGACGGCCGGCTGCGGATGGAGGTGACGTTCCAGGACTCGCGACACGCCGAATGGGCACTATGGCAGCTCGCCATGGACGTGGAAGCCCTGGCTCCGCAGTCGTTGCGCACTTGTCTACGCGACCGCGCCGCCGCGATCGCCACCCGATACCAGGACTCACCCGGCGATCGGCGACGGTGACCCGCGAGGTGCAGCCGGGCAGGCAGAGCGCGAGCTCCTCGGCGGCCGCGGCCGACAACGCGCCGAGCGTTGACGGCCGCCTCGGCGATCCCTATACCGCAGAATGGACGAACCGCCCGCGTTTCTTCGCTGTACGCCGTTGCCCGCCTTGTGATTCGATGATCCTCTGTCCGGCGCGGCGGTCTCGCGATCCGGGTGGTGCCGGGTCTGTGGACCCGGTTCGGAACGGGGAGGCGGAAATGGCCAGAACACAGTGGTCACGGCTGGCCGGCGCGGCGGCCGCGGCGATATTGACGATATCGGCGCCGACGGCCTGCTCGGCGGCGAATTCGATACAGCGGGCGACGGATTCGGCGAACCCATGGCAGATCACGGGAGCCACGACCAGCACCGGGCCCAGTGGTCCCCGGGAAGGAGTACCCGACAGCGCTCGGCAGGCCACCAACGGTGACGGCGGTGAAACGGACCGGCTCGCGCTCAACGCGGTCGCCGATATCGAGGAGTTCTGGGCCGAGAACTACTCGGCGACCTTCCCGGGGAAGTTCCGGCCGGTCTCCGAACTCGTGTCCTGGGACGGGAACGCCGCCGAACGCGATTCGGTCGAGTTCTGCGGGATGAGCACCCATGAACTGGTGAACGCCGCCTATTGCGGCACCGACGAGACCATCGGCTGGGATCGTGGGGTGCTGCTGCCGGAACTGGTCGAGCAATTCGGCGAGATGGCCGTGGTGATGGTGCTCGCCCACGAATACGGGCACGCCCTGCAGATAACCGCCGGAATCGCGACCGAGGATTCACCGGGACTGGTCACCGAACAACAGGCCGACTGCCTGGCCGGGGTGTTCCTCCGGCATGTGGCCGAGGGTGACTCCCGCCATTTCGCGCTCAATACCACCGAGGGCCTCAACGGCGTGCTGGGCGCCACGGTCGCGGTGCGTGACCGTGATCCCGGCGATCCGGACAACGTGCACGGCACCGCCTTCGAGCGGGTGACCGCGGTGCAGATGGGCTACACCGACGGCGCCGCGGCCTGCGCCGGGATCGACGAACAGGAGATCGAGGCGCGCCGCGCCGGCCTCCCGGTGACCTTCGAGGAACCGGGCGAGGAGTACCTGCAGTTGGAGATCACCGAGGATTCACTGCGCGATATGGCTGCCGCACTGGCCGATATCCTGCCCGTCGCCGGTTCGCCCGACTACAACTACGACGGTGTGCCCGCCCGCTGCTCGGACGCCGCCTCCACCGTGCCCGTCGCGTATTGCCCGGTCACCGATGTCGTCGGCACCGACGTCGACGCCCTGGCCGAATGGGCGGGAGAAACCGGCACCGAGGACGAACCCCTGTCCGCGATCGTGACCGGAGACTACAACGCGTTCGTCGTCTTCGTCTCCCGCTACACACTCGCGTACCAGAACCATAGACAACTGTCCCTGACCGGCGCCGACAGCGCCGGTCTGCGGACCGCTTGCCTATCGGGCGTGGTGACCACGGCGCTGAGCCGGGAGAACAGCAACCCGAGACTGTCCGCCGGTGATCTGGACGAGGCGGTATCGGGTCTGCTGGCCGACGGGCTGGCGGCCAGCGATGTCAACGGCGAGGTCGTTCCCGAGGGTTATCTGCGGCTGGACGCGTTCCGGCTGGGCGTGCTCGAAGGCGAGAGCGCCTGCCTCGCCGTATACGCGTAGGACCGGCATCCCGAATCCGGTCTCGCGTACCGGGCCGCCGCTCACTTCGCGGCGACCCGCGCGTCCAGCCAGGCGACCACATCGGTGAGTACCTCGTCGCGCTCGGGTTCGTTGAAGATCTCGTGGTACAGCCCGTCGTAACGGCGGACCGTGAGATCGGTGGTGCCGGCGCGCTGTTCGATCCGGTCCGTACTCGCCGGGGCGGCGATGGCGTCACCGGTCCCGTGCAACGCCAGCGTCGGAACCCGTAATCGCGGTAGCCGGTCGAGCACGGTCGCGGCGGCCGTGAGGATCTCGGTCGCGGTGCGTGCGGGTAGCTTCCCGCGGAACACCAGGGGGTCGTTGTCGTAGGCCGCGACCACCTCCGGATCCCGGCTGATCTGTGACGAATCGAGTTTCAGCACACCCAGATTCGGTGCCAGCCGGGTGAGCACCGGCGCCAGCAGTCGCTGTGCCGGATTACCCGCGTCGATGATCAGCGGCGGTGCCGACACCACCACCCCGGCCACGTCCAGCGGCGCCCGGGTGGCCAGATACAGGGTGATCAACGCACCCATGGAATGGCCGATCACGAACGCCGGGACCCCGGGATGCTCCGCACGGGCCAGGTCGAGCAGTGCCGCCACATTGTCCGCCGCGTCGGCGACCGACCCGATGTTGGCGCGGGAACCGGCTGTGGAGGATTCGCCGTGTCCCACATGGTCGAACGCGTACACAGCGAAACCGGCCGCCGCCAGAGTCCGTGCGACGTACTCGTAACGTCCCGAATGCTCGGCCACCCCGTGAACGAGAACGACGACCCCGCGTGCCGGTGTCGCGGGCACCCAGGACCGCCGGCTCAGCCGGTTCCCGCCGTGCTCGAATTCCCCGCGGTCCACTCGTATGTCCTGGTCGCTGGTCATCAGATCCTCCTTCGAAGCCCGTACACGTGTCGGCGGAGGCCGTAGCGAAGGCGGAGGTACCGCCTCATCGCGGCTCCTGCGGCGCTCGGTGAGTTCAGCGGGCCCGTTCCGACTCGGCGAGCGCGGTGACCGGGCGCCGGTTGAAGTCGATCAGCCGAGCGTAGTTCACCCGGGACAAACGCTCGTCGTTTCCGTGGATCCGTTCCAGATCCGCGGCGGTGAGCCGGATGGGGGCGAAATTGCAGCGGGTGGCGGCCAGATCGCCGGAGTGGCGGGAATCGGTGGACATCCCTGCATTCTCCTCGCCCGCGCGACGCTGAGCCCGCACCGTGGCCGGCCGCGCGGATCGGGGCCCGGTCGCCGCGGGTGAGGGGCGGAGTCCGTCCCGTGGCCGGGGCGTGTGGCCCGGGCATTATTCTGGGAGCCATGGCAGCAGGCAAGCCCGACAAAGAGGCGAAGGCCGCGGCGAAAGCCGCGCGCAAAGCACAGTCGAAGGAACGTCGTCAGCAGATCTGGCAGGCGTTCCAGATGCAGCGCAAAGAGGACAAGCTGCTGCTGCCGCTGATGATCGGCGCGGTGGTCGTCACCACCCTGGTGCTGTTCGGGATCGGCTTCCTCTTCGGTGTGCAGTGGTTCCTGCTGCCCCTGGGGCTGCTGCTCGGTCTGCTGTTCGCCTTCATCATCTTCGGCCGCCGGGTGCAGAAGTCGGTCTACGGCAAGGCCGAGGGCCAGGCCGGCGCGGCTGCCTGGGTGCTGGACAACCTGCGGGGCAAATGGCGGGTCAGCAACGGGATCGCCGCCACCACCCAGCTCGACGCCGTCCATCGCGTCATCGGACTGCCCGGCGTCATCTTCGTGGGGGAGGGGTCCCCGCAGCGGCTGCGGTCACTGCTCGCCCAGGAGAAGAAGCGCACCGCCCGTATCGTCGGCGACACCCCCATCTACGACGTGATGATCGGTAACGAGGAGGGACAGGTGCCGCTCAAGGAACTCCAGCGTTATCTCACCAAACTCCCGCGCAATATCGACACGAAACGGATCGATCTGATCGAGGGCCGCCTCAGCGCCCTGAGTTCGCGCGGTGGTCCGGCCATGCCCAAGGGGCCGATGCCGGGTAACGCGAAGATGCGGGGTATGCAGCGCACCATCCGCCGCCGCTGATTCCACGCGGGGCCGGGTCGCTCGATGCCGCAGGAGCCAGCGCACCCGGTCCTGAGCGAAGAGGCGATAGACCAGCAGAGCCGCCGCGGGCAGCAGCGCGAACCGCGGTAGTCCGGCGAACCGCGGTAGTCCGGCGAACCACAGCGCGGCGGCGCCGCCGAACTCGATCGACAGGCGTAGGCCCTTACCGCGGGGTCAGCGGGAACGCACCACCGCGGTCCCCGTCGCGCGATCATGCATACCGCGCCCGTCGGCATCGGTGAACAGTGCGGGAATCACGAAAACCAGCAGCATCTGACGCCCCAGGGCCCGCAGGAATCCGACGGGTGCGTCGGCATCGACACGGATCACCCGGATGCGCAGGAAATACTGCCCCGGGGTGAACCCGAACAGTGTCACCGCCGCGATGCCGATCACGAACCAGAGGAGCAGGTTCACCGACGAGGTCGGCATGCCCTGGGCGATCAGTGCCGAGATCCCGACCGCGATGAACCAATCGACCATCATCGCGACGATCCGGCGAAACATTCCCGGCAGCGATCCGGCGCCCTCGCGTGGCAACCCCAGCTCGGCTCCGGCGTAGTCGTCGGCGCCGCCCGCACCGGGAGCGACGGGAGGTCCGGAGAGCCAAGAGCCGGTGATACGTGCCATGAACCCAGGATAGGCGTACCCTCCGCCTTCGCTCCGGGCCGTGCGCGGACTGCGGATGGGCTTCGCCCAGCTGTGCTCGTCGTGCGTACCCTCCGCCTTCGCTCCGGGCCGTGCGCGGACTGCGGATGGGCTTCGCCCAGCTGTGCTCGTCGTGCGTACCCTCCGCCTTCGCTCCGGGCCGTGCGCGGACTGCGGATGGGCTTCGCCCAGCTGTGCTCGTCGTGCGTACCCTCCGCCTTCGCTGCGGGCCGTGCGCGGACTATGGGTGGGCTTCGCCCAGCTGTGCTTGTCGTGCGTACCCTCCGCCTTCGCTGCCGCGGCGCACGATGCGCGTTCTGGGGGGATATCCGGCGCAACCGCCGGTCGGATGCCCGGACGCAGGCCGCGAGACGAACTCGCTGTTCGTGGCGTGGCCCAAGACACCCCGCCGACACGACGTGTAACACTGGCGAAACACACTCTTGACTGGCGGGAAACACCCTGTCCATAGCGTCGGGTCGCGACGCCCTGCACTCGATACTGGCTGGGAATCTATCCGTAAGGAGAACTAAGTGACGTTCAGCACGGCCGACGAGGTCATCAAGTACATCGCGGACCAGGATGTCGAGTACATCGACATCCGATTCAGCGATCTGCCCGGTGTGCAGCAGCACTTCTCCATCCCGGCGAAGGCCTTCACCGCCGACCTCGCCGAGGAAGGCCTCGCCTTCGACGGTTCCTCGGTGCGGGGCTTCCAGTCCATCGACGAGTCCGACATGCTGCTGCTGCCCGACTACAGCACCGCGCAGCTGGACCCGTTCCGTGCGGCGAAGACGCTCAACCTGAACTTCTTCGTGCACGACCCGTTCACCCGTGAGTCCTACTCGCGCGACCCGCGCAATATCGCCCGCAAGGCCGAGGAGTACCTGCGCTCCACCGGCATCGCCGATACCGCGTACTTCGGCGCCGAGGCCGAGTTCTACATCTTCGACTCGGTCCGCTACGACTCCGGTATGAACGGCGCCTTCTACGAGGTCGAGTCCATCTCCGGCTCCTGGAACACCGGCGCCAAGGTCAATCCGGACGGCAGCCCGAACCGCGGCTACAAGGTCCGTAACAAGGGCGGGTACTTCCCGGTCGCCCCCTACGACCACTACGTCGACCTGCGGGACAAGATCTCCACCAACCTGCAGAACGCCGGGTTCGAGCTCGAGCGCGGCCACCACGAGGTCGGCACCGCCGGCCAGGCCGAGATCAACTACAAGTTCAACACCCTGCTGAGCGCGGCCGACGATCTGCAGCTGTTCAAATACATCGTCAAGAACACCGCGTGGGCCGAGGGCAAAACCGTCACCTTCATGCCGAAGCCGCTCTTCGGTGACAACGGCTCGGGTATGCACGCGCACCAGTCGCTGTGGAAGGACGGCAAGCCGCTCTTCCACGACGAGGCCGGCTACGGCGGCCTGTCGGACCTGGCCCGGCACTACATCGGCGGCATCCTGCACCACGCGCCGTCGCTGCTGGCGTTCACCAACCCCACGGTGAACTCCTACCACCGCCTGGTCCCCGGCTACGAGGCCCCGATCAACCTGGTGTACTCGCAGCGCAACCGCTCCGCCGCCGTCCGCATCCCGGTCACCGGCAACAACCCGAAGGCCAAGCGCATCGAATTCCGCGCGCCGGACTCCTCGGGCAACCCGTACCTGGCCTTCGCCGCCATGCTGATGGCCGGCCTGGACGGCATCAAGAAGAAGATCGAGCCGCTGGCCCCGGTCGACAAGGACCTCTACGAGCTCCCGCCGGAGGAGGCCAAGAACATCCCGCAGGCCCCCACCAGCCTGTCCTCGGTCATCGACCGGCTCGAGGCCGATCACGAGTACCTCACCGAAGGCAATGTCTTCACCGAGGACCTGATCGACACCTGGATCAGCATCAAGCGCGAGCAGGAGATCGCCCCGGTGAATCTGCGGCCGCACCCGTACGAGTTCGAACTCTACTTCGACGTGTAAGCCTGAACTGCGGATTTACCCCTGTTTTCGGCCCACGGTACGCAGTAGAAGGTTTCGAGTCCACCCGCTCGGTGATCACAGAAGCGATCACCCGGCGGGTGGACTCGTCTGCATCGGGCCAGAGGTGGCCGTAGGTGCCGAGAGTGGTCTTCGCGGTCGCGTGACGCATGCGCGCTTGGACGACCTTGATGTCCGCCCCGTTGGCAATCGACAACGACGCCAGATAGTGCCGAAGTTCATGGAAAACGAACTCATCCGGGAGACCGACCACAAGCGGCCGGGTCCGAACAAAGGCCGAACAGGTTCAGTCCCGTCATTCTCCGCCGGATAGTCCGTCTACCTGCACCTTCGGTGCCAGGGGGTTCAGTAAGTGGGGGAAGTGACAGTGAGATTGATGTGTGAGTGGGGAAAGACCACAAGGCGGGGGGAGGGCGCAAGCGCCCCACCGGGAGCAAAAGAACCCGCCTCCATAGCGGCCCAGCGATGCCCAGCAGTCGACCGTCGCGCACTCATAGCTTGTACGCACCACGCGGCAGACGGAGCTTGAACTTACACCGGCGTGATTCAAGGTTGGGCGCCCAAACTTGAATCAGAGGCGCCCCGCTTAAAGTTGCTTATGCACCGCGACCCCGTGGTTCAAGTTTGGGACGCTAATCTTTAACCATGGACTTGGAAGCAATCGGGCAGTCTACGATCGGACAGTTGGTGCCGATCTCGGGTCTTGACCCTCAGACCAAGAACGAATGGTCCTACTGGGCGTACCTACCTGATGACCTTCCGCAAGAGTTGACCATGTCCAGCGCTGCCGTGAATGCCAGCGCCAAGGCCGGCGTGGCCATTGGCCGTCTCGACGAAGCCGTGGCCCAGTTGCCTCGGCCCGAGATCATCGTCCGACCGATCATCCGCCGCGAAGCTCGGAGCACATCTGCCCTTGAGGGGACGTATGCCTCGTTCGAGGAGGTCCTCGAAGCAGACTTCCTCGAACGAGGACAGATGTCGGACGAACAACGCGAGATCCGGAACTACGTCGAAGCGACTGAGTACGCAGTTCAAGACATCACAGGACGCCGGATCACCCGGACGTTTCTCGGGGAGTTGCAGCGGATCATTGTCCGGAACACCAGCGGCGACACCCCGGACACCGGGGACATCCGGCCGCATCAAGTTGCCATCGGCGCTCGGTACCGACCTATCCAAGAGGCGCGATTCGTGCCGTGCCCTCCCGGCGATCAACTTGCTGCAGGGATTGCCGCGTTGTTGGACTGGATCGCCGACCACGACCGATTGCCGATCGTGGCCAGTATGGCTTTAGCGCACTACCAGTTCGAGACGTTGCACCCCTTCGGGGACGGGAACGGCCGTCTGGGCCGCCTTGTCGCAATCTTGCAAGCCATGCAAGCCAAGGAACTCCGGTGGGCCGCCCTCAACATCGCCCCATACTTCGAAACGCGGCGTGCCGAGTACCAAGAGCAACTGCTACGGCTGACGGTGACCGGAGATTTCAACACGTGGATCCGCTTTTTTGCCGACGGTGTCGAGATTGAGGCCCGACAGGGCCTCAGCCAGATCCGAAACCTTCTAAACGTCCGCGACAGGCTCGTGGCGAAGGTGCGGGCCAAGCGAAAAGGCTCCGCGGTCGAAGTCGCGGAATTCCTGATCGGATATCCGATCATCGATGTGAAGACCATAGCTACGCTGACGAACGTCACGGTCCAGGCTGCACATCTCGTCGTAAAGAACCTTGTTGAGGACGGGATCTTGCGGGAGGTCACCGGTAGACGGCAGAGACGGCTGTTCGCCTGCCCGGAAGTGCTGGTCGCACTCGCGGGAACCGGCTAGTCCAACCTCAGTAGCGCCAGTACGCAGTGGGTACGCAGTAGCTTCGTGCGCAGCATCGCTACGCCAACGGTGCCAACGTGGATGTGCAGGTCAGGGCTTTGCCGTCAACGCTGCCGAGAACTGTAGCGAGTCCACCCACTCCGCGATCACTCCACCGATTGCGGTCCGGGTGGACTCGTCTGCGTCCGGCCGCGGCTGTGTCGCGCCGGTCGCCTGTCCCGATCGGGTCGAGCTGGGCCCACCGGTAACGGCTTTCCGGTGATGCGCGACACATAAGCGGCGCGGGCGATGAGATCTCGGCGAGATCGCCGTCTCACCTGCAGAGTCCGTAGTCAGCAAGGAGATCGAAGATGGCGACCACCCCGAAGGGCCCCGCGTCCTACTTCCCGTCCATCGAGGCCACGTACGGGCGCGGTATCGAGGAGTGGACGACAGTCCTGGTCGAGTCGGGGCTGACCGCGCACAAGGAACTCGTCGAATTGTTGAAATCCGAGCACGGTTTCGGGCACGGGCACGCCAACGCGCTCGTGCAGCACCACCTCCACCCGGAGAAATGGGCCGCTGCCTGACCGGATTCGCCCGGGTCCCGGCCGGAGCGTCGACACGCACGAGGGGTGCTGCGGATCGTCCGCATCGTTGTCGGCCGCTCCCACCGGATCGGACCGGATAGCGCCGGATTGTGCACGCCACGTGGCGAGACCGGCTCTGCCGTGAATGCCGGGTCTGCCGCGCAACGGGATTCGATGCGTGGGTGTCTGCGAACCCGGTGATGGCCGAGTGGACCGCGCTCACGACTCCGGCGGGAGTATCGGCGGGCTGAAGACCTCTTCCAGCGGGATGGGTCCGGTGTAGCGGCGGCAATTGCAGCCGACCCATTCGCGCAGGCCGTGTATGCCTCTTCGGGAGAGTTCGGCATGGCATTTGCCGGTCTCGCGGTCGTGCAGTGCGAGGTCGTGCCCGCAGCCGCAGCGTGCGGTGATTTTCGCCCCCGGCCCGCCTCGCCGCCGTGACCCGAATCGGCCGCCTATCCAGCCCATCGCGACGAGGCCGGCGCCGACCGCAAGGCTCAGTGGATCCATGAACGAAGTATACGTATACGCATAGATCGCGGACACCTGAACAGGATCGTGACCCCGGGTCAGCGGTCGGTTTCGTGACCATCTCGATCGAGTCAACACGAATGCGCTGGTGGATCCCCGCGCATACCGTGTGCTGCGAGACCACGCACAGCCGGAATGGCACAGCGCGCTGGAGATGAAGCTGTATCTGCATCGTTTCATCCACCATATCGGGGGTCTGCCGGATTTCTCCGCGTTGAAGTTCACCAAGTACAACCAGTACGAATCGCTGGTGCTGCCGCTGTACCGGTGGTTGCTCGACCGGGGCGTGATCTTCCGGTTCGATACCGAGGTCACCGATATCGATTTCGACCTCGGCGCCGATCGGAAGCAGGCGACGCGGATCCGCTGGGTCGCCGAGGGGCTGCCCGGCGGGGTCGAATTGGGGGATGACGATCTGGTGCTGGCCACCATCGGATCGCTGACCGAGAACTCCTGCAACGGAGACCATCACACCCCGGCGAAACTCGACGAGGGCCCGGCCCCGGCATGGGAGTTGTGGCGGCGCATCGCGGCCAAGGACTCGGCGTTCGGTCATCCCGATGTCTTCGGCGGTCATATTCCGGAGACGAAATGGGAATCGGCGACCGTCACGACTCTCGACGCGCGGATTCCCGAGCATATCCGGCGGATCTGTAAACGGGATCCGTTCAGCGGCCGGGTCGTCACCGGCGGGATCGTCACCGTGCGTGACTCGAGCTGGTTGATGAGCTGGACGGTGAATCGCCAGCCGCATTTCAAACAGCAGCCGGCCGATCAGATCGTGGTGTGGGTGTACTCGCTGTTCGTGGACACCCCGGGCGACTACGTCCGGAAGTCGATGCAGGAGTGTACGGGGGAGGAGATCACCCAGGAATGGCTGTACCACCTGGGTGTGCCCGAGGACGAGATACCCGAACTGGCCGCACGCGCAGCGAAATGCGTTCCGGTGATGATGCCGTATATCACCTCGTTCTTCCTGCGCTACACCCGCACATCCGCGCCCGAGCCGGTGGGCGGTGGTTTGATGACCCCGACGACTTCTCCGGCGTTCATCGAGTAGTCCAGGCGTTGCACGCGGTCGCTGGAGTTGCCTTCGATGGTGTGGATCATTCCGCCGCTGACGGTTTCCACGATTCCGATGTGGTCGGGTGTGCCGTCCCCTTCCCAGTCGAACACGATCAAATCGCCCGGCTGAGCGTCAGCGGGGCTCGGCCTCCGCAGGTCCAATGCTTCGGCGTCGTTCCAGACAGCGGGTACATAGTCGAAGTCGGTCCAGGTGACGTCGTAACCGGCTTCCTTCCACACCCAGCTGGTGAACGCGGCGCACCAGGCGCTGCCGTTGTTGTAGGGCTTACTTCCGAACGCCTCATCGTTTTCCTCGGTCCCGACTTCCTTACCGGCCACGCGCAGGGCCTCGCCGATCGGGTCGGGCGGGTCGGTGATCCGGTAACTGGCCTTACTGGCCGGGGCCGGCCGGTAGGCGTTGCTCGCCGCGGGAACTCCACCATTGTTGTTGTCGTATCCACGCGGGGCATTCGGTACCGATCCAGCTATATCACCGGCATGGGTTTCGATACCGTTCGCCGCGTCTTGGACTTCATCGTGCACGCGGTCGGCTGCGTCCAGTAGAGCCAGTAGCAGACCGATCTCCGCGAGGGGGGACAAACGGTAGACGCCGTCCACGCCTTTCGTCGGGGCGGGTGCGTCCTCCCCGAGCGTGTCCCGCAACTCCAGGACGATCTTGGCGATGTTCCGGTATGTGTTGTTCGAGAGGCTGAACGCGGCGACCTGGGAGTCGTTGATGCTCTTGTTCTCCCGGTCGAGGTTCGCTGTCAGACTCTTCACCTCTTGCTGCCGGTCCGTGTACTTGTCGACCAGGTCGGCCTCGTCGACAGGCTTCTGCAGGTCACTCTCACCGGGCAGCTCTTTGCCTTCGAGCCAGGTGGTGAAATCGGGCGCGTCCTCGGGCTCGCCGGTGGCCAGCAACAGTATCGACCGGTTGATGTGCTCCTCGACGGCATCGATGATGGCGTTCAGACCCCCACTGGCACCATCGGGATGGGGCAGGGGCTTGATCTCGAGCTTTGCGACAGTCGTCGGACTCATCGGAACCCTATTCTCTGCGCCGGCCGTGCTGCCGAGACAACGGATATCGGGTGTCACCGGCTCCGTGCGTTTCCGTCACACCTCAGTGCGTTATAGCACGACCTTCCGGACATTCCCGGCATCGAGAAATGGCCCCGTGAGGCCGCCGGGCCGATCGATCGAGTTCCGGCGGCGGCCGCGGGAGACTTCATCGGCGGGTGAACCGGGAGGTCACCAAGCGCGCGACTAATATCAGGGACCCGACGCAGGAGGCTTCGTGAAACAGCAGGCGCACTTCTTGACGATCGCGACAGCCGATCTCGACGCGGCCCGCCGATTCTATGTCGACGCACTCGGCTGGGAGCCGTTGCTCGACGTACCGGACGAGATCATCTTCTTCCAGATCGCCCCCGGGCTGGTGCTGGGGTTTTTCCATGCGGACAAGTTCAATGCCGATATCTCCGACGGCTCCGACCGCGCACCGGTTTCCGGTCTGACCCTCTCGCACAATGTCGGCAGTCGCGACGAGGTGCGCGATACCGTGAACGCCATGGCCGGCGCGGGCGGTACCGTGCTGAAACAGCCGACCGAAAGCGAGTTCGGCGGGGTGTTCAACGGTCACGTCGCCGACCCCAACGGCGTCGTCTGGGAAATCGCGTACAACCCCGCGTGGCGGATCGACCCGGACGGTTCGGTCGTATTGAGTTGACTGTTGGCCCGTCCGGAACCGCCCGGTAGTCGCGAGTCGCCCGGAATACGGATCGAACCCGGTGCCACGCTCCCGGACCGTAGTCTTCCGGAGACCGCCGGCGCGGCGCACGCAGGCGCCGCCCTGGTCGCGGTGCACCCGGCACGAGAAAGCGGAGTTGTGCACATGGTGTTTCGAGAACGGCCGGGTCCGGCCGCAACTGATATAGCGCCTGTCTACGGGGAACCGTTCGAGACAGCGGACGGTGCGATCGTCATCACGGTCTCGCGCCGCGGCAGCTTTCCCGGTTCGGCGATGCGGCCCGCGGGGATTTTCGTGGTGCGCGACAGTGCGGCCACCTGGGTCCCCGCGGTGGATGTCAACCGGATAGCCCAACTGGGCGAATGGATCGGGTTGCTCGCCGCCGTGATCGCGGCCCTGGCAGTGCTGCGGCGACCGCCCTGGCCGGATCTTTCCTACCGGCGGATCTCATGATCCGGCACCTGGGCCGATTCCGCTGACCCAACGCCGGTCGGCCGCCACTGTACGGTCGGCTCGTCCACGGGAGGCCCCGGGTCGCGCGATCTCACTTCCTGGTCCGCCGCGCCTGGGCGAGTAGGTCGATCGCGCGGGGTCCGATGCCGTGCAGCGGACGGAGTTTCTCCAGTTGTTCGGGTAGATCGCCGAGCGTGCGATATCCCGCGTCGATCAAGGCGCCGGTCGCCGGTCTGCCGATCTTCACGCCGTCGAAAACAGGTCCACGATCGTCGGTGGTCACGCCCGAGAATCTACCCGCCAGTGCTGCCGGAGCGATCGAATCACTGCGCGGAGTCGAAGGTTTCGCCGGGAGGGTGCTCGGTGTATCTCGACAGCCCTGTCCTGCGAGAAGCCGGGGCGCGAAACCCGCCACGCTGGATTTCCGGTATCGCGCGTGGCATTCGCGCTATCGAGGCCGGGCTCGAATAAGCTCCCCGCGAAATGTGCACACCACAGATAATCCGAGACCTCCGCGCGGCCGCGGACGATCTGCCACGTCCCGGTCGGCGTGCGTTTCTCCGTGCCGCGGGTGCGGCTGTCGCCCCTGGGTGCCGTCATCTCCGCGGCGCCGGCACGCGCCGCCGAAGGTGGTGTCGTGGATCTGACCCACGCGCTCAGTGCACGCACCCCGAGGTGGCCCGGGATCCCGCCGTTCTCGATGGTTCCGGTCGCTTGGGAAGCGGTGGGTGGATTCAACCAGAACCTGCTGGCGTACTGGGAGCACACGGGCACGCATGTGGACGCGCCGACGCACCGTCGCGGCACGGAGTCCACCGATGTTCTCGCCGCGCGCGATCTGGTAGCACCGCTGGTGGTGATCGATATCAGCGCCCGGGCCGACGCCGATGTGGATGCGGCGGTGACCGTGGACGATCTCGACGCCTGGGAGTCCCGCTACGGCCGGATTCCGGAGCGGGCCTTCGTGGCGATGTACTCGGGATGGGAACGCCGCCTGGAGGTCCCCGGCGCATTCGTGAACCTCGACGGGCAGGGCACACCACACGCGCCGGGGTTCGCCCCGGAGACCGCTGAGTTCCTGGTGAGCGAACGAGGAATCGTGGGTGCGGGTGTGGACACGCTGAGTCTCGACCGGGCGGCCGACCCGGATTTCGGCGCCCACTCCGCTTTTCTGGACTCCGGTCGCTACGGTGTCGAACTACTCGCCAATCTGGCGTCGGCTCCACCGGCGGGTGCCACCGTGGTCGTCGGCGCGCCCAAACATGTGGGCGGCACCGGCGGACCGTGCCGCGTGCTCGCTCTGACCTGACCCGGACCCCCGCAGATCGGTCAGCGGGCGGTGGCGTGCTGTCCACGAAATCTTCGAGCGATCGACTTCGGTCTTGCGCGACACCGCGGTGGGCTCTATGGTTCATTACATGAGTAGTGAACCACTTGACCGGAGAAGGTGAGTAACCGTGCACGCGGACGGTAAGCCGCTCTTCCTGCAGATCGCGGAGATGGTCGAGAACTCGATCGTCGACGGATCACTTCCCGAAGAGGCGCAGGCACCGTCGTCGAACGAGCTCGCGGCCTTCCATCGGATCAATCCGGCGACAGCGGCCAAAGGTCTGAACCAGCTGGTGTCGGACGGAATTCTGTACAAGAAAAGAGGGATCGGCATGTTCGTCACCGCCGGTGCGCGCGGCGCGCTGCGGCTGCGGCGCAAAGAACGATTCGCCCAGCAGTACATCGACCCACTCATCGCCGAAGCCGACAAACTCGGGATGCGCACCGACGAACTCAAGACCATGCTCGACCAGCGGGAGGGAATCCGATGAACGCCACCTTCATCGATCCGGCGCTCGACAACGACGTGCTGGCCTCGGCACGCGGTGTGACCATGCGGTTCGGTTCGGTCACCGCGCTCGACGACGTGACCTTCGATCTGCGCGAGAACACCGTCTACGGTTTGCTCGGCCGCAACGGCGCCGGAAAGACCACGCTCATGCAGGTGCTCACCGGGCAGATCTTCCAAACCTCGGGGGAAGTGCGGATCAACGGCGCGGCGCCGCACGAGAATGCCGAGGTACTGCGCTCGGTATCGTTCATCAAAGAGAGCCAGGCGTATCCGGCGGATTACAAGGTCGGGCAGGTGCTGTATGCCGCCCGACATCTACTGCCGAACTGGGACGAGGGGTTCGCACGTGAACTGGTGCGCGATTTCGATCTGCCCACCGATCGTAAGGTGAAGAAACTCTCCCGTGGCATGCTCTCCGCGCTCGGCGTGATCCTCGGCCTGGCCTCCCGCGCCCCGCTGACCTTCTTCGACGAGCCGAATCTCGGCCTCGACGCCGTCGCCCGGCAGCTCTTCTACGACCACCTCCTCGCCGACTACGCCGAACACCCGCGCACGGTGGTGCTGTCGACACATTTGATCGACGAGGTCGCCGGTCTGCTCGAACGCGTGCTGCTGATCGACCGGGGCCGGCTCGTCGCCGACGCGTCCGCCGACGAATTGCGCGACCGCGCCCTCACCGTTTCCGGGCCGACCGCCGATATCGACCATTTCGTCGCGGGCAGGCCGGAACTGCGCCGGGAATCGCTGGGCAGCCAGAGCCGGGTCCTGCTGCGCACCTCCGACAACGCCGCGGACACCCAGCACGCGAAAACTCTGGGCCTGCTGGCGGAACCGGTATCGCTGCAGCAGTTCATCGTCGAGACCACCACCCTGCACGGCAAGGAACAGTCATGATCGCTCGCGCTCTCAATGTCTCCCGCATCCACACGGTGGCCTGGCCGCTGCTGATCGCCTGGCCGCTGGCGATCCTTTTCGTCGCCTTCGCTATACCGTGGGTGGTCTTCGCTCTGATCGACGCCACCGAGTCGAACACGACCGGCAGCATCTACTCGATCCTCGGCGTGACCATGGCCTTCTACCTGGGCGCGATGACCCAGACCTTCCCCTTCGCTCTCGGCCTCGGGGTGACCCGCCGCGACTTCTTCAACGCCACCGTCCTGGTCGGCGCCGGGCAGGTGGCCGCGGCTTCGCTGCTGCTGTGGGTCCTGGCCGTCATCGAGGACCATACCGACGGGTGGGGTGTGCGGATGGAGATGTTCGGTCTGCCGGCCGATTTCACCGGCAACCCGCTGACCCAGCTGGCCACCTACGCGGCGTTCCTGAGTCTGGTGGCCTGCGTGGGCCTGCTTCTCGGCGCGGTCTATCAGCGTTGGCGGGTTACCGGTATCTACACCGCCGGCACGGCCTTCCTGCTGGTCGGCGGCCTCGCCGCCATCCTGGTGTCCTGGCAGCGGTGGTGGCCGGAGGTCGGTTCCTGGTTCGCTGATACGCCCCGAGTCGTTCCGATGGTGGCGTTGCCCGCGACGGTCGCGCTCGCCGCGCTGATCGGTGCGTGGACCACGATCCGTCGCGCGACCCCCTGAACCGGCGATATCCGGACCCTGTTCGCGTTCTGCGGACGGGGTCCGCGGTCGCGTTCGGCGGACGGGTCCGCGGTGTGGCGGTGGACGGGTTCAGCAGTTGTCTCGGCGGGGTATGTGCGCGCTGATCATCTCGAAACGGCGCCATGCCGTCTCAGGGGCGACCGGGTCGGAAGGTCGAACGGCCGATATTCGCCCGGGCGATCACATCGCTGACAGTGATGCGGTCGTAGGCCCGTTCCATCATGAGCCCGATGAGGGCTCGGTGCAGAGCATCGCGGGTGCTCCGGCCCGGCGGCCGGTTGCTCTCGGCCGACGCGCATCCGTCCGCCTCGATGCGGACAGTGTTCGCCTGGCTCGACCGGATCCGCCGCAAGGACCCGCGGTCCACGTTCGGCACGACCGATATCCGGCGATACTCGGCCGCGCTCCGTGAGTGCGGATTCGGTGAGCCGGAGTTCGTCTCCATCGGACACAACACGGCCTTGCTGTCGGCGACCGAGCCCGACGACCGGGCGACCTGACGGACCGAGTGCGGATAGCGGGCCGTCGTCCCCGGTCCGGGGCCTGCCGTGGCCGCGGTCGGGTGTTATCCTCCGCTGAGTTCGCCAGAGGGAGGCTGTCATCACCGCGCTGTTACTCGTTGTGCTGATCATCGTGCTCGTCGTGGCGGGCGTCGCACTGTATCTGCTCGTGCGTAGGAAGAACGAGCCGGCTGCGGAGTCCGTGCCGGTCGACCCGTTCGCCGACAAGGATTCCGATGCGTTGCGGGGCGACCCGCGCACCCTGAAGGCCGGGGATATCGTCGACGTTTTCGGCGAGACCTACACCGTCCGTGGGTCACTGCGGTTGAAAGAGGGCGGCTACCGGTGGAGCGAGCATCTGCTGGACACCGCCAAAGGCACCCGCAAATGGTTGTCGGTGGAGGAAGATCCCGATCTCGAACTCGTCCTCTGGACGGAGACACCGGGTATCCCGGCGGCGGGCGGGGACGAGATCGAGCACGACGGGAAGACGTTCCGGCTCGACGAGTCGGGTAGCGCGCAATACGTGAGCGAGGCGACCACCGGGCTCACTCCCTCCGGCACCGTGGCATATCACGATTATGTGGCTGCCGACGACACTCGGCTGTCGTTCGAGGATTTCGGCGAATCGGGCAAAAAGGAAGCCGCGATCGGCCAGGTGCTGTATCGGAGTGCGATTATGATCTACCCGCAGTCGTCGAACTGAGCGACAGCTGCGGCACCGGAGGGACTGTGCGCCGGACGGGGGAAGGGTTTCAGTGAGTCGTAAGTCCTGGCTGGTCGCTGCGGTCTGCGTGATCTTCACGGTTGTGCTGTCGGGATGCGGATCCGATGATGACGACGACCCCGGGGTCCGGTCCTATGTCGGGTCGCACTATACGCGCGCACCGAAGCTCGACGAGGCGAACAACGGGCTCGCGTACACGTCGAACAGGTCGGCGACGGCCACCGCCGACGAGATCGCCAAAGGGGTGCGGCAGCTGGACCGGCGCACCACCGGCGCCACTACCTACCTGCAGTACCGGAACGACATCATCGCGATCTCGCCCAACGGGTCCGGGGCCAAGATTCTGCTGGACGATTACCGGACCGGGCACCGGCGCCACCACAGTGCGGTCAGCGTTTTCGGATGGCCCAGCGATAACAGCGGCTTCCGCGGCGGCGGTTCCGGCGAGGGAAAGTAGCGGCCGGGTCCGCATCCAGATCCACTCCCACAGGAGGAAACAATGCTCGAAGACCTGCCCGCGAACGCCGGCGCCGCCGCTGCCTACTCCGGCCTCGGGTTCGTCCTGATGGTGCTGGGGTTCGTTCTCGTGGATGTGCTCACCCCGGGCAATCTGCGGCACCAGATCTGGGTGGAGCGCAATCGCAATGCCGCCCTGCTGGTCTCCGCGAACATGCTGGGCGTGGGGATCATCGTGGCCACCGCCATCTGGACCTCCGACGGCGCGATCGGGCAGGCGCTGGTGACCAGCGCGGTGTACGGGATCATCGGTCTGGTCGCGATGGCGCTGGCGTTCCTGCTGCTGGAGTTCACGACTCCCGGGGAGTTCCGGGGCGTGGTGAACGAGCACGAGCTGCATCCCGGTGTGTGGGTGAGTGCGGCGGTGCATATCGCGGTCGCGGCCGTGGTCGCCTCGGCTCTCACCTGAATTGACGACCGACGAATCCTCGACGGAGACCGTCACGCCCGCACCACCGGTCGTCGGCGGGGATGCCGCGCGGGAAGCCGGGCAGCCGCCGGTCCCCGGTCGTTTCGCTCGGTTGGCCCTGCTCACCACGGTGTTCGTGTGTGCCGCCTGCGGGCTGGTGTACGAACTGTCCCTGGTGACGCTGGGTAGCTATCTGATCGGCGATACCGCCCAGCAGGCATCGATCACCCTCAGTGTGATGGTCTGCGCGATGGGTGTCGGTGCCCTGGCGGCGAAACCGCTGCGGCATCTGGCCTCGGCTGCCTTCGTGGCTGTCGAGCTGGCGCTCGCGCTGGTCGGCGGTCTCTCGGTGCTCGGACTGTACGCCGCCTACGCCTGGCTCGATCTGTACACCACGGCGCTGGTGGTGGCGTCCTGCGTGATCGGAGCCCTGGTAGGCGCCGAGATTCCGTTGTTGATGGAGATGTTGCAGCGGATCCGGAAACAGGAGGCCGGGAGCGCCGTCGCCGATCTGTTCGCCGCCGACTATGTGGGCGCGCTGCTCGGCGGACTGGCGTTCCCTTTCCTGCTGCTCCCCGTATTCGGGCAGATCCGCGGCAGCCTCATCGTCGGTGTGGTGAACGCGGTAGCGGGTCTGGCGCTGGTGCTCGTCTGGTTCCGCGCCGATCTGTCGAGACCGGTGCGAGCGGCCTTCGGCGCGGTGACGTTTCTGGTGGCGGCGGTGCTGGTCGGCAGCTATATCTACGCGGACAGGTTCGAGGCCACCGCCCAGCAGGCCCTCTTCGCGTATCCGATCGTGTGGCAGCGGCAGACCGAGTACCAGAAGCTCGTGCTCACCGAATCGGTGTCACCGTTCGGAACTCGGGACACCCGATTGTTCCTCAACGGGGATCTGCAATTCTCCTCGGTGGACGAATACCGGTACCACGAGGCGATGGTGCATCCGACGCTTGCCGGGCCGCGCCGCGATGTGCTGGTGATCGGCGGTGGCGACGGTCTCGCGCTGCGCGAGATCGTGGAATACCCCGATGTGGAGTCGGTGACCTTGGTCGAACTGGATCCGGCCGTGATCGAACTCGCCCGCACGGATGCGCGGCTCACCGAACTCAACCGGAACTCTTTCGCCGATCCGCGGGTGCGTGTGGTCACCGCCGACGCGTTCTCCTGGCTGCGGACCGCCGGCACCGGCTACGACGCGGTGATCGTCGATCTGCCGGACCCGGACCAGACCTCCATCGCAAAGCTCTATTCCACCGAGTTCTACGCGATGACCGCCCGGGTGCTGGCGCCCGGCGGCACGATGGTGGTGCAGGCGGGGTCCCCGTTCTTCGCCCCGCGTTCGTACTGGTGTATCGCGGCCACAGTGCGTACGTCGGGTTTGCACATCCTGCCCTACCACGTGGATGTGCCCAGTTTCGGCGACTGGGGTTTCGTTCAGGCGACTCGCGCCCCGGAGCCGCGGCTCGCGCTGGATCCACCGGTCCCGCTGCGCTCGATCGACGAACAGAGCCTGCCGGCGGCGACGGTCTTCGCCCCGGACCGCCGCGACACCGGTGAACAACCCTCGACACTCATGCATCCGACGATCCTGGATCTCGCTCGCAAGGAATGGGTGTAGCAGATCAGGCGGGTGGTCCCCAGGCCAGTATCGGCCCGAGCGCACGCAGGGCGGCGGCATCCGGGACCAGTCGCAGCAGAGAGTTCCGCACCGGCGTCACCGCGGGCCAGTCGAGTTGCAGTGCGGCACCCATCCGATGGGACTGTCGCGCCAGCGGCTGCACCCGCGCGCGGCGCACCCGGTCGTATTCGGTGAGAGCGGCGGGTAGATCCGGTATCCGGTCGAGCAGCGCCGCGAGGGTGACCGCGTCCTCGACAGCCAGATTCGCGCCCTGGCCCAGGTTCGGGGTCATGGCATGCGCCGCGTCACCCAGCAGCACAACCCGTCCCCGGACGAAAGTGCGCAGCGGCGGCAGTTCGTAGATATCGTGTCGCAGTATCGTTTCCGGATCGGCCGCGTCCAGCAGTGCCGGAACAGGATCGTGCCAGGTGCCGAACCGGCGCCGGATCTCCCCGAGCTCATCGCCCGGGCAGCGCTGCCCGGCCGGGAGATTCGCGGTGGCGAACAGGTACACCCGGCCGTCGCGCAGCGGCGCGATACCGACACGCTGCCCGCGGCCCAGGGTCTCGCCACCGGAATGCACCGGCTCCACGGGGGTGACGATGGTCCGCCAGGCGGTGTAGCCGGCGTAGATCGGGGGCCGCTCTCGCGGCCACAGGGCGGTACGGGTCGTGCTGTTGATTCCGTCGGCGCCGAGCACCAGGTCGGCCTCGGTCGTACCGGAACTGTGCCGGACCCGGACGCCGCCCGCGATGGACTCCACCGCCTCGACCTCGCAGCCGAACCGTGGCGCCGCGCCGAGCGCGGCGCGCAGGATCTCCGACAGCCGGGTGCGGTGGATCACGACCAGATCGCCGTAGCGGTGACGGAGTTCGGCGATATCGGTCCGTGCCAGCCAGCGCCCGGCGGTATCCCGGATTCCGCCTTCGGTCGCCGCCAGCGACTGTTCCCGGACTCCTGCCCCGACGCCGATCGCGTCGAGACCACGTAGACCGTTGGGCCACAGGCTCAGCCCCGATCCCGCCGCTTCCATCGTGGCGGCCCGCTCCAGGACCTCGACCTGCCAGCCCCGCTGTCGCAGCGCTATGGCGGCCGTGACTCCCGCGATTCCGGCGCCCACGACCACCGCGCGCCGATCGGAACGACCTGAGTATGTGCTCACACCACCTCCGGCGTCGAGCTTCGCACGTCGAGCAGCGGCGGGCGACACCGGTATCGCTGTCGCCGAGGGCTGCCCGGGCCGGGCAAATGCAGTGGTGAGGCCCGCAAGGGCCCAGCTGTTGTCAGGGTTTTCGCATCTCCGCCGCGAGATCGGCGGCAAGGTTGTCCACGTCTTCGGGCGTGGTATCGAAGGCGCACATCCATCTGACCTCACCGGTGCGTTCGTTCCACACGTAGAAGCGGTGGCGCTTCTGTAGCCGCTCCCCGGCTTCGCGGGGCAGAATCGCGAAAACCGAGTTGGCCTGTACGGGCCGAGTCAGGCGGACACCGTCGATCTCACGAGCGGCAGAGTGCAGGCGGGCGGCCATGGCGTTGGCGTGCGCGGCACTACGCAGCCAGAGGTCCCCGCTCAACAGAGCTTCGAACTGGACCGAGATGAATCGCATCTTGGACATCAGTTGCATCGACATCATGCGCAGATAGTCGAGGTCGCGGACCTTGTCCGGAGAAAGGACGACGACCGCCTCACCGAGCAGCAGACCATTCTTGGTGCCGCCGAAGGACACGACATCGACACCGGCGTCGGCGGTGAAGCGCCGCATCGGTTCGTCGAGCGAGGCGGCCGCGTTGGCCAGCCGGGCCCCGTCCATATGGACGAGCATGCCGAGCTCATGAGCGTGGTCGCAGATGGCGCGGATCTCCGCCGGCGAATAACACGTCCCCAATTCGGTGCTCTGGCTCAGTAACACTGCGGAAGGCTGCGCCCGATGTTCGTTGCCCCACCCCCAGGCTTCCCTGTCGATCAGCTCCGGGGTGAGTTTGCCCTCCGGCGTCGCGACTGGATGGAACTTGATTCCGGCCATTTTCTCGGGGGCGCCGCCCTCGTCCAGATAGGCGTGCGCGGATTCGGCCGCGATCACCGCACCCCAGCGGGGCACGCACGCCTGGAGTGCGATCACGTTGGCCCCGGTGCCGGTGCAGACCGGATAGGTGGCTGCCTGCTCACCGAAATGCCGCCCGAAGACCCGCTGGATATGTTCGGTGTAATCGTCTGCGCCGTAGGCGGGTTGATGGCCACCGTTGGCCAGAATTATCGCTTCCAACACCTCCGGGTGCACACCGGCGTTGTTGTCGCTCGCGAAACCGCGGATGGCCGGATCGTGTCTGCGCAGCGCGTCGGTCATCGCGAGGTCGAGTCGAACAACTGCTCGTCGAGGCCGGCCGGTCGCACCGTCTCCGGACAGGACGCGGAGTAGTAGTTCATGGTCACCACCGCTCGCACATTCTGGGGGAGAAGCACCGGCCGTACATAGTGTGGGTGCTCGCGGGCATCGAAAATGCAGAGATGACCCCGCCGCGGATAGAGCACGGTGCAATCGGCATCCACTTCGTCGACGTCGCGGGCGGCACTGGACCGGGCGATGACCAGTGCACCTCCGGTCTGCTCGTCGCAATCGGTCAGGTAGAGCAGACCCTGGGCAGGGTTGCTGTCGACATGGCACGGATAGCGTGAACCGTCGCCGCGCGACACATTGAGACTCAGCGCCCGATTGTGGGTACTGGTGGTTTCCAATGGTTCTCCGGCGTAGCGCTCGGCCAAACGCCGGAACGATCCGATATACAGCTCGTACAACCACGGCGCGTATTCGTGGAGGACATCACCGGTAACCGATTCGAGCGCTGTCTCGAAATCGGCGGCTTCGCGCGCGGAACTCATCGTCGGCCGGAAAATGTGTCTGGTGGATCGCCGTGCCGCCAGTTCCAGCAATTCGGTATCCCAGCCCGGCGGCAGAACGCGATTGAGGTCGTAGGTGTGCCAATGGAAAGGGCTCGGGGACAAAATCTTTCCGGCGGAAGTTGTCTCGCTCGCCGGGGTGGTCGACAGATCTGTCACGGTCACTGGATCTCTTTCGACGTATCGTGCCGATATCGATAGGCGAGGTCGGTGTCGCCGCCGAAGGAGCGGTACATAGCGGTGCTCTCCTGCCAGAGGCGCGGGAAGAGTGGCCGAACCGCGAGACGCTCGAGATCGGCGAGGGGTCTGCCGCGCATACTGGTCGGCCGGTCGCTCGGTGCCGCAGTGTCCTCGGAGACCCCGGGGTGACCGCCGAGCAGTTGCCAGACCATATTGAGGTGCACCTGCTTCCATTCGACCATTACGGAATCGAACCGGTGCAATTCCATCGCTACCTCCGAGAGCAGTGCTGCGCCGGGATCCCCGGAATAACCGGGCCGGGTGGCGGGCATCAACTCGGGGAAGCTGAGGTTGTGGTCGACCAATGTCTTCTCGAATACCTCCCAGACCACGTGCGCTGCCTTGCGTACCGCGCGGGCTCCGGGCGAGTCCAGCCCGGATGAGCCCTCGGGGAAGCCGGCCCGCATTTGCAGAAAGCTGGCCTGCGGTAATGAATCGATCAGCAGCCGGATACTGTTGACCGGCCATGCGGCCAGCTGTTTCGCGCGTCTGATCAGACGTAATGCCGGGACGGTGTCATCTCGTTCGAGGTCTGTCGCGATATCGCACAGGGTGTGATGTATTGCGACCCAAGAATACTCGGTGACGAGGTGTGCTATCTGGAACAGCCTGTGATCAGGATGGACCAGGTCATCGGTGGGAACCAGCGCCGACAGTGCGGCGGTCAGTCGTAGTTCGGCTTCGTACCCGGTATCCCGGTCATAAACATATCGCAGCCTGGGATTCTGCTCCGATGGGTTCATTATCTTCACTGCGAACCGGCTTTCGTGCTATTCGACACCGCGGGTGGATCGGTTCTCGGCACGGGGTGCCGAGAGATAGCGGTCTCGACATACTGCGCGCTATCTGTTCACTTGTCCAGTCTTGTGTTTCGAGAGTGCTTTTGACCTTCGAGTCGTCGGCAGGTTCAGCGAGAGTCGGTGTCCGACCGCGGTGACGGGCCCGGGGACTCCGGCGCGGAAGAAGTGCCAGGGGTCCGAGTGCTGGTGGGGTGCCGACCGGAATCAGGGGTATCCGAGGTCGCGGAGGCGATCGGGTCGGAGGAGGGGACGTGCGCGGAGGACGTGGCGATGGCACTGCCCCGGCTGTCGGCCTGCTCGGTGGTCGCGGTGCCCACAGCAGAGGCGGACTGTTCGCCGGTCCCGGTGGTATCCGGCGGGGCGGTCGTGGCCGTACTGCTGGAAGAGGTGGCCGACGGTGTGCTGCTTCCGGGGTCGGTGGTTGTGGTGGGAGTGGTTTCGCTGGTGGTCGGTGCGACGGTGGTGGTCGGCGGCGTCGCGACGCTCGTGGTCGGCAGCGGCGGTGCGGGCCGGGGCTCATCCACCGGATCGCTCGCGGGCGGCGTGGGCACGTCCGCCGTGACAGTGTTCTCCGGTACGACGTTTCCCGGTGCGACCGGGGGTACCGGCGGAACCGAATGGGTGGCCGACGGCATGGGCCGCTCTTCGTGGAGTCGCGGTGGGGGCGCGGGCGCGATACCGGCTGCCGGGGTGCCCGGTGCCGAGGTGACCGATACCGCCGGCGGAGCCGTGGTCTCCGGTGCGTCGGTGACCACGGTCGACCCTTCCCGGGTCAGGGCCAGTGCCGAAACACTCACCCCGGCTATCACCAGTGCGGCTACTGCGGCAGCGGTCTTGAAGCGGAAGCCGGCCGGTTTCGCGGGCACGGTGACAGCGAGCCTGGGGGCCACCGGTCGGTTGCTGCTCGGCGGGGTGTCCGCGGGCGGCATATCGGCCGGTGGAGTTGCGGCCGAGCCGGGGCCGTCCGGTGGAGTTGCGGCCGAGCCGGGGCCGTCCGGTGGAGTTGCGGCCGAGCCGGGGCCGTCCGGTGGAGTTGCGGCCGAGCCGGGGCCGTCCGGTGGAGTTGCGGCCGAGCCGGGGCCGTCCGGTGGAGTTGCGGCCGAGCCGGGGCCGTCCGGTGGAGTTGCGGCCGAGCGGGGGCCGTCCGGTGAGGTATCGGGCGGCGGGAAGTCGCCCGGATAGGCGTGGGCCGACCGGAAGTCGGCCAACGGCGCGACCGACTGTGGGCTCTCGACCGGCAGGAGAGCCTGCCGCGCGGCTGCTGCGAGTTCGCCCGCCGACTCATATCGATCGTCCGGGTCTTTCGCCATCCCCGCGGCGATCACCGCGTCGAAGGCGGGTGGCACGCCGACAACCGAGGGCAGCGGCGGGCGGTCGGTGAGATGCGCCGCGATCTGCCTTTCCACGCTGTCACCCAGGTACGGTTTCGTCCCGGCCAGGCATTCGTAGAGCACGCAGGCCAGCGAGTACACATCCGAGCGCCCGTCTATCCGGTCCAGGGTGAGCCGTTCCGGCGCCATATAGGCGAGCGTGCCGATCATCGTTCCGGCGCGGGTGAGGGTGGTGTCCCCGCCGCTGCGGGCGATCCCGAAATCGATCAGGTAGGCGAAATTGTCGGGGGTGACCAGGATGTTCGACGGTTTCACGTCCCGGTGCACCACCCCGCTGGCGTGGGCGGCGTCGAGGGCCGCGGCGATCTGAGTGATCACGGCGACGGCTTCGGCGGGCACGAGCGGTCCGCTGTCCGCGAGCAGTGTGGCCAGGTCGGGGGCTTCCACCAGCCGCATTTCCAGGAACAACCGGCCATCGATCTCGCCGAAGTCATGGATCGGCACGATATGCGGTTCGTGCAGCCGGGCCACCAGCTGGGCTTCCCGCTGGAATCGCTGTCGATAGGTTTTGTCCTGCGCGTACTCTTTGGACAGCACCTTCACTGCCACCATGCGCTCGGTGCCGGTGTCGTAGGCACGGTGTACTTCGCCCATGGCGCCCGCCCCCAGTGGATCGAGCAGTCGGTAACGACCGAACTCTGTACCTTCCACACCTTCCACGAGCTACGGATACCACATCCGGTGCCCGATCACAGCTCCCGGGAACCCCGGATGAGGGTGGAATCACCCAGGGAGGAGCGGTTTCGGTCAGCGGCCGGATTCGTCGTGCCCCCTGGACTCGTGTCGCAGTGGTTCGACGGGGGGATCCGCGAATACCGTGGCCGCGGTATCGGCGGCCAGGCGGGCGACCGCGCTCGCGGCCACCCGGAGTGCGAACCGGCCGGTGCCGGGGTCGAGGGCGATCAGGCCGTATTCGCGGTCGACCTCGGCCTCGGACAGACCCAACTCCCGTAGCGCGTCGGCCAGCACCGACCCCGGGGCGAGGGTGACGGTCAGCAGTGGCATATTCCCAGGTTACGCGCGGGCGGCGACCTTCTGTAGCTCTGCGAGCAGGGCTCGGGGCTCGGCGATGCCGTATCCGTAGTCGTAGTCGAACCCGGCGCCTGCCCCACCGGCCGCGGTGCTGCGCAACAGTTCCCGCAATCGCGCCGGTGATACCTCCGCTGCCGACCACCGGCTCCGGAAGGCGGCAACGACCCCGGCCAGGACCGGGCAGGCGGTCGAGGTGCCGGTATCCGGGACCCCGGCGCCGAACGCCGTCGACCCGAGGAAATGGGAGTACGAGCAGAGATCGGGTTTCCGATCGGAAAGTCTGCCGGGTCCCTGCGACGAATACCCGACCCGTCGTCTGCCGGTGTCGACGCCACCGACCGACAGCACGTTCGGATGCGAATTGGCGCCGGTGATCGGCCGATCCGGGTAGGCGCAGCGTCCGTCCGGGCAGTCCCGGCCACAGTTTCCGGCCGCGAAAAGGATATCGGCGCCCGCGGCGTCGAGCGAGGTGACGATCACGTTGAACGGGTGCTCGGGGTTGTCTGAATAGTTGCCCGGGTCACCGGCCGGGAAATCCCATTGGGGCGCGAACGAGCCCCAGCTGTTGCTGATAACCGGGGAGCGCTTGTCCTCGGGTTGCGCGGTGAGCACGGTACGCAGGTGGGCGAAGGCGGCCAGGGCGTCCGAGAGCAGACCGTCCATCCGGCTGCCACCGGACCGGGTGCTCTGTAGCAGTGGTATGTCGAGGAACGTGGCCCGCGGTGCGGCGATGAGCGCGTCGAAGGCGCACATGGTGCCGTGGTCGACCGGGAATTCGCCGGCCGTGCCACCGACCCCTGCGGGATTCCAGCTCCGCGACCCGTCGATCGCGATCGTGGCTCCGCTGACCCGCTGTACGGCCGCCGCGTTGATCCCGGTGTCGAGGATCGCCACGGTCGCTCCCTCGCCGGTGAGCCCGGCAGCGATGAGTTCGTCGCGGCCCAGCAGACCGGCGACGTCCTTCCAGGTGCCGACCGGCCCGGTGTCCCCGCAGGTGAGCACCGATTCGATCACCGGGTCCGCGTAGACGCCGGTCACCCCCGGTGCCGCCGCCGATGCGGTACGCGCTGCCGGATCGCCGTCGGGGATCTCACCGCGCACCAGGTACGAACCCCTGTCTCCGCGCGACGTATCGGCTACTTCCCGGACACCGGAGGGGATCGCCACCGGGGTGTATTCGTCATCGACGGTGAAACCGGGTACCTCGCCGGCTATGGCGAACGCGGAGACTCCTGCAGCGGAATCGATTGCGGCGGATACCAGTTCGGAGGTAGGGCGGAGCTCGATCACGACTCGCATGCCGGCAATACTGCCCGGGCGATCGACCGACGGCAACCATCGCGCAGCGGGTGCCGGACGGAAAGCCCGTTCCGGCGGGCAGCGGGGGACACTGTGCGCATCCGGTGGTCAGGCGCGGAAGAAACCCTGATTGCGGCGTTGGTTCAGTTCGATCAGTTCTTCTTCGGACAGTTCGTCGTCCGGGTCGGCGTAGCGGGCCGGGCGGGGCGCCACCGGAGGTGGGGCCGGGCGGGGCTTTTCGACGGCATCGCCGAAGGATTCGGCCACCGCCCTGATACGCGGGTCTCCGGTGAGCGTGTCCAGCTGGGTGCGCACATTGTCGCGTGCCTGCTCGAGCGCCTCACGAGCGAGCTGTGTGATGAGCTCGCCCAGTGCGTCGCCGTAAGGGGTGACGGATGGGTCGATTCGCACCGATTCGAGTGAGCCGTCGGCTCGGACATGGACCGAGACTCCGTAGCGGCCGACGGTGGCCGTATCGGTCAGCAGGGCGCGCTGAACGGCTTCCAGCTGTCCGCTGATCGGATCGATATCGCCGGGATTCGGTGGCACACGGAGCTCGCTTTCCCCCACTGAGAAAAATGTTGCTGTGTTAGCGTAACAACCCGTCAAGGGGAGGTTCTGGTGTCCGATCTATTCGTCGATGTGCCTGCGACGGAGGGGATGATCGGTGCCCTCGGTCAGTCCAAGACCATATTGGACGGGATACCGACGGAGGGTTTCGTGGCGCAGACCGAGACGGCATTGCCCGGGTCCGGGCTGGGGCACTCGGTGATGCTCGCGGGGTTCCGGGCTCGCGCCGCCACCCGTGGGGCCGGCAGCATGGTCCAGGAGATCAGCGACCGCGCCAGGGCGGATATCACGGCGTTCCTGCACACCGAGGGACAGAACACCGCCGGCGTCGCCGAGGCCGCCGAGCCGCCTCGATGAGCTCGATCCCACCCACCAAAACGCAGATCCGGCAGTGGGACACCGCTTCGCTGGGTCAGCAGGGCGAGGAATGGACGCGGGCCGCGCAGATCACGCTCACCGAACACGGCGCGGTATCACAGCAGCTCGCGGATTCGCCGGGATTCTGGCGCGGAGGCGCCGCCGACGCGATGCGGGTGAAGGGCGAGGAGACCAGAACTTCGTTGTCCTCGGTGGTGACCGCGCTGGAACAGGCGGGCACCATCGCCACCCAGGCCGGGCCGGCACTGCTGGCGGCCAAGACCACCGCGGTGAACGCGATCTCGACAGCCGAACAGGAACGGTTCGTCGTCGGTGAGCAGGGCGGTGTCGGCTACACCGAGGAAATGCTGGCGTGGGTGCAGGCCGAGCTCGGGACCATGAGCTGGCAGTTGGCGCATTCGGTGCTCTACAAGCAGGCCCAGAAGCACGAGGATGTGATCAAACCCGCCCTGCGTGCCGCCGCCGACGCCGCGGAAACAGTCCGAAACGCCCTGGACAAGGCCTTCGAGAACGTCAAGCTGCCCGCCGGGTGGGAGCTGGAGGCGATCGTCACCGAGTATCAGGTGGACGCCGATCCCGGCGGTATGGTCACCTGGCCCGACGATGGGCTGCTCGGATTGATCGCCGGTCCGGCCGGGAAGGCCAAGGAGGTCACCGCGGCCGAAGCCGAGATGCTGGACAACCTCAGCATCGGTGACAAGATCCGGTTCTACCGGATCATGACCGAGGCGGAGGACACCGCTCTCGACGTCTACGAGGGCGATACGGAACAAGACGATCACACCGACGCATTCCGTCATGCCTACTGGAATGCGTTGATGACCCAGGAGTTCGGCGAGGATTGGACGACAGAGTACGGGTCCAAGCACGAAGGCAGGCCCGACAACGCGGCCGTCCGGGAGGCGATGGATCTGCACAACAACGAGATCGGGCGCACCATCGCCCTGCAGAATCCCGACGCGAGCCCCGAGGAGCTGCAACAGTTGGTGAAAGACGCTGTGGGGCGCGGCGATACCGTGGTCATCAACCAAGGTCACGAGCTCAGCTTCTCGGATGACGTAAAGGTCGGTGACACGGTCGATTCGGATGTTTTCAACGAGAACCCGAGATTCCTTCCCGGTTCGCCGTTGCCCGACGACGAACCATCACCGAAATAACAGAGTTTCAGCGGAGGGCTTGGTGGAAGTGACTGCTGCGCGTGGACGAGGCCTGCGGGCACTCGTGGTCGCGGGAATATCGGCATCGGTGCTGATGGGCAGTACCGGGTGCGGAGCGGTATTCGGCGACGAGGTTCAGGTCGTCGGCGACGATGCCGCAGTGGACAGTGCGTTTCAGCGCGTACTGGATTCCCGGCAGCCGGTGCGCCTGGGGGACGCGATGGCGGCGGCGGATCTGCCGTTCGACTCGTGGGACCGGATGTATCGCTTCGCGTCGTCGAAGGACGGCGACGAATTGAACGCCGCACTCGGAACCAGCGTGCGCTGGGAGGGGTTGCCGGGGGGTTCGGATTCCTCTGTGCAGGTCTTCATGAGCGCGGGCAGCGTTGTGCACGCGTTCATCGATTCGGTTCCGTCGTTCGGGGTGCGCCGCGACCACTATGCGACTCCGGATTCGATGGTGACACCGGTCCAGCGGGAGCGGGGTGACCCGACAGGGCCGGGGACCGAGGTCTACTGGGGGTTGGATATCGACGTAGCCGGCTGACACCTGGACGGTGGGTCTTCCGTCTCGTGACACCGGATGATGTGGCCGCCGGTGTGACGCGCCCGGTCGGTTTCAGCGGGCGCGGACCGTCGCGGCGACGCGGTGTCGGGCCAGCCTGCCCAGGACCGCCTGATTGGCCTCCCAGCCATCGGGGAATTTGACCGGAACTCCCAGGTAGACCGGTTCGGCCGAAGGATGTGCGTCGAGGAGCTCACCGATTCCGGCGCGGCCCACGACGATACAGGCGTGCCGGTGCCGGGACGCCAGTACGCAGAGTCGCCCGGCCTCGAGGTGGAACGCGCCCGCGTCGCGGCGCCCGGACAGGGGGTGCAGGATGACGGTGACATCGTATTCGCGACCCTGCAGCCGGTTGGCGGTATCGACGGTCACCGTTTCCGCGACTGTTCCCGCGAGAGCGTCGCGCACGGCCTGGGCCTGGTCGCGGTGGGCGGTACCGACCGCGATACGAGTGGCGTCGACTTCGCGGGTGCCGTGTTCGGAATGCGCGACGCCGCCGCGTTCCAGCAATCGGCAGGCCAGGTCGGCGATGGCGGCCACCGCTTCGCCGTCGGTGCGCAGCGTATGACGGGCGGGTAGTTCGTAATACGCCCAGCCGTGCGCGGCGGCTTCGTCGAGAACGTCGTCCACGGGGCCCCGGATACCACGGGTGGTGAATTCGAGCCGGCGCTGCTCGGGCCGGGTCCCGGCGGCGAAGGGCGCGAACGGGTAGAACGCCGAGGAGACCACCGAGGCCGCCGACGGCGGCAGCCGCCACGACACCGGCAGAGTGTGCACCGGAATACCGGCATTGTGGTTGAGCATCACCGCCACCGCGCTCATGGTCGGATTCCACGACAGGCCCGCCCAGCGGTCACCGTCGACGGTGGCGAACGGATCCAGCTGGCCGGGGTCGCCGACGAAGAGGCCTCGATCGAAACGATTCGCGATGCGCAGCAACATATCCGAGCGCATCTGATAGGCCTCGTCGACGATCGCGTACGACCAGCGGCCTTCGTCGAGGGTCGCCCATTTCGCGGCCGTACCGATCACGATCGAGCATTTCTCCAGGTCGGCGGGACGGTTGGCGACCTCGACGTTCTCGCGATCGATCCGGGCGCTGCGGCGGTAGTCGCCGGCGGAGAGGCGACCGATCAGCAGGCCGGGGTCGGCGGTGGCGAGCCTGTCGATGAGGTCGTCGACCTGTTCGTTGGTCTGCGCGACGATCATCCGCTGTTCATCATCGGCGGCGGCCAGCTGCCGGGCCGCACGCACCACCAGCGTGGATTTACCGGCGCCCGGTGGGGAGTCCACGACCAGGGCACGGTGCGCGGTGTTGTCGAGGTCGGCGAGAATCCGGCCGACCACCTGGTCCGCGGTGCTCACGACCATTCCTCGACGAGTTCGGAAGTGGGTTCGGGTGGGGGTCCGCCGTGGGTCCACGGGGTCTCCTCACGGGGCGGAAGTTTGGCGGGCGGGCCACCGAAACCGCCGGGGGAGAAGCGCGCGAAACCGATCGCGTCGCCTTCCTCGGGCACGCTGCCCGCGGCGGGGTTCTTGCCCTGGCCCATACCGCTGATGAGTTCCAGCTGGATCACATCCTCATCCACCCCGACGACCTCGGCTTTCTGCGCGGGCCTGTCGATCCGGATCAGGGTCTCGCCGACCCGCGCCCGGAACGGGTCGGCGGTATGCACCCAGATGTAGGGTCGCGGCACCTCACGCGATTTCGGTTTCGCCCGCCGCTCCGGTTCACAGGCGCCGATCGTGCCCTGGAACGCTTCGCCGACCAGCCGGTATTCGATCAGCACCCGGGGGTCGTCGAAGGCGCGTTGCGCCTGGAAAGTGTCCAGGGCCTGTTCCTGTTTGAGCAGCCGGCGGGTCGCCGAGACCGCCGAATCGCGGCGGGCCTGCGGATACCCCTCCGGAATATCGGCCGCGAACCAGGAGAAGGCGCCGCGATCGTCGGTCCACCGCTTTTCCACGCTCGCGCCCTCCGGTAGGTCGCGCAGCAGTTCTACGGCACGCCACATCAATTGCCAGGTCGGTTCCAGCTGACTCCGCAACGCCTGTTCGAGCCGTTCGGCGGCGATGACCTTCGCCCATTCGTGCTCGGCGCCGTCGTACGCGGCGATCAAGGGGGCCAGTTCCTCGTTGTCGAAACCGGGATCGGTGGCGGGTCCGGCCGGTGGGAACGCGAGCGGGTCCTCGGCGAGGGCGGCCGCCTCGGGACCGGTCATTCCGGCGGGTGGATCGATCCAGCCGAGCAGGGCGGCCAGGTTTCCGTCCTCGAGCGCGGACTGGCCCGACGCCCAGTGTGTGGTGAGCACCGAGGTCATCGCGAGGCAGACGCTCGATCCCGGGAAATCGGATCGATCGCCGAACCAGGTGAGCCAGCGACCCAGCAGCGGCAGTGTCTCCGGGACCGCGTTATCGCCCTCGGTGCGATGGAACCGCACCGACCGGCCCAGCAACCGCAGGAATTCGGCGCCACCGGGATTCGGTACCAGCAACTGGGGGGCGTCCAGGTAACGCAGATAGGCCTCGCCGGTCGATTTCACCGTGAGTTCTTCGGCGTCCTCGCAGAACGACGAGACATAGGGCAGCACCCGGTCGGCGAAATGTTCGATGAACCGCAGCCGCAGCACCCGGTCACGTGGTTGCGCCACGATCAGCACCGTAGCGTCGTGCGGTGCCGACCCCAGGGCGACCGCGAGCGGCGCCGCCGCCTCACCGGCCAGCCGCAGCGGGACGAGGACCAAGGGACGGGCGGAGAGATGGTAGTGCCGCCGTTCGGCGATGGGTTCGGCACGGCCGGTACGGGCCGCGGTCACTTTCGCCAGCGCGCCGAGCACGCTCATCGGGCGACCTCCAGGCGCAACGCCCGCGCCCGGCGCAGCATCTCCGCGATATCGGCGTGCTCGGGTCCGGGCTCGAGGGTGCCCTCGGCCAGGGCCAGTACGGTATCGAGGTTGTCGATGCCGCCGAGGTCATCGCAGACTCCGCGACCGAGAGTGTCCACCGACCCCTGGGTCCGGGCCTCGGACCGGCAGGCGAAGGCCAATTCGCAGCTGGACATACATTCCGGCGCGTACCGCGACGGTATCGCCGCCACCGTGTTCGCGAGGTCTTCGCCCGGAGTGAACGACGTGCCCGGGGGGACGAGGTCGAGCAGGGTGTCGATCGAGGTGAGCCGCGACAACTGCCGCCCGATCACCGCGAGTTGTTTGCGCAGATCCACCAGCGCCGCGGTCGGCCGGTTGGTGAAATCCTTGGCGCACACCAGGATCGAGTTGTGCGCGACCAGGTCCGGTGAGTGCCCGAGTTCGCGCAGCAGTTCCCGCATGGCCAGCACATACACTGCCGACTGCCGGGCCGCCGACGCCACCTGCGCGGGATCGGCCTGGCCGTCGACCACGGCGAACGATTTGATCTCCACCACGTGGAAGAGCCCGCCGATCTGCAGGGCCACCACATCGGGCTCCAGATAGGCGATGGCACCCGCGATCTCGAGGCGCAACATCGGATGATCGAAAAGGGTTCCCTGCCCGGAGGTCAGCGCCTGCCCCAGTAGCTGTTTGGTGCGCTGATAGCGCACCGAATTGCTCGCGTTGTCGCCGACTGTCTCCAGATCGTGGTATCCGACCTCCGGGATGGTCAGCTCCAGCTCTTCGCGCAGCAACCGCAGCAGTTCGGCGCAGCCGTGCGCCTTCACCATGGCCTCGAAGGTGTTACCGCGGGTGATCGCGAAGGGCGACTGCCCGAATTTGGGCGGGAAGCCCAGTTCCTGGGCGATGACGGTCTTGTCCACCGCCGCGGCGTCCAGTAGTGCCCGGCGCGCGCAGCCCGGGTTCGCGGTGAGCGCGGCGATGGTCCGGGCATTGTGCCGGGTGGCGGGAGCGTCGCCGCGCAGTTCGTCGAGCCGGGTGGTCAGGGTGTGCTCCGCGAGCGTCATCTCAGGCCTCGTTCTCCTCGCCGGTCGGCTACCGCGAGCCGAACACCGAACAATTGCGCCGCGGGATCCGCCAGTTGCCGCACCGCTCGCTCCGCGGCATCGGCCCGCTGCTGTGTGTCGTCTTCTCTGTGCACCTCTAGTTCGCGTTCCGCGGCCGCCAGCACGACATCCGGGTCGATGGTCTTCCCGTCCGTCGCCCCGGGGATGGATACCGCCAGCTGCCACAACACACGTTGCCCGGCCGAGGTACATCCGTGGTCGGTCATGTACCGGGCCAACCGGATCGCCCCGGTGAGCAGGTCGACCCGCGGACTCAACGGCCCGACCATACGCTGCGGCAGCGACCAGGTGCTCACGGCCAGCAGCCCGCGCGCCGGGGCCAGCAGATCGGTGGTCATGGCGGCGCAGATGTAGTACGGCCGGGCGTACGGCGCTGCCCGGAAGGATCGCTCCTCGTCGCGGCGCAGGCTGGTGAGCCGCGCCGCGACGAGTTCCCCCGAGAAGAATGCGTCGTGCACCGCGAGTGCCAGCTTCGGGGCGGCCGGAACGGAGAGCAGTGTGAGCGCGCGGTGCACGTGCTCACGGACCGGTACTGCCGCCGCGGACTGCCGGGCCGGGGCCGGTGGCCGGGGGGGTCCGAGAACCGCCGCGTCCCACTCTGTTTCGGCGGCGCGCAGTTCGGCGCGCAGCCGACGCGCCGCGGTCCGTTCTCCGGATCCGGCGGCACGGCGCACCTGTGCGCGCAATTCGGCTATGCGCTGTTCCAGCGCATCGGCGGTGGGCATGGGGGTGAATGTAGGTGGCAATTCCAGGGAAGTCCAGTGAATGCCAGTATTTGCCGGTATATATCGGGCGGCTGGACGGGTTTCCCGAGAGCTCTGCGCCATACTTCTGGGTATGTCAGCGTGCCGGGGCTCCCGTGCCGGTGCGGGCCGAAGCACGGCCTGCTCGCCAACGGAATCGGTGGCGAGCAGGACTTCCGCGATCGTCTTCTACTCCTGGAGCGCGGCCTCCGAGCGGCGCATCACCTCGGTGTCCAATTCCTGGATCTGGATCGTGACGCCGTCGGGGTCGACGACCCGGAGACTGCGTCCGAAATCCTCCTCGACCAGCTCCGGGGAGTATCCGTTCGCGCGCAGGCGCGCGGCGACCGTTTCGAGAGGTTCATCGGTGACGAAACCCAATTCCACCGTGCCCGGTGGGCGGCCTTTCGAGACTGCCGCATCATGAATGCCGACCGCGCCGGCGTCGGCGTCGAGCTGGGTCCAGACCGACAGTCCGGTCTCGTCGCCGGATCGCAGTCCGAGCCCGGCGTAGAAGCGACGGGATGTTTCGACATCGGCGACATATCGGATGGGCAGTGCGGTCAGCACGGGTCCTCCTGAGCACAGCGGGCGGCCGTGGCCACCCGGAAACGGAGCTGTTCGGTCCGATCGTGCGCCTATCCGCTGTGTCCGGTGCCGAGATCCTTCGACAAGAGCCGGATTCCGACATTGCCGCGGCCCGCGACGACGGAATCCGGCGCGGCGCGTGCCCGGTGACGGTCGGCGGTGATCGCTGCGGCACGCTCGTAGGGTGGCCGTATCGGAGAAAGCCGGAGGGACGTCGAGCCGGGCCCGAGCGGCCGGGCTCGGCTCGGCATCGTGGGTGTTGTTCGCGAGTTCGCCGCCCGCTGGCCGTGGCGGTGCTGGCAGCGGGCTGGTCTCCGGCTGCGGTGACCTCGGTGCGGATCGTGCTGGCCGCAGTCCTGCTGGTGCAGCTCGCCGGCTCGGAACCGCTTCCTCCGGTCCGGACCCTACTTCGCCTGTCCTTCAGGAAACGATGACGCCGCCGTCACGATTCGAAAACGCTGCCCGGTGTTCCGCGCCTGAAAATACGGTGGGTAATCGCAGGATTCGACTGCAGGCTATGAATCGTTCGCAACGGGTGTTACCGATGATGCCGGAGCGTCGCGCCCATGACGACGCGCATCTTGGGGCCGAGCTCCGAGAACGGTAATCGCTACGGTCTTGTCGGGGAAGGTCTGCATAGCGAATGTCCTGTCCAACTGGCGCGCCCGCACCACCGGGACTGCCGGCGGATTCACTCTCACCATAACCGTGAATTATCGGTCGCGCCTCCCGAGAGCACTTTCGAATCAGTAGCAAATGGGAATAAGTATCTATCTTCCCAGGGTTGGTGACGATCCCTTACTTGCCGTGTGTAAGCGTTTCACACACTCGGCCCGGACGGATGGACAACCGTGCGCGGCCGGGACTCGCAGTGATAACAGGATCGAGGACAAGAACACCATGACGCCGTCTGCTGCTCCGCTACCGCCACTCGTCTCCAGGAGCAGGCCGGCTGTCGGCCATCTGCTGGAATTCCTGCGGTCGCCGGAACGACTACTGTGGCGCGGCAACCGCGAACACGGCCTGCTTTTCCGTCTTCGGGTCCTGGGCGAACAGGCCGTGGTGGTTCTCGGCGCCGAGCACAATCGCTGGTTCTTCAAGGAGACCGATCGGGATCTCGCCATCGACAGTGCTTATCCGTTCTTCGCCGATATGTTCTCGCAGGATTTCTACTACTTCGGAGGTCCGGAGGAATACGAGCGGCAACGCGATATCATCCTGCCGAAGTTCCGCGGTGGGCAGCTGGAAAATTATGTCACCGTCATGGATGACGAAACCCAGAAATGGATCGAATCACTGGGCGATTCAGGCGAATTCGATCTCACGTCGGAACTGGGTCCATTGGTGATGCGAATCGCGGCTCGCAGCTTCCTGGGCCCGAACTTCGCTACCGAGGTCAAGGATTTCTTCACCGACTTCCGGCTGTTCTCCGGCGGCATGGGCTATGTCCCGCAGTGGATACCGCTTCCCTCGTTGATTCGCAGCCGATCGGCAGGCAAGAGACTGAAAACGTCGCTGACGGCCATGATCCATCGTCGCCGCGAAACTCCACTGGACCCACCGGATTTCCTGCAGATGCTGGCCGAATCACAATACGCAGAGGGTGTGCCGGTGCCCGATGACGTTCTCGTGAACCTGATCCTGCTACTGACCTGGGCCGGCCACGAGACCACTACCGGAGCGTTGTCCTGGACTCTGGCCGATCTGCTCGGCAGTCCCACCGATCTCGCCCGAGCCCGCACCGAAGCCGACGCCGCGGTGGCCGCCGGCCGGTTGACCATGGCCTCCACCCGCGGCATGGGCTTCTTGGAGGACTGCGTGTACGAGTCGGAACGAATGCATCCGGTCGCCTACATCATGGCGCGGCGTGCGGCGACCGATATCGAACTGGACGGCTATCGAATCCCCGAGGGCACGTATGTTTTCACCAGCCCATGGGTGACGCACCGTTTGGCCGATGACTATCCGGAGCCCGATACCTACCGCCCCGCACGATACAGCGATCCCAACGGAAAAGCTCTGCGGCAACGGCTGATCGGATTCGGCGGCGGGATCCATCGCTGTTTGGGTGTGCATTTCGCCAAACTGGAGATGCAGATAATTCTGGCCCGGATGCTGGCCGCCTTCGATCTCGAATTGGTGAACGGGCCGCCGGAGCCGGTTTCCAGTGGTACCTCCACGAAGTGGCCCGAATCGCCATGCGTCGTTCGCTATCGCGTCCGCTCCAGTGTGCGCGAGGAGCTTCCGGTCATCTAGACGATCCCCCGTGACCTCAGCTTCTCCACCTCGGTCTCGGACTTTCCGAGCAGTCCACTGTAGATCTCGTCGTTGTGCTGACCCGGCCGCACCGACCCGGCGCTGCGGATGGAGCCCGGCGTGGCGGAGAGTACAGGAATCACGCCCGGGCCCTTCACATTCCGCTGAATGCGCTCGTCGTAATGATCGGCGATCATGCCACGAGCGTTCAGCTGCGGATCGGTGACGACCTCGGCGACCGTATTGATCGGTCCGCTGATCACCCCGGCCGCGCTCAAGGTGGCGATGATCTCCCCGGGCTGCCGCCGTTGTGCCCAATCTCCGATGATCGCGTCGAGTTCGTCCTGGTTGCGGCCGCGTGCGAGGTGATCCGCGAACCGCTCGTCGGTGGCCAGTTCCGGGCGGTCCATCGCCGCGCACAACCGGCGGAACACCGTGTCCTGGTTGGCCGCGATCACCACCCAGCTGCCGTCGGCGCTCTGGTAGATGTTCGACGGTGCGATACCTTCGAGCCGGGTCCCCGAGGGGCCGCGGACCACGCCGCCGACGTCGTAGTCGGGGATGGTGGATTCCTGGACCGCGAGACAGGCTTCGGTGAGCGCGGCGTCGACGATCTGCCCTTCACCGGTCACCGTGCGCCGGTACAGCGCGGCCAGTGCGCCCTGGGCGGCGAACATCCCCGCCAGGCTGTCACCGAGGGAGAGCGCGAGCCGCGGCGGCGGTCCGCCGGGAAAACCGTTCATATGGCGCAGTCCGCTGGCCGCCTCGGCGACCGAGGCGTATCCGGCCTTTCCCGCTTCCGGTCCGGTCTGCCCGTAGCCGGAGACGCGGACCAGAATGATGCCGCGGTTGCGTTGCCGCAGCACCTCGTAACCGAGACCCCACCGTTCCAGTGTGCCGGGGCGCAGATTCTCGACGATGATGTCGGATCGCTCGGCCAGCTCCAGGAACAGCTCCCGTCCCGGTTCCTCGCGCAGGTTGAGCGTGATGGCTTTCTTGTTGCGCGCGTGCACGGTCCAGAAGAAATGATGGCCGTCGAGTTCGGCCTGACCCCAGGTGCGTAACGGATCGGGGGCGTCGGGGGGTTCGAGTTTGATCACTTCGGCGCCCATATCACCCAGCAGGCGGCCGGCGAAAGGTCCGGAGATCAGCGTGCCGATCTCGAGTACCCGGATACCGTCGAGAGCACCTGTTGTCGCGGAGTCCATCGCGGCATTATCTCCCTGGTCGTCGAAGTTCGATTCGACGGGGCGCCGGTCCGCCCGGGCGGGGGCTGTTCAGTCGTTCGGCCCCAGGTCGCGGGCCCGCAGCCAGTCGTCGACGAGCGCGATCGCCTTCGCCAGCGGTTCGCGCTGGTCCGGACCCAGGTAGTAGTGGTCGGCACGCGGGATCTCGTGCAGTTCCTTGTCCGCGCAGCCCAGCGCCTCGAAGATGTGGTGGGCGTGCGAGGGCGTGCACACATTGTCCGCGGCGTTGTACAAAACCAGTGTGGGCACCGCGATATCCGGACCGCAGGCCACCGCGTCACCGCGCGCATCGTCGATACTCCACTGCGACAGCCAGCTACGCAGGGTGGTGAATCGGGCCAGGCCGAACGCACCCGTGTTCACCTCCTGCGGTTCACCCAGATAGGACTCACCGGGTTCGCGGTCGTTGGGGTCGAGCGCGGGATCGAGCACGGTGGGGTCGGCCATGGTGCCGTGTACGACGAAACAGAACTCGTCCTGCGGCCGGTCGCAGGCCTTGATCGTCGTGAGCTTCTCCTTCACCCAGGTGGTGATCCGCCGGTTGCGGTCCTGTTGCGCCTGCCGATACCGGGCCACGAACTCGGGAGCGTACGGGGGCTCTCTCGGTTTCACCAGGATCGAGTCGAGAGTGACCGTTTCGGTGAGACCGCCGTAAGCGTCCCGGGTGCCGGAGGTGTTGGCGTAAGCGACCACATACGGGACGCGTTCGACATGATGCGGCATCGTGTTGCCTGCTCTCGTCTTTCCGTACTTCTGAGCGGTGCCCACGGGTTCCGGGTCGTGCGGGTGGCCCGGAACGGGCTCGGGACCGCGGGCGCGATCGGGGGCGAACCCTCAGTGCGCGCCGAGATTGCCGGCCATGACCTCGGGGGAGGGGGTGAGCCGGCGCCGGGTGTCCACCGCGATGGTGGTCCACCCGATGTGGGTGATCTCTTCGCGTTTGCGTCGCGCGCGCTCCCGCATCTTCTCCGGCGCGCCGTGGTGAACACCTTGCGGCGCGTGGGAGATCAGACCCGGCGGCATCGGCACACCGTACATATCGCCGCCGTGGAAGAACGCGATCTCGTCGTAGTCGGCATTGCGGTGGTACCACGGGATGGTTTCGGCACCCGGCGCCGATTCGGCCCTTTTCGGTAGGAAGTTCATCACGTACACGCCGGTGGCCTGCATGAACAGGTGCACGGTGGCGGGCAGGTGGACCGTATCGGAGAGTATGACGTTGTAGTCGGCGATATTGAAGGTGAACGGGAAGTTATCGCCCTGCCAGCCCACCACATCCAGTGGATGGTGCTTGTAGAACAGCGAAGTCGGCCCGCCCTCGTGTACCAGCCGTACTTCGTACTCGTCGCGGCCGTCGTCGTCCATGGCCTGCGGTTCGGGAACGACGATCCGGTTGGGATCGAAGGGGAAGTGCCGGCCGAGCGGACCGGCCGGTGGAACGCGGAACTCCTCGGTGGCCTCGATCATCAGCCAGGTCGACTCGCTGTCGGGGACCTGGCGGAAGGTGCACGCCTTCGGGATGTACACCCAGTCGCCCTCGCGGTAGCGCATCGGTCCGAACTCGGTCTCCAGCACGCCGGTTCCCTTGTGCACGAACGAGAGCAGATCGCCGTCGACGTAGCGCGCGAAGAACGGCATCTCCCGCGCGCGCCGGCTCAGCAGGATCCGGCAGTCGGCATTGGAGAACAACAGCAACGGCGACCCGGCGGGATCGGTGGAATCGGTGGGATCCAGTGCGTCGGCGAGAATATCGACCGGGGCCAGCGGGCCCTGCGCGCGATAGCCCATCGGTTCGTTGCGCCGATACAGCTGGGCGGTACGCCCGGTGAATCCGCCGCGCCCCAGTTCGTCGTCCGCGAGGCCGTCGAGATCGGCGTGCAGTCGGTCGGGAGTGGTGCCTTTCCGCAGGTGCACAAAGGATTCCATAGCAGTTTCCCGTCCTCGTCGGGCGCGCGGCGGTCGGGGACAGTGCCCGGGGCGCACCCCTCCGCGATCCGCCACACCGCGCGGCTTTGTGATCGGTGTCACCCTCGCAGAGAAATTGATAGCTGTCAATATAATCCAGTTCATGGACGCAGAGGTCGCATCGAAACCACAGGTGCCGCGCAAGGGCCGGGGCCGACCGCCGGCCGGTGACTCACCGGCCTCGGCGGATGAGATCCTGACTGTCGCGCTACGGGTTTTCGCGCGCGAGGGTTTCGCCGGGGCTTCGGTGGCCGCGGTCAATCGGGAACTCGGAGTGAGTCACAACCTGATCCATCAGCGCTTCGGCACCAAGGAAGCACTGTGGTACGCGATGGTGGACTGGATCTTCGCCAACGCCGTCACGTTGCCGAAGATCCGGCCCGAACGCGACGACCTGCTCCCGCTCGAGGAATTCCGGGCGGGCATCATCCGCTTTCTCGAAATCCAGGCCGAATACCCCGATGTGGTGCGGTTGATCAGTATGGAATCGGCCATCGAGGGCCCACGCCTGACCTATCTCTTCGACCGGCATATCGAACCGATGCTGGTGCTGCTCGCCGAACCGCTGAAACCGCTGATCCAGCAAAAGATTCTGAACCGTAACGATCTGCGCACCCTGCACTTCCTCATCGCCCACGGCGCCACCGCGCCCTTCGCGCTGCTCCCGTTGGCGACTCGCATGGCTCCTGCCGACCCCCGATCCGAGCGGGCGATGCGCCGGCACGCCCGCCTGGTCGCCGACACCATCGTCGCCGGGATCGAGGCCCGGGCGGCCCGGATCCCGGGCTCGGACGAGGTATCCGGCGACGGAGGTACGCGGGCCCGGTCAGCAGGTAGGTGAGGGCGACCTGTGCCGGGAACACGCCGTGGGACTCATCGATGCCCGTCTCAGTGCCCGCCGGTGAGATGACCCGAAAGCCGTTGACGCCGTGCCACAGACGCTGGATTCAGGCCCAGGATCTCCACCCGCTTCCGCCCGGCCGAGTCGAGCGGACTGTCACCCGACTCCGTGAGAAGCGAGCTGTCCCGAGCCGGGAGCTTCCATGGAACCGGTCGACACCCGTCGGCCCGCGATGGCAAACTTCCACCGAATCGATGCCGTCGTAGGGCAGGATGGCGCCGCGCTCCGGCTACTGTCGGGACCCATGCCGAGCGAACACGAACAGCCCGCCCGGACGCCGTCGTTCCACCTGGACGCCATCGCGGCCGAACTCGCTGCGGACGCGACGCCCGGTGCCGACCCGATGGCCGTACTCATCGCCGCGCTGGATCTGCAGGCCGCGTTACCCGGGGTCCGGCGGATGCGGCGCTGGGCGCACGAAGTACTGGCTGTCGATTCGGGGGAGTGGGCCCTCGATATCGGTTCGGGGACCGGTTCGGAGGTGCTGGAATTGGCGCGTCGGGTCGGCTCCGACGGGGAGGCCGTCGGGGTCGAACCGAATCCCTCGATGCTCGCGGTGGCCCGTGCGCGGGCCACCGCGGCGGGGGTGCGGTGCCGATTCGTACAGGCCGACGCCTACCGGCTGCCGTTCGACGACGATTCCTTCGACGCCGTGCGTAGCGAGCGTGTCTATCAGCACCTCGACGATCCGGCCGCGGCCACGGCGGAGATCGCGCGGGTATTGCGACCGGGTGGCCGGGTGGTGCTGGTCGACAGCGACTGGCAGACCGCGATCCTGCATCCCGGTGATACCGCGGTGGTCGCCCGGATGATCACCGCGATGCTGGAGGCCACCCCGAACGCCAGATCCGGTCGCGGTCTGCGCGGCCTGCTCGTCGCCGCCGGATTCGAGATCGACGATATGGGCTCGGAGGCCGTCATCTTCGACCCGGCGACCGCGCGCCCGATGTTCGACGAGGTCGGCGGTAGCGCGCTGGCCGGCGCGGCGATCACCGAACAGGAACGCGACGAGCTGGTCGACGCGATCGAAACGGGCATCGAAGCCGGCGATTACCACCTGTCGGTGACCATGTTCGCTGTGCTGGGCCATCTCTTACGCCCATAGCTCGCATGCCGGTCGCTCGGTTTCGGCCGGGCGCATTCGCCGCGCTCGGCCGTCCGCTCATCGGACAGTGGCGATACCGGCGAGGATGAGGTCGATACCGGCGAGGAACTGTGTGTGTGGTCGGCGGTCTACGGCCCCACCCACGGTCGGCGGTCCGGTTACGTCGGACCGAGCGCCTGCTCGATCCGGGACGCGAGCTCAGCGCAGTCGACCGGTCGCGAGGTGTTCACCGTGACGACCGGCCCGAGCCCCAGCGGCGCCGCCCGCGCTGCCCACGAATCCCACTCCTCGGCCAGGCGCTGTTCGTCCCGATGCAGCGCGGCCCGCTTCCGGCCGGCATACCGGGCCCGCGCGACCTGGGCCGTTACGTCACACCAGAGCTCGACGACCCGGCCCGGCGCGACCTTCTCGACTCCTGCCCGGGCGAACTCGAGATCGCGGGGCCGGAACCACCAGGAGTCCACGACCACATCACGCGGTACGGCCCGGGCCAGCGCCCAGACGATGTCCATCGCGATACCGATTCGGAAAGCGGCCCGAATCGAGCCGGCTGCCGGTGGAAACAGGATCTCGGTTGCGCAAGTACTGTGGGCTCTGTCGATACGACACGTCGAAAGGTGAGCTGACAATGAATTCGGGTTCCGCGGCAGCATTGGAAAGTATTCGTCAGGGCTACCTCAACGGCGACCCTGTCGCCACAGCCCTCTTCATTCCCTTGTTCTTCATCGCCGGCGCTTTCGCGCTCCTGCAGGGGCAGCCGTTCTGAGCGCACTATCTCGGCGGTAGTCGAGAACGTGTGAGGTGAACGCGAGGGTAACCGTGTCCCGCGCGATAAGACGAGGGACACGGCTACCCACCGGTGCCGGGAGCCCCGCAGGAGACAAATCTCCAAGTCGGGGCAAGTGTCACCGCCGATACTCCTTCTATGAGTATCGAGCAGATCACACCGAAACTGATCGTCGAAGGTGCCGACGCGGCAATCCGCTACTACGGCGACGTGTTCGACGCGACTCTCCGAGAGCGGCACGAGTCCGACGGCCGGGTGGTCTTCGCCGCGCTCGGACTTCCGTGCGGCGCGGTCTTCGAGGTGAAGGACGCCGACGAATTCGATCACGACCCACTGCGTCTCGGCGGTCGTGGCCTGCTGCTCGCCGTGACGACGGGCGATCCGGACTGCCTTGCCCAGCGGATGGTGGACGCCGGTGGCGAGCTGATCTTCGAGGTCGCGGATCGACCCTACGGTGCGCGTCAGGGGCGGGTGCGGGATCCTTTCGGCCACGAGTGGATCCTCGGTACACCTATCCCGGTCGCACGGAATTGAGTGCCCTGACGTGCTCGAACAGTGGTCAGGCCGGTACCTGGTCGGCGGCGAGGAAATCGTCGACGAAGCTCAGTGCCCGGTCTTCCAGGCCTGCGTAGTGGGCTTCGCGGATCGAGCCGGTGAGGGCTTCGTCGAACAGCAGATTGCCCGCGTCGTCCAGGCGCTGCCGCTTCTCCTCGGCACCGGCGAGCAGCCCCACCGACGACTGTGCGAAGCCGCAGTAATAGGCGATACCGTCGTTGAGTTGCGTGCTCAATGCTTCCTGCATGAGCTCGACAATCGCGTCGTCGTCCGCCGCGCCCGCCAGGCCGAGCCACAGGATCCGCTTACCCGCGAGCCGGGGTTTGCTCCGGCCGTAGGCGAATCCGTAGTTCCACACCCGATCGATCCAGCCCTTCAGTATCGCGGGGACCTGCAACCAGTACACTGGGAACACCGGGACGATCACATCAGCCGCGAGGATGCGTCGCATATGGCTCTCGGTCTCAGGTGAGTAGGTCTTCTCGCGGTTACCCCACTCCGGCAGATCGGCGGCGGTCATCCGGGGGTCGAAGTTCTCGGCGTGCAGATCGAGCAGGTCGACGTGGTAGCCGGCCGCGGTGAGCCGGCGGGTGGCCAGCTCGGCGATATGGGCGGTGAGCGAGTCGCGGCGCGGGTGGGCGACGACGACCAGGGCGGTGCGGGTGGTCGTGGCGTCGTCGATCGTGGTGTGCGACACGGGGTCCTCCATCTCGATCCGGCTCTTTCCGGATACTCAGTTGTGCGGTCGGCTCTCATTCCACACGGCATCTTCTGGACGATCTATGGGCAAAGGTCTACATCTGATAGGAGTTCGTCTACTCTGGTGGGGTGGATCCATTGAGCACACTGCTGAGCGGCATCCGTGCCGAAGGCGCCGTACTCACCAACGCCGTTCTGGAAGCCCCGTGGAGTTTCCGGTTCGCCGACCGCGCACCGCTGACCATGATCACCGTGCTGCGCGGCGGGGGCACGCTGCTGCTGCCAGGTGGGATCGAGCGCCGGATCGTGGCCGGCGATACGGCGATCGTGCGCGGCCCGGAACCCTTCCTCTTCGCCGACGACGCGGGCACGGTCGAACTGCCCCACCGGCAATACGAGATCGCCTGCTTCGCACCGAACATGAAATGCGATGCTGCGCTGGGCGACGGCAGCTGGGATGACGACCCCGACGGTGAAACCGCGCTGATCGTCGGCGCCTACCGGGCATCGGGCCGGCGCCACGAACGCCTGCTGCGCGCGGTACCGCCGGTGCTCGCGGTATCCGACGATGTGGAGGTGTGCGCGTGGATGGAGTCGGTGGCCAGGGACGCGGTCCGGCGGCCGGCCGGCGCGCAGGCGCTGATGGACCGGCTGCTCGACTGGGGGCTGGTGTGCACGCTGCGTGATTGGTTCGAGGGGCAGGACGCAGGCGCGCCGGGCTGGTATCGCGGGCCGGCCGATCCGGTGGTGGGTCCGGCGTTGGAAGCCATGCACGGAAAGCCCGCCGCCGGATGGACGGTCGCTTCGCTGGCGTCCGAATCAGGGGTCTCGCGGGCGCTGTTCGCGCGACGGTTCTCCGAGGTCATGGGGCAGTCGCCGCTGGCATACCTCACCGAATATCGAATGGACGAGGCGGAGGAACTGCTCGCCGATCGCAATCTGACGGTGGCGCAAGTGGCGAAAGCCGTGGGCTATGCGGACGCGTTCGGCTTCAGCGCGGCGTTCAAACGATATCGGGGCGTCCGCCCGAGCGATTTCCGCGCCACCGTCGATCTCGGAGCGTGAGCGCAGCGTCGAGCATTCGATCGGCAGGACACGACCGGGTGTGAGAGGCTCGGAGCGTTCCGACCGAAGATCACGAAAGGTTCGATATGCACAGCAATATCCGACATTTCGGCTTCGCCGCGTTCCTGAGCGCCCTGGGTGTCGCGGCAGCGTACGCAGCACCCGGCGCCGGAGCGGCCGTCACCGGAGTGGATGTCGCTGCTGGGCCGGCGGGGCTGCACGCCGGATGTACCTACACGGTGACGGCGACAGTCGATGCGCCACCGTCCGAGGCGGGCGAAGTCACCATCATCAACAGCGGTGGCGCGGTTCCGGGTAACGGAGAGCGGTTGGGCCAGGCCGTCTACCACCCGGACAACGGGACGGCGACCTTCGAATGGACGCCGAAATACACCGGTCGTCAGAACATCACCGCCCAGCAGTTCATTCCGGGGCAGAACACGTCGGCGAAGTACATCGAAGTCGATGTGCCGGGACGGGGACTGAACACCGGGAGTTCGTGCCTGCCGTTGCCGTAGGTGTTCGACGCTCCGGCGGCCGGGCACTGTCCACAGAGTTGCCGATGGCTTCCCGATGCGGTGTGATCGGCTGAGCACCGGGTATCGGAGGGGTTGAGCAGTGGCCGCATTGGCGTCGGGGGCGGTATTCGCCGGATACACCATCGAGCGCCTTCTCGGTTCCGGAGGAATGGGCGAGGTCTATGTCGCTCGGCACCCCCGGCTACCGCGTTCCGATGCGGTGAAGGTGCTGGCCGCGGAGTTCACCCGCGACGATTCGTACCGGCGCCGCTTCGAACGCGAGGCCGATCTCGCCGCGTCACTGTCGCATCCGGGTATCGTCAGCGTCCACGATCGTGGCGAATTCGACGGGCGGCTGTGGATCGCCTTGGAACTGATCGACGGTATCGATCTGTCGGCCTCGCTCGCCGCCGCGTCGGGCGGGATTTCCGGCCCGGATGTGACCCGGGCGATCACCGAGGTCGCCGATGCGCTCGACTACGCGGGTGCGCGCGGGTTGGTCCATCGCGATGTGAAACCGGCCAATATTCTGCTGGGCCGGACCGGTCATTACCTGCTGACCGATTTCGGGATCGCGCGGATGGGGCCGGAAACCTCCGACCTCACCGGAACGGGCCTGACGGTGGGCACTGTCGCCTACGCCTCGCCGGAACAGATGCAGGGGCAACCTGTCGATCCGCGATCCGACCAGTACTCGCTGGCTGCCACCGCCTTCCATCTCCTCACCGGCGCGAAACCGTTCCCCGGCACCAACCCCGTCGCGGTGATCATGGCGCACGCCCAGCAGCCGGTCCCGAGCGTGCGCGCGCAGCGGCCCGATCTCTCGCCACACGTCGATTCGGTGATCGAACGGGCGATGGCGAAGAGTCCGGGGAATCGTTTTCCCACCAGCAAGGATTTCGCGAACGCACTCGGCGATGCGCTCGCCGCGACCGTCTCGCACCCCCGGGCGCAGGCCGCGCCGGGCGTGCCCACCCCCGCCTCCGCCGATCGGTATGCAGCCACTGTCATACGCCCGGACCATATCGGCTACCTTCCGCCCCCGGCCCCGCCGATATGGCCGGGGCAGGGCGGTGCGGCACCGTCGGGCCGCAACCGCACCGTGCCGATGGTCGTCGGCGCATTGCTGGCCGCCGTGGTGCTGGTCGTCGTCGGTGTACTGGGCTTCCGGGCGTTCGGGAACCAGGCGGGCGCGGCGGAAGCCGCGCAGCTGCCCCGCCGGCCGGTGACGCCGATGCTGCCGTCCCTCGAGCGCCGGCCGGATACCCCGATCTGGACGATGCAGGACCTTCCGGGACCGCCCGGTTCCTATCCGAGCCGTGCCGAGGTGCTCGGCGGGGACTCCGAGATCGTCCTGCGCGGCCGTAACTACTACCTCTCCGACGGCGGCAACATCGACTACCTGGACGTGCTCGACGCGGGCACCGGACGGCTGCGCGACGGTGCCGAACCCATAGTGCTGGATACGACCCAGCGCAGGTTCGGCCGGTGCGTCGTCAGCGAATCGCGTTCGGCAGCGGCATGCCATCTCGAACGCTCAACGGAAGCCACCGATCAGGTGGTGATCGTGGATCTCGCAGCGAACCGGGTCATCGGCACCGTCACCGCGGCGGGTCGGATCGACGAGCTGATCGCCGCCGGTGAGCGCTTCGTCTTCGTGGACCAGCCGGATCGGCCGCAATCGCCGATACTGCGCTCGGTCGGGGTGGACGGCAGGGAGCTGCCGCCGATCCAGTGGTCCGGCGAGTCCGCGGCTCGGCGCTCAGATGAGCCCCGCCATTCGATCGAGCTCTTCGGGCTGGTCCGGCTGGCGGTGATACATTCCGCCCCCGACCCTTCCCGACCGCTGTCGAAATGGGAATTCCACGTGGTCCGGCTCGAAGACGGCACAGAGATCTTCCGCCGCGATACCGTCGAGCAGATCGGCACGGACGACTGGAATGTCTTTCTCGACGGATTCGTCGTCGCCGACGGTGCGGCCCCGGCCGGGATCTACGACCGGAACGGTGACAGGACAGCGGATCTGCCGGCGGGCTGGCGTCCGAGCGAGCATTCGCTGAGCGCCGAGAAGGGGCCGACAGAGACGTCGGTGCCGACCGCCATCCGAACAGAAGACAGCGAGACCACCTACGCGGGCATCAGCCCGCGCAACGGAACCGTCCTGTGGCAGAACCAGTCGTACAGCGCCGACGATTACCCCGAGCGACTCCTGTTGCGCGGTATCGGAACGCTGATCGCCACCGCGGACACAGGCCGGGTGATCGACGCCTACACAGGCGAGTACGTGATCCCCGGCTACCTACCGGACGGCGCCGAACTCGGTACCGACGGTAACCGGATCGCCGTTGCCACCAGCGGATCCGGCAGCGGTACAACGCTCGAAGTCTGGAACAGCGACGGAGAGGTGTGGAAGATCTCGAGCGAATTCGAACCCGTGGCGATCGGCGGCAAGGTCTACGTCGGAAATCTGCGGCTCTTCTGAATTGCCGGAATCCACCTCGCGGCTGTAGCAGGGGGTCGGGCGCGCCTTCGCCCCTGCTGCTCGCCCGGCCACCTTCCTCGAATGGCTTCGAGGACCCGCTCTAGCGGGTGCCGAGCGACTGTGCCAGGAACGGCCAGGAGGTGCGCAGGTCGTCCTCCCAGTAGCCCCAGGAATGCGTACCGACGGGCCGGTCGTCCAGTGTCACCGGGATGTCCAGTTCGCGCAGCCGGTTGGTCAGGTTCACGGTGCAGTACCGGATGGCCGCTTCGATCGGCCCGCCGAAAGCGAGCTGTACCGGAAGCGGGATCCGGCCCTCCTGGACGCGCCGATCGAACGGGGTGTCATGAGGCGCGGCCGGGACACCGCTGCCGGTGGTGAGATAGATTTGCGTCCCGCGCAACCGGTCCGCGTTGACCAGGGGATCGTTGGCGCGCCACAGTGGCCCGTTCTGCGGACCCCACATGTTCTCGACACTCTGCCCGCCGCCCCACAGTTCCACGGTGAGCCGGACGAATTCGTGCCCGACCGGATCGGAGGTCTGGGCGCACCCGCTGTAGGAGGCCACACTCTTCCAGTAGCCGGGTTTGGCGATCGCCAGGTTCAGTACCGAAGTGCCGCTCATCGATACACCCGCCAGCGACCGGTTGCCGTCGGCGCCGAGGAACTTCTCGATCACCGGCGGTAGTTCCTCGTTCAGGAAGGTCTGCCATTTGTTGCGGCCGAGAACAGCGTCGTCACGGATCCAGTCCGTGTAGTAGGAATTGCTGCCGCCGTAGGGGGTGACGACATTGACGTCCTTGCCGCGCAGGAAATCGAAGGCGTCGGTCTGCACATCCCACCCGCTCTCGTTCGGGCCGCCGCCCGAGCCGTTGAGCAGGTACAACGTCGGACGCGGTCGTGAGCCGTCCGCCGCGCGGACGACCTGGACAGGAATCGGCCTGTTCATCGCGGGGGAGAAGACCGTCACGGTCTGCTGCCGGTCGCTCACGTTCTCCGCGGAGACCACGTGTGCCGCTTCCGGTGCCGCGGCGGCGGGGCTCGCCGTGCCCGCCAGTCCGGCGGCCAGGATGCCCGCCAGGCTCCAGCGCAGTGCGCTCATACGTATCCATCGCCGTGCACTCACAGTCGCGAACCTCTCGTGTACTCGTCGGCCGAGGTATCGAGACCCCGGCGCCCGGAACGGCATCGGGAGAGATTCGGATGGGTCGGGCTTCCGGTTTGGTCGGTTGCCGGACTTTTCGAGGATCGATGACGGGTTGAGCGGACGGGCGGCCGTGGCCGGAGCGGCGCGAAGGCTCTGTCGTCGTGGTGACTGTCGACCGGGCCGCGCCGGGAATCACGACGTACACACAGAACCGGGGCGGCGAGGAAATCCTCGCCGCCCCGGTATCGGTCCGTACCGTTCGCCGGGCAGGCGGAAGGTGCGGGAATGCGTCGGTCAGACCGAAGCGGTGGCCAGCGCTTCGGTCGATTGCACGGCCTGCCCGACCCCGGCCACAATGGCCGCGGCGCGCAACGCCTCGAAGATCACCTCGCGCGAGACACCCGCTTCCCGCAGGGTGTGCTCGTGGGCCTCCAGGCAGTGCTGGCAGCCGTTGATCGAGGACACGGCGAACGACCAGAGTTCGAAATCGGCCTTGTCCACGCCCGGGTTGCCGATGATCTGCATCCGCAACCCGGCCCGCAGATCGTCGTATTTACCGTCCAGGAACGCCTTGCCCCGGTAGAACACATTGTTCATGCCCATGATCGAGGCGGCGCCGAGCGCGGCGCTGTAGGCCTCGGCGGACAGCACACCGACGGCTTCCTCGCCGATCTCACGCAGGGTCGCCGTGGACCGGGTCGCGGCGGCAGCGGCCAGCAGGGTGCCCCACAGCTGCTGCTCGTTCAGCACGGTCGTCCGCGAGATGGACGAGAGGTTGAGCTTGAGGTCCTTGGCGTACTCGGGAAGCGAGTTCTTCAGGTTGTCGATGCTCACAGTGGTCCCTCCGATTTCAGACGCTCGCCGCCAGCAGTTCGCCGGCGTCGATGGTCGGGTCACCCTTCTTCCAGTTGCAGGCGCACAGTTCGTCGGACTGCAGCGCGTCCAGCACTCGCAGCACCTCGTCGACGTTGCGGCCCACCGAACCCGCGGTGAGTGAGACGAACTGGATCTCGTTGTTCGGGTCGACGATGAAGGTGGCCCGGTCGGCGACGCCGTCGGCATTCAGCACACCGGTGGCGGCGGCCAGTTCGCGCTTCAGATCCGACAGGATCGGGAACGGCAGGGTCTTGAGGTCCTCGTGCTGAGCCCGCCACTGGAAGTGCACGAACTCGTTGTCCACGGACGCGCCGAGTACCTGGGCGTCACGGTCGGCGAACTCCTCGTTCAGCTTGCCGAACGCGGCGATCTCGGTCGGGCACACGAAGGTGAAGTCCTTCGGCCAGAAGAACACGATCCGCCACTTGCCCGCGTAGTCGGCGCTGGTGATCCGGGTGAAATAGTCGTCCGGCTGCTGCGCGTCGACCTTGGACAAGTCACCGCCGATCACCGCGGTGAGGTCGTAGGCGGGGAACTGGTCGCCGATGGTCAGCAGGGACATGCCCGATCTCCTTCGTTGTATCTGTGATGCCGGCACGGTCGATTTCCAGCCGACGGGGCGAACGCTCGGAATGGATCTTGCCGAATGACCGGCAAAAGGTAAAAGTGATGACTGGCACTAGATTGATAGGCGTGTCCGATCAGTCTTATCAGCCCACCCTGTCACAGCTGCGTGCGTTCGTAGCGGTCGCCGAGTACCGGCACTTCGGCACGGCCGCCGCGCGACTCGAGGTGAGCCAGCCCACGTTGTCGCAGGCATTGGCCGCACTGGAGAGCGGACTCGGGTTGCAGCTCATCGAGCGCAGCACCCGCCGCGTTCTGGTCACCGCGGCCGGGGCCCGGCTGCTGCCCGCGGCCACCGCCACCCTCGAAGCCGCGGACCGTTTCCTCGCTGCGTCCTCCGGCGACATATTCGCCGGAGTGCTCCGTATCGGCATCATTCCGACGGCCGCACCGTACCTCCTGCCTTCGCTGCTGCCCACACTGCGGCGCAAACTCCCCGCATTGGCCCCGCAGGTGATCGAGGACAAAACCGCACGCCTGCTCGACGAACTGCGTTCCGGGGTGCTCGACGTGGCGGTCCTCGCCCTGCCCACCGAAACCTCCGGCCTGGTCGAGATACCGCTGTACACCGAGGAATTCGTTCTGGTGGTGCCCGCGGGCCACGAGCTGGCCGGTCGCACCGATATCGAGCCGGCGGCGCTGGGCGCGCTGCCGATGCTGCTGCTCGACGAGGGCCACTGTCTCCGCGACCAGACCCTCGAACTGTGCCGCTCCGCTGACGTCCATCCGAGTGCGGCCGGTGACACCCGCGCGGCATCGCTGCCGACGGTGGTGCAGTGCGTGGCGGGTGGCCTCGGTATCACGCTGATCCCGGAGATGGCGGTCGCGACCGAAACCGGTCGCGGCACACTCGATACGGCCCGCTTCACCACCCCCGCACCCGGGCGCACGCTGGGGCTGGTGTTCCGGGCATCCAGCGGTCGCGCCGACGACTACGCCTACCTGGCCGAGATCATCCGCACCCAGCGGCCGTTCTGATTCCGCCGCGTTCGAGGACCGGAGAGCGCCGGCTGCCCGGAGCTGATTCCGAGAACGGGGCCGCCGGTTCGGCGACCCCGTTCTCTCGCTCCGCAGACCCGCTACGCGAGGTCTGCGACAGGCTGTTTGCGCGCCAGCAGCGCCGAAGCCGATGCCACCAGGCCGATCACCGCGACGGCGGTGACCAGGTAGAGCCCCGGCCGGTAACCGTCGATGCTGTCGGTAGCGGCGTGGCTGATCAGGCCGGTGGCGATGGCCAGTACCACCGCGCCACCGATCTGGAACGAGGTCTGCACCAGGCCCGAGGCCAGGCCCTGCTCGTGGTCGGCGATACCTTCGGTGGCCTGCGACATCACGGCCGCGAAGCCGAGGGCGAAGCCGAGACCGAGGAGCAGGAACGCGGGCAGGTAGTCGAGCGCGTAGGCGGGGTCGGGGCTGCCGCCGCGGGTGAGGAACCAGGCGTAGCCGGCGACGAAGGAGGTGAGAGCGGCGACGATCATCGGGGCGGTGCCGAACCGGTCGATGAGGTTCCCGGCCATCGGGGAGAGGACGGCGACGATGATGCCGGCCGGGGCCATGGCCAGCGCCATCTGCAGCGGCTCCCAGTGCAGGGTGTTCTGCAGGTACAGCGACACAATGGTCTGGAAGCTGAGGTAGGAGCCGAAGATGGCCAGCGCGGCGAGGTTGGCCCGCACGATGGATTTCACCTTGAAGATGCTCAGGCGCACCAGCGGATGGCTCACCCGCTTCTCGGTGACGAAGAACGCGCTGAGCAGTCCGATCGCCAGGATCGTGGTGGCGATGACGGTGGCCGTGAAGCCGGTTTCCGGGGCTGTGACGATGGTGTAGACCGCGGCGAGCATTCCTCCGGTGAGCAGAGCCGCTCCGGCGAAATCGATTCGGCCTTCTTCCTTCTCGATATTGCGCGGCACCACGATGTAGGCCGCGATCAGCACTCCGGCGACGACGACCACCGGCATGTAGAAGGTGAGCCGCCAGTCGATGCCGGTGAGCAGGCCGGAGACGATCAGGCCGGAGGCGTATCCGGTGGCGCCGAAGATGGTGAAGATCGACAGGGCCCGGTTGCGATCGGGACCTTCTTTGAAGGTCGTGGTGATGATCGAGAGGGCGGCCGGTGCGGTGAAGGCCGCGGCCACGCCCTTGACGATTCGGGTGGCGATCAGTAGCCAGCCCTCGTCGACGAGTCCACCGACGAGCGAGGCGATACCGAAGACCACCAGGGCGGTCAGGAAGACCTGGCGACGGCCCAGCAGGTCGGCGGCTCGTCCGCCGAGGAGCAGCAGGCCGCCGTAGCCGAGGATGTAGCCGTTGACGATCCACTGCAGGGCGGAGGTTTCGAGGCCGAGGTCGTGGCCGATGGACGGGAGGGCCACGCCGACCATGGAGACGTCGAGCGCGTCGAGGAACATCGCCAGTCCGGCGACGACCAGGATCGCCCACAGTTTGGGTCCCCAGCGGCCGACGTCCGGTGCGGCAGACGTTGCGGCGGCGAGGTTCTGCGGGGTGGGAGCAGTGAGGGTCACTCGACAGAACTTAGATGCACGGGCATTGAATGTCAAAGCATTTAATGCTGGATCATGTAATGCATGGGCATAAAATGACTTGACATGATAATCTCGGCTCATGTACCACGACTCCGACAACGATGTCTGCGCGAAGTGGTCCGAAACGTTGCGTCGCTACCACGTCACCTCGTGTGAACTGGAGAACGCGCTGCAGGCGCGGCACGAGCTCGGGCTCAGTGAGTTCGAACTGCTGCAGGTCCTGGGCGGGCGCTGCGGTGCGGAGCAGGCGGAGAAGGTCAAGATGAAGGATATCGAGGCCGAGATGTACCTGAGCCAGAGCGCGCTCTCCCGCACGGTGACCCGGCTGGAGAAGGCGGGGTTGGTCCAGCGCGCCGCCTGTGATTTCGATCGCCGCGCCAACTTCCTGGCTCTTACTCCCGAAGGTCGCGCACGGCTGGAGGACGCGCGCCCGACGCATCTGGAAGTGCTGCGCAAGCACCTGGTGTAGACCGAATTCTCGGCGGCATCGGCAGGCGTGAGCGGATCGGAACACCGGACCCTGTCAGGTCCGAGACGGGAAGACCGCTGGTCGGAATCGGGGAACATCATTCAGCGGATCGGTATGCGCGTCGCGGGTCGCGGATTGTGCATGGGCCGACTTCGAACAGTGGCCGAGCCTTTGTAGTCGAATCACTGGAAGGGCCCCCGGGATCTGCGTTCGGGAGCGACGGCGCCACGCGTCAAACGAGCCAGGATCGCCCGTCCGGATAGTCGTCGAAGTCGTCGGGCCAATCGGAGGGGCCCACAGTGCCGGGGTCGGATCGTGGACGCAGCGGCGGGGCCTGCGGTGTGGGTGGCGCTGCGCTCCAATTCCAGATGAACCGGTCCGACGATTTCATGTCGACCACTTCGGGTGGAAGTGGGCGAGCCCAGATCTCGATTTCGGACCACTGGCACTCACCACGCTGCACCTGCACCCAGTAGTCGGTGAGCTCCGGCGAAGCGCCGGGCCGCACGGCCAGCGCTCGCATGAAATCCTCTGTGACTTCGGTCGGCTCGTCGAGAAAGGCCTGCATGTCGAATTCGTCCATGCGGATACGAGCGGTGCGGAGGTCGTCGACGGCACCCAGCAACGTGCGGTATGCGGCCTCGACCGCCGGATCGACGTCCGGGTCCCGGTCGGCGGAGCCGGGCGGTCTCATCCGTTCGCCCACGGTTTTTGGCCAGTACCCACGTCGTAGGACTCGCCTGGACGGTTGGTGGTTTGTGACAGATCGGCAGCAAGTCTCGCGTCGTTCATGATGTCCGCTGCCTTGACACCCTTGGCGAACGGTTCCACCAATTGCTCGAACTTCTGATTGGCCTGGTCGCGCGCGAATTGCGCGGGGTCGCGAAGTACCTCCAGGAATTTCTGGACCGCCTCGACCAGCTTCCTGATCTGCTCGACCAGGTTCACCGCGCGCTCGATGATGTCCTTGATCTTGAACGCCAGTTCGGTGATCTGGGCGGTCCAGCCCACGACCGGGATCTTCTTGAAGGCGAACTTGAAGGCATCCGTTACGCCATCGATCTTCACCTGGCTTTCGAGCATCTCCCACAGCCAGGTGAGCACACTGCGAATCGCGTTGCGGATTTCGTCCGAGACCGCTCCCAGCCCCTCGGCGATGATTCGGCCCGTAGGACCTTCCCACTTCATCGCGGCGATCTGGCGGGCCGACCAGTCGCTGAACGTGAGTGCTGCCTGACCGTCCCAATACGCGTCAACGCGCTTGACACCCGACTCGAGGTTCTTTCCACATGCCTCGAGCGCTTGACCGGCTATCTTGTACGCCTCCCCGATCCGGCGGATCTCGGTCCAGTTCCCCGGGACGGGCTTCAAGGCCTCACCCAGCGGATCGAACTCCTTGCCGGCCGCCTTGGTCAGGCGTTTCACGGTGTCGTTGACAGCCCCGAGGGGCGGCGCGACGTCACCGATGAGACCGATCAACTCTTCCTTGTTCGCCGCGGGCGGATCGAGCTGCACATCCTCCGGTTTCGGGTACGCGACCGCGCCCTCGAAGGCGTTGGTCGCCCCCACCGCCTCCTGGTCGGAGAGCACCGGAACCCCCTGGCCCGGGGCGAGCAGGTTGACTTTCTCCCGGTTCAGCGCCTCATAGGTCCGATTGTCCTGGTCCACATAGAGCCAAGCGGCGTCTCGCAACGAGAGCGCGCTGTCGGCGGTTGTCGTTCCGATGCTGAGCATGCGCATGCGCGTGGTTTCCGAGAACGACCGCAACGGTTCCAGCAGACCGTTGATGATCTCGGCGTTCAGCCAGTCGGCAGGCGGCCCCTCGTTGTGGATGAAATCGGCGGCCTTCCATGCGTCCTTGCCGATCTCCTCCATGAGATTGCCCATACCGGCGATCTCTCCGGCATTCGCCCGGAAGTCCTCTACCAATTGACTACACCTTCGCCCTTACGTGCTTTCCCGGATCGTTCGAACGATGTCGTCGACAACGCTCCCGCTGAGTGAATCCTCCAGACCGATATGCCGACGAAGCACGAAGACCGCGACTTCCGCAGTCGCAGGTGCAGGTACGGCAACGACGGTGAACTCCGACCGGGCAGGGTCACACGAGGCGACTTGCGGCAGGTCGGAGATCGACGCTGTGTAACGGACGGCGGGCAGTCCACCGAGGGTCGATTCCACGGGAGGGCTTATTTCCACGCGTGGCTCGCGGGCATCCGGGGCCGCGAAGAGAGCCGGTGTTTTCTCGATCTCCTGGCGGGCGGCGGTCGCTACGTCTACGCCGTTTCGGCCGCGCACCCCGATGAACGCGAGGGACGAGGTGTCAGTGGCGGGACAGTAATGTGCACCGTAGTCGCTGACGGCTCCATAGGTGGCAAGCGTTCCCTGCCCGGACGGATCGGAGTAACCGACGACTGTCTGGTTGCTGGGTCGCCAACCGTTTCCGGACGGCACCGTATAAGTGAGCCCGTACTTCGTCGGTACCGGTTGCGGCTCGCCCTCGGGGGCTGGGCTCATCGACGGTGGTTCGAGGCGTGGATGATTCGGTGGTGGAGGCGGATCGGTGGGGCCGATCGGGTGCGGCGGGTTCCACGCGGTGGAGTCGTCTGTGGTCGCTTCCTCGTTTTGTACGAAAGGGTTTCCCGTCTGGGAGACGAACACCATGATGCCCGCTGCGACAGCGATCGCCACCATGAGCCGGAGGACCTGGATTCGCCCGCTCTTCGCGGGACCGCGACGGAAGAAGTCGCGCAGGAATGCACCGATGCGGGTGGGTAGGTCTCGGCTCTTCACGAGGCTTCGAAGGCGCTGTGGGGGCTGAGTCCGTCTGTTCGGATACCCGTAGCCGACTCGGCCGGTCGACGCCGACGTATGTGGTTCGAGACCAACGACCCCCCTCGGATCCAACTTCAATACGCTCTCGGACGATAACACTTGCGGCCGCGGCGGTGTCCCTCGGTCGTTGTACCCCGTACTACACTCCGGTGGACTCGCTGGTGGGAGTCGCCGGCCACTGTCGCCGATTCAGCCGGCCGGACAGTGGGGACGATGGTTCGTGGTACTGCGTAGGTGCTCATCCAGGGCGAACGGTCGGCGGCATTCCCTTGCCCGGTCGCGCTTTTCGTCTTCTGTTCCAGCCGCGGCCGTAGGTCTGGTGGCTGTAGTCGGCTTGGTTACCGGGTGCGCATCCTCCGAATCGGCGGAGCCGACGCCCGCCACGCCATCGAAGCCGGTGACATCCACTGCGGAATCCTCCGCCGCTCCCGCTCCCGCAGCCGAGGGCATCGGCGTATCCGTGCCCCCGGCCCCCGGGAATGCGGTGCCCGGCGAGGTCGCCTTCGATCCATGTTTCGAAGTCGATGACTCACTGATCGACCGGGTGGGTTTCGACCCCGGGAGCCGTCAGCGGCAGGCCGCCGAAATTACCGGCAGCTCCCTCTTGACGAAAATCGGCTGCAGTTTCCGTCGATACTCGACGGTCGACGGCGAAAAGATGCCGATCATGGCGCTCAACATCACCACGAGTACGGAGTCGGTCACCGAAATCGGCGGCGACAAGGACCACCAGATCCTCGATTCCGCGCCTATCAACGGCCGTCCTGCCGTCGTCTACCGAGTGGCGGCCACGACATTGCCGGCCTGCGATGCCGTTATCGAAGCGCCCGACGGGACGTTCGGTGTCACGTTGACGGCAGCTCCCGGGGCGGCCGGCGCTCCGGACCCCTGCGGTGAGACCCGCGAAGTCGCCACTGTATTGGCGAGCGCGCTCGACAAGTGAGACTGCGGCCGCGCATGTCGCAACGCGAGGGCTTGTTGCCTGCGGGTCCGAGGCGCAGCTGCGCGACAGGCGCGGGTCGTGGCGAAACCTGGCACTCATTCCGTGGAGTCGCCTCGACGGGTATCGTGGCGCGGCGTGGCTCATTTCTCGGTTCTGGTCATCGGCGACGTCGAGGAACAGCTGGACACATTCGCGCCGAATCCCTTGATCGACCTGCCCGAGGAACCAGACCGGTGGCCGTTGAAATCCTGGCGCAAGGAGTACGAACAAGCCTTGGCCCACCTCGAGGAGAACCCCTCGGATGAGGTTGATGATCTGAACGACGTGGCCGTCGTGCTCACCTACTGGCTCGAGGAGAATGTCGAGAGGGTCGGGCCGGACGAGTACATCATCGAGCAGGAAACCAACCCCGATGCGCAGTTCGACTACTACAGCACGGGCGGCCGGTTCGCGGGTGTGCTTCTGCGCCACGACGGCGAGTGGGTGAGCTACGCGCTCAAACACGAGGTCGACTTCGAAGGGATGCGGCGGCACGCGCGGGAGCAGGCCGAGATCGCCTTCACCGATTTCATGGCGGCCGTAAACGGGCTGGAACGACCCCTTCCCTGGAGCGACTGGCTGATGCAGCGCAAGGGCAGCTCCGGATGGGACATGATGCTGCGCGAGGAGTACCTCGAGATCCCCTGGGTGGCCGCAGCCTCGCCTTTCGACACATCCGTGCTCGACGTACAAAAGGTATTCTGCCTGGCCGACCCCGACCCGAAGGCCGCCTATGTTGAGCAACAGGTCCGCTCTGCCGGGGTGAGCGAAGTGCTGGTCGTCGACAAGACATGGCACTCTCGCGAAGACCTGGGCGACAGCGTGTGGAACAAGACCTCGCAGCGCTGGGCCACCACGTTTTGGGGACTGCTCGACCCTGTCTCGGGTGACGAGCAGCTCACGATGGTCGACTGCCACGCATGAACCTCGCGCAACGATAGCCCTGCGGGCCCGGTGCCGGGCGGCTCGGGTGCATTCGCGTCTTCGTTGGAATTCCGGCAGTCCGAGCTCCGTCGACCAGGACCCGGCTCATCAGGTCGACGTGCTGCGCCGGTCCGGTGTCGGGCGAGGAAGCTCGCCTCGACAGAGTCCGGTTGTTTCCGAGACCCGTCGGATTATCAGGTGTGCCCGGTGGGGGTGCGTAGCCAACCGCCGCGGGCGGCGCAGGCTCGGACAGAGTCGGTTACGAGGCGGCCGGAGGGTCGGAAGGGGCAGCGTGGGGGTTGGATCCAGCAGCGGAAGAGTTCACCGCGGTCGGTGGGGGAGGGGAGGGAGATGGTGGCGCCGGTGCGGACGACCGAGACGTTGAGGTGGAACATCTCGGCGAACAGGGCGGTGTCGTCGGGCAGATCGGGCCGGATGAGGAAACTCCATCGGCTGGAACGAATGTGGGCGATGACGGGTCCCGCGCCGGTGCCGGCGTCGTGGTGGCGGGACCGTTGCAAATCGTTTTTGACGGCGAAGCCGAGGGACGAGGGCATCATGAGGGCCCAGATATGTCCGGCGGTCATGACGATGCGGCCGAGCTCGGGTGGGTCGATGCGGGCGGGTAGGTCACAGACGCGGCGGTAGTAGTGGCAGCGAGTGCGCGGGGTATCGCCGAACGAAATGGGTTCCATAGCAGGACCTTCGGGTGATGGTTGGTGGGGCGCCCATCCGGTGTGCTGCCGGGCGTTGTGGGCGGAGTGTGGTCGCTTGCGGTCTGCTGCCCGGCGGGCAGGCTGTTTGTCGCTATTCCCGGTGTTCGGGCAGCGTGATCGCGAGTACCAGCACGATCAGTGGCAGGCCGATGGCGACGAACAAACCCAGCGTGGTCATTGCTGCCTCTTTGTAGGCGTGGTGAGCGTCGATCCCAGCGGATACTCCTGTGTGCCGGTGATCAGGTCGCCTGCCGCGGTGACCACCCGCCACGGTGTAGCGGATTCGAGTGTGCCGATGTGGGGGATCACTACCGCGTCGGCGAGGTGTTCGAGGGCGTGCTGGACGGCAATGAGTGCGGCCAGTACGGCGGGAGCATCGGTGTGCACGGTGTAGACGATTCGCAGTTCGTGCTTCTGCACCAGTGTTTCGAGCGTCATCGGGTCATGGCCGCTGTGCAGCAGGGCAACTGCCCGCCTCGGATTGTCTTGATTCGTCACTGTGTAGCCCCTCCTGAAGTTGATGTGAGGCACCCGTGACCGACAGACGCTGGAGTTCACTCGGACCCCGCCGCAGTTCTGATCGGGGGTCGCCGAGTGGCTTCTGCTCGTCCGCTGATATCAGCCTGTCGGATGCCCGCATTCAGCGTCGCGGCGATAGGCATCTCCTCCAATCTCCGTGCGGGATATCCCCGTTGGGGATGGCTCGTTCGCATCGAGCCGGTCGCGTCCGTTCCGATGGTCGGTACTGGGCGTTACGGTGAGGGAGATACCCCTGGCCCAGTCGAAAGCGTCGATTCATGAGAGAACGACAGCAGTGCCGCTCCTGCGGGAATGGAGTCGCGATCGAGACTGCCGCAGGCTTGTGCGCCAGATGTGCGCGAGCGGCGGGTTTCCGCCGTCCCTTGCCCGTTGGCTTCTTCACCAGCCGCGCGATGCGGACAGCATTGTCCGAGCATGACTTCGGCGCCGTATTCGGTGCGATCCGCGACTGCACCGGTCTGTCGCAAACCCAACTTGCTGCACTGGTCGGGCTGAGCCAAGCTCGGGTCTCCGAGGTGGAAGCTGGCGCGCGGCGGTTGACCGGCGCCAAACTGGCCGCCCGTATATCGTCGGTCTTCGCTGTTCCCGCGCAACTGCTCGGCTTCCATGTGGACAACGCCGACCCGGCGGTCGGTAGCCTGGCCTCCGAGGAGATGGACTGGGTGAACCGCAGGGACTTCGTCACCCTGGCAACCGCCGCCGCCCTCGGGTCACGTCTGCATCCGGAACTCGAACGGCTGGCCCACGTCCTACCCGGTCGGCTGAATTCCGTCACCAGACCCCGCATCGGCGACGCCGATATCGACGCGATCGAAGCCATCAGCGACGGCTTCCGCCGGTGGGACCTGGCTCACGGCGGTGGGTTGTGCCGCAGTGCCGCACTCAGCCAGCTACATCAGATCGCCGCACTCGACGAGGGGGTATGCAGTCCGAATGTCCGGGCTCGGCTTCAGCTCGCCACCGCTGAACTGGCGAGTATGGCCGGCTGGCTCGCCTACGACATCGAAGACCACAACGCCGCTCGTCGACTGTGGACCTACGCCCTCCACACCGCCCAATGCGCCGACGGAAACCTGCGCTCCACCGACCTCATGGTCATCATCCTGCTCGATATGGCCCACCAGGCGCTGCACCTACGGCAACCGAAAGACGCATTCGCCTTCTGCCGGTTGGCCGCCGCGACTTCTACAGGTCGCCGTCACCCGGTATCGCACATCACCGCCGGGTACATCCACACGGTGACCGCGTGGTGCTGGGCCACGCTCAGCGAACCCGAACCGACTCGGAGGGCGCTGGCCGATTCGCAAACCGGGTACGCGGCTGCGAGCGCAGATACGATTCCGCCCTGGGCGTGGATCGTCACCGAGGCGGAGATTGCCGCTCAACAGGGGCACGCACTGTATTTGCTGTCGCTGACACACCCGGAATTCGCCGAGCCCGCCGCTGCCCGACTGACGGCTGCAGCCGATGGGCATCCGGCCGAGCACGAGCGCAGCCGTGCCGTGGTGCTGCCGACCTTGGCCGTCGCCCATTTTCGAGCCGGCGACATCGACTCAGCGGTGCGGATCGGTCAAGATGCCGTTACCGCAGTCACGGCACTCTCCTCACAACGCTGCTACGCCCGTCTACGAGACCTGGATACCGTTGCCGCCCGCCATCGATCCGCCTCGGGAGTGCTGGAACTGCGCGCCGACATCGCTGCGGCCTCGGCAGTGTGAACGATGACGGAAGACAGCGCGCTACCTGGCCGCTTCGAACTCGAAAGAGCCTGCCATGCCTATGGGCTGAATCCCAGCACAGCGCAACTCCTGCATCGGAGATCGAACGCCGTATGGCGGGTCGACGATGCGATCGTCCGCCTTGCCCCCGACACCCCCCTGCGCCGCACTCGTGCCGCCACGAGCATCGCGGTCACCCGATGGCTGGCATCCACGGCGGCAGAGCCCATCGCATTGAACCCGCTGCCCGGTGAACAGCCGGTGCCGACCGGCAGCGCGGTGGCGACATTCTGGCCATACCGGCCCTCGGCTACCCGGTCGGCTGCCGACGATGTCGCGAACCTGGTTCGCCTTCTCCACGAAAAACCTGCGCCACCGTTCGGGATCCCGGAGTATCGCCCTTTGCGACGACTGCTCGAGGCACTCGAGGTCGACGCCGCGCGAACGCAGCCGGCATTGCACAGTCAGGACCGCGACTGGCTCGACAGCCGAGCCAACGATCTGATCGCAGCGTTCGAGACGACCCGCTTCCCGTTGGGACACGGCCTGGTTCACGCCGACGCTCACCAGGAGAACGTTGTGCTGGACAACGGCCGCTGGGTTCTCATCGACTGGGACAACGCATGCTACGGCCCACGCGAACTCGACCTGGTCGGCACTCTGCCCGACCACTTCCACCCGCCCCACACCGACCGCGCAGCGTTCGTCCACGCATACGGCTACGACCTGCTCGAATGGCCAGACTGGACACTGCTGCGAGACATCACCGAGTACCACTCGCTCGGTTCCTACATCCGAATCGCCGCTGACACACCTCGCGCCGCACACGAACTACGCCGCCGGGTGGAATCTCTGCGCGCCGGCAATCGTGATGTCGTCTGGGAATCGGTCAGCTGAGCCGACGTGGACAGTGGCGCTACGTCGATATGGAGAGCGCCGATCATGCGCACTGATCGGAGCCAACTCGGTATCAGGGGTTCCGGTAGTAATCGCGCGGAAAACAACGACAATGACTTGACCAGCGGTTATTTCGGCTAGGACGTGTCGCGAAGTGGCACCGTGGGCGCGCTACTGGACCGCTGTGTACGCCAGGTCTTCGGATGACACGCTGAGATCGTGAAAACCTCGCACGACTGGAACGCGATAAACGACGCAGTACGGGCGGCGGAGTCTCGGTGTGACTGGGGCGCAGCGATCTCCGTAGTCAGCGCTGCTGCCAAGTGCTACAGCGCTGACGCCGACATGCACAATGCGCATCTGTGGCACATGGATCTACTCGCGAAAGCTGGACGGATCGATGAGTTGGCCACGTTGGCTGAGACCGACGTCCACGCACGGCGCAGGCTGGACCGGTTCCTGTACGAGAACGGATGCGATGGTGATCTGCGGCAGCGAGCCCAGCGCGGGGACAAGGCGGCGCTGTACTATCTCGTGAGGCTGCTTCGTCGGCGAGGCGAACAAACCGCCGCTCAGCAGGTGGTGGACGAGATCGATCCGGCTGATCAATACGCTCTCGAACTGGCGACACGGGACGACTGATCGTGAGGGTACGACGACACCCATATCGGTCCACTCGGACGCAAGCGCACCAGCGTGTTGGCCCATTTCGGGCGACCGAAAGCGCCGGCCGAATGGCAGGGCGGATGCAAAGTGTCAGGCGCGGGAAGTGCTTACTGTAGACGTGAGATGGGCGATCTACGGCGACCAGTTGGCTCCGCTGGGATTTCCATGGTCGAGAGGAACGGTATTGGTGCGATGGGTTTCTACGACTGCAGTTGCATGATCACCGGCGTCAGTCTGCACGACGACGCCACCCTGGTCGTGCTACGACGTATCGGCCAGAACTACCTGCCGATCACGCTGGGCATCACAGGCACCTACGACCGACTCGGCGGCATCGACGGCGTCCACGAGGACTTCAACACCGAGTTTGTTCTGCGCTACTTCTTCGACCGGTATCGCGACGGCAGGTTCTTCGCCAAAGACCAGACCGGCACATTCGACGGCGACTCACTCACCTCTGACAGTCACATCGAGGACCTGTTGCAGCTCATCGAGCGCACGCACGTCGCAATCGCCGACGAGATCCATGATGAGGGCATCTATTCCGCATCGACCGTGCTGGACGGCGACAGGGTCGTCTTCGCGTTGATCGCGCAGCCCGTCTGGGATGCCATCGCTGATGCTGCCTGCGAACCGGATCGGCCAGTGGATCGCCAATTCGAGCGACTGTTCGGCCCGGCATCGACAGCCGCGGAAATCTATGAAGGTCGGCTGCCTGAACTGGTCACTGCTCTCAATCAGCTGGCCGCGGTCAACGACTTTGTCGAAGCTCACGGGCTGCGCTGGGCTCCCGCACCCGAACCGTCGCAGCGGTACCCGACCGATTACGGCTGCCAACACGGCGACGAGATCAAGGAATTCCTCGACCGAGCAAAACACGACTACCAGGATGAGCCGGTTATCCTGACCGGCCTGGCCCGCTACGAACAACAGCTGATCGACTGGGACCTACTCAACTGATGCGACGGCGCCGCCGACACCGAGTCTCGGTCATCATTGACCGTGATGAGACCGATCATCCTCCTGAGCCATAGCCGAGAGCGAGACTCGCCTGTCCTCCCTGGAGCGATCAGAACAGGGCGTCGCGTACACGTGGCGGCCGGTACCCGGTTGGGCCGAGCTGGGCGAGTTCGGCGTCGATGTCGACTTCGATGGCGCCGAAGAAGTTGATGTTCTCGCTGTGCGCCGGGCTGTTGTGGGCGAGCACGTCATCGTCGATGCGGCGTCCCGCGCGGCGAATCTGCTCGACGGCGAGGCGTAATCTCCTGTGGTCCAGGAGATCACCGCGTTCGTCGCTAGGGTCAGGCACCACGCTTGTTCGGTTCGGGCTTCCAGGTGCCGGCCCGGAACGCTCCTTCGTGGGCGTAGATGAGGTCGCGTTTGAGGGCGTGGATCGACTCGCCCTTGTTGAGTTGACGGGAGATCTTGCGCCGATAGTCCGGATCCGACAGGTAACGGGCTGCGTAGATGGTCCGTCGCATCGCGCCGTACGCCTTCAGTGCCGCGGCCAGAGCGTTCTGGCGGGTCGACGCGGACAGCTTTCCGACCAGCAGTGACGCGGTGGCATGCCCGAACTTCAGCGATCCGGCCAACCTGAGCAGGTCGTCGTAGTCCTCACCCAAGGCCTGGGTCAGATCAGGGGTCGGCGAAGCCTCGGCGGACCTCGAGGTGATCCGCGGGTCCGCGGGCGATCGCAGTGATCGCGTCGTGCGCAAGAAACGGGCCCTGCCACAAAGCCTGACGCGCGACAAGCCAAGCCGAGACCAACCGAGCCCATCCGCAGCCCGAGCCGCTACAGGATATCTTCGCTGGTCAAGCCATTGTCGTTGTTTTCCGCGCGATTACTACTTCCGCCGCCAATTGCATCGGCTGCGAACTGGCGACTGTGTGCGCATCAACCGGTTCGAGGCGGCAAATACGGCCTCCATCAGCGGGATTCGGCACGGCTGCACCGCCGAGGATAGACCCACCAGTAGAGGCGAAGCGGTCAGGTCGGCGCAACTACCTGCGGATTCCACGTCGACTCGCATAGGATGCGACTTTCTCGCATCTGATGCGACCGATGGAGGTGACCGGTTTGGCGGGTTTCGGCGGTTCGGTGCCGGGTGGTGCGCGGCTGCACCTCGTCGACGGTGTGTCGTTGCTACGTCCGGAGGAGTAGGTGTTCGAGGCGATGCTGGCGGGGTTCGCCAACCAGCAGCTGGCCCGGAACCTGGCCAGAACGACCGTGGAGGGCCGGGAGAACACGGTGAAGGCGTTCACCGCCTACGTCAACGCCTTCCCGTGGCAGTGGGCCCCGGCGATGGTCGACGAATGGCTCGGTGACCTGCGGTCGCTGCGTGATCTGAAGAGGTCGACGATCCGGTCCTACTCCGAGGCGATCCGGTCGTTCTGTAACTTCATCACCGATCCGCTCTACGAGTGGCCGGAGACCTGCGAAGAACGGTTCGGCACCCACCCGATCCAGATCGTGCACGAGTGGAACACCGCGGTCCACGCCCAGGGCACCGAATCCGACCCGAAGAAGCGGGCGTTCACCAAAGCCGAGCTGCACGCGTTCTTCGAGCACGCCGACAACCAAGTCGCGCGTATCCGCGCGTTCGGCCGCAAGGGCTGGCTGCCCGCGTTCCGGGACGCGACCTTGTTCAAGACCGCGTACTCGTTCGGGTTGCGGCGCAACGAGATCCGGATGCTCGACGCGGCCGACTTCGGCGTCAACCCACACGCACGCGAGTTCGGCCAGTTCGGTCGCTGCCAGGTCCGCTACGGCAAAGCGAAGAAGGGTTCACCACCGAAACGCCGGGGCGTGCTGACGGTCTGGGACTGGACCCCCGAAGTGCTCGAAGAATGGTTCACCGAGATCCGTCCGTTGTTCGGTGTCGACGGCAACCCTGCGGCCTGGCCGTCCGAGCGCGGACTGCGGATCGGCTGCCAGCGGCTGAACTCCCGTTTCGGAGCCTACCGGGACGCACTCGGCCTGGACACTGGCCTGGACCTGCACAGTCTGCGGCGCTCATATGTCACGCATCTGATCGAAGACGGCTGGGATCCTCGGTTCGTGCAGGAACAAGTCGGCCACGAGCACGCGTCCACGACCTCGATCTACACCTGCGTGTCGTCGGATTTCCGTACCCGCACCCTGCGCCGACAACTCGACGCCACCATCGCCGCCGCCTTGGACTCCCGGAAGGGATGAACGCATGAAACGAACCGTCGGTTACACCTGGCGCCTGCGTGAGCTGATGGCCACACGCGGCAAGTTCAACGCCACCGAACTGGCCCCGTTGCTGCACGAGCGCGGCATCAACCTGTCCGCCTCCCAAGTTCACCGCCTGGTCTCGGGAACACCGGAACGGCTTTCCCTGCAAGTACTTTCGGCGCTCTGCGACATTCTCGGCTGCACCCCGGCCGACCTGGTCGCCACCTCCGCCGAGAACGCCGGGGTCAGCCGCACCGCCACCGACGACCTGGCCGGCCCGGTCCCGGCCAACGTCGCCAAGCTTCGGCCACGCGCCGCCCGGATCCTGCCGGACCTGTGAGCCCGTCCTATCGGACCACCGAGCAGTATGAGCGCTGGCACAAAGCGCACTGCGCTCGCTGCGGCCGGTTCGGCTGCTTCGCCGCGACCTGGCCCGGTGGGAAGGTCTGCCGCACCTGCCACGACCGGGCGCTGAGAGTCTGCGGACGTTGCCCCGGCTGCGGCGACAACCGGCCACTGCCGGGACTGCGCCCGGTCGATCACGCACCGATCTGCGCTGACTGCGCCGGATTCGCGGTCTCCTACCACTGTTCGCGCTGCGGGCACGAAGGCAAACTTCACGGTCGACGCCTCTGCACGCGGTGCACCTTCGCCGACGAACTCGCCGATCTGCTCAGTGACGACACCGGCCGGGTCCGAACCGAACTCGCCCCGCTCGCCGCGCAGCTGCTGACAATGAGCTCGCCGCTGTCCGGGCTGTGTTGGCTCAAACACCGCAAGTGCCGCGACCGCGCGCCCGCGGATTTGCTGGCCGAACTCGGCCGCGGCGAGATCGCGTTGACCCACGAGGCATTCCACGCCCTTTCGCCCTGGCGCGCGGCCGCGCACCTCGAAGAACTGTTGATGACCTGCGGCATCCTGCCCCAGGTCGACAAACAGATCTGCGCGTTCGAACGCTGGACGATCAGGCATCTGGCCGCCGTCACCGATCCGGAGCATGCCCGCTTGATCAAGCGGTTCGGCGCCTGGGACGTTGCGCCCCGGCTGCGGGCACGAGCCGAACGCAATCCACTCACCGTCAGCAGCCGGCGGGGCTTCAGCTCCCAGATCACCCAGGCGACACAGTTCCTCGGCTGGCTCGCCGAACACGACCTCGAGCTGGCCGACTGCGGACAGGCCGACATCGACGCCTGGCATGTCGAACACAATGTCCACGCCCGCACCTCAATCCGCGGGTTTCTGCACTGGTGCATCGCCAACAAGCTCACCCGCCGATTCCGCCTTCCCACCGTCGTGATCGGCCCGGCAACACCGATGCCACAACAGCAGAGGATCGACCTGCTCGGCCGACTGCTTACCGAGCCCGACCAACCACTGAGGTCCCGCGTCGCGGCGGCGATCGTGCTGCTCTATGCCCAGCCCGTCAGCCGCATCGTCCGGCTCACTCTCGACGACGTGATCGTCGACAGCGGCACCGTTCGACTGCGGCTCGGTGACCCACCGTCACCGGTCCCCGGCCCAGTCGCCGAGCTGCTGCTGTCCTGGATCGACCAGCGCACCAACATGAATACCGCCACCAACCGCGAAGCCCGCTGGTTGTTCCCGGGCCGCCGCGCCGGACAACCCATGCACCCCGGAACACTCGGGGCATCGATCAAAGCCCTCGGCATTCCCAGCACCGCTGGCCGCGTCGGCGCACTGCACCAGCATGTCCTCGAACTACCCGCACCAGTCGTCGCCGACGCCCTCGGCTACCACCACAAGACAACTACCCGGGCCGCTGCCCACGCCTCGACCGACTGGTCCCGCTACGCCTCCGGCCCACGGCTTCGGTCACCCGCTAGCTGGCAACCGTCGACAACCCGCGACGATTAATATGCGATTTCACCCGTCCGTGACCCCGTTTGGCACCGATAACGGAGACATCGAACAGTGCGGATGCTCGGTAATCTGACGGCCATGCGTTACGAAGTCCATCGGACCCGGGTGCCAGGAAGCCTTCCCTGCCGGGTGATCGCAAAACTGCAGCCACTGACATGGCGTGTGATCGTCGGTGAGGGCGTCGGACAGCTCGATGGGGGCGTCCATCAGGACTGGTTGGATGACGAACTGCCGTTCGAATTCCGCAGACCGAATGCGGTTTTCTTCGCCATCGGCCCCTACTGAGCCGGAGTCGTGCGGGCCGATCTGGACCGACTGCACCGCTTTCGCCACCGACTACCGGTGCTCGCGCCGCGGGCAAGAGGACGAGCTTCGTGCACGCCGTCTCTGCACTCGCTGCCCGTCCGGTCGTCGCCGACGCTCTCGACTACCACCCACGTCACCACAACCAAGCTCGCGACCGAAATCGCGGACACCCGGAGCCGCCACATCACCGCACCCCGGTTCCGGTCCCTCGAGGGTTGGACCATCGACAACCCGCGATACCTCTGTATCTGTCAAGCTGCGTCGGCGTGGTGGCTTGATTCGTTTGGTGCGGTGCGGCGTTCGTCTCGAGTCATCGTTCGCCAGCACAGATCGGCCAAGCGGCGCTTGAGACAGCGCTTCGCTTCCTTCGGGGTCTTTCCTTCGGCGATCTTCTTGTCGTAGTAGGCGCGGCCGGCGGTGCTGCGCATCCGGATCTGGATCATCGCGACTGTGTGCAACGCGGAATTGAGTTCTCTGTCGCCGTAGCGGGACAGGCGATGGCGGGTCGAATCGGCACTGGCGATCTCGACAGGTGCGGTGCCGGTGTAGCTCGCGAAAGCGGCAGCCGTCGGAAATCTGCTGACTCGTCCAGTGCGTCCGATAATGCGGGCAGCCAGCACTGGCCCGACGCCGGGTATTTCGCGCAGCGTGGTGCCGTGCTGATCGAGAAGCTCGCTCATCGCTGCGGCGTTCTCGGTCAGCTGGGTGTCGTAGCGTTTGATATCGGCGACGAGGTCCTTGGCCAGCGTTTTTCGGACTCGGTCGGTGCCGCTGATCGGGCGCAGACCACGTAGGGCGGTTGTGGCCTTGGCGGCGGTGAGATCCGTGGGGACCCCGCCTGGCAGCATTTCGCGCAGCAACGCGTGCAATTGGTTGACTGATCGAGTTCTGTTCTCGGACAGGGTCTTGCGTCGCTCATCGAGCAGAGCGAGGGAGTCGGCGTGCGTTTCGCCGTATACCGGACGGGCATCACCCTGCATTGCCGCGACGCTGGCTGCCGCCGCGGCATCGATGCGGTCGTTCTTGCGGCGGCCACCGCGGGAGAGCTGCCGCACTCGCGCGGTCGCGGAAGGCGCTACATCCACCACTGCCTCGTCGGCGGCGACCAGCCACTGCGCCAAGTGGTGGCCGAGGCCTTCGGCGTTCTCCACAGCCCAAGTGCGTTCGGGCCATTGCCGTGCCCAGACCAGCAGCTGGCGGTAGCCGGCATGGCTGGCGTCGACGCGGATCGATCCCTGATCAGAATTCGTCGCTGGATCCAGCGCGGTCGCGGTGTGGGTGGACTTGTGCGGATCGACGCCGATCAGCATCATCAGGTGCGGTTTCCTCGCCTCGTCGGGTGGGGTGATCCACGGCCGACAGGTCGACTTCCAGAACCCTTCGCAGCAAGTAGTCGTCACACCTCTGTCGAGTCAGACCGTGAACGGAGACCAGGCGGTGGACATATCGCGAGCAAGTCAGCCACACCGGCGACAGACAGTTGACGAGTCACCCCGCCCGGTCACCTGCGGGACGTTACGGGGTCGCGAACCCCGACCACGAACCGCTGCGTACAGATAAGTCGACAGTTGAATACGCGATCTCACCAGTCCGGAACCCCTATCAACGGCGCCTGATTCGAACTGGCTCGGCTGATGACCCAGGCCTGGTGAGAGACTGGATATCGGAGTCACCGCGCGGCTATGAGTCCGGTGACGGCGCCGCGCCCCCGTCAAGCGCTATGCCGGCTTGATGCTTGTTCAGGCGGCGGCGTCCGTCGTGGGGGTCGTCGAGATCGAACTGCCTCACCGTGGTCGTGAACAACTCGGCCACCCAGCTGTGCCTGCATCTGTGGGTGCTATGCAACCCCGCCGCGCGGGACTCCAGAGCGCGGTGCGGCACCACCAGCGACAGCCGGAGATCCTGCTGCGCCCTGCCCCGATCCGGCCACGGCACATCGCACGGCGTTTTCGCGGACCCGACTATCTCGTGGAGATCGCCGCATCCGGGCAGCCGGCTCGGCAGCAGCTGCAGTACGGTTCGGGCGGTGAGTTCACGACACCGAGCCGCGGGGAGCGATCCAACGCTGCCGTAGACCGGGGTATGCGGCGGATATCAGTTCGAAGTGTTTGTCGTAGTGCAGGATGGTGGCGCCGTAATGCACCGCGGTGGCCGCAATGAGAATATCGGTGGCCTGGGCGGACCGCCCTTGGCCCGCTGCCCACAGTTGCTGTCGGATGGAGCGGACTATCGGGTCGATGGCGGGGTCCATCGGCAGGTAGCGGAACGCCTCGGTGTAGATGTGCAGGATCTTGTGGAGCTCGTCGGGGTTGCGGGCGCTGAATGCCGCTTCGTCGGTGGTGACGGCGCAGGAGCAGATCACCGCGGCCGCGGCGTTGAGCCGGTCGAATGCCTCGCGTACCGGAACGTGGCGCTGGATGCGGGCGACAGCACTGTGGTCGACCAGGTACAGGGCGCGAACTGTCGAGGTCACTGTGGTGGCTGCTGGTTGCTTTCTGCGGCGACTTCTTCCTCGGATAGGAATGGTTCGTGATCGGCGAACCACGCGATAGCGTCATGCTGCTGCTGCTGGCGGACGAGCAGTCGCAGGGCGGTGCGCACGGTCTCCGTCTTCGTCGCTCCGCCGGTGATCTGTCTGGCCTGCTCCATCAGTTCGTCCGGAATATCGATCAATGTTTTGGTCATCGCACTCCAATCGGATATATAAATTTCGTCGCCAGTATATCTCAGTCGGCGGGTGGTGTCCGGGACCATCGTCGCGTCTGGCGGGCAGGGCGCCAACTGTGTCTCGCTCCGGCTATCAACTGCCGCTATATCGCCGGGCCTTGCGTCCGGGCGAGTTCATGGGATGTCCAGAATGGTGAGGAAGGCCGCGGCCGCCGGGGTGTGGGTGGTGTGGCTCCAGACGAGGTATTCGACCCGGGCCGGTGCGTCGGAGATTTCGACCGTCACTACTCCGGTGAGCTGTGGGACGTACGCGGAGGGGAGCATGGCGACGCCGAGATCCTGTTCGACCAGCCGGGCGATGTAGTCCGCGGAGGACACCTCGAAGGCGACGTCGCGGTCGAGGCCGGCGGCGGTGAAGGCCAGGTCCGATTGGGCGCGGCCGGCCGTCCCGGCCGGTAGGTCCACGAACGTCTCGGTCGAGAGCCGCGACAGGTCGACCGATGTCTCGTGGGCGAGCGGGTGCTCGGTAGCGACGACGGCGACCAACCGGTCGCGGGCCAGTTCGCGGCCGGCCACCCCGTGCGGCTGTGTGGTCGTGGGCAGCCCCAGGAACGCCACGTCCAGCACACCTTCCTGGACCTGGGCGGAGAGTTCGTCGCTGGCACCTACCCGCAGGCTGATGCGTACATGCGGGTAGCGGGCCCGGAACTCGCGGAGTGCCTCGGGTAGGTCGACGGCGGTGACCGAGGGGATCAGCCCGACCGCGAGCCGGCCGCGGACCTCGCCGACGGCTGCCGCGGCCGCCGCGGCCGCGCGTTCGGCTGCGTCGAGGCATTGGCGGGCGGCCGGGAGAAATGCTTCCCCGGCGGGGGTCAACCGGACTCTTCGGCTGGTGCGTTCGAACAGTTTCGCGCCGAGTTCTTTTTCCAGGCGGGCGATCTGGTGGCTGAGCGCGGACTGGACGACCAGGCAGCGCTGAGCGGCCCGGGTGAAATTGTTCGTCTCGGCGACTGCCAGCACGTAGCGCAGTTGTTGGAGCTCCATGGATCAATCTTGTATCACGATCGATGGAGTGACAAACATGTGTTGGACTCATTGATCGTCAGGGATGAGACTTCCACTGTGAAAAGTTCAGTCGTACACAGGGTTTTCGACGGGACCGGTGGACCCCGTGGAGGCGATCTGTCGCGCGCCGCGCTCACCGCGTTCGCGCCGATCGCCTGGGGCACGACCTATATCGTCACCACCGAACTCCTCCCACCCGGACATCCGCTGTTCGCGGGCCTGCTGCGGGCGCTACCGGCCGGGCTGATCGCCCTCGCGATCACCCGGACGCTGCCGCGCGGAGCCTGGTGGGGCAAGGCCGCCGTCCTCGGGATACTCAATATCGGCCTGCTGTTCCCGTTGCTGTTCATCGCGGCCGAGCGACTGCCCGGTGGTGTCGCCGGCACCCTCGCGGCCGCGCAACCGCTGGTCGTCGCGGTGCTGGCGGTGGCCGTTCTGCACGAGAGTCCCTCGGCGTGGCGGATGGCCTGGGGTGCGATCGGACTGGTGGGTGTCGGTCTGGTGGTACTCGGACCGGCCGCGGGTCTCGACGCGGTCGGAGTCGCCGCCGGTCTGGGCGGCGCCGCCTCGATGGCACTCGGTCTGACACTCACCAAACGCTGGGGACGGCCCACCGGGGTGACGCCGACCGCCTTCGCCGGCTGGCAGCTCACCGCGGGCGGGGTGTTCCTGCTTCCGCTCACGATCTTCGCGGAGGGGGCGCCCCCGCCGATCGATCTGCCGGCCGCCCTCGGATATCTGTGGCTCGGCCTGTTCGGCGGACTGGTCGCGTATGTCCTGTGGTTCCGCGGCGTCACCACCCTCCCGGTGAACTCCGTCGCGATCCTCACTCTCTTCTCGCCGCTGGTGGCCGCCGGGCTCGGCGCCGTCCTCCTCGGCCAGACTCTCGGCCCGATCCAGCTCGTGGGATTCGGCCTCTCGCTGGCCGCGATCGTCGCGGGCCAGCTTCCCGTGCCGACTCGTCGGCCCGGTACGTTCCTCGCTCTCGCATCGAAGGAGAAATCGCGATGAAGATCGCTGTCGTGGGTGCCGCCGGTATGGTCGGCTCCCGGGTCGTCGCCGAAGCCGCCCGTCGTGGACACGACCCGGTGGCCGTCATCCGGAACGGGCGTCCGGTCGCACTGCCGCCCGGAGTGGTCACCGTCCGGGGCGACGCGAACGACCGCTCCCGCATGGGCGAACTGTTCGTCGGCGCGGATGCTGTCGTGGTCGCGACCCGGCCGGTGCCCGGGCAGGAGCACGGGGTGGCCGCGACCACGCGCGCACTGCTCGACGCGGCGGCCGCGAGCGGTATCCGCGTCCTCGTCGTGGGCGGGGCCGCGCCCCTGCGGAACCCGGCGCATCCCGACAGGCTCGTCCTCGACAGCCCCGAGTACGTCCCCGAGCCGATCCGGACCATCGCGGGCGCCAGTGTCGCGCAATTGGATGCCTGCCGCGACCATCCGGCCGACTGGGTCTACCTGAGTCCCCCCGCCCTGCTCGAACCCGGAACCCGTACGGGAACCTACCGTCGTGGCACCACCACGCTCCTGGTCGATGCTGCCGGAAACTCCCGTATCTCGGCCGAGGATCTCGCTGTCGCGATTCTGGACGAGCTCGAGAATTCCGGTGGCGTAGAGCATTTCACGGTCGGCTACTAGGGCACCGGGGGTTCGGCGATGCGGCGCGCTCTCGAAATCGGGATCTCCCTCGCGATGCTCGGGGCGGCACTCGTTGTGCCCGGGTGCGCGGAACGGCAGTTCTTCGCCGCCACGATCGAACTACCCGCCGGGTTCGCGCCGGAAGGTATCGCGATCGGATCCGAGCCGGTCGCGTACCTCGGTTCGCGGCTCGACGGGACCATCTACCGGGTGGATCTGCGGACCGGCCACGGTTCGGTCCTGAGTCCGGGTCCGGGTACACCGGCACTCGGACTCGCGCTCGATCCGCACGGCCGGCTGTTCGTCGCCGGGGGTACCGGGGGAGACGCCCGCGTCGTCGACACCGGGACGGGTGAAGTGCTGGCGCGCTACCGGCTCGGATCGGCGAACACGTTCGTCAACGATGTGGTGCTCACACCCGCGGGTGCGTGGTTCACCGATTCGTATACGCCCGTGCTGTACCACCTGCCGCTCGATCCTTCGGGTGTGTTGCCACCGCCCGATCGGGTGGTGCGACTGCCGCTGAGCGGCGATATCGAGTTCGTGGCGGCGGCGATCAACGCCAACGGTATCGTCGGCACGCCGGACGGTGCCGGGCTGATTCTCGTGCAGTCGGCGACGGGGCGGCTCTACCGCGTCGACCCGGTCACCGGTGCGGCGAAATCGATCGACCTCGGCACCGAGTCGGTGCCCTACGGTGACGGAATGCTGTGGCACGACGGCAGATTGCTGGTGGTGCAGAACCGGCTCGGTGCTGTCGCGGAGGTGGAGCTCGACGATACGGGCGCGCGGGGCACGATCGGACGACGCCTACGCGACGCCCGCTTCGACGTCCCGACGACGGTGGCTGCTTTCGAGGAGCGTCTCTACCTGCCCAACGCCCGGTTCACCACACCCCCGGCACCGGGCACCACCTACGACGTCGTCGCGATCGGCGGGTGACTCATCGAGCCGGGCCCACGGCGGACGGTCCGACTCTGCTCCAGTCGAACCCGAGCTCACCCCGGACCGAGATGATCTGCTGCCACCAGCAATGGTTCTCGACATACCAGCCGACCGTCTCCGCGATACCCTCCGCGAAGTCGCGGGTGGGCCGCCACCCCAGTTCGGCTTCGATCTTGATCGGTTCGATCAGGTACCGGCGGTCGTGGTTCGGGCGATCCGGGATGTGCTCGATCCATTCGCCCGGATCACGATCCAGCGCCGTGCAGATAGATCGCGCGATCTCCAGATTGGTCACTTCGCACCGTGCCGAGATGTCGAAGATCGGCAGCAGGCCCGGATCGGTTCCCGCCGCTGCCGGAATCGGATCCAGCTCCGCGTGCAGGACCCGGTGCACAGCGTCGCAGTGGTCGGTCACGTGCAGCCAATCCCGGGACTGCGCGCCGTCCCCGTACACGGGTATCTTGCGGCCGCGCAGCAGATTCGTGACGGCCAGCGGAATCAGCTTCTCGGGCATCTGGAAAGGCCCGTAGTTGTTGGCGCAGTGAGTCATCCGGATGTTCATGTCGGGATAGGTCGACATATAGGCGCGAACCATCTGATCACCGGCCGCCTTCGCCGCACTGTAGGGGGTCTTCGCGTTCAACGGGCTGCGCTCGGTGAAATACGGTCGATCGTCGGCGAGTTCGCCGTACACCTCGATGGTCGAGACGTGCAGATGCGACCGCACCGGAAACAGTCTGCTGCATTCCGCCATCACCTGTGCGCCGAGCGCGTTGCTGCGCATGAACGCGCTCGGGTCCAGGATCGCGCGGTCATTGTGTGATTCGGCGGCGAAGTTCACCACATAGTCGGGCCGATGGCGCCGGTAGATCGCCGCCATCGCCTCCTGATCGGCGATATCGGCGTTCTCGAACACCAGAAGATCGGATACCGATGCCAGATTGGCGATATTCCCGGCGAACCCGAGATAGTCGACGGCCACGACTCGGGCGTCGGGCTCCCGCGCCAGCAAGTGGTGCACGTAGTTCGCCCCGATGAAACCTGCGGCACCGGTGACGAGGTAGACAGACATGGGGTCCGATCCTAGAGGGCGGAGCCGGGATCGGCGGGGTCGTCCGCGGCCCCGCCCGACGGCTCCGATCGCACTCGAGCGCGGATCTGCGCCAGGGACAGCACGAGGGTGGTAGCGGCGTGACGACAGCCGGCAGTTCAAGGCGCTGATGTCGGCGTCGCAGATCCCCGCGCTACTACAGCGCCTCGAGCTCCAGCCGGGCGATCAGGTCAGCGAACGGATTTCCGCGATCTCGTACTCGGCCACCGACGCGCCGCGAATCGCCGTACTCTGCTCCGCGCCGGTACCCGCGCCGCGAAACGCCTCCACCGATTCCCGGTCGGCCCAGCGCTCGAAGATATTGATGCGCGCGGGATCGGTGAGATCGGCGCTCAACGCGAAATCCAGGCAGCCGGGAGCCGAGCGGGCCTGATCGACCACGCCGAGGCAGCCGGCGAGGTAGGTGGCGCGAGCCGGCGGGTCGACGATGAGATGTCCGGCGACGATCAGCATGGTGGTCTCCCTCGGAATCCGGTGGTGTCACCACTATGACGTGTCGGCACGAGCCGCTGTCACTCCGCGCACCGCAAAGGTCCGCGGACTACACCCATGGGTCGATTACGCGCACTCCCGCGGCCTCGAAGGGGGCGGTATCCCGGGTGGCGACGGTCATGTTCACCGACTCTGCCGTGGCCGCGATCAGGCCGTCGGCTGTGGAGATCGCCCTTCCGGCTGCGCGGGCCGACGCCATTACCTCGGCGAAAGCGCTGAGGCCGTCAGATCGAAGGCGAGCACCCGGCCCGTGAACAACGGCAGGACACGAGTTTCGACCCTGGTTTTCAGGATGTCTCGGCGGCGTCCCGGAGGCATAGCGGCAATCCCGAAGCGCAGTTCGGCCACGGTGACGGCCGACAGATAGAGCGTGTGGAGGGGTTGCGCGTCGATCCACTCGACCACTCCGGCCTCGGGCGCCTTGCGCAGTGGTTCGGAGATGACATTCGTGTCGAGGACGATCGTCCGAACTCCGCGGCTCAGGCCCGGGACCCGAACCGTTCCAGGACGGCGCTGGCCTCCTGGGAGGCGGTGCCCTCGGTGGCGAGATGCGCCATGGTCTCGGGAATCGGACGGCCGTGGTGTTCCATGGCCTGGGCGTACAGGCGCCCGGCGCGGTAGGAGGAACGGACCAGCGGGCCCGCCATCACTCCGGCGAAACCGATATCCTCGGCGACCTTCGAATGTTCCACGAACTCTTCGGGTTTGACCCAGCGGTCCACCGGATGGTGGCGCGGCGAGGGGCGCAGATACTGGGTGATGGTGAGGATATCGCAGCCCGCCTCGTGCAGATCGCGCATGGCCTGGGTGACCTCCTCAGGGGTCTCACCCATACCGAGGATCAGATTGGATTTGGTGACCAGGCCGTCGGCGCGGGCCGCGGTGAGGACTTCGAGCGAGCGTTCGTAGCGGAAAGCGGGACGGATCCGTTTGAAGACCCGGGGCACGGTCTCCAGATTGTGGGCCAATACCTCGGGGCGGGAGGAGAAGACCTCGGCGAGCTGATCCGGTTTCGCATTGAAGTCGGGGATGAGCAGTTCGACGCCGGTATTCGGGTTGAGATTCTTGATGGCGCGCACGGTTTCGGCGTAGAGCCAGGCGCCGCCGTCCGCCAGATCGTCGCGAGCGACACCGGTGATGGTGGAGTAACGCAGGCCCATGGCCTGCACGCTCTCGGCGACGCGGCGCGGTTCGTCCCGGTCCAGCGGGGAAGGCTTACCGGTATCGATCTGGCAGAAATCGCAGCGCCGGGTGCACTGTTCGCCGCCGATCAGGAAGGTGGCCTCGCGGTCCTCCCAGCATTCGAAGATGTTCGGGCAGCCCGCTTCCTCACAGACCGTGTGCAGACCCTCGCGCTTCACCAGACCCTTGAGTTCGGTGTACTCCGGGCCCATGGTGGCGCGGGTCTTGATCCAGCCGGGTTTGCGTTCGATCGGGGTCTCGGCGTTGCGGGCCTCGATCCGCAGCAGTTTGCGGCCGGCGGGGGCTTGGGCGGAGGTCATGCTGCGACCATCGCGCATGAGCGAGGGCCCTTCGTGGTTACGCTTCGCTGCCGTCTCCGGGCCTGACTCGCTCATGCTGTGGCGCCTTTCGGATCGCGTGCCGCGGTGGCGGCGGCGTGGTCCGCGTCGGCCGGGGTGGCGGCCCGCGGAATATCGTGCTCGGTGACCGGGATCTCGCCGTTGAGCGCGGCCGGAACGGATTCGGCGATACGTGGCGTGACCTCGGCGACGGTGACCTCGCGGCCGAGCTCCTGGCTCAGGCTGGTCGAACCGACATCACGGATACCGCAGGGAACGATGGCGCCGAACGCGCCGAGGTCGGGGTCGCAGTTCAACGAGATGCCGTGCAGGGTGACCCCGCGTTGCACCCGGATCCCGATCGAGGCGATCTTGCGTTCCGGCAGCAGACCGGCGGCGGGCAGCCAGACACCGGAACGACCCGGGACCCGGCCGCATTCGACGCCCAGATCGGTGACCGTCCGGATCAGCGCCTGCTCGAGCCGCCGGACGTAGTCGACCACGTCGAGGGGTTCGGCGAGCCGGATGATGGGATAGCCGACCAGCTGGCCCGGACCGTGCCAGGTGATCTTGCCGCCCCGGTCCACATCGATCACGGGGCTGCCGTCGGCCGGCCGGTCGGCCTCCTCGGTACGGCGGCCCGCGGTGTAGACGGAGGGGTGTTCCAGGAGCAGCAGGGTGTCGGCGCCGGCGCCGTCCGCGCGCCGGGCGGCGATCTCACGTTGCAGATCCCACGCCTGCTGGTAGTCGATGAGACCCAGTTCTCGCACGTCGACGGGGGTGCTGTCGTAGCGAGCCGACCGGGTTGCGGTGCGGGTGTTGTTCACATTCATGACGTTACGCTCACCTCCACAGTGAGCTGCATCAGCGTCAGATCCATCCAGCGGCCGAACTTGCGCCCCACTTCCGGTAGTACGCCTACCGTGCGGAAGCCGAACCGTTCGTGCAGGGCGATCGAACCGGTGTTGCTCGATTCGACGGCCGCGATCATGGCGTGGATATCACCGGCTTTCTCGGCGCGGGCGACCAACTCGGCCAGCAGGGCCGCGCCGATACCGCGCCGCTGGAATCGGTCGGCGATATAGACGGAGTTCTCCACGGTATGGCGATAGCCGGACTTGGGCCGCCACGGCCCGTAACTGGCGTATCCGGCCAGTTCCCCACCCACTTCGGCGACCACCACGGGCCGGTTGTGCTCGGTGCGGTTTCGGAACCAGGCGATTCGCTCGTCGAGTCCCACGGGTTCGTCGTCCCAGATGGCCGTGGTCTCGGCGATGGCGCGGTTGTGGATCTCCAGGATCGCGGGCAGATCGCAGGTCCGGGCGTCCCGGACCGCTGTCGTGGAATCGGTCATCGCCCCACCGCGGCCGACAGCGCCGCGCCGACGGTGGCGTGACGGAACTCGTACCCTGTCTCCTCGAGCACCCGTGGCAGGGCGCGGGGACTGTGCAGGATCGCTTCGTCGGCGAACTCGCCGATCACCAGGCGCAGGCCGATACCCGGGACGAACATCGGTGTCGGCCGGTGCAGTGCCTTCCCGAGCGCACGGGTGAACGCGGCATTGGTGACCGGGGCGGGGCCCACGGCATTGAGCGGGCCCCGCACCGATTCGTCGGTGAGGGCGTGCCGGATCGCCCCGATCTCGTCGTCGAGGGAAATCCACGGTTGATACTGACGGCCGCTGCCCAACCGGCCGCCGAGACCCAACAGGAAGAGGGTCTTCAGTTGTGGTAGCAGTCCGCCGGACGCGGTCAGCACCACAGCGCTGCGCAGTAGTACCGTGCGGGTCCCGGCCTCGGTCGCGGCATGGGTCGCCGCCTCCCAGTCGAGACACAGCGTGGGCAGGAAACCGGTGCCCACGGGCCCGCTCTCGTCGACCGCGCGATCGCCGGTATCACCGTAGTAGTGGACTCCACTGGCATTGACCAGTGTCGGTACCCCGGCCCGGGCCACCGCTGTCGCGAGGACATCGGTGGGCGTGATCCGACTGTCCCGGAGCAACTGTTTGTACGCGCCGGTCCAGCGTTTGTCACCGATACCGGCCCCGCACAGGTTCACCACCGCGTCGACCCCGTCGAGGATCCTGGGGTCGAGTTCGGCGTGTGCGGGATCCCAGCGACGTTCGTCCGGCGCGGCGGCCGGTCGCCGGACCAGCCGGATCACCTGTTCCCCGTCACGGCGCAACGCCGCGACGAGCGCAGTTCCGATCAGTCCGGACGAACCGGCCACCACAACCGACATCGTCATCGCCCCTTACAGGCCGAGATCGGCCTCGAACGCCGCCTCTTCCAGGCGGTGCCGGATGGTCGTGAGGAACCGGCCGGCGTCCGCTCCGTCGATGAGGCGGTGATCGTAGGTCAGCGGCAGGTAGCACATCGACCGGACGCCGATGAACTCGCTACCGGACTCGTCGGTGACCACGGTCGGGCGCTTGACGATGGCGCCCGTGCCCAGCATCCCCGCCTGCGGCGGCAGCAGGATCGGGGTGTCGAACAGCGCGCCCTGGCTACCGATATTGGTGATGGTGAAGGTGCCGCCGGCCAGCTCGTCGGGCTTCAGGCCGCCGGTGCGGGCCCGGTTCGCGATATCGGAGATGGCGCGCGCCAGACCGGCCAGCGACAGATCGCTGGCGTTGTGGATCACCGGGGAGAGCAGACCCTGCTCGGTGTCCACCGCGATACCCAGGTGCACCGACGCGTGGTAGGTGATCTCCTTGCTGTTCATGTCGTAGCTGGCGTTGACGTTCGGGTGCACCCCGAGCGCCTCCACCACGGCCTTGGCGAAGAACGGCAGGAAGGTCAGATTCACGCCCTCGCGCTTGGCGAAATCGGCCTTGGCCTTCTTGCGCAGCGCGGCGATCTTGGTGACATCGGCCTCGTGCACCTGGGTCAGCTGCGCGGTGGTCTGCAGCGATTCCAGGGTCTTGGTCGCGGTGATCTGCCGGATCCGATTGGCCTTCTTCGTGGTACCACGCAGCGCCGCCAGCGCGGGGCTGGGGGCCGGGGCCGCCTTGGCCGGTGCCGCGGCGGGAGCGGTGGCCGCCGGTGCCGCCGCCGGAGTCTGCTTGGACTCGGCCGCGGCGAGCACGTCCTGCTTGCGGATCCGGCCGCCGACGCCCGAACCGGAGACAGACGTCAGGTCGACGCCGTTCTCCTCGGCCAGTTTGCGGACCAGCGGGGTGACGTACGGGGTCGCGCCGTTGGCAGCGGCGGACGGCGCGGGAGCTTGGGCGGCAGGGGCGGGAGCCGGTGCGGCGGCGGGAGCCGGTGCAGGTGCGGGTGCGGGAGCCGGAGCGGGTGCGGGAGCCGGAGTGGGTGCCGGTGCAGGCTCGGGAGCCGGTGCGGGGGCCGGAGCCGATCCGCTCGCGGGAGCGCCGGAGCCGATGACCCCGAGCTGACCGCCGACCTCGACCACATCGTCTTCGTCGGCGGTGATCTCCAGCAGGGTGCCCGCGACGGGGGACGGGATCTCGGTGTCGACCTTGTCGGTGGAGACCTCGAGCAGCGGCTCGTCGATCGCGACCTCGTCGCCGATCGCCTTCAGCCAGCGGGTCACGGTGCCCTCGGTGACCGATTCGCCGAGTTCCGGCATCTTCACCGAAGTGCCGGATGCCGCGGAGTCTGCGGCGGGGGCGGAGGACTGCGCGGGCGCCGGAGCCGGAGCCGGAGCGGCTTCCTGCGCGGGTTCGGCGGGCGCGGGCGCGGGTTCGGCGGCAGCCGGTTCGGGAGCCGGGGCGGGCGCGGGGGCCTCGCCGGCGTCACCGATGACACCCAGTTCGCCACCAACCTCGACGATGTCGTCTTCCTTGGCGACGATCTTCGTCAACACACCCGCCGCGGGGGACGGGATCTCGGTGTCGACCTTGTCGGTGGAGACCTCGAGCAGCGGCTCGTCGACCTCGACCGTGTCTCCTTCCTGCTTCAGCCACCGTGTCACCGTTCCCTCGGTGACGCTCTCACCAAGAGCGGGCATCTGGACGGAGAAGGCCATGTCCGTTGACTCCTCTAACTGCTCGACGGGTCTACAACAGTTCATTCCGGTGGATCCTGCCGCGGGTCGCGGTGGTGTTCCAGCCGGCGTTCATTCTGCGCGGCGCCGGAGATCCGTGTGGTTGTTGTTCCGTCCACCATCCTTGCATTCGCCGCGCGACGCGTTTTCCGGAGGGCATCCAATTCTGGTAGGTGGCACGATGGAATCACCGCCGGACGAGGCGGGATTCGGGTGGCGAGCAGGAGGTCGGCCGCAGTGGGACTACTGGACCGTTTCCGTCGTGCCACGTCCGGGCGCAGCGGTGTTTCCCGTCCGGGTGGCGCGGATAGGCGGTACCTCGCGGAATGGGTGTGCGCACATGCGGGTGTCGAGGGTTTCGTGGAGCCGAAAACCACTGTGACAGATGTCACTATTGTCCTGATTGCCGCCGACGGGGAGTGGACCCGCCGGATCGTCGGGGAGGCGGGCGCCCGCCGGGCGGCGAAGGACCTGGGTATTCCGGTGTACGACGTGGGCCGGACCGGATACCCGCAGCGGATGCGCGACTACGACGCGCGCCGGCGGATCGAGCGCCAACGGGCCGCCGAGCGTGATCTCGACGGCCTGTAGCACCTGCACAGCAGGAGTCGGCGGTGCGCCGGGCGGCCGCGCCGCCCGGACAGCTACCTACTCCGCGGCGATGTCCTCCAGGACGGCGATGAGGGTGCGGACCGGTACTCCGGTGCCGCCTTTGCCGATGTAACCGAAGGGTCCGCCGGTGTTGTAGGCCGGACCCGCGATATCGATATGGGCCCATTCGACACCGTCCGGGACGAACTCCTTCAGATAGGTACCGGCCAGGAGCATGCCGCCCCACCGGTGCGCGGAGGCGTTCACCATATCGGCGACCTTGGAGTCCAGATCGGCACGCAGTTCCTCGGGCAGCGGCATCGGCCAGCCGTGCTCGCCGACCTCCTGGGAGATCCGGGCGACCCGGTCCCGGAATTCGTCGGTGCCCATCACGCCCGGGGTACGGGTGCCCAGCGCCACTATCTGGGCGCCGGTGAGTGTGGCGACGTCGATCAGGTAGCTCGGGTCGTCTTCGCCGGCACGGACCATGGCATCGGCCAGGACGAGCCTGCCCTCGGCATCGGTGTTGGTGACCTCGATGGTGGTGCCGCCGTACTGGGTGAGCACATCACCCGGCCGTTGCGCGGTACTCGACGGCATGTTCTCCGCCATCGGCACAGTAGCGATCACCGTCACCGGCAGGCTCAGTCGCGCGGCGAGCAGGGTGGTGGCCACGACCGCCGCGGCCCCGGCCATATCCGAGGTCATGTTCTCCATGTTCGCGGCCGGTTTGATGGAGATACCGCCGGTATCGAAGGTGATGCCCTTGCCGACCAGCGCGACCTTCTTGTCACCGCCCCGATAGGTGAGCCGGACCAGGCGCGGCGGGCGTGAGGAACCCTTGCCGACTCCCAGCACGCCGCCGAAACCACCCTCTTCCAGCGCCTTCTCGTCGAGAATCTCGACTTCGAGACCTGCGCCCTCGCCCAGCAGCGCCGCGCGGCGCGCGAATTCCGCCGGGTACAGGTGGCTCGGCGGGGTGTTCACGAAATCGCGGGCGGTGGCCACGGCCTCGGCGGTGAGCTGGGCGCGCAGCAGCGCGTCGCCGCCGAAATCCGGTTCCGGGACCAGCAGTTCGACCCGGGCCAGCGGTGCGGCCTCCGGCTTCGGCGCGGATTTGGCGGACCGGAACGGGGTGAACGAATACGCGCCGAGATAGAAACCCTCCACCGCGGCGCCGATGTCCACGCCGGACAGGGTGGTGACCGCGCGCGCGACCCCGGTCAGGGAACGGGCGGCCACCCCGGCGCCGCGCCGCACCTGTTCGGCATCGATATCCGCGGCGTTGCCGAGCCCGACGGCCAGTACGCTGGCGGCGTTGTCCAGGCCGGTGGGGGCCGGAATCCGGACGAGCTGTCCGGTCTTGCCCGTGGCGCCGACGGTCGTCAACTGGTCGAGCAGCCGGGTGCGCAGGTCGGTGCCGAGTACATCGCCGAAGAGATCCCCGGGTACGAGGACGGGACCGTCATCGGTCGTGGCCAGGCCGATGACGAGGACATCGGTACCGGGTTCGATGGTCTGGGTACGTGCCAATTCCGGTCCGAGCGGACGGTCTGCGACTGCGGTCATGGCCACAGGCTATGCGGTGGGTTCCCGATGGCGCACCGCGACGCCTTCGAGCAGCATGTCCACGGCGTCGGTCAGCAGTGCGTCGAAATCGAGATCGGGCGACGGGCCCGCCGGGCCGAACACCTTGTGCAGGGCGGGGCGCGCGGCGGGGTCGGCCAGTGCGGCCAGTGCGGCCGACCTTCCGGCGACCGATTCCGGGCCGCTGAGCCGGTCGGAGCGTTCGCCGGTCCATACCAGGGCGAGTCCCTGTACGAGCGCGGAATAACTCAGATACGCCGACATCAGCTGTGTCCTGGACATATTCAATTCGTCGAGCGCGCTGAGCGTCCGTTCCAGGGTGTCGAACAGAGCCGGACCCAGCGGCGGGCGGAGCCGCGCCAGCACGGTGAGGACCCATGGATGACGGCGGTAGATCTGCCACTCCTGCTGAGCCTCGTATCCGATCCGAGCCCGCCAGCCGGCCAGATGCGGCGGCGGGGGCGGTGTTTCGGCGAGTACGAGATCGGTCATCGCGACGAGGAGCTGTTCTCGATCGTCGAAGTACCGGTACAGCGCGGCGGTGGCCACACCCAGTTCACCGGCGAGGCGGCGCATGGTCAGACCCTCGGTGCCCGAGCGGTCGGCCAGGGCGACCGCCGCATGGGTGATCGTGAGCGCCGACAACCGGCGTGGTCGCGGCCGGGGCGGGGCGGCGGGTGTCCGGCGGCGAGCCCGGTAGGCGCGGGCCTGGCAGGAGCGGGAACAGTATCGCCGCCGCCGGCCCCGGGCCGGTTGCCGCAGGGTCCCATTGCAGGTCACACACGCCGTCATACTGGTATTTCATCACACGAAATACCGTGACGAAATAGTCGTTTCTCGCAGTTCGAGCGCATAAGTTCGCTAGTGATAACACCATTCACAGGAGGCGCTATGGGAACGGAACTGACGGTGCGGCGGGCCGGCACGAGTGATCTCGAACCGCTGACGGAGGCCTTCCGGAAAGCGACCTTGGACGAGGCGGTCACCGAGTGGATCATGCGGGACTATCCCGTGGATCAGTTCCTCGACGAATGGGTCCCGCTGGTCATCGACCGAGGTCTGCGAGACGACGAGATGTGGGTGGCCGGCAGCGAGGAGGAGATCTGGGCGATTTCGCTCTGGCAGAAGCTCACCTCGGCCGACCGGCTGGTCGCCGATGCCGCCACCGCCTGGGCGCATGCCGACAGGGCACCCGATCTGCGTCCGTTGCAGCGGTCGGCCTATGTGACCGAACTGCTGTCGCGTGAGCATCCGCGCAGGTTCCCGCACAGCTATCTGGAGCTCATCATCACGGTGCCCGAGTATCGCGGCCGGGGCGCGGGCGCCGCGATCCTCACCGAACGGACCCGGCAATTCAGCGCCGCGGGACTCCCGGCGTATCTGGAGGCCAGCACCGAACGTTCGGCACGGCTCTATGCGCGGCAGGGTTTCGTCCGTACCGGCGAGGCCCACACGCTGCCGGAGGACGGTCCGACGCTGATCCCCATGTGGTTCGAGGCCTGACCGCCGCCGGACCGGCACCCGGCGGGCGGGGCCCGGCGCGGTAGGAGACCGCTCCCCGCGAGCGCCGGGATAAGCTCGCCGGGTGAACGACGCCGAGCTGAAACAGGGCCCTGTCCACGGAGTACATGTCGAACTCGGGGCGAAATTCGCGCCGTTCGGCGGCTGGGAGATGCCGGTGTCGTATACCGGGACGGTCGCCGAGCACACTGCGGTACGGGAATCGGTGGGGCTGTTCGATGTCAGTCATCTGGGGAAGGCGACCGTTCGCGGCGCCGGCGCCGCCGAATTCGTGAACTCCGCGCTGACCAACGATCTGGGACGGATCGGCCCCGGCCGGGCGCAGTACACGCTGTGCTGTACCTCCGACGGCGGGGTGGTCGACGACCTCATCGCTTACTTCGTGCGTGACGACGAGATCTTCCTGGTGCCGAACGCGGCCAATACCGCGGCGGTGGTGGAGAAGCTGGCGGCGGCCGCGCCCCCGGCGATCACGGTCACCGGAGAGCATCGCGACCACGGTGTCTTCGCCGTTCAAGGGCCGCGGTCGGTGGAGGTACTCACGGCACTCGGGCTGCCGGTCGATCTGTCCTATATGGCCTTCACCGACGCGGAATGGTCCGGCCGGACGGTGCGTGTGTGCCGGACCGGCTACACCGGTGAACACGGCTACGAATTGCTGCCGCGCTGGGATGATGCCGAGACGCTGTTCCGGGCGCTGATGGACCAGGTGCGGGCCGTCGGCGGCGAGGTCGCCGGACTCGGCGCCCGCGATACCCTCCGGACCGAGATGGGCTATCCGCTGCACGGGCACGAGCTGTCGGCCGAGATCACACCGGTGCAGGCCCGCGCCTCATGGGCGGTGGGCTGGGCCAAACCGGATTTCTGGGGCAAGGCCGCGCTCGCGGCCGAACGGGCCGCCGGCCCCCGCCGAACCCTGCTCGGCCTGGAGGCTCTCGACCGCGGTATCCCCCGCGAGCATCAGGATGTACTGGTCGACGGCGAGAAGGTCGGGGTGACCACCTCGGGCACCTTCTCGCCGACCCGGCAGATCGGGATCGCACTGGCGCTGCTGGATCCGGCGGTAACGGCCGGGACCGAGGTCGCGGTGAACGTCCGCGGGCGGTCGCTGCGCTGCACGGTGGTGCGCCCCCCGTTCGTCGAAGCACGCACCAGCTGAGACGGGGACCGGTCTACCGTGCCGGTCGCGGTCGGTGGGACCGGGGTGGGCTCGCGGAACGGACCACCGCGGATTCGGCACGAACCCAGGACATAGACTGCTGGTCATGACCGCTGCTGCACAGTTCGCCCGTATCCCTCATCCTGCGCCCACCCCGGCGCAGCGGGTACAGGAGATTCTGTCGGCCCCCGGTTTCGGCCGCTATTTCACCGACCATATGGTCACCATCGATTACACCGAGACCGACGGATGGACCAACGCGGTCGTCGAACCCTACGCCGCGCTGACCCTGGACCCGGCCACGATGGTGTTCCACTACGGCCAGGCCATTTTCGAAGGGCTCAAGGCATACCGCCAGCCGGACGGGCAGGTCGCCTGTTTCCGGATCGATGCGAACGCGGCCCGGTTCCGCCGGTCCGCGCGCCGGATGGCGATGGCTGAACTCCCCGAGGAACTGTTCATCGAATCGGTGCGCCAGCTGCTCGAGGTCGATTCGGACTGGGTCCCCGCGGCCGGTGGTGAGGAGTCGCTGTACCTGCGGCCGTTCATGTTCGCCACCGAATCGGGACTGGGCGTCAAACCTGCTTCCGCCTACAAGTACCTGCTGCTGGGTTCCCCGGCCGGCGCCTACTTTCCGCGCGGGGTGAAGCCGGTACGGGTGTGGCTGTCGACCGAGTACGTGCGGGCCGCGCCCGGCGGTACCGGGGAGGCCAAGGTGGCCGGTAACTACGCGGCCTCGCTGCTGGCGCAGGCCGAAGCCACCGCCAAGGGCTGTGATCAGGTGGTGTGGCTGGACGCGGTCGAACGCCGTTACGTCGAGGAGATGGGCACCAACAATCTGTTCTTCGTCTACGGGTCGGGATCCGATGCCCGGCTGGTGACCCCGGAACTGTCCGGGTCACTGCTGCCCGGGATCACCCGGGATTCGCTGCTGACCCTGGCCGCGGACTCCGGCTATCCGGTGACCGAGCGCAAGATCTCTGTCGAGGACTGGCGGGCGGGCGCGGAATCCGGCGAGATCACCGAGGTTTTCGCCTGTGGAACCGCGGCGGTGATCACCCCGGTCGGGTCGGTGTGCGGGCCCGACGGTGAATTCTTCGTCGGCGGTGGGGAGCCCGGCGAGGTGACCATGGCGCTGCGTGACACGCTCACCGGCATCCAGCGGGGTACCTTCGCCGATGTGCACCAGTGGATGCGGGTGCTCTGAGCATCCCCCGCGAACCGGAGGCGACCCGGGTGCCCGGCTCAGAGCCCGGCACCCGGGCATCACTGATCAGCCCGGCATGAGGGCGTGCCATTCGCCGAGCGATTGCGGGCGCAGTACGTAATTGTTGTCGCGGATCGCGTCCAGGGAGGCATGCGGGTCCGGGGAGTACCAGTGCCCGGGGTAGACCTCCGGATTGATCGGCATATCCGCCAGGTAGCGCAGGCTGCGGAACATGGTGTCGGAGTCCCCACCCGGGAAATCGGTGCGTCCACAGCCGTCGATGAACAGGGTGTCGCCGGCGATCAGCTTGTCGTCGACCAGGAAGCACTGGCTGCCGGGGGTGTGGCCCGGGGTGTGCAGGAATTCGATATCGAACGCGCCGACACTCAGTGTGTCCCCGTGCCCGTGGGCCGTGAGTTCGCTCGGGGCGATACCGGTGACATCGGCCACCCAGGTTTTCTCCTGATCGTTCACGTGCACCGGAACGGTGGCCTGTTCGAGCAGTTCCCGGACTCCGCGCAGGGTGAACCCCATCATGCTGCCGCCGATATGGTCCGGGTGATGGTGGGTTACCAGCACGCCGGACAGTTTCAATCCGTCGTTCTCGGCGATATCGGCCAGATCGCCGGCCGCGTAGGCCGGATCGACGACGACGCATTCACCGGTGTCCCGGTCACCGACCAGATAGGCGAAATTGCGCATCTGCGTGGCGATGGGATCTCCCACGGCGAAATCCCGGCCGGCCAGAAGTTGACGGAAGTAGAGGCGCTCGGCTGACATACCCCCACCTTATGGGCAGCGCCGCCTCGGCGAGAGGCTGCGTTCGCAATATTGAGGCCAGGTGACATCAGACGGTCCGGGTTTTGTGGACCGGACCGAGATTACCGACTCAGACAGAGTTCACGGCGACCGCGAACCCCAGTGCGGCCAGTGCGGTGGCGAGTTCCACTGCCGCGCCGAGCAGATCACCGGAAAGCCCGCCGATCCGGCGGACACCGTGATCGACCAGGCGCACGGCGGCGGCCAGGGCCACCAGCGTGATCAGCGGGCCGGCCCACGGCAGCTCCGGTACCGCGAAGACCGCCACTACCGCGGTCGCCGTCACCCAGCCGAATACGACAGACCGGGACTGGGTCCCGGCGACCATCGCACCGAACCAGGCATCCGGCGCGGGTCCGATTCCACGGCGGCAGGCCGCGACCACCGCGACCCGCCCCAGACCCACAGCCACCACGACCGCCGCCCAGCGGCCGGTGGTCGCCAGCGCGGTGAACGCCCCGGCCTGGACGCCGGCCGCCAGTACGATCGCGGCGACCCCGAACGGCCCCGCGCCACCGCTTTTCATGACCTCGCGAGCTCGTTCGGGCGACCCGTAGACTCCGAGCCCGTCGAAAGTATCGGCCAAACCGTCCAGATGCATCCCCCTGGTCAGCAGCGCCAGCACCGCCACTGCGACGAACCCGGCCGCGATGCCCGCGGGATGCAGGACCCAGAGCACCGCCGCGGCGGCGAGACCGAGTGCCGCCCCGGCTACCGGGGCCAGTGCGATGGCGCGCCCGGCCGCGCGACTGTCCACCTCGCTCGGGCCGCGGACCGGCAGCACCGTGAGCCAGGAGAAGGTCAGACGAAGCGGTGCGGGCATCATCGCTGTCGTCTCATCGCGCCGGTCATTTCCGGAGGTCGACAGCGGCGGTTCCGGTAGCCGTGCTGACACCCGCGTCGGCGAAGGTCGCCATCTCCGCGAGAACCGCGACGGCGGCCCGCAATACGGGCAGGGCGGTGAGCGCCCCCGAGCCCTCACCGAGTCGCATTTCCAAGTCGAGCACCGGAGTGAGTTTCAGTTTGGCCAGCGCCTCGGCATGCGCGGGTTCGGTGGAACGGTGTGCGGCCACCCACCAGTTCACCGCGCCCGCGGCCAGATCCTCGGCGACCAGCGCGGCCGCCGTGACGATCAACCCGTCGAGCAGCACCGGGGTACGCCGGGCGGCGGCCCGGGCCAAAAACCCGGTCATCGCGGCGATATCGGCACCGCCGGCAACGCGCAACAGTTCGATACCGTCGCGGGCGACGGGGCGGGCCCGCCACATGGCGTCCCGGACGGCGGCCACCTTGCGCATCCAGCCGTGATCGTCGACGCCCGTGCCGCGGCCGACCGCCCGGACCGGTTCCACCCCGGTGAGAGTGGCGATGAGCGCGGTTGCGGGGGTGGTGTTGCCGATCCCCATATCCCCGGCCACCAGCAGATCGGCCCCGCTGTCGATCTCCTCGTCGGCGATCGCCGACCCGGCGGCGAGCGCGGCGGCGACCTCGTCGGCCGTGAGCGCGTCCTCGCGGTCGATCGCCCCGCTGGACCGGCGCACCTTATGAGTGCTCACGGCAGGATCGGTATCGGCGTCCACCGCGATATCCACCACCCGCACGGTGGCCCCCGCGATCCCGGCCAAGGCGTTCACCGCGGCCCCGCCCGCCCGGAAATTGGCGACCATCTGCGGGGTCACCTCGCTGGGAAACGCCGACACGCCGTGCCGTGCCACACCGTGGTCACCGGCGAATACCACTACACGTGCCCGGTCGAACTGTTTCGGCGGACAGACGCCCTGACAGGCGGCCACCCAGTTACCCAGTTCCTCGAGCCGGCCCAGCGATCCCGGCGGCTTGGTCAGCGACGCCTGCCGTTGTTCGGCAGCCGCGCGGGCGTCTGCATCCGGCGGGGCAACGGGTGCGAATCCCTCTGTCACTGTTCGAGCCTTCCGATCGGGTGCTGTCGCGGCGGCACGGGCCGCGGGATCGCTCCCGGTGGCCGGCGTCCTACCTTCGGACAATATTGCCCGCCGCGCGCCGCGTGTCGTGCGGCGCCCGGCCGAGCGCAGTCGCGGGGAAGTATCCGGTGTGGTCGGGGGTCAGGCTCCTGTTCGATCGCGCAGGATCGCCACGCCCGGGCCGGTGAGTTCGGCGCAGTAGCGGGAACGACCGGCCAGCGCCATGACCAGTGCGAGAGTAGTGCCGCTCACCTCCGGCCCGGAGCCGGTATCGAACGGGCTGTCGGTGGCCCGCAGGTGCAGACCTTCGGCGGCGGTGCGGCCGTTGACCGTGAAATCACGTGCGGCGAAGAAACGGGCGACTTCGGTCACCGAGGTGAGGGCGGGCGCGCCGGGCAGCCCGAGCGGTGTGCGGATATCGGTGCCGTGCACCACGATCTCACCGAGCCAGGCAGGGGTGTGCCCGGACGGCGCGATGGTGTTCGGGACCGCGGCCCGGAACCGGGCAAGCGTCTCTGCCGGATCGGCACCCCGGAACTCGTGCATACGCCGCTGATTGTGCAGATCGGCATCGAAGCGGGCGCCGAGCATGCTGCGGATCCAGCGCATACGTCCGATATTCGCCGCTGCGGTGAGATGGGCGACCACCTCTTCCACCGACCACCGGCCGCACAGGGACGGAGCCGACCACTGGTGCGGGGTAAGGGCGGCGAGTTCGTCGGCGAGGGCGGCGCGTTCCCGATGGATGGACGCCCAGATATCAGCGCGCGACATGGTCTGCATCGCCCGATTCAAGCACCGCACTCCGACAACGGAGCCGGTTCGTGCGGCGCTGCGGGAGTGCGTGTCCGGATCGGATCGAACCCGGCCCGGCTCATTTCAGGCGCATCGGCAGACCGGCCACCACGAGAAAGGCCGCATCGCAGATCTGGGCCAGCCGCTGATTCAGAGTGCCGATCTCGTCGCGGAACAGGCGACCGGATCGGGTCGCGGGGATCACGCCCAGCCCGACCTCGGGGGAGACGATCACCAGCCGGTCTCGATACCCGGTGACAGCCTCGACGAGAACGTCGGTATCCGCAGTGATGGTGCCGCGTGGGGCGTCCCAGGCGGCGCGGGCGTCGAGCCGGGCCGTCAGCCACGTGCCGATATCGTCCACCAGGGTGGCACCGGGATGGGCGGTGGCCAGCTCGGCCGCCGGATCGGCGGCGTCGACCACCGTCCAGTACGCCGGGCGGCGCGCCCGGTGCGCGGCGATCCGGGCGGTGAAATCGGTATCCGCGGGGTCGGGGATCGCGGTGGCCAGATAGCGGACCTCGCCGTCGGCGACGAGAGATTCGGCGAACGCGGATTTACCCGAACGCGCGCCCCCGAGCACAAGAGTGCGCTGTCCGAGGGGCGAGACGGGGCGGGACACCCGTGGATCAGATCGCGTCGCCAGGCGAGACGCGCGGCTTCGGGGCGCGCATCTTGCGCATCTGCGAAGCGCGAACGAACGCGTACCAGCCGAGCCGGAATCCGGTATCGGTGGATTTCGGGAAGCGCTCCCGGACCCGGCGGTTGACGATCCGGCCGAGCAGGAACCCCTCGGCGATCATGAACACCATCATGACCAGCATCGCCAGTGTGATGATCGACTGCCACGCGGGCGCCGCGAACATGGACAGGATCAGCAGCAGTGCCATCGGCATGAACAGTCCGACCAGATTGCGGCGGCCGTCGACGATATCGCGGACGAACGAACGCACCGGGCCCTGGTCGCGGGGCAGCAGGTACTTGTCCTCACCCGCGAGCATCCGGGCACGACGATCCTGCGCGGCGGCGCGGCGTTCCGCGGAGGCCGTCTTGCGGTCCTCCTTGGAACCTCGGGTCTCCTTACGGCGAGCGCGCGCTTCCTTCGAGGTCATGGGGGGCGGGGCCACCGGGCCGCGGCGCCTGCCCTCGGCTTCGCGCCGACTCGGAGTGGGCCGGCCCTTGCCCGCCGTGGGCGCGGCTTTGGCCGGGGGTGCATCGGCCTCGGCGGCGCTCGCGGTGGCGGTTGCGGCCCGCGAGCCGTCAGCGGGCGCGTCGGTGCCGCTGGGCTCACCGCGTCGGAACAACTTCACGGTAACCAGGCTAATCGGTCGCCCGCCCCGGTGGTGAACGGGGCGGTAGCCGGGGTGTGGCCGATCACGCGTCGCACCGGTCGTGGCCGGGCTCACTTCGGACCCGGCACCGGATGCGGCACGGTGGTGTGGCCGTGAGCCCCAGAGATGGCAAGATGGGGAATAGCAGCCCGTCCGAGGGTGTTGCAACACCCGGGAACCGTGCGCTGTTCACGGACCGACCACGCTGTCCATAGGAGAGTTCATGAGTGTGCAGAACGACACCGCCACCACCACCCACGGTGTGAAGCTGACCGATGCTGCCGCGGACAAGGCCAAGGCGCTGCTCGATCAGGAGGGCCGGGACGACCTCGCGCTGCGGATCGCGGTGCAGCCGGGCGGCTGCGCGGGTCTGCGCTACCAGCTCTTCTTCGACGACCGCATCCTCGACGGCGACCTGACCGCGGAGTTCGGCGGCGTCAAACTCGCCGTCGACCGGATGAGCGCGCCCTACGTGCAGGGTGCCGCGATCGACTTCGTCGATACGATCGAGAAGCAGGGCTTCACCATCGACAACCCGAACGCCACCGGCTCCTGCGCCTGCGGCGACTCGTTCAACTGAGTGCCCCCGGGCCGGTGACAGCGCCGGTCCGGCACTCACGGTTACACCGGGTTACGCGGCGGTCGACAATGTCGCGAGGCCGGTTACGACACGTAGTCGTAGCCCCGGCGAATTGATACGGTGAACGGGGGCAAAGCTCCGTTCACTTTCTTGTTCGCGCTGATTCCGAAGGGGCCCACCTACGTGTCCATTGCTGTATCCGCGTCTATCGCGACCGACCACCTCATGCGTTTCTCCGGTCGGTTCGCCGATGTACTGCTGCCCGATCAGCTCGAGCATGTCTCGCTGAGTTTTCTCGTCGACGACCTCGTGATCCGCCGTGGCGGGGTCGCGGGGAACATCGCTTACGCCATGGGTCTGCTCGGGCAGTCGCCCCTGCTGGTCGGTGCGGTGGGACGCGATTTCGCCGAGTACCGGCAGTGGCTGGAATCCCACGGGGTGGACTGCTCGGTCGTCCGGGTGTCCGATTCCGCGCACACCGCCCGTTTCGTCTGCACCACCGATGAGGACATGGCGCAGATCGCCTCCTTCTATCCCGGCGCGATGAGCGAGGCGGGCGATATCTCGCTCATGGCGATGGCCGAGGAACGCAACCTCGATCTGGTGCTGGTCGGCGCCAACGACCCCGAGGCGATGCTGCGGCATACCGCCGAATGCCGCGAACTGGGTATCCCGTTCGCCGCCGACCCCTCCCAGCAGCTTGCGCGCCTGGACGGGGATCAAGCCGCCCAACTGATCGAGGGCAGCACCTACCTGTTCACCAACGAGTACGAATGGGGCCTGCTCAAGCAGAAGACCGGCCTCACCGAGGGCGAGATCGCCACCCGGGTGGGCGTCCGGGTCACCACCCTCGGCAAGGACGGGGTCCTGGTGGTCGATACCGACGGCAGCGAGGTGCGGGTCGAGGCGGTACCCGAGAACGCCAAGGTCGATCCGACCGGCGTCGGTGACGCGTTCCGGGCCGGCTTCCTGACCGCGCATACCGCGGGCCTGAGCATCGAACGCGCGGCCCAGCTGGGATCGCTGGTCGCGGTACTCGTCCTGGAGACGGTGGGCACCCAGGAATGGACTCTGGACGCCGATGCCGCGCTCAAACGGCTCGGTGAGGCCTACGGCGCCGAGGCGGCCGCGGAGATCGAACCGCTGCTGCGCTGAGAAGCCGGTCGACCGACGTACGAAGAGCCCCGCTAACGATCGTGAGCGGGGCTCTTCGGTGTCGTCCGGCGACCTGAGCGGCTAGACCTGCACCGGGTAGGTCGGTTCGGCGATCTCCGGTTTGATGCGATCCTCCACGAAGATCCCGTGCCAGATCATGAACACCAGCAGCGTCCACAGGCGCCGGCTGTGATCGGAATCCCCGGCCCGGTGCGCATCGAGCATCGCGGTGACCGCGGCCTTGTCCAGCAGATGATCGGTCTGCGATTCGGCGATCTGCTGCCGGGCCCAGTCGTAGAGTTCGGTGCCGCGCAGCCAGTGCCGCAGCGGTACCGGGAACCCCAGCTTGGCGCGATGCAGCACATGGCCGGGCACGATGCCCTCGAGAGCCTGACGCAGCGCGTACTTGGTGGTTTCCTTGGTGATCTTCTGTTCCAGCGGGATCTGCTCGGCCACGCGGAAGACCTCGGAGTCCAGGAACGGCACCCGCAGTTCCAGCGAATTCGCCATGGTGATCTTGTCGGCTTTGACCAGGATGTCACCGCGCAACCAGGTGTACAGGTCCAGATGCTGCATCCGCGTCACCGGGTCCCAGCCGGCCGACTGCGCGTAGATCGGCGCCGTGACGTCCTGGTGTGTCCACTCCGGGCGGAACTCGCGCAGCACCGACCGCAATTGCGCATCGCTGAAGCTGCGGGCATTCCCGTAGTAACGCTGTTCGAGAGTGAGCGAACCGCGGTGCAGCAGGCTCTTGCCACGAGTGCCGTCCGGGATCAGCTCGGAGACCTTGCCGGCCAGCCGGCGCACACCGCGGGGCAGCTTCTCGAACGGAGCGAGCGAGAGCGGCTCGCGATAGATGGTGTAACCACCGAACAGTTCGTCGGCACCTTCACCCGAGAGCACGACCTTGACGTGCTTACGTGCCTCTTTCGCGACGAAATACAGCGGCACCAGCGCCGGATCGGCCACCGGGTCGTCGAGGTACCAGACGATTTCCGGGATGGCGGCGGCGAACTCGGCGGGGGAGACGACCTTGACGATATGCCGGGCGCCGATCGCGGCGGCACTCTCCGCGGCCACATCGACCTCGGAATAACCCTCGCGCTCGAACCCGGTGGTGAAGGTGATCAGGTTCGGGTTGTGCCGCATCGCCAGCGCCGCGATGGCAGTGGAGTCGATACCGCCGGACAGGAACGAGCCCACGGTGACATCGGCACGCATATGTTTGGCGACCGAATCCTCGAGCGCCGCGGCGATCTCCCGGTAACGGGTCTGTTCGGATCCCGCGGTGAACGGCCGCACCCCGAATCCGGGCACGAAGTAGCGGCTGATCTCCGGCGAAGACCCGGGACGGACCACCGCGTAGCTGCCCGATTCCAGTCGGCGGATACCGGCATGCAGGGTCTCGGGCTCCGGGACGTACTGCAGCACGGTGTAGTGCTCCAGGGCCCGATGGTCGAGTGATTCGTCGAGACCCAGATCGGCCAGCAGTGCCAGCAGACTCTTCTTCTCGCTGCCGAACGCGGTGCCACCCGGGCCGGTGGCCAGGAAGAGCGGTTTGATACCGAAGGAATCACGGGCGAGGAACAGCTCCCGGGTCCGGGTGTCCCAGATCGCGAACGCGAACATTCCCCGCAGCCGCCGAACCGCCTCGGGGCCCCAATAATGGAACGCCGCGACGATGGCCTCGCCGTCGCCCTCGGTCGCGAACATGGGTTCGTCGCCGAACTCGGCCGCATGCTCGCGGGCCAATTCTTCGCGCAACTCCAGGTAGTTGTAGATCTCGCCGTTGAAGGTCAGCGCATAACGCTGCCGGTCATCGGCCGGGCCCCAGCGCAGCGGCTGGTGCGAATGCTCGATATCGATGATCGAGAGCCGGTTGAAGCCGAAGATCAGCTGGTCGTCGTGCCAGGTGCCGCGCTCGTCCGGGCCGCGGTGCCGCACACAGTGCAGGGCGTCGTACACCCGCTCCACCGTTTCCGGGGCAGCCGTATCGGACGTCAGATATCCGAGCAGTCCACACACTGCGGCACTAACCTCGTTTCCACTGGTCGGGGATCCGCGCCGGGGGAGCCGGCACGGTAGGTGAAATCTAGTGTCCGAGTATGCCGCACGCATCGATTCCCCGTGCGATACACCTCCGCTCGGCCGGTCCGCCACCGTACGGAGTGTCGAAGCCGACCCGACGGCGTACCGGGCGCGTGTTTGGTCTACGCTGCGTAGTACTCGGACTCTTCCGGGTGGTGACGCGTGGTGCGCGGAGCCGCCCCGAGAAGCCCGGATGAGCTATTTGTCCGTACCCCCGGCGGCGGGTCCGCCGGGGCGTGCGATGTCGGAATGTGTGGCGACCAGGAAGGCGTTGAGCGTGGCGCACAAGGCGAGCGACGAGATCGGGGCACGGCCTGCCCGGCGGCGGGGTCGTGTCCTGCGGCGGGCCGGACTGGTGGTATCCCTCGGGATCACCACCATGCTCGTTTCCGGCTGCTCGATCGACAATGTGTGGTTGCGGTTCGGCTGGCCTTCGGGTGTCACTCCGCAGGCGCACCGGATGCGGGAACTGTGGACCTGGTCGGTGGTCGCCGCCCTCATCATGGGTGTGCTGGTCTGGGGCCTGACCTTCTGGACCGTGGTCTTCCACCGCAAGAAGAAGAACGCGCCGGAGTTCCCCCGGCAGACCGGCTACAACGTGCCGCTCGAACTGACCTACACCGCGATCCCGTTCGTCATCATCGCGGTGCTGTTCTACTTCACCGTGGTCGTGCAGAACTACGTGCACGAGAAAGTCGACAACCCGGATGTGGTCGTCGACGTGACCGCGTTCCAGTGGAACTGGAAGTTCGGCTACCGCGATGTCGACCTGCAGAACGGATTCACCTACAACGGTGTCGACACCGTTCGCGAGGACGCCAACCAGCAGCAGCTGCAGGAATACGCCGGGCGCACCAACGAAGAGGGCCATCCGCAGCCCGGTCCGGTGCACGGCCGTCCCGAGAACGACATTCTTTCGTTCCTGCACTACAACAAGATCGAAACGATCGGCAGCAGCACCGAGGTGCCCGTCCTGGTGCTCCCCACGGGCAAGGTCATCGAGTTCCAGCTGGCCGCCGCTGACGTCATTCACGCGTTCTGGGTTCCGGAGTTCCTGTTCAAACGGGACGTGATGCCGAACCCGAAGGAGAACAACTCCGACAACGTCTTCCAGATCAGTGAGATCGACCGGGAAGGCGCCTTCGTGGGCCGCTGCGCGGAAATGTGCGGCACGTTCCACTCGATGATGAACTTCGAGGTCCGTGCGGTCTCGCCGGACAAGTTCCAGCGCTACATCCAGGCGCGGGAATCGGGGATGACCAACGCCGCCGCGCTCGAGTCCATCGGCGAATCGCCGGTTGCCACCTCGACCCAGCCGTTCAACACCGATCGCACGGTGAAGACCGACACCACAGAGAGCAAGTGAGGACTGATCTGAGATGAGGATCGAAGCACGGTTGTTCGAGCTGCTCACGGTGTTCTTCATTCTCGTGGGCGTCATCTACGGCTTCTTCACCGCCCAGTCGCGGACCGGGATCGAATGGGCCGGCACCACGGCGATCGTCCTGACCGCGGGCTTGTCGCTGATCATCGGCACCTATTTCCGCTTCGTGGCCCGCCGGCTCGACCTGCGGCCCGAAGACTACGAGGACGCCGAGATCGTCGACGGCGCCGGTGATCTGGGCTTCTTCTCACCCGGTAGCTTCTGGCCCATCCTGCTGGCCGGTGCCGCCTCGGTGACCGCGCTGGGCTTCGCCTTCTTCGAGCCGTGGCTGCTCGGACTCGGTGTCATCCTGGTCCTGACCGCGGCCGGGGGCTTGGTCTTCGAGTACTACCTGGGCCCCGAGAAGCACTGAATCTATTTGCCCCGCCTCCGGCGGGGCGGGGCTGTGTCTATCTGCCCCGCCTTCGGCGGGGCGGGTCGGGGCCCTATTAACCCCGGTTCTTCACTCCTACGCTCAGTCGCTGCGTTCCATCGCTTCGTCGCTCCAGAACCGGGGCGGGCCCCGACTGTGTTTGTTTGCCCCGCCTGCGGCGGGGCTGTCGGGGCCCTCGTGACCCCGGTTCTTCACTCCGGCGCTCAGTCGCTGCGCTCCATCGCTCTGTCGCTCCAGAACCGGGGCGGGCCCCGACCACGGAAGCAGACCGTCCGGAGGAGGCGGAAGGTGCGGGAGGTATCCGTCGTCCGATCTGGGCAGGCTCACGTCGCTGAAAGTGCTCGGTGGTCGCCGTTCTCCGGGCGGGCCGGCCACATGCGTTCCAGAACCGGCGGCCGACGGCACGGGGAGCAAGGTGGAGCCGGTCGCGGCCGAGCTGCGTCCGGGGGTCATGGTGGCATCTGCGGATATGGTCGACCGCACCCCGACCACAGGAGTGCGGAGGATGTTTCGCACAGACACAGAAACCCCGCTGCCCGAAAGGACAGCGGGGTTTCTTGCTCATGGTCCGAAGCTCACGGGACTCAGGCTTCCTGCGAACTCACGCCGACCACGCCCGTCCGCACCTTCTCTACGCCGGATGGTCGCTCTCCCTGGTCGGGGCCCGCCCCGCTTCTGGCGCATCAGAGCGCCCGAGCACAGCGACCGAGCGCCGGAGCGAAGCCCCGGGCTCATCAGGGCCCCGACGCGACGCCGAAGGCGAGGACCATCCACACAGTCGGGGCCCGCCCCGGTTCTGGAGCGACGAAGCGAAGGAGCGCAGCGACTGAGCGTAGGAGTGAAGAACCGGGGTTAATAGGGCCCCGACCGCCCCGCCGAAGGCGGGGCAGATAAACACAGCCCCGCCCCGCCGGAGCGGGGCAAATAGGCACGACTCAGTCGATCGATTCGTAGCGAATGCTGTTCTCCGAGCGGCAGATCTCCTCGATACCGGTGACGATATCGCGCAGTTGCTCTGATGGCAGGGCGTGCGGGCGGAGCCGGCAGGTGAAGGTGATCAGCCCGTGGTCGGCCGCGGGGAGGTTGTGGGCGGCGGATTCGGCGCGCAGATAGTCCGAGCGCACCCCATAGGTCATGGCGGAGATGACGGTGAAGCAGCCGGTGCGTTCCCGATGCCCGTTGAACAGATCGTGCAGCCGGTAGAACACCGACGTGTAATTGGACAGCGGAGCGAAAATTCCCACCCGGTAGGCCGGACCGCGTTCCGAGGAGCTGATCACCGTATCGGCGAGGTATTCGGCATCGCGCAGGGTCAGGACCTTCGGCGTGAACATCACCGCACCCGCGGCGGCGTTACGGACCGGCATACCGGCCTTTCCGGGCGTGGCCGAGGCGATGGCGCCCAGCGATTTCCGGGCCCGGCTGCCGACCTCGCGGCGGGCCCGCAGCGACCGGGTGGGGGCGGTGGGGTAGAGACTCGACCACTGTCCGAAACGGACGGTGCCCAGCTGAACTTGACCCGCGCCCACCGGCCGGGACATCTTGAGTGGAGCGGTGTCCACCCAGCGGCCCACCTGCAGTACGGCGTCGCGCGGGCGGGTGACCTCGGTGTAGGCGTAGTCGACGAAACTGTCGAAATCGAGGAAACGACGCGAATCGGCAGACAGCCAGGTGTTGTCCTTGTCGACCTGCACGGTGTCGAGGGTGAGCGCGGTGATGATTCCCGCCCGCCCACCGGCGCCGAGGATGCGATGGAACCGCTCGGTGTGGTGGGCACGTCCGCAGGTACCGATCCGGCCGTCGGGATCGACGTATTCCAGATCCACGATCTGATCGATGAACAGCCCGTGCCGGTGCGAGGCCGTACTCACACCACCGACCGAGGCGAAACCACCCGCGGTGATATCCCGATGATCACCGATCACGGGCAGCCCGAGACCGTGCGCGGCCAGCCGCCGATCGATATCGGAAAGGCGTGCGCCCGCCTGCACTCGAACCGTACGGCGGCCCAGGTTCAGATCGACGATCGCGTTCATCCGGCGCAGCGAGACCACGGTCTGCTGGTCCGGCAGAGTGAGACCGTCGGTGGCGGGATCGCCTCCGTGAACGGTGAGCGGCGTGGACCGGCCCCGGGAATTCCGCACGGTGCGAACGACATCCGCGGTGTCGCGAGGCAGGTACTCGGCGGGGAAGACAAAGTGCGGCGTGCTCATGGCACGAAAGCTAACCACAGCACGGCGGCCATGGCGATATCGGTGTTTTCCGGCGCGCTGGCGTGCGCGGGCCGAAGCCGGTGAAGTCCCGTCCTCGTGGACCGGCGCGCGACGATTCAGGTCAGCGAATGGAGACGCCGGCCGATCGCTGCTACCCGATCCACCTGCTCGAAGGTGGCGAAATCGACCCGGATCGCATCCACCACATCGCGACCGGGTGCGAACAGCGCGGCGCGCTCATCGGCTTCGATGACCACGTCCATATCCACCAGGCTCGCGCCGTCGTGGTGCTCGCGTTCGGCCCGGGTGATCAACTCCGCCGCTACGCTCTTCACCCGGTCCGGGCGGTCGTGACAGCGCATTCGGATGACCCCGCGCCCCGATTGCCCGGGCTGCACCTCGGGCGTGCACAATTCGGTCTCCACCTCGACCGTGTTCGCACCCAGTGCGCCCAGCAGCGTCTCGAACATTCGAATGCCGCCACGCGTCTGCTGAAGATCGGAAAGTGGAAGGTGCCTGCGGGACGATTGCGGCGTTCACCGCTGGGTGTTTCCCGCGGTCACCTTCCCATTGTTCCGACGGTCAGCTCGCGGCGGACTCGGGGATCCGCGGGAGCCGGGAGGAAGGGCCCGACGGGACATCCTTCTTCAAGCTGGCGGCGTAGACGTCGACGTACTCCTGACCCGACATCCGCATGAGTTCGTACATGACCTCGTCGGTGACCGCGCGCTCGACGAAACGGTTGCCGCCCATGCCCTCATAGCGGGAGAAATCGATCGGCTTCCCGAACTTCACCGTGACCTTGCGCCGCCGCCACCGGAACGGTCCGGGCGGGCTCACCTCGTCGGTGCCGATCACCGCGACCGGGATCACCGGTACTCCGGTATCCAGCGCGAGTCGGGCCATCCCCGTCTTGCCCTTGTACAGCCGACCGTCGGGGGACCGGGTGCCCTCCGGGTAGAGGCCGACGAGCCGGCCCTCGTCGAGCAGTTTGCTCGCCGCGGTGAGCGCGTCCTCGGCTGCGTCGGCGCCGCCGCGATCGATCGGGTACTGGCCCGAGGCACTGAAGAAGAACTTCTGGAACCGCCCTTTGAGGCCCGGGGTGTTGAAGTACTCGGCCTTGGCCAGGTAATTGATCCGGCGCGGACTCGACAGTGGCGCGAAAAGCCAGTCAGCGAACGAGAGATGGTTCCCCGCCATGATGGCCGGACCGTCGGCCGGAATGTTTTCCGCGCCCTCCACCTCGGGCCGGTTGTACAGGTGGATGAACGGACCCAGCAGCACAAACTTAAGCAGCCAGTAGAACATGACGTCCTTACTCCGGGAACCGGGATGGAATTCGGGGAATGCCTCTGCAAGCCGACTCTACCGCCGGTCACAGATCACATCCAAGCCCCGCGAATAATGTCACTCACACCATCGGCTCGGCACTTCACCAGTGCGTTTCGGTCACGTGAACGTGATGCGACGGGATTTCGGGCGATTCGGATTCAGCGAGCCGGTACTCGATCGTGACCTCGACACCCGGCGCGAAGCGACCTCAACGCCTGGCGATGAGCGCGGTGCGGGCGAGTTCGGCGGCGCCGATCATCCCCGCGGCCTCACCGAGTTGCGTGGTCCGGATGCGCGCCAGCGGGCGGTGCCCGTGTCCGGTGACCGCTTTCGCGTACTCCTCGCGGGCCTCGTCGAGGAACAGCGGCGCCGAACTGCTCACCCCGCCGGCGATGACCACCAGATCGGGGTCGAAGATATCGCCGACGAAGGCCAGTCCCAGTCCGAGCCAGCGCGCGAAATCGGCCATGACGCGCACGGCGAGCGGGTCGTCGTCGTGGGCGGCGTCGGCGACGCGGCGCCCGGTGAGCGCGCCCGGGTCGGCGAAGATCTCACGAGCCAGAGGCGAGGTCGCGGATTCGGTGGCCAGCAATTCGATCGCGGTCTCGGCGAGTGCCGTCCCGCTGCAGTACCGCTCCCAGCAGCCCCGTTTCCCGCAGCCGCAGTCGCGTCCCTGTGGGACGACCTGGAGATGCCCGAGTTCGGGGGCGACACCGTGGGTGCCCCGGTACAACTCCCCGTCGAGCAGCAGGGCTGCGCCGATACCGGTACCGATCGCGATCAGCACCACGTTGTGACCCCCGGCGGCGGCGCCGAACCGGTATTCGGCCCACATCGCGGCGTTGGCATCGTGTTCGAGCAGGACGGGTAGCCCGAGGCGCTCGGTCAGTCGTTTCGCCACAGGCGCGTCACGCCAGGGCAGATGCGGCGCGAACCGCACCGTGGTGCGGTCCTGGGAGATGAAACCGGCGACAGCCAGCCCGACGGCGTCGAGGGTATGCCGGTCGGCGAGTTCGCGGACCGCGCGGTCGAGCGTGGCTTCCAGCGCCGCCGCCGAATGCGGTGTCGGGTACTGGACCGTATCGAGGACCTCGCCGGTGCCGTCGACCACCGATGCGCGGATATTGGTGCCGCCGATGTCGATACCGACGGTCAACGGGGTCCCGGAGCCGGCAGCGGTCATTGTTCGATGTTCACGGGTATGCCGACATAGCGGGACTTCCCGGCCGGTGCGGACCGGCCGGCGGGAGAGTTCGCGCCCGGGTCGGTCTCCGCGGTGGCCACCGGCTCCCGCTCGGAACCGCCGGCGCCCGTTTCCTCGTCGGCACCGGATGTCCCGGACTGGGGATGTTCGTGCGCGGCGGTGGTTTCCGGCCCGTGCCGGTGCGCCGTGACCGGATCCACCGGGACTCCCGCCAAGGCTTCGCGTAGGACGGTGACGATCGCGGTGCCGTGGGCGGCCACGGTGGCCAGCACCTCGTGGTGCTCGCCGCGCACGAGCGCGGCGGCCGCGCACAGCGGGCACCAGGTGCAGTTGTTCCACTCCGGCTGCCCCTCCGCCGCGGCGTCGCGCAGCACCGGTTCGACGCGTTCCAGCACGGCCTCGGCGAGTAACCGCAGTTCATCGGCGAATTCGGCGATGCCCTCGGGCTGGCGGTAGCGGGGTCCGGTCACTTCGGCCACTCCTGCGGGTCGGGGCGGAAACGGATCACGAGGTACCCGTTGTCCAATTCGGCGGTGCTGACGGTGCAGCGGCGTAGAACGGGCGCCAGGCGCAGCCGGCGGCGGACGCCGTCCGCTCCCACGATCAAATCGTCCTCCACTCTTCCCAGGCGCAGCGTCGCCGGATCGGCGACCGGCAGATGGATACGCATCGAGTACACCGACTGCAACCCCGCGCCCGATTCCAGCAGCACCGCGGGTGCGGCGGTATCGGTGCCGCCTCCCGGACCCGGATCGTCGCGCACGGAACTGCCTGTGTCGAGTCGAACGCGGTCGTGTCCGCTCCCGGGATCTGCGCTGTGCTCGGCGACGACACACGACAATGCTGCCAGCGGGCCGATTCCCACCGGTTCGGCACCGGTATGGCCCGCGACGAGCACCGGGACCTCCGGCATCGACCGCTGTAGCCCGGCGATCACGTCCCACTGCTCGGCCCAGCGGTTCAGATACCAGCGCACAGCCGGATGCTGTGGGTCCGGGCCCGGCGGCGGCACCGGCGCCAGCACCTTGTTCACTACGACCGCGTCCAGCCGCAATCCGAGCAGCGCTGTCGCCGACCGCACCCGCGCGGATTCGGCCACCGCGACCCGCTCGGCCAGGGTGATGAGCCGGGCACCGGTGCGCTCCCGGTCAGCGAGCAGATCCCGGGCCTCGGTGACCGCGGTGACGATCCGTTGGACGGTCGCCGCCAGAATCGCCCGGCGCAGATCGGTGCCGATGGAGCTCATCATCCGTTGATGCGGCGGCCAGATCCGGTCCAGATAACCGAGCACCGTCTCCGGCATGGTGACGATGCGCAGCATATCGGCGGTCGGCGGGCAGTCCAGGATTATCGCGTCCCATTCGTCATCGGCTGCGTACTGGGCGATCTCCACCAGCATGAGCAGCTCCTGAATCCCCGGCAGACCGGTGAGCTCGGCCGGATCGAGGGCCGCCAGGTCGATACCGTGCTCATGACCCGGATCGCTGCGCAGCAGTTCGGTGAGAGTGCCGAAACGATCCTCGAGCAGCGCCAGCGAATCGAGCTCGATGACCTCGAGACCCGGGACGACCTGCGTGATCCCGGGGACGGCTCCCGCGTCGTGCGCGAACCGGAAACCGAGCGCGTCCCCCAGCGAATGCGCCTGATCCAGCGACGCCACCAGGATCCGCTGGCCCTCTCGCGCGCAACTCATCGCCCGCGCGCACGCCAGTGTCGTCTTCCCGACACCGCCTTTGCCGACGAACAATTCGAGCCGCGTACGCGACCGGCCGCCGCGAGCGGGACGGCCGCCGCGGGCCTCGTCTCCGGAGCGCTGCGGCCCGGTCAGCCTTCGACCCGTTTCTTCAGTTCCTTGAGCGCGGTATCGGTGATCACCTTCTCCGCCTTGCGTTTGAACATCCCGATCATCGGAATCGTCAGATCCACGGTCAGTTCGTAACGCACCTCGGTGCCGCCGCCGGGCTGTTCGACGAGTTCGTAACGACCCTCCTGGGTCTTTTGCAGTTCACCGCTCACGAGAGTCCAGCTCACGGCCATATCGTCCGGCTGCCAGGTGTAGGACAGCACGTAACTGTCCTTGACGACGCCCGCGTCCAGTACGAACCGTGCGGTATGCGCTCGGCCGTCCGGTCCGGTCTCGAGTACCTCCACCGACTTGGCCGCCGATACCCATTCCGGGTAGGACGCCAGATCGGCGATAACAGACATCACCTGCCGCGCGGGTGCCGCGATGACGATCGATCTCTGGGTCCGGTCGGCCATAGGGTCTCAGTGGTTCCTTTCGGCGGTGCGGTACGAAATCCGTCAGTTGTCGTGCGGAGCGACTCCGGCCGGTCGGTCGTCCTCGAGGCGGTCCTTGATCTCGAACGACATGACCTTGCCCGCCACCCGGCGTGCCCGGTTCGCGGCGGCCGATTTGCGCGGCGGCAGCGGCTGCGGCGGTTCGGCGTGCAGGAAGTAGTGCAGGATCACACCGTCCAGCGACGGTTCCAGCCACACCTCCATGGTGCCGGTCAGCGCCCCCGACACCGACCAGCGAATCCCCTTGTCGCCGCGATCCTCCCGGACATCCAGTTCGAGATCGGGCCACCAGCGACGCCAGCGGGCCGGGCCGTCCAGCGCGGCCGCGACCGCGGCGCCGGGAGCGGCGAGGAAGGTTTGGTCCGCGACTTGGATACTGCTCACCCGGGTGAGCGTAGTAGATCACCTGCGAGCTGCTTTTCGGGCTGTGTTTATTGGCGCGCCTGCGGCGCGCGGGGTTGCGGCTCTGAGGTCTCGCCGTTTCGGCCTCGAGACTCGCGCTTCGCGCATGCGCTTCGAGGCCGAAACGGCGAGACGGCCTCAACCCTTTGAGGTGTCTCGCAAAACTCGACTCATACGGGTTACGTCAGCTTCGACGTCTCGGTCGGTATGCGGACTCGCTCTTTCGGCGGCGAGGTTCCGGTTTCGGTCGGTGTGAGGGCTTGCTCGTATCGGCGGCGGGGTTCCGGTTTCGGTCGGTAGGCGGCCCTACTCGTACCGGTGGCGGGCTTGTGGTTCCGGCGGCACGCGGACCCACTCGTACCGGCGGGGGAGTCCGATTCCGGTCGGCTCCACAGTTCCGGTCGCCTCTCGACCACTCCGCATGGTCCACCTCACTGGGCGGGGCCCGCCCCGGTTCTGGAGCGACGAAGCGAAGGAGCGCAGCGACTGAGCGCAGGAGTGAAGAACCGGGGTTAATAGGGCCCAGCCCCCGCGGCGCCGGAGGCGCCGCCAAATTACAGCAGCTGCCGGAGGCGGGCGCCCAGGGTGTCCCAGCGCCACTGCCGTTCCACGAAGGCCCTTCCGGCGGCGCCCATTTCGGCGGCCGCGTCGCGGTCGGCGAGGATATCGGCGATCGCGTCGGCGACGTGGTCGGCGCGGCGGCCGTCCACCACTCGTCCGGTTTTCCCGTCCAGCACCGTTTCCGGGGCGCCGCCCGAGGTTCCGGCGACCACCGGGACACCAGAGGCGGAGGCTTCCAGGTAGACGATGCCGAGGCCCTCCACATCGAGGCCGGCGCCGCGGGTGCGGGCGGGCATGGCGAACACATCGGCCAGGGTGTGGTGGGCGGCGAGTTCGGCTGCGGGTACCCGGCCGGTGAACACGACGTCGTCGGCGAGGCCGAGGGCGTCGGCGAGGCCGCGCAGCTTGTCTTCGTAGGGGCCGCTGCCGGCGATCACGAGGACGGCGCCGGGGATCCGTTCCTTGATCCGGTGCATGGCGATCAGGAGGACGTCCTGACCTTTGCGCGGGACCAACCGGGACAGGCAGACAACAGTGGGCCGGTCGCCGAGTCCGTATCGTTTGCGCAGTTCGGCGCGGGCGGCCGGGTCGGGACGGAAGGTTTCGGTATCCACGCCGGGCGGCAGGTATTCGAGGGCGGCGTCGGGGCCGAACGCGGCGGCGAACCGGCGGCGGGTGTATTTGCTGACGTAGGTGACCACGTCGGTGTTGTTTCCGATGACCCGCAGCGCCTGCCGCGCCGCCGGCAGCATCGACCAGCCGACCTCGTGGCCGTGGGTGCTGGCCAGGATCCGGTGGGCGCCGGCCTTCCGCAGCGGCGCGGCCAGCAGGGCCAGCGGTGCTGCCGCGCCGAACCAGACTGTTTCGCAACCCTCGGTGCGCAGCACTTTCCGGGCGCGCCGCAGGACTGCGGGTGTGGGCAGCATCAACGTGGTGGGGTGGCGGACCACCTGGAAGGGCTGCTTCGCGTCGAATCGGGTGTGGCTGTCTCCGCGCCACCGGGGCGCGTAGACGACCAGATCGTCCGAGGGCAACTGTCCGGCCAGCGCCTGCAGATACGACTGGATACCTCCCGGCCGCGGCGGGAAATCATTGGTAACCAGCAGAGTTCGAGCCATACGTCCCACAGTATTGGCGTGTGGTCGGCTGGGTCGCTCCGGGTGTCAGTAGCGCCGGGCGGAGTGGTAGGGCGTGGAATCCATAGGCGCGACGGCTACCGGGACGCCGAAGGTCGACGCGTGCAGCATGAGGCCGTTACCGGCGTAGATACCGACGTGGGAGATGTCGTCGTAGAAGAAGACGACATCGCCGGGTTGTAGTTCGTCGCGGTCGACGGGGGTTCCGTAGGCGGCCTGGGCCGAACTGGTTCGAGGGACTTCCTTGCCGACCTGGGAGAATGCCCATTGCACCAGGCCGGAGCAGTCGAACTGGTCGGGCCCGGTGGCACCCCAGACGTACGGGTCGCCGACTCGGGTGAGTCCGGCGGCCAGGGCGCTGGTGCCGCTGCCGGGTACCAGATCACGCAACAGGCTGTCGCGGTCGAACCCGGAGGGGAAGGGGGACCCGGCCAGGGCGGTCCGGTCGGCGGTCGACAGGGAGCCCCAGACCTCGATGACGTGCGCCACGGCGTTCTGCAGATCGGTTTGTCTGCGCTGCACATCGTTGCGGACGGTATCGGCCTGGTCGGCTGCGGCGCGGGCGGTATCGGCGGCGTTGCGGGCGGCCGACTGTGCGGCGGTAGCGGCGTCGGTGGCTCGTTTGTACTGCTTGAGCTGGTCGGAGGTCTGGGTGGCGACCACGTCCAGGGTGGACATCTGGTCCAGTAACTGCTGGGGGGAATCACTGACCAGGACCGAGAACAGCCGGTTGGTGCGGGCGCCTTGATAGGCCGCGATGGCGGTGCGATCGATCATCGGCCGGTAGCGGGCGACCTCGTTGCGGGCGGCGTCGACGGCGGCGCCGGCCGCGGCGACCTTGGCATCGGCGTCGCGCTGGACGGCCAGTTTCGCGTCGAGATCGGCCTGGGTGGTGAGTGCTTGCTGATTGAGCTGTTCGGCCTGCCGGGACAGGTCGATCATCTGCTGGACCGCGTCGCTCGCGGAGGTCGGTGCGGGGGCCGGGTCGGCGCCCGCCGGGCCGCCTCCGTAGAGGGCCGCCGCGAGGAGTCCAGCGGCCAGAGCTGTGCGGGTGGTGTGCCGATCCGGACCGTGGCCGGGTTTGCGCTGGTCTCGCTGACGCCGTTGCCGCCGTTGATGTGCTGCCACAGCCTGCCGTGCCCCGCTCTCCTATGACGCTCTGTGCGATACGCCCCGTAAAGGTCTCGATTAGATTACGGAACCGGGCCGCGGAGTGTCCAGCAGGAGACGAAACGGTCGCGCCCACTGTCGATTCGGTGAGCGGCGCACCGGCGCCGGACACTTCCGCAGCCGGCGGTCAGTAGCGTCGGGCGCCGGCGAAGGGCATGGAGGAAATGGGAGCGACGGCGACCGGCGAGCCGGCGGTGGAGGCGTGTACGACATTGCCGTCGCCCGCGTACAGGCCGGAGTGCCCGCCACCGTAGAACGCCACCACGTCGCCGGGCTGGAGGTCGTTGATCGAGATGGGCGCACCCGAGGCGAGTTGCGCGTCGCTGGTTCGCGGTAGTTCGCGCCCAGCCTGTCTATAGGACCACTGCACGAGGCCGGAGCAGTCGAAGGCGTTCGGGCCGGCCGCGCCGTAGACGTAGGGAGCGCCGACCTTCGAGAGTGCGGCGTCGAGCGCCAGATCGCCGGCGGTCGCGGTGGGGGTGACGAACGGCGGGGTCGCCGGGGAGTCGGGCGCCCGGAGGCCGGGGATGCCCGCCGGGATCGGGATCTCGTTCGGTACCTCGAACGTGCCCACGCCGTCGATGGTGACCGGCTGTGCTTCGGCCGGAGCGGCGGTGAGCAGGATTGCGCCCAGGGTGGCAGCGCCGACTGCTCCGGTGACGGCTGCGCGCCGTGCCTGTCGCTTGACGGTGTTGAACGCCATGATGCGGTCCTTCCGATCTCCCCGCCCGGTCGCACCGCCGATGGCACGCCGAACTCCGCGAGGTCTCGAAAAGATTACGAACAGATCACGGTCATTTGTAAAGCCCTCGGTCTCGATATGCGTGTGGGATGCAGCTTTCGCCGAGCAAATTGTGCGAGGGATGTCACAGATCGACTGAGGATTGCGTCGAGGTTACGTGCAGATGGGACAGGCCTTCGTGGACGTATCGATCAATGGTTGCCCGCGAGCGCGCGTCGTCGATATTTCGCAGCTCGAGCGGGGGGATGTCATCGGCTGGGCAGTGGTCCAGCTGCGACGTGAACCCCGGTTTGTCTCACTGGGGCATCGGCGTTTTGGGCCGGCCGACCATTTTGTTCCGAATGTGGCAATTACATAGCTAATGAACATCGTGTGTGAACTGGGGCACATTTTGGTAGTGAACGAGGCATAGCGGGGGAATGCGGGTGGGTTCGGCCCCGGGACCAAGATCATGGACAACGGTTCGATATCGGGAATCTGTCGGACCCGCCCAGTACTCTCCCCGCCGTGTCCGAACCCGCTCCGTTGCCCGCCCGGCAACTGGCGTTCGACCAGCTCGACACCCCGCTCTACGACACGACCTTCGTGGTCGTGGATCTGGAAACCACCGGTACCAGTCCGGCGGAGGACGCGATCACCGAAATCGGCGCCGTGAAGGTACGCGGTGGTCGAGTGCTCGGCGAATTCGCGACCCTGATCGACCCGGGCAGGTCGATACCGCCCGCGGTCGTGCAGATCACCGGTATCACCACCGCGATGGTGCGTGCCGCCCCGTCGATCGAGGCCGTCCTTCCCGGATTCCTGGAGTTCGCGTCCGGTGCGGTGCTGGTCGCACACAATGCCCGGTTCGATATGGGTTTCCTGAAGGCCGCCGCGACGCGCTGCGATATACCGTGGCCGCGCGCGCAGGTGGTGTGCACGGTGCGGCTCGCGCGCCGAGTACTCGGCCGGGACGAGGCGCCGTCGGTCCGGCTCGGCGTCCTGGCCCAGCTGCTCGGCGCCGGCACCACCCCCACCCATCGCGCCCTCGACGATGCCCGCGCCACCGTGGATGTCCTGCACGCGCTGATCGGCCGGGTGGGGAACCAGGGGGTGCACAGCCTCACCGAACTGATCGACTATCTGCCCGAGGTCACCGCCGGGCAGCGGGCCAAGCGAGCTCTGGCCGTCGATCTGCCCACCGCACCCGGTGTCTATCTCTTCCGCGGACCGTCGGACGAAGTCCTCTATATAGGGACAGCGGTGAATCTGCGCCGCCGGGTGCGCAGCTACTTCACCGGTTCGGAGACCCGTGGGCGGGTCCGGGAGATGGTGCGGCTGGCCACCCGGGTAGACCATGTGGTGTGTGCGCACGGGCTCGAGGCCGGTGTCCGGGAGCTGCGGCTGCTCGCCGCACACGCCCCGCCCTACAACCGGCGCTCCAAATTCCCGAAGCGGGCCTGGTGGATCACGCTCACCGCCGAAGCTTTTCCCAGGCTGACCCTCGTCCGTGAACCCGGCGGCCCGGCCGTGGGCCCGTTCCACTCCCGGGCCGCGGCCGCCGATATCGCCGCCACTCTGTCCGAGTACTGCGGTCTGCGCACCTGCACCACCCGGCTGTCCCGGACCGCGCTGCACTCCTGCCCGCCCGAAGTCGTGGGCGGTTGCCCGGCCGCCGCCGACACCCCCCGGGCATCGGCGGCCTACGCGGCGGCCCCGGCCACGGCGCGCGCCCTGTTCGCCGGAACCGACGACACCGTGGTCCGGGCTCTGCTGACCAGGGTCGAGGAGTACGCGGCAGGTGCGCAGTACGAATCCGCGGCACGATTACGCGACCGTGCCGCCGCGGCCGTCCGCGCGTTGCGCCGCACCCAGCGGCTGGCCGCCGTCGCCCGCCCGGCCGAACTGATCGCCGCGCACCCCGACGGAGCCGGCGGCTGGGAATTCGCCGTTATCCGCCACGGCCGACTCGCCGGGGCGGGAACAGCCGGACGCGGGGTCGCACCCATGCCGGTGGTCGAGCGGATCGTCGCCGCCGCGCAGACCGTACTGCCCACCGGGCCCGGGGCAGGTGGGGTATCCACCGGCGAATTACTCTCGGCCGGAGCCGATCTCCGGGTGCCGCCCCTGCTGGGCGCCTCCCCGGACGAGGTCGCGGTGATCGTCCGCTGGCTCGAACGCCCCGGCGTCCGGATCGTGCGGACCACCGACGGCTACGCCGAACCCGCCCGCGGCGCGGGTCGCTGGATCGGCTGGGCCGAGGCAGCCGATGCCGCCGCGGGAGCGGCCCGCGCCGCCGAATCCTACGACGAACAACGCGGCTGAGCGCCCGGTCACCGGACCGGACCGCGTGGGCCCACGATCCGGGGGCGTGCAGATGCTTAGGCTGTCCCCATGATTACCGCCATCGTTCTGATCCAGGCCGACAACGGGCGCATTCCGGAGACCGCCCAGGGGGTGGCCGATACCCAGGGCGTCGCCGAGGTCTATTCGTGTGCCGGGGACGTCGACCTGATCGCGCTGGTGCGCGTCCGCGACCACGAGGAGGTCGCCGAGGTCGTGACGGGACGAATCGACAAGGTCGCCGGTGTGCAGCGCACAGTCACGCATATCGCGTTCAAATCGTATTCGCGTGCCGACGTGGAGGCCGGGTTCTCCATCGGCGAATGAACCCGCCCCGGGGGTCAGTCGTCGCCGAGTGTCCGGGTGAGTGCGGCCCAGCGGTCCAGCAGGGCGGCGGCCGCACCGCTGTCGATCGCGGCGGCCGCGCGTTCGATCCCGGCCACCAGATGATCGTCCAGATCGGCCGCGCCGTCCGCGCCACGGGACAAATCGTAAGCCGTGATGGCGGCGGCGGAGTTCACCAATACAGCGTCGCGCACCGCCCCGGGATTGCCCGCGAATACGTCCAAGGCCACCTGTGCGTTCACCCGGGCATCGCCGCCGCGCAATTCGTCCAGATCGACGCGGGGGATACCGAGCCGCGTCGGATCGATCACCGTTTTGCGGACCACGCCGTCGGCGACCACATGGACATCGGTGACATCGGAGGTGGTGATCTCGTCCAGGCCGTCGCGGCCACGCACCACCAGTGCGCCGGCGCCCCGGTCGGCGAACACTCCGGCGATGGTTTCCAGCAGATCCTCGAACGCGCACCCCACCAGGCCCGCCCGCGGCTGGGCCGGATTTGTGAGCGGACCCAGCACATTGAAAACCGTCGGGATCCCGATCTCCTTACGGGCCGGCCCGGCGAAACGCAGGCCGGAATGGAACAGCGGAGCGAAGCAGAATCCGATACCCATCTCGCGTACACAGCGCGCCACCGATGCGGGTCCGAGCGCGAGTTCCACGCCCAGCGCCTCGAGAACATCCGCCCCGCCGGCCTTGGAGGAAGCAGCCCGGTTACCGTGCTTGACGACAGGCACGCCGGCTGCCGCGACCACGATCGAGGACATGGTGGAGATGTTCACCGATCCCGAGCGGTCGCCGCCGGTGCCGACGATGTCCACCGCGTCACCGTCGACCTTCACCAGCCGCGCGTGTCCGAGCATGCCGCGGGCCATCCCCGCCAGTTCGGCCGGAGTGGGGCCCTTGATCTTCATCGCGACCCCGAAAGCGGCGATCTGCGCCGAGGTGGAGTTGTCGGTGAAGATCTCGTCGATCACCCAGGCCGTATCATCCGCGGTGAGGTCCTGTCCGTCGGCGAGCGCCCCGAGCATCAGGGGCCAGCTGCGCACGCTCATCTCAAACTCCTCGTCGCACCGATATCTGTGACCGAACGGTTGTGCACACCCTAAACCGCGCGCCGTCGCGGGCGCGGCACCACGTCATCCGCGCTGTTCGCGGGGGCTGCTCACGAGGGGGTCGGCCGACACGCCGAACCGCTGCGAGAGACGTACGGCGCGGGTCGATCACGACACGAGTGATCGAGTTTGGAACCCGACTTCGACTGTCGTACTACGAAGAGTCATACTTACCCCCGTGACGACCGCAGTAGGGACCTCAGGATCGGCCATAACCCAGCGTGTGCATTCGCTGAACCGGCCCAACATGGTCAGCGTCGGTACCATCATCTGGCTGTCCAGCGAGCTGATGTTCTTCGCCGGCCTGTTCGCGATGTACTTCGTCGCGCGAAGTCAGGCGCCCGAGTGGCCGATGCCGCCGACCGAGCTGAACATGACGCTGGCCATCCCGGTCACCGCGGTACTGATCGCCTCGTCGTTCACCTGCCAGATGGGTGTGTTCGCGGCCGAGCGCGGTGATGTGTTCGGGCTGCGCCGCTGGTACGTCGTCACCTTCCTCATGGGCACGTTCTTCGTGTTCGGGCAGGGTTACGAGTACTACCACCTGGTGGCGGAGGGGACCTCGATCTCCGGCAGCTCCTATGGGTCGGTGTTCTACATCACCACCGGTTTCCACGGTCTGCACGTCATCGGTGGTCTGATCGCCTTCCTGTTCCTGCTCGCGCGGACCGCGATGAGCAAGTTCACCCCTGCCCAGGCGACCGCCGCGATCGTCGTCTCCTACTACTGGCACTTCGTCGACATCGTCTGGGTCGGGCTCTTCGCCACGATCTATTTCGTCCGGTGACACCGGAGCCCAATACAGCCCACCAGGTTCCGTCTACTCCAAAGGGACACAGATGAGTTCATCGCCCCCGACAGCGCCAGCGCCCGCCAGCGGTGGGCACGGCGAGGCCAGCAAGAAGCGCAGGCAGCGGCGGCTACGCCGACGGATAGCAGGCGGCCTCGCACTCATGGTGGGTCTCGTCGGAGCCGGTTTCCTGGCCTCGGCGCTCACCCCTGAGCCGCAGATCGCTACGGCGAACGAGGATTCGGTGGCGCTGATCCGCGAGGGTCAGCAGCTCTACGAGACCTCCTGCGTCACCTGCCACGGCGCGAACCTGCAGGGTGTCACCGACCGCGGTCCCAGCCTGATCGGCGTCGGTGAGGCGGCCGTGTACTTCCAGGTGTCCTCCGGGCGTATGCCGATGACCCGCAACGAAGCGCAGGCCGAGCGCAAACCCGCGAAGTTCGACGCGCACCAGACCGACGCCCTCGGCGCCTATGTGGCCGCCAACGGCGGTGGCCCGACGGTGCCGCGCGACGCGAACGGCGAGGTCGCGGCGGCATCGCTGCGCGGTGGTGACATCGGCCGCGGTAGCGAGCTGTTCCGCATGAACTGCGCGTCCTGCCACAACTTCACCGGCCGCGGCGGCGCGCTGTCCTCGGGCAAGTTCGCTCCGCCGCTGGAGCCGGCCACCGAGGCGCAGATCTGGACCGCCATGGTCACCGGCCCGCAGAACATGCCGAAATTCTCCGACCGGCAGCTCTCGGCGGAGGAGAAGAGCGACATCATCGCCTACGTCAAGGACTCGGCCGAGGCGAAATCGCCGGGCGGCTGGGGTCTGGGTGGTTTCGGTCCCGCCACCGAAGGCCTGGCCATATGGACCATCGGCATCGTGGCGGTTGTGGGTGCGGCGATCTGGATCGGTTCGAGGACCTAAGTCATGAGCGAACAGGAGCAAAACGAGATGGGTGGCCTGGACAAGCATTCCGCGGCCGCGACCCCGGCTGAACCGACCGAGGCCGAACTGGACGCGATGTCGCGGGAAGAGCTGGTCGCGCTCGGTACCGCCCGTGACGGTGTGGATGTGGCCTACCGGCGCGAACGCTGGCCGGTGCCGGGCACCCGGGCGGAGAAACGCGCCGAACGGCAGGTCGCACTGTGGTTCGCGATCTCCGGGCTGGCCGCGGCCGCCCTGGTGGGCGTGTTCCTGTTCTGGCCCTGGGAGTACAAGGGCAAGGACGACGACGGGCACGGCCTGTACTCGCTCACCACCCCGCTCTACGGTCTGACCTTCGGTATCTCGATTCTGGCCATCGGCATCGCCGTGGTACTGATCCGCAAGAAGTTCATCCCCGCGGAACTGTCGGTCCAGGACCGTCACGACGGTAAGTCCAGCGAGGTCGACCGGCGCACGCTGGTAGCCCAGCTGAGTGACGCCGGGGAAACCTCCACCCTGGGCCGCCGCAAGCTCATCACCCGCACCGCGGGCGCGGGTATCGGCCTGCTCGGCATCGGCGCACTGCTGGTGTTCGTGGGCGGCATGGTGAAGAACCCGTGGGCCCAGCGCGAGAAGTCGCCGCTGTGGGTATCGGGCTGGACTCCGGACTATCAGGGCGAGACCATCTACATCCGCCGCGATACCGGCCGCCCGCAGGACATCGTCCTGGTCCGTCCGGAAGACCTGGACGCGGGCGCCATGGAGACCGTCTTCCCGTGGAAGGAATCCTGGCGCGGGGACGAGCACGCCACCCTCCAGTCGCTGCGCGGCATCCGCAATTCCGTGATGCTCATCCGGCTGCGGTCCGAGGACGCGAAGAACGCGATCAAACGCAAGGGTCAGGAAAGCTTCAACTTCGGCGACTACTTCGCCTACTCGAAGATCTGCACCCACCTCGGTTGCCCGACCTCGCTGTTCGAACAGCAGACCAACCGGATCCTGTGCCCCTGCCATCAGTCGCAGTTCTCCGCGACCGAATGGGGTAAGCCGATCTTCGGTCCTGCCGCCCGAGCGCTGCCGCAGCTGCCGATCACCGTAAACTCAGAGGGGTACCTGGTCGCCAACGGTGACTTCATCGAACCCCTCGGCCCCGCCTTCTGGGAGCGTCGATCATGAGTTCTGGAGCTGTAGGCCGCAAAGTCGCGGCACAATTCAACGAAATGGACGAGCGGTATCGCGGCGCCGCCTTCGTGAAACGATCGATCAACAAGGTGTTCCCCACCCATTGGTCGTTCCTGCTGGGTGAGATCGCGCTCTACGCGTTCATCATCCTGCTGCTGTCGGGCGTGTACCTGACGCTGTACTTCGACCCGTCGATGACGCACGTCACCTACGACGGCGCCTACCAGCCGCTCCGCGGCGTCGGTATGTCGCGGGCCTACGAGACCGCCCTCAACATCTCCTTCGAGGTGCGCGGCGGCCTGTTCGTCCGGCAGGTGCACCACTGGGCGGCGCTGCTGTTCGCGGCATCGATCATCATCCACCTGTTCCGCATCTTCTTCACCGGCGCGTTCCGCAAGCCGCGTGAGGCGAACTGGGTGATCGGCTCACTGCTGCTGATCCTGGCCATGTTCGAGGGCTTCTTCGGGTACTCGCTGCCCGACGACCTGCTCTCCGGCACCGGTCTGCGAGCCGCTTTCGGTGGTATCACCATGGGCATCCCGGTGATCGGCACCTGGATGCACTGGCTGCTGTTCGGCGGCGACTTCCCCGGCGACATCATCATCCCGCGCCTCTACATCGCGCATGTGCTGCTGTTCCCGGGCATCATGCTGGCGCTCATCGCCGCCCACGTCGCCATCGTCTGGTACCAGAAGCACACCCAGTTCCCCGGCCCGGGCCGCACCGAGAACAATGTGGTCGGCTCCCGGATCGTCCCGGTGTTCGCCGCCGACCAGGGCGCGTTCTTCGCGTTCACCCTCGGCTTCGTGGCCATCATGGGTGGCGTACTCCAGATCAACCCGATCTGGAACCTGGGCCCGTACAACCCGTCGCAGGTATCGGCCGGCTCCCAGCCCGACTTCTACATGATGTGGACCGACGGCCTGGCGCGTCTGATGCCGCCGTGGGAGCTGTACCTGGGCCGGTACACCGTGCCCGCGGTGTTCTGGGTCGCGCTGATCATGGGCCTGGTGTTCATGGTGCTGATCGCCTACCCGTGGATCGAGAAGAGGCTCACCGGCGATTACGCGCGGCACAACCTGCTGCAGCGTCCGCGCGATGTCCCGGTGCGTACCGCGATCGGTGCGATGGCCATCACCTTCTACGTGGTGTTGACGCTGTCCTGCGTCAACGACATCCTGGCGCTCAAGTTCGACATCTCGTTGAACGCGACCACCTGGATCGGCCGGATCGGCCTGCTCGTCGGGCCGCCGGTGGCGTACTTCCTCGCCTACCGGTTCTGCATCGGGCTGCAGCGCAGCGATCGCGCCGTACTCGAGCACGGTATCGAAACGGGTGTGATCAAGCGGCTGCCGCACGGTGAGTACATCGAGGTGCACCAGCCGCTGGGGCCGGTGGACAGCCACGGCCACCCGATCCCGCTGGAGTACCAGGGCGCTGTGGTGCCCAAGAAGATGAACCAGCTCGGTTCGGCGGGACAGCCGGGCACCGGCAGCTTCCTGCGGCCCGATCCGCGCGCGGAGAGCGAACAGCATTTCGCGGCCGAACTGGAAGAGGAACACCGGCAGCTGGCCGTACTCAAGCGGGTACAGGACGAAGCCGGTTCCAACGGACAGAACGGACGCGGCGGGCACTGACCCGTCCCGCACCAACGACAGGCCCCCTGGTCATCGGACCGGGGGGCCTGTTCGTGTTCCGGCCGATGATCGATCACCCGCCGCGGCGCACCGTCAGTGCGCGCGCCGGCGCGCGACTTCGATGGCCTCGAACTTGGCGAGATTGTGCCGCGCATCGGCCAGCGCGTTGTGCGCGTCGCGCGGCGGTGGCGGCAGATCCGGCCGGCCGTGCGCATCCCAGTGCTGCCGCAACTCGTTGGTGTAGCGGGGCAGCGTCGGCGGCAGGTCCACCATCGAACCCCACAGTTGGCACAGCACCACATGGTCGTAGGCGCTCACCCACGCCCACAGCTCCGGTTGCACAGTGGGCCGGGGGACCAGGAATCGATACAGATCGTCCCGGATCTGTTCCCGGGTCCGCCACAGCGGAGAAGTCCTCGGGGGCAGCTTCGGCAGCACGTTCTTGCATACCCAAGGCCCCGCGCGGCCCGCGTCGAACTCCGTGGACACGGCATAGAACTCACGCCCGTCCTCGCAGACGACGCCCATCGACACCAGGTCGATCACATGGCCGTCCTCGATGAACTCCGCATCGTAGAAATATCTCAAAAGGTGGGTCTCCTCGGCCGCGAACAGAACGCGCTGAGTTTATTGGCGCCGCCTCCGGCGCCGCGGGGCCGGGCCCTCTTAACCCCGAGTCTTCACCCCGACGCTCCAGAACCGGGCGGGCCCGACTTTCGGGTGGTGACCACCCGTAGTAACTCGTACGGATGAACCTACCGGCCCGGTCGACGACTCCGACAGCGCCCGATGGTTTCCCTTATCCTGGTCCGCCCCGCCGGAGACGTGGCCGGAACCGCAGCAACGTATCCTGAAAGGGTGAACTGGACCGTCGACGTTCCCATCGACCGTTTGCCCGAACTCCCGCCGTTGCCCAATGACCTGCGGAAACGGCTCGACGACGCGCTGTCGCGCCCGGCGCTGCAGCAGCCGTCCTGGGATCCCGAGCAGGCGGAGAACATGCGCACGGTGCTGGAGAGCGTGCCGCCGATCTGTGTTCCCGCCGAGGTCGACGAACTGCGGGCGCGGCTCGCCGAGGTCGCGCGCGGTGAGGCGTTCCTCATGCAAGGAGGCGACTGCGCGGAAACATTCGCAGACAACACCGAACCGCATATTCGCGGCAACATCCGCACCCTTCTGCAGATGGCCGTGGTCCTCACCTACGGTGCCAGCCTGCCGGTGGTGAAGGTCGCACGGATCGCGGGCCAGTACGCGAAACCGCGGTCCTCGGATACCGACGCGCTCGGATTGAAGTCCTACCGCGGCGATATGGTCAACTCCCTGGTCGCCGATGCCGCCCTGCGTCAGCACGACCCGTCCCGACTGGTTCGCGCCTACGCGAACGCCAGCGCCGCCATGAACCTGGTCCGGGCGCTGACCAACGCCGGAATGGCCGATCTGCACAAGGTGCACGACTGGAACCGAGACTTCGTCGCCCAATCCCCGGCCGGAGCGCGCTATGAAGCACTCGCCGGGGAGATCGACCGCGGGTTGCGGTTCATGACCGCCTGCCGGGTCAACGACCCCAGCCTCCAGTCCGCCCGGATCTACGCTTCCCACGAAGCGCTGGTCCTGGACTACGAACGCGCCATGCTGCGGCTCGCGCACAACTCGGCCGGCGACCCCGCCCTCTACGATCTGTCCGCGCACTTCCTGTGGATCGGGGAACGCACCCGGCAGCTGGACGGCGCGCACATCGCCTTCGCCGAACTGCTGGCCAACCCGATCGGCCTCAAGATCGGGCCCTCGACCACCCCGGAACAGGCGGTGGAATATGTGGAGCGGCTCGATCCGAACAACGAACCCGGCCGACTGACTCTGGTTTCCCGGATGGGCAACACCAAAGTCCGCGAGACCCTCCCGGCGATCGTGCAGAAGGTCCAGTCCACCGGGCACCAGGTCATCTGGCAGTGCGACCCGATGCACGGCAACACCCACGAATCCTCGACCGGATTCAAAACCCGGCACTTCGACCGCATCGTCGACGAGGTCCAGGGCTTCTTCGAGGTCCACCACGCACTGGGCACCCACCCGGGCGGGCTACACATCGAACTCACCGGTGAAGATGTCACGGAATGCCTGGGTGGGGCCCAGGACATCTCCGACCTGGACCTCTCCGGCCGGTACGAGACGGCCTGTGATCCCCGGTTGAACACACAACAGTCGCTGGAGCTGTCGTTCCTGGTCGCGGAGATGCTGCGGTAGCGCGGGTTCCGGACGAATCGAACTGCTGGCTGGTGAGGGTGGGAAGTGAGCTGGCTGGTGAGGGTGGGAAGTGAGCTGGCTGGTGAAGGTGGGAAGTGAGCTGGCTGGTGAAGGTGGGAAGTGAGCTGGCTGGTGAAGGTGGGAAGTGAGCTGGCTGGTGAAGGTGAGAGGTGAGCTGGCTGGTGAAGGTGAGAGGTGAGCTGGCTGGTGAAGGTGAGAGGTGAGCTGGCTGGTGAAGGTGAGAGGTGAGCTGGCTGGTGAAGGTGAGAGGTGAGAGGTGAGCTTGCTCGTGAAGGTGCTGTGTTTTTCGGCGCGCTGGCGCGCGCGGGGGTTGAGGCCCTGAAGTCTCGCCGTTCAGGCCTCGAGACTCGCGCCTTCGGCGCATGCGCTTCGAGGCCTGAACGGCGAGACGGCCTCAACCCATTGGGTGTCTCGTAAAACTCGACTCATGCGGTTGCGCCGGGATTCGCGGTCGCGGTCGGCATGCGGACCCGGAGCATTGCGCGGGTCGGTGGAGGGTGCCCGTGCCTCAGTCGGTCGCACGATGCTGGTCGGGGTTGTGTCTGTGTGTTTGTCTGTCACTCGGTTTTGGTGGCTGTTCGCCGGTGAGCTCGCCTTTGTTCCGGCGGGTTCCTCGGTTTCGTATCGCCGGCAACCTCGTGTGTCGCTTTCGTGGACGGTCGCGCTCGCCCGGTGCCGAGTTTTACGAGGCCCACGAAGGTCGAGGCCCGTCCCGCCCTTGGCCGGAGGTGCTCAGCAGGTCACATTCCACGGATGGCCGACCGCACGTCGCATGCGCCGAAGGCGCGAGTCTCGAGGGCGCAGCGGCGGGACTTCCAGGGGCCTCGACCCGCGGCGCCGCAGGCGCCGCAAATAAACACAGCTCAGGTGAGCTGTCAGGGGAAGGCCACGATAGTGACCGTCGCCCCCGGTTCGACATTGGCGTTCGCCGGAGGGTTCTGGGATACCACCGCCGAGGAATCCAGGGGGGCCAGCTGCCGCACCTGAACCGTCAGTCCCAGCGATTCCAGGGTCCGGCGGGCTTCGGACACTTTTTTGCCCATGACCGACGGCATGGTGACGGCTTCGCAGACCAGCAGGGTGACCGAGGATCCGGCGTCGACGGTGGTGCCGACGGTCGGATCCGTGCCGACCACGCGGCCTACTTCGACGAGTTTGTCGTAGACGGGGCTTTCGCCACCGACCGTGAGGCCGAGGTCGGTGAGTTTCTGCCTGGCTTGCTCGGGTGTCGCGGCACGCAGGTCCGGGAGCTGGACGGGTTTGGATCCGTTGCTCTTCCAGATCTGTACGCGGCCGCCCGCGGGCAGGACGGTGCCCGGGCCGGGATCGATCCGAGCCAGGGTTCCTTCGGGGGCTGTGCTCGCTACTTCGCCGCCGTCGACCGGTTGCAGACCCTGATCGCGGATCAACTGCTGGACCTCGTCCCAGTTGTCGCCGGGAGCGGCTGCGGGTACCTGAGGTTTCCCGCTGGAGACCAGGACGGCGATCGTGGAGCCCTTGGTTTCACGGGCGCCCGGTCCGGGGTCGGTACCCACCACGCCGCCGACGGGGACGGTATCGGAGGCCTTGTCCCGGGTGCCGGTCTCGAACCCGGTCTCCTGCAGTTCGGCGGTGGCGTTCTCCAGTGTCATACCGGCGACCGAGGGGACTGTGGCGTAGCGGCCCATCCCGAGCCACCAGCCTCCGATTCCGACGAGCAGTGTCAGCACTACGACCAGGGCCGCCCAGATCATGCCGTTGCGCCGGTGGTTGGCCCGGCTCTCCTGATAGGCGCTGTACTGGGTGGGTTGCTGCGGCGGAATGTAGGCGGGGGGCGGTGGTTCGTTTCGGGGGTGGGCGGTGGTCACCATCCGCGTAGCCTGCGGTCCGGCTACAGCGGCGGATTCGGGAGCGGGCCGGGTGATCGGATGCCGGGCACTGGTGTGTTCGGCCGATTCGCTGGGTGCGGGCACCCGGTAGGCGGGCAGATCCAGGCGTGCGGCGATGGCCCGCAATTCGGCGACCATTTCGCCGGCGTCGGCGAATCGGTGCCCGGGTTCCCGGGCGGTGGCGCGGGCGACCAGCCGATCGAATTCGGGCGGCACCCCGGCGATGAACTCGCTGGGGCTCGGTACGTCGTTCTCCACCCGCTGGTAGGCCACCGACAGCGAGTTGTCGCCGGTGAACGGCACCCGCCCGGTGAGCAGTTCGAAGATCAGGATCCCGAACGCGTACACATCGCTGCGGGCGTCGGCGCTTCCGGAGGTCACCTGTTCCGGTGACAGGTAGGCCGCGGTACCCAGGATGACGCTGGCCGACGTGGTGTTGGCGGCCGCGACCGCGCGAACCAGTCCGAAGTCGGCGATCTTGACGTCCCCGGAGTCGGAGATGAGCACGTTCTCCGGTTTCACGTCACGATGTACCAGTCCGGCGGCGTGCGCGACGCCGATCGCGGCCAGTACCGGTTCGGCTACCGCGCGCACCGCGTGCGGGGGCATGGGGCCGCGCTCGCGCAGCAGCTCGCGCAGTGTGCCGCCCTGGACCAGTTCCATGACGAGGAACGGGTACTCACCGTCTATACCCTGGTCGTAGACCTCGACCAGGGAGGAGTGTTTGAGTCCGGCGACCGCGCGGGCCTCGAATTCGAACCGGCTCAGGAACTGAGGGTCGCCCGCGAACTTCGGGTCCATGACCTTGATGGCGACCTGACGGCCCAGGCGGGTGTCCACGCCGCGGAATACCATCGACATTCCACCGCGGGCGATCGGTGCGTCGATCCGGTAGCGCCGGTCGAGTACGGCACCGATCAATTCTGTTCCGGCTGTCACGAACCTCTCCACTTTCTCACCGCGTCCACATGGTGGCCGCCCCGCGCGGCTGGTGTCGATGGTATCGGCCGGGTCGAAGTGGGTGTGTCACGGCGGGGATGTGGGCAGCGTCTACGGTTGTCTTCCGTGAGTGCCTTTCCCTGTAGTGCCGATGTCCTGCCCGCCTCGGTACCCCTGCTCGCGCTGCCCGAAGTCGCGAAACAATTGGGCATCGTGGTGACCCGGGTGCATCAGATGCTGCGCGACAACCAGCTGCTGGCCCTCCGGCGTGACGGTGTGGTCGGGGTCCCGGAGATCTTCTTCGACGAGACGGGTGCCGTGCTGAGATGGTTGCCCGGGTTGATCACGGTGATGCGCGACGCGAAGTACACCGACGAGGAGATCCTGGAATGGATTTTCACCGACGACGACACGCTGCCGGGTAAGCCGGTGGAAGCGCTGCACGGGCCGCTGGCGCGTGAGGTGCTGCGCCGCGCCGCGGCCGACCCGATCTGATCGGCTCAGCTACCCAGTACCGCGCCGGCGGCGAGTCGCAGTCGAGCGCGCCGCGGTACCACGGCGCGCTGCGCGAACACGGCGTAGCCGCTGTCCTCTATGCGGTCGAGGATGGCCGCGTAGAGGACAGCGGCCGTGCGGATGGCGGGGCGCACCCGGGGGTTCAGCATGTCGATACCCGGCTGCGCGCCTCGGTACAGATCGCGGTTGATCGCGATCAGATGTGCCAGTGCCCGGCGCAGCCGCCGGTCGGTACGTCCGGTGCGCCGGCCGGTGGCGAGCAGGTCCTCGTCCACTCCGAACGCGGCGAGGTCGGCCGCCGGTAGATAGATCCGGTCGCGGTCGAGGTCCTCACCGATATCGCGCAGGAAATTGGTGAGCTGGAAGGCGTTGCCGAGCGCGGCCGCCGCAGGTTCGGCTTCGGTCAACGGGCAGACGGTGCCGAGTACGGGCAGGAGTTGCAGACCGATGGCCGCGGCCGACCCGCGCATGTACTCGTGCAGGGCCGCCATCGTCGGATATCGGTTGCGGAACAGGGGAGAGCCCGGAATGTCCATGCGCATGGAGTCCAAGAAGGTCCAGAAATGCCGCGACTCGATCGCGAATCGGGTGACGGTATCGGTGAGTGGTGGCACGACCCGGTCGAACTCCAGGGGGAGTTCGGCACCCGGGGCCGGTGACGGCGGAGCGAGCGTGGGCCGGGACCAAGCGGCCCGGAGCCGAGATTCGACGGTGTCCAGTGCGGCCACTGCGTTGTGTGGACTGTGGTCAGGGCGGCGCGGATCATCGACGATATCGTCCACCGTCCGCGCGAAGGCGTACAGCGCGTGCACCGCCGGTCGGCGGTCGGCCGACAGGAGCCGGGTCGCCAGATGGTACGTGCGACCGTGCGCCGCGGCGATCCGGCGGCAGTGCCGGTAGTCGACCCGCAGCGCATCGTGACCGGCCGGCGGGGTGTATCCGCCGCGACCGCCACCACTCGGGTCGTTCACCGACCGCCGGTGACCGCGGGCGTGGGAACGGGGACCGCCGCGCGGGGAGTGCCGCGCAGCCGTAGCGGGTCGATGGTGCGCAGCGAGAGCGCGGCGACAACAGAGGCGAAGGTCGCGGCCGCGACATGCCAGAAGTTGTACAGGCCGATCGAACCGTCGGGCTGGAATACCAGCATCAGCCAGGTACAGACACCGACCAGCGTCATGAGTGTGGTGGTGGACAGCGCGAAGCCGGCGGCGAGCGCCAGCGGCCACGAGTAATACCAGGGCAGCGCGGCCGGCGACAGGATCACGATCGCGACGAAGGCGATCAGGATACCCAGTACCGCATCGCGTTCGGTGAGCTTGAACCGCCACCATGTCCACACCAGCAGCACCACCAGGGCCAGCATGCACAGCCAGCGGGTCACTTCGAGCGCCGAGTCCAGGCCGAACGGGGTGATCCAGGTGACGACGTGCGCCATAACGGTGGGCAGCGACAACCAATTGATGATCTTGCGTGACCCCGACAGCGCGGTGAGCCAGCCGATTCCGACACCGGCGATCGCCGAGGCCGCCACGAAAACCGCCGCGAACACCGCGAGACCGAGACCTGCGATCTTGGCGAACATCTTCCAGTGGTGGGCCAGGAACTCCCGGCTACTGGTGGACAGGGCGGCGCGCTGGCCGTCCTCGGCGCGGCGATCGCGTTCGTGCAGCATCCAGATCCACACCAGGAAAGGCAGCGCTACGCCGGCGGTCGCCTTGATGGCGACCCCGATCGCCACCACCACGATGCCCGCCACGTGATGGCGTTCCAGGACCAGGGCGATTCCGGCGCACATCAGCCCGACCATCAGCATTTCGTTGTGCACGCCGCCGATCAGGTGGATCAGGACCAGCGGGTTGAGCACCGCCAGCCACAGAGCGACGGCGGGGCGACCGCCGAGGTGTTTGGTCAGGTACGGCACCGCCCACATCATCAGCACCAGGCCGGGCAGCATGACGAAGCGCAACGCGATCGTGCCGCCGACCACACTGTCCCCGGTGACCGCCGTGATCGCACGGCCCATCAGCAGGAACACCGGACCATAGGGTGCGGTGGTGGTTGTCCAGACGGTGCTCACGTTGTCCAGCAGGATGCCGGGATTGGCGACCGGGCCCACCTGATACGGGTCGAAGCCGTCGCGCAGCAGCGCGCCCTGGGCGAGATAGGAGTAGGCGTCGCGGCTGAACATGGGCACCGCGAACATCAACGGGGCGATCCAGATACCGACGATGGCGCGCAGTTCGTTGAGCCGTACCTCACCGGTGTGGCCGCCGAATCCGAGAGTTATCCGGCCCAGCCGCACCCAGCCGGCCACCATCATCAGCACCCCGGCCCAGACGCAGATCATCGACAACGCGTAGCCGTGCCCGAATCGGAGCCAGGACAGGTGCACCGCCTCGAGCAGCGGATCGCGTTTCCGCACACCACCGGCGCCGAAACCGCCGAAGGTGATCATCACGGCGCCGGCGAAGCCGAACAGTGCCGCATGACCTTCCGGGCTGCGCAGGAAGTCGCCGCAGAAACGCAGCCAGCCCCAGAACCCGGGCGCGAATCCGGCACGTCCTGCCGTCCGCGCGGTCAGCGGGTCCGAGATGGCCGCGCCGGGGTCGGCGACGGGAACAGTGGTGGTCGTGGTGTGCATATGGGGGGCTGGCATCCGGTGTCGGTCCCCCCTGGATGGTCGGCGGTCGCAACCGCGGGCGAATAGGTCGGCGCTCAGTTTACGGCTTCCGTCCCGGAAGGCCGCCGGACGGTGGCGGGGGCGCGCGTCCGGACCCCGCGATTCTCGCCCACAACGCGCTGTGCCGCGAGTTTTCCCGACAGCAGCGCGGTCGGCACACCGACCCCGGGGGTGGTACCGCATCCGGCCAGGACCACGTTCTCCCTGCCACGTACGAGATTACGGGTGCGGAAGGGTCCGGTCTGACGGAACAGGTGCGCGGCGGAGAACGGAGTCCCGGCGAGCATGCCCTGATCCAGCCATGTCGCGGGCGTGTCGAGCCGGTCGACGGTGAACTGCGCGGCGACGCCGTGATATCCGCGCTCCTCGAGCACCGCGAGCAGTTCCCGCAGGTAGGCCGAGCCGAGCCGGTCCCAGTCCAGCGGAGCCGAATCCAGGTTGGGGCAGGGCGCCAGCAGGGAGAACGGTTCGTACCGGGTCTCGCCGCGGGTGAGGTAGAGGCCGGGATCGCTCAGCGCCGGCCGGGTCAGCAGCAGCGATGGATCGCTCATGAGGCGACCGCCGCGCCACGGAGTGATCTCGGCGAAGGTCCGGTCCCAGGCCTCGCCGAAATCGATGGTGTGATGTGCCTGCACCGGCCAACTCTGGGCGATCTCGGCGGGTACGGTGCCGTGGGCCACGACCGCGGACGGGGAGGCCCGCAGGCCTCGGCGCGGGCGCGCGCCGAATCGATCCAGCGAACCCAGATCGGCGGTGAGGACCACCGCATCGCAGGGCAGGGCCCTACCGTCGGCCAGCAGCACCCGGCGGGCCCGGTTACGGCGATAGTCGAGCCCGGTGACCTCGGTTCCGAGTTCGAGGCGACCACCCGCGTCGGTGAAAGCGCCCGCCAGGGTTTCGGCGACGGACCGCATTCCGCCGTCGGGGAAGTAGACGCCCAGCGCGGTATCCATGTAGGGGATCGCCCCGTACACGCCCAGCGCTTGCTCGGGTGCTGTCCCCGCGTACAGTGCCTGGAAGGTGAACAGCCGGGTCAGCCGGGGATCGCGCAGCGTCCGGGTGACCCGGGTACCGAGGCGGCCGAAGGCGCCGAGCCGGATCAGTTCGATCAGGGCGGCTCGTTTGTCCCGGTACCGCACCATATCCAGCGGTGAATCGAAGTTCGCGGCCAGGAACTCGTCGTATTCGGCCCGGAACACACGACCCAGCCAGTCCCGCAGCCGCCGGTACCGCACGGCTGCGTCCGGTCCGCAGGCCCGGGCCACCTCCGCGCTCATCCGGTCGGCGTCGGCGAACACCCGGAGTTCGGATCCGTCTGCGAAGCGAGCGTGGTACGCCGGATCCAGCGGCCGGATCCGCAGCGGCGGCGTGGTGTTCGAGGCGTCGGCCCCCACGGCAGCCAGCGCGTCGTCGATGAGCGCGGGCAAGGTGAGCACGGTCGCCCCGGAATCGATCTCGTAGTCGGCGAACCGGTACCGTCCGACCCGGCCACCGACGTCGTCGGCGCGTTCCACCAGCGTGACCGAACATCCGGCGCCGGTCAGGTACAGCGCGGCCGCAAGCCCGGACAATCCGGCGCCTACCACGACCACCTCTTCCGCAGGCCCGGTCACCGATTTCACGAGCGGCCCGCCCGTACATCCCGGCCCGCCGGGGCGGTGGCCCATCCGTCGCGGTCGTCGCGCGTCATGCCGCGCGCCGTGTGGCAGCCAGGGCCATTTCACGAAGTCGTGTCTTGGCTTCCGGTGCGGCGGAACTCGCGTCGACAGCGGTGAGACCCTGATCGGTCAGTGTGGTGATCCGGGCCTCCACCGCGTCGACCGCGCCGAGTTCGATGAGCAGGGCGCGCAATTCACCCACCTGCGCGTCGGTGAGGTCGGTGCCGATCGTGGTACGCAGTGTCCGGGCTGCGGCCGGATCGGTCTCGCCGGCACGCTGCAGCGCCTCGGCGACCAGGACGGTGCGCTTACCTTCACGCAGATCGTCGCCGGACGGTTTTCCGGTCACCGCTGGATCGCCGAACACCCCCAGCAGATCGTCGCGGAGCTGGAAAGCGATACCGATGTCGGTGCCGTACGTTCGGTAGGCGGCGATGAGTCCGGGGTCGGCGCCGGCCAGTGCGGCGCCGAGATGCAGCGGGCGTTCCACGGTGTAGGCGGCGGTCTTGTATCGGTTGATGCGCAGCGCCGCGGCCACTGATTCGTCGCCGCTGGCCTCGCCGTGTACGTCGAGCAACTGGCCGCCCAGCACCTCGGTGCGCATCCGGGCCCATACCGGAGCGAACCGGGCCAGTGCTGCCGGCTCCAGTCCGGCGTCGTGCACCATATCGTCGGCCCAGGCCAGTGCCAGATCACCGAGCAGGATCGCCACCGACTCGCCGTAGTGCGCGGAATCGCCGGACCATGCGGCGCGGTGGTGCCGCTGCTCGAAGTCCACGTGCACGGTCGGGAACCGGCGCCGGGTGCGGGAGCAGTCGATGATGTCGTCGTGGATCAGCGCGCATGCCTGGACGAGTTCCAGCGCCGAACATGCGCGCAGCACCGCCGCCGCCGCCGCGCTCGCGGGATCGCCGCCGGCGCCGAGCCAGCCCATCCACGCGAAACCCGGCCGAGTGCGTTTACCGCCACGTAGCGTGAACGATTCGAGCGCCTCGACGTTCTCGGCGAACACCGGCCCCAATTCGGCGACCGGATCGCGGCGGGTGCCGAAGAAATCGGTCAGTGCCTGTTCCACGGCCGTCCCGAAAGCCGCTGTCCCGGGAACGACCGAGATGGGACCCGACCGGGTCGGAGTACCGGTTCCGGCGGACAGGGTGACCTCCCAGTTCGTTGGATTCGCGGGCGAGCGGCCGCCGGAGCCGGCGGAACCGGCGCTGCGGGAGCGACCCACGTTCGCCCGCCGCTGCGGCGGGACCTGATCGCAGAATACGCGCGCGCGGGAGCTGGTCGGGATCGGGTCGTGGGCCGAGTGGGAGACAGTCGGGGCAGGTGCCGAGGCCGGCTCTAGACTGAGCCGGTGACTTTCGACAACGCGCGGGGACTCCCGACCCCTGGCCGGCCGTCTCCCACGTCACCGGCCGTCTCCGCGACGCCTTCGGTCGTGCAGAGTCTGGGCCGGCACGCCGACGGCGCTGTGCCCTTCTCCGTGGAGTTCTCCCCGCCCCGCGACGAGGCCGGTGAACAGCGGTTGTGGCGCGCGGTACGCACCTTCGAGCGGATGCATCCGGCGTTCGTCTCGATGACCTACGGCGCCGGCGGCAGCACCCGCGACCGCACGGTACGCGTCACCGGCGAGCTCGCCCTGCAGACCACCTTGTTACCGGTCGGTCATCTCACCGCGGTCGGGCACAGTGTCGCCGAGCTGCGGTCGATCGTCGGGGCCTACGCCGATTCCGGGATCAGCAATATCCTCGTGCTGCGCGGTGATCCGCCGGGCGATCCGCTCGGTGAATGGCACCGGCACCCCGGTGGGGTGGAGTACGCCGAGGAATTGGTCCGGATCGTGCGTGACCTCGGTGATTTCCATGTCGGAGTGGCCTCGTTCCCACAGGGCCACCATCGTTCGATCGACCTCGACCACGATACGAGACACCTCGCGGCGAAACTGCGTGCGGGCGCCGAGTATTCGATCACCCAGATGTTCTTCGACGTCGACGACTACCTGCGGCTGCGCGATCGGGTCGCGGCACTGGACCCGGTGGAGGGGGCCAAACCGATCATTCCGGAGTTGATGCCGATCACCTCGCTGCGCACGGTGGAACGGGCCGAAGAGCTGTGTGGCCGGCCGCTACCGGACCGTGTGTTGGAGCGATTGCGTCTGGCTGCCGGTTCGGGACCGGAGGAGGATCGCGCCGCCGTTCGTGCCGCCGGGATCGAGATCGCGACCGAGATGGGCGAGCGGTTGATCGCCGAAGGCGCCCCGTGCCTGCACTTCATCACCCTGAACTTCGCCAAGGCGACCGGCGAGGTGCTCACCAACCTGGGTTACGGCGTCACCGCGGCGCCACTCAGCGCCTGAGCGGCGGGTTTCGGCTTCAGTCGGCCGGGCCGTAGACGTTGACCGCGATGAGGTCGCCCCGGCGGACCACCTCGAGCGCGCGGTCGTCCTGACGCAGGATGAGTCCCGGCGCGCCGTCGATCGGATCGATGATCTCGATACCGGCGATCCGCTCACCGGCGTGATCGAGCCGGTCGCCGGGTTTGGCCGCGATGAAGACACGGCCGTCGATCACCCACCACGTACCGGGCAGGCCCGGTAGCTGTTCCGGTGCTTCGCCGAGCCGATGCCGGGCGATCGGGTCGCTGGTGTTGTGCGGGCTGCGCAGCCGGATCGAGCACCGCTCGAGCCATTGCGTCCAGGTGGTATCGACGCTGGTGTGGCCGACGATGGTCATGGTGGCGCCTCCTCGAAACCCGGGCCGTGACGGCCCTGCCCGCCGGTCGTGCCGGGCGGATTCATCATCGGCCGGGCACAGGGCGGGCACAAGGCCAAGAATCAGCGAGAATCCAGCTCTTGGCGGGACATCAGAGGGCGCCCTCGCCAGGTCAGAGCGTTGCGCCGGTGAGCGCGGTGTGAGTGTTGCCACAGTGCGAGGTAGGTGGCGACCGACACCGGATGTGCCAGAGCGTCGACGAGGTCGTGCGGGCCCGGCCGTCGTCCGGTTTCCAGAGCGCTGGCCAGCAGCCGCCCCGCGACGGCGGCGGTGTAGCCGATCAGGCCGGTCCGGCGGAGGCTGCCGTGACCCACGACGGCAGCCAGCGGGGGCACCCAGTACGCCCAGACAGCGACAGCGCCCACGGCCACGCCACCGGTGGCCGAACCGCCGTAAGCCGACCAGAGCCAGCGGCTGTAACCGGCCGCCAGTTCGCCCGCGCTCCGGTACATCCGGGTCTGCGCCCGCTCACCCGCCATCACCACCGCGCTCCGGTGGCCGGTGCGCCGCAGCGTCCGTGCGATATCGAGATCTTCGGTCACACTGCCGGCCACCGGCCGGTGCCCGCCGATCGCTCGGTAGCTCGCCGCGTCGAATACCAGGAACTGGCCACAGGCGACCACGGTCGAGGTCCGGGAACCGCGATCGGCCCAGGCCACCGGCAGGGTGGACGCCCACGACCAGCACAGCAGCGGTTGTACCAGGCGCTCGGCCACGGTTTCGGCTCGCTGTCGCGGCCATGGCGCCAGCAACGCGAGACCGTCCCGGCGAAGCTGTCCCACGGCTGCGGCCAGCGCGTTCGGCGCGAGCCGGATATCGGCGTCGAGGAAAACCAGCACCCCGTCCCCGCCGCCGGTGCGCCCGGCGTGTTCGGCCAGCGCGGCGCAGGCGGCCGCTTTGCCCGTCCATCCCGGTGGCGGTCCGGTCGTGCCACGAAGCAGTTCGCATCGCGGGTCGCCCTCCATCGCCCGGACGGCGGTTGCGGCGGTGCCGTCGGTGGAGACATCGTCGAGGACGAGGATGCGCAATCGCTGGATGCCGGTTTGGGCGCGCAGGTCACCGATCAGGCCGGGCAGCAGCGCGGCCTCGTCGCGTGCGGGCACACAGACCGTGACGGCTTCGGTGACCGGAGCGGGGTCGGGGGGCAAGCGAGGCACGGTGAGCCGGTTCCAGGCGGTGAGCGCGGCACCGCCCACAGCGAAACCGGTGCCCACGCTCACCACGCGCCGGATCGAGGCCCGCGGAACTCGCACGGCCGGTCTCACGCGTCGGATTTGACCTGGTCCCACCAACGTCGCAGGGAGAACCCGGCCGGTCCGCCCGGCGCCGGTGGATTGCGGTCCACATAGGCGAGCGCGATCACCACGGCCGCGACCGCGAGCGTGAGACCGCCGACGATCCCGGCCCAGCCCGCGAAGGAGCGGGTGTTCGGATCGGCGTAACCCACTTCGGCGCGGACAGTGCTGACCTCGCCGGCGGGAAGTTTCCAGGAGACCACCGAATCACCCTCGCGGTTGCCGTTGGTCTTGGCGACCCGGGCCGGGAACGCCACACTCAACTGCACATCCGACCCGTGCGGGGCCAGCGTTTCCAGATCCACCCGGCCGTTGAGGCTGACCAGGTCGCCGTTGCGCTGGAATTTCAGGTCGAACAGGCCCTGTGCCTGCTCCGACATCTGCGACAGCTGTTCCACCTCGCCGAAGTTCAGATCGTCGAAGTACACCTCGCTGCCGATGTATCCGTCCTGGTTGTACGGCTCGATGCGGACCTTGGCGGCCAGCGCTTCCGGGGCCGTGAGCTGCGGACCCTTGTCCTCACTGTTCTCCGGTACGACCGCGGCGACGATCCGGCCCGAGACCCGGTCGTTGGACGACAGGCCCATCGATGCCTGGACCCGGAGGCAGCCGGCCAGCGCGGGTGTGAGCAGAGCGGCCAGGACGACGGCCGCGGCTATCCGCGACCGCAGACGGTGGCGCGAGCGCGGAGCGGGGACCGGGGAGCCGGGTTTCGCGGTAACGGGACTCGGAGGCACGGATGACATGGTGCCAGGCCGGAACTCACCCACGCCATGCGACGGGCCCGACGGTTCGCCGATCGTGCCCGGTTGCGCGGTCGGCGGCGTCGCGCACCAGCCGGACCAGCAGAGCGACCCCGAGAATTCCGAGGACGAGACCGCCGTAGACCGCCGAGTACGGCAGTCCGAGGAACACCGCGTGCGCCAGTGCCGAGCCGAGCCAGGTCCACAGGAACATCAGCACGGGCACCCCGATCCGCTCGGATCGGGCGGCGGATCGCTCCCACACCGTGAGCGCGACGGCCATCACCGTCGCCACCCCCAGCCAGCCGAGGTAGTTCGTCCAGGGGATCTCCGCGATCCCCGGCAGCCCGGAATCGGTGGCCACCCAGCGCCACTGCCCGTCGGCCACCATCTGCGGATCCAGGAACAGGTCCCAGCCCACCGCGCTCACCGCGGTGGCAGCGATCCGGGCCGCGGCTACCGGGCACACCAGGCCCGCGACCACCCAGATCGGATACAGTCCGCCGGTCCAGGCGAGAGGGACCGCCAGCGGCACCCCGAACAGTTCCGGTCCGATCCGTCCGTCCGCGTAGTCGTAGGCCCCGAACGGTATCCCGGTCGCCGTGCCGACGGCCTCGGCCAGCAACCCGATCCCGGACACGATCACCGCGAACCCGGCCGCGTAACGGATGCCGCGGGTCACCGCCGCGTGCAGCAGGGCCGTACCGGCGGACAGCAGGACCACGGCCACCGTCACCGCATCACGGGCCGTGTCGTCGGTGAGCGGGTAGGCGATCTGTGTTCCGATCAGCACGACCAGCAGACCGGCCGGCAGCAGATCGCGGCGCCGCACAGTGCGCGACCCCGGGCCGGTCAGCGGCGTATCCACGCGCGCATTCCGCGACTGTCCCGGAGCACCAGGTGCGCGGCGGTGCGGCCGCTCGCTCCGGACACGCCGCCGCCGGGGTGCGTAGACGCGCCGGTCAGGTAGAGACCCGGCGCGCCGGGTACCCGCTGCCCGGAGAGTTCCGGGAGCGGCCGCCACAGCATCATCTGATCGAGGCTCATCTCCACATGCATGACGTTGCCTCCGCGCAGTCCCATCTCACGTTCCAGGTCGAGCGGGGTCTGGATGTGCCGGTCCAGTACCGACTCGGCGAAACCCGGTGCGTAGTGGTCCAACTCGGCGATGATCCGGTCCGCTTCGGGTTCGCGGTGCCGGGGCCAGCCGCCCTCGTCGGTGAGTCGATAGGGATGCCACTGCGACCACAGGGACAGCTGATGTTGCCCGGCGGGCGCGATACTCGGATCCAGTGCGCTGAAGCTCATGGCGAGTACGACCGGCCGCGGCGGGAGCCGACCGCCGAGGGCACTACCGTGCGCCAGTGCCAACCGGCGACGATCCGCCACCAGCAGTTGGAGCCCCGGCCCCGATTCGGCGGTCGTCGCGCCCGCGTACTGCGGAAGGGCGCTGGACGCGACCCGCACCACCATGCCGATTCCGGGCCCGACCCGGATCCGCCGCCGCCACCGCTCGAGCGGTTCCGGATCGAATCCGCCGGCTCGCAGCAGGTCGAGTGTGGTGAGGATATGGGTCCCCGCGATCACGGTCTCGGCGTCGTATTCGCGTCCCGACGCGGTGCCGGCTCGCCAGCCGTCCCTGCGACGGGTCAGCGCGGTGACGGCGTCGCCGGCCACGATCTCCCCGCCGTCGCTGCGCAATCGTGCCACCAGCGCCTCGGTGAGAGCGCCGCTACCGCCTATCGCCCGGCCCGGCGGCAGCGTGTGCATCAGGGCCGCGAACGCCACCATCGGCGCGGTACCCGGTTCCGACATCGGGGGTCCCGACTGGGCGCCGAACCAGGCCAGTGCTGCCTTCAGCCGCTCGTCGTCGAACCATGTGTCCAGGAGTGTGTCACCGGACTGCAGGAATTCCCGCGACAGCGCGCTTCCACCGTCACGGGCATCGAGGCCCCAGAACGACCGCAGCAGCCGGCCCGGTGTCGGTGCCCCGCCGAACGAGCGCATCACCCGCCGTGCCCGGGGTTCCCACACCCCCACGAAGCGCCGGTACGCGGCGGCGTCGCGCTCCCCGCAGGCGGCGGCCACCGAGGCACAGGTCCGATTGAGGTCGCGATGGAACACGATCGGGGGTGCCCCGGTTTCCGTGCAGGCCGGGGCGAACGCCCAGGGATCGCAGTCGAGGTAGCGCAGTCCGAACCGGTCCAGTTCGAGTTCCTCGAGGATCCCGGTGTGGCGGACCATGAGATGTGCCGAGGACCCTCGGTCGACGCGGTGGCCCGGGAACCGCTCCACGGTCGAGACCGCCCCGCCCAGGACGGTATCGCTTTCCAGCACCCGGACCCGGCGACCCTTCCGCGCCAGATAGCAGGCTGCCACCAGCGCGTTGTGGCCGGAGCCGATGATCACCACACTCATGGCAGCGGCAGCGACCGGCCGAGGATCCCGAAGCGGCGGGTGTCACCGGCGAAGACGAAATCACGCAGTACATCCCGGAAGCCCATCCGCCGGTACAGGCGCCAGGCCCGGTTGTCCTCCTCGCCCACCTCCGGAGTGGACAACAGGACCGCGTGTTCGGGGCGGTCCCGCAGTAGGCGCTGCAACAGGGTCGCGCCGATACCGCGGCCCTGCGCGCTCGGGTGCACATGGAGTTCGGTGAGTTCGAAATAGTCGCCGAGCAGCTGCTGGGCGGCCGGTTCCGGCCAGCCGGCCCGGCGCATACCCGCGTGTACCTGCTGTTGCCACCATTGATGTGGTCCACCGCGGTATCCGTAGGCGATGGCCACGATGGGGGAGCGGCGCAGGTCGATTTCGCCGCTGTCCTCGGGGACCAACGCGGCGACCGCCTGCCAGCCGGCGCGGTGGGTGTGCTCGGTCCACATCGGTGCGCGATGGTGCTCGGTACCGCGCGGATAGTCCATGGCTGCGACGTACACGGCCAGTGCGTCGTGCAGGCGGGCGCGTAGCGCGGTTACCGAGAGGTCGACGACGACCGGAGCTGGGAGATGGTTCGACTTGACGGCGGTCATTGCGGTATCGGTGGGCTCTTTCGCGGTCGGTGGGGGCGGAGCTGCGGGTTCGGGCACACGAACATGTCGGTGGTCGTCTCTATATTCAAGCTCGAGCCAAACGTTCGAATGCCTGTTCGGCCCCCCACGGTGCACGCTCAGCCTGCCATACCGGTGGACCGCCGCGGGGTGTGACGGGCGAGATATGGAGGGACGGCCATGTCGGATCGAAGCGTTCACCCGGTGCAACCGGGACGGGCGGGGATGCTGCTGCGGCGCGCCGACGGGCTGCTCATGGAGGCGGCGGGGGAGCGGGATCCACGGGAGCGGTTCCGCGTCGCCTATCTGGCGGCCCTGCGCGGTGCCGGAGCGGTGTTGGCACTCACCGGCGCAGACACCGCGCCGCGGGCACGATCGCGTAACGCGTGGGTCATGTTGCAGCGCGCCGCACCCGAATTCGTGATGTGGGCGGACTATTTCAGCGGCCATTCCGCGACGAGGGCGGCCCTGGAGGCCGGATTGCCCCGGGAGGTCGACGAAGAGTGGGCCGACGAGTTCGCTTCGCGGGTCGGCGCCTTCCTGCACGACGTCGAGGATCTCATCGCACCGGCCGCCCGGCTGCGCGCCGCCGGTGACGACCACGACACGCCCCGCTAGACGCCGCCATCGGCCGCCGGACCTCAGCATTCGGCTCCGGTCGGATTCGATCCGGCGACGAACTTCGCTCGGCTGCACCCATATGGTGGTACCGCTCTTGGCGAACTCGTATCATTGATGACAGATAGCCGCCAAGGGGTTATCTGTCGCCTACCCGGAGGCGACAGCCACGTCCTAGTGCCGGGGGAGGTACCGTGCCACTCTCCGAGCACGAGCAGCGCATGCTCGAACAGATCGAGAGCGCTCTCTATGCTGAGGATCCGAAGTTCGCGTCGTCAGTCCGCGGCGGACGTCTTCGTACGACCTCGAGTCGTCGTCGACTCCAGGCCGCGGCCTTGTTCGTACTCGGCCTTGTCCTACTCGTCGCGGGTATCGCCCTTCCGGTGAGACCCGGCGGCTTCCCGATCATCAGTCTGATCGGATTCATCGTGATGTTCGGTGCGGGAGTGCTCCTCCTGCTCGGTGGCGCCAAGGGCGCCTCGCCGGGTCGCGGCGGCGGTTCGCCGGGCGATCCGCCGGAAGCCGGATCGTCGGAGCGGGCCGGTGGGCGCGGCCGCCCGCGGCGCTCGGGTGGGTTCACCGAGCGGATGGAAGATCGCTTCCGCAGAAGGTTCGAGGAGTAACCGCTCCGCCGATCGAACCGGCTGTACAGCAGACAGCGGTGCCGCACCGGATTACCGGTGCGGCACCGCTGTCTGCTGTATGTGCCGAGCCGGTGCTGCGGCTGGGGGTGTGAGCTTTCCCGGGTCTCCGGACGCGCCTCGGTCACGTTTTCCCACTCCGCTCCACCGGGATTCCCCACCGTGCCCCACTTGCCCTCCCGAAGGGGTGTGAACAGTGGGTTTGCTGGAAGTTGACGGAGTCCGCCGGACTCGGCAGCCGAGGACGCGCGCAAGGAGGCAGGACCCGTGAAAAGTGCGCCCAGCCGGTGATAGCTGGAATGACCTGCGAAATCGATTGGCCGGGGAGGCACATCACCCCGTGTTTCGATTGAAAGTGGGGGAAAGTGGGGTAATGTGGAGCGCGCACTACAGGAGAGGCCGTAAGGCACTCGACCGGCGTAGCCGGTCAACACCATTCGAGGTGGTCCGGTAGGAGGTATCGGGTTGTTTCTCGGTACTTACACACCTCGTCTGGACGACAAAGGGCGGCTCACGTTGCCCGCGAAGTTTCGAGACGATCTGGCGGGAGGGTTGATGGTCACCAAAGGACAGGACCACAGCCTTGCCGTCTATCCGAAGGACGAGTTCAGTGCGCTCGCCCGGCGCGCCGCGTCGGCGTCCCGGAGCAACCCGCAGGCGCGGGCGTTCGTCCGGGCGCTGGCAGCGGGTACGGACGAACAGAGCCTGGATTCGCAGGGCCGGATCGTTTTGTCGGCCGAACATCGCCGGTATGCCGGCCTCACCCGCGACTGTACGGTCATCGGTTCGGTCGACTTCCTGGAGATATGGGACAAGCAGGCGTGGGAGACCTACCTCGCCGAGCACGAGGAGGACTACGCGCAAGCGAGAGACGAGGCACTGGGCGGAATCTTCTAGCCCGCGCGAGTGCCACGCGGCCTCTGCCCGGATGCGGACCCTGACGTACTTCCCCGACGCCAGGTGCCGCTTCGGTCAGAGACCCCGCGGCATTCGTAACGTCACCGATTTCCTTCTGTCGCGCACGCTATGAGCGCGGCGGATCAAGTGGCGGCGCGGCCACATCATCATCATCATCATCATCATCTCGCGCAATCAATTGTTCGCCCGCTTCGGCGCCGGTGATCCGAATCCATACGGTCGCGGCGCGACCCGAATCGGGTCGTCACGGAGCGAGGCACGGATCCGGGAGGCCGAATTGAACCGTGAGCAACACGGCACCCGACATGTCCCGGTTCTGCTCACCCGCGCAGCCGAATTGCTCGATCCGGTACTCGACGCGCCGTCGGCTGTCTACCTCGACGCGACACTCGGGCTCGGCGGGCACGCCGAATATTTCCTGCGCACCCACGCCGATCTCCGGCTCGTAGGTCTCGATCGTGATACTCGCGCGCTCGCCCTCGCCACCGAACGTCTCCGGCCTTATACCGACCGGATCACACTGGTGCACACCCGATACGACGGGATCGCCGAGGCACTCGGGGAGGCCGGTCTACCCGCCACGGGTTCGGTGAGTGGCATTCTGATGGATCTCGGTGTCTCGTCCATGCAGTTGGACGAGGCCGAACGAGGCTTCGCCTATTCCGTGGACGCTCCGCTGGATATGCGAATGGACGCGACGACCGGCCCGACCGCGGCCGATGTGCTCAACACCTACGGCCAGGGTGAGATCGCCCGGGTCCTGAAGGTCTACGGCGAGGAACGCTTCGCGAACAAGATCGCGGCCGAGATCGTGCGCCGGCGCGCCCGGCAACCCTTGCGCACCAGTGCCGAACTGGTGAGCCTGCTCTACGACACCATCCCCGCTCCCGCTCGCCGAACCGGTGGACATCCGGCCAAGCGGACCTTCCAAGCGCTGCGGGTGGAGGTCAACGGCGAACTCGATTCGCTGCGCGCGGCGCTGCCGGCCGCCCTGGCGGCGCTGCGGCCGGGTGGTCGGATCGTGGTCATGTCCTATCAATCGCTCGAGGACCGGGTCGTCAAACACGAACTGGCCGACCGTGCGAAATCCCGTACGCCGGTCGGTCTTCCGGTCGAACTTCCGGGGATGGGCCCGGAGTTCCGCATCCTGACCCGGGGCGCCGAGCAGGCCGGCCCGGCCGAGATCGAGGAGAACCCGCGCGCCACGCCGGTACGGATGCGCGCGGCCGAGAAGATCGTGCAGGAGGCGGGATGAACCCCGGCACCGGCCGTACCGCAGCAGCCCGCGGAGCAGCGAATTCGCTTGTCCGCGTGCGGCGACTGCGGTACGACGGTGTGGATGCGGTATCCGATCACCGCATCCGGGTTCGCGAAGTCGTGGTGTCAGGGGGGCACCGGGTGGGCATTACGGACCACAGCACAGGCGCGCGCGGACCGATACCGCGGGCGATCACACCGATACGGGGGTGTCAGGTATGAGCGTGAGCACACGTACCGAGACCGGGCGGCCGGCTCGGCGGGTACACGACGCGGAACGGGTGAAATCCGGTGCGGCGCAGCGCGCATACGCCCGGCGCCGGCAGCGCGCCGGTGGGCCCGGTGCGGTACAGGTGGCCGCGCCGCGGACGGAACTGGCGGGCCGAGGCCCCTTCGTGGCCGCGATCCTGGCCATGTTCGGCTGTGGGCTCGCCCTCACTCTGGTGCTGACGACCCGTGCCGCCGAGGACAGCTATCAGCTCAGTGACGCACGCGAAACCAACCGGGTGCTCTCCGACGAACGCGCCGCCCTGCAGCGGGAGGTCGCCGCCGCCGATTCGGCACCCGAACTCGCCACCCGGGCAAGGGAGCTCGGCATGATCCCGGCGCAGGACCCGGCACGGCTCGTGGTCGCCCCGGATGGGACCGTCACTGTTGTCGGTGAGCCGAAGCCCGCGCAGGGTCCGCCGGCCCCGCCGCTCAACGCCCCGCCTCGCGGCGGCGGGCCTCGCAACGGTGCCGACCCGGGGGAGCGGATCGTGCCGGTGCCGGCCCTGCCGCGGTCGGATTCCGCCGCGCCGAGCTCGGGTGAGGTTCTCGCGGCACCGGGTTCCGATCCCACACCGGCACCGCAGCAGGCCGAGAATGTTCCGGTGCCGAGTGTTCCGGCTCCGGACCCGGCGACGAACCCGGAAGGCGCACCGCCCGGCGGCGACATACCACCACCGGACCCGGCCGAGGGCGCTGCTCCGGCCGGGGCTCCCGCTCCGATCGAAGGCGTGGCCGTGGCGCCCGCCCCGGTCGATGCCCCGGAGGACGCACCGGGCTCCGTCGAACCCACCTCGGTCGCGCCGCTGCCGCCCGTTACGGCGGGTGAGGAGATGCGATGAACCGGCGCGGGTCGGGGCGCGGCCGCGATTCCGCGCCGAGACCCCGGGCCGCGGCCGACCGCGGGAAATCGAAGCGGAAATCCGCCGAGGTGGCGAGGTCGGCTCCTGCCCGGCCCCGTCCGTCCGGGCGGCAGCGTCCGGGCGGACGATCCGCGCCGAACGGCCCGGTGCGGGTCCGGCTCGGCGTGGGCCGGTTGATCATGCTGGTGGCGCTTACCGTGGTGGCGCTGCAACTGCTGTGGATCCAGACCATTGCCGCGCCCACGCTCTCGGCACAGGCCGCCGGTCAGCGTGCCGCCTACCAGGACCTGCCCGCCACCCGCGGAACCATCACCGACCGCAACGGCAAATCCCTGGCCTTCACCATCACCGCCCAATCGCTGAACTTCCAGCCCATCCGGGTGCGCAAAGATCTCGCCGACGCCCGGGCGAAGGATGATACGGCGCCCGATCCCGATCGGCGGCTCGAGGATATCGCCCGCACCGTGCATCAGGTGCTCGGTGCCGAGGGGCCCAAGGAATCCGAACTACTGGACAAGCTGCGCAGTGACCAGACCTTCGTGTACCTGGCGCGCAATGTCGACCCGCGCAAAGCCGACGAGATCACGGCGGAGTTCCCCGAGATCGGGACGGAACGACAGGACCCGCGCGACTATCCGGGCGGGTCGCTGGCGGCCAATATCGTCGGCGCCACCGGTTGGGACGGCCACGGCCGCGTCGGGCTGGAGGCTTCTCTGGATTCGGCACTCGCCGGCACCGACGGTTCCTACACCTACGATCGCGGTTCCGACGGCGCGGTGATCCCCGGCAGTGTCCGTGACCGCCAGCCCGCGGTCGACGGAAACAATGTCGAGCTCACCTTGGACTCCTACCTGCAGAATCATGTGCAGCAGCAGATACAGCAGGCCAAGGACCGCTCGGGCGCGAAATCGGCCTCCGCGGTGGTCCTGGACGCCAAAACCGGCCAGGTGCTGGCCATGGCCAACGACAACACGTTCAATCCGGCGCTCGGTCCACAGCACTGGGATCCCGCCGGGCTGGACAATCCGTCGGTGACCCAGCCTTTCGAACCCGGTTCGGTCAACAAGGTGGTCACCGCGGCCGCGGCCATCGAGTACGGGCTCACCACACCCGACGAGGTACATCAGGTACCGGGCCGTATCGATATGTCCGGAGTGACCGTCGGCGACGCTTGGGAACACGGTGTCGCCCCCTACACCACCACCGGGATCTTCGGTAAATCCTCGAATGTGGGCACCCTCATGCTGGCGCAGCGGGTCGGGGAGGACAGATTCGCCGATATGCTCGAACGCTTCGGTCTGGGCCGGCGTACCGAGGTGGGCCTGCCCGGCGAGAGCTCCGGCCTGTTGCCCGCCCGGGACCAGTGGTCCGGTGGTACCTTCGCCAACCTGCCCATCGGGCAGGGGCTTTCGATGACCACTCTGCAGATGGCCGGGATGTACCAGGCCATCGCCAACGACGGCGTCCGGATGCCGCCCCGGATCGTGCGTGCCACCGTCGCGCCCGATGGAACTCGCGCCGAGGAACCGGCCCCCGAAGGGGTGCGGGTGGTGAGCCCGCAGACTTCGCGCACACTCCGCACCATGTTCCAGTCGGTGGTGCAGAACGACCCGACCGGCGTCCAGATGGGGACCGGTTCCGCCGCTGCGGTCGACGGGTACCGGATCGCGGGGAAAACCGGCACGGCGCAGCAGGTCGATCCGAACTGCGGTTGTTATTCGAGTTCCTCGTACTGGATCACCTTCGCCGGTATCGCGCCCGCGGACAATCCTCGCTACGTCATCGGCATGATGCTCGACGCGCCGGTCCGCAGTTCCGACGGCAGCGGTGGTCAGTCGGCGGCACCGCTGTTCCACAACATCGCCTCCTGGGCCCTGCAGCGGGATCGGATAGCGCCGTCGAGCGAACCGGAACGGCAGTTCGTCCTGCAGGCGTCGTGATTCGGTGAACCGGCTTACCGGACCGTGACGTGGCGTCGGTAACCTGACTCGTCGTCGTATCCGCGCTTCATCATGCAGAGAGGAATCCTGTGCCCGCGCAGTCCAGCCAGCACGCGCTGCGGCCGGCCCGGCCGCTGTCGACACCGCTGCCCGACCTGCTGGATCTGATCGACGCCGAACTTCGGCCACCGGTCGCCACCGAGCTGCTCGTCACCGGCATCGAACAGCGTTCCGACGCGGTTCTACCCGGTGATCTGTTCACGGCGTTACCAGGCTCCCGGGCGCACGGCGCCCGGTTCGCCGCAGACGCGGTGGCCCGTGGCGCGGTCGCCGTACTCACCGACGCCGCCGGTGCGGAACTGGCCGGCGAACTAGCGGTGCCGGTCGTGGTGCGTGAGAATCCGCGCGCGATCCTGGGTGAACTTTCGGCGGCGATCTACGGACATCCGTCGCAGCGGTTGCGGATCATCGGGATCACCGGTACCTCCGGCAAGACCACCACTTCCTACCTGGTGGAGGCCGGTTTGGCTGCTGGGGGGCTGTCCACCGCACTGATCGGCACCATCGAGACCAGGATCGGCGGTCGCCGGATCCCCAGTGCGCTCACCACGCCCGAAGCACCGCAACTGCACGCCATGTTCGCGCTGATGGTGGAACAGGGCGTGGACGCGGTGGTGATGGAGGTATCCAGCCACGCGCTGGCACTGGGCCGGGTCGACGGGGTGCGGTTCGCGGTAGGTGCGTTCACCAACCTGTCGCAGGACCATCTGGATTTCCACGCCGACTTCGAGGACTATTTCGCCGCCAAGCGCCGGCTGTTCGAACCGGAATCGCCGGTTGCCGCCCGCACTGCCGTGGTGTGTGTGGACGATGCGTGGGGTCGGCGTCTCGCCGATGGCCTGGACGCGCCGATCCGGGTCTCGACCACCGAATCTGCGGATTGGTCGTCGGCCGGTCCCGCCCGCATCCACGGCGGTGAACAGGAGTTCACCGCAACGGGCCCGAACGGCGAGATCCCGGTGCGGTTGCGGCTGCCCGGTGATTACAACGTCGCCAACGGACTGCTCGCTGTCGCGGTGTGTGCCGCCGCCGGGGTCGATCCGGCGACGGCCGTGCCCGCGCTGGCCACTGTCGACGTGCCGGGCCGGATGCAGCGGGTGGAACGTGGACAGGAGTTCCTTGCCCTGGTGGACTACGCCCACAAACCGGCCGCCGTGGAATCGGTGATCGCGACCCTGCGCACCCATCTGGCCACGGCCGGGAGCGGGGGTCGGTTGGCCGTGGTGGTCGGTGCCGGCGGCGACCGGGACACCGGGAAACGCGGGCCGATGGGGGCGGCCGCGGCCCGTGGCGCCGATCTGCTCATCGTCACCGACGACAACCCGCGCACCGAGGACCCGTCCGTGATCAGGGCGTCACTGGTCGCCGGCGCGCGGAGCGTCTCCGACGACCAGCGCGGCGAAGTCCGCGATATCGGTGACCGGACCGCGGCCATCGAGGCGGCCGTCGGCTGGGCACACGCCGGTGACGTGGTGCTGGTGGCGGGGAAGGGCCATGAAGTAGGTCAGGAGATCAACGGGGTGAAATATCGGTTCGATGACCGCGAGGTGCTCGCGGCGGCGATCGATTCGGCACAGCGACACAGTTCCGGGGGCGCGGACAACGGTTCGTGGCCGACGGGCGCGGAGGACTTGACGGTTTCATGATCGAAATGACACTGCGGGATATCGCCGAGGTCGTGGGCGCAACGCTGCACGACGTCGGTGACCCGGAGGTGAGGGTGACCGGTTCGGTCGAATTCGACTCGCGTCGAGTCGGTCCCGGCGACATCTTCCTGGCCCTGCCCGGTGAGCGCGTCGACGGTCACGACTATGCCGCCGCCGCGATCGAGGCCGGCGCCGTCGCCGTGCTCGCGGCCCGGCCGGTGGGGGTTCCCGCCCTCGTCGTAACCCCTGCGACCGGGTCGGTACCGTCGAGTGCGCTTGCGCTGTCCCATGATTCGACCGGTGCGGGCGCCGCGGTGCTGGCCGCGCTGGCCGCGCTGGCCCGGGAGAGCGTTTCGCGTCTCGTCGCGGCCGGTGGGCTGACGGTCGTCGGCGTCACCGGTTCCTCGGGTAAGACCTCCACCAAGGATCTGCTGGCGGCGGTGCTCTCCCCGCTGGGACCGGTGGTGGCCCCACCTGGTTCCTTCAACAACGAACTCGGGCATCCGTGGACCGCCCTGCGCGCCGGTCCGGATACCCGGTTCCTGGTGCTGGAGATGTCGGCGCGCGGACCCGGCCATATCGCCGCACTGGCGCGGGTGGCGCCACCGAATATCGGGGTCGTGCTGAATGTGGGTACCGCGCATCTCGGCGAATTCGGTAGTCGCGAGGCCATCGCGCAGGCCAAGGGCGAACTCGTGGAGGCGCTGCCGGAAAACGGTCTGGCCGTACTCAACGCCGATGATCCGAAGGTCGCCGCCATGGCTTCGCGTACGGTGGCTCGGGTGGTGACGGCCGGACATTCCGCGGGCGCGCGGATCCGTGCCACCGCAACAACTCTCGACGATCAGGCCCGGGCTTCGTTCACCCTGCACACACCGGCCGGCGACCGCACGGTGGCCTTGGCCGTGCACGGGGAACATCAGGTCGGCAACGCCTTGTCGGCAGCCGCTGTGGCTCTGGAATGCGGCGCCGACCTCGACACTCTGGTGACCGCGCTGTCCGGCGCCCGCGCGGCGTCGGCGCGGCGGATGGATGTGCGTACCAGCGCCGCCGGGGTCACCGTGATCAACGATTCCTACAACGCCAACCCGGATTCCATGCGGGCCGCGCTCAAAGCGCTGGTCACCATGGCTCGGTCGGGCGACACCCCACGGCGCAGCTGGGCGGTGCTCGGCGAAATGGCCGAACTCGGCCCGGAAGCGGTGGTGGAACACGACGGGATCGGCCGTCTCGCGGTGCGCTTGGATGTGGACCGGCTCATCGTCGTCGGAACCGGACGACCCTCCCGGGGCATGCACCAGGGAGCGGTCATGGAAGGCTCATGGGGTGAGGAATCGGTGCTCGTCCCGGATATCGAAGCAGCCGTGGAGTTGCTCGCCGCCGAAGTCGGCGCGGGTGATGTGGTGCTGGTGAAGGCATCGCAATCGGTCGGCCTGTGGGCGGTGGCCGAACAGCTGCTGGCCGAGGGTGAGAAGAACACGGGTGCCGGTACACCGGCGCCGGGCGGCGCCGCCGCCGACGGGGTGAGCGCGGAGGCAGTGCGATGAGACAGATCTTGTTCGCGGCGGCGATCGCGCTGACGGTGTCTATCCTGTTGACCCCGCTGCTGATCCGGATATTCGCCCGGCAGGGCTTCGGCCAGGAGATCCGGGTAGACGGTCCGGCCAGCCATCAGTCCAAACGCGGTACGCCCACCATGGGCGGGGTGGCGATCATCATCGGCATGTGGGCCGGGTATCTCGGTTCCCATCTGATCGGGATCGGTTACGAAGCAGAAGGTCCGACAGCCTCGGCGCTGCTGGTCCTGGGCTTGGCCACCGCACTGGGTGTCGTCGGATTCATCGACGATTTCATCAAGATCCGTAAGGGCCGCAATCTGGGGCTCACGGCCGCGGGTAAATACCTGGGTCAGATCACCGCGGCGGTCGTCTTCGGTGTGCTGGCGTTGCAGTTCCCCGGCGGCAGCGGGCTTTCCCCGGCCAGCCGGCAGCTGTCCTATGTCCGTGATATCAACACCGTGTCGATGAGTGTGGTGGTGTTCCTGGCCTTCGTCTGCCTCATCGTGGTGGCGTGGTCGAACGCGGTGAACCTCACCGACGGTCTGGACGGTCTGGCCGCGGGGTCGATGAGCTTGGTGCTCGGCGGCTATGTGGTCATCACCTTCTGGCAGTACTACCACTCGTGTGAGACCAAACCCGAGACCGGCTGCTACAACGTGCGCGACCCGCTGGATCTGGCGCTGGTCTGCGCGGCCGGTACGGCGGCGTGTATCGGGTTCCTGTGGTGGAACGCCGCGCCCGCCAAGATATTCATGGGTGATACCGGCTCGCTGGCCCTCGGTGGTCTGCTCGCCGGGCTCTCCATCACCACCCGGACCGAACTGCTGATGGTGGTCATCGGCGCGCTGTTCGTCGCGGAGGCGGCCTCGGTGGTGCTGCAGGTGGCTGTTTTTCGGACCACCCGGAACCGGTTGTTCAAGATGGCGCCGTTCCACCATCATTTCGAACTGAGTAAATGGGCGGAGACCACGGTGATCATCAGGTTCTGGTTGCTGGCCGCCATGGCCTCGGCAGCCGGACTCTCTCTGTTCTACAGCGAATATCTCTCCGCGGTCGGGTGAGTTGACGATGGAGGAACATACGCCGCGGGCCCTGCGTTCGCCGGGCCCGATGCTGGAATTCCTGCGCGGCCGTGAGGTGCTGGTCGCCGGCTGGGGTGTCTCGGGTCGTTCGCTGATCACACCGCTGCGCGATATCGGGGCCCGGCCGGTGGTCACCGACAGCGGGGCCGCGGCCCTGGCGGAGGCTGCCGAACTGGGACTGGATATCGCGCCCCCGCCCGAATTGGAGCGGACCGACTGGTCGCGGTTCGCGCTGGTGATCACCAGCCCGGGCTGGCGGCCGGACTCGCCGGTCCTGGCCTCGGCGGTATCCGAGGGCATCCCGGTCTGGGGCGATGTCGAGTTCGCCTGGTGGGTGGATCAGGCCCGGATCTACGGTCCGGTCCGCAAATGGCTGGTGGTGACCGGTACCAACGGTAAGACCACGACCACGTCCATGACCCATTCCATCCTGCGGGCCGCCGGAATCCCCAGTGTCGCCTGCGGGAACATCGGCCTGCCGATCCTGGACGCCCTGCGCCGCAATCCGGGGCCACAGGTGCTGGCCGTCGAACTGTCTTCGTTCCAGCTGCACTGGGCACCGTCGGTGCGACCGGAGGCGGGGGTCGTATTGAATGTGGCCGAGGACCATCTGGACTGGCATGGTGGCCTGGACGCGTACGCGGCCGCGAAATCGCGGGCCCTGCTCGGCCGCGTCGGAGTGGTCGGGCTCGACGACCCGGTGGCCGCGCGGCTGGCCCGCCGTTCGAAGGCCCGCCGCACCATCGGCTTCCGGATCGGGGTACCCGCCGACGGCGAGCTCGGCGTGGTCGACGGCAAACTGCTGGATCGCGCCTTCACCAAGGCGGCCATCCTGGCCGAAGCCAAGGAGATCAGCCCGCCCGGACCGGCCGGTATCGCCGACGCCCTGGCTGCCGCGGCGCTGACCCGGGCCATCGATGTGGCGCCGCAGTTCGTTCGGGAGGGCCTGATCGAGCACAAGGTCGGCCCGCACCGGTCGGCGCTGGTCCGGGAAATGGGCGGCGTCGAATTCATCGATGACTCCAAAGCCACCAACCCGCATGCCGCGCGGTCGTCGATCCTGGCCCATCAGCATGTCGTCTGGCTGGCCGGCGGTCAGCTCAAGGGCGCCGGGGTCGAGGATCTGGTGGAAGAGGTCGCCGAGCGCCTCGTCGCGGTTGTGCTGTTCGGTGCGGACGCCCCGGTGATCGCGGCCGCGCTGGCGCGACACGCGCCGGAAGTCCCCGTGGTCGAGTTGGATACGCGGGATCATGCCGGTATGGGTCAGGCGGTCATGGACGAAGCGATCACCGGGACCCGCAACGCCGAGATCGCCGACGCGATCATGCAACGGGCGGTGCGGGAGGCGGCGGCGTTCGCCGGATCCGGCGATACCGTGCTGCTGGCGCCCGCGGCGGCGTCGCTGGACATGTTCACCGACTACACCCATCGCGGCCGCAGTTTCGCCGGTGCGGTCGGGGACCTGAAGGACGAGGACCTCGGGCGGCGGTTATGAGGCCGCGCGGCACGCGGCAGGTCCAGGTGAGCCGGTTCGGTGCCTGGCTGGCGCGGCCGCTGGCCTCGTTCCATCTGGTCGTCACCATCGCTACCCTGCTCACGCTGCTGGGGCTGGTGATGGTGTTGTCGGCCTCCAGTGTGGAGTCCTACGCCGACGGCGGATCGGCCTATTCGCTGTTCATCCAGCAGATGATGTATGCGCTGGTCGGTGCGGTGCTGTTCTATCTCGCGCTGCGGATCCCGTTGCGTCGGCTGCGGCAGCTCTCCTTCCCGGTGTTCGCGGGGTCGGTACTGCTGCTGGTGCTCGTGCTGATCCCCGGGGTCGGTAGTACCGTCAACGGCGCCCGCCGCTGGATCGATCTGGGGGTCTTCTCGGTCCAGCCCTCGGAACTGGTGAAGGTGACTTTCGTGGTGTGGGGGGCGCACCTGCTGATCTCGCGGCGAGCCGCGGGCCGGGCGGCCAACGACCCGGGTGGTCTGAAGAATCTGCTGGTGCCACTGGTCCCGGCCGGTCTGTTGGTGTGTCTGCTGATCGTGCTGCAGCCGAACCTGTCGACCACCATCGCGCTCGGTATCGTGCTGTTGGCGCTGCTGTGGTTCGGTGGCCTGCCGGTGCGATTGTTCGTCGCCATTCTCGCCTCGGGGGCGATCGCCGCCCTCGCCCTCGCATTGTCGGCCGGTTACCGCTCCGACCGGATGCGTGCCTTCTTCAGCCCCGCCGACGATCCACAGGGCATCAACTACCAGGCCAGGCAGGCGATGTACTCGCTGGCCGACGGCGGGCTGTGGGGCCGCGGACTCGGACAGAGTCGGGCCAAATGGAGCTATCTGCCCAACTCGCACAACGATTTCATCTTCGCCATCATCGGCGAGGAACTCGGCTTCCTCGGGTGCGCCCTCGTCCTGGGCCTCTTCGCGCTCTTCGTCTATACAGGTCTGCGGATCGCCGCCCGCTCGGTGGACCCCTTCCTGCGCCTGCTCACCGCGACCGCCACCACCTGGATCACCGGGCAGGCCTTGATCAACATCGGTTATGTGGTGGGTCTCCTCCCGGTGACCGGGTTGCAGTTGCCGCTGGTGTCGGCGGGTGGTTCGTCGCTGGCGCTGACACTGCTCATGTTCGGCATCATCGCCAACGCTGCCCGGCACGAACCCGAGGCGGTGGCTGCCCTGCACGCCGGCCAGGACGGGCGGGTGAGCCGCCTGCTGCGGCTCCCGAAACCGGAGATCTACCATCCCGTCCGGGCCCGCGCCGCCGCGCCGGCCCGCGAGCCGGGCCCGGCTCGCCGCCCGGCCCGTAACGAGCCGGACGAGCCGCCACGTACCCGCCAGCGCGCCAACAGCCGGGGTACCGACACCCTGCGGGCGACCCGGGCCTGGGAACCCAGCTATTCGGTGACACACGCACGAGAACGGGGAAGAAACAGGTGAGCGCACCTCAGTCCGCAGGCGAGCACACGACACCGCGCGCGGACGGGATATCGGTGATCGTCGCGGGTGGCGGTACGGCCGGGCATATCGAACCGGCCCTGGCGGTCGCCGATGCGCTGCGCCGGCTGGATCCCGGGATCCGGGTGACCGCGCTCGGCACCCAGCGTGGCCTGGAGACCACTCTGGTGCCCGAACGGGGGTATTCCCTCGAACTGATCCCGCCGGTGCCGTTGCCGCGTAAACCCAGCGCCGATCTGCTGCGGTTGCCGAGCCGGGTCCGAGCCTCGGTATCACGGACCCGCGAGATCATCGACGCCGTAGAGGCCGATGTGATCGTCGGATTCGGTGGCTACGTCGCGCTACCCGCCTATCTCGCCGCGGGCCGGGGACTGCTGCGGCGTCGCCGCGCCGTGCCGGTGGTGGTGCACGAGGCGAATGCCAAGGCCGGAATCTCGAACAAGGTCGGCGCGCGGCAGGCGACCCGGGTGCTGGCCGCGGTGCCGGGTTCCGGGCTCGACGCCGAGGTCGTCGGTATCCCGGTGCGCTCAGCGATCACCTCGCTCGACCGGGCCGGACTGCGTGCGCAGGCGCGGGAGCATTTCGGACTGCCGGCGGAGGGCCCGGTCCTACTGGTGTTCGGTGGTTCTCAGGGTGCGCGCTCACTCAACGAGGCGATTTCCGGTGCGGCGCCACAACTCGCCGCGGCCGGGATCTCGGTGCTGCACGCCCACGGCCCGAAGAACACGCTCGATATCGAGTCGGTGGACCCCGCCGCGCCCTACGTGGCGGTGCCCTACCTTTCGCGGATGGATCTCGCCTACGCCGCCGCCGACGCGGTGGTCTGCCGATCCGGGGCGATGACTGTCGCCGAGGTGTCGGCGGTCGGGCTGCCCGCGGTGTACGTACCGCTGCCGCACGGAAACGGTGAACAGGAACTCAATGCCCGGCCCGTTGTCGCGGCCGGTGGTGGCAGAATCGTTGCCGACCCCGAACTTTCCCCCGAATATGTGATCGACGAGGTGATACCGCTGCTCACGGATCCAGCACGCATAGCCGAGATGGGTCGGGCCGCCGCCGGCGCCGGCCATCGCGATGCCGCCGACGAGGTCGCCCGGATCGTGCTGCGGGTGGCGGGCCGGTGAGCGGGGCGCAGATGGCCGCTCCCGAAACCGGTCCCGGCGCTCTGCCGCCGGAACTGGCCCGGGTCCACATGGTCGGGATCGGTGGCGCCGGAATGTCCGGTATCGCCAGAATCCTGCTGTCGCGCGGTGGTGAGGTGTCCGGGTCCGACGCCAAGGAGAGCCGTGGTGTGCTCGCCCTGCGGGCACGCGGCGCCCAGGTGCGGATCGGTCACGACGCCGGGGCGTTGGACCTGCTGCCCGGCGGCCCGACGGTGGTGGTGACGACCTACGCCGCTATCCCCAAGACCAATCCGGAGCTGGTGGAAGCGCATCGCCGCGATATCCCGGTGCTGCTGCGGCCGACTGTTCTGGCGGCCCTGATGAGCGGGCATCGCACGCTACTCGTATCGGGGACGCACGGGAAGACCTCCACCACCTCGATGCTCATCGTCTCCCTGCAGCATTGCGGGCTGGACCCGTCGTTCGCGGTGGGTGGTGAACTCAACGAGGCGGGTACCAACGCCCATCACGGCAGCGGCGATATCTTCGTCGCCGAAGCCGACGAGAGCGACGGCTCACTGCTGCAGTACGACCCGGACGTCGCGGTGGTCACCAATATCGAATCCGACCATCTCGACTTCTTCGGCTCCGACGCCGCCTATGTACAGGTATTCGACGATTTCACCGACCGCCTCGCCGACGGCGGCCTGCTGGTGGTGTGCCTGGACGATCCCGGAGCGCGCGCGCTGGCCGAGCGGACCGGGCAACGGCTGGCCGCCCGCGGTGTCCGGGTGCTCGGCTACGGCTCCGGAGAGCTGCCCGACGCACCGGTTCCGGTGGGGGTGCGCCTGCACAGCTGGGAACCGCGTGACGTCGGCGGTATCGCCCAGTTCCAGCTCGCCGACGAACCCGCGCCCCGGACGCTGCGCCTGTCGGTGCCCGGGCGGCATATGGCACTCAACGCGCTGGCCGCAGTCTTGACCGCGCGGGCCGCGGGCGCGGATGTGGACGAGATCATCCAGGGACTGGAGAGTTTCGGCGGTGTGCACCGCCGTTTCCAGTTCGTGGGCCGGGAGAACCGCGTCCGGGTCTTCGACGACTACGCACACCATCCCACCGAGGTTCGGGCGGTGCTCGGAGCCGCAGCCGAACTGGTCGAGCAGGAGGCGCGCGACGGTGCCCTGTCCCGCCGAGGCCGGGTGATCGTGGTCTTCCAGCCACACCTCTACAGCCGCACCGCGACATTCGCCGCCGAATTCGGTGCCGCGCTCGATCTGGCCGACGAGGTGGTGGTGCTCGATGTCTACGGAGCACGTGAGGAGCCGCTGCCGGGTGTCAACGGCGCGCTGGTGGCCCAGGCCGTGCACAAACTCGTGCACTACCAACCCGATATGTCACGGGTGGGCCGCCAGGTCGCGGGCCTGGCCCAACCCGGTGATGTCGTGATCACCATGGGTGCCGGTGATGTCACCATGCTCGGCAGCCAGATTCTGGACGGACTACGCGCGCGTCCGCAGTACGGGCGGTGAGGCGGCGTGCGGGGCGGGGCGCGTCGATTCGGAGTGGGCGGATTGCGGCGTTTCCGGCTGTGGGCGCTGCCCGCGCTCGCCTTAGTTATCACGCTGGCCGCGCTTGCCTGGTTCTCCCCGCTGCTCTCGGTACGCGAGGTGCGCATTGTCGGGGCGGGCGAGATTCCGGAGGAACAGATCCGGGAGTTGCTGCAGGTGCCGGAGACCGGTTCGATCCTGCGGATCGATACGGCGGCGATGGCGGCGCGGGTGGCGACCGTTCCGAAGGTTCGCAGCGCTCGGGTCCAGCGGGTTCTGCCGTCGACAGTGCGGGTTCGGATCGAGGCGCGAACCCCGGTGCTGTACTACGACTCTCCCGAGGGTGCGCATCTGCTGGACGCCGACGGTATCGAGTACGCCATCGAGCCGGCGCCGATCGGGGTGCCGCGGTTGGTGACCGCCCGGCCGGGCGGCGCGGACGCGCTGACCCGCGCCGCGGTCGCGGTGGCCCGGGTGCTGTCGCCGGCGTTGGAGGTGCAGGTGGAAACCGTACGTGCCGAGGGCGCGTCGGAGATTTCCCTGACACTGCGCGACGGTCGCACTGTACTCTGGGGCAGCAGCGAGGATGGCGAACGCAAATCGGCGGTGGTACTGCCGCTGCTCACCCAGCCGGGAACCGTGTTCGACGTCTCGAGTCCCAGTCTGGTCACGGTAAAATGATTCCCAGCAATCTTGTTCGGTTCGACCCTGTTCGGTTCGAAGCTCCACCTCGGTCCCGGGCGATCACCCGGAGACCGTATGGTGCGGGAGCCGGGGGCGTCCCACGATGTGGGCGCGAGCCGCTGGGCAACCGTTCACGATACGTCGCGTACCGCCCGGGTAGTAGCAAGTTCGCCGAAGAAACTGGTTATCGTCTCGGCGCGCCTGCGAGCGGATCGAGACGGCGGCGAATAGCGTTCCGCACCAGTCGGATACTTGACATAACTCCAACCCTATGGTTGAGGTTCAGGGTTTGCCCGGATCGTGGTCCGCAGATCGTGGTCGCGCGGATCGGTTCCGGGCATCCGAAAACGACAGACTTTGAGTCGAAGGAAGGCGAGAGCTCATGACGCCCCCGCACAACTACCTTGCCGTGATCAAGGTCGTCGGTATCGGCGGCGGCGGCGTGAACGCCGTCAACCGAATGATCGAGCAGGGTCTGAAGGGTGTCGAGTTCATCGCGGTGAACACCGACGCCCAGGCACTGCTGATGAGCGATGCCGACGTGAAGCTCGATGTCGGGCGAGAGCTCACCCGGGGGCTCGGCGCCGGCGCCGACCCCGAGGTAGGCCGTAAGGCCGCCGAGGACCACAAGGACGAGATCGAAGAGGTACTCAAGGGTGCCGACATGGTCTTCGTGACCGCGGGCGAGGGCGGCGGTACGGGTACCGGCGGCGCACCCGTCGTGGCGAGTATCGCGCGCAAGCTGGGCGCGCTGACCATAGGTGTGGTCACCCGGCCCTTCTCCTTCGAGGGAAAGCGGCGCGGCAATCAGGCCGAAGTCGGGATCAACCTGCTGCGCGAATCCTGCGACACCCTGATCGTCATTCCCAACGATCGGCTCCTGCAGCTCGGTGACGCCGCGGTGAGTCTGATGGACGCGTTCCGCTCCGCCGACGAGGTGCTGCTCAACGGTGTGCAGGGCATCACCGACCTGATCACCACGCCGGGTCTGATCAACGTCGACTTCGCCGACGTCAAGAGCGTGATGTCGGGCGCCGGTAGCGCGCTCATGGGTATCGGTTCGTCCCGAGGGGAAGGCAGGTCGGTCAAAGCGGCCGAAGCGGCGATCAACTCACCGCTGCTGGAAGCCTCCATGGACGGTGCGCACGGGGTGCTGCTCTCGATCGCCGGCGGCTCGGATCTGGGCCTGTTCGAGATCAACGAGGCCGCTTCGCTGGTGCAGGAGGCCGCGCATATCGAGGCCAACATCATCTTCGGTACGGTCATCGACGATTCGCTCGGCGACGAGGTGCGCGTCACCGTGATCGCCGCCGGATTCGACGGCGGCGGCCCGGCGCGCCGCACCTTCGACCCCGCTACCACGCGGGGATCGCTGGGGTCCGGGCGCACCGCGGAGATATCCGCGCAATCGCGGACCGCCGAACTCGGCCAGTCCCGGACCGCGGAACTAGGCTCGGCCCGCGGGCATTCCGAGGAGCCTGCTCCTACTCGGGCGTCGGAGAGCCCCGGTTCCGCTGTCGCCCGCGGTCCGGCACCGAGCTACCGCGATACCGAACGCACCCGTCCGCCGGTGGATTCGACCCTCGGCCACAGCAGCCGGTCCCACATCCAGCCGCCGCCGGATCTGCCCGACGATGACGACGACGATGTGGATGTCCCGGATTTCATGCGTCGCTGATACCGGAGCCACTGCACGTCTGTCGGTGGTCGCTCGCGGTGGTCTCGTGACCGAATCGGTCGTGTGGCACCCGGGTTGTCCGCGTATCGGTGGATTCGACCGAAGCGATGCCGGGTGCCGGGCCCGGCCCGGGCGGGCTGCCGGATCGCCGGTTCACGCACCGGACCGATAGCGCGGACCTGCGGGAAGGCAGGTCCCACCCGGAAGTACTACTAGGCTCGGTGCCATGACAGCGGCACCGGTACTCACCGTTCGACGGGTCGTCACCACGCGCGCGGGGGGTTTCTCCGCGCCGCCCTACGACTCGTTCAACCTCGGCGATCACGTCGGCGACGATCCGGAGGCGGTGCGACGCAACCGCGTCCGGCTCGCCGAGACTCTCGGGTTGCCGGACGATCATGTGATCTGGATGGAACAGATCCACGGCCGGACGGTGGCGACGGTGGACGGGCCCCGCACCGAACCGTTTCTCGGGACCGATGCCCTGGTCACCACGCGGCCGGGTCTGGCGCTGGTGGTGTTGACCGCCGATTGCGTACCGATACTGCTGTCGGACGACGAGGCGGGGGTCGTGGCCGCTGTGCACGCCGGCCGGGTGGGCGCCCGGATCGGTATCGTGCCGCGGGTTCTGGACGCGATGGTCGCCGCCGGTGCCCGGACGGACCGGATCGGTGCGCTGCTGGGCCCGGCTGCCAGTGGCCGGCAGTACGAGGTGCCCGCCGCGATGCGGGCCGATGTGGAAGCGCGCCTTCCCGGTAGCGCCACCACCACTGTTCACGGCACTCCCGGTCTGGACCTGCGTGCGGGGATTCGGCGTCAGCTCACCGCCGCCGGGGTTTCGGCGATTGCCGAGGATCCGCGCTGCACCATCGAGGACAAGGCTCTGTTCAGCCATCGTCGCGGTGCGCCGACCGGACGATTGGGCAGTGTCATCTGGATTGATTCGGGTACAGCGTGACAGGCCCGATGGTCCGCGGCGCGGCCTTCGGCCGTCGCGGTGGCGCGGCCGAGGCGAGTCGTGGACTCGCGCGAGGTGTTCGACGAATGGCCGATGATCGGCTCAGGAAACAGGGAGATCGATGACCGACCGGAGATCGCGGCACAACGACGGGCCGCGATGAGCGGACCGAGTTCGAGGAACCGGATCGATGCCGAATCCACACCGCGGCCGTCGGATTCCGATGACGATAACGTGCAGACTGTCCCGGACACCGACGGTGCCGAGAACGGGAACGACTTTCGCGCGGCGGAACTGGCCACCAACCTCGAGGGGGTGCTCGCGCGTATCGACGCAGCTTGCGCGGCCGCCGGTCGAGATCCGGCGGAAGTACGTCTGCTGCCCGTGACGAAATATTTTCCCGCATCCGATATCGCCGCGTTGTATCGTCTGGGCCGCAGGGACTTCGGCGAGAACCGCCCGCAGGAGGCCGATGTGAAGGCCGCGGAACTGGGCGCTCTCGGGGTGCGCTGGCATCTGGTCGGCCAGTTGCAGCGGAACAAGGTGCGCCAGGTGGTGCGGTGGGCCCACGCGGTGCATTCGGTGGACAGCGAACGTCTGGCGACCGCGCTCGCCACGGCCACGGGGGCCGCACTGGATTCGGGTGAACGGGGTACCGCGCTGGAGGTGCTGATCCAGGTGAGTTTGGACGACGATCCCGCGCGCGGTGGGGTGACGCCCGACGCCGTCCCGGCGCTGGCCGATCATATCGCCGAGTCTGCCGAACTGCGTTTAGCAGGCATTATGGCCATTCCGCCGCGGGCCGCCGATCCGGATGCGGAATTCGCCCGCCTGGCCGAAGTCTGTACCCGCCTGCGTACCGGACACCCCGGTGCGACAGAACTGTCCGCCGGGATGTCCAACGATCTTGAAAGAGCTATTGCCCATGGATCCACGTGTGTGCGTGTCGGTACCGCTCTCATGGGCGGCCGACCGATAACCTCGGCGTAGCAAACAAACCTCATCAGTCACATTCGACACATATGCTGGGACACGACGAGGGCTGAGCAAGACTTCAACACCCGGCCGCCACCGGGGCCGAAGGAAGGTCGACCAGAATGAGCGAGCGCAGCGAGCGAGTAATCGACGCAGCCACAATCGTGGTCATGACGGAGCCGAGCGACAGCGAGGCGCGGTCGTTGAGTGAGCGCAGCGAGCGAATTGTGGGCGCAGCCACGAGCGTGCTCGTGACGGGGCCGAGCGACAGCGAGGCGCGGTCATGAGCACGCTGCACAAGTTCAAGGCGTACTTCGGCATGGTTCCGCTCGAGGATTACGAAGACGACTACGTCGACGATCGCACCCCCCGAGGGGTCGAGGATCGCGGCGCGCGCCGGCCGCGTGACTACGCCGACCGCGCTCCCCGCGATTACGACGATCGTCCGGACTACGACCGGTACCCCGAGGACCGCTACGACGGTCCCGACTACCGCGAGTCGCCGTACAAGTCGTCCTACCAGCCCAGCTACCCCGCACCGCGCCGTGACGATTACCCGGGCGACGCCTACGACGAGGACTACGAGGGGCCGCGCCGTCCTACCCGGATCGACGCCGCCGCTTCCGGCCGGTATCGTCCGGGCGGCGGTGCCTCCCTGCGCGGCGCGACCAGGGGGGCGCTGGCAGTCGATCCTGATGCCGAGGAGCGGCGGCTGGCCGAGCGGGTCCGTCCCGAACCGGTCGCCGCCCGCCGTCCCGCGATCTTCGAGGACGGAGGTCCCTTGTCCAAGATCACCACGCTGCGTCCGCGTGATTACAGCGAAGCCGCGATCATCGGGGAGCGGTTCCGTGAGGGCAACCCGGTGATCATGGATCTGGTCGACCTCAGCAATGCCGATGCCAAACGCCTGGTGGATTTCGCCGCCGGGCTGGCCTTCGCCCTGCGCGGTTCCTTCGACAAGGTCGCGACCAAGGTGTTCCTGCTCTCTCCGGCCGATGTGGACGTATCGGCGGAGGAACGTCGCCGGATCGCGGAAACCGGGTTCTACAACCAGAAATAGCGGCCGGTGCGCCGAGCCGGGCGCCGCGTGGTACGAACAAGATCGGCGCGGGCATTTTGCACCGCGCCGATTTTGCGGCAGAGTGAGGTCGTGGCCTTGTTCGCGGTGCTGTACTTCGTACTGTTCATCTTCTGGCTGTTGCTCATCAGCCGGGTGATCGTCGAGTTCATCCGGAGCTTCGCCCGCGACTGGCGTCCCACCGGGGTGGTCGTCATCGTCCTCGAGGTGATCTTCACCATCACCGATCCTCCCGTAAAGTTGCTGCGGCGGTTGATACCACCGGTCTCCCTGGGCGGAATTCGGCTCGATTTGTCGATTATGGTTCTGCTGTTCCTGGTCTTCATCCTGATGTCGGTCGTGAGCCGGCTCGGCCAGCCGGTAGCTCCGGTGTGACAGAATGGGCCGTGAAGACTTGCCAGAGCCGCTAGATCTGCCAACGCGCGAAGGGATCCTTCCATGCCGCTGACCCCAGCCGATGTGCACAACGTCGCGTTCAGCAAACCGCCTATCGGGAAACGCGGCTACAACGAGGACGAAGTCGATGCCTTCCTGGATCTGGTGGAGCAGGAACTTTCCCGGCTGATCGAGGAGAACGCCGACCTTCGCCAGCGGGTTGCCGAGCTCGATGCGGAACTGGCCGATGTCAAGAGCAGCCGGGGCCCGGGCGGGCCCGGCCTCGGTAAACCGGTGCAGCAGGCCCCGCCGCCGGAACCGATCAAACCTCCGATCCAGGCGCCGCCCTCGGCTCCCATTCCCGTGGTGCCTCCCGCGCCGTCGGCCGCAGACGCCGCCGCCGACGCGAATATGCAGGCCGCCAAGGTACTGAGTCTGGCGCAGGAGATGGCCGATCGGCTCACCACCGACGCCAAGACCGAAGCCGAGAATTTGCTGGCCAACGCGCGGGCCAATTCGGAGCGACTGGTCAATGATGCGCGGGCGCGCTCGGAAGACATGATCGCCGACGCACGGCACAAGTCCGACGCCATGCTCTCCGATGCGCAGACCCGCTCGGACAGCCAGCTGCGCCAGGCCAAGGAGAAGGCCGACGCGCTGCAGGCGGACGCCGAGCGCAAGCACACCGAGATCATGGGCACCATCACCCAGCAGCGCAATGTGCTGGAGAGCCGGATCCAGACCCTCAAGACCTTCGAACGCGAGTATCGGGTGCGACTCAAGTCGTATCTGGAATCGCAGCTCGAAGAGTTGGAGAACCGCGGTTCGGCTGTACCGGTCGACGAGGGTGACTCCTTCGATACCGGGGCCAACCAGCTTGCCCCCGCGTCCTTCGGTAAAGGCGACTGAACGCCCGATAACGCTGGGAGCGAACGGGCACCCGGCCTGCTGTTCTGGGGGTCATCATGCTTGTCTTGACACTGGCGCTGGCCGGGATCGGCCTGGCGCTGCTGATCCTGTCCCTGGCCACCGGCTCGGTCATGTGGGCCTGGGGTTGCATTGTCGTATGCGTTATCGGTGCTGTGGTGTTGCTGGTGAGTGCGCTGTCGATACGCGCACCGGATGAGGAATTGCCGCCACGGAATCAGCACGCGAAGCGCTGACGAGCAGAACAGGCGAGAACCAAAACGTCCTTCCGGGGTTGCGGGGCCGCGGCTCCGCGGGCGGATGTATAAGTGTTTGACCGTCCTGGTTAGAATCAAACCTGTAAGTCGGCGACGATCCGGTCATCACCGGGGAGCTTTCGGAAGAACGGCACTGCGCAGCACTTACTGGATTGCGCAGGCTCAGTAGAACCGAACGGGTGAGCCCGTCACAGCTCGCAACGAGAGGTCCGTCCGGTTCGCCGGGCCGGGCAAGCGGGGTGGTACCGCGGTTCCGGCGCACCCGTTGCGCCGCCGATCGTCCCCGTGCCGAGATACCGCGCCCCTGGGCGCGCCGGGCACGAGGAGACGTGTATCCGCCATGGCGGACGAGAATTCCAGTAGCAGCGCATACCCCCGCGTCGATCTCGGCGGAAAGTCCGGTGTGTTCCCCGAGTTGGAGCAGGCAGTACTGGATGCCTGGGCCGCCGACGGGACCTTCCGCGCCAGCATCGACAACCGCGCCGACGCCGAGGAGTTCGTTTTCTACGACGGCCCCCCGTTTGCCAACGGTCTGCCACATTACGGTCATCTGCTCACCGGCTACGTCAAAGATGTCATCCCGAGATTTCAGACCATGCGCGGTAAACGGGTCGAGCGGCGTTTCGGATGGGACACCCACGGGCTGCCGGCGGAAATCGAAGCGGAAAAGCAGCTCGGTATCACGGACAAATCACAGATCGACTCGATGGGGCTCGCGGAATTCAATGCCGCGTGCAAGTCGTCTGTACTCCGCTATACCGGGGAATGGCGCGATTATGTGACCAGGCAAGCACGCTGGGTGGATTTCGACAACGACTACAAGACACTCGATCTCGACTTCATGGAGTCGGTGATGTGGGCGTTCAAGTCGCTCTACGACAAGGGTCTGATCTACCAGGGCTTCCGGGTGCTCCCGTACAGCTGGTACGAGCAGACACCGCTGTCGAACCAGGAGGCCCGGCTCGACGACGCCTACCGGATGCGCCAGGACCCGGCGGTGACGGTGGATATGGTGCTGTCGGTCCCGCGGGATCACCCGCTGCACGAATTGGACGGCGCCAACGCGCTGATCTGGACCACCACCCCGTGGACGTTGCCCTCCAACCTCGCCGTGGCGGTGCACCCGGATATCCGCTACGTGCAGGTGCGCGGGGCGGACGGCAAGCGCTATGTGCTCGCGGCCGAGCGGGTAGCGCATTATGTGCGTGAACTCGGCGATCAGCCCGAAGTGGTCGGAGAGTACGACGGCGCCGCACTGGTCGATCTGTGCTACACACCGCCGTTCGACTTCTTCGTCGGACACCCCAACGCGCACCGGGTGCTCGCGGCCGACTACGTCACCACCGACTCCGGTACCGGCATCGTGCATATGGCGCCCGCCTTCGGTGAGGAGGACATGGATGTCTGCAGCGCGAATGGCATCGACCTGGTGCAGCCGCTCGATCCGGGCGGCAAATTCACCTCCATGGTCCCGCCGTACGAGGGCCTGATGGTGTTCGACGCCAACCCGGTGATCATCAAAGATCTCAAGACCGCCGGAAAACTGCTGCGGCAGGAGACCATCGACCACTCGTACCCGCACAGCTGGCGCTCCGGGCAGCCACTGATCTATATGGCTGTGCCCTCGTGGTTCGTTGCGGTGACCCAGTTCCGTGAGCGGATGGTGGAGCTGAACAAGCAGATCAGGTGGGTGCCCGAGCATATCCGGGACGGCCAGTTCGGCAAATGGCTCGAGAACGCCCGGGACTGGAATATCAGCCGGAACCGTTACTGGGGCAGCCCGATCCCGGTCTGGGTATCCGACGATCCGGCGTATCCGCGTATCGATGTCTACGGTTCGCTCGACGAGCTCGAACGTGATTTCGGTGTGCGACCCACAGATCTGCACCGTCCCGCGATCGATGAATTGACCCGGCCGAACCCGGACGACCCATCCGGGCAGTCGACCATGCGCCGAGTGCCGGAGGTGCTGGACTGCTGGTTCGAGTCGGGGTCCATGCCCTACGCGCAGGTCCATTTCCCGTTCGAGAACGAGGAGTGGTTCGACTCGCACTTCCCGGGCGATTTCATCGTCGAATACAACGGGCAGACTCGCGGGTGGTTCTACAACCTGCACGTGCTGTCGACCGCGCTGTTCGACAGCCCGGCGTTCGAGAACGTGGTCGCGCACGGGATCGTCCTCGGCGACGACGGGCTGAAGATGAGCAAGTCCAAGCGCAACTACCCGGATGTGAACGAGGTGTTCGACCGGGACGGATCCGATGCCATGCGCTGGTTTCTGATGAGTTCGCCGATCCTGCGCGGTGGCAACCTCATCGTCACCGAGCGCGGTATCCGCGAAGGCGTGAGCCATGCGCTGCGGCCGCTGTGGAACGCGTGGACCTTCCTGCAGCTCTACGCCGCCGAACCCGGTGTGTGGCGTACGGATTCACCCAATGTGCTGGATCGCTACATCCTGGCGAAACTGGCGCAGACTCGCGATGTCATGACCGCCGCGCTGGAGGAGTTCGATATCGCGGGTGCCTGTGAGGAGCTGCGCACCTTCGCCGATGCGCTCACCAACTGGTACGTGCGCCGGTCGCGTTCGCGGTTCTGGTCCGAGGATCGCGATGGCGTCGACACTCTGCATACGGTGCTGGAGGTGGTGACCCGATTGGCGGCTCCGCTGCTACCGCTGGTCACCGAGGTGATCTGGCGGGGGCTCACCGGTGAGCGGTCGGTGCATCTGACCGACTGGCCGGCCGCCGACACCCTCCCGCGGGATCCGGAGCTGGTCGCGGCGATGGACGAGGCACGCAGCGTGTGCTCCACGGTGCTGAGCCTGCGCAAGGCACAGAAGCTGCGCGTCCGGCTGCCGTTGGCGGAAGTGACGATCGCCGCGCCGGACGCGGAACGGCTGGCGCCTTATGCCGGCATCATCGCCGACGAGGTGAATGTCAAGAAGGTCGACCTGACCACCGATATCGCCACCCACGGCCGGTTCGAATTGGCAGTCAACGCGCGTGCCGCCGGGCCCCGGCTGGGCAAGAAGGTGCAGCGGGTGATCCAAGCGGTCAAGGCGGGTGACTGGTCGGAGAACGCCGACGGTGTGGTCAGCGCGGCCGGGATCGAACTGCTGCCCGAGGAGTACACCCAGCGACTGGTCGCAGCCGAACCGGAATCCACTGCCGCGCTGCCCGGTAACGCGGGTCTGGTGGTGCTGGACTCGGTGGTCACCGAGGAGCTGGAGGCCGAGGGCTGGGCTCGTGATGTCATCCGGGACCTGCAGGAGACCCGGAAATCACTGGGCCTCGACGTCTCGGATCGCGTCACAGCGACACTCGAGGTGCCGGCGGAACGACGGGAGTGGGCAAGCACCCACCGCGGGTTGATCGCGGGGGAGATCCTGGCGGTAGAGCTGGAATTCGGGCCGGCCGGTCCGGGAGCCGCGGAGCTCACCGGCGGAGTGCGGGCCCGGGTCGTCAAGGCGGGCTGAGTCGCTGCCGGCCGGACCACGGGTCCGGCCGGCGGTCTCGCCGGGTGCGGGTGAATCCGGCGGCTCGCGGCTCGGCTGAGTGTGGTACCGGCTCGGCCGAGTGTGGTATCGGCAGGGGCCCCTGCGGTTTCCGCGGGTGGCGGCCGGCGCCGCCGAGCCCCGGACTTATGGCCATGACCGGGTCGGCACCGCACATTAGGGTGAGATCTTATGGCTTCGGACAATCCCGACGAGTGGTGGCGCCATTCCCCAGCGGGACAGCAGAAGAACACCCCGGCGGAGCAGCGGCAGCAGGGCTACCGACCACCACCGGCCGGGCAGCCGGACTCGGGCGTGCAGTGGGGGCAGTCCGCAGGACACGGCCCGCAACCCGTCCCGCCGAAGGGCGCCTGGGAGGTTCCGCCGTTGGGTGCCGGTGGTTATGGGGACCCGCCCCCGAAGAGCAACGGCCCGTTGATCGCGGTGCTCGTCACCGTGGTGGTGCTGGTACTGGTCGGGGTGATCGGCCTGGTGGTGCTGCAGTCGCGGGGCTCGGCGGAGAACACCGCGTCCGCGACCTCCTCGGCGGTAACCGATTCCGCACAGTCCTCCGAGCCGGCGTCCGCCACCTCGACCACCGCGACGACCAGTGCGCTGCCCTCCTCGGACGAACCCGTCCTGCGCGAGGGTCTGGCGCCGGTGGCGGTGTTGGGCCCGACCTGGCAGGCCGGTGAGAGCACCTACACGATGGCATTCAAGGGCTGGCCGTTCGCTTTTCGGGCGCCCGGCTCCTGGGGATGTATGAAGGGGTCGATCGAGAACATCCCGGATGCGCAGGCGTGGGGCTGCGTGGACGAGGGCAATTCCGCTGCGGGACAGCGGGTAAACCTGGCCATCCGCAAATGTCCAGCGACCTGTGATGCCGCCACGCGGGTCGGGTTCGACGCCGATTGGTTCACCGAGCCGGACAAGGCGCGCACATTCGACGACCGGACGTCCTACGTGGAGACGGCGGTCAACGACAAGGGTAAGTATTCGGTCGAGTTCAGCCGCTATTTCGCGGCCGATCCGGGTGGTGAGCCGGTGTGGCAGGTGGGTGTATTCGTGGAGTCGCCGACCGCCGCGAAGGACACCGTCCTCAAGACGCTGAACGATGTGGCGACCCAAACGCAATAAACATCTTTGTGATGTTCATCACACGCTAGATATTTGCCAGAAGCTTGTCGGCCCCCTGCTGGCCGGGCAAAATCAATCCCCGATACCGCTGAGTCCGGACCTCCGGACGACCGGGAACGGTGATCATTTCGTTCGGTTCTACCTGAGTGAAGTTGCGCCGGAGCCTGTTCACCCGGCGTGACCCCTGTGGTTGCGGTATCCCCACCCCCTGTGGCGGGTCCCGCGAGAAAACCCGGACGCCGTACGGCGTCCGGGCACCGACGGGCAGAAGGGTGGGCACGTGTTCGGAATCGCACTGCGCCGGGGTATCGCCGGCATGCTTCTCGCGACGGCGGTAGGCGCCGTCGCCGCCGCCCCAGGGTGGGCGCAATCCGGGAGTGCCGGCAGTGGATCGGCCTCCGGCTCCGGATCGCTCAGCGCCAGTGGATCGGCGGCTCTGCCGGTCTCCAGTAGTAACGGTCTGGGCGCGCTGGCCGCGGCCACCTCCCAGACCGGCAAGATGTACGAATGGGGAGCGACCGGCCCCGATACCTGGGACTGCTCCGGTCTGGTGCAATGGGCCTTCCGTCAGGTCGGCGTCGTGCTGCCGCGCACCACCTGGGAACAGGCGGACGTCGGCGCTTCGGTGCCGCGATACGCGCTCTCCCCCGGTGACGTCATCATCATCAACCAGGATGCCTCACACGTGGGGATCTACGCCGGGTTCGGACAGGTGCTCAATGCCTACGCCGCCGGGTTCCCGGTGGGGCTCACGCCCCTCGACCAGTTCTACATCTACAGCATCCGTCGTTTCTGACGCGGGTGGCGGCAACGACGCCGCCGAACGGCGGTCAGTCGACCTGACGGCGTAGCAGCGGCCCATAGTCGGGGTGGGCCAGCGCCGAGGCGAACTGGGCGATGAGATAGTCGCCGGGGTTTCCGGTGTCGTACCAGCGGCCCTGGATGACCTGCCCGTATACCGCGTGGTTCGCGGCATAGGCGTTGATGGAATCGGTCAGGTAGACCTCGCCGGTGTGATGGGCATACCAGCTCTCCGTCTGCGCCCGCAGTTCGTCGATGATCCCGGGCGTCACCACATAGCCGCCGATCGCGGCGAAGGCCGAGGGCGCGTCCTCGGGTTTGGGTTTCTCCACCAGTCCGGATATGCGCAGCAAGCCGTCGTCCAGGTCTTCCCGGACCACCGGGACGCCGTAGCGCTGCGATTCGTTCGGATTCATCGGCATCAGTGCCAGCACCGGGCACCCGGTCGATTCATAGGCGCGGATCAACTGCTGGGCCCGCGGTTCCTCGGCGACGAAGACGTCGTCGGGCCACAGCACCAGCATGGGCTCGTCGGCAGCGGTGCGGGCCGCGTTGAGGACCGGGGTGCCGTTTCCGTACGGGCCGTGCTGATCCAGATAGGTGATATGGCCCAGTCGGGACAGTTCACCGACTTCCTCCACCGCGTCCGCGTAGGCGGTCTTACCGTCGGCGCGTAACTGGGCCACGAGTGCGGGGTTGGGCCGGAAATGGTCCTGGATCAGCGACTTCCCACCGCTCACCACGATGGTGATATCGGTGATCCCGGAGGTCACCAGCTCACGTACCGTATGCTCGATCACCGGCTTGTCGCCGACCGGCAGCATCTCCTTGGGGATCGCTTTGGTCAGCGGCAGCAGTCGGGAACCGATACCGGCAGCGGGGATCACGGCCTTGCGGATCTTCATCGTCCGATCATCACATATCCGTCACCCGGGACGCGGTATCCCGAGCCGGTCCAGTGCTCCTGGAAACGCCCTGTGGCCGGGTCGATCACTGCGCGACCGCGGTCGGCGGGTAATGCCCAGTGCCGGGTGGCCGGGCCAGGGAACTCCCGGCAACCCGGCAGTGACTTGTCCGCATACTCTGTTCTGTCGGTACCGCCGCGTAGATTCTGCGCCCATGGACCCCACGCTCACCGCCACCGGCGCCGGCCTGTGCGATCGCCGGATGCGGGGGTGGCGTCCGGCCGGTGAACCCCGAGCCGACCCGTGGTGAGCGGCGGGCATCCGGAGCCCGGGGCCGGACCGGGTCTTCGCCCGCCGGGCGAGACTTCCCGGCGCTGGGTGCTGCACATCGATATGGACGCGTTCTTCGCATCCTGCGAACAGCTCACCCGACCGACCTTGCGCGGGCGCCCGGTACTGGTCGGTGGGACCGGCGCGCGCGGGGTGGTCGCCGGGGCGAGCTACGAGGCGCGGGTCTTCGGTGCCCGCTCGGCCATGCCGATGCATCAAGCGCGGCGGCTGATCGGAGTGTCCGCGGTGGTGGTTCCACCGCGAGGTCCGCTCTACAGCGTGTTGAGCGGCCGGGTCTTCGATACGTTGCGCGCTCGGGTCCCGGTACTGGAGACCTTGTCGTTCGACGAGGCGTTCGCGGAGCCATCCGAACTGGCCGGGGCGAGCGCGGCCGAGGTGGTCGAGTTCTGTGCCGGATTGCGGGCGGCGATCCGGGAGCGCACCGGGTTGGTGGCCTCGGTCGGCGCCGGGAGCGGGAAACAGCTGGCCAAGATCGCGTCCGGGATGGCCAAACCCGATGGGATCCGGGTGATCGCGCCCGGGGAGCAACAGGCGCTGCTGTCCGCGCTTCCGGTGCGCAAGCTGTGGGGTATCGGACCGGTGGCCGAGGGTCGGTTACGTACCCTCGGAATCGAAACCGTCGGGGCCTTCGCGGCATTGCCCGAGACCGAGGCGGTATCGATCCTGGGCGGAAGTATCGGCGCGGCGCTGCACCGCCTCGCGCGCGGTATCGACGACCGGCCGGTCACCGAACGCGCCGAGGCCAAACAGATCAGCGCCGAAACCACCTACGAACACGACATCGTCACCCTCGAACGATTGCGTCCGGCGATCAGCGAGATGGCCGCCGCCGCCCACCGTCGGCTCACCCGCGACGGCCGCGCCGCACGTACGGTGGTGCTGAAATTGCGTCGGGCCGATATGAGCATCACCACTCGCTCCACCACACTGGCCTATGCGACCGAGGATCTGCCCACGCTCGCCGCCGCCGCGCAGCGGGCAGCCGTGGACCCGCAGGAACTGGGACCGATCCGGTTGGTCGGTGTCGGCTACGCCGGGCTGTCCACGATCCGGCAGGAATCCCTTTTCCCGGAACTGGATCGGCGAGGTGGCGATCCGGCCGGATTCTCCGGTGGCGCCGGACCGGCGGAAACCGGCGTTCCGGTCCCGGATTCTCTGGCGGCCGCCGAAGAGACCTCTGTGGATTCGGTAAGAGCTTCGGTGGTTGCGGCGAGTTCGGTGGACACGGCACCGGGCCGGTCGTCGGGGGAAAGTGACGCCGGCGAAAACCGTACCGTACCGACGGATTCCGTTGTCTCCGCTGGTGAAGGCCCGCTGTGGCGGCCGGGTTCGGATGTGCGGCATCCCGGATTCGGGTTCGGCTGGGTCCAGGGCTCGGGCCACGGACGAGTGACCGTCCGGTTCGAGACCCGCTCGACAGGACCGGGGATCGCGCGTACTTTCGCTGCCGACAATACGGAGTTGTGCTCAGCGGACCCGCTCGACAGCTTGTCGTGAGGACCGCCGGGTAGTTTGGTCCCGGGCAGCGTCGCCGGTTCCGGTGACTCTGTTGTAGCGCACGACACCGAACCCTCGAACGCAAAGGACGAGCAGTTGAAGCTTCGCAAGACCGGACGTATCGCGATCGCCGGCCTGGCCGCCGCGGCCGCGTTGACCCTGACGGCGTGTGGTAGCGATGATTCCGACTCGGACAGCAAAGCCGCGAGCACCACGTCTGCGTCGGCAGAGGTCTCGGAAGAGGCCTCCGCCGATCTGCCGCCGGTGCCCTCCGTCACCGATCTGAACTCTCAACTCCAGCGCGCCCTGGATCCGAGCGTGCCCAACGAGGAGAAGCTGCAGATGGTGCAGGGCGCCGAGGCAGACCCGGAGCTCCCGGCGAAACTGGCTCAGTTCTACACGGATTCGGGCGCCACCATCGAGGTCACCGAGGTGAGCGATTTCGCCGACACCATCAATGCCAAGGCCAACTTCAAACTCGGCGATACCCAGAATGTGGTCGATGTGCCCTTCGTCGCCGAAGACGGTGTGTGGAAGGTCGAGAAGACCTGGACCTGCAATATGCTCGCCCAGGCCCAGGTGCAGTCCCCGGCCTGCGTGGCCTGATTCCGCAGTGCTCGAACCGGCCGGTCCGCAGTGAGCGGACCGGCCGGTCTCGTCCGGTGGTGTGCGGGTGCTCGGTGAGCGCAGCCGCAAGGGTGCGCGCGGCCCCCGCTAGGATTGCGCCCCGTGGCTGACACGATGGTGGTGGCGGCGCCCGAGCCGACAGAGATCTCCGAACGTCCGCGATCCCGATCGGGTGGTGGCTGGGCCCGGCCGGTCGCGCTGGTGTCGGCGCTCATCGGAGCTCTGCTGGCACTATCGGTGCCGCTGCTGCCCATCCGAGTGGACGCCGCCGCACTGTCCTGGCCGCAGGACGGTTCCGCCACCTCGGTCGAGGCCCCACTGGTGGCATACGCGCCGTTGAACTTCACGGCCACCGTGCCGTGCGCGGCGATCCAGCAGCTCGGCTCCGGTGGCGGAGTGCTGACCTCGACCGCGCCCTACGGCGCCCCCGATCTGGAGCGCTACGGTTTCCTGGCCCGGGTCCGGCCCGCGACAGCGGAGGCCGGACCGCAGCTCGATGTCGTCCTGCGCAACCAATCGCTGTTCAGCGTCCCCGTCGCGGAACTTCCGCCGGACTGCGCACTCGTCGTCCACGCCGATATGACCGAAGCCGTCGCCACGCTCACCGGATCCGAACAGGTGGTGCTGGGCGGTGATCTCCGGCCCCAGCTGGTCGGAGTGTTCAGCGATCTCACCGATCCGATGGGTACCGGCGTCACCGCCGATATCGACAGCCGGTTCACATCGAGCCCCACACTGCTGAAACGGATCGCGATCTGGTCGGCGGTTGTCGCGACCCTGATCTCGCTGTTCGCGCTGTACCGGCTCGACAGTCTCGACGGGCGCCGCGCCCGCCGATTCCTGCCGGCCCGCTGGTGGACCTTCCGCCCGGTCGATGTCGTAGTGCTGGGCACCCTGGCGCTCTGGCATTTCATCGGCGCGACCACCTCCGACGACGGCTATCAGTTCGGGATGGGCCGGACCTCGCAGGTCGCCGGCTATATGGCGAACTACTTCCGTTACTTCGGGGTCCCGGAGAATCCGGTCGGCACCCCGTACTACGACCTCATCGGCCGGATGGCCGATCTCAGCACCGCCAGTCCGTGGGTACGGCTGCCGAGTCTGCTGGCCGGCATGCTGGCCTGGCTGGTGATCAGCCGTGAGGTGGTGCCTCGATTCGGGGCCGCGCTGCATCGCAACCGGTTCGTGCCGTGGACCGGTGCGCTGGTGTTCCTCGCCGTCTGGCTGCCCTACAACAATGGACTGCGACCCGAACCCATCGTCGCGCTCGGGGTGCTGCTCACCTGGTGCTCGGTCGAGCGCGGTATCGCCACCCGGCGGTTGCTGCCGTTCGCCGTCGCCCTGCTGATCGCCGCCTTCAGCTGTACCGCCGGCCCGCACGGTGTCATCTGTGTCGCCGCACTGCTGGCCGGGCTCCGGCCGCTGATCAAGATCATCGCGGCCCGCGCCCCGCGCGCCGGCTGGTTGCCGCAGCTGCTGCCGCTGGCCGCCGCGGGAGTGCTGGTGCTGGTGGTGGCGTTCGCCGACCAGCCGCTGAGCGCCATGATGGAGATGCGCCGGGTGCACGAACTGGCCGGCCCGCATGTGCTCTGGTTCGACGAATACCTGCGCTACCAATACCTGTTCATGGGCACGGTGGACGGTTCGGTCGCCCGCCGGTTCGGGATCTTCGTGCTGATCGCCGGTTTGGTGGTCTGCCTGCTGACGCTGCTGCGTAAGGGCGGCCGGATCCCCACCGCTGCGGTGGGGCCGTCGCAGCGCATTCTGGGCGTCACCGTCGGAGCGATGGCGTTGATGATGACCACCCCCACGAAATGGACCCATCACCTGGGTGTCTTCGCGGGCCTGGCCGGGGCGGTGGCGGTTCTGACGGCAGTGGCGATCGGCCCGCGGGTCATGCGCGCCCCACGCAACCGGGCGCTGTTCGCCGCCGCGGTGGCATTTCTGCTGGCCCTCGTATTCGCCGGCCCGAACGGTTGGTGGTACGTCTCCTCCTACAGCGTCCCGTGGTGGGACAAACAACCGTTGGTGGCGGGGATTGCCTTCAACAAGGTTTTCCTGCTCGGTGCGGTAGCCATGCTGGCGCTGGCGGCGTGGTGGCATGTGCGGGCGCCCGACGACGGGCAGCACCGGATCTCGCGCTGGGGCTGGTGGGTCGCCAAGGTTCCGACCCTGACGGTCGCGGCCGCCTTCATGGTGCTGTTCGAAGTCGCGTCGTTCGCGAAAGGCGCTGTCGCCCAGTACCCGGCCTTCTCGCTGGCGAGCTCCAATCTGAGCGTTCTCGCCGGCAATACCTGCGGTCTGGCCCCGCACGTTCTGGTGGAGACCGATCCCAACCGGGGTCTGCTCACCCCGCTGTCGGGTGACCCGGCTTCGGCCTTGGCCGGCAACGGCACCGGTTTCAGCCCCGGCGGTGTCGCAGCCGATCTCAGTGCCGACGCCGAGGAAGGCGCCGATGCCGCCATCGCCGATTCGGTCGGCGAGGCGACCGCCGGTACCGGGGTGGTCACCGAAACCGACAGTCCCGCACTGCCCTTCGGTCTGGACGCGGGGACACCGGTCCTGGGCAGCGATCACGCCGACGGTCCGGCCGAACTGACCTCCGGCTGGTATTCACTGCCTGCGGTCACCGACCGCGCGGATATCCTGGCGCTCAGCGCCGCCGGCCGGATCTGGTCGCAGAACGCCGACGGTGTCGTCACCCACGGGCAGTCGCTCGAACTCGAATTCGGTTCCACCACCGCGCCGGGCGGCTCGGCCGCGAACCCGGTCCCGCTGCGCCGGGTCAATCCGATCGATATCGGGCCTGCGCCGTCCTGGCGCAACCTGCGAGTTCCGCTGGCGCCCTACGCCGATGCCGACACCGTGCGAATCGTCGCCGCCGACCGCGACCGCGATCCGCGGCAGTGGCTGGCCTTCACCCCGCCCCGGATTCCGCAGACCCAGGACCTGAACACAGTCGTCGGCTCCACCGATCCGGTGCTGCTGGACTGGGCGGTGGGTCTGCAGTTCCCCTGCCAGCGGCCCTTCGATCACCACATCGGGATCGCCGAGACACCGAAATACCGGATCCTGCCGGACCGGGTCGGTGCGAACGACACCAACCTGTGGCAGAACCACGACGGTGGCGGCCCGCTGGGCTGGACCGGTCTGCTGCTGCACGCCCGCACCCTGCCGACCTATCTCGACCAGGACTGGGACCGCGATTGGGGACAGCTCCAACAGTTCCTTCCCATCGACCCCGACGCGATACCGGCCCGCCCGCGTACGACCCAGCAGGACCATCCCGGGACCTGGTCGCCCGGCCCGATCAACGTCGCCTGGTGAACCGGGCGCCGCGGCGCTGACTACGCTGACACCCATGTCGACAACTGTGCAGTCCGTCGGGATGCCGGGTCTCACCGCCGCGGAGGTTGCGCAGCGCCGGCGCGACGGGCTCACCAACGATGTACCGGCCCGGGCCAGCCGCTCGGTGCGCGATATCGTCCGGGCGAACGTATTCACCCGGATCAACGCCATCCTGGGTGTGCTGTTCGTCCTGGTGATGGCCACCGGGTCGGTGATCGACGGAATGTTCGGTCTGCTGATCGTGGCCAACAGCGCGGTCGGCATCATCCAGGAGACCCGCGCCAAACGCACGCTGGACCGGTTGGCGATCGTCGGCCAAGCCAAACCGACCGTGCGCCGGGACGGTCGGGCCGAACAGCTAGCGCCCGATGAGGTCGTACTCGACGATCTGATCGAACTCGGGCCGGGCGACCAGATCGTGGTCGACGGCGAGGTGGTGGAAGCCGAATTGCTCGAGGTCGACGAATCGCTGCTCACCGGCGAATCCGACGATGTCGCCAAAGAATCCGGCGCGCAGATTCTCTCGGGCAGCTACGTGGTGTCCGGATCGGGTACCTACCGCGCGACCAAGGTCGGCAAGGACGCCTACGCCGCGAAACTGGCCGCCGAGGCGAGCAAGTTCACCCTGGTCGACTCCGAACTGCGCAACGGAATCGACACCATCCTCAAGGTCATCACCTATCTGCTGATACCAGCGGGTGCGCTGATTATCTACAACCAGCTCGTATCCAGCGGCGAATCCTGGCGGCCCGCCGTCAGCGGAATGGTTGCCGCCCTGGTACCGATGGTGCCGGAGGGGCTGGTCTTGATGACCTCGATCGCCTTCGCGGTCGGCGTCGTGCGACTGGGGCAGCGCAAATGCCTGGTCCAGGAGCTACCCGCCATCGAAGGCCTGGCGCGCGTGGATGTGGTGTGCGCGGACAAGACCGGCACGCTCACCGAGAACGGTATGCGCCTGGCCGAACTGCGGATGATCGAAACCGGTTCCGGCACCGAGGAACGCGCCCGGCAGGCGCTCTCCGCTATGGCCGCCGACGATCCCCGCCCCAATGCCAGCGTCCAGGCCATCGCCGAAGCGCTCCCCGAGCCACCCGGCTGGAAGTACACGGCGGTCGCGCCGTTCTCGTCCGCCAAGAAGTGGAGCGGTTTCTCCTACGGAGAGCACGGGGATTGGCTGCTGGGCGCGCCCGATGTGCTACTCGATACCGAGACGGCCGACGCCCGCGCCGCCGAAGAGCTCGGCGCCACCGGTCTGCGGGTGCTGTTACTCGCCCGCGGCGACCGCGCCGTGGACGCCGCCGGCGCGCCGGGCGCCCTCACCCCCGTCGCACTCGTCGTGCTCGAGCAGAAGGTACGCCCGGACGCCCGCGAAACGCTGGACTACTTCGCGAGCCAGGACGTGGCGATCAAGGTGATCTCCGGCGACAACGCCGTCTCCGTGGGGGCGGTGGCCTCCACACTGGACCTACCCGGCGGTGAGCACGCCGTCGACGCACGCACCCTCCCCGAGGACCGCGCCGAACTCGCCGGGGTGCTGGAGGAACAGACCACCTTCGGCCGGGTCCGCCCGGACCAGAAACGGGCGATGGTCGCCGCCCTGCAGTCCCGAGGCCACACCGTGGCGATGACCGGTGACGGCGTCAACGACGTCCTCGCCCTCAAAGACGCCGATATCGGTGTCGCTATGGGCGCGGGTAGTCCCGCCACCCGCGCTGTCGCGCAGATCGTGCTGCTGGACAACAAATTCGCCACCCTGCCCTACGTGGTGGGCGAAGGTCGTCGCGTGATCGGCAACATCGAGCGGGTCTCCAACCTGTTCCTCACCAAAACCGTCTATTCGGTGCTGCTCGCCTTCCTTGTCGGCGCCGCCGGCGTCGGTTCACAGATCTTCGGCTACGAACCCATCGGCTACCCGTTCCTGCCGCGGCACGTGACCATCGCCGCCTGGTTCACCATCGGTATCCCCGCCTTCATCCTCTCGCTGGCCCCGAACAACGAACGGGCCCGCACCGGATTCGTCGCCCGGGTGATGCGACTGGCCATCCCCTCCGGCGTGGTCATCGGTACCGCGACCTTCATCGCCTACCTGATCGCCTACGCCGGACCCGATGCCGGCGAACAGCAGAAGATACAGGCCGGCACCACGGCGCTCATCACCCTGATCATGATCGCGGTCTGGGTACTGGCGATCGTCGCCCGCCCCTACACCTGGTGGAAGGTGGTCCTGATCGCGGTCTCGGTGGCCGCCTACCTCGTACTGTTCACAGTGCCGTTCACCCGGGAATTCTTCGCGCTCGACCCGTCGAACGTCCGGCTCACCACCGCCGCGTTCCTCTGCGGTGCGGTCGGGATCGTATTGGTCGAGATCGCCTGGTGGGTGGGCGCGAGCCTGCGCGGGGAGTCGCGCAAACTGATCCCCGCCGCGCCCGGAGAGTCGTAACCGGCGTTTGCGAGGGCCGTGCCTCCTGTCTTCGCGAGCGGCCGACGCGACGCTCTCCATGAGCGAGCCCACATAAGGCTTTCCCGGGCCGATCCCTCCCCGCACCGCCCGTCGCGCTACCGATCCGGTTCGCCCCGTCCGTCCCGAACCGGGCCCGAAACGCCTGGATTACGTTGGGAGACGGTTTTATTCACGCCTGGAGTACCTTCGTGGCATGGAGGTTCTGCTGCACCAGATCGACGCGTTCGCCGACGCACCGTTCTCCGGGAACCCGGCCGCGGTGATGCCGTTGCCCACGTGGTTGCCCGATACCGTGCTGCAACAGTTGGCCGAGGAGAACAATCTCGCCGAGACAGCCTTCTACACATCGCGGCTCCCCCCGGAGGCCGGCCCGCCGCCGGGGCGCTGGCCCGCTTATCACCTGCGTTGGTTCACGCCGATGACCGAGGTGGTGATGTGCGGGCATGCCACGCTGGCGGCGGCGGCGCATATTCTCTGCGATATCCAGCCCGGGGAGGATTGCGTGAGCTTCTTCACCCACAGTGGCTGGTTGCGGGTGGATCGCACCGATGACGACGAGTACGTGCTGGATCTGCCCGTGGTCGAATCCGTCCCGGCCGAACCGGATGCGGCGTTGGTGGCGGCGCTGGGAGTGGAGCCGGTGCGAGTGTATTCCGGGGCGGATGTGGTCGTGGTGGTGGACAGCGAGCGGCAGGTCCGGGAGCTGGCGCCGACATTGAGCGCTTTTCCGAAGGTGCAGCGGGGTGTGGTGGTGACGGCCCGCGGTGACGAGGTGGATTTCGTTTCGCGGTTCTTCGCGCCCGGGGTCGGGGTGCCGGAGGATCCGGTCACCGGCTCCGCGCATGCGCAGCTGGCACCACTGTGGTGTGCCGAGCTGGGCCGCACTCGGCTGACCGCGCGGCAGTTGTCGCGGCGGGGTGGGGCGCTGGGGGTCGAACTGGCAGGTGATCGGGTATTGCTGACCGGGCGGTGCCGCCGATATCTGGACGGTGTGGTGAGCCTGGATTTCTGATCAGGCCGGTGGGATCGGGCCGTCGTCGGGCCGGGGACCGACGGGGTCGCTGCTGTCGGGGAGCAGGGGCTCGACGGCGAATCGTCCGGCTACGGCGTCGGCCGGTAGGGCCTGGACAGCGCGGATTCCGGGGCGGCCGGCGAGTTCGCGGAGCCGGGACAGCGGGGCGCGGACGACGACTCCGGGGGAGCAGGCACGGTCGTCGCGCAGGCGCGCGATGGCCACGTCCAGGATTCGGGCGGTGCGTTCGGCGGTGACATAGCGGCGCCGATCGGCCAGTTGCCAGGCGGCGTCGGTGCCGGAGCGCCGCAGGGCGGTATCGGAATCGGGCGTCTGGACCGCTATCAGCGGGGTCGCGACGCGCGGCAGTGGCACCTGATAGAGCGCCTGTCCGACGCGGATTCCGCCCACTCGTTCGCGGAGGACGGCGGCGGGGCGGTATTCGGTGAACGACACCAGCGCCCACCGGTCGCCGTCGTCCGGACCGGTCAGTGTTTCGCGCGCGCGGTCGAGATATTCGGTGACGGGCTCGCCCTGGTCGGGCCCGAGGCGGTCGGTGGATACGACGGCCTCGGCGGGCGGGATCAGATAGCCGAGCGCGAGTACGAACACACCGCACGCGGCCGCGGCGGCACCGAACGCCAGGCCCCGGCCGGTGCGGCGGGGCCGGGGCGGTGCGGGTGCCTCGGGCATGCGGGTCACGCGTCGCGCAGGACGCGCAGCGCGTTCGTGAGATCGTCGGGGTACTCGCTGGTGATCTCCAGGTAGCGGCCGTCCGCGGGGTGCTGGAAGCCCAGCGATCGGGCGTGCAGCCACTGACGCTGCAATCCGAGACGTTCGGCGAGCCGGGGGTCGGCACCGTAGGTGAGGTCACCGCAGCACGGGTGGCGGATAGCGGAGAAATGCACCCGGATCTGATGGGTGCGGCCGGTTTCCAGATGGATATCGAGCAGGCTCGCCGCCTGGAACGCTTCCACCGTGTCGTAGTGGGTGACGCTGGGTCGGCCGTCGGAGGTGACCGCGAATTTCCAGTCGTTGCCTCGGGCGCGGCCGATGGGTGCGTCGATGGTGCCGCTGCTGGGGTCGGGGTGGCCCTGGACCAGGGCTTGGTAGCGCTTGTCCACGGTGCGTTGTTTGAACGCGCGTTTGAGCACGGTGTAGGCGTGTTCGGACTGCGCCACCACCATCACGCCGGAGGTGCCGACGTCGAGGCGGTGCACGATGCCCTGACGTTCGTGCGCGCCGGAGGTGGAGATCCGGTAGCCGGCGGCGGCCAGTCCGCCGACGACGGTGGGTCCGCTCCACCCCACCCCGGTATGGGCGGCGACGCCGACCGGTTTGTCGACGGCGACGATATCGTCGTCGGCGTAGAGGATCTTCATACCCTCCACCGGCTCGGCTTCGATGCTCAGTTCGCGCCGGGGTTCGGGGAACACCACTTCGAGCCAGGCACCGGCGGTGAGCCGGTCGGATTTCCCGGCGGGTGAGCCGTCGAGTTGTACCGAACCGTCCTCGGCCAGTGCCGCGACCGCGGTCCGGGACAGGCCGAGCAGCCGGGCGAGTCCGGCATCCACCCGCATCCCGTCCAGCCCGTCGGGGACGGGCATCGTCCTGGTCTCTCTCATGCGGCGGTCTCCTTGCCGTCGGCGGTGGCGGCTTTGTCGATGACATCGCTCGGGGTCGTGCCGTTCCCGGTCGGCGTGCGCGCGGTCGCGTCGCCGGCGGTTTCCGGCACCGTGTTCTCCGGCGCGGAGTCGCCGGTGGACCTGTCCCGGCCGGGCCGAGGGTCCTCGGCAGGGTCCGGTTCGGCATCCGCGGCCGGTTCGCTCGCGGTAGCCGTTTCCGCGGCGGCCTTGTCCTTGTACCGGGAGCCGTCCGGTTCGAAACCGAAGACGGTCAACGCCACCAGCAGGATCGCCCCGCAGACGATCGCCGAATCGGCCACATTGAATACCGGCCACCAGCCGACCGAGACGAAGTCCACCACATGACCCTGCAGCGGCCCGGGTGCGCGGAACAGCCGGTCCATCAGATTGCCGAGCGCACCGCCGAGGACCCCGCCGAGACCGATGGCCCACAGGGGCGAGCGCAGGGTGCGGCCGATACGCAGCACCCCGATCACCACCGCCGCCGCGACCAGGGTCAGCAGCCAGGTCATACCGGTGGCCATGGAGAACGCCGCGCCCGCATTGCGTACCAGGACGAGTTCTACGACGTCGCCGATGACGGAAACCGGTTCGCCGGGCCGTATCCGCGCGACCACCAGCACTTTGGTGCTCAGGTCGAGCGCGAACAGCGTCGCGGCGACCAGCAGCAGTAGCCGTAGCCGCTGCCGGGGCGGCGCTCCGGTCCCGCCGGGGCGGTCGTCGGGGTCCTGCTCTGGCGTAGGCCGGTCCTCACTCACGCCGACCATCATCTCTCGAGGTGCATCGGCGCAGTACCGTGGGCACCCGCGCGTACCCGGCCGGGCCGGTCGTCCCGGCGCGTCGCGACCGGACGCCGCGAGCGTCCGGGGCCCTTGCCGGAAGTTCCCGCGATGTCCCAGCCCACGCTCAGGTACGCCTCGTAGGCTGTCGGGCGTGACGGTGTTGTGTTCGTTTCCCACGCCCCGCCTGGCGAGGTCCAGAGTGCTGATGGTGGTTCTCGCGGTAGGGCTCACCGCTTTCGGTTCCGGTTGCGGCGACGGCGGCGACTCGGGGGCCGAGGCCGACGGCACCGAACCGCTGGGGATAGGTAACGAGGTCACGGTGCCGATCGCCGCCGCTGTGGTCACGACCGTGGATCCCGGTGCGGAGCCCCGGTCGATGCTGCGGCCCTCCTACTACAACGGCACGATCCAGGCGGTGACGCTGCGCACCGACCACCACATCCAGCAGCAGATCGATTCCCAGCAGTTACGCGACTTCTCCAGTCCGTCGCTGACCATCCCGATGACCGCGACCGCCGATTCCGGCGGAGTGGAGCTCACCCTGGGCTCGGTGACGACCCCGGACCCGGCACTGTCGGAGGCACTGACCGCTGCCGACGGTACGCATGCCGGTTTCGAGATGAGCGAACTCGGCGGTATCACCGCGTTGCGCCTGGCCCCCGCCCCGGATACCTCGAATTCGGCCCGAGCAGCCCTGGAACAGGCTTTTTATCAGGCGGTCTACCGGTCCGTCACCTTTCCCGACGAACCCGTCGGGGAAGGCGCGGTGTGGCGGGTCCAGCAGACCGTCGGCGGTGGCGTCGACCTCGATCAGGTCACCACCGCCACATTGGTGGACCGTGACGGCGGCCGGTTGTCCATCCGGCTCGACGTCACCCAGACGCCGAAATCGAATATCTGGGACCTCCCGAACGAGGCCGGCACTCTCGATATCGAGGACTACGCGATGCAGGGTAGCGGCGATATCACGGTGGATCTCGGGCTGCCGCTTCCGGTCGCGGGATCGATCTCGATCGGCGGTCACCAGATCTACCGCGACCCGCGAACCTCGACGGTGCTGCGTCAGGTCATCGAGACCAACGTCAGCTGGGGCGGCTGACCGTCGGGTCGTGTTCGTCCACCACCGCGGGTAGGGGCGGGGCATAAGCTCGGAGATATCCGATGACCGCTCCGAGACCGGAGGTCCTGTGATGTCCGATGTCCCGCCCGTTCCCGAAGGCTATCCCACTATTTCCCCAGGTCTGGCGATCGCCGGCGCCGCGGACGCGGTGGAGTTCTACAAACGGGTGCTGGGGGCCACCGAGCGGATGCGGATCCCGGGTCCGGACGGCACCGTCATGCACTGTGAGCTCCTGATCGGCAATTCGGTGCTGATGCTCGGCGACCCGGCCCCGGATATGGCATTCCGGGATCCACATTCGATCGGCGGTACTCCGGTCAACCTCTACGTCTATGTCCCGGATATGGATGCTGCCCACGCCGCCGCGCTCGCCGGGGGCGCCACCGAGATCAGCGCCCCGGAGACCCAGTTCTACGGCGACCGGACGGCTGCGTTCGTGGACCCGTGGGGTCATCAGTGGACCGTCGCCACCCACGTCGAAGATATCGAGCCTGCGGAGATGCAGCGACGCATGGACCAGCTCGGATCCTGACCGGAACGGCAGGTACCGGACCCGTGCCCCGGACTCGATGACTACGATGATCCGAGTCGAAGGTGCAGGAAGGGTCTGGCGTGATGCGGGTGCTCGCTGTGGACGACGAGCGGCCGGCGCTGGACGAGCTGCTCTATCTGTTGCGCGCCGAGCCTGTGGTGACCGAACTGCACGGCGCCGCCGACGCGACCGGTGCGCTGCGGATATTGCGCGCGCACGGGGCCGACGCGGTCTTCCTGGATATCGACATGCCGGGCCTGGACGGTATGGAACTGGCGGGTGTCCTCGCCGAATTCGTGAACCCACCGGCGATCGTCTTCGTCACGGCGCACGAAGATCACGCGATTGCCGCGTTCGATCTGGGCGCCGTCGACTATCTGCTGAAACCGGTGCGGCAGCAGCGCCTGGCCGCCGCCGTGCGGCGGATCGCCGAGCGCCGTGCCCGCGCCGAACCGGATCCGGGATCGGACCCGGGCGGGAGTCACGAGGTCATCCCGGTCGAACTGGGCGGTGTCACCACACTGGTGCACCGGTCGCAGGTGAACTGGGTGGAGGCCGAGGGTGATTACGCCCGGCTGCACACCGATACCGGCTCCCATCTGGTGCGTATCCCGCTCTCGGCGTTGCAGGAACGCTGGCACGAGGATTTCCTGCGGGTCCACCGGTCGTATCTGGTGGCGCTCGGCCGGGTGACCGGTCTGCGCACGGTGGGATCGGGCACGCTGGTCTGCCTGCGCGGGGCGCAACGGGTGGAACTGCCGGTGAGCCGGCGGCAGGTGCGTGAACTCAAACAGCGGCTGGTACACGGACCGCATCCGGCGTCGGACCGGCGATGAGCGGCCCCGCGCCGAGACTCCCGCGCCGGCGGGTGGTGCTCGCCGAACGTCGCGGCGCGCGCCGGGTCCGGACCCGGGTGGAGGTCGCCGAGCAGACCGAGATCGGGGAGGCCCTGATCGGCGGGCTGATCCGCGCGCAACTGGGACTCGCCCTGAGCTGTGGGCTGGTGATCGCCCTGCTCCTCGCGGCGCTGCCACTGCTGTTCGGCGTCACAGCGGTGGCCGAGACCGTGGTCCTGGGAATCCGGTTGCCGTGGCTGGTGCTGGGCGGGGCCGCCTACCCGCTGCTCTGGCTCACCGGCCGGGTATACCTGCGATTGTCCGAGCGCAACGAGAACGATTTCCTCGAGCTCACCGGTGATTGAGCGGGGCACGCCGGGGGAGACGAGACAGTGGATGCGCGGGCCGGGGTGGTGAGCGCCTCCGGTCTGACCGTGGCGGCGCTGCTCGCGGCGGCGCTGGCGACCGTGGTCCTCGGGGTATACGGGGTGCGCTGGGCACGGACGACCTCCGATTTCCTGGTGGCCTCCCGCAGTGTGGGACCACGCTGGAACGCGGCCGCGGTCTCCGGTGAATATCTCTCGGCCGCCTCGTTTCTCGGCGTGGCCGGGCTGATCGCCAAATACGGTGCCGACGCGCTGTGGTACCCGGTGGGTTTCACCGCGGGATATCTGGCGCTGCTGCTCTTCGTGGCGGCACCGCTGCGGCGCTCCGGCGCCTACACCGTGCCCGATTTCGCCGAGTTCCGGTGGGGTTCGCCGCAGTTGCGTCGGCTCGCCGCAGTGGTGGTGGTGCTGGTGTGCGCGGTGTATGTGATCCCGCAGTTCCAGGGTGCCGGACTCACACTGCGGATTCTGCTCGGCGTGCCCGGGTGGGTGGGTGCGGTGGCGGTGGCGGTGATCGTGGTGGCCAATGTCGTGTCCGGGGGAATGCGGTCGATAACTCTCGTCCAGGCTTTCCAGTACTGGCTGAAACTGACCGCCGTGGCGTTGCCGGCCCTTGTTCTGCTGGTGCATTTCTTCGCCGCCGACCGGCCGGACGGGGATCGTGAACTCGGCGCGTCGGCGCCACCGACGGTGCGCGAACAGACCACGGTCGAGGTGACCACCCCGGTCGTTGTGCAATTGGCCGTTCCTCAGTGGGCGGCGGTCCACGGCGTCCTGGACGATCGTGCGGTGGCCGGCCCGGTGCTGTTGTCGGCGGGCACCCACGAACTGGACCGGGACACCCGGCTCGTACTCGAACCGGGCGCGGCGGTGCCGGTGGTGGCCGGAGCTCCGGCCGACGGCGCGCACTGGCTGCTCCCCGGTGGCGGTTTCGCCGGACCGCATCCGCGATATCAGGTGTATTCGCTGATGATCGCGACCTTCCTGGGAACCATGGGATTACCCCATGTGCTGGTGCGGTTCTATACCAACCGCGACGGCCGGGCGGCCCGGTCCACGGCGGTCGCGGTGATCGCGCTGGTCGGGACCTTCTATCTGTTTCCCGTGCTGCTCGGTGTCTTCGCCCGGCTCTACGTACCGCAGTTGCTGATCACCGGAACCTCCGACGCGGCAGTGCTGTTGCTGCCCTCGTCGGCCCTGGCCGGGTTGCCGGGGCAGTTGCTGGCGGCGCTGGTCGCGGCCGGGGCCATGGCGGCCTTCCTGTCCACCTCGTCGGGGTTGGTGGTGAGTATCGCGGGTGTGCTGAGTACGGATGTGCTGCGCGGGCGGATCCGTGATTTCCGGGTCGCGGCGGTGGTTGCCGGCGCGGCACCACTGGCACTGTCGCTGGGCGTGGTCTCCCTGGATCTGTCCCGCACGGTGGGTCTGGCGTTCTCGCTCGCGGCCGCGACATTGTGCCCGCTACTCGTGTTGGGCATCTGGTGGCGGGGTCTCACCGCGGCGGGTGCGGCAGCCGGACTGGCGGCCGGTGGAATCGTGGCGGGTGCGGCAACTCTGGTCTCGGTGCTGGGTGGTGTCTCCGACGACTTGGCGGGCGGTTGGCCCGCGGCACTCCTCGGCTACCCGGCGGCGGTCGCGGTCCCGCTGGCCTTCGGGACGATGGCGCTGGTCAGCCGCTGTACTCCTACATCCCCGGGAGTGCGCCGGGCCTTCGTCCGGATGCATGCTCCGGAGCGGTTGGGGATGGGTGCCGACCGGGTGCCCGGGCACCGGCCGGACTGATCACCGAGTCCGGCCCGCGCCGGACCGTTCGTCGCGGCACGGTGACCGCTCACCGCACACTTCCCCACCTCTGCCGAGTGACCCCTATCACAAGGGTTCCGGGACGTCGTCGGGCCGCTACCTTCTGGACAGGTAATACACGTCACATGATGAGGGACCCGGCATGACCGAAATCGATCTCGACACAAGCGACGGGCGGGCGGCCGACCCGCCGCCCGATTTCGTCGCCGCGCAGCACAGTCCGGAGTTCCAGGAACTCCGTAACCGGCTGCGCCGCTTCATCTTCCCGATGGCCGCAGTGTTCCTGCTCTGGTACCTCGGCTATGTCCTGCTCGGCGCCTATGCGCACGATTTCATGGCCACCCGGGTATTCGGTGAGGTCAATGTCGGGCTGCTGCTCGGCCTGGGGCAGTTCGTCTCGACTTTCTTGATCACCGGCCTCTACGTCCGGTTCGCCAACCGGGAACTGGACCCGCGGGCCGCAGCGCTGCGCGCCGAACTGGAAGGAGACCGGTCGTGATCTCGCTACATGCCGCCGGCGCCACTGTCGGCAACCCGGTTGCCAATATCGCCATTTTCGCGGCGTTCGTCGCGGTCACCATGGTGGTGGTGTTCTGGGCGGGTCGCAATACCTCCGGTGCCGCCGACTATTTCACCGGTGGCCGCGGTTTCACCGGACCGCAGAACGGTATCGCCATCGCCGGGGACTACCTGTCGGCGGCGAGTTTCCTCGGGATCGCCGGAGCCATCGCGGTCTATGGTTACGACGGCTTCCTGTACTCGATCGGGTTCCTGGTCGCCTGGCTGGTCGCGCTGCTGCTGGTGGCCGAAATGCTCCGCAACACCGGCAAATTCACGATGGCCGATGTGCTGAGCTTCCGGTTGAAGCAACGGCCGGTGCGGACCGCGGCCGCGATCAGCACCCTCGCCGTCTCGCTGTTCTATCTGCTCGCGCAGATGGCCGGTGCCGGTGGTCTGGTGGCGCTGCTGCTGGATGTGTCCAGTAAGACCGGGCAGGCGGTGGTGATCGCCGTGGTCGGGGTGCTGATGATCGTGTATGTGCTGGTCGGGGGGATGAAAGGCACCACCTGGGTGCAGATCATCAAGGCGGTCCTGCTCATCGCGGGCGCCGCGGTGATGACCGTGATGGTGCTGGCGAAATTCGGATTCGACCCGTCGGCGATCCTTTCCGGCGCGCAGAGCGCGATCGGCGGTTCCGAGGACGCCAAGGTGGCCGCCCGCGACGTACTCGCCCCCGGCGCGCAGTACGGCGGCAGTGAGATGTCGAAACTGAACTTCGTCTCGCTCGGCCTGGCCCTGGTACTGGGCACGGCGGGTCTGCCACATGTGCTCATGCGCTTCTATACGGTGCCGACCGCCAAAGAGGCACGGCGCTCGGTGGTCTGGGCGATCGCGCTGATCGGCGCCTTCTACCTGTTCACCCTGGTGCTCGGCTACGGTGCGGCCGCGATCGTCGGACCGGACCGTATCCTCGGCGCGGCCGGTGGGCAGAACGCCGCGGCCCCGCTGCTGGCCTTCGAACTGGGCGGGGTCGTCCTGCTGGGCATTATCTCGGCCGTGGCGTTCGCGACCATTCTCGCGGTGGTCGCCGGCCTCACGATCACGGCATCGGCTTCGTTCGCGCACGATATCTACGCCAATGTCATCCGACGCGGCAAAGCCGACGACGCCGCGCAGGTCCGGGTCTCCCGGATCACCGCGGTCGTGATCGGGATCCTGGCCATCGCACTGGGCATCCTGGCCAACGGCCAGAACATCGCCTTCCTGGTGGCACTGGCTTTCGCGGTCGCTGCCTCGGCGAACCTGCCGACCATCCTGTACTCGTTGTTCTGGCGGCGTTTCAACACCACCGGCGCACTGTTCAGCATGTACGGCGGGCTGATCTCCACCATCGTGCTCATCGTTTTCTCCCCGGCGGTTTCCGGCTCCTCGACGGCGATGCTGCCGGATCTCGATTTCGACTGGTTCCCGCTGTCCAACCCGGGGATCGTGTCCATCCCGCTTGCCTTCGTGCTCGGTGTCGTCGGTACCTACCTCGGCGGCAAGGACACCGAGGATCCGGTGAAGGCTGCGGAAATGGAAGTCCGGGCGCTCACCGGGGTCGGCGCCGAGAAAGCGGCCGTGCACTGAACCTGCGAGCCGGATGCCGTGGCGGCGGCATCCGGCCTGGCAATTACTGATGCAGGCCGGCCGGTCCCCGCTCTGTGAGGGTGAGCGGGGCCCGGCCGTTCCGGTTCACGGTCTGATACCGGGCCGGAACTTGGGCACCCGCAAGCTCACCTTCGTTCCGGCGCCGGGGGCGGTGTCCACGACCAGGCCGTAATCGTTGCCGAAGGCGGCGCGTAGCCGGTCGTCCACATTGGCCAGGCCGATATGCGCGCCCTCGGTGGACCCGGTGCCGGTCGTGGCCGGCGAACCGGAGCGCAACAGGTCGGGATCCATTCCGGCGCCGTCGTCTTCGACACTCAGCACGCAGTCGGTTCCGGCGTCGAGCGCTTCGATGGTGACCGTGCCGCCGCCGGGCGTGCCCGCCAAACCGTGCCGTACGGCGTTCTCGACCAGCGGCTGCAAGGCCAAGAAGGGCAGGGTCACGCCGAGCACCTCGGGGGCGATCCGCAGTCGCACCTGTAACGCCGGTCCGAATCGGGCGCGTTCGAGTTCGAGATACCGTTCGATATTGCTGAGTTCGTCGGCCAGCACGGTGTATTCCCCGGCGTCGCGGAACGAGTACCGGGTGAAATCCGCGAAATCCAAGATGAGTTCGCGGGCCCGGTCCGGATCGGTACGGACGAACGAGGCGATGGTGTTCAGTGCGTTGTAGATGAAATGTGGGCTGATCTGAGCGCGTAGCGCGCGCACCTCGGCGCGGTCGAGCCGGGAGCGGGACGCGTCGAGTTCTGCCAGTTCCAGCTGGCCGCAGGCATATCGGGCGACCTCGGCCAGGGCGCCGAGCGCACCGGGACCCGGCCGGTTCCCGGTGACCATTCCCAGCGCTCCGACAACGGTGCCGCTGTCGCTGAGCAACGGCTGGGTGACCAGGGTGCGACCCGGATGGTCGGTCTCGGGGAGGTGCGCCAGGACGGGCCGCTGCGCCGCGGCGGCCCGTCTGGCTGCACCGGTGAACTCGGCCGCCAGTGTCTCGTGGGTGCCGTCCCAGGCGAGAAGTTCACCGTCGGGATCGCTCACCCCCAGCCCTTCGGCTCCGACCAGGGCCCGCAGATGCGGCGCGGCCTCGGCTGCGGACTCGCGAGTGAGGCCGCGGCGGAGTGGCCGGGCCGCCAGGGAGGCGGTATGTAAGGCGGTGTGCACGGCGCGTTCGGCGGGAGTGGTGACCATCCGCCGGGGTCGCGCCCAGATCAGTAGTGCCGCGGCGATCAGCACGGCTGCGCCGGACACGGTGAGCAAGGTCGCGGTCATCGCTGTTCCTGTCCGTCCCGGCCCTACTGCCGCTGTACCGATCACCGGTCCGCCGCCCGCCCTCGCCGACGATCATCGTGACCTGGACACATGCTACGAGCCGGCCCGCGGATATACGCGATGACCCGGCTCCACTCGCCCCGGCCCGGTTCGTCGGTGATCACATCGAGTCGTCTCGCCGGTGTGGGCCGGTCATCGTCTCATGCTTCCCGCGGCAACCGCCATTGTCGCGGGAAACCTTCTCCGGAAGCGATGACCGGCCCGCACCGGCGAGCCGAGTTCGAGAACCCGGCGCAGCGATCACGCCGGGTGGTGGAAGGTCGATGAAAAGTCGTCGGGGGACGCCGGGCCCGATCAGGCAGAACGGGCCGGGTGCGCGCTGCGGAGGCCGGTGATCACCCCTGGTACTTCTCGACAGTGAAGTCCACGGACCCCGATTCCGGGGTATGGGCCGCGCCGACGGAGACGGTCGCGGTGAAGCGGCCGATCCCGGGATGGAACAGCGCCGAGCGGCCGTCGTTCATCCAGTGGCCGGGGCCGTTCGCGGTCCGGGTGGTCGACCCGGTCTCGCCGGTATCGAGGTTGCGCCAGTTCAGGGTGATCGGCAGACTGCACGACCCGATGCCGAACATGATGGTCGAGACGGTGAACGACGCGTGCTCCGGATAGCCCGGTCCGTTGACCGAGGTGTCGATCTGAGCTACGCACGGGCCGTCGGTGAGGGAGTAGAGGGTCTGGAACGAACCACCGTCGGCCGCGGCGGGTGCGGCAGTGGCTGCCAGCATTCCTACCGCCAGCACCGCGGCAGTGGGCAGCGCGAGTGCGGTCGTACGTGCTGTCATCGTTCACCTCGCTGGTCGGTCGTGCACTTGCGGGGTCGATCGTGGGCGGTCGTCCGCCGGATGTGACGCGGCACGACCCTACCAGTGGCCGAGCGTGCCGGTGGCAGAATCGGTTTCCCGCGCCCGGCGCCCGGTACGACACGCCCGGGTCCGGCGGGCACGCCCATCCGGCGCCGAAGCGGTCGGACGGTGCGCATAAACTCGCTACACCAACCCCCGCCGAGCCATTGGGAGGAAGGACAGATCTTGGCCGCCTCGTCCGGATTCGTTCATCTGCACAACCACACCGAGTACTCGATGCTCGACGGTGCCGCCAAGATCTCACCGCTGTTCGCGGAGGCCGACCGGCTCGGGATGAGCGCGGTGGGAATGACCGACCACGGCAATATGTACGGCGCGGCCGAGTTCTACCATTCGGCGAAGAAGGCCGGGATCAAGCCGATCATCGGCATCGAGGCCTATATCGCGCCCGGTTCGCGCTTCGACACCAAACGGATCCAGTGGGGTGATCCGGGTCAGAAGAGCGACGATGTGTCCGGCTCCGGCGCCTACACCCATATGACCATGGTCGCCGAGAACGCGACCGGTCTGCGGAACCTGTTCAAACTGTCCTCGCTGGCGAGTATCGAGGGCCAGCTCGGCAAATGGGCGCGGATGGACGAGGAGCTCATCGCCGCGCACGCCGAGGGGATCATCGCCACCACCGGTTGCCCCTCGGGCGAGGTGCAGACCCGGCTGCGGCTCGGGCACGAGCGTGAAGCACTCGAGGCCGCCGCCAAATGGCAGGAGATCTTCGGCCGCGACAATTTCTTCCTCGAGGTGATGGACCACGGTCTGTCCATCGAGACGCGGGTCCGCCAGGGCCTGATCGAGGTCGGCCGGGCTCTCGACATCCCGCCTCTGGCGACCAACGACTGCCATTACGTCACCAAGGAGCACTCGCGTAACCACGAGGCGCTGCTGTGTGTCCAGACCGGTAAGACCCTGTCCGACCCCACCCGGTTCAAATTCGACGGCGACGGCTACTACCTGAAATCGGCCGACGATATGCGTGCCCTGTGGGACGCCGAGATTCCCGGCGCGTGCGACAACACCGTCTGGATCGGGGAACGGGTCCAGTCCTACGCCGAGGTGTGGGAGCACCGTGACCGGATGCCGGTCTTCCCCGTACCCGAAGGGGAGGATCAATCCGGCTGGCTGCGCAAGGAAGTGCACCGCGGTCTGGAACGCCGGTTCCCGAGCGGGGTGCCGCGCGAGTACGTCGAACGCGCCGAGTTCGAACTCGACGTCATCATCGAAATGGGTTTCCCGGCCTACTTCCTGGTGGTCGGCGACCTGATCAACCATGCCCGCGAGGTCGGTATCCGGGTCGGCCCGGGCCGTGGCTCCGCGGCCGGTTCGCTCGTCGCGTACGCGATGGGGATCACCAATATCGACCCTATTCCGCACGGACTGCTGTTCGAGCGGTTCCTCAATCCCGAACGCGTGTCGATGCCCGATATCGATATCGACTTCGACGATCGCCGCCGCGGTGAGATGGTCCGCTATGCGACCGATCGCTGGGGTAGCGACCGGGTGGCTCAGGTCATCACCTTCGGCACCATCAAAACCAAGGCCGCCATCAAGGACTCCGCGCGAGTCCAGTTCGGTCAGCCCGGTTTCGCCATCGCCGACCAGATCTCCAAAGCGCTGCCGCCGCCGATCATGGCCAAGGACATCCCGCTGTCGGGGATCATGGATCCCCAGCACGAGCGGTACAAGGAAGCCGCCGAGGTCCGTGATCTCATCGGCAGCAACCCTGATGTCGCGAAGATCTACGAGACCGCGCGCGGTCTCGAGGGCCTGATCCGTAACGCGGGTGTACACGCCTGCGCGGTCATCATGTCCTCCGAACCGCTGATGGATGCGATTCCGCTGTGGAAGCGGGCGCAGGACGGCGCCATCATCACCGGCTGGGACTATCCGTCGTGTGAGGCCATCGGCCTGCTGAAGATGGACTTCCTGGGCCTGCGCAACCTGACCGTCATCGGCGACGCGCTCGACAACATCTCGTCCAATCGCGGTATCGACCTCGATATGGACAATCTGCCGCTCGACGATCCCGCCACCTACGAATTGCTCTCGCGCGGTGACACTCTCGGCGTTTTCCAGCTCGACGGTAGTGCCATGCGGGATCTGCTGCGCCGGATGCAGCCCACCGGGTTCGAGGATATCGTCGCGGTGCTCGCGCTCTACCGCCCCGGCCCGATGGGTATGAACGCCCACAACGACTACGCCGACCGCAAGAACGGCCGTCAACAGGTCAAGCCGATCCACCCCGAACTGGAAGAGCCCCTGAAGGAGATCCTCGCCGATACTTTCGGCCTGATCGTCTACCAGGAGCAGATCATGCAGATCGCGCAGAAGGTCGCCGGATATTCGCTCGGCCGAGCCGATATCCTGCGCCGCGCGATGGGTAAGAAGAAGGCCGAGGTACTCGAGGCAGAATTCGAGGGCTTCGAAGCCGGTATGCAAGCCAACGGCTTTTCGAAACCGGCGATCAAGGCCTTGTGGGACACCATTCTCCCCTTCGCCGGATACGCGTTCAACAAATCGCATGCCGCGGGCTACGGGTTGGTCTCCTTCTGGACCGCCTATCTCAAAGCCAATTTCAAGGCCGAATATATGGCGGGTCTGCTCACCTCGGTCGGTGACGACAAGGACAAGGCCGCGATCTATCTCTCGGATTGCCGCAAACTCGGTATCACCGTGCTACCGCCGGATGTGAACGAATCGGAGACCAACTTCGCCTCGGTCGGCGCCGATATCCGATTCGGGCTGGGCGCGGTGCGCAATGTCGGCCAGAACGTGGTGAACTCCATCATCACCGCCCGTACCGAGAAATCGAAGTTCACCGATTTCTCGGACTATCTCAACAAGATCGATACGGTGGCCTGCACCAAGAAGGTCACCGAGTCGCTTATCAAAGCCGGTGCGTTCGATTCGCTGAACCATCCCCGTAAAGGGCTGCTGCTGGTGCACTCCGACGCGATCGATGCCGTCATGTCCACCAAGAAGGCCGAGGCCATCGGTCAGTTCGACCTGTTCGGCGGTATGGGCGACGAGGGTGCCGAATCGGTGGCATCGGTATTCGATGTGAAGGTTCCCGACGAGGAATGGGAGACTAAACATCGCCTCGCCCTGGAGCGGGAGATGCTCGGCCTCTATGTGTCCGGCCATCCGCTCAACGGCGTCGACCATGTACTCGCTGCCCAGGCCGATACCCAGATCCCCACGATTCTCGAGGGCGATATCAAGGACGGTACCCAGGTCACCGTCGGCGGCATTCTCGCCTCGGTGAACCGGCGGATCAACAAGAACGGTCTGGCGTGGGCTTCGTGTCAGATCGAGGATCTGACCGGTGGTATCGAAGTGCTGTTCTTCCCACAGGCCTATTCCGTGTACGGGATGGATGTGGTGGAGGACGCCGTTGTGCTGGTGAAGGCCCGGGTCTCGATGCGCGACGACCGGATCTCGCTGATCGCCAACGATCTCGCCGTACCGGATCTGTCGGCGATCGGGGTGGCGAAACCGCTGGCGGTGACCATCTCCACCCGGATGTGCACGCCCGACAAGATCGGTGAGCTCAAGCGGGTGCTGTCGCGGCATCCGGGGACTTCGGATGTCCATGTCCGGCATGTCGGTGCTCGGGAGAAGACCACGCTGCTGAAACTGGACGACAGTCTGCGAGTGGAGCCCTCATCGGCGCTCATGGGTGATCTGAAGGCACTGCTGGGCCCGGGCTGCTTGGCGAGCTGATCGGGCGCTACTGCGCCGCCTGCTGGACTCCGGTGGCGTTGTTCTCGTCCTGGACGCCGAAGTCCGTCGCGATCGCGCCCACCCCCTCGCTCACCCCGTTCACTGCCTGCTGTAGCAGGTCGAGACCGGTGAGGCCTTCGGTGGCGGCGGGCGAGTACTTGTCCGCGAACTCTCGGCCGATCTCATCGGCGCCCCAGCATTCGCCCTCGGCCTCGATCGCCGCGCGCGCGGCCCGCACCGCGTCGGCGACCTGGTCCGCCACCTTCACGATCGCGGGGCGGCTCGCCCGCAGGGCTTCCTCGTCGACCCGGACGGTGCTCATCGGCCGCCTTCCAGGTAGTCGCGGTTGCGGTAGAACTCGTCTTCTTCTTCCCGGGCCATCGGGGCGGGAGGCTCGGCCTCGGTGACGGGGTCGGGGAAGAGATCGCCGGTCAGCGTTTTGATACTCGGCATACCGGGCGCGATATCCGGCAGGTCCGGGATTTCGCCGGCCATCTCCCGCACCGGCGTCCAGGCCTCCCGGGACAGGTCATTTGCCTGTCGGGCGGCCTGCTGCACAGCCGCGAGGATCGAGCGGCTCAGCTTTTCCGGGGTGGACCGTTTGAACGCCTCGGTGGTGAGGTGCACCTCTACCGGGACACCCGCGCTGTTGGCATCGATCCGCACCAGGTTGTCCGCGGACCAGACGCTCACCGTGGTGGTTGCGAGCCGCTGCCGGATCTCCGCCATGGCCTCGCGCTGCCGCTCGAACGTACTCAACAGCTGATCTACACTGTCGCGCAACATTCCGGTGGCCGCCTGGGTGGCCGCGCGGTCGTCACTGCTCATCGATCCCTCATTTCCGCGGAACTCCCTTCCTACCCTTCGACGCGTCGCGACGCCGGAAGGTTCCGATACCCGAATCCGAATCCGGTCGAGATATATCACTGTGCCGCGTCGGGCTCCCGACCGGCGACCGGGTGAGCGCCGCGAGAACCTCAGGGATTGACGGCCACACCCAGCGACTGGGTGTCGATGAACGCCGGTCCCTGCCCGCGAACGACCTCCAGTTCGCGGATACCGAACCCCGCCGTTTCGACGAGTGCCCGGATATTCCGGTCCAGATGGCAGCCGCCCGCGATGCGCTGCTGGAGCGGATCGAGGCGATGCTGCCAGCGCTGCACCTTTGGATCAGGGGCCAGGCCGTGCTCGACGAAATGCAGCGTGCCGCCGGGTATCAGCACCCGCCGTATCTCGCCGAGTGCGGCTTCGATATCGGGGATGGTGCACATCGTCCAGGTCGACAGGGCGGTATCGAAACTACTGTCCGGAAACGGCAGCGACTGTCCGTCCAGGCCCGCGCGCTCGATCGGGACCCGGGTGCCGGCGCGGCGCCGGGACGATATCTTCCAGCCGAGGTCCGCCGGCTCGACGGCGCTCACCGATACCACCGCATCGGAGTAGAACGGCACATTCAGTCCGGAGCCGAAACCGAGTTCGACCACCCGACCGGACAATCCGGCGCAGACCCGCTCGCGCAGCGGCTCGTTGGCCCTCATCCCACAGGCCGCGTTCACCAGGCGTGGTACGAAATGGTCGCGATAGATACCCACGTCCTCCACTCTGGCACCCCTGACCAGCGAAAGCCATAGGTGCTCACCCTGATCCGTTATCCTGGGACGGAGCTAGGGAGGTCGCTCATGCCCATCAGATTCCGCAAACGCCAGTCCTTCGGTCCGCTGAAGCTGAACTACACCCAATCGGGTCTTTCCTCGTGGAGTATCAAGATCGGCCCGTGGTCGTGGAACTCCCGGACCAAGAAGAACAGCGTCGATCTACCGGGACCGCTGAGCTGGCGCCAGCGCTGACCGGCCGGTCGCGATACTCCCGCATCCGGGAGCAGGAATCTCAGACCGGGCGCAGTTCGATCACCACACCGCCCTGCTGCCAGGTCTGGTAGATATCGGCCTTGTTCGGATCGCCCTCGGCATCGAAACCGATGCCGTTGAATTCCGCGTTGGTCTTGTTGTCGCGGGCGATGATCTCGAACAGTCGCAGCACGTCGTCCGCTTCGGTGTATACGGTCGGGTCGAATCGCTCCGGACGCCCACCACGGGTGATGGTGAGCGGAGTCCCGGGCGCCAGATTCTTCACCCACGGCCGCAGCGCGGTGCCGATCAGGAGCGTCTGACCATAGGCGGTATAGGCGACCGGGATGTCGTAGGTGTTCCCGGATCTGCGGCCCACCACGTGCAGGGTCGCCAGGCGTTTCCCGACGACACCCGACAGGCCCGGTACCCGCAGCAGAGTGCGGACCACCCGGTTGGTCACGCCCTGGGCCCGGCCGATGGGCCGGGGTCCGCTGGTGGTCGGTGTGCCGTAGGGGTTGCCGGTCCGATCGTCATCGCTCATGGCTTCAGTATCGTCGTTTCAGAGCACCTGGTCGAGAAACCTTCGCAGCCGCGGTGTTTCGGCACTGTCGAAGAGAGCGTCCGGGCTCCCGGACTCCACCACCAGACCGCCGTCCATGAACACCACATGGTCGGAGACACTCCGCGCGAACCCCATCTCGTGGGTCACCACAACCATCGACATACCGCCCGCGGCCAGGTCCGACATCAGCGCGAGCACGCCCTTGACCAGTTCCGGATCCAGTGCGGAGGTGGCTTCGTCGAAGAACATGATGTCCGGTTTCATGGCCAGCGCCCGCGCGATCGCCACCCGCTGTTGCTGGCCGCCGGACAGGTTCGCGGGACGGGAATCGGCTTTGCCGGTGAGGCCCACCACCTCGAGCTGCTCCAGTGCCAGCGTGCGCGCCTCCTCCTTGGACAAACCGCGCAGTTTCCGCGGGCCCAGCGCGATATTGTCGGCGACAGTCCGGTGCGGGAACAGGTTGAACTGCTGGAACACCATCCCGATGCGCTGGCGCAGCCGGTCCGGATTCTCGGTGAGCACCGAATCGCCGTCGAGCAGAATATCGCCGGAATCGGGTTCGTACAGCCGGTTCAGCACCCGTAGCAGGGTGGACTTCCCGGAACCCGACGGGCCGATCACCGTCGTGGTCTTACCCGCGTCGACGTGGACATCCACCCCACGCAGGATCTGGTTGCCGCCCAGCCGCAGGTGGAGTCCGGTGCCGGTCAGTGAGGCACTCATCGGTTACCCCCGCCCTTCGGTGATGGTGGCCTGCTCGACCGGGTCGATCGGCTGATCGGGCCGGCCGGTGCGCATCCGCCGATCGATGTAGTTCACCAGGTGGGTGAGTGGGATGGTCAGCAGGAGATAGACCAGACCGGCGGCCACCAGTGGCGACAGGTTGCCGGTCTGGGCGTTGAGGTCGCGGCCGACCGCGAACAGTTCGCGCTGGGTGGCCAGCAGGCCGAGGAAGTAGATGAGCGACGAATCCTTGATCAACGCGATGAACTGATTCATCAACGCGGGCAGTACCCGGCGCACGCCCTGGGGGATCACCACCAGTGTCATCGCCTGCCGGTATCCGAAGCCGATCGCGCGCGCCGCCTCCAGCTGGCCCGGCTCCACCGACTGGATACCGGAGCGGAAGATCTCACCGATATAGGCCGAAGCCAGCAGGGCCAGCGCCACCGCGCCGAGCCAGTAGGGGTTGTTGCCGGTGAGGCCGCTGACCACCGGTCCGACGCCGAGGCCGATGAGCAGGATGATGACCACCGCGGGCAGACCGCGGAAGATATCGGTGTACACCCGGGCCGGCCAGCGCAGCCAGCGGGTACGCGAGATACCGGCTACCGCGAGCAGCATGCCGATCACGGTGCCGAGCGCGCCCGAGACCAGTGCGAGGATCAGGGTGTTGGGTAAGCCCGTCTTGAACAGGTCCGGCAGGGCCTGCCGGTAGAGCGACCAGTCGAAGAAGGTGTCGCGTAGCTGTTGCAGAGTCGATTTCGGCGCCTGTGCTGTCTGTTCCTGCGGCGCGCGTTCGGCCGCGATCGCGGCGAAATCCGGTAGTTGCGGGGCGGGCGCCGCCTTCGAACCGGGCTTCCAGCCGGGCGGCAGTTCCCGCGGCACCCAGTCGCTGTAGAGCCGAGCGTAGGTGCCGTCGGCGATCACCGCGTCCAACCCGGAGTTGAGGGCGTCGATCAGCGGCTTGTTGTTCTTCGCGACCGCCCAGCCGGCGAAATTGTCGAGGCTGAACGAGTTCTGTACGACCGAGGTCGCGTCACCCGGTGCGATCGCGCCCTCGGCCTGTGCCGACGGCGCGACCCAGGCGTCCACCTGACCGGTTTTCACATTCGCGTAGGCGGTGTTGTAGTCCGGGAACTTCACCGGATCCAGGCCCAGTTCGTTGACCACGTACTCGTCCTGAACCGTGCCCTGCACCACCGCGACCCGGGAACCGGGACCGAGATCGGCGAACCCGCGCACCGGGCTGCCGTCCTCGACGACCAGCGAGAAGTAGCCGAAATCGTAGCCGTTGGTGAAGCCGACCATCTCACGCCTGGCGTCGGTGGTGGTGATGTTGGACGAGCCGACATCGAACCGTTTGCCCGCGACCTGAGCCAGCAGTCCGGCGAATTCGGTACCGGAGAACTCGACCCGCAGGCCGATCTTCGCGGCCACCGCCCGCAGGAGCTCGTTGTCGAAGCCGGTGAACGCGCCGGTGGAGTTCACGCAGATACTCGGCGGTGCGTCGGAGAGGGTGCCCACACTCAGTACGCCCGGCTGGATCAGCCCCAAACGGGCGATATCGACCGATTCCGGCGGCTCGGTGGATTCGGTGGTGAACCGGTCCTCTTTTCCGGCGCCCGGGGCGGTCAGGTTCGCCGGGGCCGCGGTGGCGGCCGCCGGTCCCGGTGGCGCGCACAGGTCGCGGGTGGCGCTGTCACCGCCGCCGCCACTGCCACACGCTGTCGCCAGTACGGCCACAGCGAGCAGGAGTGCGGCGAGCAGCGCACGGGCGCGCGAAGCGGGCAGACCAGGCATGATCGACAACCCTAGCTTCCGGGCCCACCGGGCTCGGGAACCCGGTCGGGGTGTGGCCGCCGCCGGTGGGCCCGGTCAGCCCGCCGCGAAGAACGTATGGGGTACGTCCACGAGCATCGTCCGGAGTTGCCGTTCCTCGATACCGCGATCGAGCACGTAGGGAAAGACATCGTCGAACAGATGGGTGTAGTGCCACTGTGGGAGCACGGCCGCCCGGGTCGTCGGTTCTATCCAGTCGATATAACAGCTGGAGTCCTGGGAGAGCACCATGCGCTCGGCGTAGCCGCGGCGCACCATTTCGATGAGGGTATCCGCGCGCGCCTCGAAGGTGGTCTCGAGATTGATGCCGAAACGGTCCATACCCAGGACGAAGCCGGCGTCCGCGAGCGCGGTCAGATAGTCCAGATCCGTGGTGTCGCCGCTGTGCCCCAGCACGATTCGGGACGGGTCGACGCCTTCTTCGGTGCACAGGACGCGCTTGACCTCGAAACCGGTACCCGATTCGGGGTGGGTGTGGACGGTGATCGGCACACCGGTCTCGTGGTGGGCCCGGGCCACCGCGCGCATCACCCGTTCGACGCCGGGTGTGAGGCCCTCCGCGTCGATCGCGCATTTGAGCATGCCGGCGCGGACACCGGTGCCGGCGATACCGTCCCGGATATCGCCGACGAAAAGATCGACCATCGGATCGGGAACGTGCCTGCCGACCAGCGGATCGAGCGCCGGACCGCGGTGGTGGAAGAAGAACGGGACGTCGTTGTAGGTGTAGAGGCCGGTGGCCACGATCAGCTGCAGTGGAACCCGTTCCGCTATCCGGGCGATCCGGGGGATGTAGCGGCCCAGCCCCACCACCGTCGGATCCACGATCGTACGCACCCCGGCGTCGTAGGCGCCGGTCAACTGCCGGACCGCGTCCTCGATCCGTTCCTCCTCCGAACCCCACTCCTGCGCATAGTTCTGCTGTACGTCGGAACTGAGTACGAAGACGTGTTCGTGCATCAGCGTGATACCGAGGTCGGCGGTGTCCACGGCGCCGCGGACGGTCTGGATGGAGGGCACGGAGAACTCCTGAAAAGGGCAGCGCGCAGCGCGAGGACGCCGGCACGACGGATGGGATCGGATCCGCGACACCACTCGTGGCGGTGCGGCGATTCGGTTGCCGGCGGACCAACTACTGAGGTGGATAACGGATTCCGGGGATAACTGAACCCTACGATGCGTGCCGCGTGACCGGCCATATTCCGGCCGCATGAAAGGTCGGCCGGTATTTGTGCGCGCAGCACAGAGCCCCTGTTGTGCGCGGTCGTCGCCGAGGACGTTCCCGCGTGGAACGCGGCCGAACCGGTATCGGCCGGCTCAGTTCGGGCCGGACTCCGGGCGCAGCACCGCGGCGCCCAACAATTGGGTGGCCTGGAGCGCCAGCCGCGGATACAGATCCGCGCCAGGAGAATCGGTGCTCACGCCGATCAGGTTGAGCGCCTGCCGGACGCGGTACTGAACGGTGTTGCGATGGACCCCCAGCCGAGTGGCGGCCGCGGCATAACTGCGGTTCCCGGCAAGGAACACCCGCAGCGTCTCACGCAGCCAGAGATTACGTTCGTTGTCCACCGCCAGTTCACCGAGCTCGTCGGCGACGAATTCGCGCAGCGTATCGATATCGCTCGCCAGCAGCGCGACCGCCGAGACATCGTGATAGGAGAGGACTCGCGCGCCGTGGTCACCGCTGAGGAGTGCGAGCCGGCGTACCCGGTCGGCCTGGGCGGCGGTCCGCCGGAATCCGGCCAGGCCGGTGCCGTGACCACCGAAGGCCACCCGCACCGGCAATGCCCGATCGGCGAGCAACTGTTCGATCGCCGCGCTGTCGACCGACGGCTCGCCCGGCAGGGCGAACCACAGCCGGGCCTCGTGTTCATCCACCGGTATCAGCAGAGTTCCGAGCGCACGGTCGAACACAGTGCCCAGCGCCGCCCGGAGTTGATCGAAGACCTCCACTGCCTTTGCGGGGTCGATATGCGGATCGGTCCAGGTGTCGATCGCGAGATGTCCGCGGGACAGCGGATACCGCAGCGCCTGTTCCGCGGCGTCGGCATCGGTGGTCGTGCCGTTGAGGAGCCGGGTCACCCACTGCTGGCGCAGTCCGCCCCGATTGCCGACCCAGCGGTCGCGTTCTTCCTCGTAGGCGACACCGACCTGCTCGCACACCCGATCGATGTAGACCGAGGTGCGGTTGACGATATGGACGATCGCCGACGTGGTGACCGGGCCGCCGCCCCCGAACTCGATCGCGTAGCGCATCCCGGTGTCCAGGAATCCGGCCTGACCGACCCGGTAGGCCCGAATCAGCGCGGAGGCCGGAACGTCGCGCTGGGCCAGTATCCGGGCGTACACGAGCGCTCGTTCCGGGGCTCGGACATCATCCTCGGCGGCCTCGTTCTGCAGGTACTGCAGCGCCTCCATCAGGTTGTCGGTCGTACCCGCTTCCATCAATTCGCGCAGCCGCGGATCCTGGTCCAGGATCGGCACCTGGGTACGCATCAAGTGCGAGAGCTGGTCGATGAATTGGTCGCGATCGCGAAGGAAAGTCTGCGCGACCATCCCAACTACTTCTTCGGTGCTGTGTGCCGCCTGCTGTTGCTCCACGGTGGTAATGATCGCGCGGCGGGTCGACAGCGCGCGGCCCGGTCGGTCATCCGGGCGGTGCGCAGCTTCTGGGCGGGTCACCGAATCCGTGCTCGGGCCACTGTTGGGTGGATAGAGTCGGTGGGAGGCCGGTGTACCGGGCCGTACGCGGTGCTGGTGTTGTTCGATCGAATCGGGAACACGCGTCGGACCAGCCGGGCACGCCGGCGGTTGATGGTCGGGATCTACCCGCTCGCCCGCTACGGCGAGGCGGGGTTCGTGGGACCGTCCGTCGACGGCCGCGGCGGCCTCAGTTCAGCGGGCTGCGCCGTTCCAGCAGGACGGCGTCGCGCCAGCGTCCTTCCGACCGGCCGCTGCGCTCCCGGATCCCGACGGTGCGGAAACCCGCCGCGTGGTGCAGCGCGATCCCGATCCGGTCGTCGGGGAAAACGGTGGTCTGCAGGGCCCGCAGACCCGCATCCTCGGCGGCGGTGATCTGCTGCCGCAACAGCGCGGTGCCGACGCCGCGGCCCTCGAGTTCGTCGGCGACCATCACGCAACTGTCGGCGACATCCCGGTAGAACTCGTGGCCCGAAACCGAGGTGAGGGCTGCCCAGCCGGCGATCCGGCCGTCGGCCTCGGCGACCCAGCGGTGCCCGGACAGCCACTGGCGATCCAGGGTGTCCCGATCGGGTGCGTCGGCCGCGACGACGGCGGGGTAGGAGATGCCGCGGGCGGCGTAGATGGCGCGGACCGGCTCCCAATCGGCATCGGTCATGGCTCGGACGGTGACATCGCGGGGTAGATCGTCGGGACACAGCGGCTGCGGGGTGAGGATGCCCATCACCGCGTCGGCCGTATGCGGTAGCTCGGTGCAGCGGTGCGGATTGACGGTGACGAGGGTGGCAGTGCCCTCTTTGTGTACTGTCACGAACCCGGCGTCGGTGAGTTTGCGGACATGATGGGAAACGGTGGGCTGTCCGATGCCGAGAGCTTCGGCGATCTCCCCGATATGGATTCCGGCGGGACTCGTGGCGACCTGGTGCAGTAACCGGACCCGCGTCGGGTCGGCCAGGCAGGAAAACCAGCCTGCGTAGATGGTCGCGTCGGCGACCGGGAGCGCGTCGCCGCGCACCTGGTCCCGCACGACCGGCGGTTCCAAGGAGGTCATGGGGCCACTATATCGACGGCGGATATTCGATCCGAGAAACTCGTCTTTCAGATGTTTATCCAGTGTCGTCGATATTGTCTTGGGCCGGTATCTGTGAGTTTCGGTTGTCGCCCACATCCGCAGTCGCTTCCGATCGGTCCGCGGATTTCGAAACCCGCCCTCGAACGGGGGATCCATGCGATTCGGGTTCGGGTGCGCACCGTCGGGCCGGATGTCCCCGGGCCTGCTGGTGGCCTGGGCGCAACGGAATTTTCCCAGCCGGACCGACCGCAGAAATTCTTTACCGATTTGTTTCCTGTCGCCACCGGAATTCGGCGATGGAATCCGGAAAGTGTCCGCACCGAATTCTCCGGAGAGTAGCTGTCCCGGACGATCGCATTCGGGTGTCGGAGCGAGAGCGGCCCGGGGGAGCGTGCCCTGGTGCCGACCTGGGTGGGCGCGGCTGTGGCCCGGCCGAACACCGTCCGGGACGGCCATTGCCGGAAGCATCGGATGACCTTACTGTGTAAGGATGGGCAGTGTCGCTTATTCCGGCAACGCCGGAGCAGAATTCCGGCGGCTGACGTCCGCGTTCACCCGGGTCTACGGTGGCCGGAAGGGCGTAGGCGCGGCGCTGGCGGTGTACCGGCACGGGGAGCCGATTCTCGACATCTGGACGGGGGAGTCCGCACCCGACCGGCCCTGGACACGCGATACCGGCGCGGTGGTGTTCTCCGCGACCAAGGGGATCGCGGCCACGGTGGTCCACCGGCTCGCCGATCGCGGTCTGATCGATTACGACGCCCCGGTCTGCGAATACTGGCCCGAATTCGGTTGCAACAACAAGGACAGGATCACCGTACGTCAGGTGCTCACCCATTCGGCGGGTCTGTCCGGGGTCGGTACTCTGGCCGCCCAGGGGGCCGAACTGCTCGACCACGAACTGATGGCCGAACGGCTGGCCGCCGCGACTCCCGATCGGCTGCTCGGTGTACCCGCCTATCACGCGATGACCTTCGGCTGGCTGCTCGCCGGCCTGACCAGGGCGGTCACCGGGCTGAGCATGAAGGAACTGTTCCAGCGGGAAGTCGCCCTCCCCCTGGGTACCGACGGCGTGCACCTGGGCCGGCCACCGGCCGGTTCGGTCACCGTGGCGGCCGAGAGCTTCGGCACGGGATTCTCCTTCGCCGCGACGCCGCGCGGCTCCCGGCTGGTCACCCTGCTCCAGGGCATCCCCGGTGCGCTGGGGGTCAGTAGCCGCTCGCTGTTCATTCCCGGGGCCGAAGCCATCCTGACCGGCCCGAACCCGCCGCTCCTGGATAGTGAGATGCCCGCCGCCAACGGTGTGTGCAGCGCCGACGGCCTGGCCGCGGTGTACGAGCCGCTGGCCTGTAACGGACTCGCCGGTGGCCGGCGGTACCTGTCGGGCGCCGCTGTGCAGGCCATCCGCCGGATCGAACGATACCGGCCGGACACCGGACTCTTCCTCTACCTCGGCCCGCTCTGGCACCTGGGGTACCACGCGATGCCTACCGTCGGCGCACCGCGCGGCTTCGGTCATATCGGTCTGGGCGGCTCGTTCGGCTGGGCGGACCCCGACAGCGGTATCTCGCTCGGTTTCGTGCACAACCGGCTCGCGATGGAGACCCTGGCCGTGGACCAGCCCGCCTTCGCCTGGCTGCTGCCGCTGGTCATGTCCGGAGCCCGTTCGGCGTCCCGGATCGGCCGCGACGCTGCTCGGGAGGCCGCGGCCTGATCGCTCAGGTCAGGTAGCGGTAGGCCGGGGAGCCCGGTTCGAGCCGCTCGCACTGGATGGGGGAGTGGGCGATCCGGTCCAACAGCGGTTGCAGACCGGTGCGTTCACCCAGTTCGATACCGACCAGCGCGGCGCCGGTCTCCCGATTGTTGCGTTTGACGTATTCGAACACGGTGATGTCGTCGTCGGGGCCGAGCACCTCGTCGAGGAAGCGGCGCAGCGCACCGGGTTCCTGCGGGAAGTCCACCAGGAAATAGTGTTTGATGCCCTGGTGGACCAGCGAACGTTCGATGACCTCGCCGTATCGCGACACATCGTTGTTCCCACCCGAGACCAGGCAGACCACCGTGGACCCGGGTTCGGGCGGCGATTCCAGCAGCGCGGCGACCGCGAGCGCGCCCGCGGGTTCGGCGATGATGCCCTCGTTCTGGTAGAGGTCCAGCATGGCGGTGCACACCGCGCCTTCGTCCACGCGTAGCAGCTGGAAGGATCCGGCACCGCCGGGGAGTTCGGTCGAGACGAGCAGCGGCAGTGAACCGTGCGAGACTACCTGTCCGCCGAAACCGACCACCGCGTCGTAGGGGACCCGGCCGATCCGCCGCACCGCGGCACCGTCGACGAACGGGTCGAGTTCGGGCAGGGTGACCGGCCCGCCCGCGATCAGCGCCGCGGTCATCGAGGCCGCACCGCTCGGCTCGACCGCGAGGATCGCGGTCTCCGGGACGCGTTCGCGCAGATAGGTGCCTATTCCGGCGAGGCATCCGCCGCCGCCGACGGGCACGATCACCAGATCCGGTGCGGTACCGAGCTGGTCCAGGATCTCCGCGGCGATGGTGCCCTGGCCCGCTGCGGTGCGGGTGTCGTCGAACGGGGGCACCATGGTGGCGCCGGTACGCCGGACGTCATCGGCCGCGGCCGCCGCGGCGGCGTCGAAGGTTTCGCCGACCGCGATCAGCTCTACGAATTCGCCGCCGTGCACGCGGATCCGGTCGCGCTTCTGCTTCGGAGTCGTGGTGGGTACGTAGATTCGGCCGGTGATTCCCATGGCCTTGCACGCGAACGCCACACCCTGGGCATGGTTACCGGCACTCGCGGCGACCACGCCGGCGGCGCGTTCGGAATCGCTGAGCTGGACCACCAGGTTGTATGCGCCGCGCAGCTTGTAGGAACGCACGACGGTGAGGTCCTCGCGTTTGAGGTACACCTGGGCCCCGGTCAGCTGGGATAGGCGCGGGCATAGTTGTAGCGGGGTGGGCTCGATGATGTCGGAGATGCGTTTGGCTGCGGCGTCGATCTCGTCCGCGGACAACGCAGGACGGGCTTCTGGCAGGTGAGTCAGCACATCGGACACCCGCTCCATGCTGCCACCCACCGCTGCCGGAGCATGCGGCGGGTGGCTCTGTCCTGCGATTTCGTTCATCGGGGCGGTGTGGAACCGGGGCCCCGGAACCGTGCCCGGATCGTCAGCGCGGGGTGAGGACGAAGACCGGGATCTGACGATCGGTCCCGAGCTGATAGTCGGCGTAGGGCGGATATGCGGCGACGGACCGCGCCCACCAGAGTGCTTTCTCCTCGCCGAAGACCTCGCGGGCGGTGTAGTCCTTGGTGACGGTGCCGTCCTGTAGTTCCACATGGGGCTGCGCGACCACATTGTGGTACCAGACGGGGTGCTTCGGCGCGCCGCCCAGCGAGGCGACGACCGCGTATTCGCCGTCGTGCTCGACCCGCATGAGTGCGGTCTTGCGGAGTTTCCCGGTCTTGTTGCCGACAGTGGTCAGCACGATCACCGGCATGCCCTGCATGGTGGTGCCCTCGGTACCGCCGGACTGTTCGATCTTCTCGGCCTGCTCGCGGGCCCAGTCGGATGTGGACGGTGCGTATTCTCCGGTCAATGGCATGTTCGGAAAACGTCCAGGGCGGGCGGGCTTGTTCCCCGGCTACTCCGACCTGGCGGGATCGGCTGCCGTCGAGGGGACCCGGCGGCAGAGTATGTATGCGGAAAAACAAAAGTTCGATAGACCGAACACTGGCTTCACGGGTAGCCTGAACAGATGACCGCATCCCATCTCGCTGTTTCTCGCGCCGCCGTTCGCGGCGCGGCGGTCGTCGATATCGCGGGGTCGCACTGGCCGGTGTACAAGCTGGAGGCGCTGATCGTCGGGTTGCTCGTCTTCCTGGCTCTGGCGCTGGTCCTGGGTTCGGCACAGGCCGGGGTGCTCGTGGGTGCCGCGGTGGGGGCGGTGCTGTGGACCGTCGGCCGATGGGGCGCGCAGCACCGGTAATCGCCGGAACACCCGCCACGCCGTGGACAACGGTGCCGAGGGATACTCCCCGTACTAGTCTGGGCCGAGTTGAACACACGTCCACTTGGTTCCGGGTCGAGGTATCCGGGTCCCCGAGGTACACGCGAGCCGTTTCATGACTGATCGAGTACATGCCTTCACCGACGACGCGCTGGGCGAACACGACGCGGTGGCACTGGCCGCGCTCGTCCGGGACGGTGCGGTGAGCCCCGATGAACTGATCCGCGCGGCGCTGGACCGGGCCGAAACGGTGAACTCCCGTCTGAACGCGATCGCTTACCGATCCCCCGACCCTCGGCCCGCCGCGACCGGGGGCGGTATCTGGTTCGGGGTACCGGCCTTCGTCAAGGACAACGCCGATGTGGCCGGACTGCCGAGCCGGCACGGTAGCGCGGCGATCACCGCTCATCCCGCCGCGAAGGACGACCGGTTCACCGCGCAGCTGCTCAGCACCGGGGTGACCGTGCTGGGTAAGACCACCATGCCCGAATTCGGGTTCACCTCCACCACCGAATTCGAGAGCGGTGAGCCCACCCGTAACCCATGGGGCACCGGGTATTCGGTCGGTGGTTCCTCGGGCGGCTCGGCTGCGCTGGTCGCCGCCGGAGTGGTTCCGGTGGCCCACGGCAACGACGGTGGCGGATCGCTGCGTATTCCGGCGGCCTGCGCGGGACTGGTATCGCTCAAGCCCAGCCGATTCCGGCACCTGGACAATGCGCAAGCCAGGCAGTTGCCGATCAAACTCGTCTCCGAGGGTGTGTTGTCCCGGTCGGTCCGCGACCAGGCGGCCTACTACGCTGCCGCCGAGAAGTATTGGCACAACCCGAAACTCCCGCTCATCGGCACCGTCGAGGGCCCGTCGGAGCGAAAACTCCGCATCGGTCTGCTGACCACGGCGGCCAACGGCCTGGAACCCGATGCCGAGACCCTGGCCGCGGTCACCGCGACCGCGCGGGCTCTGGAGGCCGCGGGGCATACCATCGAGCCGATGGCCTCGCCGGTATCGGCGCAGCTCGTCGCCGATTTCCTGCAGTACTGGGGATTTCTGGCACAGATGTCGGGAGTGACCGGGAAACTGAGCCACGGCCGCTCCTTCGACGCTGCCCGGCTCGAGACCTTCACCAAAGGTCTCGCCGCGTCCTTCCGCCGACACCTTTTCGCCACCCCGGGCGCGCTGTACCGGCTGAACCGGGCCCGCGCCGACTACGACGCGGTGCTCACCCGCTACGACGCGATCCTGTCGCCGGTGCTCACCCACACCACACCCGAGATCGGTTACCTGAATCCGGGAGTGCCGTTCGCCGAATCGATCGAGCGGGTCACGAATTTCGTGGGCTACACGCCGATCAACAATGTCACCGGTTCACCGTCGATCGCCGTGCCGGCCGGGCTCAGCGAGACCGGGCTACCGATCGGGGTCATGCTCAGCGGCGCCTACAGTGGCGAACGTACCCTGCTGGAACTGGGTTTTCTGCTGGAGGCGCAGATCCCGTTCCCGCGAATCGCCGCCGCGGCCACCGGGTTCTGACGGCCGCACGATCAGCGGACCAGCAGCGCGACCGGAAGCCGGGCGAACAGTTTCTCGGTGCGGGCGCGGTTCTGGAATGTATGCCCGGTGAGGCGATCGGTCCAGGATCCGCCGGACAGTTCGATATACGTGTCACCCCAGCCGGTTTCGCCGATCGCCACGCTGTGCCGGGTGACGGCCACGATGATCTCGGGGTCCGCGCCGGCCCGGCCGCGGGCGTAGGCGACCAGTTTGTCGGCGTGCTCGCCGTTCCCGAACACCGGGGTGTATGTGCCGCCGACGAAACATTCCGGGCGTTCCCGGCGCAGCCACAGCGCGTAGGCGACCAGCCACATCTTGGCCGCACCCGTGATGTCCAGTGGCGGCGTGGTGGTGAGGGTGTGCAGCACCCCGGCCCGGGACCCGAAATCGACCGGCCGGCGATTGTCCGGGTCGACCAGCGAATCCTCCCAGACCTCGCAGCCCTGGTAGATATCCGGGATTCCCGGCGCGCACAATTGCAACAGTTTCTGTGCCAGCGAATCCGACCAGGCGTGCGGGGCCAGATCATGGGCGAGATCGGTGAGCTGACGGCCGACCGGCCCCTCGATCACCTGATCGAGCCAGGCGTGCACCGCGTTCTCGAAGTCGACATCGGGTTCCTCCCAGGAGGTGTGCTCGCCGGATTCGCGCATCGCCTTCTCGGCGAAACGGTGCACCCGGTCGCGCAACCCCGGTACCGAGGGGGCCGGGCGGCCGTCGGCCGGCCACATTCCGAACATGTTCTGCAGCAGGAACAGTGCGGTGGCGCCGTCCGGTGGCGGGAGCTTCTCCAGCCACAGCGTCACCGCCCGCGCCCACATCCGCGGGACCTGCGACAGGATGCCGATCCGGGCCCGCACATCTTCGCCGCGTTTGGTGTCGTGGGTGGACAGGGTGGTCATCGACGCGGGCCAGCGGCGGGCCCGCGAGGCGTTGGCGAGATGGAATTCGTTGACCGTCCGACCGAAGCGGGCCGGATTGCCACCGATCTCCTGCAGCGACACCAGTCGCACCGCGCGGTAGAACAGAATGTCCTCCACGGCTTTCGCGCCGATCGCATTGCTCACCTGATGGAACCGGGTCCACGCGGTACCGCCGGCCACCAACGCTGTCACCAGTACTGCCAGCGGCACCCGCAGTTCGGCGTTGCGTTTCTCCACTTCGGCGACCACCGCGCTGATCATTCCGGCCAGCGGGGCGTAATCGGCCCGGGCCACGGGCACGAACGACAGCACCTCGATGGTGGCGTTGGTGAGGGCCATGGTGTCGAAATCCTCGGCGCTCGCATCGGCTTTGATCGCGGCGACCAGGCGCCGCATCTCCGGGACGAGGATGCTCTCGGCCACCGCTCGTTTGATGCGGTGCTCCTTCTCGCCGACCCATACCCGGTCGCTGCCGTGGCCGGTGACGTGGCGGGACAGTTCGGTGAGGATCTGCTCACCGGCGGGTTCGAGCAGGACGCCGCCGAAATCGGCGATTCCGTCGTACCCGGTGGTCCCGTCGATCGGCAGGGTGGAGTCGAGGGGCTCCCGGTTGGCGAGGGTCTTCTCCACCAGCAACAGCCGGTTGGGGCCGATCAGCTGGCGCAGGCGCTGTAGGTATCCGGCCGGATCGGCGAGCCCGTCGGGATGGTCGACCCGGACACCGTCGATCAGATCGTGTTCGCACCAGGCCGCGAGTTCGCGGTGGGTGGCCTCGAAGACCGGCGGATCCTGCTGGCGCAGCGCGGCCAATCCGCTGACCGACAGGAAACGGCGGTATCCGCAGATCCCGGATTTCCAGCTCACCAGCCGGTAATGCTGTTTGTCGTGGATACGCAGAGCGTTGTCGTCGTCGGTGCCGGGGGCGATGGGAAAGCGCAGTTCGTGTAGCGCCAGCAGCGGTTCGGGACCCGACCGGTCGACGGTGAGCGCGGCCGGGTCGTTGGCACTGCGCAGGACCGGTAGCGCCAGGCGGCCGCCGACCCCGTTGCCCGGGCTCCAGTCGATATCGAAGAACGAGGCGAACCGGGATTCGCGACCGTACTGCAGTACATGCCACCACCACAGGTTCTGCTGCGGATCGGCCACTCCCACGTGGTTGGGCACCAGATCCATGATCAGGCCCATCCCGCGGTTGTGGACCTCGTCGGCGAGCGCCTTGAGTCCGAGTGGGCCGCCGAGGGCGGCGGAGACGGTCGTCGGGTCGGTGACGTCGTAGCCGTGGGCGGAGCCGCGCGCGGCCGTCATCACCGGGGAGAGATATATATGCGAGACGCCCAGTTGCTGGAGGTATTCGGCGGTTGCCGCGGCCTGGGCGAAGGTGAGTCCGTCCGGGCGCAGCTGTAGCCGGTAGGTGCTGCGGACCGGAGTGACGCGCGGATGGCGGCTGAAGCTCGGCGGGTCTGCGGGCATACGGTTTCTCGGTCGAGGTCCTGAGGAGCGCGGCGGGTGGGGAGGGCGCCGGATCCGGCGGCGCGGGTGCGGGAAAGGCCGGGTCAGCGGGGATGCTCGGCATCGCCCGACGACCTGGTACTACCCGGATACGGCACCGGCGGTGCCACTTCCTCGGTCGTCGAGTCGGAAGCGTGCATGGATATGACACTAGCGCCATTCCGCCGCGCGGATGGCAGGGGCTGCTGGTGGTTGTTCAGTTCGGGTCGGCCGGACCGATCCATCGCCGCGCGTAACCGGTTCGCCGGGCGAATGCGGCAAGGCCGCCGAATATCACGCGCTGGATTCCGGCAGGGATTCCGGCGAGGTATCCGTCCTGTAATTCCCATAGCAGAGCGAGTGCCAGGGGATTGCGCGGAGCGCCGGATCGGGTGGTGGCGCCCGCTCGGTCCAGTGCGCTCCACAGGGTGAACATCTCGAGATGTCGCAGTGGTGGCCGGATCTCGTGATCGAGCACCGTATCGGGCACTTCGCTGCGGAACTCGTGCACCGTGCGGGCCGCCGCGCGCACCGTCTCGCCGGGGCCGGCCGCGATCTCCTGTCCGTCGACCCGGAAGGCGAGTCTGCCCTGCTGGACGGTCCACGCCTCGGTGAGCACGGGATGCCAGTGGGGGCCCGCCTGTCGCCCGGGGGTGGGCAGTTCGTGCCGCAGGCGCAGATAGGGGCCGGTGTCGTCGGTGCCCTCGTCGAGCACGGTGACACGGTGGCCGTTGCGGAAGGTGATAACCCGTTCTGGCATGACTCCATTAGAAAGGTAACCTTCCTAATATGTCAACGCCCCCGCCTTCCTCACTGCTCAAACTGCTCACCCTGGCCACCCGGGCCGTCGAATCCGAACTGAACGACGGGCTGCGCGCGCGGCTGTCCGCCGAGTTGCGGCCCGCGCACTACGCGCTGTTCCGGTATCTGGATCCGGCAGGGTCGCGGGTGGGTGAACTGGCCGAGGCCGCGGGGATGACGCAGCAGTCGATGGGCGAACTGGTCGGGCAACTCGAACGCGCCGGATTGGTGCGCCGGCAGGTGGATCCGCAGGACGGTCGCGCCCGGCAGGTGGTGTACACCGACGCCGGCCGCGCGGCGCTCGGGCTGGCCGGGGAAGAGATCCGGCGGATCGAGGACCGGATCCGGGCGGGCGTGGGGGAGGCGGGCGCGGCGGAATTGCGGCGGCTGCTCGCGCGGGTGGCGGCGGTATCGGATGGTTCGGCGTGAGGGGCCGGAATCCGAGTTGGTAACTTGAACGGCGTTCAAGGTTTCGTACGGCCGACTCCGGTCGTACTACGACGTGGAGGACCGCCGTGCTCGTCGCGCCCGCAGAACTCACCGCCGCGCAGATCTCCGAACTCGACGCGCGCTACGTATGGCACCCCTACGGAGGCTTCCCGTCCAGCACTCGGCCGCTCGTCGTGACCGCGGCCGCGGGCACCCGGCTGACCCTGGCCGACGGACGAGAACTGGTGGACGGGATGAGTTCGTGGTGGGCCGCGGTCCACGGCTACCGCCATCCCGTACTCGACGAGGCGCTGGTGGCGCAATCGCGCCGGATGAGCCATGTGATGTTCGGCGGCCTCACCCACGAGCCGGCAGCCCGGCTGTGCGAACTGCTGGTCCGCCACACTCCCGACGGGCTCGACCGGGTGTTCCTCTGCGATTCCGGCTCGGTCTCGGTGGAGGTCGCGGTGAAGATGTGCCTGCAGTACTGGCGGTCGGTGGGCCGCCCGGACAAACGCCGGCTGCTCACCTGGCGCGGCGGATACCACGGCGACACCTTCACGCCGATGAGCGTGTGCGACCCCGAGGGTGGGATGCACGCGCTGTGGACCGATGTCCTGACCGAACAGATCTTCGTTCCCGCACCACCCCGCGACTATCAGGACGACTATGTCCGGGAACTGGAGAACGCGGTGACACGGCACGCGTCCGAACTGGCGGCGATCGTGGTGGAACCGGTGGTCCAGGGGGCCGGCGGAATGCGGTGGCACGATCCGCGCTACCTGGCCGATCTGCGCCGACTGTGCGACGAGCACGGGATACTGCTGGTATTCGACGAGATCGCGACCGGATTCGGTCGTACCGGAACCTTGTTCGCCGCCGAGCAGGCGCTCGTCGCACCGGATGTGATGTGTGTGGGCAAGGCACTCACCGGCGGATACATGACGCTCGCCGCGGTTCTGTGCACGACCGATATCGCCGAGACCATCAGTGCCGCACACGGCGGTCTCATGCACGGGCCGACCTTCATGGGCAATCCGCTGGCCTGCGCCGTCGCGGTCGCCTCGGTGGAACTGCTGCTGTCGCGGGACTGGCGTGGTGAGGTGGCGCGGATCGGCGCCGAGCTGCGGGCGGGCCTGACACCGGCCCGGGATATCGCCGGTGTCACCGAGGTACGCGTACTCGGCGGTATCGGGGTGATCGAACTGGACCGGCCGGTGGATATGCGGGCGGCTACCGAGGCCGCCGTCGGCGCGGGCGCCTGGATCAGGCCGTTCCGCAACCTGATCTACGCGATGCCGCCCTATATCAGCGATTCCGCCGATATCGCGACCGTTACCACCGCCATGGTCGCGGCGGCCCGTACCGGCTCCCGGACGATGTAACGGGCTCCGCCCCGGCGGCGAGTGCCACCGGGGCGGAGCCGTGACCCACCCGGACCGCTCAGTGCGGTTCGGTCGGCGACCCCGGATCGTCACACCGCGCACCCGTTTCGGCGAACGCCCGCGCGTAGCGGGTTCCGGCGACGAGCAGCAGCACACCGACCACTAGGAACGCGGTCACCCGGACGAGGCCGTCGAGGGTGGCCAGATCGAACAGGAACAGTTTCGCCAGCGCCGCGGCCGTGACCAGCAGACCGGACCCCAGCGCGACCTTGGCGGCCGTCGGTGTCCGCGCGCCCAACGACCGCAGGCCGTAGAGCAGGGCGGCCAGCGCCCCGGCCATCCAGACGATGGTGGCGATACTGTGCCCGATGACGAATCCGTCGGCGATATCGGCGATCACCCCCAGCGATACGGACGTCGCGGTCACCAGGTACAGCGCCGCGACACTGCCGCCGATCCACAGCAGCGAGGCGCGGGTGTCGGTGGCCGCGGGGCCGCTGGGACGCTCCGGTGCGATGGGGCCGCCGAGCCGGCCCGACCCCCACAGCGCCAGCGCGACCACCGCGAGTCCCGCGATCGCCGAGGCCGCGGTGCCGGCCGATAGTTCGCGGACGGCGATCCATTCGGTGGAAAGTGTCCCCGGCCCGGCGACCACCAGGAACGCGAGCCCGCCGAGGGCGGCGTGCCCGGAGCCCAGTGCCGCCGCCACCCGGTTCCCGGTGCGGCCCGCGATCGCCAGATAGCAACCGGCGACGAGGAACAGAACCAGGGGCAGGGTGGCCTCGGTGGACACACCCCAGCACGTTTCCAGCAAGGCGAAGGAACCGGCGACCGCAGCGACAGTGGCGGTGTGACCCGGGATGCGAGCGATCTCGCGAACCTTCGGCAGCAGCGGGATCGCGGCGAGGGCCAGCAGGACGACCGCGTACACCGACGAGATCACCGTCGCCGCCGGGCGGTCGAACAGCGCGGGCGTGGCGAGCAGTGGTGTGGTGGCCAGCGCGCAGGTGAGGGTGGCCACGATATCGCCGGGCCGCTGCCGCACCACGATGATCGTGCCCGCCAGACCGACCGCGGCGATCGCGATCGCCGCAACCAGGACCAGCACCGACCGGCCGGGGGCGGCGGTGCCGACCGCCACGGCGACGACGGCGATCTGGGTGGCGAGTACCGCCGGGACAGTGCGCACGAGATGCAGATACGGCCAGTCGTACCGGTACTGCACCGGGATACAGGCCAATTGGAGCACGATCAGGAACGCGAGCAGCGACAGTTCGGTGCTCACGAACGGGGCCAGGACCGCGGCGGCCGCGACGACGAGTACGGCCAGTGCCTGGGACCGCCACTGCACGGCCAGCCCGACGCCGGCGGCGGCGACTCCGAGCGCGACGGCCAACCCGGGGACCGGGTGCAGCCAGTCGTAGATCGTGGTCGTCGCGACGACGTCCAGGTAGGCGCCCGCGAAACCGGTGGCGGCCAGTGCGATTCCGCCGACCCGGCCGCCGGTGCGGCGGTACACCCGCATACCGGCTCCGACGAGAGCCGCCGAGAACACGGCCCCGGCGACGACCCGCGGGACCGGCCCGAAGATACCGGCCTGGGCGGCCAGGACCAGCAGCATCACGACACCGATGAGAGTCACCGCCACACCCGCGACAGCGAGCACCCGGCTGATCACACCTTCGCGTTGCCACCACGGTGTGCGGGGCACGGGCGGACCGGCGGGGCTGTGCCCGGGAGGGCCCGCGGGTGGCCGGTCCCGGTATATCGGGTACGCGCCGGCGTATCTGCTGTGCGGCGGGACCGGCCAGGGCTGCTGATAGGTGGTGAGCGGAGGGACGCCCCAGGCGGTGTGGCCGGGACCCGCCGGTACCGCGCCCACCGGTGCGGTGGGGTAGCCCGTCGCCGCGCGCGCACCGGGCGTCCCCGCCGCGGCCGGTGCTGTGGGGCGTTCGGTAGTTTCCGTCGCTGGAGATCCCGGCGTCCCGGGACCGGGTTCGGCCGATCGGGTGGCCGCATCGCCGGTGGACGTCGCGTCCGAACGCGTGGGAGCGGCTGCCCGTACCTGCCGGTGCAGGGCTTCGAGATCACGGCCGAGGGTGCTCAGCTGACCGCCGAGCGCGGTGAAATCTCCGGCGATCGTGGTGAACTGGCCGGACAGGCGGGCGACCAGCGACGGATCGATCTCCCGGCCGTTGACGGCCGAGGTTCCTGCCCTGCCGCTGGGCGGCATCCGAGTGGGTTCCTGACTCACCGTGGCTCACTTCCGAGTTGATGGGCCGGCCCGGCCTCGAAGGCCCGGGCTCGCGCGCTACGTTTCCCCGTCATATCTCGATGGTCGGCCGCGAGCGGGTCACGAGGATGAGTAGGACTACTCGGGAAAGGGCCGGAATCTACGCGATTCTGAGCGCCTGGGCATCGAGGCGTGGTCAGGGCCGCGCTGTGGACCGCGATTTCGTCCGCCGGACGGTATCGCGGCGGCCGCGAATCCACTGAGCAGGTGGGCTCCCGTCCTCCGCCGGCACCCGGAGCGCCACGCTATTCGTCGAGGCCCTGCTCGATCACATAGCGGGTGAGTTCGACCCGGTTGGCGAGCTGCAGTTTGCGCAGGGTGGCCTGCACGTGGTTCTCGACCGTCCGGTGACTCAGATCCAGCCGGGTGGCGATCTGCCTGGCGGAGAGGCCTTTGGCGACCAGGCGCAGTACCTCGGTCTCCCGGTCGGTGAGTGCGGGCCGGTGCGGTTCGCCCGGGTCGGCCGGTGCGGTGGCGATCCGGCGGTACTCACCCAGGACGAGACCGGCGAGTCCGGGGGTGAACACCGCCTGCCCGGCGGCGGTGGCCCGGACCGCGGCGATGAGTTCGGCGGCGGAAGCGCTCTTGACCAGATACCCGGATGCCCCGGCTTTCACCGCGTCCAGCACATCGTCGCGTTCACCCGAGGCCGAGAGCACCAGCACCCGGCTCTCCGGGGACACCCGCAGAACCTCAGCGGTGGCCAGCGCGCCGTTGCCGTCCGGTAGTTGCATATCCATCAGCACCACCCGCGGCCGTGCGGCTGCCGCACGGCGGGCGGCAGCCGCGGCGTTCTCGGCCGTCGCGGCCACCCGGAACCCGGCTTCGGTGAGGTCGCGGGACACACCTTCCCGCCAGATCGGATGGTCGTCGACCACCATCACCGAAATCGCCTCCGCCGCCTGTCCGGTCACCCCGCCGCTCCTTCCGCCTCCGCGCGTCCTCATCCTGCCAGAACGGCCGGTCCCACCGAGGCCGTGACCGGCCGGCCACTGCTCAGCCGCGCGGTATGCGGAACTCCCATTCGGTACCCTCGCCGACGGTTTCCGCGGTGAGCAGTTCGGCGATGCCGCCCAGCGCGGCGATCCGTCCGGTGATCGACCGTGACACACCCATCCGGCCCTCGTTCTCGGCCTCGGTGAGCCGGCCGGGTGCGATTCCGACACCGTCGTCGCGCACGCTCACGATCAATTCCGGGCCGGTGTCCTCGAGCAGGACGAACGCCCGGGCTTCGGGGCCCGCGTGCAGTGCCACATTGGTGAGGGCGGCCGCGACGGCGGCGGCGATCTCGTCGGCGGCCCAGCGGCCGAGCCGCACCGGCTCGCCAGGAGTGGAGACCACCACGTCCGGCGTGGCGTGCGCGGTGAGCAGCGGACGGAGGTCGACGTTGCTGGTATCGGCCGACGCCGGGGCGCCCTGTTCGGAGATGAGCCGGCGCAGCGCGATCTCCTGTTCCCCGGCCCGCTGGGCCAGTTCCGTGGCCGGTCCGCCGATCGCGTTCCCGCGCCGTTTGATGTAGGAGAGGATCTGCAGTACACCGTCGTGTACCTGGCGGGCCAGACGTTCGCGCTCCTCGGCGGCCGCGGTGAGCCGGACCGCGCGCTGGAGTTGTTCCTGGGCTCGCCGCGCGGTGTTCGCCGCCAGACCCAGCGCGAGTCCCACCGAGACCAGGACCGGCGCGGTCGCGTCGGCCCAGACGTCCTGCCCCCACTGCTGTCGCATGGTGATGATGGCGGCCGCGACGACCAGGCCGGAGGCCACTCCCGCGATGGGCCCGCGCAGAATCGCGGCCGAGATCACCGCGTTGGCCGACCACATGGTGGTGGGCAGGGGTTGATGCCCGTGATACCAGTCGTAGTCGGCGACCAGTGGTGTCGCCGCGATCAGCCCGAGGACCACGAGATGATCGCCGACGACCACCAGCGTCCGGGTCCGGATGATATCGGGGGCGCGCCACTGCGCGAGCAGTAGCGCCGAGACTCCGGACCAGAGCACCATGAGCGCGATGAAAACCCAGCTCAGCCGCTGATTCTCGTAGTACTGCACAGAGGCGATCTGCTGCCCGACCGCGTACAGCAGGGTGACCAGGCGGAAGGCCTGCACTGCCCGCCACAGCGGGGCGGTCGCGGCATCGGCCGGATCGGGTTCGGACGGCCGGTCCGGGCGCATGCGATGCCTTTCTGGTCGGCTGCCGGTCGGGATCGGGGTAGGAGCGGTCAGTCCGGGATCGCCCGGCCCTCGGCGAGCGCGGCGAGTTTGCCCAGCGAGATACTCCAGCCGAGCTCGTTGTCCGCCTCCGAGACTCCGTCGGGCAAGCCTTCGTGCACCGCGTCCAGGCGGGTGCCCGCGGGTGTGCCGGTGAGGTCGTAGGTGATCCGCATCTCGCCGGTGATCGCCGGATCGGCGGTATCGAATTCGACGATCTGGACCACTCGCTCGTCCGGAACAAGGGTGGCGAACCGGCCGTGGAAGGTATCGGTGGCACCTTCGGTCTTCCCGGTTTGCGCGGGATCGTCGTAGGTGAGCGAGATACGGAACCGCCCACCCTCGGTGGCATCGAATTCGTGTACCCGGCTGGTCATTCCGGTGGGCACCATCCAGGTGCGCACCGCCTCGCCGTCGACGAGGGCCGCGTAGACGGTCGCCCGGGGTGCGGCGATCTCCCGCTGGATTCGCGTAGTGGCCATCCCCGAACTCTAGGGAGCGAACGCGGTGACCGGCGGGCGAATCTCCGGTACGGTGCCGGTTCGTCCGAGATACCGCTGCGTCCACTGCCGGTCGAACCAGGCCGGGGCCGCCGCCCGGAAGCGCTGCGGACTCCACCCGCCGGCACCTTCGGGAACAGCGCCGACCAGTTCGGTGCCGGTGACCCGCGGCAGATCGGCGCGGTTGGTCCGCATCGCCAGATCGGGCCGTTCGGGCCACGATCCGATCACCAGTCCGGCGCATTCCACTCCGGCCTGCCGCAGGGCCCAGGTCGTGAGTTCGCTGTGATTGAGGGTGCCGAGGCCCGGTGCGCTGACCACCAGCACCGGCGCCGACAGTTCCCGGGCGAGGTCGAGGAGGGTGAACTCACCCAGCCGCACCAGCAGCCCACCGGCACCCTCCACCAGCACCAGGTCGGCGGACCCCAGTCCGGCTATCGCGGTGGCGGTCTCGGACAGTGTGAGCAGCGGGGCCCCACAGCGGCGGGCTGCGGTATCGGGGGCCAGCGGTTCGGGGTAGCGGGCCGGTTCGACGGTCCGGGTCACGCCGGCGAGGGCGGTCACGACGGCGAGATCACCGGGATCGGCCGCGCCCACACCGGTTTGGGCCGGTTTACATACGGCGACCTCGAGTCCGGCAGTGCGGGCCACTGCGGCCAGCGCAGCGGTGGTGACGGTCTTGCCTACCTCGGTGGAGGTGCCGGTGACGAAGAGCAGCGTCATGCCGGTACGGCCCCGGTGTCGCGGGCACGGGACAGAACCGGTGTCAGGACGGAATCGATGCGGGCGAGGTCGTCGGCCGAGAGGTCGGCGCGGGCGGTGATGCGCAATCGCGAGGTGCCCTCGGGCACCGACGGCGGGCGGAAACAGCCGACCTCGAGACCCTTTTCGCGACAGGCCACGGCGGCCGCGTAAGCGATCCGGGGCTCGCCGAGAATGACCGGCACGACCGCCGAATCGGGGGTCGGAACACCGGCGACCCGGGCGATCTCGGCTGCCCGGTCCAGCACCCGCCGCGGCAGTTCCCGGTCCCGGCGCAGGATCCGCAGCGCGGCGCGCGCCGCGCCCACGGCGGCAGGTGCGAGCCCGGTATCGAAGATCATGGTGCGGGCCGAATCGATCAGGTGCGCGCGCACTCGTTCGCCGCCCAGGACCACGCCGCCCTGGGCGGCGAGGGCTTTCGACAGGGTGGCGGTCACGACCACATCGGGTTCGCCGGCCAGACCGGTCTCCTGGACGAGTCCGCGCCCGCCGGTCCCGCGCACACCCAGCCCGTGGGCCTCGTCGACCAGCAGTACCGCGCCGTGCGCGCGGGTCACTCGGTGGAGTGCGGCCAGCGGCGCGAGATCGCCGTCGGCGCTGAAGACCGAATCGGTGAGCACCAGTGCACGCGCCTCCCCGCGAGCGGCCAGCAGCCGCTGTACCGCGGCGATATCGCGGTGCGGCGCGATTTCCACCCGGGCGCGGGAGAGCCGGCAGGCATCCACGAGCGAGGCGTGGCAGCCGGCGTCGGAGACGATCAGCGACCCCCGGCCGGCGAGGGCGGTGACGGCACCCAGATTGGCGGCGTAGCCGGAGGCGAACACCAGTCCGGCCGCGAATCCGGTGAACTCGGCGAGTTCGGCCTCCAGTAGTTCGTGTTCGGTGGTGGTACCGGTGACCAGCCGTGAACCGGTGGACCCCGCGCCCCATCGGTTCACGGCTTCGATCGCCCCCGCGATCACCTCGGGGTGCCGGGTGAGTCCGAGGTAGTCGTTGGAGGCCAGATCCAGGCTCGCCGCCGTGGCCGCGCGCGGCCGGAGGCGGCGCCGCAGTCCGGCGGTCTCGCGCCCGGCGGCGCGGTCGTCGAGCCAGGCCAGTGGATCGGAGGTCACGTGGGCACCATACTTGAACAGTGTTCAAGGTGAGATGCGGTGCCCCGTCCGGCGGCGAATCCGGGTGCGTCAGCGGATATCGGCGCCGAGCCGGTGCCGGACTCCGGCGGTGAACAGCTGTAGGCCGAAATCGAAGCGGGCCGTCGGGTCCTCGGATCCGACGAGCGTGCCGGAATCGTCGGCGAGAATCCCGGCGGAGTCCATCTGTATCCGGGACTGTTCGTCGACGGTATGGCCGAGCACGTAGTACAGCAGCGTGTACGCGGCGAGTTCGGCCTCGGCGCGGGGGATACCGGCGCGGATCACGGCCGCGGCGAGCCGTTCCCGGCCCTTGCTGGTGGTCAGGCGGGAGGCGTATGTGGCCGAGACCAGTTCCGCGCCGTCGCGGTAGGTGAGCAGGCAGTCGCGCAACCGGTGGGCCAACTCGGTGAGCGCGCCCGCCCAGTCGCCGGCGCGCACCGGCTGCTCCATCGGCGCGAGGATCCGGTCGGCCACCGCGCCGAGCAGGGCCTGCTTGTTCGGGAAGTGCCAGTACAGCGCGCCGGGTTGGACCTTCAGCGCTCCGGCGAGGCGGCGCATGGTGAGGTCGGCCAGGCCGTATTCGTCGAGGATGGCGACGGCGCCGTCCACGACGTCGTCCCGGTGTAGCTGCACGGTACGGTCCTCCTGATCTGGCTGCGGTTCCCTTGGACGCTACCCCAGCCTGAACGCTGTTCAAGCTTTGGCGCTACCCTCCCTTGAACGCTGTTCAAGTTCTGTGTTCCGCGAAGGCCGGGACCAGGAAAACCCGCCGGACGAAGGGATTCGCCAGTGAACCGGGCACCCGTCAGGAACTCCGATACCGCCGTAACCGCCGAGGATGTACTAGCCGAGGCGCGGGAGCAGGTTCTCGACCGCGGGACCGGCCTGTCCCGGGAGCAGACGCTGGCCGTCCTGCGCCTCGGTGACGACCGCCTCGAAGAACTGCTCGAACTCGCCCACGAGGTTCGAATGAAATGGTGCGGTCCCGAGGTGGAGGTCGAGGGCATCATCAGCCTCAAGACCGGCGGCTGCCCGGAGGACTGCCATTTCTGCTCCCAATCGGGCCTTTTCCAGTCACCGGTACGCGCGGCCTGGCTGGATATCCCGAGCCTGGTGGAGGCGGCCAAGCAGACCGCCAAGACCGGCGCCACCGAATTCTGCATCGTCGCCGCGGTACGCGGCCCCGACGAACGGCTGATGGCGCAGGTGGCCGCCGGTGTCGAGGCGATCCGCAACGAGGTCGACATCCAGGTCGCCTGCTCGCTGGGCATGCTCACCCAGGAACAGGTCGACCGGCTGGCCGCGATGGGTGTGCACCGCTACAACCACAACCTGGAAACCGCGCGGTCCTACTTTCCGAACGTCGTCACCACGCACAGCTGGGACGAACGCTGGAACACCCTGCGGATGGTGCGCGCGGCCGGGATGGAGGTCTGCTGCGGTGGCATCCTCGGTATGGGTGAAACGCTGGAACAGCGTGCCGAATTCGCCGCCGATCTGGCCGAACTCGATCCCGACGAGGTCCCGCTGAACTTCCTGAACCCGCGCCCGGGCACGCCCTTCGGCGATCTCGAGGTCCTGCCGGCCGCCGACGCCCTGCGCGCGGTCGCGGCCTTCCGTCTCGCACTGCCCCGCACCCTGCTGCGATTCGCCGGTGGCCGCGAGATCACTCTCGGTGATCTCGGCGCCCGCCAGGGCATCCTGGGCGGGATCAACGCGGTGATCGTGGGCAACTACCTCACCACCCTCGGACGTCCCGCCGAGAAGGATCTCGACCTGCTGGGTGAACTCGAGATGCCCATCAAAGCACTCAACGAGACATTCTGATCGGCGACGTCAGCCGGGGAACGGCCGATCCCGTGAGTACTGTCGGCGATATGCACGCGCGCTACAACCCGTTCACGGGCCGGCCTGCCGGGCCCGGGTTCGACGAACCGATCGCCCGGGCCGTGGAACTGGGACTGGAACCGCCGCGGTTCTGCGAACACTGCGGCCGCCGGATGGTTGTGCAGGTCGACCCCGACGGTTGGTGGGCGAAATGCTCGCGGCACGGTCTGATCGACTCCACGAGCCTGGAGAGGCGGTAGCGATGCCCGATCGGACCGGGGCCGGGACGCGTCGTGAGCTGCGCGCCGCCCTCGTATTACTGATGGCGGCGGTGCTGGTGAGCCTGCTCGTGGGGGCACTGTGGGGTCTGCTGGCACCCACCGAACGGGTGCTGGTGGTCGAACCCGGCCGCGGCGCCGCACTGGTCGGGGAAAGTCTGCACCGGTTCGACGCGACGGCGCTGTTCGCCGGTGCCGGCGCGGTCACCGGCTTTCTGTCCGCGGTCGCCGCCTGGCGGTGGCGCCTGATGCGCGGTCCGATCCAGGGCGCGGGCCTGTTGTTCGGCTCGGTGGTGGGAGCGTGGCTGATGGCGTGGATCGGTGATCTGGTCGTCACCTGGGACAATCCCCGACCGGATGATCCACCGGTCGGCCGGATCGTCTCGCTGCCGGTGGAATTGGGAAGTCAGTTCGCGCTGATCGCGCAGCCGTTGATGGCGGGGTTGGTGCTCCTGATCCTGGCCGGGCTCAGTCCGGCGGAGGATCTGGGGACCGGCTTCCTGAGCCCGTTCGGTGATTCCCGTCCTCAGCCCTATCCCGACCCGGAGTCCGGAGAACAGCCGTATCAACCGGTTCCGCCCGGTGCGGTGCCCGCTGGTGACCCGGCCCGGGTCGGTGCCCCGGCCGGGCCCGGCGGGCAGACCGGCGGAGCTTCGCCGGAAGGCCCGCCGAGCCCGTCGAACTGAGCGCCGGCGAACCGTCACCGTTTCAGAGTCCCGGTGGGTGGGCCGGTGTCGCGTCCGGATGGTCGGGTCGGCACCGGCGGTCGTAGGCTGGCCGAATCCGACTGGCCGACAGGGGAGATGACGTCGTGGGGTTCACCAGCGCGCTCGTGGTCGAGGAGATCGATGGGACGTTCTGGGCGGTCCGGGAGCCGCTGGGCTACGCGGGCGCGGCGGAGCAGTTCGAGGTACCGGTCGGCTTCCGTACCGATTTCGCTTCGGTACCCCGCCCGGTGGTGTGGCTGATACCCCGCTACGGCGTGTACACGCGGGCGGCGATCCTGCACGACTATCTGCTGCGTTCGGAACTCGTGAGCGAGGTCGACGCCGACGGATTGTTCCGGCGGGCCCTGCGCGAATGCGCGGTCTCGCTGCCGCGCCGCTGGATGATGTGGGCCGCGGTGCGCTTCGGTAGCCGGTTGCAAGGAGTGTCGCCGGCGGCGCTGGCGGTGTTCCTCGTGATCGCGGTGTTCGCCCTCGCGTTCCTGCTCATCCCCACTGTGGTGGTCACGGTATTCCTGCTGCTGTTCTGGGTGATCGAGGTGATCGTCTGGCCGCTGGACCGCTCGGCCCGGCATCCGGGGACCAAACCGGTGCCGCGACCCGAGTTGCGGACCTGATCCTCTCCGTCCGGGTGTAGCCCGTAGTCGAGCCCGGTCGGGAGCGGTGCCGAACCCGCGGTGCAGTTCGTCGTGCTCTCGGAGCGGGCTCCGGTCAGGCGCGGGGGCGCAGCGGTGTCAGGCGCAGCGGTGTCAGGCGCGGGGGCGCAGTGCGGCGAATTCGTCGGTGACGCGCAGACCGGAATCGCTGAATCGGTACACCGAGGCGGGCCGTCCACCGGCGCGGCCGGGGGCCGCGGTGTCGCCGGTGGGGGTGATGACCTTGCGCCGGGTCAGGACGCGTTGCAGGTTGGTGGTATCGACGTCGTAACCCAGTGCGGCGCAATATATCTCCCGCAGTGTGGACATGGTGAAACGATCGGGCGCCAGGGCGAACGAGATGTTGGTGTAGGAGAGTTTCGCGGCCAGGCGTGCTCGAGCGTGTTCGACGACGGTGCCGTGATCGAACGACATCTCCGGCAGTGCGGCGACCCGGTGCCATGAGGTGTCGTCCGGTAGTCGCGGATCGGCCGTGAGGGGGACCAGGCCCAGATAGGCCGAGGCGATCCGGCGCGGTCCCGGGACGCGGTCGGGGGCGCTGAACACCGACAGCTGTTCGAGGTGGTCCACCTCGCGTACGTCCACTTTCTCGGCCAGCTGCCGGCGGGCCGAGGTATCGAGGTCCTCATCGTTGCGCAACCGGCCGCCCGGTAACGACCAGGTGCCGTGCTGCGGGTCCAGCGCGCGCTGCCACAGGAGGACCGCGAGTTCTCGCTGGTGGCGGTTCGGGCGGCTGCCCTCGATGCTCGCGCCGCTCTCACCTGCGGTGATGGCAGTAGGGAAGCGGCGAACCTGGAACACCGCGGTGAGCGATTCATGGATGGTGCTAAACTGGTCCACGTTTTCGATCGTAAGTCGAAAACCTGGTGAGTGCGAATCGGCCGAGGCGCCGATCGCGCGGAGGAAGGAGCGACCATGGCGACGATGGGAGCAGATTTGGCCCCGGCGCCGGGTACCGCATTGCGGGAGCGGATCAGCGACGGGCCATCGGGCTATACCGGGGTCGAGGCGACACCGGAATGGGCGGCCGAGGTGAAACGCCTGGCGCGGCAGCGCAACGCCACCATTCTCGCGCACAACTACCAGCTGCCCGAGATCCAGGACGTGGCCGACCACGTCGGGGATTCGTTGGCGTTGTCCCGCATCGCGGCCGAGGCGCCCGAGGCGACGATCGTCTTCTGCGGTGTGCACTTCATGGCCGAGACCGCCAAGATCCTCAGCCCGGAGAAAACCGTGCTGATCCCCGACGAGCGCGCGGGCTGCTCGCTGGCGGATTCGATCACGGCCGAGGAACTGCGCGAATGGAAGTCCGAACACCCGGGAGCGGTGGTGGTGTCCTATGTGAACACCACAGCGGCGGTGAAGGGTCTCACCGATATCTGCTGCACCTCCTCGAACGCGGTGGACGTGGTCGCCTCGATCGACCCGGACCGTGAGGTGCTGTTCCTGCCCGACCAGTTCCTCGGCGCGCATGTGAAGCGCGAGACCGGTCGCGCGAACATCCACATCTGGATGGGCGAATGCCATGTGCACGCCGGGATCAACGGCGACGAGCTCAACGAACAGGCGCGCGCCCACCCCGATGCCGAACTCTTCGTGCATCCCGAATGCGGTTGTGCGACCTCGGCGCTGTATCTGGCCGGCGAGGGTGAATTCCCCGCCGACCGGGTGCACATCCTGTCGACCGGCGGCATGATCGACGCCGCCCGCGCCGCGAAATCCAGCCAGGTGCTGGTCGCGACGGAGGTCGGCATGCTGCACCAGCTGCGCAAGGCCGCCCCGGGTATCGATTTCCAGGCGGTCAACGATCGCGCCGCCTGCAAGTACATGAAGATGATCACCCCGGCCGCACTGCTGCGCTGCCTGGAGGAGAACCGCGACGAGGTGCACGTCGACCCCGAGACCGCGGCCCTGGCCCGGCATTCGGTACAGCGGATGATCGAGATCGGCAACCCCGGCGGCGGGGAATGACGCCGGTCCGGATGTGACATCGGTTCGACCGGTGTGGAGTACGTGATGATCGAAGAACCGGATCGGCAGTGGGAGACCCGCGCCGACCTGATCGTGGTCGGCGGCGGGGTCGCCGGGCTCACCGCGGCCCGGGCGGCCGCGCGAGCCGGATTGCGGGTGCTGATCTTGAGCAAGGGCGGCCCGGCCGATACCGCCACCCAGTACGCGCAGGGCGGTATCGCCGTCGTAGCGCCGAACGGGGATTCGGTGGACTCCCATGTCGCCGACACCCTCGCCGCCGGCGGGGGACTGTGCGACCCCGATGCGGTGCGTTCCATCGTCGAAGGCGGCCCGGACGCCGTGGCCGCCCTCACCGACCTGGGCGCGGTATTCGACCTCGGCCGGGACGGGGAGGTCTCGCGGACCCGAGAAGGCGGGCACAGTACCCGCCGCATCATCCATGCCGGGGGCGACGCCACCGGCGCGGAGGTGCAGCGCGCGCTGTCGGCGGCCGGATTGCCCGTGCTGTTCGGCACGGCAGTACTGGAGGTCGTGACGGATGCCTCCGGTGTCCAGGGTGTCGTGGCGGTCTCGGATCGCGGGATCGGGGTGGTGCACGCACCCGCGGTGCTGCTGGCAACCGGCGGTTTCGGGCAGCTGTACGCGCTGAGCACCAATCCGGCCGGAGCGACGGCCGACGGCGTCGCTCTGGCGCTGTGGGCCGGTGCGGCGGTGGCAGATCTGGAATTCGTGCAGTTCCATCCCACCGTCCTCTACACGCCCGACGGTTTCGGACGGCAGCCGCTGATCAGCGAGGCGGTACGCGGCGAGGGTGCGAGGCTGGTGGACTCGCGGGGCGATTCGGTGACCGCGGGTGTGCATCCGCGCGGTGATCTGGCGCCGCGGGATGTGGTGTCGCGGGCGATCGCGGCCCGAATGCGGCTGCTCGGTGACGACCATGTGTACCTGGACGCCCGGGAGATACCCGAATTCGCCCGGCGTTTTCCGACCATCACCATGTCCTGCCGTGCGGTGGGGATCGATCCGCGCCGAGAGCTGATCCCGGTGGCGCCCGCGGCGCACTATCAGTGCGGCGGGGTCCTCACCGATCTGCAGGGACGTACCGGAGTGCCCGGGCTCTATGCGGCCGGGGAGGTCGCGCGCACCGGGTTGCACGGTGCCAACCGATTGGCCTCCAACAGCTTGCTCGAGGGTCTGGTGATGGGGGAGCGGGCCGGGCTCGCGTCGATCGAGCGACTCGGCGAACCGGCGAACGCGGCGGGCGGATCCGCAACCGTCTTCCCGGCGCTCGACCGGAGCGTCCTCCAGCAGACCATGACCGATCACGCATCGGTCGTCCGCGACGGCGCCGGTCTGGCGCGAGCGGCGCGGACACTCGAGAAGGCGCGCGGTGCGGAAACACCCGAAACGGGTGCCGCTGTAGCCGCACGCGGGGCGGCTCTCGTGGCCCGATTCGAGGATGCCGCGCTCACCGTGACGGCTCGGGCGCTGTTGCTGGCGGCGCGGGTGCGAACGGAGAGCCGCGGTTGCCACACCCGTTCTGATCATCCGCGGGCTGCACGGGATGCGGCCCGCCCGACCGTCGTACGACTCGACGACGGTGGCGCGCCATGCGTGGTCACGGAGCCGTCTCCGTCGACGGCACAGTCGTGAAATCGAAGGACGCCGGTGCGCCGCCGGTCCGGACTCGGACCCGGCCGGCCCGTCGTCCGCCGACGAGACGATTCCCGCGGCCCCGGCCGTGGCCGATCGAAAACGAGGAGTAGGCAATGACATTGGATCCCGGTCTGGATCTCGACGAAGTCCGCGGTGTCATCCGTGCCGCGCTGGACGAGGATCTGCGGTACGGGCCCGATATCACCACCACAGCCACCGTCCCCGCGGATGCGGTGGTGAAGGCCGCGGTGGTGGCCCGGCAGCCGGGGACGGTCGCCGGTATCGATATAGGACTGCTCGTCCTGGACGAGGTGATCGGGGCCGGCGCCTACGAGGTCACCGACCGGGTGCCCGACGGCACCCGGATCGCCCCCGGGGAGCCGGTGCTCGCACTGGCGGCGCCGACCCGCGGGCTGCTCACCGCCGAGCGCACCATGCTCAACCTGATGTGTCATCTCTCCGGTATCGCCACCGCCACCGCCGCGTGGGTGGACGCGGTCGACGGAACCGGCTGCCGTATCCGCGACAGCCGTAAAACCCTCCCCGGCCTGCGCGGCCTGCAGAAGTACGCGGTACGTGCCGGCGGCGGGGTGAACCATCGGATGGGCCTGGGCGACGCCGCGCTGATCAAGGACAACCATGTCGTCGCCGCGGGGTCGGTGGTCGAGGCGCTGCGTGCCGTGCGTGCGGCCGCGCCCGATATCGACTGCGAGGTCGAGGTCGACGATCTCGACCAGCTCGACGCCGTGCTCGGTGAGGACGTGCAACTGATCCTGCTCGACAACTTCCCGCTCTGGCAGACCCAGGCCGCGGTCCAGCGCCGCAACGCCACCGCGCCCGGCACGAAACTGGAATCCTCCGGTGGTCTCACCCTGGATATGGCCGCCGGTTACGCGCGAACCGGTGTCGATTTCCTGGCGGTCGGGGCCCTCACCCATTCGGTCCGGGTGCTCGACCTCGGCCTCGATATGTAGCGCCGCGTCACTGGGTGTTGCACGCTGCCGCGGCACCGTTACGGACCTGGACGGCTCGGTACTGTCACTGGACTACGATTCGGGGTCGATATCCACTATCCCGGTACCGGTATCAGTGACGGGCGCCATCGGGGCGGTCCTCTGTTACGGGGCGGAACACCTGCGCACTTGGTTCGGTTGCTCGTGTCGGACCCGGACGAGAGAGGACGCTATGTCGAAGCCCGCGGATGCCGCCTATCACTGGAACGGCGACGCACTGGATCTGGACGCGTACCTGACCCGGATCGGATACACCGGCCCGCGCACTCCGACGTTGCCTGTGCTGCGGGGCCTGGTCGCCGCGCACACCACCGTCGTACCGTTCGAGAACCTGGAAGCGGTGCTGGGGCGGCCTGTCCCGCTGGATCTGGAAACCCTGCAGGACAAACTGGTCCGGCGTCGGCGTGGGGGTTACTGCTACGAGAACGTCATCGTGTTCGCGGCGGCGCTGGAGCGCTTCGGATTCGGCATCACGGGTCTGTCCGGCCGGGTCACCATGGGGTCGGGTGGTCTTCGTCCGGCCACCCACGCGCTGCTGCGGGTCACGGTAGCCGACGACGACCGGGTGTGGCTGGCCGATGTCGGCTTCGGTGCCGGGCCGTCCGAACCCTATGCCCTCGTCGACGATCCGGACGAGTTCCTGCTCGGCGGCTGGCGGTTCCGTCTCGAACACACCCGCGATGAACTGGGGGGCGATCAGTGGGTACTGCACCAGTTCGCCGGTGCCGGATGGATCGACCGTTATACCTTCACTCCGGCTCCGCAGTACCGGATCGATTACGAGGTGGGCAATCATTTCGTCTCCACCTCGCCGCGTTCACCGTTCACCCAGCGGCCGTTCGTGCAGCGTTTTCTGCCCGGAGTGCATCACACGCTGGACGGTCGCGCCCTGACCACCGAGTATCCCGACGGGACCGGCGTCGCCCGGGAACTCGAGTCGGCGGAGTTGCCGAAGGTCCTCGCCGAGGTCTTCGATATCGATCTCGCCGATGAGGACGTGGAGGCGCTGATCGACGCGCCGTGGACGACTCGCTGACCGGAGCCTGTTCCGGAGTGGAGGTCTCGGTCGTGCCGGTGGTCCCATAAACCGATCAGAATCGGGTACCGACGGACCAGACGGGCGTCGAATGCACGCGGCTCAGCCGCCAGCCCTCGGGCAGCCGTCGCGCGGAGAAGCGGTAGATCTCACCGAGTGTGAAGCGCGGGTTGGGCAGGGTGCCGTCGGTGGTGGCGGGGGCGAACACGGCGAGCAGGTTCGCTCGGATCTCGGCGGTGTCGGTGGCGAGGTCGATCGCGATATTGCTGACGAAATGCTGGATCACCTGATCGGGGGAGTGGCTACGTGATGCCTGTGCCGTCAGCGCATCACGGCCGGAGGCTTCGCCGCCCGGGGTCTGTGCGGTGGCGTCGGTGGTGTAGATCGTGCGGAATCGGTCGAAATCCCTTTCGTCCAACGCGCGCGCCAGCCGGTCGACGAGGGCGGTGAGTTCGGCGCGATCGGTGAGTTCGCGCAGTGCGCGCGCGGGCCGGTCGGTGGCGATGTGCAGACAGGCCGCACCGGCGGCGCCGGCAACGGTCGCGGAGAACAGGGCCCGGGGCATCAGGCGGCGACGGATCTTCACGGCGGTAACCCTCCACTATCTGTTGGACTAGCCAATGTTGGTATCTCCAACGATAGGCCAACTTGTGGGGATCGCCAACAAACACTTGCTACATTCCGGGTATGAAGATCGCGCACGAGGACGTACCCGGCAGGCTTCGCTCGCTGCCGACGCGACTGATCAACCAGACCGCGCTTCTCGCCGACCGCGCCACCGAACAGGCGCTGGCCGATACCGGATCGCGGCGATACCACTACGCCGTCCTCACCACCTTGCGAGAGACCGGCGCCGCCAGCCAGGCCGAACTCGGCCGCCGCACCAAGATCGACCGCAGCGATATGGTGGCGATCCTCAACGATCTGGTCGCGCGCGGTTTCGCCGGCCGGGCCGCCGATCCCGACGATCGCCGCCGCAATATCGTCACGCTCACCGACGCCGGCGGCGCGCACCTGGACGAGCTCGACCACAGACTGGACCGAGCCCAGGACCAGCTGCTCACCGCGTTGTCCGCGCCCGAGCGCCGTACGCTCGTCGCCCTGCTCACTCGGATCCTCGACGCGCAGACCGGCGCCACGGACAGCGGAAACAGCTGACCGGGCGGCTATCGGACAATCTACTTCGTTCGTGCGGCTCGGGTCACGCCGTGAGTTCGCGTTCGAGTGGAGTACGGAACCGTGGAATCGGGCGCACCGCACCGAACCAGCTGCCGGCGCGTTCGGCTTCGGCCGCCACCAGCGATGTCGCCTCGGCGCCGATGTCCTCCAGAACCCGGGTCACGATCTCGCCGTCCTTGCGCTGTGCCCAGCCGCCCACGATCCGGCCGTCGCACCAGATGCTCGGGCCGATATTGCCGTTGCGGTCGAACAACCGGGGCTGATGTTCGCCCAGATACCAGGAGCGCGACTGCCAGCCCATCGGAGTCGGATCCAGGGCGGGTAGCAGCGCGGCCCACGGCGGCGGATCGGCCACCGGCTCGAGATCGCGGGCCAGGAGCAGGCCCGCGGTTCCGTCGAGATCGACCTCGACGGTATCGATCCCGGCGAGTGCCTTGCGGACCTGTCCCAGCGTCCATCCGGTCCACCATTTGATATCACCGATCGGTGCGGGCCCGAAGGTGTGCAACCACGATCGGACGATTTCGGTGCGGGCCGCCTCGGCCTCGATATCGACGAGGGGGCCGGGCAACCAGGACTCCACCGGCGTCCATGAGTACTGGCTGCTCGACCAGGTACCGTTCGGCCGTGCCCGCACGATCCGGCCCTCGGTGCCGAGCAGCACCAGCACCCAGCTGGTGATATTGGTGGGCCGCGAATACGACTTCCCCGGCGCGGTATCGATCTGTGTACGTAGTTCGGGAACGTCCTTGCTCAACTGGGCCCCGGTGGCACTGCCGCGCGCGAGCAGCGCCCGATGCGTACGATCGGCGATCTCGGCCAGCCAGCCCGGAGCGTCGCCCTCCCCGATCCCCGCCTGCTCCAGATACCGCGCGTAGGTCCGGCGCTGTTCGGCCGCGAGATCGGCACCGCAGGAGGCGTGCAGCACGGGTACCAGATCGACCGGCGCGACGAACATCGTGCGCCGCATCGCCAGCATCCGCACCAGCGACCGATCCTCGTAGAGGGCCCGCTCGACCTGCCCGGGACCGAGATCGTGACCGCGGGCCGCCACCGACAGATGCACAGTGGCCGGATCGGTGGCGTGCAGTACCACCATCGACCGCGTGATCTCGGCCGGATCGGCGCTGCGATGCGCACCGGAGAGCCGGTGGCGGACGCCGATCCGGGCACGGCGTTGCGCAGTACTGATCGAATACATGGCCCGGATGTTAGCGGCGGGATCCGACACCCGGGCTCGTCCGGCCGGGTTCCTGCGAATGTGGCCCGCGCCGTGCAATATTCGAAGGATGAGCAGACGCGCAGTGAGCTTCCTGGCCGGGGTGCTGCTACCGGCGTTGACGGCGACGCTGCTGGCCGGGGCGCCCGCCGCCGCGACCCAGGCGTGCACGGTCCAGAGCCGTCCGATCTCGGTGCCGGTCGACGGTGAGCAGGCCACCGGCCTGGTCTACCAACCACGAGGGTGCGCGGTCGGTAACGCACTGATCGTGGCCGCGCACGGGCACAAGGGCTCGGCGACCCAGTATTCCGAATACCTCACCTCGATCGCCGCGCGCACCGGGACACCGGTCGTCTCGATGGATATGCGGGGTAGTGCTCAGTGGCGTACCGGGGAGTGGAATCTGTGGGCCGGGTGGCAGGATCTGGTCGCCGCGACCCAGTGGTACAAGAATTCGCATCCCGGTGTGGCGCGCACCATCCTGTGGGGCTGGAGCCAGGGCGCGATGACCTCCGGGCTGGCCGCCGCCTACGGTCCGGCCGGACTGTTCGACTACTGGGTGGACACCTTCGGCCCGTCGGATCTGTTCACCCACTGGTCGGGCCCGGCCGCCGACTATCCCGCCCTCCAAGCGCAGATCCAGCGTGACGCCGGCAATTGCATTCCCATCGTCTGCCCGCTCGCCTACGCCGACCGGTCCCCGGCGCTACAGGCCGGCCGGATGGGTATCCGCCACGCCTTCCTCGTCCACGGCACGGCCGACGAAGTGGTGCCCTACACCGCCAGCACCCAGATGCGGGCCGCCCTCATGCTCGCCGGTAAGCCCAGCACGCTGTACTCCATCGTCAGCGGGCGCACCCTGAACGGAGTGGTCGAACCCGGCCGCCACAATATCGGCCCGGCCCTGTTCGAGGCGGGCTGTGTGGTGGAGCGGCTCGCTCTGGGCACCGAACCGCTCGACGGCAACCGGGACTATGTGGTCGATGTGGCCCGGGGCATCGTGGCTGCGCCCCCACCGCCGCCGAACGCCAAATGCGCCGCTTAGCCGGGGTACCCGGTGGGCCAGGGTGCCACCGCGTTGACCCGGATACGTGCGTGGCGAGTATTTACCGCCAGGTGGGCCGTCGGCCGGTGTCAGAGTGATTTCACCCAGTTGGAGAGCAGTTGTGCGCCGGCGTCACCCGATTTCTCCGGATGGAACTGCGTCGCCGAGAGCGCACCGTTCTCCACCGCGGCCAGGAATCGGCCGGTGCCGTATTCGCACCAGGTCAGCCGAGGTGCTGCGAGATGTTCGCTGGGCGGCAGTTCCCAGGCGCGGGCGGCGTAGGTGTGCACGAAATAGAACCGGGTGGTGGGGTCCATTCCAGCGAAGAGCACGCTGTCCGCGGGCGCGGAGACGGTGTTCCAGCCCATATGCGGCAGGACCGGCGCTTCGAGTTTGTCTACGATGCCCGGCCATTCACCACAACCGTCGGTCTCCACCCCGAACTCCACGCCGCGGTCGAACAGGATCTGCATCCCTACGCAGATGCCCAGTACCGGCCGGCCACCGGCCAGCCGCTGACCGATGATCCGTTCCCCGCGCACCGCGCGCAGCCCGGCCATACAGGAGGCGAAGGCGCCGACACCGGGCACCACCAGGCCGTCGGCGGCGAGCGCGGCCTCTGGATCGGCGGTCACCTCGACCCGCGCACCCGCCCGGACCAGCGCCCGTTCGGCGGAATGCAGATTGCCGGACCCATAGTCCAGCAGAACCACCGAAGTCATAGTGCCTTCTCCCCACCGGATGCATGTGATTCGCGGAGGCAGGAGCGCAGGTAATCCATCACACCATCCCCACTATCGCTCTGCGTGCGGACGCGGAAGCCGCAGCGAGGGCGGCGGTATCGCAGCATCACAGTGCTCCCTTGGTCGACGGCACACCCTGTACCCGCGGGTCGGGTTCCACGGCGGCACGCAGCGCGCGCGCCACCGCCTTGTACTCCGCTTCGGTCACATGATGCTGGTCACGGCCGTAGAGCACCCGGACGTGCAACGCGATCCGGGCGTTGAGGGCGATCGATTCGAAGACGTGGCGGTTGAGCACCGTCGAATACGGGGCCCCGGGATCGTTACGACCGCGCACCGGCGCGCCGGGGATCACCGCGTGCAGCAGATGGTCCGGTTCACCGGTGTGCACACAGTAGGGCCGCCCGGAGACGTCCACCGCGGCATGCGCCAACGTCTCGTCCATCGGAATGTAGGCGTCGCCGAACCGGCGGATGCCCGACTTGTCGCCGAGTGCCTGTCCGAGTGCCTGTCCGAACACGATCGCCGTGTCCTCGACGGTGTGGTGCGCCTCGATCTCGATATCGCCGTCGCTGCGTACGGTCAGATCGAAACTGGCGTGGGCGCCGAGCGCGGTGAGCATATGGTCGTAGAACGGGACACCGGTGGAGATATCGGTCTTTCCGGTGCCGTCCAGGTTCAGCTCCACCACGATGCTCGATTCCTTGGTGGTGCGCTCCACCCGCGCGGTTCGGTTCATACTCTCTTCCGTCTCGGTGATCAGCGCTGCGCTGTCGGTTCGGTGGCGGTCAGTTTCGCGCTGACCCGCAGGAATTCGTCGTTCTCGGTGGCCAATCCGATAGTGGCGCGCAGATATCCGCTGATTCCGACATCGCGGATCAGCACGCCTTCGTCCAGGTAGTGCTGCCAGGCGCGCGCGGCGTTCTCGAACTTGCCGAACAGCAGGAAGTTCGCGTCGCTGGGTACCACCTCGTACCCCATCTCGGCCAGCCCCCGGGCTACCCGGTCGCGCTGGGCGGCCAATTCGGCGACACTGCCCAGGGTTTCGTCGGCGTGCCGCAGCGCGGCCCGTGCGGCCGCCTGGGTCACCACCGACAGGTGGTACGGCAGCCGGACCAGCAGCAGTGCGTCGATGACCGCGGGGGCGGCGACCAGATAACCGAGTCGCCCGCCGGCGAACGCGAACGCCTTGCTCATCGTCCGGCTGACGACGAGTTTCGCCGGGTAGCGGTCGATGAGGCCGATTGCGCTGGGCGTCGAGGAGAACTCGGCGTAGGCCTCGTCCACAATGACGATTCCGGGTGCCGCGTCGAGTATCCGGGCCAGGTCGGCGGGCGCGATACTGTGCCCGGTGGGGTTGTTCGGGCTGGTCACGAAGACCACGTCGGGCCGGCGTTCGGCGATGGCGGCCGGCGCGGCGTCGATATCGATAGCGAAATCGGCGCCGCGTTTCGCCTCGACCCATTCGGTATCGATGCCCTCGGAGATGATCGGATGCATCGAATAGGACGGAACGAAACCGAGCGCCCGCCGGCCGGGGCCGCCGAAGGCCTGTAGCAGCTGCTGCAGGATCTCGTTGGAACCGTTGGCCGCCCACACATTGGCCGTATCCACCGCGAACCCGGTTTGCCGGGTGAGATACGCGGCGAGATCGGTGCGCAGAGCCACCGCGTCGCGGTCGGGGTAGCGGTGCAGATCCGCGGCTGCGGCTCGGACGGCCTCGGCCACATCGTCGACCAGCGCCCGGCTCGGCGGATGCGGGTTCTCGTTGGTGTTGAGCTGGACCGGAACACTGAGTTGCGGTGCGCCGTACGGGGATTTGCCCCGCAGGTTCTCCCGCAGCGGCAGCGCGTCGAGCCCGACGCCGGATCCGGGAACAGTGGTCGCAGTGGTGTTTTCGGAGTCGGGAGTGCTCACGACAGCGCCTCGAACCGCGCGCGGACGGCCTGTCCGTGCGCGGGCAGATCCTCGGCGTCGGCCAGCGCGACCACATGCCCGGCCACATCTTTCAGCGCCGACTCGCTGTACTCCACGACGTGGATCCCGCGCAGGAAGGTCTGCACACTGAGGCCCGACGAGTGCCGCGCGCAGCCGGCTGTGGGCAGCACGTGATTGGATCCGGCGCAGTAGTCGCCGAGGCTCACCGGCGCATAGGGGCCCACGAAGATCGCGCCGGCACTGCGTACCCGCGCGGCCACGCCCGTGGCGTCCGCGGTCTGGATCTCGAGGTGTTCGGCGGCGTAGGCATTGACCACCCGTAGACCCTGATCTATATCGTCGACCAGCACGGTTCCCGACTGGGTGCCGGTCAGCGCGGTGGTGACCCGGTCGGCGTGTTTCACCACGGACAGCTGCGCGGTGAGCGCGGCATCCACGGCATCGGCGAGTTCGGGGCTGTCGGTCACCAGCACACTGGCGGCGAGTACATCGTGTTCGGCCTGGCTGATGAGATCGGCCGCCACGTGCACCGGATCAGCGGTGGCATCGGCCAGTACCGCGATCTCGGTCGGACCCGCCTCGGCGTCGATCCCGACCAGGCCGCGGCACAATCGCTTGGCTGCGGTGACGTAGATATTGCCGGGGCCGGTGATCAGATCCACCGGCAGCAGATCGGTGCCGTCGGTGTCGGTACCGCCGTAGGACAGCAGCGCCACCGCCTGCGCGCCGCCGACCGCCCAGACCTCCTCGACGCCCAGCAGCCGGGCCGCGGCCAGGATGGTCGGATGCGGGAGCCCGCCGAACTGCTGCTGCGGCGGCGAGGCCACCACCAGCGAGTCCACCCCGGCGGCCTGGGCCGGGACCACGTTCATCACGACGCTCGACGGGTACACGGCGTTACCGCCGGGTACGTACAGCCCGACCCGCTCCACCGGAACCCAGCGTTCGGTCACGGTACCGCCCGATACCACCTGGGTGGTGGTATCGGTCCGGCGCTGATCGGCGTGGACCGTGCGGGTGCGTTCGATCGCGACCTCGAGTGCGGTGCGTACCGCGGGATCGAGCTCGTCCAGGGCGGTGGCCAGCCTGTTCGCCGGGACACGGACGGATTCCGGGGTGACCCCGTCGAATTTCGCGCCGAATTCCAGCGCGGCGGCCGCTCCGCGGTCGCGGACGGCCTCCACCATGGGCTGCACCTGATGCAGTACCGAGTCCACATCGACCCCGCCGCGCGGCAGCGCGGTGCGCAATTGCGCGGTAGTGGGAGTGCGACCGCGTAGATCGACGCGGGCGAGCTCGATACGGGATGTCATGGTGGTTCCGGTCCTTGTCTTCGGCCTGGCTACATCAGCACAAGGTGCCGTTCCAGCCTAATAGGTGCTGTTGGGCGGGGCCCATCCGCAGTCCCGCGCACGGCCGGAGCGAAGGCGGAGGTACGCAGAACGCGCACGGCCGGAGCGAAGGCGGAGGTACGCCGATGGCGAATCAGCGTGGTCGGTGATCAGGAGATCCGTGTGTAGGTGAAGTCGAGCTTGTGATCCCAGCTGCGCGGGTCCAGTTCGGAGTCCGAGTGCTCCCAGGTGGCGCGGAATGTGCTTCCCGTCTCGTCCAGGTTCCCGGTGAACCGCTGGGAATGGCCGGGCGCATCACGCCACACCCGCCAGAGCGGTCCGTCGAAGGAACCCTGGTAGACGCGGTGCTCGCCGTACTGGTCGTAGTGCAGGATGACGAGGTGGTCCTGGTGCAGATCGTCTGCGCCGACGAGCCATGTCCAGCTGACCCCGGGATCCGGGACCGTGTAGCGGACCACCAGGAACCGTGCGTTGGGTATCCACTCGATCGTCGTGAGCCCGGTGAGATCGGGGTGCAGGCTCGTGGTCGTCTGCCATTCACCGACCATCCTGGCCATCGCGTTCAGTGCCGACTCGGTCATCTGCGCGTCTCCCATCGGTGGCGAAGTCGGATGTTCAGCTACAGCGGCGACGCAGTTCCGGGACCCCTCGCCCTCGAGCTCGTCGAGGAGCACCGGACGGCCCCACCACCGCCAACGCTAGCGCCTCACCCGGCCCCTGTACCGGAGGACCGGACCCCTTGACCCAGTCGAAATCTGTCGGGGCGAGTTGTAACCCCCTCGTATACCACCATGAGCGGGCGAACGGATCGGCCGGGCGGAGCCGGGGCCGGCAGCGCGAGACCGAGCCCGGTGCCGTTCCGCCGAAAACCATGCCGTACACGAAAACCCGGCCGGACTCCGGTTTCCCGGCGCCGACCGGCAGTCTCAGTGGGTATCGCTGTCGATCAGCAGAGTGCCGCCGGAGCTGATGATCCGCAAGATCGGATTGCTGGTCTGGCCGCCGTAGCTGAGGTTGTTCACCCGCATATCCACCGAGCCGTCGGGGTTGTTGCCCTTGTATGCCTCGATGCGGCTGAAATTCTGTACGGTCCGGGTCGACCAGTACTGCTGGAAATCCTGCTGGCTGCCGTATGCCTGCTGTGCGGCCGGTGTCAGCAGTGACCACGAACCCGTGGGGTCGAGATAGAACTGCTCCACCAGCTGACCTGCCTGCACCCATTCGACCGAGCCGGTACTGGGGGTGGACCCGAGCGCGGGGCTGTTCGCAGCGGGGATATCGGGCGAGTTCGAGACAGTGGCGCTGGTCGAGGTATCCGCCTGTGCCGCGCCGCTGTCCCCGGAATCGGAGGAGTTGAAGAACAGCACCCCGCCGACGACCGCAGCCCCGGCGATGCCGCCGATGGCCACGGCGCGTTTGACCCCACCGTTACCGCCGGATTTCCGCGCGACCGGCTGGGCGCTCGTCGGTGGATGGTTCGCCGACCGGCGTGGTGGCCGGGCATCCTGGCCGTCGCGTCCCGCGGACCGCGGTTCCGCCCGGCGCCGCGGCGGGGTGTCCCCGGCCGGGCCGCTGTACCGGCCGGGCACCGGGGACTCCATGGTGCTGACAGCGGCGCCGCCGTGGCCGTTGCGGTCGTGGCCGTTGCGGTCGAAGGCTTCGCGCGCCGGAACGAAACCGGCGTGCTCGGACGCCGCGCTGTCGTAGCCCGCGAAACGCGCCAGCGCTTCCCGGGCCTCACGCATACTCGGCCGGTCGCTCGGATCGGAACTGAGTAGATCCAACACGAAATCGGTAGCGGGCCCGGCATTCTGCGGCTCGCTCACCTGGCCGTTGGCCGCCGCGTAGAGCACCTTCAACGGATTGCCGGACCCGAACGGCGGTTCGCCCTCCAAGGCGTGGAAAAGAGTGGCACCGAGCGCGAATACATCCGCGGCGGGCGTCGGATCGGCGCCGCGCGCCACCTCCGGTGCCAGATACGCGGCGGTACCGCAGATCAGACCGGTCTCGGTGAGCGTGACGTCGCCGGTGGCCCGGGAGATACCGAAATCGGTGATCTTGACGGTGCCGTGATCGTCGAGCAGGATATTGCCCGGTTTCACATCGCGATGCACGATGCCGGCCGCATGTGCCGCGATGAGCGCGGAGGCTACCTGTTCACCGATCCGGGCCACCTGCGGGAGTGGTAGCGGGCCCTGCGCCGACAGCACCATAGCGAGGCTGCGGGATTTCATGTACTCCATCACCAGGCACGGATCGCCGCCGTGTTCGGTGATGTCGAAGACCACAATGGCGTTCGGATGCTGGAACCGCGCCGCGTTGCGGGCTTCCCGGGTCGCCCGCTGCCGGAGCACATCGCGCTCGGCGGGCGGCAGGCTGGGTTTGATATGGATCTGCTTGATCGCCACCGACCGTTGCAGACGCTCGTCGACGGCACGCCAGACAACGCCTGTGCCGCCGCTACCAATCTGCTCGACCAGGCGGTAGTGATCCGCGATCAACTGACCGGTATCGATGGCGCCTACTCCGAACCTTCTCGAAATCGTGACATGCCGCGTCCTTGACCACTCACGCGTTCGGGACGAGTGTAGCGGGCACCTCGACCGCCCCAGTGGGTGATGTCACCTTAACGGGCACCGGTTCGCCGGCTCGCGGCGGCCGGGTGGTCGCCACGGGCCGGGTGCGGACTGCGGATGGGCCTCGCCCGACCACACCTACTACGCTGTTCCGAGTGAGTCTTGTGCTGCTGCCCGCTGTCGATGTCGCCAATGGAGAGGCCGTCCGCCTGGTACAGGGCGCGGCGGGTAGCGAAACCAGTTACGGTTCGCCCCGCGACGCGGCGCTCGCCTGGCAGGAGTCGGGCGCGCAATGGGTGCATCTGGTCGATCTGGACGCGGCATTCGGCCGGGGGTCCAATCGTGAACTGCTGGCCGCGGTTGTCGGCGAACTCGACGTGGCCGTGGAACTGTCCGGTGGCATCCGCGACGACGAATCGTTGAAGGCCGCCATGGCCACGGGCTGCGCCCGGGTCAACCTCGGGACTGCCGCGCTGGAAGACCCGCAGTGGTGTGCCCGGGCCATCGCGGAGTACGGCGAGCGGGTCGCGGTCGGCCTGGATGTGCAGAAGGTCGACGGTGAGTACCGGCTGCGCGGCCGCGGCTGGGTCAGCGACGGCGGTGATCTGTGGGAAGTACTCGAACGGCTCGAGCGCGACGGTTGCTCCCGTTACGTCGTCACCGATGTCACCAAGGACGGCACCCTGACCGGGCCGAACCTGGATCTGCTGAGTGAGGTGTGCATGGCCACCGATGCGCCGGTGATCGCCTCCGGCGGGGTGTCGGCACTGGCCGATCTGACCGCGATCGCCGATCTGGTACCCGAGGGTGTGGAGGGCGCGATCGTGGGCAAAGCCCTCTACGCGGGCCGGTTCACCCTTCCCGAGGCGTTGGCCGCGGTCCGTTGAGCCGCGATGATCGGGGCCTGAGGCGATGACCGGGACAGAGACCGAGCTGGCCACCCTGATGGCCACCGCCGCCGAAATCCTCGACAGCGTGAGCGAACGTTTCCTCGAGGGCCGCGGCGCACCCAGCGCGGTGGCCAAGGGATCACGGGATTTCGCGACCGAACTGGATCTCGAACTCGAACGCACTATTTCCGGTCAACTCCTCGACCGGACCGGAATCGAGGTACACGGTGAGGAATTCGGCGGGCCCGCGCTCGCCAGTGGCACCGCCTGGGTACTGGACCCCATCGACGGCACTTTCAACTATTCCAACGGACACCCGCTGACCGGCACCCTGCTGGCCCTCGTCCGCGACGGGGAACCGGTGATCGGCCTGGCCTGGTTCCCGCCGCTGGACCGGCGGTACGCGGCCGTCCTGGGGGGGCCGCTGCTGCTCGACGGCAAACCGCAGCCGCCGCTGGCTCCGGCGGTACTGGACGAGGCGATGATCGGTTTCGGCGCCTTCAACATCGAATCCACCGGCCGGGTGCCGGGACTGTTCCGGCACCGGGTCCTCGGCACGCTCAGCGCGCTGTCGTCGCGGGTTCGGATGCACGGGTCCACCGGAATCGATCTCGCCTTCACCGCGGAAGGCACCCTCGGCGGGGCCATCGTCTTCGGCCACCATCCCTGGGACAACGCCGCGGGGGCGCTCATGGTGCGTTGCGCGGGCGGGGTGGTCACCGATCTCGAGGGTGTCGACTGGACCATCGAATCCGGCTCGGTATTGGCAGCCGCGCCGGGGGTGCACGCCGAACTGCTCGATATGATCGCCGCGACCCGGGGCAGCGGATACACCGCCGTTTCCGACCGTATGGATACGGCTGCGCCGCGCGGCGAGGAGCAGGACCGATGATTCGATACTGCGATCCCTCCGTCTTCGCTACGGCCTCCGCGGACCGCATGCACTGCCTTCGCTGCGGCCTCCGTGGATTGCATGTACCGGCCTCGATAGGACGTCTATGACACTGGCTACTCGGGTGATTCCTTGTCTGGATGTCGATTCCGGGCGCGTGGTCAAGGGGATCAACTTCCAGAACCTGCGCGATGCCGGAGATCCCGTGCAACTCGCCGCGGCCTACGATGCCCAGGGCGCCGACGAACTCACCTTCCTCGATGTCACCGCCTCCAGCGGTGATCGGGGCACCATGCTCGATGTGGTGACCCGCACCGCCGAACAGATCTTCATCCCGCTCACCGTCGGCGGCGGGGTCCGCACGGTCGAGGATGTGGACCGGCTACTGCGTGCGGGGGCGGACAAGGTTTCGGTCAACACCGCCGCGATCGCGCGCCCCGAGGTGCTGCACGAGATGTCGCAGCGGTTCGGCTCCCAGTGCATCGTGCTGTCCGTCGACGCCCGAACCGTGCCGGACGGCGAGCCGGAGACCCCGTCGGGCTGGGAGGTCACCACCCATGGTGGCCGGCGCGGGACCGGTATCGACGCGGTCGAATGGGCGATCCGCGGCGCCGAACTCGGGGTGGGCGAGATCCTGCTCAACTCGATGGACGCCGACGGCACGAAGACCGGCTTCGACCTCCGGATGATCGCGGCGGTGCGCGCAGCGGTCTCGATTCCGGTGATCGCATCGGGCGGCGCCGGCTCGGTGGAACATTTCGCCCCGGCGGTACAGGCGGGTGCGGATGCCGTTCTGGCCGCCAGCGTTTTTCATTTCGGCGAGCTGACCATCGCGCAGGTCAAGGACGGTTTACGGGCGACCGGACTGGTGGTGCGCTGATGAGTCTCGATCCGGTGATCGCGGCACGACTCAAACGTAACGAGGCCGGGCTGGTAGCCGCGGTCGCCCAGGAGCGCGATTCCGGTGCGGTCTTGATGATGGCCTGGATGGACGACGAGGCGCTGGCCCGCACGCTCGCCACCCGCCGCGCGACCTACTATTCGCGCTCCCGCCGGCAGTACTGGGTGAAGGGGGAGACCTCCGGCCACACCCAGTACGTGCACGAGGTACGGCTCGACTGTGACGGCGATACGGTGCTGCTGATCGTCGACCAGGAGGGCGCGGCGTGTCATACCGGCACGCACACCTGTTTCGATACCGATGTCCTGCTGCCCGCGGACTAGTGGCGCGGTCGGCGATTCGAGTACGCGGCGGCAGTCCGGTCGACGACAGAAGCGGCCCGGTCCCGCTCGCGGCGAGAATCGAACGGATTCACGAAATACGAATAGCCTCTGTACTTCTCGCTGACCTGCTGTTGATCTCGGCGACCGTGTCGTGCTGGTCGTCGGCCGCCGCTGGATGACTCCGGAGGTACCCGCGAGCTCTGAGTTCCAGCCCGATCCTCGGGCTCCTGGCGGATTGAATCGATTGATTCGCAATCGGTTTCATGTACCGGCTCCCATGGATGGGGAGGGCCGGTCCCTTGACCGGTGACCTGCAACACACGAAACTCTAACTGCTCCAGTAGTTCTGGAGACTTGTCGGCCGACAGGGTGAGTTCTTAGTGAATCGAGGACCGGGCTATGACGACGAGTATCGCGGCCGTTTCTGCCGAAACCGAAGTGCCCGCTGCGGATTTCGACACGACCCATCTGAAAGAGAACCTGCGCTGGGGCCATTTGTTCTGGCCGGGTTCCGCGGCATTGACCGAGGAGCAGATCGACGATCGAGTAACTCGCTACCAGCGGTCGCTCGAGCGCTTCCGGGCCAGCGGCATGGAGGGCAACTATCTGCCCGATGACCTGGAAGTGGATTCGGCGTGGCATGCGCACCAGTGCGATCCGGTGGGGTACATGGAGTTCTGCACCCGCTACTTCGGCGGAATTCTCGCCCACACGGTGCAGCTGTGTATCTGCAAGTTGGTCGATCTCGACAAGAAGTGATCCCCGCTTCGGGCAACGATCAGTGACCTGTCCGGCGTAGCTCCCCTACCAGGGGAGCTACGCTCCGGACCGCTCGGATCCGACTGTCGGTGCAGCCGGTGACGACCGGCCGTTCGCTGTCCGATCCGAGCGAGATCACGCGGCTACCCGGCCGATCGGCCGGGTAGCCTGTCGGTTCTCGCGGGTCCCTGGGTCCGAAGGTGTCCCGCCGACCCGGCGGTATCCGACCCTCTTCCACGGCCGCAAAGCTTTCGAGGAGCGAGCAATGAAGTACTCGACCGAACAGGCGCAGGACGCGACGGTCACCTCCGGACGCATCACGCGAGAAGATTGGGCGGCCGAATTCTTCGACGAAGGTTTCCGCGAAACATTCTCCACCCTGGGTGTCTACGATGACACCGACAGCGAGGTCGACGCGATTGTCGCCCTGCTCGGGTTGCCCCCCGGAGCGCGAATTCTCGATGTGCCGTGCGGCTTCGGCCGCCACGCCGGCCCGCTCGGCCGGCGTGGCTATCGCGTAGTCGGTATAGACAACTCGCCGGAGCAACTCGACGACGCCCGCCGTCGATACCCCGGCTGCACCTTCGTCCTGACGGATATGCGAACGCCACCCGCCGGTCCCTACGACGCGATCCTGAATCTGTGGACCAGCTTCGGTTTCTTCGATACCCGCGAGGAAGACCTCGCGGCCCTCACGGCATGGGCTCGCGTTCTGGCCCCGGGGGGCAGACTCGTCATGGAAATCGATACTCTCGAGTGCTTCGAGCATCGTGCACGCAATGGCAGCGAATTGCTCAGTACCCAGCTCACTCGCCGTTCCGATCTCGTAGGTAACGCCCGATATGATTGGAGCGCACAGGAACTCGAACTCCACTGGACGCGTCCCGGTTGGTCCCGGCAGTGCCGGCTCCACATGTATTCCCGCCCGCAACTCGAGGCGGCATTCCACGAGGCCGGATTCGGCGATGTGGCGTTCATGGGTGACTTTCACGGCGGGCCGGTGGACCCGGAGAAGAGAACCGTCATCGTCGTAACCAAGTAACGCCGGGCTGGTTCCCGGCGGTGCCAGGGGTCGACCGGCGGGTAGGTGGCACAGCGGCCTGAAAACGGCGACCTGTTGCGTTACGACGGAACGGTCAGCGGCCCGGTTTCGACGCGATCGGTTGCCCGGATCGGCCGAGTGTGGCGGCCAGATGGTCGATGAGCGTCTCCCCGAGATCGGCCAGGGCCGCGGTCTGCTCGGCATCCAACGCGTCGAAGACCAGGCGGCGAACCACGTCCATATAGCCGGGTGCCGCCTCCACGACTTTCTGATGGCCCTCGTCGGTGAGCAGGGCCAGCACACCGCGACGGCCGGTAGTGGCCGTGCGGGTCGCCCATCCCATGCGCTCCAGTTTCGACACGACATGCGAAAGCCTGGATAGCGATGAATTAGCTCTATGGGCGAGTTCGCTCATCTGCAGCCGGCGGTCCGGCGCTTCCGACAGCAGGGTGAGCACCCAGAACTCGAAATGAGTGACACCGGATTCTCGCTGCAGATCTGTGTCCAGGGCGCCCGGCAGGCGATTCAGCAGCGCGACCACCGCGCGCCAGGCGCGTCCTTCGACTGGGTTCAGCCAATCCGTCACTAGTCCGCCTTCTCTCCACCCCGGCGACGATTGCGGCACGCTCGCTCGGCTATGAAGAGTTTGCCACGACTTCGCTCGGTCGTGCGGCATCTCGGAAACGAAGGTGAGTTCACTCACAAGGCCGGGCGGAGTGGCCGGGCGGATCAGGCTCCGGCGCGCTCGCGCAGGAAGACCAGCGCATTGTCCGCGTGCACATTCGCGCGCAGTTCACTGCTGATCACAGTGAGAATGTGGCGGTCGGGGGCGATCACGAAGGTATGTCGTTTCACGGGCATGAGCTTGCCCAGCAGACCGCGTTTCACGCCGTACTGCTCGGCGACCGCGCCGTCGATATCGGAGAGCAGCGGGTATTCCAGCCGCTGTGATCCCGCGAACCCGGCCTGCACGTCCACCGCATCGGCGCTGATTCCCGCGCAACCGGCGCCGAGCGCGGAGAATTCGGCGGTGAGGTCGCGGAAATGACATGCCTCGGCCGTGCACACCGGCGTATTCGCGGCCGGATAGAAGAACAGGACGAGTGGCCCGTCGGCTACCAGGGAATCGAGGGACCGCAGAGTTCCGGTCTGATCCGGGAGTTCGAACGTGGGGGCGAGCTGGCCGATCTTCATACCCGGACAGTACCGGCGGCGGCGAGTTGCGCGGGGTGCGTCGCGACGGCGGGGGACGGAGCTGGAATGATGGTGCGAATGCACGGCGCGCCTACTCCCGCGACTACCTCCCGCGAACAGTTCCTCGAACTCGCCGCCGAACACCGGGTCGTCCCCGTGACCCGGAAGGTGCTGGCGGATTCGGAGACACCGCTGTCGGCCTACCGCAAACTGGCCGGTGACCGCGCGGGCACCTTCTTGTTCGAATCGGCGGAGAACGGCCGATCGTGGTCGCGCTGGTCGTTCATCGGCGCGGGCAGTCCGTCCGCGCTCACCGCGGTGGACGGCGCCGCCACCTGGCTCGGCGCCACCCCGGCGGGCGCTCCTTCGGGCGGCGACCCGCTGGACGCGCTGCACGAGACCCTGGAGTTGCTGCGCACCGAACGGCTGCCCGGACTGCCGCCGCTCACCGGTGGCATGGTCGGTTACCTCGGCTACGACGCGGTGCGCCGGATGGAACGCCTGCCCGAACAGGCGCTCGACGATCTGCGGCTGCCGGAGATGGTGCTGCTGCTGGCCACCGACCTGGCCGCGTTCGACCATCACGAAGGCGCGATCACCCTGATCGCCAACGCGGTGAACTGGAACGGCACCTCTGAGAATGTTGACGCGGCCTATGACGACGCCGTGGCCCGGCTGGACCGGATGACCGCCGCGCTGGCCGCGCCCGCGCCCTCCACCGTCTCGGTGTTCGATCAGCCCGAACCGCAGTTCCGGCGGGCCCGCACCCCCGATGAGTTCGGGGCCGGAGTGCGTCGCCTGGTTTCGGAGATCGAGGCCGGTGAGGCGTTCCAGGTGGTGCTCTCGCAGCGGTTCGAGATGGACTACGCCGGTTCGCCCATCGACCTCTACCGCATGTTGCGCGCGTCCAACCCGAGCCCCTATATGTTCCTGCTGCACATCCCCGACGGGCAGGGCGATACCGCGTTCTCCATCGTCGGGTCCAGCCCGGAGTCGCTGGTCGCGGTGCAGGACGGGGTCGCGACCACCCATCCGATCGCGGGTACCCGGTGGCGCGGAGCGACCGAGGCGGACGATCTACTGCTCGAGAAGGGCCTGCTGGCCGACGAGAAGGAGAACGCCGAACATCTGATGCTGGTCGACCTCGGCCGCAACGACCTGGGCCGGGTGTGTGTACCGGGTACGGTGCGTGTCACCGAATACCGGCACGTCGAGCGGTACAGCCATGTGATGCACCTGGTCTCCACGGTCACCGGGCGGCTCGCCCCGGGCAAGATCGCGCTCGACGCGGTCCGCGCCTGTTTCCCGGCAGGCACGCTCTCCGGGGCGCCCAAGGTCCGGGCCATGCAGTTGATCGAGGAACTCGAACCCACCCGGCGCGGCGTCTACGGCGGGGTGGTCGGCTATCTCGATTTCGCCGGTGACGCCGATACCGCGATCGCGATTCGCACCGCCTTGCTGAAGGACGGGATCGCCTATGTGCAGGCGGGTGCCGGAGTGGTCGCCGATTCCGAAGCGGAATACGAGGACACCGAATCCCGCAACAAGGCGATGGCGGTGCTACGCGCGGTCGCCGCTGCCGAAACAGTACGCGCCCTCGACGAGGGAGCTGATCCCCCGGACCGGGAAGCCGCTGCCTCCCTCCCCGGCGGCAGCGCATGACGGCCGCCGGGGACCCTGCTTCCGGTCCGGTGGATGCGGCCGGCTCCGGCGGTGGCGAGCCCCCCGGCTCTTCGGCCGGTGTCCCGAAGCCGGGTCCGGCCGACTGGGGTGACGACGAACTACCACCCGGTGAGACCGCCGTGCCCGCCCGGGGCGCCCGATATCCGCTGACCGCGATCGCGTTGCTCGCCGTCGCCGCGGCGGCGCTGTGGGGATCCTCGCGACTGACCTGGGTGACCGTTGATTCGGCGGACGGCCTCACCGAACCTCGCACCGACGAGTTGAACGGTGGGGTCTGGTTCGGTGCGCTGACGCCGCTGGCGCTGGTACTGCTCGCCGCGATCGCCGCTGTCCTGGCCACCCGGGGCTGGGTCCGCCGGTTGGTGGGAGTCCTGGTCGCCTTGATCGCCGCGGTGACCGCGGTGCCGGCGCTGGCGTTGCTCACCGGGTCCGGCGCGACCAGCGAGCGGGCGGCGGCATTGGCCGAACTGCCCGGCCGGGCCGAGGTGCAGGAACTGGTGACGGCACCCGGCCCCGCGGTACTCGCGCTGGTCGGGGCGCTGGCGGCGTTCGGGGCCGGGCTGTCGCTGGCTCGCATGCCGGCCGCTGCGAAACAGCTCTCCGGGAAGTACGACGCCCCGGCCACACGCAAGGCCGCCGCGACCCGGGCGGTTCAGGAGGGGACAGCGGGCGGCCCGCTTCCGGAACGGGTGCTGTGGGACGCCCTCGACGCCGGCGCCGACCCGACCGACTCCGCGGACCCGGACCTCGACTCGGCGTCCGGCCACGCGCGGGACACGCCGAAACGGTCCACTACCCGATCCGGCACATCCGGAAACATCGAAAGTGGGCGTGTGCAGGCCGGGAACCCGCCCGATACGGCGGGGAAGGCCGGTTCGAAGGGATCCGGCGACGCCCCCTAGCAGGTCGGCCGGGGCAGGGTGACCCGCCCCCGGCGTCACGGCGCGGCGCCCTTCCATTTACTCTTGTTCAGCATCGGTGAGACATCGCCTGGGGGAATCCTTCAGGCAATAACTCGCGTCTCCCCAGAAAGGATTCGAGCCAGATGACGGTACTCGACTCGATTCTCGACGGGGTCCGCTCGGATGTAGCCGCTCGGGAAGCGGTGCTGGACTTCCCGGCGGTGAAAGCAGCGGCCGCCGCCGCCACGCCGCCGCTCGATGCGAAGGCAGCGCTTCTCGAAGACGGTATCGGCGTGATCGCCGAGGTCAAGCGGGCCAGCCCTTCCAAGGGGGCTCTCGCCGAGATCATCGATCCGGCCAGCCTCGCCAAGTCCTACGAAGACGGTGGCGCGCGTGTGATCAGCGTGCTCACCGAAGGTCGTCGCTTCCACGGATCGCTGGACGATCTCGACGCGGTTCGCGCCACGGTGAACATTCCCGTGCTGCGCAAGGATTTCGTCGTCGGTCCCTACCAGATCCACGAGGCCCGAGCCCACGGCGCCGACGTGATCCTGCTGATCGTCGCGGCGCTGGAACAGGACACACTGGCCTCGCTCATCGATCGCACCGAATCGCTCGGGATGACCGCGCTGGTCGAAGTGCATACCGAGGAGGAGGCCGATCGGGCACTCACCGCGGGTGCCACTGTTATCGGCGTCAACGCCCGTAACCTCAAAACACTCGAGGTCGACCGGGACTGCTTCTCCCGGATCGCACCGGGTCTGCCCACCGAGGTGATCCGGATTGCCGAGTCCGGTGTCCGCGGTACCGCCGATCTGCTCGCCTACGCCGGTGCCGGCGCGGACGCGGTACTGGTCGGCGAAGGGTTGGTCACCAGTGGCGACCCGCGTGCGGCAGTTTCCGAATTGGTCACCGCGGGCACGCACCCGTCCTGCCCCAAGCCGGCCCGGCGGGGTCGATGATGGCCGGAGGCGGACCGTCCTCCACCAGTGTCCCGCTGCCCCCCGCCAGCCGCGGGGTCGCGCAGCGCAGTGACCACGAACCCGACCAGGGTGGTCATTTCGGCGTCTACGGCGGTCGGCATGTGCCCGAGGCGCTGATGGCGGTGATCGAGGAGGTCACCGCCGAATACGACAAGGCGCGGCTGGATCCGGACTTCCTCGGCGAACTGGACCGGTTGCAGCGTGACTACACCGGTCGTCCCTCGCCGGTCTTCGAATGCGCGAATCTGGCCGAGCACGCCGGTGGGGCGCGGATCCTGCTCAAACGCGAGGATCTGAACCACACCGGCTCGCACAAGATCAACAACGTACTGGGCCAGGCGCTGCTCGCCAAGCGGATGGGCAAGACCCGCATCATCGCCGAAACGGGCGCGGGCCAGCACGGTGTCGCCACCGCCACCGCGTGCGCGCTGCTCGGGCTCGACTGCATCGTCTACATGGGCGCGGTCGATACCGCGCGGCAGGCGCTGAACGTGGCCCGGATGCGGCTGCTCGGTGCCGAGGTCATCTCGGTGACACTGGGGTCGCAGACCCTCAAGGACGCGATCAACGAGGCACTGCGCGACTGGGTGACCAACGCCGACGACACCTACTACTGTTTCGGCACCGCCGCCGGGCCCCACCCCTTCCCGGTGATGGTCCGCGATTTCCAGCGGGTCGTCGGACTGGAGGCCCGCGCCCAGGTGCAGACTCTCACCGGGCGGCTGCCCGACGCGGTCACCGCCTGCGTGGGCGGCGGTTCCAACGCGATCGGTATCTTCCACGCCTTCATCGACGACCCCGGCGTCCGGTTGATCGGCTACGAGGCGGCCGGCGACGGGGTGGAGACCGGCCGGCACGCAGCCACCTTCGCCGGCGGATCGCCGGGCGCTTTCCAAGGTGCCTACTCGTACCTCCTGCAGGACGAAGACGGCCAGACCATCGATTCGCATTCCATCTCCGCCGGTCTCGACTATCCGGGTGTCGGTCCCGAACACGCCTTCCTCCGGGATACCGGCCGCGCCCAGTATCTGCCGGTGACCGATTCCGCCGCGATGGACGCCCTGCTGCTGCTGAGCCGCGCCGAGGGCATCATTCCGGCCATCGAATCGGCGCACGCTGTCGCGGGCGCGATGGAACTGGGCCGCGAACTCGGCGAGGGCACGATCATCCTGGTGAACCTGTCCGGGCGCGGCGACAAGGACATGGACACCGCCGCCCGCTGGTTCGGGCTCTTCGACGATGCGGACACCGGCAAGGAGAACGGTCAGTGAGCTCCGAATCCCGCCTGGGTGCCACCTTCGCCGCCTGCCGAGCCGAGAACCGGGCCGCGCTCATCGGGTATCTGCCCGCAGGCTACCCGGACCTCGAGGGTTCGCGCCGGATCGTGCGCGCCATGGTCGAATCCGGCTGCGATATCGTCGAGGTCGGGGTCGCCTACTCCGATCCGGTGATGGACGGGCCCACCATCCAGTCCGCGGCCGAACAGGCGTTGCGCGGCGGGGTCCGGGTGCGCGATGTGTTCTCGGTGGTCGAAGCCGTCACCGAGGCGGGCGCACAGGCGGTGGTCATGAGCTACTGGAACCCGGTGCTCAAATACGGTGTCGACCGTTTCGCCCGGGACCTGGCCGGCGTGGGCGGTGCCGGAATCATCACCCCGAACCTCATCCCGGAGGAAGCCGGCGACTGGTTCGCCGCCTCGGACGCCCATTCACTCGACCGGATCTTCCTGGTGGCCCCTTCCTCGACCGAGGAACGTCTGGCGTCGACACTCGAGGCGAGTTCCGGTTTCGTCTACGCGGCGTCCACGATGGGTGTCACCGGAGCCCGGGACGCTGTCTCGACCATGGCGCCCGCCCTGTGCACCCGGATCCGCGAGCACAGCGATATTGCGATCGGGGTCGGCCTGGGCGTGCGTTCCGGCGTTCAGGCCGCCGAGATCGCAGCTTATGCCGACGGCGTGATAGTCGGTTCGGCGCTGGTTTCCGCGGCGGCCGTCGGTCTGGACGCGGTGCGCGCGCTGACCGGTGAGCTGGCGGGCGGAGTCCGCGCCGCGGCCGTCGCATCCTGATCCGGATGGGGTCGATGACACACGGGCGGAGCCCGTACTTGCTCCGATGATCCGCTCGGCTACGGTTGCCCCGTGACCGTTATCGCCGCACCGGAGACCGTCGCGACCGCCGGAACCCCCGGCGGCGCTTTCCCGCGCACCGCCGATCTGCTGGCCTATCTGCCCAGCCCCCCTCAGGGCGTCTGGGATATCGGGCCGTTCCCGCTGCGGGCGTACGCGATCTGCATCATCATCGGCATCATCGTCGCCATCTGGTGGGGCGAGAAACGCTGGCAGGCTCGCGGAGGTGAAGCCGGCACCGTCTTGGACGTCGCGGTTTTCGCCGTCCCGTTCGGACTCATCGGCGGGCGCCTCTACCACGTCGCCACCGACTGGCAGAAGTACTTCGGTGCCGACGGCAACCCGGTGGACGCACTGAAGATCTATCAGGGTGGTCTCGGGATCTGGGGCGCGGTCTTCTTCGGCGCCATCGGCGCCTGGATCGCCTGCCGCATCTACAAGGTTCCGCTGCCCGCACTCGGTGACGCGATCGCTCCGGCGATTCTGCTGGCCCAGGCCATCGGGCGGCTCGGCAACTACTTCAACCAGGAACTCTACGGTCGCGAGACCGATCTGCCGTGGGGCCTGGAAATCTATCTCCGATTCGACGATGCCGGTCGTCTCGACATGATGAACGGTGTGTCCTCCGGCGAGGTGCATGCGGTCGTGCACCCGACGTTCCTCTACGAACTGATCTGGAACGTCCTGGTCGTGATCGCACTGGTGCTGATCGACCGCCGCTTCCGGATCGGCCACGGCCGGCTGTTCGCCCTGTACGTGGCCGGATACTGCTTCGGTCGTTTCTTCGTCGAACTGATGCGTGACGATGAGGCCACCCAGATCGCGGGGATCCGGATCAATTCGTTCACCTCCGGTCTGGTGTTCCTGGCGGCCGTCGCCTATGTCCTGTTCGCGACGAAGGGCCGGGAGACCCCCGAGCAGTTGAGCCCCGACGCGGGCCCACGCCCGTGGCCCTGGCAGCTGGGTGCGTTGCGTGCGGCCGGTGTGGGTGCGGTTGTGGTGTCCCCGGCATCCGAGGATGCCGCCGCTGCGGCGACCGAGGACGACGAATCCGGTAGCGCCGAAAAGTCTGCCGAGCCCGTGGCGGAGAAGGTTTCCGATGAGCCCGAGGCTGCCGGATCGGAGCCCTCGGACACCGTCGCGGACCCTGCTGCGCCGCAGGGGAAAACCGATTCCGCTAGCGGGTCGAGCACCGAGGACGCGCCGGGTACCGAGCCCGATTCATCCGATGATTCCGCGGTGGAAAAGGACGGCGCGTCCGCCGAATCCGCTGCTCCGCGAGGTAAATAGGACTCCGTTCGGCGGTCGGTGCGGGTGTCTGGCAGCATCGTGGCGGAGGGGAGGCGACATCCGGTTGTCCTCCACTGCCCGGGGGCATCGACCGAGGAGGAATCATGACCGATCCGTACCAGCAGGGTGGGCCGCAGTACGGCCCACCCGGAACCGGCCCGGATCTGAGCAAATCGCCGGGCGCGCCGGGCTACCCGTCGCAGCCGCAACAGCAGCCGTACCAGTCCGAGCCGTACCAGTCCCAGCCGTATCCGTCGCAGCCGCAGCAGTACCCGCCGCCGGGTGCGCAGTACGGGGCCCCGTACGGGCAGCCGCAGGCCGGCTACGGCGCGCCGATGGGGCCGGGCGGGTACAACCCGATGGATCCCGAAGCTCCCTACGGCCGCGATATGAACGGCGTGCCGTACTCGGACAAGCAGAAGCTGACCGCGGGTCTCCTGCAGATCTTCCTCGGCGCGTTCGGTGCCGGCCGGTTCTACATCGGCGATACGGGTATCGCTGTGGCGCAGATCGCGGTCACCTGGCTCACCTGTGGTTTCGGCGGTATCTGGCCGCTCATCGACGGCATCATGATGCTCACCGGGAGCGTGCAGGATCCGCAGGGCCGGCCCCTGCGCGAGAACTGACCGCCACGCGTTGCGACAGGCCCTCGGGTTGCTCCGGGGGCCTTTTCGCTGCTGTGTGCACCCGGCACTCGTGCCGCCACCCGGGACGGGAGAACCCGGCCGGGTGCGGGAGGACGCTCCCGCGCGCAGCCGGAAGTTCATCGGGGTGTAACAAGGTGATCAACCAGGTGAACCACCATGATTCGGGCAGAAGTCCACTCCCGAGTCCCGGAGACCTCCGGCCGCGGGCCGGGCGGAACGGGACAACCCGGCAGGATTAGGCTCGACACGTGATGCGACGGACGAAGATTGTGTGCACCCTCGGCCCGGCCACTGCCACCGAGGAACGTATTCGAGAGCTCGTCGAGAGCGGTATGGATGTCGCCCGGCTCAATTTCAGCCACGGCGAGCACTCCGACCATGCCGAGAACTACAAGAAGGTGCGGCAGGCCTGCGACGATCTCAGCCGTGCCGTCGGCATACTCGCCGATCTTCAGGGCCCCAAGATCCGGTTGGGCCGCTTCGCCGAGGAACGGACCGTCTGGGCGACCGGTGAGACCGTCCGTATCACTGTCGACGAGATCGTCGGCAGCCACGACCGGGTCTCCACCACCTACAAACAACTCGCCGCCGACGCCAAATCCGGCGACCGGCTGCTGGTCGACGACGGCAAGGTCGGACTGGAAGTCATCCGCGTCGAGGGCAACGATGTGGTCTGCGAGGTCACCGAGGGTGGCCCGGTCAGCAACAACAAGGGTGTTTCGCTGCCGGGCATGGACGTCTCGGTACCCGCGCTGTCCACGAAGGACATCGAAGACCTGGAATTCGCCCTCGAGCTGGGCGTGGATTTCATCGCGCTGTCGTTCGTGCGGTCGCCGTCGGATATCGAACTCGTCCACGATGTGATGGACCGGGTCGGCCGCCGGGTGCCGGTGATCGGCAAACTGGAGAAGCCGGAGGCCATCGACAATCTCGAGGCCGTGGTCCTGGCTTTCGACGCGGTGATGGTGGCCCGCGGCGATCTCGGTGTGGAACTGCCGCTCGAGCAGGTGCCGATCGTGCAGAAACGGGCGATCCAGATGGCCCGGGAGAATGCGAAACCGGTTATCGTGGCCACCCAGATGCTCGAATCGATGATCGAGAATTCCCGCCCGACCCGTGCCGAGGCCTCGGATGTGGCCAACGCGGTACTCGACGGCGCCGATGCGGTGATGCTGTCGGGGGAGACCTCGGTCGGCAAGTATCCGATCGAAACCGTACGCACCATGGCCCGCATCGTGAACGCGGTGGAGGCCGAGTCGACCAATGTTCCCCCGCTGACCCACACTCCGCGTACCAAGCGCGGTGTCATCTCCTACGCGGCGCGCGATATCGGGGAGCGCCTCAATGCGAAGGCGCTGGTCGCGTTCACCCAGTCGGGTGACACGGTGCGCCGCCTGGCGCGACTGCACACGCCGCTGCCGCTGCTGGCGTTCACCCCTCTTCCTGAAGTGCGCAGCCAGTTGGCGCTCACCTGGGGTACCGAAACGTTCATCGTGCCCACCGTGGACAGCACCGACGCCATGATCCAGCAGGTCGATCAAGCACTGCTGAGTATGAATCGGTATCGCAAAGGCGATCTCGTGGTCATCGTGGCGGGCTCCCCGCCCGGTACGGTCGGTTCCACCAACCTGATCCATGTGCACCGTATCGGCGAGGAGGACCACTGATGATCGAGGACCGCGGAGTCACTCGGTGAGCGCGCCGGTCGGCGAAACCGTGGCGGCGAACCACTCCGATCTCGATACCCTGCTGGAACTGCTGGATCTCGAGGAGGTGTCGGAGGATGTTTTCCTCGGACACCATCCGGAGAAGGTCTCCAGCCGGACCTTCGGCGGCCAACTGGTGTCCCAGGCGGTGATCGCGGCGGGACGTACCGCCGGACATCGCCCGATCCACGTTCTCAACGCCCATTTCGTGCGCGGTGGCGACGTGAAGAAGCCGATCGAGTACCACGTGGAGCGGCATCGCGACGGGCGGGCATTCGCCAACCGCACCGTCACCGCGACCCAGGACGGCCAGGAACTGTTCGTCATGCTGGCGTCGTTCCAGGAGTGGGGCAAGGGCCTCGAGCACGCGCACGAGCGGCCCGAGGTGCCCGCCCCCGAGACGCTGCCCCGGATCCAGGAGAGCTTCGCCGGGTTCGAGGACGAACTCGAGATGTTCGTCAACGCCCCGCACCCGATCGATATGCGGTACACCAACGATCCGGCCTGGATCCTCAAGGGAACCGGGGAGAAGCTCAATCACAACCGGGTATGGATGCGCGCCGACGGAACCCTGCCCGACGATCCGCTGATCCATGTCGCCGCGCTGAGCTATTCCTCCGACACCACCGTGCTCGACTCGATCATCACCACGCACGGTCTTTCCTGGGGCCTGGACCGGATCGTCGCCGCCACGGTGAACCATTCCATCTGGTTCCACCGGCCGTTCCGCTTCGACGACTGGGCCCTGTACTCCACCGAATCCCCGGTTGCCGCGGGCTCTCGTGGGCTGGCCACCGGCCGGTTCTACTCGCGCGAGGGTGACCTGCTGGCCACCACCGTGCAGGAGGGTGTGATCCGGCACTTCCCGGCCCGCCGCTGAGCGGTTACCGACTGCCGGATCAGAGCCGCTCCGGCAGCAGCGGCTCCATCTCCCTGTCGAGATCGGTGCGCTGTTCGGCGCTGAGGGTGAACGGAGCGCCCGGTCCCAGTGTGTCCAGGCCCCGCAGCAATCGGTGTTCCAGTGCGGTGAGATAGCTGTCGGTGAGTTCGGCCGGCTCGCCGGCCAGACTCAACGCGATCTCGAACGTCGCGCGGCCCTGCGGTTCGGCTCCCGGGTTCGCGATGCGCCAGCGGCTGTCGAAATCCCGGTGCCGGGAATCGTCCTCGGCGATCGGCAGGGTGAAACGCCACGCACAGATGTCACCGTCGCCCAGATGCTCGGCCAGTTCCGTCCGCACGGTGTCGACGAGATCTTCCAGGATTTCCGGTGTCACGTAAACATGAAGCGAAACATCCGAAATGCGTTTCGGCATGCCTGATTCCTGTCGTGTGTCGAACCTGCAACGGGATCGGATTCTTCGGATCGATGGTCCGGATGGCGAGTGTAGTGCCCTGAACGTGGAAAGTCAGTGTGCACGTCGGAATTCGCGGCCGGCGGGCCGGATCGTGGCCGGTTCACGGTCGCGGTGCACGTGCTGTGCCGGATCGGCCGCCGCTGAGCGCGGACCACCGGGTCGCGGGCGGACCGTGCGCCGGTCAGCACCGTATTCCGGCTCGAGTTCTCCTGCGTACCAGCCGGTGTGCTGGGCGGCGATCAACGGCGACCGGAGGGGCGTGGCCGTACTCGGCCCGACCGTCAGCGGCGGCCGACCCCAATGCCCGTCCCCGGGCGTGGCGGCAGGGGTCAGGGCCACCAGCAGCGGAACCAGGGCATCGGCGATCTTGTCACCGGCCTCGCAGTACGCCTTGGCCGACAACCCCACCGGGTCGGGGATGTTCTCCCGCCCGACCCGGGACATACTCGACGACGTTCCGGTATCCGGGGGGAGAACGCCTGGGAGGTTGCGATCGACGATTTGACTACCGATTTCGGTGGCGCGCGGCATGCTGTTCCGCAGGCTGTGCATCGGTCGCCCGGTGCGTTTCCGGCAGTGCTGCTCGCGGCCGGTCGGCCGCTGACACTGCGGGGCGCCGGGCATTCTTGCGACGGGCAGACCGTCACCGACGCCGAAATGCTGGTGACCTGGTCGCGGAATGGCACCGCGGCCGCGGTGCGGGATCTGGGCGAGGGGCTGGTCGAGGTTCCCGCCGGGACGAGTTGGTACATCGTGGAGCGGTACCTCAACCAACGGGGCAGGTCGTTCCCGGTGCTGACCGATCATCTTCCGGTGAGCGTGGGTGGGACTCTGTCCGTGGGCGGTATCGGGGTCGGGTCGGTGCGGTACGGCATGCAGATCGATCATGTCGAGCGGATCCAGCTGACCGATGGCGTGGGTATCAGCCGCTGGTGCTCGCGGACCGACCACCCGGAGTTGTTCCGCTTCGCTCTCGGTGGGCTCGGCTCCCTCGGGCTGATCGAGCGGGTGGTGCTGCGTACGGTGCCCCACCAGCCCTACATTCATGTGCGCCACCGGCGGCACAGTACCCTCGCCGAACTGATCGCCTACACCGAGCAGATCGCCCAGCGCGACGATATCGACATCTATTGCGGCTCCCTGCGCCGCGGTGTCCTACGCTCGACCACCGGCCGACACAGCGATCCGCGGCGATGCGACGGTGACGCCCCCGGTTTCGCGGTCGAACGGCTGCGGGTGCCCGCCGACCATGCGCGGACCACCGCGCTGCCGGACGACCGCGTGCGTATGTGGTCCGACTATCTCGTCCCTGCGGGACTTCTCGAACCGATGGTCGATGCGCTGCGGCGTCGGGTACGCCTGGACCGTCTATCGGTGATGTTGTACCTGCTGGTGGTTCGCCGTTCGCCCAGCGCGACGCCGTTCGCCTTCGCCCCGGCCGGTCCGGCGCCGGTCTCGATCGGGCTGGGCGTATACGCCTCGGTTCCGCGTGAGTCTGCCGCGATGGCGGCCATCCGGCGAATGTTCGGCGAGCTCATGAGTGCCTGTTACGAACTGGGCGGGCGTCCGTACCTGTACGGCATTCACGACTTCGACGACGCGTCGGCCCAGCGGCTGTACGGGCCGGACCTCGATCGTCTTGCGCAGTTGCGCGTCTCGCACAGCCTGGAGCACGTCAATGCGCATCTCGCGCTGGTCGAGGCCGCACAGCGCGATCCCACCGGACGGGCTGTTACCGCTCGCGAGACCCAGGGAGATTCCGCTCGCGCCGACAGCGCGGCGGGAACGGAATCGGTGTAAGCGGAAATCGGCGGTAGAGGTCGCCGAACGTGGACCGCCGCGGTTCACCCGGTGCGGGTGAACCGGGGCCCGGAAACGGCGGTGTACGGTCGGCCCGAGTGCGCCCGGAGAGACTGTCGAGCGAGGAAGGCAGCTGCTGATGGCCGGTTCTGGTGGTTTCGCCGCGTCGAAGATGACCCGGGAATATGCGCGGGCGGTGGCGCGAACAGCGTACCTGTGGGGTTGGCCGCTGGTGAACATGCGCAACCGGCGCGCGTTCATGGAACAACTGCCCGAGCCCGGCCTGTTGTCCGGGATCGTGCCCGCCGGTCCACCTGGGACGATCGGGATGCTGCGCGATTACATCAGGCCCGAGGAACGGGTTGTGGCGTGCCCGAATCAGGATGTCGTCTACGGGTTCGGTGTCCTGGACGCGCAGCTGGAGCCTTCGGTGGTGCAGGTGCCCGAATTCGGCGACCGGTTCTGGGTGTACCAGGTGGTGGATCAGCGCACCGATTCGTTCGTCCGGCTCGGCCGGATGTACGGCACTGCGCCCGGGTTCTACCTGCTCGCGCCCGAGTCCTGGGAGGGCACGGTACCCGCCGGGATCGCCGATGTGTTCCGCTATGACACTCGCTGCGGTGTGGTGATCCCGCGGGTCTTCCTCGACGACACCGCGCGCGATCGGGCCGCGATCGCGCCGCTGGTGGACCGGATCTGTATGTATCCGCTGTCGGAGTTCGACGGCACCGTGCAGGTCGTCGACTGGTCTGCGGTGCCGTCGTTCGGCGGTGGCGTCGGGACCGGGGATCAGGGTGAAACGCAATGGGTGGATCCGGAGGAATTCTTCACCGTCCTGGGGGAGGTGCTGGACGAGGTGCCGGCGCTGCCCGGCGAGGAGGCGCTGTACGGCTGGTTTCGCTCTATCCTCGCCGCCGCCGAACACGACACCGATATCGCCGATGTGCTGCGGCAGACGGCACTCGATACCGATGGCGTGGTCGGGGAGCTGTTCGAGTTCCGCAATATCGGTATTCCGGTGGCCCGTAACTGGACCACCCAGCGCAGTGGCGCCGCGTTCGAAACCGACTATCTGTCGCGGACTGCGATCGGAAAATCGAATATCTTCGTCAACACTGCGAACGAAACCGCCTACTACTACCAAGATCTCGACGATGAAGGGAAGCGCCTGGATGGTTCCGGGGCCTACACCGTGCACTTCCCGGCCGGACAACTGCCGCCGGTCCGCGGGTTCTGGTCGTTGACGGTCTACAACAAGCGCCACTTCTTCCACTCCAACGAACTGGACCGGTATTCGCTGGGTACCAAGAACCAGGACCTGACGTTCGGCGACGACGGATCGCTGACGCTGACGGTGGGCGGTGCGGGCCCCAGCGATCCGAAGCTGCTCGCCAACTGGCTTCCCGCGCCCCATGCCGAATTCAGCCTCTTCCTGCGCGCCTACTGGCCCGAAGCCGGCATCGTCGACGGCAGCTGGGAGCCCCCGGCGGTCACGCCGCAGGCCTGACCGAGGATTCGTCGGGGTAGGTGTTCCACTACCTATGTAGACTACGGTCGTGCGGAAGACTCACTCACTGGTGCGGGTCGCGCTGGCGCTGCTGGCCGAACCGGATGCCCGGCACTGGGGCTACGACCTGGGTAAACGCTCCGGTATCCGGTCCGGGGTGCTCTATCCGATGCTCACCAGAATGCTGGACGAAGGCTGGGTGACCGACGGCTGGGAAGACCCCACGACCCTGACCGAGCGGCGTCCGCCGCGTCGCTACTACGAGCTCACCGAGCGCGGAAAGCTGGAACTGGCCGGCACGATCCGGTCGGCCCGGGCCGACCGCCGGTTCACGGCCCTGGACCTGGGATGGGCATGATGGCGACCTTGCTGGAGATCGTGGGCTCCTGGCAAAGCCTCACCGTGTTCCTGGTCGCGGTGGCGACGTTCGGATTCTTTCCCGGCTTCCTCCTCCGCATCCTGGTGCGGATCTATCCCGCCGACGACCTCCGGCGCCGGGAACTGCCCGCCGAGCTGTACACGGTGCCGCGACTGGTGCGCCCGTTCTGGGTCGCCGAGCAGCTAGAGACCGTACTGCACGAAGGCACCGGATTGCGCTGTCGCGACCGGCGGACGCGACGGCTCGCGAAACGGCTGACCGTGGACGGGCTCGCTGCCCTGGACGCGGAGGCCCTGCGTGCCATCGAGGAAGCCGACGCCGCCGACGACGATATGGTGTTCGTCGCTCTCGGGTCCACCACGCTGATCGCGCAGCGGGTGGGTGCCGTGCGCCGGGGGGAGCGGCGCGGCCGGGAGCGATCGCGATCCGCGGTCCGGCAGGCCCTGCTGTCCCGGCGGCGGAAGCGCTACATCCGGGACCTGCGGCTCCGGTTGACCGCCCGGGTCGGGTCGCCGATGCCCCGCATGAGCGAACGTCCGGACCATCCGAGTTTGCGGGAGGCGGTGAAGGGGACGGTGGGTGACGGAGAATTTCGCGGCGGCGGAGTGAATGACGCTCGAGGCGCGAGTGGCAACGAACCCGGTGTGGATTGTATGAGAGGAAGACGGCCGAATCCGGAAATGCCGTCCGACCTCGGTGCCGAGTGTGGGACTCGAACCCACACGTCCTTTCGGACAACGGTTTTTGAGACCGTCGCGTCTGCCAGTTCCGCCAACTCGGCGCACCGGGTGCATATATTAGCCGCTGGTCGGGAGAACACCGAATCGCGGGGCTCGCGGTGGCCGCACAACCGTGTTACGCAGGGTATATGCATTGCCGATCAGCGTGAAAGGTAGTCTCTACACCACCCGATCGCGTGACGGCGGATCGATGGCCGTGCCTCGGCTGAGATCCGCTGTTCGTGCTCTCGGGACGAGGCATCGGAACCAGAGGGGTCGTTTGATGAGCACTAGTGCGGACGCCGCGGCGAAACGCGTAGTCGTCGCCGAGGACGAGGCGTTGATCCGGATGGATCTGGTCGAGATGCTGACCGAAGAGGGATACCAGGTGGTGGGGGAGGCCGGCGACGGTCAGCAGGCGGTGGACCTCGCGGTGGAGCACCGGCCCGATCTGGTGATCATGGATGTGAAGATGCCCCGGCGCGACGGGATCGATGCCGCGGCCGAGATCGCTTCCAAACGTGTGGCGCCCGTGGTCATCCTGACCGCGTTCAGCCAGCGCGACCTGGTGGAGCGCGCACGCGACGCCGGTGCCATGGCCTATCTCGTGAAACCGTTCACCAAATCGGATCTGGTTCCGGCGATCGAACTGGCGGCCAGCCGGTTCCACGAGATCACCGCGCTGGAGAGCGAGGTCGCGGGTCTTTCCGAGCGGCTGGAGACGCGCAAACTGGTCGAACGAGCCAAGGGTGTACTCATGCAGACCCAGGGGCTCAGTGAACCGCAGGCCTTCAAATGGATTCAGCGCACGGCGATGGATCGGCGCACGACGATGAAGGCGGTGGCCGAGGTCGTGCTGGAGAATCTCACCCCGCAGTAGTTCCCGCGACATAATGTGCGGGGACATCATCGGAGATGATCCGAAGGTGACGCGGGATCGACCTGCCGGAGTTATCGGCGGTTGCGCGCCGGCGGACTCACGGGCCCGTGGCGCTGGGTGTATCTCACGGTCACCGGGCCGGCCAGGTGTACGCCGTCCTGCTATTGAGCAGCGTGCTCATGTTCTACTCGGCGGTGCGCAGAGCCTCGGCGACCTCGAATATCGGGGTGGCCTCGGTGGTGTCGGCGGCGATCGGCCCGGTACGGCGAAGCATCGGGGACGTCGCCCGTACGCAGTGGAGCGGGTGTCGGTGCGGGTCCCTAGACTCTCGGAGTGTGACCTCACCGACCACTGCGCAGCCGACGACCGCCTCCGCCGCTACCGATGCTCCCGGTGCCTCGGGGGAACGGCCCACGCTGCTGCTACTGGACGGGCATTCGCTGGCCTACCGGGCCTTCTACGCACTTCCCGCGGAGAATTTCCAGACGGTCACCGGGCAGACCACCAATGCGGTGTACGGGTTCACCGCCATGCTCATCAACCTGTTGCGCGACGAGAAACCGACTCATGTGGCGGCGGCGTTCGACGTCTCCCGGCAGACCTTCCGGGTCGAGGCCTACCCGGAGTACAAGGCGAACCGGTCCGCTACCCCCGACGAATTCCGCGGGCAGGTCGAGCTCACCAAGGAGGTCCTGGGCGCCCTCGGTATCCCGGTGATGGCGATCGAGGGCTACGAGGCCGACGACATCATCGCCACGATCACCACCCAAGCCGTCCCGCAGGGCTACCGGGTGCTCGTGGTCACCGGGGACCGTGATTCGATCCAGCTGGTCAACGACGACGTGACGGTGCTGTATCCCCGCAAGGGCGTTTCCGAGCTCACCCGGTTCACTCCCGAAGAAGTCGAGAAGAAGTACGGCCTCACCCCTGTGCAATACCCGGATTACGCCGCGCTGCGCGGCGACCCGAGTGACAACCTCCCGGGTATCCCGGGTGTGGGGGAGAAGACCGCCGCCAAATGGATTCGTGAGTACGGGGATCTGAACACCCTCGTCGACAAGGTCGACGAGGTCCGCGGCAAGGTCGGTGACGCGTTGCGCGCCAATCTGAGCAGTGTGGTCCTCAACCGGCAGCTCACCGAGATGGTTCGCGACGTCCCCCTGCCGTATACCCCCGATCAGCTCGCTCAGGGGGCCTGGAACCGGGAGCGGATCCACCAGCTGTTCGACGATCTGGAATTCCGGGTCCTGCGCGACCGCCTCTTCGAGACCTTGGCCCCGCCGACCGTGGAAGCCGAATCGGGTTTCGAGATCAGCGGGCAGGCGCTGGAGCCGGGCAGCGTGGCGGACTGGCTCGACGAGCACGCGAAATCCGGTGCCCGGCACGGGCTCTCGCTGTCCGGTACCGGGACACCCGCAGCCGGTGACGTCCGTGCGCTCGCCATCGCGGCCGCCGACGGTGAATCCGGCTATATCGATATCACCGGCCTCACCGCCGAGGACGAATCGGCGCTCGGTGCCTGGCTCACCGACCCGGCGTACCGTAAAGCCCTGCACGAGGCCAAGAGCGCCCTGCACGCGCTGCGCGGTCGCGGCTGGACGCTGGGCGGTCTGAGCAGCGATACCGCGCTGGCCGCCTATCTGGTCCGGCCCGGGCAGCGCAGTTTCAACCTCGACGATCTGTCGCTGCGGTACCTGCACCGGGAACTGCGCACCGAAACCGAGGCGGCGCCGCAGCTGTCACTGCTGGACGCCGAGGACGCGGTCGACGCCGAACTCGCGCAGAACGAGATGTTGCGTGCCCGCGCGGTCGCCGATCTGGCCGGCGCGCTGGACGAGGAGCTCGCGAAGATCGAGTCCACCCCGCTGCTCGACGAGATGGAACTGCCGCTGCTCGGGGTGCTCGCCCAACTCGAGGACGCCGGTATCGCCGTCGATACCGATCAGCTCGGCGCACTGCAACGGCAGTTCGCGGACAAGGTCGCCGAGGCCGCGAACGCCGCCTACGACGTGATCGGCAAGCAGATCAATCTCGGATCCCCGAAACAGCTGCAGGTGGTGCTGTTCGACGAACTCGATATGCCCAAGACCAAACGCACCAAGACCGGTTACACCACCGACGCGGATGCCTTGGAATCTCTCTACGAGAAGACCGAACATCCCTTCCTGCAACATCTGCTCGCGCACCGGGACGCCACCCGCCTCAAGGTCACCGTGGACGGACTGCTGAAATCCGTCGCCGACGACGGCCGGATCCACACCACCTTCAACCAGACCATCGCGGCCACCGGCCGGTTGTCCTCCACCGAACCCAATCTGCAGAACATTCCGATCCGGACCGATACCGGCCGGATGATCCGCGATACGTTCGTGGTCGGCCCGGGCTACGAATCGCTGATGACCGCCGACTACAGCCAGATCGAAATGCGGATCATGGCGCACCTTTCCGGTGACGAAGGCCTGATCGAGGCTTTCAACTCCGGCGAGGACCTGCACAGTTTCGTCGCCTCCAAGGCGTTCGACATCCCGATCTCCGAGGTCTCCCCGGAAGTGCGCCGCCGTATCAAGGCCATGTCCTACGGTCTCGCCTACGGCCTGAGCTCCTACGGGCTCTCCGCCCAGCTGAAGATCAGTACCCAGGAGGCGAAGGAGCAGATGGACATCTACTTCGCCCGGTTCGGCGGTATCCGCGACTACCTGCACGCCGTCGTGGAGCAGGCCCGCAAGGTCGGTTATACCCAGACCCTCTTCGGCCGCCGCCGTTATCTGCCCGACCTCGACCACAGCAACCGGCAGCGACGTGAAGCCGCCGAGCGGATGGCGCTCAATGCCCCCATTCAGGGCACTGCCGCCGATATCATCAAAGTCGCGATGATCAATGTGCAGACCGCGCTCGCGGAATCGGGGCTGAGTTCGCGGATGTTGTTGCAGATCCACGACGAACTCGTGTTCGAGGTCGCGCCGGGCGAGCGCGAACAATTGCAGGAGCTGGCCCGGGAGCAGATGGCCTCGGCCATCGAACTCTCGGTGCCACTGAGTGTTTCGGTCGGTGTCGGGCGAAGCTGGGACGCCGCCGCGCACTGACGGATCGCAGGCGCCGAGGACGCCGGCCACGCCGTGATTTCGGCGGAATGCCGGTTTCCTGTAGTGGCGGGTTGACGAAGTCCCGCGAGAGAAAAGCGGGTGCGTCCGACGGCGCGTGGCCGGCACCCGGAGATCGCAGGGTGTTTATGATGCTCGGCAAGTACTGGCGCCGACTGTGTCGGTGATTATCCGGGTGCGGTACGAAACCGTTTCCGGCTGCCTCGGGCGAAATTCCGGGCTCGTATCCATGGCCCGAATTCGCGGCGGTCGACGGTGTGTGAGTTCGTGTGTGAATTTCCGATACGTCCGAGACTGACTGGAGCACGATGAACCGCAAGAATTCCTACCCGCTGGCCGCGATCGCCACGGTGATATTGGCCGTCGCCGGCGCTGTGACCGTCGACGGCTCCGCGCGGGCGGAGCCGGGCGAAATCGGTTCCGGCGGACTGCACATGGTCGCATCCGCGAATTCCAACAATGTCGTTCCGTCGCCCGAGACGGCCCTGGGGGTGCCGTTCGCGCACTCGGTCAAAGTATCCGGCGATTTCTCGGTCGCCCTCGACGGCGAATCGCAGCTGCGGGGCGGCGAGATCGTGGCGGGTTATTTGATCGGCTGCGCGATCGATCTCTCCAACGGAATCTCGATCGGGATCGCGCCCAGCGTCGGGGCCAGTGCCGCGATCGCCCCCTCTGTCGGTGTGGATTTCGGTGTCGATCTCGGCCTGGCCATAGACGCGCCTCCCACTGTCGGCATCGGTGCCGGGGTCGGATTCGCGATCCAACCTTCGGTCGGCGTCGAGAGTGGTCTGGCCGCCGAACTCGCGGTCGGTCTGGCCCCGGGGACGGTGACCGCGGCGGTGATCGGTGCGGCCGAACTCGACGAGGAGTCGACGTTCCCCTACACCTTCGCGCACAGCAATACGCCGTTGAATGTCAGCGGTTGTCTGTCACCGGCATCGGCCATGCCGTTCGTCACCGTTCGCGCCGATTCCCGAGGTGGCAGCGTGCAGACCACAGGCTACGGGGCTCCGTTCGGGTTCTGATCCGCCGCGCTTCCGTGACCGCTGGAAACCTGCGGTATGCCTCCGCTCCGAGAGCGGGCCGGGTCTGCTCCGTCACTCCGGCCGGAGCCGAATTTCGGGTTGCGTGCCGGTGACCAGGTAGAACAGTATTCGACGGTAGGAGAAACGGCGTGCGAATATGGTTGCCATCTTCCCATTGAGTCTTTATTCTCGACCCCGTGCAAATTCCTGCCGACGGCCTGTGCGCCGCGCCGATGTTCGCAGATCGCGACGGTGCGGTGCTTCTCTCGCGTACCGCGGAGTCGGCTCGTCGGCTACTTGCCGTAGTAGTAACCCGCCGTAGCGGGGTCTGATCAGGACCGGCCCCCTCGCTGCGGGCCCCTTTTTCTGCTTTTGCTGGTCCCCCAATTCTGCCGACCATCTCTGGGAAGACCTACGTACTCATGACCACACTGACTCTGGAAAACGACGCCCTGACCACGGCCGCTCCGCGTAGCCTGCGCACCGAATGCGCGGAACTGACGGCCGCGCAATTCCGCGACCGCTACGGCGAATGTCCCGGTCCGATCCGGCTCGCGGGCTGGTCGTCCACCGGTGCGCGGGGTGGCGCCTTCACCGCGACCCTCGAATTCACGGGCTGGTCCCGATCGGTCGTGGCGGCGGGCAGCCCGATCGCCGCCATGACCTCGGCACTCTACGATGCCGGCCATCCCGTCGAGATCCTGCGGTTCCACCAGCGCCGGACTCCGGCGGGCACCGCGACCTTCGTGCAGTGTGAAAGTGACGGCCGTCACGGATGGGGCGCTGCCCTCGCCTCCGACGGTGCGGAATCCTCGGTGCGGGCGATGATCGCCAGCGTGAACCGCCTCGGGGCGCTGCGCTAGCGGTTCACCGACGACCGCACGGAAACAACGACAACGGCGGGCTCCACACCATCCCCGGAAAGTGTGGAGCCCGCCGTCGTTCGCCGATTCTATTCGGCTACTTCGCCATTGGCCGCCTGCTGCTCGGCGAGTTGCTTACGAACCTCGTCCATATCCAGGTCTTTCACCTGGGAGACCAGATCCTCGAGCGCCGCCGGCGGGAGCGCCCCGGGCTGGGCGAAGACGAGGACACCTTCGCGGAAGGCCATGATGGTCGGGATGGACTGGATATTGGCGGCCGCGGCCAGGCCCTGTTCGGCCTCGGTGTCGACCTTGCCGTGCACGACATCGGGGTGCTTGTCCGAGGACGCCTCGTAGGTCGGGGCGAAACTGCGGCACGGTCCGCACCAGGAAGCCCAGAAATCGACGAGTACTACGTCATTACCGGTGACTATGTCATCGAAGTTCTGCTGGGTCAGTGTCTGGGTGGCCATGACGTCCTCTCGTGGTCGGTTTCAGGCTGTAACGCCGGCCCCGGCCGCGGTGTTCCACGGCGGTGTCGTACGCCACCGGCACTCACCCTACGTGGCGAGGTCCGGCACCGCGCCGGCTCCGTTTCAGCCGTGTTCGGCGACCTGCCACGCCCGGCGCTGGTCGCCGTCCCAGCGCCGGATCCCCACCACGGTCGCGGTGGTGTCCCGGTCCGCCGCGATCGCCGCCACCGCGTCGCCGATGCGTTGCTGCAGGATCCGGCGGGCCAGCGTGATATGCGGCGTCCATTGATCGGGACGCAGATTCGCCGGTATATCGGGGCACGGCTCCACCACCTGATGGATACGTCGATGCCAGGCCAGCAGTTGTTCGGAAGGGACCACGGCCCGCACCAGGATCGGCCGCCGTGCGCCGAACACCAGCACGCCGCCGAGACGTACCGGGAACGGCCGGAACGACAACCGGTCGAGATCCTGTTCGATACGCGGCCAGATCTGCCGCGCTACCGCAACGGTGATGTGTGGCCGATGGCTTTCGGTATCCCCGTCGCGTCTGCCGTGCCCGAGCCCGGGCAGTCCCGCTTCGGCGAGCAGTTCCCACTGTCGCCGGATTCGCTGCTCCGCTGCCTCGTCGAGCAGTAACTCCACCGACTGCACCATGACTGCAGACGGTAGCGGGTCGTCCGCCGGAGCATCGTGGGTTGTGCGGGACCGGACGCCGCGCCCGAGATCGATCTCGGGTTACTCCGGATGTTCCGCGCGCCGCTCTCGCCTACTGTGCCTGACAACGTCGACGATCGGTCGAGGGCCGACGATTATTCGCGAGCGGCAGGTGGTGGCGTGTGGTTGATCGTGCGGGGATCCGGGTACGGCGGATGCTGTGCGGCCTGGCGGGTGTGCTGCTGGTGGCCGGGTGCGTGACCAATATCGAGGACACCGGCCCGGTGCCGTCGAAGGTGCCGGTGCGGCCGGTGGCCGCGTTGGCGGCACGGCTGCCGCCGGATATCGCCGCCGCCGGTGAGGTGGTGGTCGGGGTGAATGTGCCGTATCAGCCGAACGAGTACCGCGACCGGCACGGTGCGATCGTCGGTTTCGATGTCGACCTGATGGACGCGGTCACCGCGGTGCTCGGTATCCGGGCCCGCTACGCCGAATCGGCGTTCGAGAAGATCATCCCCGCTGTCCAGGCCGGTACCTACGACGTGGGCATGTCCTCGATCACCGACTCGGCGGAACGGGAGGAACAGGTCGATTTCGTCACCTATTTCAGCGCCGGGGTGCAGTGGGCGCAGCGTGCCGGTCACCCTATCGACCCCGAGGACGCCTGCGGTAGACGTGTCGCAGTTCAGGCGACGACGGTAGAGCATATCGACGAGGTCCCGGCGAAGAGTGAGGCCTGCGTCGCGGCGGGGAAGGACCCGATCATCATCGACGCCTTCGACGAACAGAGTGCGGTGACCAACGCACTGGTACTCGGCCAGGTCGACGCCATGTCCGCGGATTCTCCGGTCACCGCTTACGCGATAAAACAGACCGCCGGCAAGATCGAACCGGCCGGCCCGGTGTTCGATTCCGCGCCGTACGGATGGGCCGTCGCGAAGGGGGCACCGCTGGCGCCGGTGCTGCGCGACGCGGTGCAGTACCTGATGGACAACGGGCAATACCGGCAGATCTCCGAGAACTGGGGTGTCCAGGAAGGCGCACTGCGCACCTCCGTGATCAACGGCGCCAGGGAGTCCGCACGATGACCGCCGATCCGAACACGACCGCCGGTATGGCAGCCGAACCCGAACCGATAGTCGCGGTGCCGTTGCGCCGGCCCGGCCGCTGGGTTTCCGCGGCGGTGATCCTGGCGCTCGCCGGGCTCTTCGTCTACGGCGCGGCCACCAATCCCGCCTACCGGTGGGATGTGTACTGGAAGTATCTGCGCGACACCCGGATCGCGGAGGGTGCGGTGGTCACCCTCGAACTGACCGTGCTCGCGATGTTCATCGCGGTCGCACTGGGAACCCTGCTGGCGGTGATGCGGTTGTCGCCGAACCCGGTGCTGCGGTCGAGTGCCTGGGTCTACCTGTGGGTCTTCCGGGGGACTCCGGTGTACATACAGCTGGTCTTCTGGGGGTTGGTGCCGTCGCTGTACCAGAACGTGGCGTTCGGCGTACCCTTCGGCCCGCGTCTGCTCGAGATCGATGTGCAGAGCCTGCAGGCCGGATTCGCGTTCGCCGTGATCGGGCTGGGGCTCAACGAGGCCGCGTATATGGCCGAGATCGTCCGGGCCGGTATCAACTCGGTCGGTGAAGGGCAGCGTGAGGCCTCGATCGCGCTCGGTATGTCCTGGTCGCAGACGATGCGCCGTACAGTTCTCCCTCAGGCTATGCGAGTCATCATTCCGCCGACCGGTAACGAACTCATCAGCATGCTCAAGACCACCGCGCTGGTCACCGCGATACCGCTGAGTACGGATCTGTTCGGTCGGGCCCGCGATATCTACGGGGTCAACTTCCTGCCGATCCCGCTGTTGCTGGTCACCGCGACCTGGTATCTGGCGATAACCAGCGTGCTGATGGTCGGCCAGTACTACCTGGAGAAATACTATTCGCGCGGTATCTCCCGGCAGCTGACCGCGAAACAACTGCAGGAACTGGCCGACGCGCGCGGGGAGGCACCGGCGAAATGACCACCACGAGTTCGGAACCCATGATCCGCGCCGAACGGGTCTGCAAGAGTTTCGGGGCCCTGCGGGTACTCAACGGTATCTCCCTCGATGTGCGGCACGGGCAGGTGCTGTGCCTCATCGGGCCCTCCGGTTCGGGTAAGTCCACTTTCCTGCGATGTATCAACCACCTGGAGCAGGTCGACGCGGGCCGGTTGTATGTGGACGGCGAACTCGTCGGCTACCGCGAGAAGGGCGGAAAGCTCTACGAACTGCATCCACGCGACGCCGCCCGGCAGCGGCGTGAGATAGGCATGGTGTTCCAGCATTTCAACCTTTTTCCGCATCGCACCGCGCTCGCCAACATCATCGAAGCGCCGACCCAGGTGAAGAAGATACGCAGATCCGATGCGGTGTCCCGGGCGAAGGAATTGCTCGACCGGGTCGGGCTGGCGGACAAGGCCAACGCCTATCCGGCCCAGCTGTCCGGTGGCCAGCAGCAGCGGGTGGCGATCGCGCGGGCGCTGGCGATGGATCCGAAGCTGATGTTGTTCGACGAGCCGACCTCTGCGCTGGACCCGGAACTGGTCGGTGAAGTGCTCACCGTGATGCGCGAACTCGCCGCGTCCGGGATGACGATGATCGTGGTCACTCACGAGATGGGTTTCGCACGTGAGGTGGCCGACCAGTTGGTGTTCATGGACGGGGGAGTGGTGGTCGAGGCCGGGGCACCCGGCGACCTGCTGACCCGCCCGGAGCACGCGCGCACCAAGACATTCCTGTCGCGACTGCTGTAGCCGCTTTCTCGCCAGAACCACAACGTTCTGCGCCGGGACGACGTCACAGGCGGTGAACGCGGGCGGTGACCTGCTCGGTGAACTCGCTCGTCGACGCCTGGCCGCCGAGATCGGCTGTCGCGATTCCGGCGGCGAAGGTCGCTGCGACCGCGTGCTCGATCCGTATCGCCGCCCGAGTGAGTACCGTCCGGTCGTGCCGGGCCGCCAGCCAGCGCAGGAGCATGGCCGCGGACCGGTGCAGGGCAACCGGATTCGCCCGGTTGCGACCGGCCAGATCGGGCGCCGCGCCGTGCACCGCCTGTGCCATCGCCCGGTCGGCGGAGCAGTTCAGGGAGGCGGCGGTACCCAGTGACCCGCCGAGTTGAGCGGCGAGGTCGGAGAGGATATCGCCGAACAGATTCTCGGTGACCAGCACATCGAAATCACCGGGGGCACGGACCAGGTGGGCGGCTGCCGCGTCGACGTGTTCGTCGTCCACGGTCACCCCGGGGTACTCCGATGCCACGGCGTAGCAGCTATCGCGGAACAGCCCCATGGTCAGCGGTAGGACGTTCGCCTTGTGCACGATGGTCACCCGCCCGCGTCGCCCGGCGGCCAGCCGGAACGCTTCGTGCGCGATCCGCTCGGAGGCCGCGCGGGTGACCAGACCGACCGACAGCGCGATATCGGGAGTGGGGCAGAACTCGCCGGATCCGACGGCCATATTCCGGTCGGCGTAGAAGCCTTCGCTGTTCTCGCGGACCACTACCAGATCGATATCCGGCGCGGCGGCGGCGATTCCGGGGAATGCCTCGACCGGCCGGATATTGGCGTACAGCCCGAAGTGGCGCCGGATCGCGCCGCCGGGTGCGATCCGGTGCTCCGGCGGATAGGAGGCGTTGTCGTGCGGGCCCAGGAGCCAGCCGTCGGTCCCGAGCAGGCCGGTGAGTGTGGATTCCGGTAGGGCGGTGCCGAATTCCTCGATCGCCCGGCGTCCCATCGGCAGCGTGACCCAGTCGATCGCGGGTGCGCCGGCGGCGGTCAGCGCCTCGTCCATCACGCGGCGGGCCGAAACCACCACTTCCGGTCCGATCCCGTCGCCTTCGATCAGCCCGAGCCGTAGCCGCTCACCCTGTGCCTTCTGGTCCATTCGCACATGGTCGCAGGGTGTGTCGGGGGCCGGTCGAGGGCCCACGCGGGCTGCCGACGCCGGTCGTGCGCTATCGGTACCGAGGCAGGATGCTATCTTAGTGATATCACTTTGATAGAGGGAGGATGTCATGACATTCCGGAACGCCACGCGGGTCAACGGGTTCGTCGTACTACTGATCTGGCTGGTGCTCACGATCGCCGTGGCGGCCGTGGCGGTAGCGGGATTCGCGCAACATCGAAACCCCCTGGCGCTGGCCGGGGCGATCGTCGCGTGCGTGGTGGGGGCCATCCTCCTGCTCGGTATCACCGGCCTGGTGGTGGTGAACCCGAACGAGGCCAAGGTCGTGCAGTTCTTCGGCCGCTATATCGGCTCGGTCAGCGAACCCGGATTCTTCTCGGTACTGCCCCTGACCGACCGGCGCAGCATCTCGTTGCGGGTCCGCAACTTCGAAACCCAGAAGCTGAAGGTCAACGACGCCGACGGTAATCCCGTGGAAATCGCGGCGGTGGTCGTCTACAAGGTGGTCGACAGTTTCAAGGCCGCCTTCGCCGTGGACGACTACGAGGAATACGTGGAAACCCAGTCCGAGGCGGCTGTCCGGCATCTGGCCACCACTCACCCCTACGACGCGCACGACGCCGACCGCACCAGCCTGCGTGACGGCGCCGAGGTGGCAGAAGAACTCACGGTGGAACTGCGCGACCGCACCGAAACCGCGGGCATCGAGGTGATCGAGGCCCGGATCACCCATCTCGCGTACGCACCCGAGATCGCCCAGGCGATGCTGGTCCGCCAGCAGGCGGCGCAGGTGGTGGCCGCTCGGGCCCAGATCGTCGAGGGAGCGGTGGGTATGGTCGGGCTGGCACTCGATCGCCTCGCCGCCGAGGGCATGGTGGAACTCGACGAGGAACGCAAAGCCGCCATGGTCTCGAATCTTCTGGTGGTGCTGTGCGGTGACCGGCCGACGCAGCCCGTGGTCAATGCGGGATCGCTGTACAACTGATGGCCGAACGTAAGAAGGTCCTGCTCCGGCTCGACCCCGCGGTGTACGACGCGGTCGCGAAATGGGCGGCCGACGATCTGCGCAGCGTCAACGCGCAGATCGAGTTCGCCCTCCGGCGTGCGCTGGATCAGGCCGGACGTTCCCCGCGACAGCCGCGCGGCGACGAGTCCTGATCGGACCGGGCTCCCGGCTCACGGATACACCGTGAGTCGGGAGATGCTCGTCCGGGCCATCGCCGAGCACGTCCGCTCTCGCCGGGCCGATTCACCTCGTCGCGGTCGCTTCCGGGCCTCGCGGTTTATGGGTGACGAAGATGGCCGTACCCGGAAACAATTGCCCCCGTAGCGGACTCCATTGGCCCCATTCCCGGTCCAGCCATTCGGGCCAATCCGGTTCGACGATATCGTCGAGCACCAATCCGGCTCCCACTATTTCCCGGACCCGGTCACCGATCGTCCGGTGGTGCTCCACATAGGTGCAGCGGCCCTCACTGTCGATCTCGGTGTACGGGGTGCGATCGAAATAGGGGATCACCGCTTCGAGGCCGTCCGGTCCGGGATCGTCGCGGAATATCCAGCGCATCGGATGGTTCACCGCGAACACCCAGCGACCGCCCGGCCGCAGCACCCGGGAGACCTCTCGCATCGCCAGAGCGGAGTCCGCGACGAACGGGATCGCCCCGAAGGCCGAACAGGCGAGATCGAAGGATTCGTCCGCGAACGGCAGTGCCTCGGCGCCGGCTTGGACCAGCGGTACCCGCGGTCCGCCCTGGTCCATGGCGGCGAGCCCCCGCGCCAGCATTCCCATCGAGATGTCCAGACCGATCGGTCGCGCGCCCTGCCCGGCCAGCCAGCGGGCGCACGGGGCCGACCCGCAGCCGATCTCCAGGATCCTTTTGCCGGCGAGTTCGCCGAGGAAGCCCATATCCCCTTCGTGCAGTCCCTCCGGGCACCAGACGAACTCGCCGCCGGTGCTGTCGGTACCCAGGAATTCCCCGTGCGTATCGTGGTACTGGCCGGCGTCGGCATCCCACCAGCGCCGGTTCGCGCGTTCGCTCTCGGCCGAGCCGACCCGCAGGCGCGCCGCACCCGCGGTGCCCAGTAGTTCGGTGGCCAGGGCGTGGCGATCTTGAACGAGGTCGTCGGACACGTCGCGAAGCCTATAGATCCGCTCCGGGGGGTCGTTTGCCCGCCCGGTTCCGGGTCGCGTACGCTGAACGCGCAAGTGATCACACCTGGAGCAGCTGGGTGTATCGCAGCGTACCGAAAGTCTCAATGTCCGCAACCGATCACAATCCGTCCGGAGCAAACCGCCACATGCCCACCACCGTCACCTCGCCGCAGGTAGCCGTTAACGACATCGGCTCCGCCGAGGATTTCCTCGCCGCCATCGACGCTACGATCAAGTACTTCAACGACGGCGATATCGTCGAAGGAACCATCGTCAAAGTCGACCGCGACGAGGTCCTGCTCGACATCGGTTACAAGACCGAAGGCGTCATTCCGTCTCGCGAGCTCTCCATCAAGCACGATGTCGACCCGAACGAGGTCGTTTCCGTGGGCGATGAGGTGGAAGCTCTGGTCCTCACCAAGGAGGACAAAGAGGGGCGCTTGATCCTGTCCAAGAAGCGGGCTCAGTACGAGCGCGCCTGGGGCACGATCGAGGAGCTCAAGGAGAAGGACGAGGCCGTCCGCGGCACCGTGATCGAGGTCGTGAAGGGTGGTCTGATCCTCGACATCGGGCTGCGCGGCTTCCTGCCCGCCTCGTTGGTCGAGATGCGCCGCGTCCGCGATCTGCAGCCGTACGTCGGCAAGGAGATCGAGGCCAAGATCATCGAGCTCGACAAGAACCGCAACAACGTGGTTCTGTCGCGCCGGGCCTGGCTGGAGCAGACGCAGTCCGAGGTGCGCAGCGAGTTCCTGAACCAGCTGCAGAAGGGCCAGGTCCGCAAGGGTGTGGTCTCCTCCATCGTCAACTTCGGCGCGTTCGTCGATCTCGGCGGTGTCGACGGTCTGGTGCACGTCTCCGAACTGTCCTGGAAGCACATCGATCACCCGTCCGAGGTGGTCGAGGTGGGCAACGAGGTCACCGTCGAGGTGCTCGAGGTCGACCGGGACCGCGAGCGTGTCTCGCTGTCGCTGAAGGCCACCCAGGAAGATCCCTGGCGCCAGTTCGCCCGCACTCACGCCATCGGCCAGATCGTGCCGGGTAAGGTCACCAAGCTGGTGCCGTTCGGCGCGTTCGTCCGCGTCGAAGAGGGCATCGAGGGCCTCGTGCACATCTCCGAGCTGGCCGAGCGTCACGTCGAGGTGCCGGACCAGGTCGTGGTCGTCGGCGACGACGCGATGGTCAAGGTCATCGATATCGACCTGGAGCGTCGTCGGATCTCGCTGAGCCTCAAGCAGGCCAACGAGGACTACAACGCCGAGTTCGATCCGTCGAAGTACGGTATGGCCGACAGCTACGACGAGCAGGGCAACTACATCTTCCCCGAGGGCTTCGATCCCGAGACCAACGAATGGCTCGACGGCTTCGACAAGCAGCGCGAAGAGTGGGAAGGCCGCTACGCCGAGGCGGAGCGCCGGCACAAGATGCACACCGCGCAGATGGAGAAGATGGCGGCCGACGCCGCCGCCGAGGCCGTCAACGGCAGCGGTTCGTCGAACTACTCTTCCGAGAGCGGCGGCGCGCAGTCGACCTCCAGCCAGCCGGAATCGGCCGGCGGTGGGTCGCTGGCCAGCGATGCGCAGCTCGCGGCCCTGCGGGAGAAGCTGTCCGGTAACGCCTGAGGCGAATATCGGTAGCCGATAGTCGAACGAAAAGACCCCGGTCTCTCAGGACCGGGGTCTTTCGTGTCGGTGCCCGATGGTGAACCGGCTCAGTACCCGACCGTGAACCGGCGCTGGATGTATTGCGGAAGGTGCGCCTCGTCCAGTAATGCCATCGCGAGATTCTCCGCGGAGATATCGCGCCCGCCGGTATCGAGCAGTTGATCGCCGCCGATCCGGAAACGGCCGGTGCGTTCACCGGGGTCGACGCGGCCCGAGCATGGGCTGAGATACGTCCAGAGACGATCCGATGTGCGGTAGACGTTCAGCGCGTCGCGCAGCGCGGCGACGACGCGGTAGTGCTCGCGTGGTACTCCGAGGCCGGTGATCAGGTTGTCCGCGAAGCCGGGCTCGTCCACGAGTTGTCGGCCGAGCGCGACCTCCAGACTGCCCGCGCCGCCGACCACGAGAACTCGGGTTGCCGGATGTCGCGCCAGGGCTGTCACCATCGCGTGCGCACCCGATACGAAATCATGGGGTCCGGTCGCGCTGGAGGTGTACGGCCATCTGGGGCCGCAATCGGCGGATCCGGCGAAACTGTGCCGCGCGGAGATGCTCGATCTCGTCCGTGAACTGGGGTTGTAACCGTCGGCGGCGAACGGTATTCGAGTGCGGCGGTATCCGCGGTCGGATTCGGAGCGCGGATATCCGACGTTATCACCCGAAGACAACAGTGGCCCGGTCCGAAGACCGGGCCACCGTTGTCCGTCGAGAACTAGCCTGCCGGGACCGGGACCCAGCGCGGCCAGACGATCGACGGACGCGGGCGATGAGCAGCCAGACTGTGCCGAGGCGCGATGGTGAAAACACGGAACCAGGGGCGGTGGTTCTTCGACAGACAGGCCGCTACGGCCGGAATGGCGAGACAGTGCACCCGGCCCGGCGCCCCCAGCCGGTGCCGGCCTGTGCGGTAGTACCTGATGCGCATGCTCGTTCCTTTGCTGTCCGTGACAGAAGCTGTGAATCGGGCCGTGCACTCAGGCCGAACACTAGCCCAATACCTGGCGTAATCAGGACATTTGTGTCGTTCCGCCGTGGCTGGGCGTGTCGAGAGGGTATAGAGCGGCAACCTCGCGGCCGATCCGGTACTCGCGGATGCGAGACTGATCGAATGCTACGAATCGGGCTCACCGGCGGTATGGGAGCGGGTAAATCGACGGTCGCGCGGGCGCTCGTGCAACGCGGCGCGGTGCTCATCGATTCCGATGTCATCGCTCGCGAAGTGGTCGCTCCCGGAACGCCGGGACTCACCGCCCTGACCGAGGCATTCGGCACGGAAATTCTGGATGCCGACGGGAGTCTCGATCGCCCGGCTCTGGCGGCCAAGGCATTTCGCGACGACAAATCCCGAACCACGCTGAACTCGATCACTCATCCGCTGGTCGGGCAGCGCACGGCCGAACTCTTCGCCACCGCCGCACCGGACGCCATCGTGGTGCAGGATGTTCCGCTGCTGGTGGAGAACCATATGGCGCCCTTCATGAACCTGGTGCTGATCGTGGATGTCGCTGCGGAGACACGGATCCGGCGCCTGATCGAGTTCCGCGGCGTACCGGAGGCCGACGCGCGGGCTCGGATCGCCGCCCAGGCGACCGATGAACAGCGCTACGCGGCCGCGGATGTGCTGCTGGACAACAACGGTCCCGCCGGTGCGGTCGAAGCGGCGGTCCACCGGCTCTGGGATGAACGCCTGGTGCCCTTCGAGGCCAATCTGCGTTCCGGCGATGCGGTACGCCCGGCGCCCCGGATCGTGGAACCGGATCCACAGTGGGCGGCGCAGGCGCAGCGGCTGATCGCGCGGCTACGGGTGGCCGCGGGTGCGGTGGCCGTGCGGATCGACCACATCGGCTCGACCTCGGTACCCGGTCTGCCCGCGAAGGACGTGCTCGACCTGCAGATCACGGTCGCCGATCTCGCCGCCGCCGATACCATCCGCGACGCGTTGGCGAATGCCGGTTTCCCGGCGATACCGGAGTACATCCACGACAATCCGAAGCCGACCCCCGGGGACGAATCGGCAACAGATCTGCGCCGCTGGGAGAAACGTCTGCACGGCAGCGCGGACCCGGGCCGTCCGGCCTATGTTCACCTGCGTGCCGAGGGGAGTCCCGGGCAGCAGTTCGCGCTCGCGTTTCGTGACTGGCTGCGCGCCGATGCCGACGCACGCGCGGAGTACACGGAAGTGAAGCGCAAGGCTGCGGCCGCGGCTGCCGGGCTGCGGGCCCACGAGGCGACCGCGGCCTATCTGGCGGTGAAGGAATTCTGGTTCGATTCGGTGTACGAGCGGGTGTCGGACCGGCGCGGTATCTACCCGGAATAGCAGCACCTGTGCGCCGATCTTCCCCGCTCACAGCCAGGTGAGCGGCATATCGAGGGAAGCCGTCCAGGCCTGGAAGTCGTGACCGTGGGCAGCGATACCGTCGATCGCCCGGGTGGCGGTGGCCACTGCCTTCTCGGCGGTGGCCGCGTCGAGCAGGCCGGCGGTGTGCGCGGCCAGCAGTTCGTCGATATCCAGTAGCTCGGTTTCCCGGCCCGTCCGGACGACCAGGTCCAGATAATGGTCGATCGAACGCCATTTCTTCGGCTCGACCTCGCCGAATTCGCCGATATCGACGTAGTAGTCCTGATCGCGCATATGTGCGGGATGGAAATGGAAAACCGACGCGCGCAGATTCACCGTCGGCAGCAGCCACGATTCCAGATAATGGAATTGCGGATGGTCGGCGGTGCGAGCCATGTACAACCCCCAGGGTTCGAGGTGGTAGCGCTCCACCTCGCGGATGAAACCCTTCGGGTCGGTATTGGTCAGTTCCGTGATATCGAAGTACTCCACCTTGGGCCGGTGGACGTCCACGCTGGATACCTGTGTCACAGGTGCCGAATCTACCCACTCGGGCGGTGGGCGGCGGCTCCCGCCCGGCGGGCGCCGGGCGACGACGGGATTCTGTCGGTGACCGGGCCTAGTCTGGGGGCATGGCATTCGCAACCGAACTCCGTGCGGCCGGCGTCACCGGGACCGAGGCCGACGGGGAGACTCCGCTGGCCAAATCGGAGTTCCGCCCGGTCGGCGAGATCGAGCGCACCGGTGGCCGGTTCGAGGTGGTCAGCCCGCATCAGCCGGCCGGTGACCAGCCCGCCGCGATCGAGGAACTCGAACGCCGGATCAACGCGGGAGAACCCGATGTGGTGTTGCTGGGCGCCACCGGTACCGGTAAATCGGCGACCACGGCCTGGCTCATCGAACGCTTGCAGCGGCCGACGCTGGTGATGGCCCCGAACAAGACGCTGGCGGCGCAATTGGCCAACGAACTACGCGAGATGTTCCCGCACAACGCGGTGGAGTATTTCGTCTCCTATTACGACTACTACCAGCCCGAGGCCTATATCGCGCAGACCGATACCTATATCGAGAAGGACAGCTCGATCAACGACGATGTGGAGCGGCTGCGCCATTCGGCGACCTCGGCACTGCTGTCGCGCCGGGATGTGGTCGTCGTCGCATCGGTGTCGTGTATCTACGGTCTCGGTACGCCGCAGTCCTATCTGGATCGCTCTGTACTGCTCGAGGTGGGGTCGGAGGTCGACCGCGACGCATTTCTGCGGATGCTGGTGGATGTCCAGTACACGCGCAACGACATGGCGTTCACACGGGGTTCGTTCCGGGTACGCGGCGATACCGTCGAGATCATCCCCTCTTACGAGGAACTGGCGGTACGCATCGAATTCTTCGGCGACGAGATCGAGGAACTCTACTATCTGCATCCGCTCACCGGAGATGTCGTGCGCAAGGTCGATACGGTCCGTATCTTCCCGGCCACGCACTATGTGGCGGGTCCGGATCGGATGGAACGGGCGGTCGTCGATATCGAGGCCGAGCTCGAGGAACGCCTCGCCGAACTCGAGCGCAAAGGCAAATTGCTCGAGGCCCAGCGGTTGCGGATGCGCACCCAGTACGACCTCGAGATGATCCGGCAGGTCGGCTTCTGCTCCGGTATCGAGAACTATTCGCGTCATATCGACGGACGGCCGGCCGGTTCGGCCCCCGCCACCCTGTTGGATTACTTCCCGGACGATTTCCTGCTGGTGATCGACGAGTCCCATGTGACGGTGCCGCAGATCGGCGGTATGTACGAGGGGGATATGTCGCGTAAGCGCAATCTGGTGGAATTCGGCTTCCGGCTGCCGTCGGCCGTGGACAACCGGCCGCTCACGTGGGAGGAATTCGCCGAACGGATCGGCCAGGCGGTCTACTTGTCCGCCACCCCGGGCAATTATGAGCTCGGTCGTGTCAACGGCGAGGTGGTGGAGCAGGTCATCCGCCCGACCGGTCTGGTCGATCCGAAGGTCGAGGTGAAACCCACCAAGGGACAGATCGACGATCTGGTGCACGAAATCCGGTTGCGCACCGAGCGCGACGAGCGGGTGCTGGTCACCACGCTCACCAAGAAGATGTCCGAGGATCTGACCGACTATCTGCTCGGGCTCGGCGTGCGGGTGCGCTATCTGCACTCCGAGATCGATACCCTCCGCCGCGTCGAACTGCTGCGGCAGCTGCGCCTCGGGGAATACGACGTGCTGGTCGGTATCAATCTGCTGCGCGAGGGCCTGGACCTGCCGGAGGTATCGCTGGTCGCGATTCTGGACGCGGACAAGGAAGGGTTCCTGCGCAGTTCGAAGAGCCTGATCCAAACCATCGGCCGCGCCGCACGCAATGTGTCCGGTGAGGTGCACATGTACGCGGACAAGATCACCGATTCGATGCGGAACGCGATCGACGAGACCGAACGCCGCCGTGCCAAACAACTCGCCTACAACGCGGAGATGGGGATCGATCCGCAGCCGCTGCGCAAGAAGATCGCCGATATCCTCGATCAGGTCTATTCCGAGGTCGGCGACGAGGTCGAGGTCGGCGGTTCCGGCCGCAACGCCAGCCGTGGGCGCCGGGCCCAGGGAGAACCGGGCCGGGCGGTGAGTGCGGGGATCGTCGAGGGGCGCGATATCAAGTCCATGCCGCGTGCGGAGCTGGCCGATCTGGTCGCCGAACTCACCGATCAGATGATGAACGCGGCCCGCGACCTGCAGTTCGAGCTCGCGGGCCGGCTGCGTGACGAGATCGCCGATCTGAAGAAGGAGCTGCGCGGTATGGACGCGGCCGGACTGCAGTGACCGGATCCATACCGCGCTGCCGTACCGGGTCAGACCTGGGCGGCCATCCATTCGTTCACGCGGCGTTCGGCTTCCTCCCGGGAGACGTCCTCGACTCGGGTCATGACGACCCAGCGATGCCCGAACGGGTCCTTCAGGGCGCCGTAGCGGTCCCCGGTGACGAAGGTGGCGGGATCCTCGGCGACGGTGGCGCCGTGCGCGCGGGCCCGGGCGATCACGGCGTCGACATCGGGGCAGTAGTGGACGAGGGAGGTATGCACCCAGTCGCCGGTGGGCGCCAGCACGTTCTGGTCCGGCACCGGGAGTCCCAGCTGGATGGTGGAATCGCCGATCTTCAGTTCGGCGTGGGCAGGCTGCCCGTCGGGCATATCGTTGCGCGAGATCACCTCGGCGCCGAACACCGTCGTGTAGAAGTCGATGGCGGCGTTGCCGTCGGATACCGCGATGAACACGGTGATGGAGTGGTAGCCCGCGGGGATGGGATCGACTGTTTCGCTCATGAATACGACTCTGCCGGGCTCCGGCGGCGGATTATTGTAAGAAAGCGACAGCTCCCGCGGGCTTCGCGACCGGCATACACACACCGGCCGGGCATTCCGGTAGGGCGTGTGCCGTCGTCCGGCGGCGTTGATCTCACGCCGCGCACGGTCGTGGGTACCGGGCGCGGACCCGGATCGGACACCGCATCGCTGCCCGGACACACGACACCACTGTGGCGGCGGGCCGGCCCACGCTCGACAAGGCGCGCCGGTGGCTGACGCGAGGATTCCGGCCCCGGAGGTGCCCGCCGCGGGCGACCGCAAGGCGATCCTGCACCCGCACGAGCAGGAGCGGTTCCGAACCCTCGACAGGCTGCCCGCGGGTGAGTCCGTATCGGACTATGTGGAGTGGTATTGGTCGGTGCGCTGGGATATGCGTGGTCGGGCGCCCTACGCTGCGCAGGTGCTTCCATATCCGTGCGTGCACATCACTTTCGAACGTGACGGTGACCGATGCGGTGGTTTCGTGAACGGGGTCTGCACCCGGAAATTCGTCCGTGCGCTCACCGGCCGGGGGGAGACATTCGGTGTCCGGTTCCGGCCCGGCGGTTTCGGAGCCTTCACCGGGCTCGATATCGGCGTGCTGCGGGATCGTGCGGTGCCGCTGGAGGAGGTGCTGCCCGATATCGATGACCTCGTCGCCCGGGTTCTCGCGGAACCCGCCGATCCCGACCGGCGCCGTCTGGTCGAAGAGCATCTGGGCGCCCACGCGCGCCGGGACGATCCGAACTACCGGCTCGTGCTGACGATCGCCGACGCGATGGCCGGCGACCGCGAACTGACGCGGGTCGATCAGGTGACCGAGCGGTTCGGGGTGCCGGTGCGGACACTGCAACGACTCTTCCGACGCTATATCGGCGCGGGTCCGAAATGGGTCCTGCGTCGATATCGATTACAGGACGGCGCCGATCTACTGGCCCGCGGTCGTATCGCGGACCTGGCCGCGCTCGCGGCCGAGCTCGGATATTTCGATCAAGCGCATTTCACTCGCGAGTTCACCGCCGAAGTCGGAATGGCGCCGCTGGAATATGCCAAGAATTCGTTACGCTCGCGCGATGAGGTGACGTCCAAGGTTCTGCCGGCCTCATAATCGAAGATGGCATCTCGACCGAAGCGGTACCCGTCGGCGACAGTCGGCATGAGCGAGCCGGGCCCCGAGGCGGTCGCGTAGCGTGACCACGTAGGCCCTCGCTCATGCCTTATGGATATTGAGGAGCTGGACATGGATGTCGTGGTGTTGATCGGCCGGGTTATGTTCGTCATTCTGTTCCTGAGCTCGGCGCTGGGCCATTTCACCCAGACCAAGGCCATGGCGGGTTACGCGCGAGCCAAGGGCGTGCCGATGCCGGAGCTCGCCGTCCAGGGATCCGGGCTGCTGATGCTGCTGGGCAGTATCAGCATCCTGTTCGGGATCTGGGCTGATCTGGGTGCCCTGCTGCTGCTGATCATGCTCGTCCCGACCATGATCATGATGCACAGTTTCTGGAAGGAGACCGACGCGGAGGCCACCCAGATGGAGACGATCCAGTTCAACAAAGACCTCGCGCTCGCAGGCGCCTGTGTCATGCTGTTCGCGTTTTTCGCGCACACCGATGAATTGGGTCTGACGATAACGGGGCCGCTGTTCTCGCTCTGATCCGGGAAATGGTGCGGGTGCCCGCCTGTACCGGGCGGGCCCGGCACTGTGAGGAAAATCCCAGGGTGTCAACGACGTTCGAATTCCTTGTGACCGCTCACAGGTTTACCCGGGTCCGGTCGGGAATCAGCAGGTAGGCGGCGCCTCCGCAGTTCGGCCCGGGCGAAATGTGAAACGTCACCGTAGCCGGGTTCGTATGTGATGTACAACGAATCCGGATATTCGGGCCCAGGTTTCCGGCTATGGTCTACGCAGTCGCTGCGCCGCTGCCCGACTTTCTGTCGAGCTTCCGGCGCGGCCGCGTTTATACCCCGCACAGTTGGAGGAGAGAATGACCGCCTACCGGACCGTTGTCGTCGGTACCGACGGCTCGGACTCGTCGTACGTCGCCGTGGAAAAGGCCGCTTCACTGGCCGGCGCCGCGGGCTCGACGCTCATCGTGGCCTGCGCCTACTACCCGACCGATGACCGTGATGTCGCCGCCGCGAGCGATATGCTCAAGGACGAGGCGTACCAGGTACGGGGTTCGGCGCCCACGAACGAGATCCTGCGCACCGCCCGCGACAAGGCGACAGCCGCCGGCGCGAAGGAGATCGTCGAGAAGGCCATCGTCGGCGAACCGGTCGAATCCCTGCTGGACCTGGTCAGGGAAACCCAGGCGGATCTGCTCGTGGTCGGTAACCGGGGCCTGAACACGCTGGCCGGTCGTCTGCTGGGCTCGGTGCCCTCGGATGTCGCGCGCAAATCGAAGTCCGACGTGCTGATCGTGCACACCGTGCGCTGAAATCCACCCCGTGCGCTGAAATCCACACCGTGCGCTGATATCGCGACCGCGAACAACGCCCCGCCCCGGAATGTGCCTCCCGGGTGGGGCGTCCGCGTCTGTACGGGTCCGTGGTCAGTGGGCCAGACGCCGCAGTTCCGGGGGAAGCTCTCCACTGTGTACCACCGTGAGCCGCTGTGTGGCCCGGGTGATCGCGACGTACAGATCGTTGCGCCCGCGCGGTGATTCGGCGATCACCGCAGCCGGTTCCACGAGATACACCGCGTCGAATTCCAGGCCTTTGACTTCGCCCACCGTGAGCACCCGTACGGATTCGCTTGCCAGCCCGGAGAATTCGGCGACGAGTTCAGCGGGCGTCAGGACCGCGACGGTGCCGGGGCCCTGTTCCTCGGTGAGCAGACCGGCCAGGGCCGGTGCCAGTTCCGCCGCGGCCACCCGATGCGCCCGCGGCGGCCTTCCCGAATCGCGGACCGAGCGCGGCACCTCGGCGGTGGGATCGATGGTGGCCAGGACGTCGGCAGCCACCGCCATGATCTCCGACGGGGTCCGGTAGTTCACGGTGAGCTCGGTGCGTTTCCACCGCTTCGCCACATACGGCTCGAGCATGTCCGACCACGAGCTCGCGCCTGCCGGATCACCGGTCTGCGCGATATCGCCGACCACGGTGATCCACCGGTTCGGGATCCGGCGCATCACCATGCGCCAGGCCATCTCCGACAACTCCTGCGCCTCGTCCACGATCACATGGCCGTAGGTCCAGGTGCGATCGCCCGCGGCGCGCTCGGCCGTCGTCTGCCGGTTGCGCACCTGCTGGCGTTCGGCGAGCTGGCTCGCGTCGATGAGGTCGTAGGCCATCAGGATCTCCGGGTCGAGTTCGTCCTCGAGGTCCTGCGGGGCTGATCCGGTGAGGATGTCCAGCGCGTCCTGGGCCTCGGCGAGCTGGGCGCGCCAGCGCCGCCGGGCACGTTCACGCTCCTCCGCGTCGTCGGTGCCCAGGAGTTCGGCGAGCTCGTCCAACAAGGGGGCGTCGGCGGCACTGAACTCGCCGGTGCCGGTGCCGGTGCGCAGCAGTTCGGCTCGGTCGGCCGGTTCGAGCAGTTTGCCGGCGGCGCGGTCGAGACGATCGGAGTCGGCGAACAGATCGCCCAGTACCTGCTGCGGAGTGAGCAACGGCCACAGTTCGGCCAGCACCCGCTGCACCTTCGGGTCGGCACGCAATTCGTCGCTGATCTCGGACAGATCGGCGGCGCTGAGCAGGCTGCGCCCGTTACCGGCCGGATCGGCTCCCATGGTCTGCGCGAGCTGGTCGGTGAGCGCTTCGATCACCATCGAGGCGAAGACGGGGCGAGCCAGGTTGTGCGAGCGGCGCGACGAGCGAGCCCGGCCCCGGGCCCGGGTGACGATCTTACGGTCCAGGGTCACCGGGTATCCGTCGAAACTCAGGGTGACGGGTTCACTCGGCACCTGCTGTCGGTCGCGCACGGCGTTCTTCAGGATCTCCAGCACGCTCGTCGAACCCTTGAGCTCCCCGGCCCGGAGCGAGTCGGTCAGCGTAGCCTTCACACCCGGATACAGATCACCGATGGTGGACAGCAACACCCCGGTCTCACCCAGTGACGGCAATACCTGGCCGATGTAGTTCAGGAAGGTGGCGTTGGGGCCGATGATGAGCACACCGCTCTTGGCCAGCTGCTGTCGATAGGTGTACAGGAGATAGGCCGCACGGTGCAGGGCCACCGCGGTCTTGCCGGTGCCGGGACCGCCCTGCACCACGAGCACACTCTTGTGCTCGGCACGGATGATCGCGTCCTGTTCGCTCTGGATCGTTTCCACGATGTCGGCCATCTGACCCGTGCGGGCGGCGTTCAACGCCGCCAGCAGCGCGCTCTCGCTGCCGACTCCACCCTCCGACGCGGTGGCTCCGGCCTGCCGGGCCACATCCAGATCCAGGTATTCGTCGTTGACCGCGGTCACCCGGCGGTTGCGGGAGCGGATATGGCGGCGGCGCAGCACACCGTCGGGTGCGGCGGTGGTGGCCAGATAGAACGGCCGGGCCAGCGGGGCCCGCCAGTCCAGTAGCAGGGGTTCGTAATCGTTGTCCTCATCGAGGATCCCCAGACGGCCGATATAGCGCTGTTCCGGATCGCTGTGGTCGTCGGCCAGATCGATCCGGCCGAAACACAGGCCGTGTTCGGCGGCATCGTATTTGGCGAGATCCTCGGTATAGAGCTGGGTGAACGATTCCCGTTCGGTGCGCGCCTGCGGAGTACCCCCGTTTTCCAGCAGGACGGTGCGCAGCCGGTTGTCGGCGTACGCGCGCATCCCGTCGAGCCGCTCGTAGAGCACCGACAGATATGCCTGTTCGTGATCGAGGTCCCGCGTCGCCGCGTCCGGAGGCGCCGCGGCGGCGGGCGCCAGGTCGGTGGGGCGTTCCTCGGTGCGGTTGTCGGGCAAGTCCTGACTCCTTCTCACCCACGGCGGGACGGGCTCGGCGAGGCACGGCGGGATCGCGTGCACAGAGTTGTCGATTCTACTGCGGGTTCGTACTGGATGTTGTTCCCGCAGGTCGTGGCGGTGAGATCAGGAGACGTTCGAGTTGTCGCCGCGGATCGCGCGACCCAGCGCGCCGTCGCGCCGGGTCGGCGATTTCGCCTGGTACATGGCCACATCCGCGTCGTGCAGCACCGCCTCCGGGGTCCGGGTATCCCCGGGCTCCAACGTGGTCACACCGATGGACGCGTTGACCGCGATCCGGTGCCCGCGGGCGACGATCGGCTCGGCCATGGCTGCTCGCAACCGTTGGACCAGCGGTTCGAGCTCTTCATCGCCCGGCCGCCCGGCCAGCAGCACCAGGAATTCGTCACCGCCGAGCCGGCCCACCAGATCGTCGGCGCGTAGCGCGCGCTGTAGGCGGTGGGCCACGATCCGCAGGACGGTGTCGCCGATGGCGTGCCCCATCGTGTCGTTGATCGATTTGAAGCCGTCGAGGTCGATGAACATGACCGTGGACACCCGTTGGGTACCGCTGGCCGCGAGCGCCCCCGACAATTGGGAAAGGATCAGCGACCGGTTCGCCAAGCCGGTGAGCGGATCGTGGGTGGCCTGATACTCGAGCTGGCGGCGGCTGGCCAGGTGTTCGGTGATATCGGCGAACGAACACACCGCTGCGGTGCCCTGCTCGTCGGGGTTGAGCAATCGGCTCGACACCGACAGCCAGCGCTGCTGGCCGTCCGGGCGGACGATCGCGAAAACGTAGGCGGTGACGGTTTCACCGGTGGCCAGCGTCCGGGCCACCGGATGCCGTTCCCGAGGCAGTGACCGGCCGTTCGCGTCCAGCAGCTCCAGGGGCAGCTCGGTGATGTTGGCACCCACCAGCTGGGTCCGGTCGTCGATGCCGAAGATCCGGCGGGCGGCGGGGTTGGCCGAGGCGATGGTGCCGTCCCGATAGAAGACCGCCACCCCCTCCTCGAGCTGGGAGACCACCGTGGTGAAGTGCTGTTCGGCGCGGCGCTGGGCTCGCTCGGCCGCTTTCTGGGCGGTGAGATCGTGGATCACCACCTGGTAGGCGAGGCGGTCGTGCCAGGCGGTGAGTACCGAGACGGTTTCCACCGGAACCTCACGCCCGTCCAGCGCCAGCAACACCATCTCGCTGGCTTCGGAAGCGATACCGGTCGCGGTCAGGCCGGCGATGCGTTCGTACATCGGCTGCCGGAAATCCGGATGGACGAAACGGGCGATGTGCTGACCCAGTACCTCGGCGAGCTTCTCGGCACCCATGATCCGCAGGGCCGCGGGATTGGCGTAGACGACGATGCCGCGTTCGTGGACGCAGACGCCGTCAGGGGAGTGTTCGACCAGGGAGCGGTACCGATGCGCGAGCTGCTCAGCGGCAGTTGCCCTGCGCTCTCCCATACCAACCCCCATCGTCGGCGGACCCCGAACAATTCAAACACGGCGCTACTCCGGTATCCACACGCATAAAATCCGACAGAGTGGACGTGATAACTCGATAGATCACGCCACATCGTGTTCCCGGCGGTGCCGAGGGCTGGGAACCGGCGAGGGAGATTGTCATGGCGGGGACCGGACTCAGCATCGATCTTATGTCGATAACCGGGATCGGTGCGGTCACCGGGTACGGATGGGGGCGGGAAACATTCTGGGCGGGGGTAACGAGCGGTCGATCCGCGGCCCGGTTCGAACCCGGATACGGGTTGGAACCGGGGACCGGCGGCTGGGCGGCGCTGGTACCCGAGGGCGGTGATCCCGCGTACGGCACGCGCTACGGGCGGGCGGTGTTCGCGGCGGTCGACGAGGCGTTCACCGATGCCCGGGCCCGCGGCTGGGAGCCCGGTCCCCGAGTGGGTCTGGTGCACGCGGCGGTGCTCGGTGACGTCCGGCACCGGCGGGATTTCTCCGGACCCGCCGGGGAGAGTTTCCGGGGCCGGGATTTCCTCCGTCTGCTGCCCTCCACACCTGCCTCGGTGGTGACCCAGGCCTTCGGTTTCACCGGGCCGGTGATGGGGGTCTCCGCGGCGTGCAGCTCGGCCAATGTCGCGATATTGCAGGCGCGGCTGTGGTTCGCCGCGGGGCTGGTGGACGATGTGGTGTGCGTGGCCTCGGATCTGTCGGCCACTCCGGAGCTCATCCGGCAGTTCGCGAAACTCGGCGCCGCCGTCGTCGATGTCGAATCGCTGCGTGGGTGCCGACCGTTCCAGGAGGGCAGCCGAGGTTTCAGTGTAGGAGAGGCCGCGGTGGGGTTCGTGCTCAGTCGCGGTTCGGGCCGGGCCTACGCCACCATCCTCGGTGGGGCGATGAACAGCGAGGCCCATCATGTGGTTTCGGTGGAGCCGAGCCACGATCGGATCGTGGACTGCGCTAGGCACGCCCTGGCCGATGCCGGGGTCACCGCAGCGGAGATCGAGTTCTTCAACGCGCACGGTACGGGAACCGCCCAGTGCGACCGTGCCGAACGGGATCTGCTCACCCGGGTGTTCGACGACCGGCCCGCGGTGTACTCGATGAAACCGCTGGCCGGGCACTGCCAGTCCGCTTCCGGCGCCGTCGAGCTCGCGGCCGCGGCGCTGGGGTACGAGCGCGGGATCATCCCGGCACCACCCGCGTCGGCGGCGGCCCACCCCCGGCTGTTGAACGGTGCGTCCCCGGCCGGGCCCGGACTCACGGCCAAACTGTCGCTCGGGATGGGCGGTAACAATTCGATGGTGGTTCTGGGGCCGGGCGGAGCCTGAGCGGTAGGTCACCGCGGTAGAGAGTGGCCGGTGCCACGCCCCCTGGACACCTCCGGGTGGCCTACTCTGGAGAAGTGAGCCCGTCCGGCCGGCCCGTGCCGCCGGTCGTCGGCGCCCGCTCCGAAACACTGCCGGGGTGCACCCGCGTACCGGGAGGCGCGGCAGTCGGGTCACACCGAAAACGTCCGGGACCCCCGATCGGCGAAACTTGTCGGTGGTCGGTCCTACGATCACCGCGGGCCCGCCATGCGGCCCGGCGCGCGAATGCCGACCGGGCCGTCCGGGCTGTTCACCGCCCTGCGCGGACACGGTGTGAACGCATCCGGTGCCACAAGCTGGGGCTGCACAATCGACGACGAATGATGACGAGAAGGGACCGACCTGGTGGCGGAACGCCTGACTGTGCGCGGAGCTCGGGAGCACAACCTCAAGGGGGTCGATCTCGATCTGCCCCGCGACAGTCTCATCGTCTTCACCGGTTTGTCCGGGTCGGGCAAGTCCAGTCTGGCGTTCGACACGATCTTCGCGGAGGGCCAGCGCCGCTACGTGGAATCGCTGTCCGCGTACGCCCGGCAGTTCCTCGGCCAGATGGACAAACCGGATGTGGATTTCATCGAGGGGCTCTCACCGGCCGTCTCGATCGACCAGAAATCGACCAACCGCAACCCCCGGTCCACGGTCGGCACCATTACCGAGGTGCACGACTATCTGCGCCTGCTGTACGCCCGCGCCGGTGTCCCGCACTGCCCGGTGTGCTCGGAGCTGATCGCCAAGCAGACACCGCAGCAGATCGTCGACCAGGTCCTCGCCATGGAATCCGGGGTCCGGTTCCAGGTGCTGGCGCCGGTGGTGCGGACCCGCAAGGGTGAATTCGTCGACCTCTTCGACCAGTTACACGCCCAGGGCTACGCCCGGGTCCGAGTCGACGGGGTCGTGTATCCGCTCACCGATCCGCCGAAGCTGAAAAAGCAGGAGAAACACGATGTCGAGGTGGTGGTCGACCGCCTCGCGGTGAAACCGACCGCCAAACAGCGGCTGACCGATTCCATCGAAACCGCGCTGCGCCTGGCCGACGGCATCGTGGTGCTCGATTTCGTGGACCGCGCCGAGCACGCGCACGACCGGGAGCGCCGATTCTCCGAGAAGCTGGCCTGCCCCAACGGCCATCCTCTCGATATCGAGGACCTCGAACCGCGGTCGTTCTCCTTCAACTCCCCCTACGGCGCCTGTCCCGACTGCACCGGCCTGGGTGTCCGCAAGGAGGTGGACCCGGAGCTCGTAGTGCCCGATCCGGAACTCAGCCTCGCCGACGGGGCGATCGCACCGTGGTCGCGCGGGCAGAGCGCGGAGTACTTCCTGCGACTGCTGTCCGGGTTGGCCGCGGCGCAGGGTTTCGATCTGGACACGCCGTGGCGTGAGCTGACGCCGCGGGCGCGTAAGGCCGTGCTCGAGGGCAGTTCGGATCAGGTGCACATCGTCTACACCAACCGCTACGGCCGGAAGCGTTCCTACTACGCCGATTTCGAAGGTGTCATGCCGTTCCTGCAGCGGCGGCTCGACTCCACCGAGTCCGAGCAGATGAAGGAACACTACGAGGGCTATATGCGCGATGTCCCGTGCCCGGTCTGCAACGGGGCACGGTTGCGGCCGGAGATCCTGGCGGTCACCCTCACCGCGGATTCGGACCGGAAATCCATCGCCGAGGTCAGCGAACTGTCCATCCGCGACTGCTCGCAGTTCCTCAACGCGCTGACCCTGGGCGGACGGCAGGCGGCCATCGCCGGGCAGGTGCTCAAGGAGGTGCAGGCCCGGCTCGGATTCCTGCTCGATGTCGGTCTCGACTATCTGACGCTGTCGCGGGCCGCGGCCACGTTGTCCGGCGGCGAGGCACAACGGATCCGATTGGCCACCCAGATCGGATCCGGTCTGGTCGGGGTGCTCTACGTCCTGGACGAGCCGTCGATCGGCCTGCACCAGCGGGACAACCGGCGGCTCATCGAAACGCTGACCCGGCTGAAGAACCTCGGCAACACACTGATCGTGGTCGAGCACGACGAGGACACCATTCGGGCCTCGGACTGGGTGGTCGATATCGGTCCGCTCGCCGGTGAGCACGGCGGCCGGGTGGTTCACAGCGGCACCTACGCGGACCTGCTCACCGACGAGCACTCGCTGACCGGCGCGTATCTCTCCGGCCGGGAGCGCATCGAGCTCCCGATGATGCGTCGCCCGGTTAACAAGAAGCGGCGGGTCACCGTGGTGGGCGCGACGGAGAACAACCTCCGGGGTATCGATGTGGCCTTCCCACTAGGGGTGCTCACCGCCGTGACGGGTGTTTCCGGTTCGGGTAAGTCCACCCTGGTCAACGACATCCTGGCGACCGTCATGGCGAACAAACTCAACGGCGCCCGGCAGGTCCCCGGTCGGCACACCCGGGTCAACGGGCTCGATCAGCTGGACAAGCTCGTGCGGGTGGACCAGTCACCGATCGGTCGCACCCCGCGATCCAATCCGGCCACCTACACCGGGGTCTTCGACAAGATCCGCAGCCTGTTCGCCTCCACCACCGAGGCGAAGGTGCGCGGGTACCAGCCGGGCCGGTTCTCCTTCAACGTGAAGGGCGGCCGCTGCGAGGCGTGTTCCGGTGACGGCACCCTCAAGATCGAGATGAATTTCCTGCCGGACGTCTACGTTCCGTGCGAGGTCTGCCAAGGTGCCCGCTACAACCGGGAGACCTTGGAGGTGCACTACAAGGGCAAGACCATCGCCGAGGTACTCGATATGCCGATCGAGGAGGCCGCCGAATTCTTCGAACCGGTGACCTCCATCCACCGCTACCTGTCGACCCTGGTCGATGTCGGGCTGGGCTATGTCCGGCTGGGGCAGAGCGCCACGACCCTGTCCGGTGGTGAGGCGCAGCGCGTGAAACTGGCTGCCGAACTGCAGAAACGCTCCAACGGGCGGACGGTCTACATTCTCGACGAACCCACCACGGGCCTGCATTTCGAGGACATCCGCAAACTGCTCGCCGTGATCAACGGCCTGGTCGACAAAGGCAATACGGTGATCGTCATCGAACACAACCTCGATGTGATCAAAACTGCCGACTGGGTCGTCGACATGGGGCCCGAGGGTGGTTCCGGTGGCGGCACCGTGGTCGGGGAAGGAACTCCCGAGGACATCGCCGCGAACCCCGACAGCTACACCGGCCAGTTCCTGAAGGAGATCCTCGCCGCTCCGGCCGCAGGTGCTTCGGCGAAGAAGCGGGCCACAGCGGCGCGAAAGAAGGCGGCACCGGCGAAGAAGGCCGCCGCGCAGGCCGAACCGCCCGTGCAGGCACCGGACCCGCAGAAAGCGAAACGCCTGGCCCGCAAGGCGGCCGCCCTGCGTTGAGCCGCGATGCGGTGGGGGTCGCTCAGTAGACCGGGCCGGTGTACTTCTCGCCCGGCCCGGTTCCGGGTGCGTCGGGAACGGCCGAGCTCTCGCGGAACGCCTTCTGCAGTGACTGGAGCCCCTCGCGCAGAGGACCGGCGTGCGGGCCGAGATATTCGACCGATGCCGTGATCAGCCCGGCCAGCGCGGTGATGACGCGCCGCGCTTCGTCCATATCGCGGCGCGGGCTGCTGTCCGGATCGTCGTCGCCGAGCCCGAGCTTTTCCGCCGCCGAGCTCATCAGCATCACGGCGGCACGGCTGATCACCTCCACAGCGGGGATATCGGCCAGTTCGCGCACATCGCCTTCGGGCTGTTCGGTCATGGGTCCAGGCTAGAGAACCGGCGGGCAGGCTCAGCGCGCCGGTCCGGCGGCGCGCAGCAAACGCAGCTGGCCGATCTCGCTCACGTTCTTCATCAGTTCCGCAGCCACCCACGCGGCCAGGTGCGCGACGGTCAGCCCGGCGTCGGCGGGCCAGGGGTAGGACGCGGGGGCGTCGAGCTCCGCGTCGCCGGCGCCGTCGAGGATCACGAGCCATTGCTCGCGCAGGGCGGCCAGCCGGGCCAGGGCCGCGACGGTATCGCCCGGCCAGTGCACTTCGGTGCGTTCGGGCACCGGCCGGCCCTCGGCATGGGCGATGGCCGAACTCCACCACCAGCCGATATGCCAGGTGAGCCACCCGATGGTCGGTACCGGGATCGGATCGGGTTCGATCTCCGCGAAATCGGGGCGCCACACATCGTCGGTGCCGCGGTGCACCGTCCAGCTCACCCGGGCAGGTGCCCAGTGCGTATCGTCGTCGGTCAGGGCCTCGAAATGCACCTGGGACAGCGACCAGACGAGGTCGAATTGCCAGCGCAGGAGGTCACGTCGGTTGCTCACGGGCGTCGAGCCTGGCACCGAGGCCGCGCTCGGGCAACTGATTTCCCGCCGGGCGGTGAGCGGGCGATTCGGAGATCCGAACGGCAGCTGTTAAACTTTCCGGCGACGACCGCCCCGGTACTGTCCGGGGCAGCCAAGTGGAGCCCGACTCCCACCGTTGCCGGCGATGATCGCCTGGTCAAACGGTCCGGTCACCCGCCCTTCGATGGGTGGGTTTCACGATCTCGCTCCGGCGGAATCGTGAGTGCAGGCCTATAACCTGCACAGACCGGTCGACATCGGGCCTCGTAGCGGCGAAATACCGCGACGGGGCCTTCGTGTTGAACAAGGGGTTCATTGCGAGCGGTCGTCGGACGACACCGCTAGACCTAGGAGGCCCCATCAGCACTGAGACCCGCATCAACGATCGCATCCGTGTTCCCGAGGTCCGGCTCATCGGACCCGGCGGCGAACAGGTTGGGATCGTGCGTGTTGAAGATGCACTACGCGTCGCCCTGGAAGCAGACCTCGACCTCGTAGAGGTCGCGCCGGACGCACGTCCGCCGGTCTGCAAGATCATGGACTACGGCAAGTTCAAGTACGAGACCGCGCAGAAAGCGCGCGAGTCCCGGAAGAACCAGGTCCAGACCGTGATCAAGGAACAGAAGCTGCGACCCAAGATCGACGATCACGACTACGAGACCAAGAAGCGCAATGTGGTGCGCTTCCTGGAAGCGGGGTCGAAGGTCAAGGTCACCATCATGTTCCGTGGGCGCGAACAGTCCCGGCCCGAGCTCGGGTTCCGGCTGCTGCAGCGGCTGGCCTCCGACGTGGCGGAATTGGGTTTCGTCGAGACCTCGGCCAAGCAGGACGGCCGCAACATGACGATGGTCCTCGCCCCGCACAAGGGTGCGAAGACGCGGGCCAAGGCCGCGGAGGATTCCGTCCGGTCGCAGCCCGGCGGCGCGGCGCCGAATGCCGGTCGGCCGGTCGCGCAATAACAACGGCGTAGGCCGCACACTGCGGCGCCACGCCGCACTATGGCGGCGAACGCCGCAGCGTCATTGCATCGAGTCCGCAATAACGCTGATCAGTACACCTGGTCCGCCCCTGCGCGGGCACGACACAGATTGAGGTTGCCATGCCGAAGATGAAGAGCCACAGCGGCGCTTCGAAGCGTTTCAAGGTGACCGGTAAGGGCAAGCTGCGCCGTCAGCAGGCCAACCGCCGGCACCTGCTCGAGCACAAGTCCTCCCGCCGGACTCGTCGTCTGGACGGCACGGAATCGGTCGCCCCGGCCGATGTCCGCCGTGTGAAGAAGCTGCTGGGTATCTGATCCCCTCACCGGGATCGATACCGTCCGGTACCGCCTCTGCGACCGGACGCCGAAGAACCGACCCACTCGGGTGCGCTCGACCGGGCACCCCCAAGATCGATTAGGACTGACCAGTGGCACGCGTCAAGAGGGCCGTCAACGCTCAGAAGAAGCGCCGTTCCATCCTCGAGGCCTCGAAGGGCTACCGCGGGCAGCGCTCGCGCCTGTACCGCAAGGCCAAGGAACAGCAGCTGCACTCGCTCACCTACGCCTACCGGGACCGCCGTGCCCGCAAGGGTGATTTCCGCAAGCTGTGGATCGCCCGCATCAACGCCGCGGCCCGCGCCAACGACATCACCTACAACCGCTTTGTGCAGGGCCTGAAGGCCGCCGGTGTGGAGGTCGATCGTAAGAACCTCGCCGAGCTGGCCGTTTCCGACCCGCAGGCGTTCGCCGGCCTGGTCGCCGTCGCCAAGGCCGCGCTGCCCGAGGATGTCAACGCTCCGGCTGCCTGAGTCGTATTCCGGATCGGTCCATAGGTCCGCCCGGTGTGGAAGGCCCCCTCCCGCTGGAGGGGGCCTTCCGGCTGTCCGGGGGCGTCGCGCGATTCGGCCTATCGGCGCCGCCGATGCGCGCGAACGTGACCGGGTGAACCTGTCACGATCATGCCTTCGGACCCCGGGGCGGTTCTGCGTTTGCCAGGGCGCGTTCGAGCAAGTCGCCCAGGTGCCGGATATCGGCGTCGGCGAGTCCGTCGAACAGATCCGCCGCGCTGCGGCCGAAAGCGGGTACGAGGGCGGGTATCGATCGCTGCCCCGAGTCGGTGAGTTCGAGGATCACGGCCCGGCGGTCGGTGGTGTCACGGTGGCGCCGCAGCATCCCCTTTGTCTCGAGCCGGTCGATGAGCCGCGTCGTTCCGGCGGTGTCGGTGCTCAGCATCGTCGCCAACCGCTTCGGGCTCGTCTCGCCGTTGGCGACGTTGATCAGCAAGGCTGCCTGCTGGGCTGTCACCTCGTGGGAAGCGAGCTGGCGGTCGAGCAGCCTCGTCAGTATTCGCGCCGTGTCGTGCAGCAGGGAAGCGGTGCGTAGGGCGCTGGCGTTCTCCATATGCGGATTTTAACTGTAAAGACAGTAGTTGTCGCGACAGTTGATTGCAGGTTCGGCTCGGCCGGAGCGAACGCCGACGGCAACACCCGCCGATTCGGGGCATGCGCCGGTCGGAAGCATTGATAACGTAGCGGCTCGGCGTCACGTTACCGAGGAGTCCTCATGAGCCGTACGGTGCTGAATGCCATTGCCGCAGGGGCGGTTTCCCTTGTGATCGGCCTACAACCGGCATCGGCCGCCGCGTCAGGGGTACCGATGGTGCCCGGCGCGCCGACCGAGCGGATCGAGACGACGACGGCACCGTTCGATCCGATCTGCCCGCTGTGCTTCGTTCGCGAATTCCTCGAGAGTCTCTCCTAGTTCAGGTTCCGGGGGGCCGGCTCTCGATATCGAACTCGGCGGCCCAGGCGTCGGCCCAGGCGGCGAGCGGCCGGAGATGCTCGAGGAGCCGCTCTCCCGGGTCGGTGAGCGCATAGCCGGATTCGGCCCGCTCGACCAGGTGGGTTTCGCTGAGTTCGCGGAGCCGGCGGGTCAGCAAGCTGGAAGACATATCGTCGCACCGTGTGCGCAGTTCGCGGAAGGTCGGGGGATGCGGGGCCCGGTGCAGCTCCCAGAGGATGCGCAGCGACCAACGGCGGCCGACAAGGTCCAGCAGCGCCATAACCGGCCGGCCGGTGGACGATCCGCGGACGGATCGCCCGGGCTCGGGGGTCGCGGACACCTGGATCCGCCGCTACTCGGACCGCGCGGGCAGCGGCGAGTGTTCGAGTAGCGCACGCATTGCGGCCATCGCTGTACGCAGGGCCGCATACGGCCGGAGGAACAGCGTGATGTGGACGAGGTGGCCAGTCGAATCGCGCTCCTCATGGAGGACGCCCTCGACTTCGCCGCCGCCGATATGTGCGGCGAAGCGGTGGAACACGTCCGAGTTCTCGGACCGTTCTCGGATGGGGCCGGGCTCCTCCACGACCTCGCCGATCAGCCCGAGTATGTGTAGTGCCGCGTCCCGCCCGCGATAGTCCGTGACCGGACTGGAGAACACCACATCGTCGGAGACCGCCGCCGCCAAGGCTCCGATGTCTCCGGTCCGCCATGCGGTGAGAACCGGGGAAGTGATCATGCCTCTAAAATAGAGGCACCCGGCCGCCGCCGGCAACCTGCCGGATCGGCTCCGCTGTGGCACATCGACTACGAGGCAATCGAGCGCCGGGCCGATGCGACGGCAACATATGCGGGTTTCCGGTCCGTTTCATCCCCGGGACGGCGGTGAGGTCGAGGCGTGCGAGCCGGTCGTGGTCGGAGAGGATGTCGATGGCGGTGATGCGGTTGTCGAATCCGCCGAAAGGATCGCGGCAGTCGCCACCTGGCGTGACGCCCCCTATTTCGCCGAGCCCGAACGGGCCGCACTGGCCTTGGTCGACGCCGTCCTGCAACCGGTTACACATGGTGAGCGAATACCTGTTTCGGTCCGATAATCCGCACCCACTCGGATACGTGCGTGCTGTACGGCGACACCGAACCGCCGGTCCTGCCGACGCTGATCCAGGCGGACGGTAGCCGACTTCGTGCCGCAATGAAGAGGGCGACGATCGGTGTGCGCTCGCCGCGGCGACGGCACCGATACGATGCCTCCCCGAGGTTCCTGTGGGCGAGGGACTATGGGAAGTTCGACAACTATCTCCCGAGGAGACATGCAGAATCTCTACGTGGTGAGCCACCCGCACGCAGAACACACCGAAGCCGACCTGGTCGGCGGCTGGTACGACTCTCACCTGACAGCGCTCGGCCGACGCGATGCACACCTGATCGCCGAGGAGCTCCGGCACCGCCGCGACACACTGCGGCCGATCCGCATCACAACCTCCGACCTGACCAGATGCGTCGAAACTGCCGGAATTCTCGCCACAGCCCTCGAGGCTCCGGTCGCCACGGATCCGCGTCTGCGCGAGATCAGCTTCGGCGATGCCGAGGGCCGGTCGAACGAGTGGCTCGCGCAGCGGCAGATCCCCGCACCGGACCACGACCGGCTCGACCACCGCGGTCCCGTTCCCGGTGCCGAGACCCGGCGCGAGGTCGCCACCCGAGTCGGAGCTTGCACACAGGAGCTGATGATCGACACCGGCTACGACCATGTCGTGATCACCCACGGATACGCACTGACATTCGTCATCACCGGCTGGATGCGGATGCCCGTCGACGCGGTCGGATTCGCCTCGTTCGCGACAACGCCGGGCGCGATCACTCAACTATGCCTCGACGACTATTGGCACAACCGCACGCTGCTCAGCCTTGCCGACACTGCCCACTTGAACACCGATAGGATTCGACCGATCACCGAGCAGGCACCGTGAACGACGTCGATTCGCACCGGCGGTTCCGTGCCGCGTCGGTGGTCTCGATCGGAGCGGTGGATCGGCGCGGTTCCGGGCACCGGCACCCTCTACGATCGCTGGGTGCCCGACCGACATGAACCTGTGGACATCCGGAACCCTCGTGTAGTCGCTGCCGCCAAACTCCACCGGGGTGCGGCGCGGAAGCGGGCCGGGCGTTTTCTGGCCGAAGGCGCCAATTCGGTCGGTGCCGCCCTCGAATCCGGCCGGGTCCGCGAGCTCTTCTACTCCGCCGAGGGCGCTGTCCGGGAGCATGCGCTGATCGCGGGGGCCGAGGCCGACGGCGTGCGCACCACGCTGGTGGCCGACCGGGCCGCGCAGGCGCTGGGGGAGACGGTCACGCCGCCCGGGCTGGTGGCGGTCTGCGATCTGGTCGATGTGCCGCTGGACCGCGCGGTGCCGGCCGGTGATTCTACGGTGGAGATCCCGCGCATCCTCGCCGTACCGGTCGCGATCGCCGACCCCGGCAACGCGGGCACTCTCATCCGGGTCGCCGACGCGGTGGGTGTGGACGCGGTGGTGCTGGCCGGGGACAGCGTGGATCCGCACAACGGCAAATGCGTGCGCTCCTGCGCCGGCAGTCTCTTCCACGTGCCGATCGTTCGCGAACGCGATACCGCGGTGGTACTGGATCGCATCGAAGCCGCCGGGATCGCCACGATGGCGACTGCCGCCGACGGGGAGGTCGATCTCGACGACGCCGACGAACTGTTCACCCGGCCGGTCGCCTGGTTGTTCGGAAACGAAGCCCACGGCCTGGACCCGGAGGTCGCGCGACGGGCGCGTCACCGTATCCGGATCCCGATCCGGGGGGGAGCCGAAAGCCTCAACCTGGCCACGGCGGCGGCGATCTGTCTCTACGCGAACTCGCGGACCCGGTTCGGCCGCGGCTGATCGAAAGGTCGCGGCCGTGGGCGGGTTGGGTTCACATGCCGTGCTCGTGCAGATCGGTGAGGATGTCCTGGGCCCAGTCGGCTGTGATCGCCTCCGGGCCCGTCACCCGAAGTGCGGCCATCACGGTGAGCAACATGCCGGTCGAGAGGAATTTCCGGGTCTCGGCGACCGAGGCGCCGGTGAGTTCCCGCAGGAGCCGGTAGATGCGGCCGTATCTATCGCGGACGACCGGCCCGATCTCGGGGTCGCCCGCCGCCGCGAACGCGTGCAGTAGTACTTGCAGAAGGTTGCGCTCGGCCAGGAACCGATCGTATGCCTCCGACAGTGCGTCGAGAGAAGCGTCGGGACCGGCGCCGGTCGCGGCCTCGGTGAAAACAGCCTCGATGCGATCGCAGACCTGTGCGACCGCGGCGAGGAAGAGTCGCTGTTTGGAGCCGAAGAGGCGGATGACGTAGGGCTGGGAGACTCCGGCCCGGCGGGCGATCTCGTCGGTGCGGGTGGCGGTGTAGCCGGTCTCCGCGAAAGCGGATACCGCTGCGGCCAGCACCTGCGCTCCGCGCTCGTGGGCGGTCATCCTCGTCCTGCTCGATTCCGGCATGGTCCTCCTTGTCGATCCGGGTGACTCTTGACATGTTATCAGTCGATGCATACCGTGAGCTCCAGTCTAGTTATCAGTCGATTACAACAAGGATTGGATATGACCGAGATACTGAGCCCACCAGCTACCCCCGGAAGTCCCGTCGCGCCCGATGTATCGGTACGGCGACCACTGGCGGCCGTGCTCGCCGCCGTCGGCATCCCGATGTTCATGGTCACGCTGGACAATCTCGTGGTCACCAACGCCCTTCCGGTGATCCGCACCGAACTGGGCGCCTCCCTCGGCGACCTCCAATGGTTCGTCAACGCCTACACGTTGTCGTTCGCGGCCCTGCTGCTCACGGCGTCCGCGCTCGGTGATCGCCTGGGCCGCCGCCGTGTCTTTCTGGCGGGTATCGCGGTATTCACGCTCGCCTCGGCGGCCTGCGCCCTCGCGACCGATCCCGGGACGCTGGTCGCTGCCCGGGTGGTGCAGGGTTTCGGTGGGGCCGCGGTGATGCCGCTGTCGCTGACCTTGCTCTCGGACGCGGTACCCGAACGGTTGCGCAGCGCCGCCATCGGAATCTGGGGCGGGATCGCGGGCCTGGGAGTAGCGGCCGGTCCGCTGCTCGGCGGAGCCGTGGTCGATGGGCTGAGCTGGCAGTGGATCTTCTGGGTCAATGTGCCGATCGGAGTGCTGGTCCTGCCGCTGGTGGTCTGGACACTGCGCGACTCACGCGGGAGCGGCGGACGGCTCGACCCGATCGGTCTGGTGCTGGCCTCGGCCGGAGTGCTGGCCGTCGTCTGGGGGATCGTGCACGGGGCCGACGACGGCTGGAGTTCGCCCGGTGTACTCGCTTCGCTGCTCGGCGGCGCGGTCCTGCTGGGCGCGCTCATAGTCTGGGAGCGCCGGGCCGCCGCCCCCATGCTCGCGCCGCGACTGTTCCGGATCCGGGCCTTCAGCGTGGCGAATATGGTGGCCTTCGCCTTCTCCATCGGGGTGTTCGGGTCGATCTTCCTGCTCGCCCAGTTCTTCCAGGTGGTGCAGGGATACACCCCCCTCGAATCCGGTATCCGGACCATGCCGTGGACCATGGCGCCGATGGTGGTGGCCCCACTCGCCGGACTGGTGATCGACCGGATCGGCGCCCGGATACTGCTGGTGACCGGGCAGGCGCTCCTGGCGGTGGCGCTGGCCTGGATGGCCGCGACCACCTCGGTGGACCTCGCCTACGGCACCTTTGTGGCGCCGTTGCTGCTCGCCGGCGTCGGGATGGGGTTGACCTTCGCGCCCCTGGCGACAGTGGTGATGGGCGCCGTCCCGGAGTCGGATCGCTCCATGGCCTCGGGCACCAACAACACGGTGCGGGAAGTCGGCGTGGCCATGGGTATCGCGGTCCTCGCCTCGGTGTTCGCCTCGCACGGCGCGTACACCGACCCACAGAGCTATGTGGACGGACTGGTGCCGGCGGTATGGGTCGGCGCCGCGGTCGTCGCCATCGGCGCGCTGGCCGCGGCTCTGCTGCCGGGCCGGACCGCCCCACAGCCGCCGGTGAGCCGATAGGCCGCGGCCCTGTCGCGCGGGCAGGCCGGACTTCGGGCGGATCGGTCGGCGGCGGACGTACCGGCGACTCGCCGATCAGCGTTCGCGGACCGAGACCAGCGCATCCTCGGAGCCGGTGGGAACGGGTCGGGGCACCGTCCGCTGCCGCCGGCTCGCGGTCGCGTACAGCACCACCAACAGCAGGCTGAACCACACGTAGCCGTTACCTATGACCTTCTGCCAGGCCGTCCACTCCAACTCCCGGCCGTCGTTCCCGGGCAGGTCGTTGTGTTCGGCCAGCACGAACACCACCACCGTGGCCGTCGCCGCGGCGTACCAGCCGCGCACCTCGGACCACGGCCGGGTGGTGGCGTAGCCGGCCATCGCCAGCAGCGCCGGTGCCACCCACACCCAGTGATGTGACCAGGAGATGGGTGAGACGAGCAGCGCGACCACCGCGTTGACGGCCAGTGCGATCATCGGCGGCGTTCCCGTCCGCCGGATGGCCGCCACCGCCACCGCCACGAGCGCGACCGCGGCGAGCAGCCACAGCGCGGTGGCCAGGGCGCCGGTGATCTCGAAGCGGGCCAGGACGGCCTGGATCGACTGGTTGGTCTGGAATTCCGACCCGCTCAGGCCGCCGACGTTACCGAATCCGCCGAACCAGTACCGCACCGACTCGTCGGGCATCACCGCGAAACCGATCGCGGTGGCGATCGCTCCACTGATCGCGGCCGTCGCGGCAGCCTTGTAGTCCTTGCGGATGAGGAAGAACAGAACGAATGCGGCGGGGGTCAGTTTGATCGCGGCGGCGATACCGAGTAGTACGCCGCGCGGCCAGCGCGGATTGCGGGTCAGGCAATCGGCTGCGACCAGGCCCATCAGGATCAGATTGACCTGGCCGAAATCCAGAGTCGACCAGATCGGCTCCAGCAGCAGCGACAGCGGGGTCGCGGTGGCGGTGACCAGCAGTGCGAGCCTGAGCTGGTCCTGGCGTGGCCAGACCTGCCTGGCCACCAGGTACAGCGTCATCGCCAGTGCGCCGATGGAGACCACCAGATACGTGATCACCGTCGCGGCCCACGGCAGTAGCGCGTAGATCCCGAGCGCCAACGCGGCGAACGGCGGATAGATGAAGGGAAGGCTGATATCGGCGGCCGTCTCCGGGAGATGGCCGTAGAGATCGCCGCCCGAGCGCCACTGCTCGACCCCGAGGCGATAGACCTCGAGGTCGATGTATTCGCCGCTGATGGCGCGGAACGGGTCGATCGGGTGCGACATACACACCCACGTCACGACCACCGCCAGAAGCGGCAGCAGCCAGACCGCCTGCCGGCGGGCACGTCCGGCGAGCGTCTCGGTGCGGGTCAAGGCGTTCGTCATCGGAGGGGACTTTACCGGTTGCGGGTGTCCGCGTACCGGGCAGTGATCGACGGGGGATATCGACGTGAGCCGGGTAGGGGCCATCGAATACGATTCCACCAGCAGCAATACGGGCGCCGGAGCCGAGCGCGCCTGTCCATCGATACCCAGGGGAGAGACGAGTAGACCGTGGCCGACGACACCGACGCAGGCGCAGCGACCGGCGGGCAGGAATCCGCGCTCACCGAAGAAGCCCTGGCCGCCGCGGCCGCGGCGGCGGAGAAAGCCTTTGCGGCCGCCGCCGATCTGGACGCGCTCGCCGCCGCGAAAACCGAGTACATGGGTGGCCGGTCACCGATCGCCCTGGCCCAGCGCTCACTGGGCGCCTTGCCCAAATCGGAGAAGGCCGACGCCGGTAAGCGGGTGAACAAAGCGCGGGCGCGGGTATCGGAGGCGTTCGAGGAACGGCAGCGGGTGTTGCTCGCCGAACGCGATGCCGCGGTACTGGTCGCCGAAGCGATCGATGTCACCCTCCCGGCCAACCGGGGACCGGTGGGTGCCCGGCATCCGATCACCGTTATCTCCGAGCAGGTCGCCGACGTGTTCGTCGGAATGGGCTGGGAGATCGCCGAGGGCCCGGAGGTGGAGACCGAGCATTTCAACTTCGACGCGCTCAACTTCCTGCCCGACCATCCCGCCCGCACCATGCAGGACACCTTCCATATCGCACCGGCCGGTTCGCGCCAGGTGCTGCGCACCCACACCTCCCCGGTGCAGGTGCGATCGATGCTGGAACGCGAACTGCCGATCTATGTGGTGTGCCCGGGCCGCACCTTCCGCACCGACGAACTCGATGCCACCCATACGCCGGTGTTCTCCCAGGTCGAGGGTTTGGCCATCGACAAGGGCCTGACCATGGCCCATCTGCGTGGCACCCTGGACGCTTTCGCCCGGGCCCTGTTCGGTCCCGACACCACCACCCGGATCCGGCCCAACTACTTTCCGTTCACCGAACCCTCGGCCGAGGTCGATGTGTGGTTCCCGGACAAGAAGGGCGGCGCCGGCTGGGTCGAATGGGGCGGCTGCGGCATGGTCAACCCGAAGGTGCTGATCGCCAGCGGTATCGACCCCGCCGAGTACAGCGGATTCGCCTTCGGGATGGGGCTGGAGCGGACCCTGCAGTTCCGCAACGGCATCCCCGATATGCGCGACATCGTCGAGGGCGATGTGCGGTTCACCCTGCCCTTCGGTATCCGGTCCTGAACTTCCGAGCGAGAGAGCGAACGTCACAGTGCGAGTAGCGCAGTCCTGGCTGACCGAAACGATCCGCCGCACCGTCCCCGGTTGGTCGGTGACGCCGGAAGAGCTCGATGCCGGATTCGTCCGGGTCGGGCTCGAAGTCGAAGAGGTCGACACCCTCGAACGGGTCGGCGGAGATATCGAACATCCGCTGGTGGTCGGGCGGGTCGCCGAGATCACCGAACTCACCGAGTTCAAGAAACCCATCCGGTTCTGCAAAGTCGATATCGGCGCGGAACAACTCCAGGAGATCGTCTGCGGCGCATCCAATTTCGCCGTCGGCGATCTGGTTGTCGTGGTGTTGCCGGGCGGTGTACTGCCGGGCGGTTTCACCATCTCCTCCCGAAAAACCTACGGGCACGTCTCCCACGGCATGATCTGCTCGGTCGCCGAACTCGGTATCGGCAAGGATCATTCGGGCATCCTCGTGCTGGAACCCGGTACGGCCGAACCCGGTACCGATGCCAACGAACTTCTCGGCCTCGGCGATACCGTCATCGAACTGAACATCACCCCCGACCGCGGCTACTGCTTCTCGGTCCGCGGCCTGGCCCGCGAACTGGCCTGCAGCTTCGATCTCGAATACGCGGACCCGGCCGTCCGCACCCTGGGTGACGGGGACGAGGCATGGCCGATCCGGGTGGAACCGGAAACGCAGTGCACGCGGTTCGGCGCCCGCCGGGTGACCGGTATCGATCCGCGCGCGGTGAGCCCGTGGTGGTTGCAGCGCCGGTTGCTGCTCTCGGGTGTGCGGCCGATCTCCCCGGCCGTCGACGTCACCAACTATGTGATGCTGGAACTCGGTCAGCCGCTGCACGCCTTCGACGCCGCGAAACTCAGCGGTGGCCTGGTGGTACGTCATGCGCGCGCCGGTGAGACCCTGCGCACCCTCGACGATGTCGAACGTGAACTCGACGTCGAGGATGTGGTGATCGCCGACGACACCGGGGCCGTCTCGCTCGCCGGTGTGATGGGTGGCGCGTCCACCGAGGTGGGCCCGGAATCGACCGATATCGTCCTCGAGGCCGCGACCTGGGATCCGCTGTTCATCTACCGCACCGCCCGCCGGCACAAGCTGGTGTCGGAAGCGAGTAAACGCTACGAGCGAGTGGTGGATCCCGAACTCGACCTGGCCGCGCTGGACCGGGCCGCCACGCTACTCGCCGAAATCGCCGGGGGCATGGTGGAACCTGCCCTCACCGATATACGGCTGCCGCTGTCTCCGCCGGAACCGATTCGCATGGATATCGATCTGCCCGACCGCGTGGCCGGTGTGCAGTACGCCCCCGGTACCTCCGCGCGCCGTCTCACTCAGATCGGCTGCCATGTCGAGGTCGCGGTAGACGAGACCAGCGGCCACGGTCAGTTGGTGGTCACCCCGGCGAGCTGGCGGCCCGACCTCGCGCAGCCCGCCGATCTGGTGGAAGAGGTGCTGCGGCTGGAGGGCCTGGAGCGGATCCCGCTGGTACTGCCGCAGGCGCCGGCCGGGCGCGGACTGACCGCGGTGCAGCGCCGTCGCCGGGCAGTGAGCCGGGCGCTGGCCTTCGCCGGCTGCGTCGAGGTGCTGCCACCGGTATTCCTGCCCGCGGAGGTTTTCGACACCTGGGGGCTGGACGACGACGACCCCCGACGCGCCACCACCCGCGTGCTGAACCCGCTCGATATCGAACGCGCCGAACTCGCCACCACACTGCTGCCGGGTCTGCTGGAGGTCGCGGTCCGCAATATCTCGCGCGGCGCCCGCGATCTATCGCTCTACGGCATCGCCCAGGTGGTGTTGCCCGGGCCGGATACCAAACCGGTGGAACCCCTGCCGGTGGACCGTCGCCCGACCGACGCGGAGGTCGGTGAACTGCTGGCCTCGCTGCCGGATCAGCCGCAGCATGTCGCGGTGGTGCTCACCGGACGCCGGGAACCGCGCGGTCCGTGGGGCCCGGGCCGGGCGGTCGAGGCCGCCGACGCGTTCGCGCTCGCCGATGTGATCGCTGAGGCCGCCGGGATCGAACTCCGACGCCGGCCCGGCAAACAGTTGCCGTGGCATCCGGGGCGATGCGCTGAGCTGACGGTGGACGGCATCGTGGTCGGTTATGCCGGTGAACTGCATCCCGGGGTGCTGGAACGGTCCGGTCTGCCGCCGCGCACCTGCGCTCTGGAACTCGACCTGGACGCTCTGCCGCTGCGCGATTCCCGGCCTGCCCCGGCCATCTCGCCGTTCCCGGCCGTCCTCCAGGATGTTTCGGTGAGCGTCGCCACCGAGATCCCCGCGGGTGCCGTGGAAACGGCGCTGCGATCCGGCGGTGGCGAACTGCTCGAGGATATCGCGCTGTTCGACGTGTACGCGGGCGCGCAGGCCGGGGCGGGGCGTAAATCGCTCACCTACGCGCTGCGGTTCCGGGCCGCCGACCGCACCCTCACCGAGGATGAGGCCAGCGCGGCCCGTGACGCCGCCGTGGCCGCTGCCTCGGATGCGGTGGGCGCGGTGATCCGTTCCTAGGCAACGCGTTCTCGGACGACGTCGTCCGGTCCGTCCGAACGGACGGGCCGGACGTCGTAGGCTGGTCGTATGAGTGAACCGAGCGCAGGCGATCCGGGCGCGCTCGCCGCGCGGTTGGCGGCCCTGCCCGACGAGCAGTTGCTGGCCGTTCTCGTCGTGGCCACTGCGGGCCGCGACGAGCTGACCCCCCTCTACGAAGCCGCCACCCGGTTGCTGTCGGAAACCGGGCAGAGCGGTCCGGTCGCCGATGTGATTCCGGGCACCCCGGGTGCGCCCGGCTATGGGTCCGCGCCCGATATCACTTCGTCTTCGCAGGTCGGCGAGGATATCGGTGCGGTGGCCGGGCAGGTCGCGGGAGTCGCCGGTGCGGTCGGGGGCTACTCCCGCTCCGGGGTACCGACGTTCGGGTCCGTCCGCGATAAGGTCGAGCGGCGTATCGGCACCGCGTTCGGCGCCCGGGCACTCGATCGGCAGAGCCCGGCCGGCCGCGGCGCCGACGAACAGTGGGAAGCGCGTGAACAGGCCGCGCGGGAACGCCTGGCCCAGATTCGCACCTCCCTGCACGACGGCGAGGGCGAAGGGTCCTGATTCCCGCCCGGCCCGCGCCGGAGCGACAGGGAACCGACCCGATGAGGCGATACCTCCGCCTTCGCTGCGGCCTCCGCCGACCGTATGAAGCTGCTCCGAAGGAGAATCTGTGATCGAGGCCGATATCGCACGCGTGCTCGCCGACCGGCTGCTCGACGCGCAGGTGCAATGGCTGCTCGACGAAGTGAGTGGTGACCGGTTCGCCGAAGTCGTCGCCCGTGATGTGGCCACCGTGCTCGACGTCGCGGGCACGGTGAACGCGGGCGGGGTGGTCGAGGTCGAACACCTCGAGCAGACCGTGGCGACCCTTGTCGACAAGGTCGGTGGAAGTGCGGTGCTGGCCGATACCGTGGGCTTGTTCGCCGACGCCGTCTACGACAGTATCGCCGCCAACGAGGACCACACCCTGGGCGAACTCGTCGAACGCGAACCGGTCGAGGCGCTGCTGCAGAAGATCGTGGATATGCACCGGACTCAGGAACGGGTCCTGGAACGTCTGACCGACAGCCCGCTGGTCGCCACCGTCGCCTCGAAGTTCGTCGACAAACTCGTCGGGGACTTCGTGGAGGTCAACCGGCAACGTGCCGAGAAGATCCCCGGTATGGGCACGCTGATGTCGATCGGTCAGTCCGCCGCCGACCGTGCTCGCAAGGTCGCCGAGTCCAACACCCTTCTGGGTGATATCGCCGGCAAGGGTGCCGTGTACGCGCTCAAACGCACCAACAACGCGATCCGCGAAATGCTGCGCGACGCCCCGGTGCACGACGCGACCATGGAGTTCTGGGATCTGCACGCCGACGAACCGATCAGCGGCCTGCGGGAGTACCTCACCAAACAAGACCTCAACGAGCTCGTCCTGCTCTGCTATCGGATCGCGGTGACCACCCGGGAGAAGGAGTACTTCGGTCTGCTGGTGGCCGAATGTGTGCAGGTGTTCCATGAGAGGTACCGCGACCACACGCTCGCCGCGCTGCTGGTCGAACTCGGACTGACCGGTGAGGACATCGTCACCGAGATCCTGCGCTACGGCCCGGCGGTGGTGGAGGCCGCCAAACGGGACGGGGTGCTGGCCCGGCTTATCCGGGAACGGCTGGAGCCGTTCTACTACTCGGATGAAGTCCTGAAGATTCTGACCCCGGCCGGGTAGAGCCAAGTAGAGCCACGGGCCGGATCAGGGACTCCAGCCACCTGCGCCGTCCAGCCCGGAGTCACGCAGGATGAGCGCGAGGGTCTCCGGGTCCACGGGGCGCTCGGGTGGATCGTCGGGCTCGGCGGCATTGGCTCGGGCGAGCGGCAGGAGTTCGTCGTAACCGTCCTCGCCCGGCTGCAATTCCTCGTACCCGCGGTAGTGGATACCGTCCTCGGTCCGGCCACGCAGCGGGAGTCGGATGGTGACGCCGTCCGGCGCGAGCACCGGCGGGCTGGTGTCGTCAGAGTACGCGGTCAAAGTAGGCCTTCAATCGGTGGGCGAGGACTCTGTCACCCAGGGTGAACGTCTCCAGTTTAGAGGTGCCGCCGTGCACCCAGGCGGTGAAGGCTTCGGCGAAGGCTTCCGCCGGCTTGTTGTAGTAGCTGTTCCACCCGCCGCGCCCGTCCAGCGCCTGGAGCATATCCGCGTGCAGGCTGCTCCACTCGGGGCCGGCACTCAGCCATCGTCCACCTGTTCCGTAGGCGGCGTCGGTGGCATGCCCGAACTCGTGCCATACGACATTCGCGCTACCCGAATCGCCACCGGTATTGATGATGATCCGCCGGGGCCCACCCATGTACACACCTTGTACGTTGTTCCAGCTTGTACCCGGTTTCCGGCCGAACGGGGTGTGGCCGCGCAGACTGTCGGAACCGGGCATGTCCAGCAGCGGCCGGTTACCGATCACGATTCCGCCGCCGGGAACCGCGTTCATATGTTCGCTCACCCGCTGGTAGATATGGCTGTGAATGTGGGTGAGTGCGGCGAGTGCCTCCTTTACCCCCTCCGTCTCGGGCGATGAATCCATGATGTCGACGAACGGCCCGCCCTCCGGCGGCGGGAACGCGACGGTGAAGTCGTATCCGCCGCCCAGGTCGACGTGGTCGCCCGGATGCAATGTCATCTGCGTACCGGGCGCGATCGTCGTTTCGTTGATCCGAGTGCCGTTGGTGGAGCTCTCGTCCCGGATCCAGACCCGCCCGGAGGGGTGGACCCCGACTTCTGCGTGGTGCCAAGAGACCCGATCGCCGGTCGGCAGGGCGGGGTTGCTCCGTCCGAGGACCATCGGCTCCCCGCCGCGCGGAAGCTCGAACGACCGATCCCCGTGCGAACTGTTGAGTTTCACTGTCGTGTTCTTCGGCGTGACCGAGGTTTCGCCGTTCGCGTACTGGGCGCCGCCCACCCAATCCCCGAACCGGACGGAATCGCCCGGGCGCAAGGGCACCGGTGGCGCATCCGGGTCGACCTTCAGACCGTTGACATAGGTTCCCTGTTCGGAATGGTTGTCCCGCACCATCAGGTTCCCGTAGGCGTCCCGGAAGATCGTCGCGTGCTGTGGGGATACCGAGTGGTTCGTGCGAAGCTGATCCGCCAACGGCGAGGCCGGATCACGACCGATGAGTATTTCCTCACCGCGGCGCAGGTACAGCGGATCCAGGTTCCGGTTATCGGACAGGCGCAGGGAGAGCGGCCGCTCCTCGCCCACCTCGAGCCGAGATCGGCGTCCATCGATCGACAGTGTGTCCTCGGGCCCGATATACCGCTTCTCCCCGGCCTCGAGCGCCCGGCCGTTCACCTGGGTGGCCGGACGCAGTTCCGGTTCCGGATCACGAACCCACACCCGGCCGTCCGGGTCGCGGCCGATGAAGACCTCGCGAACGCCCGTCCTGATATTTTGCACCGCATTGCTGGGACGGTTCGATTCGCCGACCATATACCGGACCTGGACGGGCGCTTCCTGTCCCGGATCCAGCCGGATCGGCGGCAACCGGAGTTCCGGCGCGAAATGCACGACCGCGGGCGGATGTACCGGTGTGCCACCCAGATGCGCGGGTGCGACGAAAGTGTTGCCGAGCCCGACCCGATCGCCTTCGTTCAGCGTCACCCGCTGATTCGGGGCGATCCGGTCGCCGTTGACCCAGACCCCGCCGGATCCGGGGTGGTCCCGGATCCACACGCGGCCCTCGTAGCCCATACCCAATGTCGCATGCTGTTCGGAGACTCCCGGATGCCTGCTCAGCTGTCGCGCGAACGGCGAACTCTGGTCGGTCCCCAGCAGTACCGACCGCCCGGGCTGCAACTGCATGGGTATCGCATCCGGTCCGTTGCCGAAACGCATCTGTATCGGCGGCGCTTCGATGCTGCCGTCGGCCGGTAGGAACTGTGCTTCACCGCGGGCCAGCCCGAATCGCAGCGAGTCGCCCGGGCGCAACGTGCGCTGCTCACCCGGGCCGAGCGGTTCGTCGTTGACCTTGGTGCCGTTCGTGGAACCGTCGTCCTGGATCCACACCCGGCCGTCGTCGTCCATGCCGACCACGACGTGATCCTTCGACATGGTGAGGAGGTCGGCGTTGTTCGGTCGTTGTACGAAGTCCCGACCGATCCCCATGCTCTGCCCGCGGTGCAATCGCAGCGGTGGTGCGTCGTTGCCGAACAGCCGGACGTCCGCCACCTGACGACGGAAGTCGAGGCCGAGGTCGAAATCGCGGCTCAGCATGAGTTGCTGACCGTCGTAGACACGTACCCACTCGCCGCCGCTCAGCTGTTTGCCGTCGACGAATGTCCCGTTCCGCGAATTGTCGTCGCGGAGGAAGACGTGGCCGGCATCGTCGACTCTGAGGGTGGCATGCCGGCGTGACACGAACTCGCTCGTCATACCGTGCAGGAGTGCGTCTCTACCGCTGCCCAGGACGTATTCGTTGCCCGGCATCAGTCTCAGCGGCAGGTCGTTGCCGCCGCGCGGTGTGAACACGACATCGACGTGACCGCTGTCCGGGTGGCGGAAGAACTGGGTCTGACCCGGCGGCGGCGCCGCGGCGAGGTCGTAGGCGTCGCGATCGGTCGGTCGGTTGTCGGGCGCGGTCCGCGAGAGCGGTCGAGTCGGGGGGCCGTCGTAGGACTCTTCTCGCGGAACAGGCGCTCCGTCCGCGGGCTGTCCATCCGCAGTGGTACGGACATCGACAGTCCTGGGTGGCAGGACGGATTCGGATCGGCTGTCGCGTCTTCCCGGGGCGTGGTCCTCCGCCGCGTCGACCCGGGGTATCGACCGATCCTGCCGCGCGGGTGGCCGGACCTGTGCGCGCTGGTCGCCGGATTCGGCCCGGTTGTCCCGTGGCGGAACGCGATCCGGTCCCGTCCGGCGATCGCCGGGAATCTGGTGCTGCGTGTCCACTGTCGTCCTGCGGGGCTGCCCGGGGATATCGCCGGGACCGTGCGGTGGTGGAACGACGCCTCTCGACTCGGTGGAAGACGGTGGCGGGGCCGCTTCGGCCATTCCGTCCAGCCGCTGGATGACCCCCTCATGCCATTCGTTGCGTCCGAGTGCGGAGAACACCGGCTGTAGTTCGTCGACGCGCTGCCGTATTTCCGATACCTCGGCGCGGGAGAAATCGTGCTCCTTCCACTGCACGGTGCCTTCCGCGGGGCCGTGGTCCAGGAATTGTTTCGCGAAAGCGCCGATCCGGCCGTCCGGTTCGAACGCCAGACTGTGGTCGATGCCCCAGACATCGCCCGTCGGATCGACCATCCAGTTCTCGGCGTTGCGATCGGGGACGTCGATCACGGCATCGAGCACCCCGAGCCGGCTCGCCGAAGGTGTGCCGTGGAAGCGGTTTTCGGGTGTCCAGTCCCTCGGGTATGCGTCGTGCGCATTCTTGCCGGGGACCACCTCCATGTAGACGTGCCGCCCGTCGATGTGTACTGCCGGTACCCGGGCGCCGACAGCGTCGCCGACGACCGAGGCGAGGAACTCCGCGTGCGCGTGTCGCGGGTCGGATACGACCTTGTGCACTATCTGGCTGCCGTCCGGGAAGGTCAGCAGTTCCGCGGTCCGCGCGGAATTGTCCAGGGTGCTCTGCCGGGCCAGCGGTTCCGCTCCCGGGGGTTCACCCGCGAGCAGTCGGTCGACGCGGCTGCCGAAGTCCAGTTGCCGCCGGGCGATCGGCGCAAGCTCGGTATTGCCCCGTACGCCGCCGACACCCGCTCGGTGTACGCGCAGCGCGCTGCCCGCCGCGCCGACGAAACCGCTGCCGAAGCCGACCACCGCGGATTCACGCACCATTTTGAACATATCGCCGAAACTGTGGATGTTCTCGTAATGGATGATCAGCGAGGGGATCGCGCCGGCGATACCACCGGTGACCCCACCGGCACCGCCGATCAACATGGTCCCGCCGATATGCGCGGTGAACCGGCCCATAACGCCGGTGGCCCGACCGCCCAGGCGTCCGAGAACGCGGGGGGCGACCCGCCGCCCGACTTCCGCACCGACCACACCACCGACGATCCCGCCCGCCACCATCTCACCCAGCGAGCCCATATCGAATTCGTCGCGGACCCCGGTCTCGAGATCCCAGACCTGGGCACCGACACTGATCGCGACGCTGGTGAGGGCGCCGATCTTCGCGGCGTGGACGGCGCCGTGCAGGGCAGCCCGGCGCGCCGTCCCGGCTGCCGCCCTGGTGGCTACCGTGGTCACCAATCTGGTCACCGCGGCGCGCATCGCCTGTTCGGCGGCCAACCTGTCGGCCAGTGCTTTGAATCCGCCGCCGTAGAGGAAGAGCAGCGCGTCGTAGGCGAGCTGGACGCCGAGGACTATTCCGGTGACGATCAGCAGGTGCTGTGTCTGTTCGGTGAGGTCGGCGACATCGTGGCACTGCCGGCCCATGTCCTCACACACCGCGGCCTGGTTGCGCATCGCGGCGACCACTGTGCGATTTCGTTCGGAAAGGCCCGAGCGGGTAGCCCCCTGTAACGCCTCCTCGGCGTCTTTACCGTCCACTTCGTACTGGTCGGCGGCCGTATGAAGCCCTCGACCGGTCTCGATATAGAGGTCCCCGCGGGCGCGCATTCGTGGCACGTCCTGCTCGGGCCAGTGTCCGATGACCAGGTCGCGTGCGGCGCCTGGAACCTCGGCCAGGAGTGCGCTGGCGTTCATCCCGGTCGGCCTCCCGGAATCTTTCTGCCCTGATCAGGCGCCCTCATTCGCCCGATGCGAACTCGATACTCGCACAGTTGGCGGCGCTATGTCCGGTTCGGGTAGTTCCAGGAGTTTGCTGCGGGCAGGGATATGGCAGTATCGAAGGCGATTCCGTGTGCCGGTCGGAAGGCGGTCTGCATTGTGGGCGAGGAGTTTCGAGCCGATCCCGAGCGGTTGCGTGCCAAGGTCCCGGCCTTCCAGCAATTGGGTGCCGAGGTGGAAGCGCTGGTGCAGCGATTGCACGACCTGGTGTCCTCCGATGCCGCGCCCTGGGGCACCGACGACTCCGGTAAAGCGTTTGCCGACACCTTCGCCCCGGAGGAACAGCGCACGCTGAGTGATCTGAACAGCCTCACCGAGGTGATCCGGCAGACCGGCCCGGATCTGCAGCAGGTTGCCGCGAATTTCGAACAGCAGGATCTGCACAGCGCTCAGGTGCTGCGGAACACCGAATCGGAGATCCGCACCGGCCCGGACCCGATGACGGTGAACCCTGTTCCCTTCGGCGGTCTCGCTTCGAATGTCTCGGCATCCGCGCCGGTCTCTCCGGTCTCGGTGCCGACCGGGGCAGCCGGAAAAGACACGGTCGCCCGGACTCCCGGGCAGGTGCCGGGAGCGCCATCGCCGGAGGCAGGCGCCGCGGGCCGCCCACCGCTCGGTGAATCCGCTCCGGCTGCGGGTGGAGACGACCCGTCGTCCGGCACACAACAGCAACGATCACCCGAACAACCACAGCAGCGGAGCGACCCGGGCGTTCGGGATGGGCAACGAGTCGAACCGACGGCCGTGACCGCGTCACCGATCACCACCCCGGCACAGACCACCACCGGCGCGGGCCCGACTGCTCCCACGCCTTCCCGCATCGGGCCTGCCGCGGCACCCGACGTGACCCGGCCGGCTCGCACGGGCTCGGCGGCCTCCGCAGGGTCTCCGTGGTCGAAAACCACGTCGGGTGGCGCACCCCGGGTATCGGCGGCCGCGTCGGGTCCGACCGATACCCCGCCGCGGATACCGGGCGGCCCGCCGAACCGGCCCGCGGAAAAGCCCGCGGAACCGGAACGTCGAGTAGGCGAAGGCACGGTCGAACCGATCGCTGTCCGCCTGACCCGGGAACTGGCCGAACGGCACGGAGTCCGGGCATTCGGATTCGATACACCGGGCGTGCCTCCAGAAGTGCTGATGGAGATGGTGGCGGCGGTGAACGACGTCCTACCGCGACATCCGGCGATTACGCTGTCCGCCATCGGCATCGCTGATCTGCCCGGTTCCGCGGCGACCCGGTTGGACCTCGAGCCGGCGGATCCCGGGCCCCGTGACACGTCGCCGGATACAGTCGCCGGCGGCATCGCGCGGATCACACTGTCGGTCCGGTCGGCCGTCGAACCGGCGGAGCTGGAACGGGCGGTTCGGTCGGACGAAGACGCGGGTGTGCTCGCGCCCGGTTGCGCGCAGCGGCCCGTGTACTCCACCGTGGTCCGTGAACTGGGGCGCGTTCTCGACGCGGCGGGTGGTTTCCGGGCGAGGACCGCGACCCGGCACGCGCTCGTCGCCGCCTATCTGCCGCTGGCGAGCCCGGAAAACACCGATTCGCTGGCCCGGACGGTCAGCGGGTTCAGGGAATGGCGGGCGCAGTTGAGCGGTGCTTTCCGGGGCGGCCGATTCGACCCCGAGGCGGCGCTGGCCGAGGCGTTCACCGAGGTGGTGCTCGATGTTGCTCGGGCTTCACTGCCGGCCCGCGCTCTCCACCGGCTGTTGGTGGAGACGGCGGGTTCGCGGCGTACCGGGTCCGGGGACACCGCGACCTGAAGGACGGCCGCGCGGAAATCCGATCACCGCCGGGCGACGACCGCCCGTTCTACCGCGCCGAAGGCGATATCGCTGAGTTCGCCGAGCGCGGCCGGCAGCACGATCTTCGGTTGTTCGCCGCAGCCACAGCAACAGCGGGGGACCGCGCAGCGCGGTGGCCGGTCCGAAGCTGCGTCGCACCCGCGTGCGATCGTCCGGGACTCAGGACGAGTGCACCCGCTCGGCGTCCTTCTTGCTCAGCTCCGGCCGCCCGGCCTGTTCGGCGAGTAGATCGCGGATTTCGGTGAGCAGCGCGATATCGGCCGGGGTCGACGGTTCGGCTTCCACGTTGTTCCGGGCGTAGAAACGCCTCTGCATGGACTTCATCGGCAGGATGAGAGCGAAGTACAGCACTGCCGCGACCATGATGAAGTCGATGGCGGCGCTGATGATCGGGCCCAGGGCGATGAAGGTCGCGGGTTTGCCCGCCATCAGCGTGACACCGAAGCCGAACTGGCCGCTCCCGCCCAGTACGGCCAGCAACGGCTCCACCACACCCTTGGTCACCGAGCTCACCACCGCGGTGAACGCAGTGCCCATCACCACGGCGACGGCCAGATCGATGACGTTCCCGCGCATGAGGAAGTCTTTGAAACCTTTGAGCATCAACTCACTCCGTATCGAACACTGCTTGTCCCGCCGGTCCCGGTCCCGGCCGATGAGCGGTATCGCTGCGATCGAGGTTCCGGCGCTGCACCGCAGGTGATAGTGGCAGCCGGGAATGCCCCGCGCAAACCGGCAGCGATCCGGCGGGCGGCCCACCCGGCCCGGATCTCCGCTGCGACCGGGTGCTCAGGCGATCGGCGATGCGCCCGCCCCGCGCTAGAGTCGGGCATCGGAGTGGACAGCGACCAGGAGGACCGAGTGACATCGACGACGCTGCTGGGCCGGGCGGTCCGGGGCTTCAACACAGGCATAGTGGCCCTGCTCGATATCCCGTTGCTGGGGCCGTTGCTGGGCAAGGGTTTCGTGGAGATCGAGTACGTGGGCCGCCGGTCCGGGCAGACTTTCCGGACGCCGGTCAATTACCTGAAGAAGGACGGCGACCTGGTCATCGGTGTCGCCATGCCGGACAGGAAGCGCTGGTGGCGGAACTTCTCGAGCGAGGGCGCGCCGATACTGCTGCACCTGCGCGACGGCGATCGGCGTGGACACGCGACGGCCCGGCGCGACGAGAAGGGCCGGGTCACTGTGCGGGTCCGGCTCGACGATCCGAGCTGAGTACTTCGGGCTTCCGGGGTCACCGTCGCGAGCCGGTGTCCGGAAAATAATTGGGCGATCACGTCTGCGAGTCGCTAATCTCTGTCGCATGTCGAGCCCGGAGGCATCCAGAGCAGGGCTGCCGGTCATCCCCGTCAGCCCCTGAACTTTCGCTGTGCAGTGGCCGTGCCGTGTTTCGACCGGCACGGTGATCCGGTGATTCCCGGGCGTTGACCGGGGTGCCGAGACGATTCCTGTCTCTTCCACCTCGGAGTCCTCCATGCCTTTTGCTCTCTATCTGCTCGCACTGGCGATCTTCGCCATGGGCACCTCGGAATTCATGCTGGCCGGATTGGTCCCGGATATCGCGGCCGATCTCGGTGTGGGCCTCGGCGCCACCGGCCTACTGACCTCGGCATTCGCGGTCGGGATGGTTGTGGGTGCACCGCTGATGGCGGCTCTCGCGCGGAACTGGCCGATGCGGTCCGGTCTGCTGGGCTTCCTGCTCGTGTTCCTGGCCGCGCATATGGCCGGTGCCGTGACCGGCAGCTTCGCTTTCCTCGTGGCCACCCGGGTGGTGGCAGCCGTCGCGAACGCCGGATTTCTCGCCGTCGCGCTGACCGCGGCCGTCGCGCTGGTTCCGGCCGGGAACAAGGGGCGGGCACTGGCGGTCCTGCTGGCCGGCACCGCCGTGGCCACGGTGGCGGGGGTGCCGGGCGGGGCGTTGCTCGGTACGTTGTTCGGCTGGCGGGCCACCTTCTGGGCGATCGCGGTGATCTGCCTGCCGGTGGCAGCCGGGGTTCTCGCCGGGATTCCGGAGCGCCTGCCTACGACCGATCTTCCCGCGCGCCCGCATCTCCGCCGGGAACTCGCCCAGTTGCGCCGTCCGCGGCTGCTCGTGGTCATGGTGCTGGGGGCCCTCGTGAACGCCGCCACCTTCGGCAGTTTCACCTTCCTCGCACCGCTGGTGACCGGGACTGCCGGGCTCGCCCCGCTCTGGGTGCCGGTGGCCCTCGTCCTATTCGGTGCGGGTTCCTTCGCGGGGGTGACGGCCGCCGGGCGGTTGTCCGACAACCGTGCCGGGGCGGTGATCGTGGTGGCCGGGCCGCTGCTCTGTGGTGGGTGGTTCGCGCTCGCCACGACCGCCGACCGTCCCATCGCGCTGCTCACCTTGGTGTGCATGCAGGGCGCGCTGTCCTTCGCGGTGGGGAGCACCCTCATCGCCCGGGTCCTCTACGAGGCCGCGGCGGCTCCGACCATGGCGGGTTCCTATGCGACCGCGGCCCTGAACCTCGGTGCCGCGGCCGGTCCCGTGCTGGCGGCGTTCGCTCTGGATACGGGCGCGGGTGAGCTGGGTCCGATATGGGTGAGCGCGGCGCTGGTAGCGGTGGCACTGCTGCTCGCACTGAAGTGGCGCGCGGTACTCACCGCAGGGCCGGAGCCGGCGCGCGCGGATCGGTAGCGCCGGTGCTGACACCGGATCGCCACTCGGTTAACAGAAGGTGGTGTAAACGGAAAGTAACAGTGTCCAGAGTTCGACGACACACGACCCGAACCGGTGTGCCGGCCCCCGCCGGTTCGTTAATCTCGGCATCACCATCCGGAGTGGCCGAGTGGTGTGGCGCAACGGCCAGGGGTGATGGAGGTACCGAGCGTGGGTACACCGTCTGCGATCGATATGCGGGCCCGCGGCCTGCGTTTATATCACGTGCACCAGGAACATCCGCTGGCCGTCGCGCTGCTCGCGGAACTCGCCATCGACCACAGCATCCGGTACGGGGACACCGCCGGCGCGATCCACCGGCGGCTCCGGGATTGCCCCGCCACCGATTTCGCCGCACCCGACGGCGATCTGCTGGTGCTGGTGGACCACGGCGGCCCGGTCGCGGGCGGTGGTTTCCGCAGGGGCGATGCGACGACCGCCGAGCTGAAGCGTGTGTGGACCGCGCGTGAGCATCGCCGCGCCGGGCTGGCGACCCGGGTTCTCGCCGAGCTGGAGGCGGAGATGATCAGGCTCGGCTACCGGCGGGTGGCGGCGACGGTCGGAGATCGCCAACCCGAGGCTCGGGCGCTCTACACGGCGGCGGAGTTCGCAGAGGTGGCTTCCGGTATCGCCCGGCTGTGCCGGTTCGAGAAGGACCTGGGTACCGGTGCGCGCCCCCTCGGCACGCAGTCCGGTGCGGCCGTCGAAGTCCTGGATAGACGTCCTGGATAGACGTCGCCGGCACCGCTGAGGCGACGCGGTCGGCACCGCTGCGCTCCGGCGCCGGTATCGTGGCCGACCGGCCCCGGTGAACGCGGGCGGGAAGGATGCCTGTGCTCGCCGCCGGACTTTTCGCGGTACTCGCCGCCGGACAACTGACACTCGCCGTCCGGTGCGTACTCAGGATCCGGCGGACCGGGGATCGCCTGCCGATCGTGCCCGCACTGGTGTGTGCGGCACTGGCCTATGACAACGCAGTGCTCGCGGCGGGGTATCGGATCGGGGCGGGCCCGGTCTTGGAGTCCTGGTCGGTGCCCCGTTTCGTGGCGCACATCGTGCTCACGCCACTGCTGATGCCGTGGGCGTGCGCCGCCGCGGCCCGGGCGGGGGTCGGCTGGGCTCACAGCGCCTGGGTGCGGGTGGCAGTGTGGGGGACAACTGTGGCCGTGATCGTGCTGGGGGTGTTCGGCGAACTGACGCCGCTCACTCTGGAACCGCGGGAATGGGCGGGCACTGTGCGTTATACGACCGCGCACGCGTCGGTCGCCGGAGTACTGCCGCCGGTCGTGACCGTGCTGGTGGTTCTCGTGGCGGCGGTCGCGGTATGGCGGGTCCGGGATTATCGGCTGTGGACGGTGACCACCGTGATCATGACGGTGGTCTCGGCGGCGATGCCGCCTGTGCTGGTCACCAACTGTGCCGAACTGGTGTTCACCGCGGGTGTGGTCGCGACCGCGATGTGGCTGTCGCGGCCGGACGAGACCGCTCCCGGGTGGTGCCGATAGCCGGAGTTCGCGGCCTCCGGCGCACACGGTTCGGCCGGACCGTGTGTGCCGTTACAGCTACCGGCACGGTGGCCGTCCATACTGTCTGATCATGGGCGATGCGCAGACCGCTGAAGGAAACGACGCGACCCTGCCGCTGCGCGAGGACATCCGGTTCCTCGGCGGCGTACTCGGTGACACCATTCGCGATCACGAGGGCCCGGAGGTCTTCGATCTAGTGGAGCGGGTACGCGTGGAGGCGTTCCGGGTCCGACGTGCGGAGGTCGAGCGCAGCGCTGTCGGCGAGATGCTGACCGGAGTCGACATCTCGGTCGCCCTTCCGCTGATCCGGGCGTTCAGCTATTTCGTCTTGCTGGCCAATCTCGCCGAGGATATCCAGCGTGACAGACGCCGCGCCGCCCACGAGGCGGCCGGCGAAGCACCGCAGGATTCGTCCCTGGCCGCCACCTACCGGAAGCTGGACGCGGCCGCCGTGCCGGGTGCGCGGGTGGCCGAACTGCTGTCCGACGCGTTGGTGTCACCGGTGATCACGGCGCATCCCACCGAGACCCGGCGCCGCACGGTCTTCGACACCCAGAGCCGTATCACCGAACTCATGCGGCAACGGCTGCGTGCCCCGGAGCCCGAACGGAAAACTCTGGAGATCGAGATCCGGCGGCAGGTGCTCACCCTCTGGCGTACCGCCCTGATCCGGTTGGCGCGGCTGCGCATCCAGGACGAGATCGCGGTCGGCCTCCGGTACTACGAGCTCACCTTGCTCGATGTCATCCCCGCGATCAATGCCGGGGTGCGGGCGGCGCTGAGGTCCCGCTGGCCCGAACAACGGCTTTTACCGAAACCCATACTGCGGCCCGGTTCGTGGATCGGCGGTGACCGGGACGGGAACCCGTATGTGACAGCGGAGGTGGTGCGGACGGCCGCCGTCCAAGCCGCGGCAGTGGCGTTCGGGCGCTATCTGCGGGATCTGGTGCAGCTGGAGAAGACGCTGGCGTTGTCGGCACGACTGGTCTCGGTGACCCCGGCGCTGCGCGCGCTCGCCGAGGGCGGTTACCCGGACCCGCAGACCTACGCCGACGAACCGTATCGGCGGGCGCTGTACGGCATCCGGGTCCGGCTCACCGCTACGGCGCGGCAGGCCGTCGCCGCACTGGATCCGGCCGCGCCCGGCCCCTGGGAGTTCGAATCTTTCGGCGCGGGCGATCCCGACGGAGGTACTCCGTATCCGACACCCCAGGATCTGCTCGACGACCTCGACGCCGTCGACGCCTCGCTGCGGGCCGGTGGGGACGCGTTGCTCGCCGACGATCTACTCGCGACGCTGCGGTATTCGGTGGAGACGTTCGGATTCCACCTCCAGGGACTGGATATGCGGCAGAATTCCGATACCCACGAGCAGGTCGTCACGGAACTGCTGGCCTGGGCCGGTGTGCACCCGGACTATCCGAGCCTGCCCGAGTCCGAACGGGTCGAACTGCTCGCCCGGGAGCTGCGCACCCGCCGGCCGCTGCTGAGCCCCTGGGCGCGGCTGAGCGAGCCGGCCGTCAAGGAACTGGGTATCGTGCGCGCGGCCGCCGCTGTGGTGGCCGCGCTCGGGCCGGACGCGGTGCCCAACTACATCATCTCCATGTGCACCTCGGTCAGCGATCTGCTCGAAGCGGCGCTGCTGCTCAAGGAGGGCGGCCTGCTCGATCCGGGCGGTGCCGACAGCGGACCCTCCTGCCCGGCCGGGATCGTTCCGCTGTTCGAGACCATCGAGGATCTCGCGGCCGGGGCCTCGACGCTGGCCGCGGCCTTGCAGGTGCCCGAGTACCGGGAGTTGGTCGCCGCGCGCGGTATGCGCCAGGAGGTGATGCTCGGCTACTCCGATTCGAACAAGGACGGCGGGTATCTGGCCGCGAACTGGGCGCTGTACCGCGCGGAACTGGATCTGGTCGAACTGGCGCGTGAACACGATATCCGGCTGCGGCTCTTCCACGGCCGCGGTGGCACGGTCGGCCGGGGCGGCGGTCGCAGCTACGACGCGATCCTCGCCCAGCCCGCGGGCGCCGTACGGGGTTCGCTGCGGCTCACCGAACAGGGTGAGGTCATCGCCGCGAAGTACGCCGAACGCGGTTCGGCGCACCGCAATCTCGAATCGCTCATCGCGGGCACGCTCGAATCGACGCTGCTCGATGTCGAGGGCCTGGGTGCCGATGCCGAACCCTCCTACGCGCTCATGGACGAACTCGCGGCCCGGGCCCGCACCGCTTACGCGCAGTTGGTGCACGAGACTCCCGGTTTCGTGGAGTACTTCCGGCAATCGACTCCGGTCGCCGAGGTGGGCGACCTCAATATCGGCAGCCGTCCCGCGTCCCGCAAGGCCACCGACTCGGTCTCCGATCTGCGCGCCATTCCGTGGGTGATGTCGTGGAGCCAGGCCCGGGTGATGCTGCCCGGCTGGTACGGCACCGGTACCGCGCTCACGGAATGGATCGACGGCGATCCCGAGCGGCTCGCCCGGCTCTCCGATCTGTACCGCCGGTGGCCGTTCTTCCGGACCGTGCTGTCGAATCTCGCGCAGGTGCTGGCCAAGAGCGACCTCGATATCGCCGCCCGCTACGCCGAACTGGTCGAGGACGCCGAGCTACGGGGTCGTATTTTCGCGATGATCGAACGCGAGCACGCCCGGACGGTGGCCGTCCACGCCGCCATCACCGGTAACGACCATCTGCTGGCCGACAACCCGTCGCTGGCCGAATCCATTCGCAACCGGTTCCCGTACCTGGAACCGTTGAACCAGATGCAGGTCGAACTGCTGCGCCGGTTGCGTGCCGGTGACGATTCCGAACTGGTCAAACGCGGCATCCTGCTCACCATGAACGGGCTGGCCACCGCACTGCGCAATTCCGGCTGACACCGGTTCGCGCCTTCGTGGGTACGGCAGGCAGTTCCCGGTTCGGGTGCCCGTCGGGCCTTCGGTCTCGATCCGGGTCGTCCCGGCCTGCGACCACGGTGGAAGTCGTAACGTCGCCTGTATGACGACATGGAGTGAATTCACCGCCGAGGCGCCGCGGATCAGCGAGATCTTCCGTCGTCGCCACACCGCGACGAGCAATCTGTGCATGCTCGCCACGCTGCGCTCGGACGGATTCCCCCGGATCAGTCCGGTGGAGCCGCTGATCTTCGAAGAGAAACTGGTGATTCTCGGGATGCCGGGCACCACCAAGTTCCGGGATCTCGTCCGTGATCCCCGCTTCTGCCTGCACACTGCGACCGAGGACACGATGGTGGCCGAGGGCGACGCGAAACTGTTCGGCGTGGTGGTCGACGATCCGGATACCGCGCTGCACGCGCGTTTCGCCGAGTACCTGTACGAGGACAGCGGCCTGGATCTGCGGAACCAGCCGTTCGACCATTTCTTCGTCGCCGACCTCACCTCGGCGTCGTCGGTGGAGGTCGCCGACGACCTGCTGAAGGTCACCATCTGGAAACCGGGTGAAGGGGAGCGAGTGGTCGAGAAGCAGTAGCGGATCGCGGATCCTGCCTACATCAGTTTCCGGTGAAGCGGGGCGCGCGCCGCTCCGGCATCGCGGCGACCGCCTCGTCGCGGTCGCCGGTGTGATGGGTGACGGCCTGCATCGCGGCCGAGAGTTCGACATTCCCGCCGGCACTGAACGCCGGTGCCGGCCCGGTGAGGATGGCCACCCGGATCGAATGGTCGCGGTCACGGTCGCTCCTCGGGCCACGATGCTGGGGGCACCGGAAAAAATGCCCGATCGTCTCGGGTAAGGCGAGTGCCGAGGTGCGGTTCACCAGCACGGGTCCGTTTCGGTCGGGCCCGAGAGTTCTGGTGTGGTCGGTTCGCCGGAGAGTGCGCTGGGGTGCGGGGTATTCCGGCGGTGGCGCTCGTGCGTGAGCCGGATCGTGAGACCCGCGAGATTGCGTGTTCGTGATTCCAGCCGGGCTGTCGACTCGCTCAGTTCGATATCGGATATCGCGGTGAGCTCGCAGGTGAGCAGTGCTTCGACCGCTTGCTCCAGGGTGCTGAGCCGGTCCCGGAAGCTGTTGTTCGAACGCATGTTCTAATACTAGCCGATCTCCACGGCGCAAGCGCCGGCGCGAGCCGCCGGGCGGAGGTTCGCGATCGGCGGCCGGTGGCCGGCATCGAATTCGTTGCTGACGTTCGGTGCGTCGGGGTGGGTGTTGCGAGGCGGTGCGGACCGATTTGTGAATGAGCTTGCATGGTCGTGCATAATCATCACATGGCTGATCTCACGGATATGCCCGACCGGAACGGACCCCTGCGCGTGGCCGTCGCCGGTGCCAGTGGTTACGCGGGCGGAGAAGTGCTGCGTCTTTTGCTGGGCCATCCGGAGTACCGAGCCGGGCGCCTCGAGATCGGGGCGCTGACCGCCGGTAACAACGCGGGCACTGCCCTCGGCGCGCTGCAACCGCAGCTGCTGCCGTTGGCGGACCGGATCCTCGCCCCGACCACCGCCGCCGAGCTGGCCGGGCACGACATCGTCTTCCTCGGCCTGCCGCACGGGCAATCCGCCGCCCTGGCAGCCGAACTGCCGGAGACGACCGTGATCATCGACTGCGGTGCGGATTTCCGGCTCACCGATCCGGCCGCCTGGGACCGCTACTACGGCGGCCCGCACGCGGGCAGCTGGCCCTACGGTCTACCGGAGCTACCCGGGGCGCGGGATGCCTTGCGCGGCGCCACTCGGATCGCGGTCCCGGGCTGCTATCCGACCGTCAGCAGCCTGGCCCTGGCCCCCGCGATCGCCGCGGGCATCGTCGAACCCGCGGTCAACGTTGTCGCGGTCAGCGGTACATCCGGCGCGGGCCGCAAACTCGATGTGAGCCTGCTCGGATCCGAGGTCATGGGGTCCGCGCGGGCCTACGGGGTGGCGGGTGCGCACCGGCATACCCCGGAGATCGCGCAGAACCTGTCGGCAGTGGCCGGTACGCCGGTCCGGGTATCGTTCACCCCCGTGCTGGCGCCCATGCCGCGCGGAATTCTCGCCACCTGCACCGCGCCGGTGCGGGTGGACGCGGCCGCGGCGCGCGCCGTCTACGACAAGGCCTACGCCGACGAACCGTTCGTCCATCTCCTGCCCGAGGGCGTCCTGCCCCAGACCGGTTCGGTACTGGGCGCCAACTCCGTCACCCTGCAGGTCGCCGTCGATACCGACGCGGGTCTGCTGGTCGTGATCGGTGCGATCGACAATCTGACCAAGGGCACGGCCGGGGGTGCGGTCCAGTCCATGAACCTCGCGCTCGGCTTCGACGAGACCGCCGGGCTGTCCACTGTAGGAGTGGCACCGTGACCACCGACAAGAACGGAAACCTCGTGCACAACCAGGGTGTCACCGCACCGCTCGGCTTCCGGGCCGCCGGGATCGCCGCGGGACTCAAGACCAGCGGCGCGCCCGACCTCGCGCTCGTCTTCAACGAAGGGCCGGACTACGCCGCGGCGGGCGTGTTCACCAGCAACAAGGTGAAGGCCGCGCCGGTGTTGTGGTCACAGCAGGTCCTGAAAGCCGGACGGCTGCGTGCGGTGATCCTGAATTCGGGCGGGGCCAACGCCTGCACCGGGCCGCTGGGGTTCCAGGACACCCATCGCACGGCCGAGGAACTGGCCACGGCGCTGAGTAACTGGGGTACCGAAACCGGTGCCGGGGAGATCGCGGTCTGTTCCACCGGGCTGATCGGGGATCGGCTGCCGATGGACAAACTGCTGCCCGCGGTCACCGAGATCGTGCACGAGATGGGCGGGGGGATGTCGGGCGGTACCGAGGCCGCACACGCCATCATGACCACCGATACGGTGCCGAAGCAGGCATCGCTGCACCATCCGGACAAGTGGAATATCGGCGGAATGGCCAAGGGCGCGGGCATGCTGGCCCCTTCGCTGGCGACGATGCTGGTCGTGCTGACCACCGACGCCGTCGCGAGTGCCGAGCAGCTCGATACCGCGCTCCGGCGGGCCACGAAGCTCACCTTCGACCGGCTCGATGTGGACGGCTCGATGTCGACGAACGACACGGTGCTGCTGCTCGCCAACGGCGCCAGTGAGGTCACGCCGAACCAGGCGGAATTGGACGCGGCCGTACTCGCGGTCTGCGACGATCTGGCCGGTCAGCTGATGGCCGATGCCGAGGGAGTCACCAAGCGGGTGCTGGTGACGGTCGAGGGCGCGCACAGTGAGGACGACGCCCTGGTCGCGGCTCGGATCATCGCCCGCGACAGCCTGGTCAAAACCGCCATGTTCGGTTCCGACCCGAACTGGGGCCGGGTCCTGGCCGCGGTCGGCACCGCGCCGATCGAACTGGACCCGGACCTGATCTCGGTATCGTTCAACGGGTTCCCGGTCTGCGTAGACGGCACCGGCGCACCCGGTGCGCGGCAGGTCGATCTGTCCGGTGCGGATATCCATGTGGTGGTCGACCTGCGGCTGGGCGACGGGACGGCCACCGTCCGTACCACCGATCTGTCCTACGGCTATGTCGAAGAGAATTCGGCCTACAGCTCATGACCGAAGCGCTGCACGAACTGTCCGCGCTGGACAAAGCGCATATTCTCGCCGGTGCCCTGCCCTGGCTGCAGAAATTCCGGGACAAGATCGTCGTCGTCAAATACGGCGGCAACGCCATGGTCGACGACGGGCTCAAGCGGGCGTTCGCCGCCGATATGGCTTTCCTGCGCACCGTGGGCGTGCATCCGGTGGTCGTGCACGGGGGTGGTCCGCAGATCTCGGCCATGCTGAAACGTCTCGGTATGTCCGGGGAGTTCCGCGGCGGTTTCCGGGTCACCACACCAGAAGTGATGGATGTGGTGCGGATGGTGCTGTTCGGGCAGGTCGGCAGGGAACTGGTCGGATTGATCAACGCACACGGACCGTTCGCTGTCGGGATCTCCGGTGAGGACGCGCGACTGTTCACCGCCACCCGCCGTACCGTTTTCGTCGACGGTTCGGCCACCGATATCGGGCTGGTCGGCGATGTCACCGACGTCCATCCGGATTCGGTGCTCGACCTCATCCGCGCGGGCCGGATCCCGGTGGTCTCCACCATCGCCCCCGATGCCGACGGTGTGGTGCACAACATCAACGCCGATACCGCGGCCGCCGCACTGGCCGAAGGTATCGGAGCCGAGAAACTGGTAGTGCTGACCGACGTCGAGGGCCTGTACACCGACTGGCCCGACCGGTCGTCGCTGACCAGTGCGATCGACACCGACGCGCTGGCCGAGCTGCTGCCGTCGCTGGATTCGGGAATGGTGCCCAAAATGGAGGCATGTCTGCGTGCCGTCCGGGGCGGAGTATCGGGTGCGCATGTCATCGACGGTCGCGTACCCCATTCGGTACTACTGGAGCTTTTCACCGGGGAGGGTATCGGGACCATGGTCACACTGCCGGCGGACGAGGAAAACGGAGTCAGAGCATGAACACTGCGGAACTGCGGCAACGTTGGTCGAACGTGATGATGCGCAACTACCCCACTCCGGAGGTCGTGCTGACCCGGGGGACCGGCGCGGTGGTGTACGACGCGGACGGCAACCGCTACGTCGATTTCGTGGGCGGTATCGCGGTCAACAGTCTCGGCCACGCGCATCAGGCGATTCTGAGCGCGGTGATGGATCAGCTCGGCACGCTCGGCCATGTGTCGAACCTGTACGGCAGCGAACCGGTGATCGAGCTGGCCGAGCGGCTGCTCGGGCATTTCGGTGACGGTGACGGCCGGGCGTTCTTCTGCAACTCCGGTACCGAGGCCAACGAGGCCGCCTTCAAGATGGCCCGGCTCACCGGCCGGCGCAAGATCATCGCCTGTGACGAGGCATTCCACGGCCGCACCATGGGCGCGCTCGCGCTCACCGGCCAGCCGTCCAAGCGTGCGCCGTTCGAACCGATGCCGCCGGGTGTGGTGCACATCCCCTACGGGGATACTCGGATCCTCGAGCGGGCGGTCGATGCCGATACCGCCGCGGTCTTCCTGGAGCCGATGCTCGGCGAGAGCGGCGTCGTGGTCCCGCCGATGGACTACCTGGTCCGGGCCCGCGAGATCACCGCACGAGCGGGCGCCCTGCTGATTCTGGACGAGGTGCAGACCGGTATCGGCCGCACCGGCAAGATGTTCGCCCACCAATCCTTCGGCATCACCCCCGACGTCATCACGCTCGCCAAGGGGTTGGGCGCCGGCCTGCCGATCGGCGCGGTCCTGGCGACCGGGCCGGCGGCCGAATTGTTCACCCCCGGGTTGCATGGCACCACCTTCGGTGGCAATCCGGTCTGCGCGGCCGCGGCGCTCGCCGTCCTGCGCACACTCGAGGACGACGGCCTGCTCGAGCACGTCGAATCGGTCGGTAAACGGCTCAGCGATGGGATCGCGGTGCTCGAGCATCCGCTGGTCGCGGAGGTGCGCGGGGCCGGACTGCTGATCGGGATCGGCCTCACCGAACCGGTGGCGCCCCGCGTGGAAGCCCGAGCGCGTGCCGCGGGCTATCTGGTGAACCCCGCCAAACCCGATGTGATCCGGTTGGCGCCCCCACTGGTACTCACCGAAACACAGGCCGACAACCTGGTCCTGGATCTTCCGGGGATCCTCGACGACGTGCTGGCCGAAACGAAAGGACTACGCGGATGACCGCCTCCCTACAACGGGCCACCGCTGTCCGCCATTTCCTGCGTGACGACGATCTGACTCCTGCCGAACAGGGCGAGGTGCTGGCCCTGGCGGCCGAGCTGAAGAAGCGGCCGTTCTCGCACCGGCCGCTGGAAGGGCCGCGGGGCGTGGGGGTCATCTTCGACAAGAACTCCACGCGTACCCGTTTCTCTTTCGAACTGGGTATCGCCCAGCTCGGCGGGCACGCCGTGGTGGTGGACGGACAGACGACCCAGCTGGGTCGTGACGAAACCCTCGCCGACACCGGACGGGTCCTGTCGCGTTACGTCGAGGCCGTTGTCTGGCGGACTTTCGGTCAGGAGCGGCTGGAGGAGATGGCATCGACCGCCACGGTTCCGGTGGTGAATGCGCTGTCCGACGAATTCCATCCCTGCCAGGTGCTGGCCGATCTGCTGACCATCACCGAGCGCAAGGGCGGGCTGCGCGGGCTGCGGCTGGCCTATTTCGGTGACGGTGCCAACAATATGGCTCATTCGCTGCTGCTGGGCGGCGCCACCGCCGGACTGCACGTCCGGATCGCCGCCCCCGCCGGATTCCTGCCGTCGCCGGCCGTGGTCGCGGCCGCCGAGGCCCGGGTCGCCGAAACCGGCGGCAGTATCGTCGTCACGGAGGACCCGCTGGTCGCGGCCAAGGGTGCCGATGTACTGGTCACCGACACCTGGACCTCTATGGGGCAGGAGGGCGACGGCCTGGACCGGGTCGGTCCGTTCCGTCCGTACCAGGTGAACAGCGAACTGCTGGCCCGCGCCGGTGCCGACGCGATCGTGCTGCACTGCCTGCCCGCTCACCGCGGTGAGGAGATCACCGACGAGGTCCTCGACGGCCCGCAGAGTGTGGTGTGGGACGAAGCGGAGAACCGGCTGCACGCCCAGAAGGCGCTGCTGGTGTGGCTGCTCGGACACAAGGACACGCGACGACGATGAGCGAGACCCGGATACATTCGGCGGGCCCGGTCACCGCCGCCACCCGTGCCGGTCGGCAGTCGCGGATCATCGCGCTGCTGGCCGCGCATCCGGTGCGCAGCCAGACCGAACTCGCCACCCTGCTCGCCGCGGAGGGGATCGAGACAACCCAGGCGACGCTGTCCCGCGATCTGGACGAGCTCGGAGCGGTGAAACTGCGCGCGGCCGACGGCGGGGCGGGCGTGTACGTGGTGCCGGAGGACGGCAGTCCGGTTCGCGGCGTCACCGGCGGGACCGGCCGGTTGGCCAAACTCCTCGGTGATCTGCTGGTTTCCACCGATTCCAGCGGCAATATCGCGGTCCTGCGCACGCCTCCGGGCGCCGCGCACTTTCTGGCCAGTGCCCTGGACCGGGCATCGCTGCCGTATATCGTCGGCACGATCGCGGGGGACGACACCATCGCGGTGATCGCCCGCGAACCTCTGACCGGCGCCGAGCTGGCGGCAAAGATCGAGAACCTGGCCTGACGCCCAGAAATTGCACGTGCGCTACTTCAGCCCGGGGATCCGGCTATTCCTTCGGCAGGCTCGTATTCCCGGCGGGCCATGCTGGACCGCTCGCCCTCGTATGCGGGCTCAGTGGTTGTTCACCAGCTCCTGTAGGAGGGGCGTGGCCAATTCGATGCTCAGTTTTCCGATAGTCAGGGCAGCATTGCCGAGGTTGACCACGATGAAACCGATCGTCTCGTAATTGTCCTGCGCCCACTGCTGCAATGTCTGCACGGTCTCCCACCTCCTTGTGCGCGCGACGGCTCATTCGTGTGACCAGCGTCTCATGATGGCGGGGGGCGAGAAAGAGCTCGGCATCGATCGAGACCTCGGGTGAGACGGATGTCCGCGCAGGTAGCGGCCACGGTACCCCCGATTGTGAATGAGATTGCATCATCGTGCATAATCATTTGTAGCGGCAGGGTCGGCCGGACCGGCAGCGGGCCAGCATACTGCTGGAGACGGCGGGCCGCCCGCGAACACGGCAGACCTACCAGCACATCCCCACTATCGAACCCACTATCGAAGCCATCCGAGGAGCACCAGAACATGTCCGATCGCGTCGTACTCGCCTACTCCGGTGGGCTGGACACCTCCGTGGCCATCAGCTGGATCGGCAAGGAGACCGGCGCCGAGGTCGTGGCCGTGGCCATCGACCTGGGGCAGGGCGGCGAGGATATGAACGTGGTGCGTCAGCGCGCCCTCGACTGCGGTGCCGTCGAAGCGGTCGTGGTGGACGCCCGTGACGAGTTCGCCGACGAATACTGCCTGCCCACCATCCAGGCCAACGCGCTCTACCAGAGCGAGTACCCGCTGGTCTCGGCTATCAGCCGTCCACTCATCGTCAAACATCTGGTGGAGGCCGCGAAGTTCCACGGCGCCGGTACCGTCGCGCACGGCTGCACCGGCAAGGGCAACGACCAGGTCCGGTTCGAGGTCGGCATCGGCGCGCTTGCTCCCGATCTGAACGTGATCGCCCCGGTCCGCGACTACGCCTGGACCCGGGAGAAGGCCATCGCCTTCGCCGAGGAGAACAAGCTCCCGATCAACGTCACCAAGAAGTCGCCGTTCTCCATCGACCAGAACGTCTGGGGTCGCGCCGTCGAGACCGGCTTCCTCGAGGATCTCTGGAACGCCCCCACCAAAGACGTCTACGACTACACCACCGACCCGACCGTCAACTTCGAGGCGCCGGACGAACTGATCGTCACCTTCGACCGCGGTGTGCCGGTCGCCATCGACGGCCGCCAGGTCAGCGTGCTGGAGGCGATCACCGAACTGAACAGCCGCGCGGGCCGGCAGGGCGTCGGCAGGCTCGATATGGTCGAGGACCGGCTCGTCGGGATCAAGAGCCGGGAGATCTACGAGGCCCCCGGCGCCATCGCACTGATCACCGCACATCGCGCGTTGGAGAGCGTGACCCTGGAGCGGGAACTCGGCCGCTACAAGAGGCAGGTCGAACAGCGCTGGGGCGAGCTGGCCTACGACGGCCTGTGGTTCTCGCCGTTGAAGCGGGCCCTGGACGCCTTCGTCGCGGAGACCCAGCAGCATGTATCCGGCGATATCCGGATGGTGCTGCATGCCGGCAACGTCGTGGTCAACGGCCGCCGCAGCGACCAGTCGCTCTACGACTTCAACCTGGCCACCTACGACGAGGGCGACAGCTTCGACCAGTCGCTGGCCAAGGGCTTCGTACAGATCCACGGCCTGTCCTCCAAAGTCGCCGCGAAGCGGGATCTGAACCAGAAGTAACCCGGAGTCCGGCGATCGCCTGGAACTCCGGCGGCGGAGCGTTCGTCCGGTCGTGATGGGGCGGACGAGTCCGGATCCGGTGGTCCACGCCGTGCGGGGCTGCATCCAGCCGGGCCCGCCCGGTGTCGGGCTACCCCGAGGGTGCCGAGTCGCGGGAGAGCTTGGCAGGGTGGGGTGCGCTCCGGCGCTCACCCGGCGAATACCGTGGGCCGACAAGACGAACAGCCAACCGACATGTGGGAGAGGTAGTGGGCACCAACGAGGGCGCGTTGTGGGGTGGGCGGTTCGCTTCCGGCCCCGCCGAGGCGATGGCGGCGCTGAGCAAATCGACCCAGTTCGACTGGGTGCTGGCGCCCTACGATATCCGCGCCTCCAAAGCGCACGCCCGGGTGCTGAACAAGGCCGGACTGCTGTCGGAGGCCGATCTGGCCGATATGCTCGCCGGCCTGGACCGGCTCGCCGCCGATGTCGAATCCGGCGCGTTCGCCCCCGCGGAGTCGGACGAGGATGTGCACGGCGCGCTCGAACGCGGCCTCATCGACCGGGTCGGCCCGGAAGTCGGTGGCCGGTTGCGCGCCGGACGTTCGCGCAACGACCAGGTCGCCACGCTGTTCCGGATGTGGTTGCGCGATGCCGTGCGGCGGATCGCGGCCGGGCTGGTGGCGGTGGTGGACGCACTCACTGCCCAGGCCGCGGCGCACCCGGACGCGGTGATGCCCGGCAAAACCCATCTGCAGGCCGCTCAGCCGGTTCTGCTGGCCCACCACCTGCTGGCGCATGCGCACCCGCTCTTGCGTGATATCGACCGGTTGCGCGATTTCGACAAACGGGCCGCCGTTTCGCCGTACGGATCCGGGGCCCTCGCCGGTTCCTCGCTCGGTCTGGATCCGGAGGCCATCGCGGCCGAACTGGATTTCACCGCCGCCGCCGCCAATTCCATCGACGCCACGTCCGCCCGTGATTTCGCGGCCGAGGCTGCCTTCGTGCTGGCGATGATCGGCGTGGATCTCAGCCGGATGGCCGAGGAAGTCATTCTCTGGAGCACGCCGGAATTCGGCTATATCACCCTGGCCGACGCGTGGTCCACCGGTTCGTCGATCATGCCGCAGAAGAAGAACCCGGATGTCTCCGAACTCACCCGCGGTAAGGCGGGCCGGCTGATCGGTAACCTCACCGGGCTCCTCGCCACCCTGAAGGCCCAGCCGCTGGCATACAACCGGGACCTGCAGGAGGACAAGGAACCGCTGTTCGACTCGGTCGCCCAGCTGGAACTGCTGCTGCCCGCCATCGCCGGTCTGGTTTCCACGCTCACCTTCCACACCGGCCGGATGGCCGAACTCGCGCCCGCGGGGTTCACCCTGGCGACCGATATCGCCGAATGGATGGTCCGGCACGGGGTGCCGTTCCGGGTCGCGCACGAAGCGGCCGGTGCCTGTGTGCGCACGGCGGAGGCACGGGGCGTCGGGCTGGACGAACTGACCGATGAGGAATTCGCGGCGATCGATCCCGCGCTCACCCCGCGGGTGCGCGAGGTGCTCACGGTCGCCGGTTCGGTCGCATCGCGCAATGCTCGAGGTGGTACGGCGGGGGAGCGGGTGGCCGAACAACTCGGCGGTATCCGCGCCGCGGCCGACGATGTCCGCGCCTGGCTCGACTGAACCCGCGCTCGGCCGGTGTTGCGCGATCCACGGGAGAATCCGGGTTCCGCGACAGGCCTGTTCGGATGCGGTGTATTGCGGCAGTAACCGCGCCCGGCTTCCGAACGGGCGCCCGCCCTGTCGAAATTGTCTTACCTGGATATGCGCATCTAACTATTCGTCGTTGCGACGGACACCGCCGGGACGGACACCGCCGCAACGGGAGTTCGGGATCGGCGTGTGGCTCAGGCGCGAACCGGAGGAGCGGCGACGGCGATCTCCAGCACTCCGGCGAGCCAGGGGCTGAAATCGTCGGGGTCCTCCCGCAGCCGGTCGCGCAATTCGTCCGGGCCGATCCAGCGATAGTCGGCGACCTCGGCCGGATCCGGATCCGGCCGTACCCCGTCGAGCAGTCCCACCAGCACGTGATCCCATTCGTCCTCGACGAATCCGGTGCGGGGATCACCCGCTCGATAGCTGTACACGCCGACCTCGGTCAACGGCACCCGGAGTCCCATCTCCTCGAACAGCCGGACGCCGGCCGCCTCGGCCACGGGCACGTCCGGTGCCGGATGGCCGCAGCAGGTATTGGACCAGCGTGCCGGGAACCGGGTCTTACCGGTCGCCCGCTGCTGCAGCAGTGTCCGGCCCTCGGTGTCGAAGATCAGTACCGAGAAGGCTCGGTGCGGGAGTCCGGGGGCACGGTGGGCTTCGGCCACCGGGCACGAGCCGACCGTATTGCCGGTGGAATCCACGAGCTCGACGAGCAGCGTCTCCCGGTCGACGGCCGCCGCGGGATGGGCTGGTGGGAGGGTCGGATCGGTCACGATCTTCACCCTATCGGCGCGGGTGCGGAGCTCCGCCGAGGCGTCGGGTACATGATGTAGATGTCACAACGGAACCGACGGGTGCCGGGTGCGATATGGCAGGCTTTGGTGCATACCGCAGGGTTTGTGAGGTATGCCACGCCACAGGTAGGGCTGGGAGCGGAACGTGAAGTTGAGTGTGCGAGGTCTGGCGGGGTCGGCACGGCGGGTGATGTCGACGGCGCAGAACGGTCTGGAAGTGATCCGCTTCGGCGGGCTGGGCCGCGATACCGAATCCTCGCCCTTCGAGATCGCCGAGCGGCGCCCCATGTACCGCCTGCGTCACTACTTCCCCGGCGCCCCCACGGGCGGCCCCGTCGCGCTGTTCGTACCGCCGCTCATGGTCAACGCCGATATCTGGGATGTCAACGGTGACGACGGCGCGGTGGGGATCCTGCATCGTGGCGGTGTCGACTGCTGGGTGATCGACTTCGGTTCGCCCTCAGTGGAGGAGGGCGGTTGGAAACGTGACCTCGCCGACCACGTCCTCGCGGTGAACAACGCCATCGATACGGTGTGTGCGGCGACCGGCCGGAATGTGCACCTGATGGGGTACTCGCAGGGTGGGATGTTCGCCTACCAGACCGCGTCGTTCCGGGCCGGTAAGGGCATCGCGAGCATAGTGACCTTCGGCAGTCCGGTCGATATCGTGGCCGGGATGCCGCTGGGGTTGCCGCACGCCGCAGTCTCGGATCTGGTGGATTTCGCCGCCGACCACGTGGTGCCGCGGTTGCCCATCACCGATCGGATGGTGCGGATCGGATTCCAGCTGCTCGACCCGGTGAAAACCACGAAGGCGCGGGTCGATTTCCTGCGCCAGTTGCACGACCGGGAAGCATTGCTGCCGAAGGAACGGCAGCGGCGCTTCCTGGCCAACGAGGGCTGGATCGGCTACGCGGGGCCGGCCGCGGCCGATCTGCTCAAACAATTCGTCGTCCACAACCGGATGATGCTGGGTGGTTTCGTCATCCGGGATCAGCCGATCTCGCTGGCCGATCTGAAGTGCCCGATCCTGGCGTTCGTCGGCGAGGTGGACGAGATCGGGCAGCCTGCGGCTGTGCGCGGGATCGTCCGGGCCGCACCGCGCGCCGAGGTGTACGAATCCAAGCTGGTGTCGGGTCATTTCGGTCTAGTGGCGGGTTCGGTGGCGACCAGGTGCACCTGGCCGCAGGTCCGGGACTGGGTGGGCTGGATCGACGGCAGCAATCCGCTGCCCGAGGAGATCGCGCCGATGTCGGAGCATGTGCCCGAAGGAGTGCCGCGGACAGCGCTGCGGCGCGCGGTACACACCGCGGCGGTCTTGGCCGAGGCGGGCGCCGAGGTGGGCCGAACCCTGGAACATCTGGCCGCGAATACGCTGCGCGGCTCGGTCGGGGTGGTCGAGGGCGCCGCGCGCACCCTGCCGCGCCTGACCCGGCTCGGTACGATCGAACCGGGCACCCGCATCTCCATCGGCCGGTTGATGGCCGAACAGACCCGTCGATCGCCGCGCGGTGAATGCTTCCTCTTCGACGACCGGGTCCACAGCAACGCCGCCGTCGATACCCGGATCGGCAATGTGGTGCGGGGGTTGATATCGGTCGGGATCCGTCCGGCGACCCGGGTCGGCGTGGTGATGGAGACTCGGCCCAGCGCACTGGTGACCCTGGCGGCGCTGTCGCGTATCGGTGCCGTCGCGGTGCTCATGGCACCGGAGAGCGATCTGACCACGGCGCTGGCGCGGACCGGGACAAAGATCCTGGTCTCGGATCCGGAGAATGTCCGTCACGCCGTGGCAACGGGTGCCCGGGTGCTCGTACTGGGCGGCGGCGACGCCCGGGGCCTGCCGGTCCCGGCCGGTACCGATGTCGTCGATCTCGAACAGATCGATCCCGAGCGGGTCCGGGTGCCCAGTTGGTACCGCCCGAACCCCGGCCGCGCGCGTGAGCTGGCCTTTGTTCTGGTCGCCGGGGTCGGCGATCGGCTCGACATCAAATACATCACCAACCACCGGTGGGCGCTGTCGGCGTTCGGTACCGCCTCGGCGGCCGATCTGGACCACAAGGACACGGTCTACTGCCTGGCACCGCTGCACCATTCGTCCGGACTGCTGGTGAGTCTGGGTGGCGCTATCGCCGGCGGGAGCCGGATCGCGCTGGCCCGCTCCCTGGATCCGGCCCAGTTCGCCGAAGAGGTGCACCGCTACGGCGTCACCGTCGTGACCTACACGTGGACGATGCTGCGCGATATTCTCGACGCCGAAGTCTTCCCCGCCGGGCACGCGCATCCGGTGCGCCTGTTCATCGGTTCCGGTATGCCCGCCGGATTGTGGCGGCGCACCATCGAACAGTTCGCTCCGGCCCGGGTCCTAGAGTTCTACGCCTCGATCGAGGGTGATGTGGTGCTGGCGAACGTGCCGGGAGTGAAGTTCGGCTGCAAAGGTCGTCCGGTGCCCGGGACGGCGAGAGTGGAGCTGGTCGCCTACGATCCGGTGTCCGGGCAGGTCCAGATGGACGACAACGGTTACGCCCGGCGCTGTGCCGATAACGAGGTCGGGCTGCTGATCGGCTCGGCCGGGGCGACGGTGGATCTATCGCGGGGCGGGTTGCGCGGTGTGTTCGAGCCGGAGGATTCCTGGCTGCCCACCGAGAATCTTTTCCGGCGTGACGGTGACGGTGACTACTGGCTGGTCGACCGGATCGACACGGTGATCCGGACGCGCCGCGGCCCGGTGTTCACCCAGCCGATCGTCGACGTGCTCAACGATATCGCCGCAGTCGATATGGAGGTCGCCTACGCGCTCCCGGCTCGTGACCGGGTGCTCGCGGTCGCGGCGGTGAGCGTGCGGCCGGGATTCCGGCTCGAACCCGTCGATATCACCGATGCCCTGCACTCCTTGGCTCCGGATCAGCGCCCGGACGTGGTCTATGTCGTCGACGATATTCCACGCAGTCCATGGTTCCGGCCTTCGGCGCATGCCGTCGCCGCGGCGGGCGGCCCACGACCCGGCCCGCTCACCTGGTGGTACGAGCCCGAATCGGGGACCTACGCCGTTCTCACCGATACCGACGCGGCGTGGTTGTGACCGGTCGTCCGGGCCCGGTTCAGCACCGGTAGGCGCTCACGGCGTCGACCACGCGGTCGAGCTGATCGCGGGTGAGCATGGGCCACAGTGGTAACCGGACGATGGTCGCCGCGAACCGGGCGCTGCGGGTGCACGGATTCGGTGTCCGGCCGTATTTCAGCCCGGCGGCGCTGGAATCGAGTGGTACGTAGTGGAACGGTGCCACGATCCCGCGGTCGGCGAGATGCCGGATCAAACCGTCGCGTGCCTCTTCGGTGGGCATCCGCAGATAGAACAGGTGCGCGGTGTGCCGGCGGTCCGGTGGAACCGTCATCGGCGCCACCCCGTGGTCGGCCGCCCACGCGCCGAGCCCGGCCGCGTAGGTGTGCCATACCCGGTGCCGGGCGCACTGAATGGTGTGGAATTCGGCGAGCTGGGCGTCGAGTACGGCGGCATTGAGCTCGCTGGGCAGATAACTGGACCCGATGTCCTGCCAGGAGTATTTGTCTACCTGGCCGCGCAGGAACCGGGCGCGGTCGGTGCCCTTCTCGCGCATGATCTCCGCGCGGCCCATCAGGATGTCGTCGGAGAGCAGCAGGGCCCCGCCCTCTCCGCAGTGCACGTTCTTGGTGTCGTGGAAACTCTGCGTGCCCAGCGTGCCCAGGGTTCCGAGTGCGCGTCCCCGCCACGTCCCGCCCAGACCGTGGGCGTTGTCCTCGATGAGCGCCAGACCGTGCCGGTCGGTGAGTTGCCGCAGGGCGGCCATATCGGCGGCGACTCCGCCGTAGTGCATGACCACGATGGCCTTGGTGTGGTCGGTGACCGCCGCCGCGGCGGCCTGTGGGTCGATATTGCCGGTGGCGCTGTCGATATCGACGAATACACATGTCGCGCCGTGAACCGCGAACGCGGTAGCGGCGGAGGTGAACGCGAAGCTCGGCACGATCACCTCGTCGCCCGGTCCCAGTTCCAGCAGCAGCGCGGCCAGCTCCAGCGCATGGGTGCACGAGGTGGTCAGCAGTGCGTGGCGCGCACCGGTGATCACCCGGAGTTTCGCTGTCGCGGCGGCGGTGAACGGACCGTCACCGTGGCAGTGGTCGGAATCGAGAACGGCGGTCACATTCGCCAGTTCGGCCGCCGACCGGTAGGGCCGGCTGAAGATGATCCGGCCGCTCACCCGGCCGCCGCCTCGGCGGGTCTGCGCACAGCCGGTTCCCGGGCTTCTTCCGGTGGCCGGGGGGTCGGTGACTCCACCGTCAGGTACAGCGGTTTGCCGACCAGGATGTGCAACACCACCCCCAGGTATTCCGCGATGAGACCCAGCGAGAACAGCACCGCGCCCGAACACAGCAGCAGTACCACGATGATCGAAGCCCACCCTTCGGGCTCTCCGTCGTCGCCGGTCAGTGCCGTGTAGACGATCGCGCCGGCCAGGACCGCCCCGGCAAGCGCGAGTGTCACTCCGAGCAGGCTCACCACCCGCAGCCCGCGGGTCCCGGTGCACAGCACCATCTTCCAGAACAGGGAGAAGAGCCGCCGGTAGTTGTAACCGGATTCCTCCCGCCCCTCGGCCCGAAGCAGCACCGGAACCGTGGCGGTCCGGCCTACGACCCACGTCAGCGCGACATCGAGATAGGCGCCGTTACCGGCGACCTCGGCCAGGTGGCGTCCGATATCGCCGCGGATGAGCCGGAAACTCTCGAACCGGGTCGAGGCAGGGAAGGCGAACAGGGTGGCCAGCACCGTTTTCGCGCCGCGCGAGGTGAGGTTGCGCAGGGGGCCGTGCGGGCGGGTGTTGGTGGGTCGGGAGTAGACCAGATCGGCGCGTTCGCGATAGGCGGCGTCGAGGAACGCCGCGATACAACCCGGATCGTGCTGGCCGTCCTCGTCCATGGTGACGATCCAGCGACCGCGGGCTGCGGCCATGCCGGCGATCGTGGCGGCGTCCTGTCCGTAGTTGCGGCTCAGCCAGATCACCCGGACCCGCCCGTATTCGCGGGCCAGCCGTTGCAGCACGATATCGGACCGATCGGGGCCGTGGTCGTGGACCAGCACGATCTCCTCGACGCGGAACCCGATCCCGCCGGGTGTCGTCGCCGCGGTGAGTGTGTGCAATTCGCGCACCAGAGCGGCAACGGTCTGTTCGCCGCGGTACACCGGGACAACCACCGAAATACCGCACACTTCGGGCGAATCGGATTCCAGCTCGATGACCGGGCCTGTCGACTCCGGCCACGGGACGGACGGAGCGTGCGCCGGGTAGAGCGGGCCGACCGGGGCCCGGTCGGTGACCGGAGTGGAGGCGAACCTGGGAGAAAACGGCATTGGCGAGATCGACTTTCGACGGTGGATAACGCGTGCCGGGTCTCGATGACGCTGGTGAGCCCGAGAAATGTGAACTCTAGCAGGCATACCGGGTGCCGCGCGGGCAGATCCGGATGCGCGTCGTTGCGGCCGCGGAACCCGATGCGGGAGGTAGGGTCTGGGACCCGTGGCGGATGGTCGAACCGAGAATCGGCGGGAAGTGTTGCGGTGGGGTCTGGTGTGCGCGGCGGGGGTGCTCGCCGCCTATCTTGCTGTCCTGCTGGCGAACTCCCGGCACTTCTACACCGATGACACCGAAGCCCAGTATGCGCCGCTGTGGGTGATGACGGGCCGTGCCCTGCGGGAGGGGCGGTTCCCGGTCCTGGTGCCGGAGCACTGGCTGGCCGGCAACTATGCGATCGAAGAAGCCGGTCTGCTCAATCCGCCGCAGCTGCTGATCGATCTGCTCGCGGTATCGGTGGACGACCTCGCGCTCTACGCGACCGTCGTGAAACTGCTGGTCGCGATCGTTCTCGGACTCGGCGTCTACCGGGTCTGCCTGGCGTACGGCGGTCGCCCGGCCTGGTCGGCGGTGGCCGGTGTGGCGTTTCCGTGTAGCGGATTTCTGCTGTTCTTCGACGCGGCGAGCTGGATGACCGCGTTCACCGGGACGGCCTGGCTCGTGCATGCCTGGGCGTCGGGTGTGCGCTACGCCCGCGGGCGGGGCGGGCCTGTCCCGGTTTTCGTCTTCCTCTATCTGACGATCTCGGTGCAATACGTTTTTCCCGCCGTCGAAGCGGGAGTCCTGTTCGCCACCGTTCTCGTGGGCGAATTCGTGTTTCGGCGGCAGTGGGCCCCGGTGGTCCGGCTCGCTGTCGTCGCCGGGTGCGCCGCGCTCGCCGGGCTGGCCACCTATCTGCCGAGTCTGCTCACCGCGGATGTCACCTGGCGTGGCGTGTCGGAGATCCGCAACGACCAGTTCCTGGCCGTGCCCTGGTCGGAATCGCTGAACGCGAGTCTGCCCAGCACTCTGCCGGCCTTCACGTCCTGGTGGGGATATGTACAGCCGTTGCCGATGGTCTATATCGCCTGGTTTCTGGTCCCGGCGCTGGCATTCATCGACTGGAAGCGCGCCGCGGGTGCGGCACGGGAGATGAGCGGCCCCGCCCTGTTCGCGGTGCTGACCCTGCTCTGGACTGCCGGACCCGGCACCATGGGTCCGCTACGCTGGCCGGCCCGGGTCCTGCCGATGGTCGCGCTGGCGTTGTTGGTGCTGGTGTGTGTACTGCTCGGCCGATTCGGCACGGTCGCCGGGAGCCGGCGCCGCGGTCTCGCGGCCGGTCTCTTGGTGCTGCTGCTGCTCGCGCGCTCCGCCGCGGCCGCCCCGGAGCCGGTGCTCGCTCATCTCGCGGCGGCCGTAGGGGTCGGAGCGCTGGGCGCGGTGGTCGTGTGGCTGGGCAGGACACGCGGTCGTGCCGCAGCCTGTCTGCTGACGCTCGCCGCGGCCGCTCCGATCGCCTACCTGCAGGTACACGCGGCGCAACCTACACCGATGAGCTGGAATCTGCCGACGAAACGGTCGGAGATGAAAGCCGTCTTCCCCGATTTTCCCGGGACCACGCTACAACTGGGCGACCGGGCACTGATCGCCCCCGCCGAACGCACACTCGCCGGCGCCTACGGTTCACTGGCCTTCGGTAACTACGCCAAGAACCTGGAAGCCGACTATGTGGGTGGCTACACCCCCAACGGCCATTTCTACTTCGGTCATCTGCTGTGCATGCGCTGGGATGCCAGCGTCTGCCCCGATGCCTACCGGCGAGCCTTCACGTCCGAACCCGAGACCGGACGCCCGCTGGTGGATCTGATGCGGATCGACCGCGTGGTACTGCAGAACGCGCTGTTTCCCGCGGCCCGCGAGCAGCCTGCGCCGCCGGGCTGGAAATGGGTCGACTACCCGGGTCACGAGCGGTACATAGCGGTCCTCGAACGTGAGTCCGGCCCGGTATCCGGCCGTACCGGCCGTGTTGCCCACACCGCCGGGGTCACTGTCGCCGCGCCTGCCGAATCCGATACCACCAGCCGGGTCCGGGTCGATTCACCCGGCGGCGGCCGGATCGTTTTCGCCAGGCTGGGCTGGCCGGGGTACCGGGCTCACCTCGACGGCCGGCAGATCCCGATCGACGTGGTCGCGAACAGCTTTGTCGCGGTGGACATCCCGCCCGGCACTCGCGCGGCCGAACTCGAACTCACCTGGCGGCCGCCCGGCTGGAAGATCGGCGCCGCACTCGCGGCAGCCGGCTTGTTCGGCCTCGCGATCCTGGAAGTCGAGCACCGGCGCGGCTGCCGGCGCCGAGCAGCGCCGCCGGTACCTCTACCCGCCGAACCGGTCGCCGGTGAACCCGGTCTGGTGGTCGCGCGCTCGTGACCGATTCCGCCGGACAACCGGCCGCCCCCTGCGCGACCACTTCGGAAGAACCCGCCGATCCCGGCCCGCTGCTGCGGCTGGTCCGCCGGCAGGAGCTCGCTTTCGCCGTCGTGGGCGCTGTCAATACGGCGATGGGGATCGGTCTGACCGTCGGCTGGATGTGGGTCCTCGGGGTGTCGGTACCGCCATCGGTGGCGGTGGCGGCCGCGTACACCACGGGGGTCGGGATCGCCTTCGTCCTGCACCGTCGGCTCGTGTTCCGGGTTCGCGGCCGGGTCCTCCGCGATTTCGTGGGCTTCCTTGCTGTCAACAGCGGCGGACTCGTCGCCAATGCGCTACTGCTCGAACTCGCCGTCACCGTGCTCGGTTTCCCGCGAGCTCCCGCTGCCGTTGTGGTGATGGGCGCGGTCGCGGTCGGTAGCTATTTCGGCCACCGATATATCTCGTTCCGCCGACCGGTAGGTTGAAGCCCATGTCGGAGGAAACCATTCTGGACCCCACCCTGCTGAGTCTGCTGGCGTGCCCGCAGGACAAAGGCCGGCTGCACCTGGTGTGTGCCGCCGACGGTGCGGATCTGCTGTACAACCCGAGGCTTCGGGTGGCCTATCCCATCGACAGCGGTATTCCGGTATTGCTCGCCGATGAGGCGCGCGGTGTCGACGATGCCGAGCACGCTGATTTCGCCCGCCAGTTCGGCGAATGACACCACCGGGTCAGGGCTTCCCGGCGACGGGCGAGTCCTGATCCAGATCCCCGGTGAGATACCGCTGGACCGTCGGCCCGACGGCCGCGACGAGCTGCGGCAGCGGCAGACCGCTCACCGGTTGCAGGTCCAGAATCTTGCGGGAGATCACCAGGCCCGCCATCTGCGAGGCGGCCAGCGCCACCCGGAGCCGGCCGTCGTCGGTATCGGTGGCGATCCGCTGCCGCACCCGCTCCAATATCACCGATAGCAGGAATTCCCTGGCCAGCGACGTGTCTCCGTTCGCGACCATGCTGCGCACCAGCGCCACCGCGCCGGTGCCCGCCGGGGAATCCCACAGGCCGACCACCGCGGCGACGATGGTTTCGCCGAGCCGATCCAGTGGTACCGCGTCGACTCGGCGCAGCACGACCTCCGGATCCACCGGTAACTCCACCACCGCCGCGAACAGTTGCTGTTTGGTGCCGAAGTAGTGGTGCACCAGCGCCGGATCCACCTCGGCGTCGGCCGCGACTGCCCGGATGGAGGTCTTGTCGAATCCCGCCTTCGCGAAGCGTTCCCGAGCTGCGGCGAGAATCGTTTCCCGGGTCCCGGACTGTCCGGGACGCCGCCCCGCCCGTGCGCGTGCGGGGCGCACCCCCGCCGATTCCGCCGCGCTCATGCGGTCCGGCGGCGTAGCGTCGCGGCGGCCAGGCACAGGGCCACCACGGCGAATCCCGCGACGATCGCCAGATCACGCCACATCAGCCCGGTGGGATCGGTATGCACCGAGACCTCGTGAAGCGCGTCGACCGCGTAGCTCAGCGGCATGACATCGCTGATCACCTCCAGCCAGCCGGGCAGCTGGGAGCGGGGCACCAATAAGCCGCACAGGAAGATCTGCGGCGCCACCACCAGCGGCATGAACTGCACCGCCTGGAACTCGGTACGGGCGAACGCACTGCACAGCAGCCCCAGCGCGACCCCCAATATCGCGTCGACCATCGCGATCAGCACCACCCATCCGGGATTTCCGGCCGCCTTCAGGCCCAGCAATCCGAACGACACCGCGCACGCCACCGCTGCCTGGGCGGCGGCCGCGAGCGAGAACGCGCTGCCGTATCCGCCGAGCAGGTCGAGTTTGCTCAGCGGGGTGGTGAGCAGCCGTTCCAGCGTTCCCGATACGCGTTCGCGCTGCATGGCGATCGCGGTGATCAGAAACATCACGATGAACGGCAGGATGCCGAGCATGCTGATCCCGACCCGGTCGAACAGGCTCGCCGACTGCGGGGGAGTGGCAGGTACGTCCTGATAGATGAAGTACAGCAGGGTCATCAGCAGCGCCGGCACCACCAGGATCATCGCGACCGTCCGGCGGTCGTTGCGCAGTTGCCGCAGGATCCGCGTGGTCGTCGCCAGATATGCCATGCCCGGCCGGGGCCCGATCGGGGCGGGCGCGATGGATTCCTTCCGGTGGGTTTCCGGGATCTCGGCCGCTTCCGTGCGCTGGTCGCTCATGCTGTGGCTCCCATCGTGATGAGGGCGAGGAACGCCTGTTCCAGGTTTTGTTCTCCGGTGTGTTCGCGGAGTTCGTCGGGACTCAGCTGGGCCAGCAGATCACCCTCGCGCAGGAGAAGCAGCCGGTCACAGTGTTCGGCCTCGTCCATCACATGGCTCGAGACAAGGAGGGTCGTACCGCCGGCCGCCAATTCGCGGAACTGTCTCCACAATTCCACTCGCAGGACAGGGTCCAATCCGACGGTCGGTTCGTCGAGGACGAGCAATTCCGGGCCGGCCACCAGCGCGCAAGCCAGGGAGGCGCGGGTCCGCTGCCCGCCGGACAACTGGTCACCGCGCTGCGACTGGTGATCCAGGAGACCCACCGTACTCAACGCGGATTCGACCGAGTCCCGGTTTCCGCCGGAGAGTGCCGCGAAGTAGGCGACATTGTCACGGACACTGATATCGGCGTAGATGCTCGGCGCCTGGGTCACGTAGCCGATCCGCCGCCGCAACACCGCGCTTCCCACCGGGAGACCGAGCGCCGTGATCTCTCCGGCAGCCACCAGTTGGGTGCCGACGATGCTGCGCATGAGCGTGGTCTTGCCGCAGCCCGACGGGCCGAGCAGCCCGGAGATCGATCCGCGCGGGATGCTCAGCGAAATATCGTGTAGCACTTCCCGTTTACCGCGGCGCACGGTGAGGTTACGCACCTCGACGGCGGCCTGCGCGCCGGCTTCGGACATGATCCGCCTCAATTCATCCGGTGTTGAATTCATCCTTGGGTGAATTATTCGCCCGGTACGGATCCACCGCAAGCCCCGGTCGGATCGACCTGTCGACCCCGCTTTCGCTGACAGGAGTACCCACACCACGGAGCCGAGTGCGCGATATCGGCTGCGACAATCCAGGTGTGAGTGCTGAGGAACTGGCTGTCGATCCGCTGACCGCCGCCCGGCGTCTGCTCTGTGCGACGTTGTGGTCGGGTCCGGTCGGCGCCCGCATCGTCGAGGTCGAGGCCTATGGTGGCGATCCGTCCGGCCCCTGGCACGATCCGGCCGCGCATTCCGGTCGCGGACGCACCCCGCGCAGCGCGGTGATGTTCGGTCCGCCGGGCAGGCTCTACTGCTATTTCAGCTACGGCATGCACACCTGTGTGAACATCATCAGCGGACCCGACGGTATAGCCGGCGGCGTGCTGCTCCGGGCGGCGGAGATCGTCGCCGGTATCGACACGGCCCGCAGTCGCCGGCCCGGCGCGCGCACCGACTCCGACCTGGCCAAGGGACCCGGAAACCTGGGTAGTGCGCTCGGTATCGGTCTGAGCGACTACGGCACCGATGTCTTCGATCGAGACTCCCCGATTCGGCTGGAACTGGACGGCCCGGTCGATGCGACGCGTATCGCTCTCGGACCACGCGTCGGTGTGAGCGTCGAAGCGGACCGCCCCTGGCGGATATGGCTCGCCGGTTCCCCAGCGG